>CBDCSV010000005.1:0-561848 GCA_965221855.1 Rhodospirillales bacterium | reverse complement strand
GAGGGTTATCGCCCGCTTGGCCGCCAGGCGCTGGCCGAGATCATCGAGGGCCGGATGGCCGAGGCGGTGGATCGCTGGCTCGACGGCCTCGATGGCAGCGCTATGCGCGACCGGCGCAACGGCACCTACCGGCGCCGCCTGCTCAGCGAGCTCGGCGACATCGAGCTCAACGTGCCGCGCACCCGGCACTTCTGCCCGACCGAGGTTCTGAAGAGCTACGCAAGGCGCGCTCCAGAGATCGACCGCGCCATCCTGGCCGGCTTCGTGCTGGGGCTCTCGACCCGCAAGGTCGGCGAGGTCCTGCTTGCCCTGCTCGGGCGTCCGGTCTCGGCCGCGACGGTGAGCCGGGTCGCCAAGACCCTCGATCTGTCGGTCGCCGCATTCCACCGCCGGCCGCTGAAGAACGCCTACAAGGCGCTGATGCTCGACGGCGTGGTGCTGGCCTGCAAGACCGGCGCCGGCGCGCTCAGGAGGCCGGTCCTGGTGGCGCTGGGCATACGGCACGACGGCAAGAAGGAGATTATCGACTTCCAACTCGCCGCCAGCGAGAGCGCCGCGGAGTGGGAGCGCTTCCTCACCGCGGTTGCACCGCCGCGGCCTCACCGGCGAGGGCCTTGAGATGATCTGCGTTGATGGCGGCCAAGGCCTGCTCGCCGCCTTGCCGATCGTCTATCACGGCATCCCCGTTCAGAGGTGCTGGGCGCACAAAATCAGGAACATCCTCAACAAGGTCCGCGTAGCCGACCAGCAGGCCGTCAAGGCCGACGTCCACGCCGTCATGAATGCCCCCAACCGCCGCAAGGCCGAGACCGCCGCCCGCCGCTTCGCCGACGCCTGGGAAGATACCTACCCCAAGGCCGTCGCCTGCCTGCGCAACGACCTCGACGACCTGCTCACCTGCTTCCGCTACAAGGACCTCGCCGAGCGAAAGCAGGTCAGGACCACCAATGCCATCGAACGGAGGTTCCGCGAGGTTCGCAGACGAACCCGGCCCATGGGAACCTTCAAGGATAAAACCTCAATGGACCGCATCCTCTTCGCGGTCTTCATTCACGAAAACAAGTCTCAGGGAATCAGTACCCCAGTCTCCCTGACACATAACTCTTGACGTTACCCCGTGGCCGTTCCCATTGCCGCCAAGGCGCTTTTTGCTTACGCTTCATGGTCCCTCATCGAGGAGGTCCGCCAATGTCCACCGCCCGGCTATGGAGCATCGCCGGCGTCGCCCTCGCCGCCGGGCTTGCCGCCGGCAACGGGCTCGGCCCGCTCGGCGACGATCCCCACGATACCTATGTCGGCTGCCTCACAAACAGCTACGAGGTCAGCCAACTCAGCGGCGGCCAGATGATCATGGAGGCCTACGCCAAGTGCCGAACGGCCGAAACCGGCTACGCGGCATATCTCAAAAATCAGGACATCGCCGGGCCGCGTCTCCTGGAGGTCGTCGCCCGGGTGAACGAGGCGGCATTCGCCCGTTACCGCGGCCTCGAACTGCGCGAAACCAGGGGATGCTTCGACCGGGCCCGCGCGGGCCTGCCGGTGTCGTAGGCCGGCGGGGGAAACCAAGCCGTGCGCGGGAAAACCACCGGATTGGGCCTCAGATTCCTGGCGACCTTCTGCTATGTCGCCGGGGCGATGGGGATCATTCTTCTGGTGCTCGAAATCGCCAAGGGCCTCCAGATCCACCCCTATATCCGGGATCCCCTGATCTCCTACGGCGGCGCCATCGAAGTCGCCGCCCTGACCGTTCTGGCGTTCCTGGCCGCCCGGCTGATCGACCGGGCCTCCAGGAAAATCTATCCGCGGCTGGACCGGGCCCGCGGCTGGGGCGAGCTGGTGGAGTAGGGTCCGGCCCCCATAACGTCCAACAAGGAGTTCCCGTCATGCGGCTTGAAGGATCCTGCCTTTGCGGCGCCGTGAAGTTTTCCTGCATCTCCCACACGCCCTACGCGGTCAACCGGTGCTATTGCTCCATCTGCCGCAAGGCGGCGGGCGGCGGCGGCTACACCATCAACATCATGGGCGAATACGGCACCCTGGAGATCGAAGGCGGGGAAAATCTCAAGCTCTACCGGCATGACAACAACGACCGGGACTCATACGCGGAAGACGGCCGCAACGCCGGCGGCCGGTCGTTCTGCACCCAGTGCGGAACCGTCATGTGGAACTACAACCCCCGGCACGGCCAGTGGTTCTACCCCATCGCCGGGGTGATCGACACGCCGCTGCCGGTCCCGCCCGAGCAAAAGCACTTCATGCTCGCCCACAAACCGGACTGGGTGCTGATACCCGACGAAGACGAGGCAAATCCGCGGTTCGATCACTATCCGGACGAGGGGATCGAGGACTGGCACAAGTCACGGGGGCTGTACGACGAGAGCGGCGATTGACGGCGGCTACTCGGCGGCGGCCTTCGCGCCCGCCAGGCCCGGCATGTCGAAGCCGCGGGCCAAAAGGGCTTCGATGGTCTTCGACGCTTTTTCCGCATCCAACGGCATGAGCGGCGGGCGGGTGAGAGCCCAGCCGGGATCGCCGGCGAAATGGGCCACGCAGGCCTTGAGCGCCGGGATCGCCGCATATTCGACGAAGATGGCGCGCACCGCGTCCAGGTCGGCCTGACGGTCTTCGGCGTCATCGTCCCGCCAGCGTTCGTACAGATCGTAGATCGCCGCCGGATTGACGTTGGCGGTCGCCGAAATGCATCCGGCCCCGCCGTTCCGCATGTTGGCGAGCAGGAAGGATTCCGAGCCCACGAAGATGCGGAAATCGTCGAACTTCGCATCGAGCATGGCCTTGGTGTTGTCCCATTCGCCCGACGAATCCTTGATGCCGACGACTGTCTCGGGATAGGCCTTCAACAGCCGCTCGATAAGGCCCAGGCTGATGGGCGTCTGGGACATGGGCGGAATATGGTAGAGGTAGATTTTGAGGCCGGCGGACCCGACCTGCTGGATGACCGCGTCGTAGGCGGCGTAGAGACCGTCGTCGCTGACGTTCTTGTAGTAGAACGGCGGCAACATCAGGACACCGCCGCAACCCAACGCCGCCGCCTTGGCGGACAGCATCGCGGTATCCGCAATGGCGCAGGTCCCGGTCCCCGGCATCATGGAGGCGGCGGGAATCCCGGCGGCAACCAGCCTGTCGAGGATGTCGGCCTTCTCGGCCGCGGAGAGGGAGTTGCCCTCGCTGGTGGTGCCGAACGGCGCGAGATTGCAGTTGCGTTCGAGCAGCCACTTACAGTGGCCGATCAGCCGGTCCACGTCAGGCGACAGGTCCTCGCCAAACGGCGTCAAGACCGGCGACAAAAGTCCGGAAAAGCGTTCAACCCGTGCCATCATGCGCACTCCCTGAAAAAAACTCGAAATCCGGCGCGACTATAGCAGACCGGTTCCGCGGGTCGATGCCCAGGCCATGATCAGGCAGGGCAATCGCATTAGCCTATTTCGGCGATGAGTTTTCGGAGGAAGTTGTCGCTCCACCCGGCGCGATTGAACTTGAGACGGTTTGATCCCTTGTCCTTGTTGCGTTTGATGACGTTGAGGGCGAGGCGTCTGAGGAGAGCGAGGTTTTCCGGGGCGTTGTCCTTGCGGGCTCGGGCCTGATCTTCGTCCATGACCACATCGAGCACCCAATGGAGTTGGTTCTCGATCCCCCAGTGTCCGCGGACGAGGCGGTTCAGTTCGTCGGCGGTGAGCGGCCAGGAGGCGATGAAGTAGCGCACCGCTGTCGTGGCCCGGCCGTCGGTCTCGCGGCTGGAGGTGACCTTGCCGACAGCGGCCAGGGCCGGCCACCGGTGGGCTTCGGCGAGCCAGTCCATATCGTGCAGCACCTCGGCGCGGCGGGTTTCGATGCGGCCGTGGCCGGCGTCCACCGTCTGGTCCACGCCGTCGGCGGGCGCCTGGGGATCGTCCAGCAGCAGTTTGACGTCGGCGAGAAGGTCGGGCTGGTTGGCCTTCAGCGCCATCAGGTAATCGGCGCCGGCCTCGTGGATGTCGCGGGCCGTGCCGCTCTGGCAGTGCATGGCGTCCATGGTCATCACCGCGCCTTCGAGGCTGAGCAGCTTGAGCAAGGCCGGCACGGCGGTGATCTCGTTGCTCGCGCCCACGTTCATCTGGCCTAGAACCAGCCGCTGATCGGCGGCCCAGGCGCTGACCAGGTGGAGCGGCGAGGTTCCGGAGGCCCGATCGAAGGAGCGCCTCAGGCTCTTGCCATCAATCGCAACAACCTCCGCCCGGGCGGTCGCGAAATCGGACATGAAGCGCTGGAAGGCGGCATGAAAGGCCCGCGGGTCCAACAACCGGAACAGCCGCGAGAAGGTGTCGTGGCTGGGCGGGCCAGCGGGCAGGGTCAGGAACTCGCGCAGCACCTCTTCCTTGGCCTCGGCGAAGTCCGCCATGTCAACGCACGACGTGCTTCCACACAGCGCCGCGCACAGCGCCATGAACAGCATCTCAAGAAGATCATGACGCAACGCGTTGCCCGTGCGCGGATCATCAAGACCCGAAAAACTCTCCCGAAATCTCTCCACCGAAACCTCCATCAAACGTCAAAGAAGCTCCAGCAGCAGCGATACTCATTTCCATTCCGTTTACGAAGCCATTCCGTTCACGAACCAAATCAAATGCGATTGCCCTGTCAAGGATATGCGCGGCATATCCCCCGCCCCTCCGAGCCGCTACAATAGCGGACATGGATATGAAGGTTGCGGATGGGCCGGGCCGCGTCGCCGGCGTCGAATGGGTGACCGCCCCCGGCCTGGTGGCCTACGAGGATGCGCTGGCCGAGATGGAATCCCGGGTCAACGGCATCATCGCCGGCGCCATGGACGAGCGGGTATGGCTGCTGGAGCATCCGCCCCTCTATACGGCGGGCACCTCGGCCGACCCGGCGGAGCTTCTCGACGGCCGCTTTCCGGTCTACGCCACGGGACGCGGCGGGCGCTATACCTATCACGGCCCCGGTCAGCGGGTCGCCTATCTGATGCTCGATCTCCGCGAGCGGGGAACCGATGTCCGGGCCTATGTCCGCAACCTGGAGGCCTGGGTGATCGGCGCCCTGGCGGCGTTCGGGGTGACCGGCGAGCCGCGCGAGGACCGGATCGGCATCTGGGTGCCGGACGGGAGCGGCGGCGAAGCGAAAATCGCCGCGGTCGGGGTGCGAATCCGCCGCTTGGTGACGTTTCACGGCATCGCCATCAACGTCGATCCCGACCTCGAGCACTTCTCGGGCATCGTTCCCTGCGGAATTTCCGATTACGGCGTCACGTCCCTCGCCCGGCTCGGCATCGGGGCCTCCATGGCGGACCTGGACGCGGCCCTGGCGGCCTCCTTCGCGGAAGTGTTTTAGATTGCCGCCTCAGGGGAACAGGACAAAAGACCATTCGAGGGACGCCGTCGCTTAGTACATCGGCGCCTGAACGAACCGGGCTTCGGCCGGCGGGTCGGCGTCCTCCAGCTCGATATTCTCGACCCGCGCCCCCGGCGGCCCCTCCCGGCAGGCCGCCAGCATGTCGTCCAGCGCCGCCCGGGGCCCGCAGAACAGCGCCTCCACCGAGCCGTCCCGGAGGTTGCGCACCCAGCCGGTAATCCCCCTTTTTTCGGCTTCCTGAACGGTCCAGCCGCGAAACCACACGCCCTGGACCCTGCCGGTGATCAGCGCCCGGATCGCGCGCGGAGCCTCTTCACTCGTCACGCCATTGGTCACGCGAGCCCGGCGACGTCGACGAGCGTGCGGCCCTCGCGCCGCTGCTCGGCGTGATGATCGTCGATAGCCGCCTGCACCTCGGGCGGCACGGCGATCTCCCTGGCGAGCTCGGGACGCGCCCTGAGGCCGTCGAACCAGCCGGTGAGCGCCGGGTGGAGCACGTCCATGGGATAGCCGCAACTCCTGAGCCGGTTGACGTAGATGAACCAGGCGATGTCGAGGACGGACAATTCGCCTCCCATCAGGTAGGGGCTCGCGTTCAGCGTATCGTTGAGGCCGTCCAGCGCCTCGCGGAAACGGCTCGCGGACAATCGCACCGCGTCGTCCGAAATGCCAGTGGTGTTCGCCATATCCCAGAATTCAATTTCCCGCGCCTTGTTGGGGTCCTCCTTGCCCAATACGGTGCCGGTCCCGCCGGTCCGGTAACTGGCCATGGCCTCGTCGCTCTTGGGCTGCTTCCCCCGCCGCTGGGTGAAGCGGAAGGTAATGGTCCGGAGATCGAGGTGGAGGTCGTCCTCGTGCTCGAGCAGTTCCGCGATCCGGTCTTCGGCCCCCGCCGGGATGAGCCTGGGCTCGGGATAGCGCTCCTCCAGCAGGGTGACGATGTCGTTGCTTTCGATATGGACCTCGCCGTCGGCGACCAGCGTCGGCACCAGGCCCCGCGGATTGATGCCGAGATACCAGTCGGTGAAATTTTCGCCGTCGCGGAGGCTGAGGTGGTGGGATTCCCACTCCAGGCCCTTGAGATTGAGAACGATCCGCGTCTTTTGCGAACACGACGACGACATGAAGTGGAACAGATGCAGGCCCTTCCACGTCAGCACTTCTCTTGTCTTGATATCTTCGTCCAGGAGTTGAACCATGATCCCGCCCTAATCTGGCCTCAATTTGCTCCCCGACAGTAGCGCACCCTCGCCGAATGTCGAGCCGCAGGTCCTGACGGCCCACATATCCATCGAAGGTGTTGGAGCGCCCCGGTCTTGCCCGAAAAATTCTTTAACCTCAGTCAGAATTTGCGCGGCATCCTCTACATGCTTGCCGCCACCCTCTTCCTGACGAGCATGGCGACCATCGTCCGGATTCTGACGCCGGATATGCATCCGTTCGAGATCGCCTTCATGCGCAACGTGATTGGGTTCTTTCTGATCCTACCGTTTCTGCTTCGGCATGGCAGCGCCTTGTTTGTGACCACCAAAGGCGATTTCTGGTTGATGGGCTGGCGCGGCGTATTCAATGCGGTGGCCATGATACTCTATTTCCTTGGTATCTCGCTGATCCCGCTGGCCGAAGTGGCGGCGCTGGCATTCACCACCCCGTTCTTCGTCGCAATATTGGCGATATTCCTACTCAAAGATATTCCGGGATGGCGGCGAACCGCGAGCTTGATCGCCGGGTTCATCGGCGCCCTGATCGTCCTCAGGCCCGGCGTCGAGACCGTCAGCATCGGCTCGCTCTATGTTATCGGATCAGCGGCGTCCTGGGCGGCCGCCGTTATCATCATCAAGAGCCTATCTGCGCGAAACAGTTCGCTGACAATTACCTTTTACGCCCTGGTGTTTTTGACGGTCCTTACGCTGCCGCCGGCCCTGCTGGTCTGGCGGTGGCCCACGCCAACCGAATACATGCTGCTGGCGGCCGGCGCGGCCTGCGGGACACTGGGCCAGATTCTTTTTGCACAATCCATGAAGAGCGCGGATGTGTCACTGGTCATGCCATTCGACTATACCAAGCTGATTTGGGCGGCCATCATCGGTATCGTGTTGTTCGCGGAAGTGCCGACGATATGGACCCTGCTCGGCGGCACCGTCATCTTCATCAGTTCCAGCTATCTGACTTATCGGGAGCGTCACGCGGCGAAGGCCAAGGCATCGGATCCGGAAGCCCCCTCGTCCCCAAGTTAGCCGCCTTCGAACACCATCAATACCTGGTTCACCTCGACGCTGTCACCCGGCGCGCAGTTGATTTCCGCGATGGTGCCGTCACGCTCGGCGACCAGCTGGTTTTCCATCTTCATCGCCTCGATCACGGCCACCGCATCGCCGGCCTTGACCTCCTGGCCCACCTCCACGTCGATGGACACCATCAGGCCCGGCATGGGGGAAACGATATGCCGGGCGGCGCCCGAGGCGCCCCGGTCGGGTATATCGGCGATCATCTCGGCGGCCCGCGGCGACACCATCTGGATTTCGGCCGCGTAGCCGCCGGCGGTCAGACGGAAGCCGACCGACCCGGAATCATACTGCGCGCAGACCGGCTCCCCGTTCACCGTCCCCTTGAACAGGTAGCTCGACGGCGTCCAGTCGCTGGAAACCATATGGGTTTGTCCGTTCCCGCGGACCTCGACGCCGTCACCGGCCGCGGCCAGCTCGACCGGAAACGGCCGCCCGTTGGCCATCACCACCCAGCTGGTCGCCAGCGTCACCGGCCGGCCGGGGATCACCTGATCGTCCATGCTCCGGGTGACCAGCCGGCTCGCCCGGCTGATCCGCCGCCAATGGATGGCGCCGGCGACGGCGACAAGCCAGGGCTCGGGATCGCGGTCGACCTCGGTCGGATCGAAGCGGGAGCCGAACTTGTCGCCGATGAAGTCGGTCGAGATATTGCCGGCGGCGAAGTCCTCGTCCGCCACCACGGCGCCCAGGAACGCCATATTGTGATTCACGCCCCGCACATAGAATTCGTCGAGAGCCGCCCGCATTCGCGTGACCGCCTGCATACGGTCCTCGCCGATGGCGATCAGCTTGGCGAGCATCGGATCGTAATGCCGGTTGATGGTGTCGCCTTCATTCACCCCGTGATCGATGCGGATGGTCTTGGAGGTGCCGAACGCGCCGGAGACCGGCTCCCGGTATCGCGCCACCCGGCCGATGGAGGGGAGAAATCCCCGGGCCGGGTCTTCGGCATAGAGCCGCGCCTCGATGGCCCAGCCTTCGATGGCGACGTCGTCCTGGCCGAACGACAATTCTTCCCCGGCGGCGACGCGGATCATCTGTTCCACCAGGTCCGTCCCCGTCACCTCCTCGGTCACCGGATGCTCCACCTGCAGCCGGGTGTTCATTTCGAGGAAGTAGTAGTTGCGGTCGGCGTCGACGATGAACTCGACCGTCCCGGCGGAGTAGTAATTGGCGGCCCGCGCCAGGTCGACGGCGGACCCGCCCATCTTGGCGCGCATTTCCGGATCGACGAACGGGCTCGGCGCCTCTTCCAGGACCTTTTGGTGGCGCCGCTGGATGGAGCATTCACGCTCGCCCAGATAGACCACGTTCCCGTGGGTATCGGCGAGAACCTGGATTTCGATGTGGCGCGGCTTGAGGATCAGCTTTTCGAGAAACACCCGTCCATCGCCGAAGCTCGCTTCCGCTTCCGACGTACAGGCGCGGAAGGCCTCCTCCAGTTCGGAAGCCTTCATCACCTTGCGAATTCCCTTGCCGCCGCCGCCGGCCGAGGCCTTGAGCATCACCGGGTATCCGACGTCCTTGGCGAGCCGCGCCGCCTCCGCCGCATCGGCGATGGGATCGGCGTAGCCCGGGACCGTCGGCACGCCGGCGGACTCGGCCAACTGCTTGGCTTCGATCTTGTCGCCGAGTATGCGGATGGCCGAGGACGGCGGGCCGACGAACGTCACCCCCTCGGACGCCAAACGCTCCGCGAAGGCGGCGTTCTCGGAGAGGAATCCATATCCCGGGTGAACCGCCTCGGCGCCGGTCTCTTCGATAGCAGCCATGATCGCATCGATATTGAGATAGCTTTGCAGCGCCGGCGGCGGACCGATCAGCACGGCGTCGCTGGCCATATCCACATGAAGGGCGTCCCGATCGGCTTCCGAATAGACGGCGATGGTCCTGATGCCCATGGCGCGGGATGACCGGATCACCCGGCACGCGATCTCGCCGCGGTTTGCAATCAGTATCGACTCGAACATGTGGACCAGGTCCGTCCCAAGGTGATTGTCGGCATTTGCCGGTTCAGAAGTTACCAGTTCAGTACAAACCCACCGCACCGCCTATTGCAACCTCATCGCCAAGCCGTTGCGAAATAATCGAAATTAAGCGGTTTCGCTTACGTCCGGCAGGCAAATGCGCTCAACTGAACATGGATTGCTCGCACATCAGGCGGTGATTCGCAATTGCGGACTCTCCCGCTGTCCGCCGTAACCTCAAAAATCCCGGTCCGGAAAGATGCCGCGTTCGCGCAAACGGCGCTCACCAATGTCGCAGCCGCCCTCGAAGGCGACATGAAGAGGACCCGAAACCGGCTCGCAGCCGGCTTGGCGCGATCCCGGCGGCGCCATGCCCGCGATCTCGAAAATCAGCTTTCGCCGGATGGCCCGGGCGAAATCGTTGAAATCCTCGGCAACCACCAGGAATGCGCCGGGTCCGCCGATCACGCAGTCGGCGTAATAGAGATCCAGGTTCGGCATCTGGCGGCGGCCGAAAATCTGCAGACGGTCGTTGACGATGGGCAGGCCGTTTATGACGATACCCCGCTTGACCGCGGCATCCCGGGCCATGGTCACCAGGGGTCCGGAATTGTTGGGTCCGTCGCCGGAGATATCGATCACCCGGCGCGTGCCCTGAACGTTGTTTCGTTCAAACAACGGCAGCGCGAAACTGATCAGCCCGCTGATCGATGTCCACGGGCCGGCGTTGACCGGCGCGGCCGCCAGCGCGTCGGCAAACCGGCCGGCGGAGGCTTTGTCCTGTATGACCGTCCAATCGATGATGGTGAACTGATGGTCCAGGCCGGCCCATTCGACATAGGTCACGGCGATTCGGCCCATGATGCCGGTCTCGATCGCCTTCACCAGTTCGGGGCTCCGCAGCGCCGCCACGTAGCCTTCGCGCTGGAGGCGGGCTTCGTGGCCGTCGACACTGCCTGACACGTCGACCGCCAATACCAGTTCCAGGTCGACGGCGACCTGCTCCTCGGCCGAAGCGCCGGCGGACAGGAGGCAGGCAAGTCCGGCAAGAAGAACGGCGGGAAAGCGGCGGTATCCGATATTCGACATCAGGGAATTACACCGCGCCGCCGCCGGCGGCGCAATCGCCATTCGCCGGCTACGGATCGCACCGTGGAAATCGGCGGTAGCGGGTTGCCGCCCGGCGCATCCCGGAGAGGAAGCGGAAATCCGTCTAGGTCTTGGTCCCCTGCGCCAATCGGGGCATGGCCTCCCAGTTTTCGCCGGACGCCATGTAGCAGGAGCGCCCGTTGGGGGACGTGACGATCATCGTCCACGTCCCCTTCTTGGACGCGAATATCTCGATCATCGAACCTGCATCGGCCAGGCCGGATGCCACCAATTTTTCGTGGTATTTCATGCCCAGCGACTTGGTGATTGCAGTCCGCTCGCCGCAAAAGAAACCGGCGTGGACTGGTTGAACCACAAGAAACACGGCAACCAGCGAGGTAACGAACACCCCAACAATCAACCATGGACTGATGCCAAACCATCGGGAACGAAGTGACCTGGGCGTCAAACCGGTCCCAGGCTGGCGGACGGGACTAACGGGTAACATTGTTTTCAGGCCTCTAATTGTTACCCCTGGCCTACAACATTTTGATGATGTTATGACAATTATCACAAAATGTTGTGTAGATTGTCAAATACGCGCAAATACATATGGTTCGTTCAGGCAATACCAAAGACGTGGGTGTTTGCCGCCGGAGAGCGCGAAAGCGCTGGAATTCGGCGGGTTTTGCCTTGATCATGCGGAAAAGTACGGGCCATATCGGCCTGACGGCCTCAAGCCGCCCACACGCCCAAAGCGCAGGCACGCCATGACCCTTACCATTTCGAATCTATTGGCCGACAAGCCGAGCGATGCACCCGTATTCGGCGCCCCGTCCCGCGACGACCTGAATTTCGGAGACCTACGGGTTCAGGCCAGCGCAATTACCGGCGCCTTGAACGGCCTCGGCATCGGCCGCGGCGACCGGGTTGCCATCGTCCTCCCCAATGGACCCGAAATGGCGAGCGCCTTCATCTGTATCGGCGCGGGAGCGACAACCGCCCCGCTCAATCCCGCCTACCGGCAGGAGGAATTCGACTTTTACCTGTCCGACCTCGATGCCAAGGCACTGGTTGTCGAGGCCGGCGCCGACACGCCGGCCCGGGATGCCGCCGCGGCGCGGGAGGTGCCGGTCCTGGAGTTGAGCAGCGACGCCGGCTCGCCGGCGGGCGCCTTCACGCTCTCGGGAGAGCCGGTGGGTGATCCGGCCGCGAATGGCGGTCCCGCCGGGCCCGACGACATCGCCCTGGTTCTGCACACCTCGGGCACCACGTCGCGCCCCAAGATCGTTCCCCTGTCGCAGCGCAACGTCACCGCGTCCGCGGCCAACATCGCCGAAACGCTTCGGCTGAGCCCGGACGACCGGTGCCTCAACATCATGCCCCTGTTTCATATTCACGGGCTGATCGCCGCCGTGCTTTCGTCGGCCGGAGCCGGCGCCTCCATCTGGTGCTCGCCCGGGTTCAATGCCCTCGGCTTCTTCAACTGGATCGCCGAGGCCAAGCCGAGTTGGTACACCGCGGTGCCGACCATGCATCAGGCGATCCTGTCCCGGGCGGGCCGCAACCGGGAGACCGTCGATCAGGCGGGCCTGCGTTTCATTCGATCCTCCTCCTCGTCCCTGCCCCCGCAAGTGATGCAGGAGTTGGAAGACGTGTTCGGCTGCCCGGTGATCGAGGCCTACGGCATGACCGAGGCGTCTCACCAGATGGCCAGCAACCCGCTGCCGGACGCGCCGCGGAAGCCGGGCAGCGTCGGCATCGCCGCCGGGCCCGAACTGGCGATCATGTCCGAGGACGGGGTCATCCTGGATGCCCGTGAAACCGGCGAGATCGTTATCCGCGGGGAGAACGTGTTTTCCGGCTACGAAAGCAACCCCGCCGCCAACGCCGAAGCGTTCACCGACGGGTGGTTCCGTACCGGCGATCAGGGGGTCATGGACGACGAGGGCTATATCAGCATCACCGGCCGGTTGAAGGAAATCATCAACCGGGGCGGCGAGAAGATTTCCCCGCGCGAGGTGGACGAGACGCTGATGGATCATCCGTCGGTCCAGCAGATCGTCACCTTTGCCATGCCCCACGACAAGCTGGGCGAGGATGTCGCGGCGGCCGTCGTGCTGCGCGACGGCACGGAAGCGACCGAGAGGGAATTGCGGACATTCGCCGCCGAACACCTGGCCGATTTCAAGGTGCCGCGCAGGATTCTGTTCCTGGATGAAATTCCCAAGGGCGCCACCGGCAAACTCCAGCGCATCGGATTGGCCGAGAAGCTGGGGCTTGGATGACGGCGAGGATCTGCATCTATGGCGCCGGCGCCGTCGGCGGCCTGTTGGGCGCCGGTCTCGCCAAGGCCGGCGCCGAGGTAACGCTGATCGCCCGGGGCGCGCATCTGGCGGCCATCCGGGAAAACGGCCTGACCCTGGAAAAGGAGGGAGAGACCGCCACGGTCCGCCCCTCGGCGGTCGAAAACCCGGCGGATGCCGGACCCCAGGATTATGTCATCGTGACCCTCAAGGCCCATTCAGTTCCCGGCATCGTCGACGCCATGCAGCCGCTGCTCGGACCGGAGACGACGGTGGTCTGGGGCGCCAACGGCATTCCCTGGTGGTACTTCTTCGGCCTCGACGGTCCCCACAAGGATCACCAAATCCCGCTGCTCGATCCGGGAGGGGTGCAATGGTCCGGCATCGGGCCCGAGCGTATTCTTCACACCATCGTCTATCCCGCCGCCGAAGTGGTTGAGCCGGGCGTGGTTCGTCATCAGGAGGGAGACCGGTTTACCTTGGGCGAACCCTTGGGCGAGAAGACCGAACGGGCGGTACTGTTGTCCGAGATCCTGAAGGAAGCCGGCTTCCGGGCCCCCATCCGCCCGCGCATCCGCGACGAGATCTGGGTCAAGCTCTGGGGCAATGTCAGCTTCAACCCCATCAGCGCCCTTACCGGCGCGACGCTGGAAGAGATGTGCGCCGATCCCGCAACCCGCCGCCTGATTCGCGACATGATGCTGGAAACCCAGGCGGTCGCCGAGAGCCTGGGCGTCAAATTCTCCATCGACGTGGACAAGCGGATCGACGGCGGCGCCGCGGTCGGGGCCCACAAGACCTCCATGCTGCAGGACCTGGAACGGGGCCGGCCCATGGAAATCGACGCCATCGTCGGGGCGGTGCCGGAACTCGGCCGCCTGACCGGCATCGCCACGCCCAACGTCGATGCGGTGCTGGCCCTGGTCATACAGCGGGCCCGCCTCGCCGGCTGCTACGGGAGCTAGACGCCAATGGCGCTTCTCCCGATCAAGGACGACAACCCGCTCAACCGCATTCAATTCCAGTACGTCACCGTCGCCTTGATCGCGGCTTGTGTCGCGGTTTTTCTCTGGGAGGTGTCACTGGGCGATCAGCGGGGGCGCGCCATTTTCGGGTTCGGCCATATCCCGGCGGTGCTCTTCGGCACCCGGACACTGCCGCCGGAGCTCGAACAAATTCCCGCCTGGCTGACCCTGGTCACCTCCATGTTCCTTCACGGCGGTTGGCTTCACCTGGGTTTCAATATGCTGTTCCTGTGGGTGTTCGGCGACAACATCGAGGACGCGCTCGGCCATCTCCGTTATCTGGTCTTCTACGTTCTGTGCGGCGTCATCGGTACGCTGCTTCACGCCCTCGCCGCTCCCGACAGCACGGTTCCCCTGGTCGGCGCGTCGGGCGCCATTTCCGGCGTGCTCGGGGCGTATCTGGTGCTCCATCCCAAGGCCCGGCTGCTGGTCCTGTTCATGAATATCGTTCCGCTCCGGCTTCCCGCGGTGCTGGTCCTGTTGTTCTGGATCGGCAGCCAGTTCTTCAGCCTGTCCCAATCGGGTGTCGGCGCGGAGACCGGCGGGACGGCTTGGCTGGCCCATATCGGCGGCTTCATCGCAGGCATGATCCTGGTGGTTCCGTTCCGCCGGAAATCCGTACCGCTATTCGACGGCATCGGACGATTCGCGCCGGTGCCCGAGCTCGAACTGGTCATCGACGAGGAAGAGAACCGTCACCGCCGGTCGATCTTTCCCAACACCTACCTGCCCGAACCGGAGCGCCCGCGGCACCGGCGTTCGGTCATCCCCGACAGCAACGGAAGGTCTTAACCGACATTTCCCGCCAGGGTCATGGTCCGCGCAGCGCTGTCGGGCAGACGAAGCGTTCTGCATGTTTCCGGGCAGTTGCAAAACGCCCTACGGCGCCGGGATCCCGTCTTCCCGGCGGCGGTAATCCCAACTCCGCTCACAATCGGGGCGGTCGTGGCTGCTTGCCCGGTGAAACAGCGAACGCGCCGCCGGCGGCGGCTGTACATCGGCGATCTCGAACAGCAGCTTGCGCTTTATGGCGCGCGCGAAGTCGCCGTAGTCATCGGCGATCACCAGGAAGGCGCCGCGTCCGCCGATCACGCAATCCTCGAAGTAGTGATCATAGTCGGGCATCTGGGGGAGCCCGGAGGCCTGGGTGCGGCTGTTGACGATGGGAAGGCCGTTGATGGTGATCCCCTTCTCGATCACCAGATCCCTGATCTTGTCCGGCGACGGACCGTCATTGTTGGGGCCGTCCGCCGAAATATCGATGACCCGGCGGGTTCCTTGAAATCCGTTGCCATCGAAGAGAGGCCAAGCGAAGTCCAGCGCCCCGCCGATGGACGTCCAGTGTCCCGACCCCCGGGGAGAGGCCTCGACGAAGGTTGCGAAGGCGAAGGCGCTGGCCCTGTTGTCCAATAATGTCCAGGGCGCGACCACCTTGTGCGAGCGGGACCCGGACCATTCCACGTAGGTCACGGCGATCCTGCCGAGGGTTCCGTTCTGGATGGCGCCGAGAACTTCCGGCGACTTCAAGGCATCCACGTAACCCTTGCGCTGCAAGCGGGCCTCGACGGAATCGACGCTGGAGGAGACGTCGACGGCCAGCACCAGTTCCAGGTCGACCGGCACCTCCTCGGCCGCGGCCGGAGCGCCGGCAACGCCAGCGATGAGGGCGAGCGCCCAGCCAGGACGCACGGATCACACCTTGAAGCGGTCCGCCACCCGGCCGAACCGCCAGCCATAGAAATTCGTCCGGGGATAGAGACCCGCGGTCCGCAGCGGCTCCGCCTCCCAGATCCGTTCCGCCGCCGCAAGGTCCGGCGCATCGACGATCATCAATGTGCCCACCGGCGCCTGATCGTCATCCAGCAGCCAGCCGGACGTGATGACGTTGTCATGGTGTTGAAGCAGGTACCGGTCACGGCCGAGGCCCATGCCTTCGGGCACCGTCTGCAGACCCGGCGCGAAGTGTCCTTCGATCATGAACTGGACATTGCCCTCGGTCCGCGGACAGTCCCGCCAGGTGGCGGGCGTGTCCGGCGACCAGCCATAGACCTCGCGGCAGTCCTGGACGCCGCCCTGAATATAGGGCTCGTCATCGATATGGGCTTGCACCGCCACCCGGTCGTCGAATTCGATCAGCCGGGCGGACCCCAACTCGTTTTGCAGGTCCAGGGTCAGGAACGGGCCGGAGAACATGGTCTGGTCATCGAAGCCCTTGACGTAAGAGAGATGGGCGTCGCGGTGGATGTCCCGCAACGGTCCGGAATTCTCCACGTCGAATATCTTGATGACGTACAGCAAGACAAATCTTTCCCGTCAACCGAAACAACTATCGGGGAAGAAACGGAACCGGTCAAACTTGCGGAAATGGCCTCAAGCTGCAATTAGGCGGCTTCGGAGTCGTTGGCGGCGTTCTTCTCTTTCTTCTTTTTTTCCCGGCGTTTCTCCCAGCTCCTCCGCATGCCGTCGAGGCACAGTTCCACGCTTGGCCCGATCCACATGTCGTGGAAGGCGTGATCCTCGTAGCCGTCGCCCGTATTGGTGTGGACCAGCATGCTCAGCCCATTGCGGTTGAGGGCCAGCCAGGGAACAAGCTCGGAGAACAGTTCGGTGCGGAACGCCACCTGAAAATGACTTACCGGGTGCGGTCCTTGGGGCGCCTTGTCGCGCCAGCGCCCGATCTCCGCCTCGGGCCAGCGCTTGGCGATCTCGCGGCGCAAGTGGCCCGCCCACTGTTTGGACGCGCCGTCATAGTAGACATGAACGTGGTAACTCTTGATTTTTTCCTTAGGCTGAAAATCCATGACCGTCCCCGAATACGTCTTGCTGCCGAGCACTATTTAGCACGGGAGTCCCGGCGCTCAACCCGTCTCCCGCCGGCTACAGCGGAATGTTACCGTGCTTCTTCCACGGCAGTTCCTGCTTCTTGTTGCGCAACATGCGGAGCGAGCGGCATAGCCGGCTGCGCGTGTTGTGCGGCATGATCACATCATCGATGTAGCCCCGGGACCCGACCCGGAACGGATTGGCGAACTGCGCCTGATACTCCCGCTCCCGCTCGGCGATCTTTTCTTCGTCGCCGATGTCCTGGCGGAAGATGATCTCCACCGCGCCCTTCGACCCCATCACGGCGATTTCCGCGCTCGGCCAGGCGAAATTCACGTCGCCCCGCAAATGCTTGGAGCCCATGACGATATAGGCGCCGCCATAGGCCTTCCGGGTGATCACCGTGATCTTGGGGACCGTCGCTTCGGCGAAGGCATAGAGAAGCTTCGCGCCGTGACGGATCAGGCCGCCATATTCCTGGGCGGTGCCGGGCAGGAAACCGGGCACGTCCACCAACAGAATGATCGGGATGTTGAAACAGTCGCAGAACCGGATGAACCGGGCTGCCTTGACCGAGGCATCGATATCCAGGCACCCGGCGAGGACCATTGGCTGGTTGGCGATCATGCCCACGGTCGAGCCGTCCATCCGGCCGAAGCCGATCATCATGTTCTTGGCGTAATCGGGCTGGAGTTCGAAGAAATCTCCTTCGTCGGCCAGCTTTTCGATCAATTCCCGAACGTCGTAGGCTTCGTTGGGGTTGTCGGGAATCAAGGTATCCAGGGAGGGTTCCTGACGATCGGCGGGATCATCCGTCGGCCGTTCCGGCGGACGTTCCCGATTGCTGCCCGGCAGAAAGTCGACGAAGCGCCGGAGCTGTTGCAGCGCGTCCACGTCCGTATCACAGGCGAGATCGGCCACACCCGACTTGGTGGAGTGGGTCATGGCGCCGCCCAGTTCCTCCTGGGTGACCTCCTCGTGAGTCACGGTCTTCACCACATCCGGTCCGGTGACGAACATGTAGGAGGTGTCCCGGACCATGAAGATAAAGTCGGTGGTCGCCGGCGAATACACCGCGCCGCCGGCACACGGTCCCATGACCATGGAAATCTGCGGCACCACGCCGGACGCCATCACGTTGCGCTGAAAGATCTCCGCATAACCGGCGAGGGACGAGACGCCTTCCTGAATACGGGCGCCGCCGGAATCGTTGAGCCCGATCACCGGCGCCCCGACCTTCATCGCCTGGTCCATGATCTTGCAGATCTTCTCGGCGTGGGTCTCGGAGACCGAGCCGCCGAAAACCGTAAAGTCCTGGCTGAAGACGAACACCAGCCGCCCGTTGACGGTCCCGTACCCGGTCACCACGCCGTCGCCGGGAACCGTGTTCTTGTCCATGTCGAAGTCGGTGGACCGGTGTTCCTTGAACATGTCCCACTCTTCGAACGACCCGGGGTCCAGCAACAGCTCGATTCTCTCCCGCGCCGTCAGCTTGCCGCGCTTATGCTGGGCATCGACACGCTTCTTGCCGCCGCCGGCGCGCGCACGGGCGCGCTGTTCCTCGAGTTGGCGAATGATTTCGTACATGAATGCCTCGGATCAGAGGTGTCGGTGAACCGCCGCCAACATAGCGCGGCGCCCTTGGCCCGTCACCTGTTAGCCGTCCAACGGTAACGTCAAGAGTTATGTGTCAGGGAGACTGGGGTACTGATTCCCTGAGACTTGTTTTCGTGAATGAAGACCGCGAAGAGGATGCGGTCCATTGAGGTTTTATCCTTGAAGGTTCCCATGGGCCGGGTTCGTCTGCGAACCTCGCGGAACCTCCGTTCGATGGCATTGGTGGTCCTGACCTGCTTTCGCTCGGCGAGGTCCTTGTAGCGGAAGCAGGTGAGCAGGTCGTCGAGGTCGTTGCGCAGGCAGGCGACGGCCTTGGGGTAGGTATCTTCCCAGGCGTCGGCGAAGCGGCGGGCGGCGGTCTCGGCCTTGCGGCGGTTGGGGGCATTCATGACGGCGTGGACGTCGGCCTTGACGGCCTGCTGGTCGGCTACGCGGACCTTGTTGAGGATGTTCCTGATTTTGTGCGCCCAGCACCTCTGAACGGGGATGCCGTGATAGACGATCGGCAAGGCGGCGAGCAGGCCTTGGCCGCCATCAACGCAGATCATCTCAAGGCCCTCGCCGGTGAGGCCGCGGCGGTGCAACGCGGTGAGGAAGCGCTCCCACTCCGCGGCGCTCTCGCTGGCGGCGAGTTGGAAGTCGATAATCTCCTTCTTGCCGTCGTGCCGTATGCCCAGCGCCACCAGGACCGGCCTCCTGAGCGCGCCGGCGCCGGTCTTGCAGGCCAGCACCACGCCGTCGAGCATCAGCGCCTTGTAGGCGTTCTTCAGCGGCCGGCGGTGGAATGCGGCGACCGACAGATCGAGGGTCTTGGCGACCCGGCTCACCGTCGCGGCCGAGACCGGACGCCCGAGCAGGGCAAGCAGGACCTCGCCGACCTTGCGGGTCGAGAGCCCCAGCACGAAGCCGGCCAGGATGGCGCGGTCGATCTCTGGAGCGCGCCTTGCGTAGCTCTTCAGAACCTCGGTCGGGCAGAAGTGCCGGGTGCGCGGCACGTTGAGCTCGATGTCGCCGAGCTCGCTGAGCAGGCGGCGCCGGTAGGTGCCGTTGCGCCGGTCGCGCATAGCGCTGCCATCGAGGCCGTCGAGCCAGCGATCCACCGCCTCGGCCATCCGGCCCTCGATGATCTCGGCCAGCGCCTGGCGGCC
Organism: Rhodospirillales bacterium; assembly: GCA_965221855.1. Classification (GTDB taxonomy): domain Bacteria; phylum Pseudomonadota; class Alphaproteobacteria; order Rhodospirillales; family UBA2165; genus JAJDXO01. The sequence goes on along the minus strand of CBDCSV010000005.1, from coordinate 542,218 downwards.
AAGCGGGCGATAACCCTCGCCCCAGTCCAATCCGCCTGCTTGCATCTCCTTCACCACCTCAAAGGCTTGTGGTAGGTTCTCAATCGTTACAGCTTGCTGTGGCATCGGGGTGCTCCTTCTTGCGGTTGTCGTAAACCACAGGGAGTACCCCATTCCCAACTGACACATAAATTTTTACGTCACCCCGTCCAACAGGCGTATGAAGCGGGCCGCGGCTTCCAGATCGCCCCGAATTCGCCGATGACGGGCCAGCGCCTCCGAATCCTGCCCCCAGCGCTCCATTTGGAATTCCTCGTCGAGCAGGGCGATATCGCCCGCCTCCCCGGCCTCGATTCGCCCGGCGGCCAGCGCCAGCGCGACGATCGCCGACCCGGCGGCGGCGGCGGCGGCGGAAACGCCCGCCAGACGAAACGCGTCCAGCCCGTCGACGATTTCCCGGAGGCGGTCGATGGCGGCCGCCGGCTGCGGGACCGGCAGGACGCCCGTGGTGACGGTCATGGCGGCCTGCAATTCGTCCGCCGCCCAGTCAATGAGCGGTTGCCAGCGTTCGGTCTGCCGGGTGACCAGCTCCGGGGGCTCATCGGCCCGGTAGCACAGAAGATCGGTCCCGGCAAAGTCGGTCGTTGCGCCGACAATGTCCGCGCGCTTGAGCTGCACCCGGTCGATGGCGGTGGCGGCCAGTTTGGTCAGGGGCATGGTGTCCGTCTCCATGACCTCGCCCTGCGCCGCCCACTCGGCGGAAATCTCCTCGGCCAATGCCCTTCGTGCGACCTCGAGGGGCTTGTCCGCCGGCGTCCGGACCGGTTTGCCGTCGAGGACGATCCCGAAGGCGCCGTTTTGCTCCTGAAACGAAGCCACCTCGTAGAACCGCTTCAGGGACGGCCAATCGGTCACTTTCCGCCTCCGAAAATCTCCCGGACGGCGCCGCCGATCCCTTTGCCGATTCCCTTGATGCCCTTTCCGATCCCTTCCCCGACCTCTCCGAGACCCTTGCCGACGCCCTCGCCGACGCCTTTGATGACCTCTTCGACCACCGAGCCTTCCTCCTTGGCCGCCGGCTGGGCCGCGCCCGGGCCCGGCGTGCTTGTCCCGGCTACGGGTGGACCGGTGTTCTCGAGGGCGGCCACGCAATGATTGGTATGGTCGCCGCCGGACGCAACCGCCAATAATATCGCCAACGGGTTGACCAGCCCGAGCGCCAGGCCCGCCACCCCCTTGGCGACCGCGCCCGGGCTCGGGGCGGCGGAAGGGTTCGCCAGGGTACCCTTGATATCGACGGGGAACGCCAGGCTGACCAGCGATTCGTTCTTGGGCTTGGGATTGATCCGCAAGTGAAGAGTTTCATCCCGGAGATTTATGGTGCCGCCGCCGCCGATGGCTACCTTGTCGGTGTCAAGGAGCAGCCCGGTACTGGTCGCGATCCCCTCCCGGATATGGAAACGGGAGACGAAACAGTTGATGCGCGCCTCCTTGGTTTCGGGAACCCACGGAACGATTTCCCGAATGACGTCGCCCGCCAACAGGTCGACATACTTATTGGCCACCCCGCCGCCGTGCATGACGGCTTCCAGGTCGCCGTTCAGCCCGGCTGCCAGGCTTCTGAGGTCCCCTCCCCGGCCCGTAAAGGTGATTTTTGCGTCCAGCGGCCCATCCGCCAGTTTGTGGCCGGTGGCATAGGCCAGCAGCATCTCCACCCGCCCGCCCTTGAGATCCAACTCGCCGGCGATTTCCGGCGTGCCGCCGTCAAAGCTCGCGCCGACCCGGCCCGACCAGGTGCCGCCGCCGAACCTGGCCCGCGCCAGACCAATGTCGATGTCCCGGGATGTCGCCTTTACGGATGCAGCCAATTCCCGGATCGAAAGACCATTGAACACAACGTCGCCAACCACCAGGCGAAGCGTTGCATCGAGTTCGGGAAGCTTCGGCCGGGCCAACTCGATCATGGGAATGACCCACCCGTCCTCGGCCTTCCCGCGTTCCCGTTTCTCCTTACGCTCGGGCAGGAACGCCATCAGCCTATGGACCGGAAGCCGATCCGCCTTGAGGGCCGCGGTAATCTTCGGCGGCGCGCTTCCGGGTTCCAGCACGGCATTGCCGTCAAGGGTGGTGTCGCCCGGCCGAAGCGAAACGTTGCTGAATGCCAGCTGGTCGTCGGAATTGCTCACGACCGCCTCGATCCCGATCCCGGGCTCGGACGGCAATCGGAAGCCGGCCAAGCCGGACAGGATGCTCGGGTCCGGAGCCTCGGCGCGAGCCGAAAAGCTCCATTTCGGTTTGCTCCCGGTAACTCCGGATGCGCTGCCGTTCAGCGCCACCGCCAAACCGCCCTTTTTGCCCGCCTGGAACTCAATGCTCTCGGCGGCGAGCGACGCGGGTGTCCCGGCCAGCCGAAAGGCCATTTCGTAGGGCTTGATCGCCGGTATCTCGATTTTCGGCAGGTTCGGGGCAAGCTCCATCGCCTGTTTGTAGGTATCCGGCAAATCGCTCCCATGGAAGGAAACCCGGACGTCCAGTTCCCGGTCGGTCAGCGGCGCCCCGATAACGCCCTTCGCCTCGCCCGATGCGCCGAGGCCGGTCACCAAAAGATCGAAGATGAAGAATCTGGGATCTTCAACGAAGCGATACAGTGACGTGATGCTGCCGCCGACGGTAAAAGGGTGGCCCGCAGCGGAGCCGGCAATATCGAGGCGCATCCGTTCCGCCCCGCTTTGATTCAACAGGTCCAGCCGGGTCAGCGAGAGCCGCCGGTCCAGTTTGCGTCCCGGATCCAGATAGCGCACGGAGGCGCGCTCGACCGCCAGGCTTTCCAATACCGGCAGTCCGTAGATCCGTTCCGCCTCCCGTTCGACTTCCCGGGCCTTCCGGGCCGTCCGGGGATCGACGGGAATCCGCCAGTTGGGTGTTCCCGCGGGGCTCACTTCCAAGAGGATGTCCGGACCGATCAGCGTCAACTCGGACAGACGGATATCGCCGTTCAGCAACGGCACCAGCTTCAGGCCGACCTCCACCCGGTCCAGGCGCACCATATCCGGCCGCGAGCCCCAGGAGGCGTTGCCGAACCGCACATCGGTCGCCGAGAGGGTCGGCACCAGCGAGAGCTTCATCTCCATATCGCCGGCGATCACCAACTCCCGTCCCGTCGCCGCCTTTACGCGCTCCGAGATGACCCCGGCGATCTGCCGGGTATCGGCAGTCATAACAATGGCCGCGGCCGCGACGACAACCGCCACGACAACGGCGGCCAAACCAAACAAAAGGCGGGACAGGAGCTTCATGCCGGCGCCCCGATCAATCGGTCCAGGAGATCGGGCAACTCTGCAAACGACGAGGCCACCTCGCCCGCCCCTGCATCCCTCAGATCGCCGGCGGGATGGTATCCCCAGGCGACGCCGAGCGCGGCCACGCCCGCATTCATCGCCATCTCCATGTCATAGGTGGTATCGCCGATCATCACCGCCTCTTCCCGGCGAGTTCCGGTGGCGTCCATTGCCCGGATCAGCATATCAGGGTTTGGCTTGCCCGGTGACGTATCCGGCGTATGAAGGGTCACGAAACGATCAAGCAATTCATGTGCATCCAGGGTCTGTCTCAAACCATAGAGCGACTTGCCCGTCGCCACGCCCAGGAGCCAGCCCCGCGATTCCAGGTGACCCACGGCCTCCGCCGCCCCCGGATACAGCGGATCCTTGCGCGAGCCGTCCCGGCGCCATTCATCCGATATCTCACGATAGCTCGCGGTAACACTTTCATGGATTTCCGGTCCCGCGCCGGGCAGCAAAATTTTGATCATCGCTTCAAGCTGGAGCCCGATGACGCCGCGGACATCGTCCGCCTCGGGGCCGGGGAGGCCGTGCCGGGCAAACGCCTGTTGCATGCCGGCATCGATGGCGGCAAAGGAATCCACCAGCGTCCCGTCGCAATCGAAGACCGCCAGGCGCAATCCGCCCACCCGGCTACACCCCCATCAACTCGTCGAACGTCTCGAACGGATGATCGTCGTCCGCCGGGCCGAATCCGAGGAATTTCCATGTTTCGGACATGTGCGGCGGCAGATCGGCACTTACCTCGAACAATCCGCCCGCCGGATGAGGAATACGGACGGCGCGGGCATGCAGATGCAGCCGCCGGCCGACGGCATCATTGTTCAACGGGGTGTCCCGGGAACCGTATTTGCCGTCACCGACGATGGGGTGCCCGATGGCGGCACAGTGAACCCGCAACTGATGGGTCCGACCGGTAACGGGTTCCAGGGCCAGCCAGCTCGCCTCCGGCCGGGCGACGTCGACCGTCCGGTAACGGGTCTCCGCGTTCCTGCCCCGCTCGACGACGTTCACCCGGTCGCCTTGTGGGCCCGGCAGCTTTTCGAGCGGCAGATTGATGGTGCCTTCCCGCGGCCGCGCCACGCCCTCGACCAGCGCCCAGTAAAGCTTCCGCGTTTCGTGGCCGCGAAACGCCGCGGTCAGAGAAGCGGCCGCCTTGGCGGTACGGCCGATCAACAGAACGCCCGAGGTGTCCTTGTCCAGCCGGTGAACCAGTTTCGGCCGCTCCTTCGAGCCGAAACGCAAGCCGTCGAGCAGCGCATCCACATGACTGGAAATCCCGGAGCCTCCCTGGACGGCGAGGCCCGCCGGCTTGTCCAGGACAATCAAATGGTCATCGCGATGGATGACCCGACTTTTAAGCTCCGCCACCGCCCTGCGGTCGATAGACGGGGCTTGCCGCTTCTTCTTCGAGGCATCCGGCAGCGGCGGCACGCGGACGGCCTGACCCTCTTCGAGACGCTGGTGGCTCTTCGCCCGGCCGCCATCGACCCGCACCTGGCCGGTCCGCAGGAGTTTCTCCAGGCGCCCGTAGCTCAATTCCGGGTAGTGGCGCTTGAACCATCGGTCGAGCCGGATGCCGGCGTCGTCGGGCTCCACCTCGATGGTTTCGACGCCGCTCATGTGAGGACGGCCCGCAGGGTCATCATGCCGGCGACAAATCCGGCCAGCGACAAGACCACCGATCCGGCCACATAGGCGCCGGCCAACCCCAATTGGCCGCGCTCGAACAGGCTCACGGCGTCCAGTGAAAAAGCCGAAAAGGTGGTGAACGCGCCCAACACGCCGATCACCAGGAATGCCCTCATTTCCTGGCTCGGAGACCAATTCAACGCCATGAACTCGACAAGCGCGCCCAACAGCAGGCAGCCCAATACGTTCTCGATGAAAGTCGCGTAGGGAAATCCGTGACCGGCGACCCGGGTCACCAGGACGCTGACGAGATAGCGTCCGCCGGCACCAATGGCCCCGCCCGCCGCCACGCTGAGCAACATTTTCATACTCTCATCCCCTCAGTCGCCGCTGGATGAGTTACGCGATTCTCGAAGTTTCCGCCAGTACTCCAGCCGCTTGGCGATTTCCCGCTCAAAGCCGCGCTCCCCCGGCCGGTAAAATTCCCGGCGTCTCATCTCATCCGGGAAGTAGTCCTGGCCCGAGAAGCCTTCGTCCGCGTCGGGATCGTATTCATAGCCCTTCCCATAGCCCAAATCCTTCATCAACCGGGTCGGCGCGTTGAGAATGTGTTTGGGCGGCATCAGCGAACCGGTTTCCTTGGCCGCCCGATCGGCCGCGCCGAGCGCCTTGTAGGCGGCGTTGGATTTGGGCGCGGTCGCCAAATACAGTACCGACTGGGCGATCGCCAATTCCCCCTCCGGGCTGCCCAAGCGCTCATAGGCCTCCCAGGCGGCGATGCTGTGGGGCAGCGCCTGGGGATCGGCGAGACCGATGTCCTCGGAGGCGAACCGGACCAGGCGGCGGGCGATGTAACGGGGATCCTCTCCGCCGGCCAGCATTCGCGCCAGCCAATAGAGCGACGCATCGGCATCGGACCCTCTGAGCGACTTGTGCAGGGCGCTGATCAGGTTGTAGTGCGCCTCTTGCGACTTGTCGTAGAGCGGCATTCGCTTGCCGATCAGATCGGCCAGCGCCTTGGCATCGAGCCCGGGTTCCGCGGGCAGTGATTGCAGCTCTTCCACAATGTTCAGCAGGTAGCGCCCATCCCCGTCGGCCATGGCCCTGAGCGCCGTCCGGCCGTCTTCGGTCAGCGGGAGCGAAGCGCCCTCCTCGTTCTCGGCCCGGCTCACCAGGGTCTCCAGCGCCGTATCGGCCAGCCGATTGAGGACCATGACCTGGCAGCGCGACAGCAACGCGCTGTTGAGCTCGAACGACGGGTTTTCGGTGGTCGCGCCGACCAGGATGACCGTGCCGTCCTCCACGAAGGGAAGGAAGCCATCCTGCTGGGCCCGGTTGAACCGGTGAATCTCATCGACGAACAGCAGCGTTCCTCGTCCGACCCCCCGCCTTTCGCCCGCCGCCTCGAACACCTTGCGAAGATCGGCGACGCCCGAGAACACCGCCGACAAGGGCTCGAAGGACAGATCAACCGCGTCGGCCAGCAGCCGCGCGATGGTGGTCTTGCCGCTGCCCGGCGGTCCCCAAAGGATGATCGAGGTCAGGCGGCCGCCAGCGAGCATGCGGCCCAAGGGCGCCTCAGGCCCGATGATGTGATCCTGACCGACAACCTCGGAGAGGTGCGCCGGCCGCAATCGATCCGCCAGAGGCCGCGGCGCCTGGGATTCAAACAGGGTGCTCACCGGTCGACGACCATGCGAAGTGCCTTCCCGTCGCGCTCGATGGTGATCCGCCACCGGTCGACCCGTTGCAGCAGGATGCGCTTCAACTGAGACACGGATTCGATTCTCGTCCCGTTGATGTCCCGGATGATGTCCCTGGGCTGGAGCCGGAACCTTTGCGCCGCCGTGCCGCGGCGGATTTCCATGATGACCACCCCTTGGGTCAGCAGGCCGGCGCCGATCCGATCAGCGAGGGCGGGCGACAGATTGGCGACGGTCGCTCCCTGCACCGGATGCACGCCGCCGATCTCGGTCTCGTCGGGCGCCGGAGTCTCCGGCGGGCGTTCGATCCTCAGTTTGGCGGTACGCAAACGGCCGCCGCGCCACAACCGGAGCTCCGCCCGCTCTCCCACGGGCTTAGTGGTAATCCGGAAGCGGAGAGCTTCCGGGTTCTCGACATCCCGGCCGTCGACGGACAGGATGATATCTCCGACCTTCAATCCGGCGCGGTAGGCAGGACCGCCCTCATACACGCCATTGATCAGCACGCCCGCGGGCCGATCGAGCCTCAGCGAGGCGGCGAGGTCCGGCGTCACCTGTTGCCCTTCGGCGCCCAGCCAGGGGCGGACGACCCGTCCGCCCGACGCGACGCCGGCAATCACCGTCCGCACCATGTTGGAGGGGATGGCGAAACCGATACCGACCGATCCGCCCGAGTTGGAGAAGATGGCCGTATTGATGCCCACCAATCGCCCATCCATGGTTACCAGGGCGCCGCCCGAATTACCGGGATTGATCGCGGCATCGGTCTGGATGAAGAAATTGAGGTCGTTGATGCCGCCGTGGGTGCGGGCCAGCGCCGAGACGATGCCGGACGTTACGGTCTGGCCGACGCCGAAGGGGTTGCCGATGGCGAGGACAAGGTCGCCCACCTCCAGATCGTCGGAGTCGCCGAACGGCAGAAACGGAAACCGCTGATTTCCGTTCCGGATCTTGAGCACCGCGAGATCGCTGCGTTCGTCCTTGCCCAATACCTCGGCCCGAAACTCGCGGCGGTCGGCAAGGACCACGGTGATCTCGTCGGCGCCTTCGATGACGTGAAAATTGGTGACGATCACCCCGTCCGGCTGAACGATCACGCCCGAACCGAGAGAATTCTGTTGTCTTCGGCCAGGTCCCGGCTGGCCGAAACGGTCGCCGAAGAATTGGCGGAAAAACGGATCATTGAACAGGGGCGAGAAACGCCGCGTCTGCACCGTCTTGGTGGTGAAAATATTGACCACCGCCGGCGCCGTCTGTTTCACCAGCGGCGCGAAGGAGAGTTGTATTTCCTGCTGCGAGCCCGGCAATTGCCGCTCTGCGCCGGCGGGTGCCGCGATGGCGGCCAGGCCGCCAAACACCAGCGCCACGGCGATTGCCCGGACGAGGCAGCGTGTCATTCCACTTCCAACCACCAGACTATCCCTCTGAACGAGCAAGGGCAGCCAAGCGGCTGCCCCCGAACTGTGCCCACAGCCACGCAAGACCTTAACCTGCCTGGGCGACCTCTTCGACGTCCTCGTCCTCGAGCATGGCTTCGTGCCGCGCCCGGTCCTCGGCGCCCTTGGCGTCCTCGTCCCGGTCGACCAGTTCGATGACCGCCATCGGGGCGGCGTCGCCGTAGCGGAAGCCGGCCTTCAACACCCGGGTGTAGCCGCCCGGCCGGTCCTTGTAGCGGTCGGCGAGGCTGTCGAACAGCTTGGCGACCGCCTCGCCATCCTGGAGGAACGAATGGGCCTGACGCCGGGCATGAAGATCCCCCCGTTTGCCGAGGGTAATCATCTTGTCGGCAATGCTCCTGAGTTCCTTGGCCTTGGGCAGGGTCGTGCTGATCTGCTCATGGCGCAGCAGCGAGGCCGCCATGTTGGAAAACATCGCCTTGCGGTGCGATGAAGTGCGGTTCAGCTTCCTGCCGCTCATACGGTGTCGCATGGTCCGGTTCCCCGTGTATTCGTGTCTCCGCCCTAAAACGGTTCCTCGAGGCGCTTGGCGAGTTCCTCGATGTTCTCGGGCGGCCAGTTGGGAATTTCCATTCCCAGGTGAAGGCCCATCTGGGCCAGAACTTCCTTGATCTCGTTCAGCGATTTGCGGCCGAAGTTCGGCGTGCGGAGCATTTCCGCCTCGCTCTTCAGCACCAGGTCGCCGATGTAGATGATGTTGTCGTTCTTCAGGCAGTTGGCCGAACGGACACTGAGTTCCAGTTCGTCGACCTTGCGCAGCAAGTTTTTGTTGAACGGCAGATCGTCCCGGGCCTCCTCGGGGAGCGCATGAGTCGGTTCATCGAAGTTGATGAACAGCTGCAATTGGTCCTGGAGAATGCGGGCGGCGAGCGCCACGGCATCGTCGGGCGCGACGGTACCATTGGTGGTCACGTCCAGGGACAGCTTGTCGTAATCGGTAACCTGACCGACGCGGGAGTTCTCGACCTTGTAGGCAACCTTGCGAACGGGCGAGAAGACAGCGTCGATGGGGATCAAACCGATGGGGCTCTCTTCCGATTTGTTGGCGCCGGCCGGCACGTAGCCCTTGCCGGTCTCGACGGTCATTTCCATTTCGAGCTTGGCGCCGTCATCAAGGGTGCAGATCAACAATTCCGGGTCCATGATGTCGATGTCGTGGCCGGTGTCGATCATACCGGCCGTTACTTCGCCCGGGCCGGTAGCGGAAAGGGTGATCCGCTTGGCGCCCTCGGAGTGCATCCGGAGGCCCATGGATTTGATGTTGAGCACGATATCCGTGACGTCTTCATGGACGCCCGGGATCGATGAAAACTCATGCAGCACGCCGTCGATCTGGATCGCGGTCACGGCGGAACCCTGCAGCGACGACAGCAGCACGCGGCGCAGCGCGTTACCGAGGGTCAGACCGAAGCCCCGCTCGAGCGGCTCGGCGACAATTCTCGCCTGACGCTCCGGCGCGCTGCCGGGAACGACTTCGAGCTTGTTCGGTTTAATCAGTTCTTGCCAATTCTTCTGGATCACGAGTGTGCCTCACTCTCTTTCGCAGGCGACGCTGCGGGGAAACCAATTCCAACCGCCGGCCCTGCGTTGCCGGCCGGCCGGACGAGATATACTCTGACCTAAACCCGGCGGCGCTTCCGCGGCCGGCACCCATTGTGCGGAATGGGCGTGACGTCACGGATCGACGTCACGGTGAAACCGATGGCTTGGAGGGCGCGGAGCGTAGACTCGCGTCCCGAACCGGGGCCCTTGACCTCGATTTCCAGGGTCTTCATGCCATGCTCCATGGCTTTGCGGCCCGCATCCTCCGCAGCGACCTGCGCCGCGTACGGGGTCGACTTGCGGGAGCCCTTGAAGCCTTGGCTGCCGGCCGACGACCAGGCGATCGCGTTGCCCTGGGCATCGGTAATGGTGATGACCGTGTTGTTGAACGTCGCGTTTACGTGGGCGACGCCCGAAGTGATATTTTTTCTCTCGCGGCGCCGCGGGCGCTGCGTCGTTGCTCTAGCCATGTCAGACCTTCACTCCTGAGTAAGCGGGCCCGCTTACTTGACGACTTTCTTCTTGCCCGCGATGGCCTTGGCCGGTCCCTTGCGGGTGCGCGCGTTCGTATGGGTGCGTTGACCGCGGACCGGCAGGCCGCGCCGGTGACGCAGGCCCCGATAGCAGCCCAAATCCATCAAACGCTTGATATTCATCGAAACCTCGCGGCGAAGATCGCCCTCCACCTGGTAATCCCGGTCGATCACCTCGCGGATACGGACGACCTCGTCATCGGTAAGCTCATGGACCCGGCGGTCCGCCGGCACGTTGGACTTCTCGCAGATGTCCTTCGCGAACGTGTTCCCGATTCCGTAGATATAGGTCAGCGCCACACCAACTTGTTTCTGGGTGGGAATATTGACGCCAGCAATACGTGCCAAAGCCGGTTCTCCTCAGCTTGAAAAATCGAAAAAATGTGATGCGGCCGCGGTCGGAGCCAGAGCGGCGCGATTATAGGCCCGGAAGACCTCAAGTCAACTCGCTAAACCCCTTTTATTGCGGCCTTTATCCGGCCAAATACGTTATCGATCGAGCCCATCCCGTCGACCGCCTGAAGCGATACCTTTGCCTCGTAATAGGGGAGTATGGGCGCGGTTTGTTCTCTATACGCTTCGAGCCGCGAACGCACGGTCTCCGCATTGTCGTCGGCGCGCCGGTTGAACTCGGTGGCGCCGCAAATGTCGCAAACGCCTTCCTGTTTCGGCTGCTTGAAGGTGTCATGGTACCCGGCGCCGCATTTGGCGCACGAAAAACGCCCGGAAATCCGCTCCACCACGGCATCTTCGTCGACCGTGATCTGGACCACGTGATCGATTTTGAGCCCCTTCTCCACCAGCATGGCGTCCAGCGCCTCGGCCTGCGCGGTGGTCCGCGGAAAACCATCGAGAATCACCCCGTCGCCGCCGTTGCCGGCATCGATCCGCCCGGCGATCATGGCGATCATCAGATCATCCGGGACCAGATCTCCCCGCTCCATGATTTCCTTGGCGGTCCGTCCAAGCTCGGAGCCGGACTTGACCTCTTCGCGCAGCATGTCGCCGGTGGAGAACTGGATCAGGTTGAACTCACCGCACAGACGCTCGGCCTGTGTGCCCTTACCGGCGCCAGGCGGTCCCAACAGAATGAGGTTCATTAGCGGCGCCCTCTCAGGCGGGATTTCTTGATCAGCCCTTCATATTGTTGCGCCAGCAGGTGGGATTGGACCTGGGCAACCGTATCCATGGTCACGGTGACCACGATCAACAAACTGGTGCCGCCGAAGAAGAACGGCACGCCTGCTTCGGCGATCAGAATCTCGGGCAAGATACCGACCGCGACGAGGTAGGCGGCGCCGACCACGGTCAGCCGGGTCAGCACGTAGTCCAGATAGTCGCCGGTATTCTTGCCGGGCCGGATGCCGGGCACGAAGCCGCCATACTTCTTGAGGTTGTCCGCCGTTTCCTGCGGGTTGAAGACCACCGCCGTGTAGAAGAAAGCGAAGAAGGCGATCAGCGACCCGTAGATGAACAGGTAGGCAGGCTGGCCGCGACCGAGCAGCGAGGTCACGATGGTCAGCCACTCCGGACCGCCGGCGGCCGAGAACTGAGCCAAGGTGATCGGCATCAGCAGCAGCGAGCTTGCGAAGATCATCGGAATGACGCCCGAGGTGTTGAGCTTCAACGGCAGATGAGAGCTTTCACCGCCGAACATCCTGTTGCCCATTTGACGCTTGGGATACTGGATGATGATTCGTCGCTGGGCCCGCTCGATGAATACGATGAACATGATGACGGCCACCGCCATTACCAAAAGACCCATGATAAACAATGGGTTGAGGGCGCCGGTCCGGCCGAGTTCCAAGGTGCCGGCCAAGGCGCTCGGGAGTTCGGCGACAATGCCGGCGAAGATGATCAGCGAAATACCGTTGCCGACGCCGCGGGCGGTGATCTGCTCGCCCAGCCACATCAGGAAGATGGTGCCGCCGACCAGGGTGACCACCGCGGTGAAGCGGAAGAACATGCCGGGATCGATGACCGCCGAGCCTTGCGAGCCCTGCATGGATTCGAGGCCCACCGAGATGCCGTAAGCCTGCATGCTGGCGATCAGCACCGTCCCGTAGCGGGTGTACTGGTTGATCTTCTTGCGGCCCTGCTCGCCCTCTTTCTTGAGTTGGTTGAGGGTCGGCGAGACGGCCGTCATCAGCTGCATGATGATGGCCGCCGAGATGTAGGGCATGATGTTCAACGCGAAGATGGTCATCCGGCTGAGCGCGCCGCCGGAGAACAGGTTGAACATGTCCAGAATGCCTCCGGCCTGCTGGCGGAAAACGTCCTGCAGGATCACCGGATCGATGCCGGGAATCGGGATATAGGTGCCGAGCCGATAGACGATCAAAGCGCCCAGGGTAAACCAGAGGCGCTTTTTCAGTTCCGTCGCCTTCGCGAAGGCGCCGAAATTCAGATTGGCTGCGAGTTGTTCAGCGGCTGATGCCATGGGCGGGGTTCGCCTTTATTCCTGCTCTGATTTATCTTCCTGCTCGTCCGCACCTTGATCCGCCGCATCTTTGGCGGGAGCCTTTTCGGCCGGCGCATCCTCGGCGCCCGCTTCGGCCTTGGCCTTCTTGCCGCCCCGGTCGCGCTTCGGCTTGTCCGACGGCGGCGGCAGAATAACGCTGCCCCCCGCCTTCTCGACCGCTTCGACGGCGCCCTTGGACGCGCCGGCGCACTCGATGGTCACCTTGGCCGAAATCTCGCCCTTGCCGAGCAGCCGCACGCCGTCGTGAACCGAATTGATGACGCCGGCCGCCTTCAACGTTTCGGCATCGATGGTTCCCTTGGCGTCCAGCTTCTTGGCGTCGATGGCCTTTTGCAGGCGGCCGACATTGACCTCGGCGTAGCGCTTGCCGAACAGGTTGTTGAAACCCCGCTTCGGCGTCCGCCGGTAGAGGGGCATCTGGCCGCCTTCGAAGCCGAGCAGCGAGACGCCGCTTCGGGATTTCTGGCCCTTGACGCCGCGCCCGGCGGTCTCGCCCTTGCCCGATGCCTGGCCCCGGCCGACCCGGGTGCGCGGCGTGCGTGCGCCGGGATTATCGCGAATTTCGTTCAGCTTCATCGTTCCTGTCCTTATGGGCTATGCGGTTATTTAGCCCGTTAGGCGTTCTCTTCCACCCTTACCAGGTGGCTGACCTTGTTGATCATGCCGCGAACGGCGGGCGTATCCTCGAGCGTCCGGGTGCGGTGCATCTTGTTGAGGCCGAGCCCCACCAAGGTCGCGCGCTGATCCTTCGGCCGCCCGATGGGGCTGCCGATCTGGGTCACGGTGACGGTTTTTTTTGTCTCGGCCACGAACCTATTCCTTCTCGGCGGCGGCGCCTTCACGGCGGCCGACGATATCGCCGACCTTCTTGCCCCGCTTGGCGGCGATGGAGCGCGGCGAGGCAAGGTTCTGCAGCGCGGCCAAGGTCGCCTTGACCATGTTGTGGGGGTTGGGACTGCCCGTCGACTTGGCGACCACGTCCTGCACTCCCAGGGTTTCGAAGACCGCGCGCATGGGACCGCCGGCGATGATGCCGGTGCCCGGAGGCGCCGCGCGGACCACCACCTTGCCGGCGCCGAAGCGGCCGGTGGAATCGTGATGCAGCGTCCGGCCCTCGCGGAGCGGCACGCGGATCATCTTGTTCTTGGCGGCCTCGGTGGCCTTGCGAATGGCTTCCGGCACCTCGCGCGCCTTGCCCGAGCCGTAGCCGACCCGGCCGCGGCCGTCACCGACCACCACCAGCGCGGCGAAGCCGAACCGGCGGCCGCCCTTCACCACCTTGGCAACGCGATTGATGCTGACCAGCTTGTCGATAAGCTCCGGATCTTCGCGGGGTCCGCCGCGTCCGCGATCGGACCCGCCGCGCTGTCCGCGCTCTCCGCCCATCGGTGCCTGTGCCATATCGTAAATCTCCTAGAACGCGAGACCGCCCTCGCGGGCAGCCTCGGCCAGGGCCTTGACCCGGCCGTGATAAAGATAACCGCCGCGGTCGAAGACCACGGTGTCGACTCCAGCCGACTTGGCCCGTTCGGCGATCAACTTGCCGACCTTGGCCGCAATGTCCTTGTTGGCGCCGGTCTTCCGGCCGCCCAGCACGTCGCCCTCGACGCTGGACGCCGAGGCGACCGTCACGCCCTTCTCGTCGTCGATGACCTGCGCGTAAATATGCTTGCCGGATCGAAACACCGACAGCCGCGGGCGGCCCGGGTTGGTCCGGCGGAGATGCGCCCGGTTGCGTTGCCGGCGCTTGCTGAAAAACTCACTGGACGATTTCATGGCTACTTCTTCTTACCTTCCTTGCGCAGGATCTGTTCGCCTTTGTAGCGGACGCCCTTGCCCTTGTAGGGCTCCGGCGGACGGAACGAACGGATTTTTGCCGCGACCGAACCGACCTGTTGCTTGTCGGCGCCGGTGACCGCGATCTCGGTCTGAGTTTCGCACTTGATCTCGATCCCTTCCGGCACCGGATACTTGATCTCATGGGAATGGCCGAGTTGCAGGACCAACGTGTTGCCCTGCACCTGCGCCCGGTAGCCCACGCCCTGAATCTCCAGTTCCTTGCTGAACCCCTCGGACACGCCGGTGACGATATTGTCGGCGAGGCTGCGATAGGTACCCCACAGCTTGCGGGCCTTGATGGAATCGTCCACCGGCTTCACCCAGATTTTGTCGTCTTCCAGGCTGGGCTCGACCTCGTCCACGAAGGTCAGGCTAAGCTCACCCAGCTTGCCCTTTGCTTTCAGGACCCTATCGGCCAGCTCGACGGTGACCCCGTCGGGAACATTGACCGGCAATTGACCTACGCGTGACATGATGCGTCTGGCTCCTTCAGCCCTCTAGAATACCTGGCACAGCACTTCGCCGCCGACGTTGGCGGCCCGTGCCTCGGCATCGGACATCACACCGCGCGGCGTCGACAGGATGGAAATGCCCAGCCCGTTATAGACCCGCGGCAGGTCCTTGATTTTCGAATACACCCGGCGGCCCGGACGGGACACGCGGCTGATCTCCTTGATCACCGGCTCGCCGTCGAAGTATTTGAGCTCGATCTTGATCTCGTCGATGCCCGGGCGGACGTTGTGTCGGGAGTAGTCGCGGATGTAGCCCTCGCGCTTGAGAACATCCAACAGGTTCTCGCGCAAACGGGAGGCCGGGGCGTGGACGCTGTCCATGCGCGCCGATTGGCCATTCCGAATTCGGGTCAGCAGGTCCGCGACGGGATCGCTCATTGACATGGGACGATACTTCCTCCGTTACCAGCTGGATTTGACCATGCCCGGGATCTGCCCGACCGAGGCCAAGTCTCTGAGTGCAATACGTGAAAGGCGGAACTTCCGATAGTTGCCGCGCGGCCGGCCGGTCAACTGACACCGCAGGCGGACGCGGACCGGTGACGAATTGCGGGGCAATTGCGCGAGCTTGAGGCGCGCGTTGAAGCGCTCCTCCGGTGACAGGGATTCATCCCTGGCGGCGGCTCTCAGCGCTTTCCGCTTGGCCGCATACTTGCCGGCCAAACGCTGGCGCTTCTTGTTCCGCTCGACGACGCTTCTCTTAGCCATCCTCTACTCCGTCGTTCGACTAATTCTGAAACGGCATGTCGAATCCCTTGAGGAGCGCGCGGGCTTCCTCATCGGACCGTGCCGTGGTGCAAATGACGACATCCATGCCGCGGATCTCGTCAACCTGATCGTAGTTGATCTCCGGAAACACGATCTGTTCCTTGAGACCAAAGGCGAAATTTCCCCGGCCGTCGAAGCTCTTGCCGGAAATGCCCCGGAAGTCGCGGATACGGGGCATGGCGACATTCACCAGGCGGTCGAGAAACTCGTACATGCGGTCGCCGCGGAGCGTCACCTTGCAGCCGACGGGCATACCGTCGCGCAGCTTGAAGTTGGCGATCGACTTCCGGGCCTTGGTGATTACCGGGCGCTGACCGGCGATGAGCGCCATCTCCTCGGCCGCGGCATTGACCTTCTTGGCATCGGCGACGCCTTCGCCGATCCCCATGTTGAGGACGATCTTCTCCAGCTTCGGCACCTCCATATTGTTCCCGTACGAGAACTCCTGGATCAATGCCGGCTTGACCGTCTGCTCGAAATGTTCACGTAGCCTTGCCATCATGAATATTCCTATAAATCAATCACTTCGCCGGACTTCTTCGCGTAACGGACCTTGCGGCCGTCCTCCAGAGTCCGGTAGCCGATCCGCGTCGCGGTGGAGTCCTCGGGATCCACATGGGCGAGGTTGGACAGATGAATGGGCGCTTCCTTCTCGACGATGCCGCCGGGATTGGATTGGGTCGGCCGGGTGTGGCGCCTGACCACGTTCACCCCCTGGACGATCGCCCGCATATCGGCCGGCATCATCTTCAGCACGTCGCCGGTCTTGCCCTTGTCGCGGCCGGCGAGGACGATCACCTTGTCGCCCTTGCGGAATTTGAGACGCCTAGTCATTTACAGCACCTCCGGCGCAAGAGAGATGATCTTCATGTAATTCTTCTGGCGCAGTTCACGGGTCACCGGGCCGAATATACGGGTGCCGATGGGCTCGTTCTGCTGGTTGATCAGCACGGCGGCGTTGTGATCGAAGCGGATCGCGCTGCCGTCGTTGCGGCGGATTTCCTTCGCCGTCCGGACGATCACCGCGCGGTGCATCTCGCCCTTCTTCACCCGGCCCCGCGGAATCGCTTCCTTAACCGACACCACGATGACGTCGCCGACCGAAGCGGTCTTCCGCTTCGAGCCGCCGAGAACCTTGATGCACTGAACCTTTCGGGCGCCCGAGTTATCGGCGACATCAAGGTTGGTTTGCATCTGAATCATTGCACCTTACCTTCTCGCTTATGCCGAAGCCGCGCTACTGCGCCGCCTCGACGACTTCCCATCTCTTGCGTTTGGAAAGCGGCCGGCATTCCCGGATGCTCACCACGTCACCGATCTTCTTCTCATTCGCCTCGTCGTGGGCGACATACTTCTTCGAGCGCTTGATGTACTTCTTGTACAGCGGGTGCTTGAAGCGGCGCTCCACGTTCACCACCACCGTCTTGTCCATCTTGTCGCTGACCACGACACCTTGCATGACACGCCTGGGCATTGGTCTTGTTCTCCTTAACTCTCGGCGCCGGCCTTTTGGGCCGCGATCGTCTTGATGCGCGCGATATCCCGGCGGACCTGCCGGACCCGGGCCGTATTCTCCAGCTGGCCGCTGGCCTTCTGGAAACGCAGGTTGAACGCCTCCTTGGTCAGCTCTTCCAACTGCTCGTCGAGCTCATCCGGCGACTTGGAACGGATATCCTGGGCTTTCATCGTGCTTTCCCCGACTTCCTCTAGGCACCCAGCCGCTGCACGAACTTGGTCTGGTTCGGCAGCTTGGCGGCGGCCAGCTCAAAAGCGCGCCGGGCAACGGTCTCCGGCACGCCATCGATCTCGAACATGATCCGGCCCGGCTTGACCCGGGCGATCCAGAATTCGGGCGTCCCCTTACCCTTGCCCTGACGGACCTCGGCGGGCTTGGTCGATACGGGCACGTCCGGGAAGATGCGAATCCACACCCGGCCCGAGCGCTTCATGTGGCGGGTCATGGTCCGCCGCGCGGCCTCGATCTGGCGCGAGGTAATCCGGCCCGGCGTCGTCGCCTTGAGGCCGAAGGAGCCGAAGTTCAGCGACGCACCGCCCTTGGCGTGGCCGTGAATGCGGCCCTTGTGCGCCTTGCGGTATTTTGTGCGTTTCGGTTGCAGCATGGTTCCGGTTTCCTGGTCCTAGCGCGCCGGCTGTTGCTCGACGGCCCGCTTGTCGACGGCCATCGGGTCGCGCTCGAGGATTTCTCCGCGATAAACCCACACTTTGACGCCGCACGCGCCGTAGGTGGTCTGCGCCGTCGCGGTGCCGTAGTCGATGTCGGCGCGAAGCGTGTGCAGCGGCACCTGGCCCTCGCGGTACCACTCGGTCCGGGCGATTTCCGCGCCGCCCAAACGGCCCGCGCAGTTGATCCGAATGCCCTCGGCGCCGAGCCGCATGGCCGATTGCACGGCGCGCTTCATGGCGCGGCGGAAGGCGATCCGGCGCTCCAGCTGCTGGGCGATGTTTTCGGCCACCAGCGTCGCATCGATCTCCGGCTTGCGGATTTCGACGATGTTGAGGTTCACGTCGGCGCCGGTACGCTGGGACAGCTCGCGGCGCAGCACTTCGATATCGGCGCCCTTCTTGCCGATCACCACGCCCGGCCGGGCCGTATGGATGGTGATCCGAGCCTTCTTGGCGGGCCGCTCGATGACCACGCGGGACAGGCCGGCCTGATGCAGACGCTCGGTCAGCATCTCCCGGAGCTCCAGATCTTCATGGAGCATGTCCGCAAAATCATCGTCGCCGGCGAACCACCGCGAATCCCAGGTGCGGTTGATCCCCAGCCGAAAGCCGATGGGATTGACCTTTTGACCCATTACGCCGTCTCCTCGCGTTCCCGCACAACAATGGTCAGATTGCTGAACGGTTTGAAAATACGTCCGACCCGGCCGCGGGCGCGCGGACGCCACCGCTTCATGACCAGATCCCGCCCGGCGCTCGCCTCGGCCACATAGAGCCGGTCGATGTCGAGCTGCTGATTGTTTTCCGCATTGGCGATCGCCGACTGCAGAACCTTCTTGACCTCGCCGGCGATGCGGCGCTTGGAGAAAGTCAGCTCGCTGAGCGCCTTCTCGCAATCCATGCCGCGGATCGACTGGGCGACCAGATTGATCTTTTGCGGGCTGGTCCGGATGAGGCGGCCATAGGCGCGCGCCTCGTTCTCGGCCAGCCGGCGGGGTTTGGATTTCTTGCCCATCGTTACACCCTGCTCGCCTTCTTGTCGCCGGAGTGCCCCGCATAGGTGCGGGTCGGCGAAAATTCGCCGAACTTGTGGCCGACCATGTTTTCGGTGACCAGCACCGGAATGAATTTCTGACCGTTATAGACGCCGAAGGTCAGTCCGACGAATTGCGGCAGGATCGTCGAGCGCCGCGACCAGGTGCGGATCACGTCGTTGCGCCCGGCGGCGCGTTGATTCTCCGCCTTGGTCAGCAGGTACTGATCGACGAACGGTCCCTTCCAGACAGAACGAGCCACTCTTCTACTCCTAGCGCTTGCGCCGCCGCATGATCAGGCGGTCGGTCTTCTTGTTCGAGCGGGTGCGTTTGCCCTTGGTGGGCACGCCCCATGGGGTTACGGGATGGCGGCCGCCCGACGAGCGGCCTTCGCCGCCGCCGTGGGGGTGATCCACCGGGTTCATCGCCACGCCGCGGACCGACGGGCGCTTGCCGAGCCAGCGTTTGCGGCCGGCCTTGCCGAGCTTGATGTTGGCCTGATCGGGGTTGGAGACCGCACCGATGGTGGCCATGCACTCGGCCCGGACCATGCGGATTTCGCCCGAGGTCAGGCGAAGCTGGGCATAGCCCTGGTCCTTGCCGATGAGCTGCACGTAGGTCCCGGCCGATCGCGCCAACTGGCCGCCGGCGCCGGCCTTGAGCTCGACGTTGTGAATGATCGTGCCGACCGGAATGTTCTGCATGGGCAGCGCATTACCGGGCTTGATATCGGCCCTCTCCCCGGAAACGACTATATCGCCGGCGCTCAGGCGCTGGGGCGCCAGAATGTAGGACTTTTCGCCGTCCGCGTAGGCAATCAAGGCAATGAACGCCGAGCGATTGGGATCGTACTCGATGCGCTCGACAGTCGCCGTCACGTCGAACTTCCGGCGCTTGAAATCGACCTTGCGGTAGCGGCGCTTGTGACCGCCGCCCCGGCGCCGCGCTGTGATGCGGCCGGCGTTGTTGCGCCCGCCCTTCCCCGACAGGCCCTCGGTCAGGGACTTTTCCGGTTTACCCTTGTACAGGCCGCCGCGGTCGACGATGACCAGCGACCGGCGGCCCGGCGAAGTGGGTTTGAATGTTTTCAATGCCATGGATCAAACACCCGTCGTCACATCGATGGAGTCGCCCTCGGCGAGAGTGACGATCGCTTTCTTGAAGTCGCTGCGCTTCCCGATCTGGCCCCGGAAACGCTTCACCTTGCCCTTCTGGCGGAGGGTGTTGACCGACGTCACCTTGACGTCGAACAGCCCTTCGACGGCGGCCTTGATCTCGGGCTTGGTCGCGCTCAGGGGCACCTTGAAACTGATCTGGTTGTGCTCGGTGATCACCGTCGACTTCTCGGTAATCAACGGAGACGAAATGACCTTGTACATCTGCTCCTTGGTGAGCGTCACGTTTCGGCCGCTGTACTTGCTCATTTGAGACGCTCCACCAGATGTTCCACCGCACCCTTGGTCAGCACCAGGGTGTCGCGGCGCATGATGTCGTAAACGTTCGCGCCCTGCTGGGGCAGCACGTCGAGGCCTATGATATTGCCCGCCGCCTTGGAGAAATTCTCGTCGACGGTCTCGCCGCCGATGATCAGCGCGGAGTTCCAGCCCAACTTGTCGATCTGCTTGGCGAGGTCGCCGGTCTTGGCGGTCTTTGCCGCCGCGTCGTCCAGCACCACCAGCTTGCCGTCGGCCTGCTTGGCGGACAGCGCCGACTTCAACGCCAATTTGCGAACCTTCTTGGGCAGCGAAAATGCATGGCTGCGGACGACCGGGCCGAACGCCTTGCCGCCGCCCCGCATATGCGGCGCCTTCTTGGCCACGCCCTGGCGGGCCCGGCCGGTTCCCTTCTGACGGAACGGCTTGGCCCGGGAGCCGGTGATCTCGTTCCGGTTCTTGGTCTTGCGGGTTCCCGCGCGGCGCTTGGCCAGCTGCCAATTCACCGTGCGCGCGAGAAGGTCGGGACGCGCCTCGCCGCCGAAGACGGCATCGTCGAGCTCGATCTCGCCGACTTTCTTGTTATCCATGCTGATGACCGGGCACTTCATGGCCGCTTAGTCCTTCTTCTCTTCTTCGTCGGTGCCTGCTTCGGAAGCTTCCTCCGCGGGGGCTTCTTCCGCCGCTTCTTCCGCAGGGGTTTGGTCTTCGGCCGGCGTTTCGGCAGCCGCCGCGCCGCCGCGAATGGCGCCCGGCAGCGGGGCCTCCTCGGGCAGCGTCTTCTTGATGGCGTCGCGGATCAGCACGTAGCCGCCCTTGGAGCCGGGAACGGCGCCCTTGACCAGCACCAGACCGCGATCCACGTCGGTGGAAACAACTTCCAGGTTCTGTTTGGTCACCTGAACGTCGCCCAACTGGCCCGCCATCTTCTTGCCCTTGAACACCTTGCCCGGGTCCTGGCACTGACCGGTGGAGCCGAGCGCGCGGTGGCTGACGGAGACGCCGTGCGAGGCGCGCAAGCCGCCGAAGCCGTGGCGCTTCATGCCGCCGGCGAAGCCCTTGCCCTTGGACGTGCCGATGGCATCGACGAACTGGCCGTCGACGAAGTGATCGACGGTGAGCTCGGCGCCGACATCGATCATCGCGTCCTCGCTGACGCGGAACTCGGCCAGTTTGCGCTTGGGCTCGACCTTGGCCTTGGCGAAGTGGCCGCGCTGGGCCTTGGTGACATTCTTGACCTTGGCCGCGCCGACGCCGATCTGGACCGCGTTGTAGCCGTCCTTCTCCGCGGTGCGGTTGGCGACGACCTGGCAGTTGTCGATCTTCAGCACGGTCACGGGGATGTGCCGCCCGTCTTCGCCGAAGACAGCGCTCATGCCCAATTTCTGTGCGATCAATCCGGTTCGCATCGGTCTCGTCCTACAACTTGATCTCGACGTCCACGCCGGAGGCGAGGTCGAGCTTCATCAGCGCGTCCACCGTTTCCGGGGTGGGGTCCAATATGTCCAGCACCCGCTTGTGGGTCCTGATCTCGAACTGCTCCCGCGACTTCTTGTCGATGTGCGGGGACCGCAGCACGGTGTACTTCTCGATCTTGGTGGGCAGCGGGATGGGTCCCCGGACCTGTGCACCGGTACGCTTGGCCGTGTTGACGATCTCGATGGTCGACTGATCGAGCACGCGATGATCGAATGCCTTCAACCGGATCCGGATATTCTGACTGTCCACCATAATCTTGGTCCTAAATGACCCCGGCGCCCCCGAAGGGACGCCGAGAATCTGGTTTTCCCCTACTCGATGATGCTGGCGACGACGCCGGCGCCGACGGTCCGGCCGCCCTCGCGGATGGCGAAGCGCAGGCCCTGGTCCATGGCGATCGGCTGGATCAACTCGACCGTCATCGAGATGTTGTCGCCCGGCATCACCATCTCCGTCCCGTCCGGCAGCGCAACCGTCCCCGTCACGTCCGTCGTCCGGAAATAGAACTGCGGACGGTAGTTGGTGAAGAACGGCGTATGACGGCCCCCCTCCTCCTTGGTCAGGATATAGGCCTCCGCCGTGAACTTGGTGTGCGGCGTGATCGAACCCGGCGCCGCCAAGACCTGGCCGCGCTCGACCTCCTCGCGCTTGGTGCCCCGCAGCAGAACCCCGATGTTGTCCCCCGCCTCGCCCTGGTCCAGAAGCTTGCGGAACATCTCGACGCCCGTGCACACCGTCTTCGTCGTCTCCTTGATGCCGACGATCTCGATCTCGTCGCCAACATTGACGACACCCGACTCCACACGCCCCGTCACAACCGTCCCCCGGCCGGAGATCGAGAACACGTCCTCGATCGGCATCAAAAACGGCTGGTCCTTCGGGCGGTCAGGCTGCGGCACGTAGCTGTCCACCTGCTCCATCAACTCGACGATGGTATTGGCCCCGGTCTCCTCGTCACGCCCCTCAAGGGCCGCAAGGGCCGAGCCCTTGACGATCGGAATGTCGTCGCCGGGAAACTCGTAGGAGGACAGCAACTCCCGAACCTCCAACTCCACAAGCTCCAGAAGCTCCTCGTCGTCAACCTGGTCCACCTTGTTGAGATAAACGACGATCGCCGGCACACCCACCTGGCGGGCCAGCAGGATGTGCTCTCGGGTCTGCGGCATCGGGCCGTCGGCCGCGCTCACCACCAGAATGGCCCCGTCCATCTGCGCCGCGCCGGTGATCATGTTCTTCACATAGTCCGCGTGACCCGGGCAGTCGACGTGCGCATAGTGACGGTTGCCGGTCTCGTACTCGACGTGCGCCGTCGCGATGGTGATCCCCCGCTCCTTCTCCTCCGGCGCCTTGTCGATCTGGTCGAACGCCATCTCCTCCGCGCCGCCCTGCTCGGCCAGAACCTTCGTGATCGCCGCCGTCAGCGTCGTCTTACCGTGGTCCACGTGACCGATCGTACCAACGTTGCAATGCGGCTTCGTCCGCTCAAACTTTTCCTTCGACATCCTTGTGCTCTCCGTCTAAAGGCGGCCCGGTTAACCGGCCAAACGCTCGCGGACTTCCTCGGACACCGCCTGGGGAATTTCCGCATAGTGATCAAAATGCATGGTGTACTGGGCCCGTCCCTGGCTCATGGAGCGCAGGTTGTTGACGTAGCCGAACATGTTGGCGAGGGGCACCATGGCGGACACCACGCGGGCATTACCGCGCTGATCCATCGAACCGACGCTTCCCCGGCGGCTGTTCAAATCGCCGATGATATCGCCCATGTAATCTTCCGGCGTCACCACCTCGACCCGCATGACCGGCTCGAGAAGGATCGGCCTAGCTTTCATCACGCCCTCGCGGAACGCCGCCTGCGCGGCAATCTCGAAGGCCATGACGCTGGAATCGACATCGTGGGACGCCCCGTCATAAAGCTCGGCCTTGAAGTCCGTGACCGGGAAGCCGGCCACGGGGCCCGAATCGGCCGCGCCGCGCAAGCCTTTCTCGATGCCCGGAATGTATTCCTTCGGCACGTTGCCGCCGACCACCGAGTTCTCGAACTCGATTCCGGACCCCGGCTCCAGCGGCTCGAACTTGAGCTTGATGCGGGCGAACTGACCGGCGCCGCCGGTCTGTTTCTTGTGGGTGTAGTCGATATCGGTCGGGACCGTGATGGTCTCGCGATAGGCCACCTGGGGCCGGCCGACATTGGCGTCGACGCTGAACTCGCGCTTCATCCGGTCGACGATGATCTCCAGATGGAGCTCGCCCATGCCCTTGATGATGGTCTGGCCGCTTTCCTGGTCGCTGGTCACACGGAAGGACGGATCCTCCGCCGCCAAGCGCGACAGGGCCTGACCCATTTTCTCCTGATCACCGGCCGTCTTCGGCTCGACCGCCACCTCGATCACCGGGTCCGGGAACTCCATGCGCTCCAGGATGACCGGGTTGTCGGGATCGGAAAGCGTGTCACCGGTGGTGGTGTTCTTGAGGCCGGCGATGGCGAGAATGTCGCCGGCGCGGGCTTCCTTGACGTCTTCCCGGGAGTTGGCGTGCATGAGCAGCATGCGGCCCACCCGCTCACGGCCGTCCTTGACCGTATTGCGGATGTAGGAACCGCTTTCGAGAACGCCCGAATAAATACGGATAAAGGTGAGTGAGCCCACGAAGGGGTCGTTCATGATCTTGAATGCCAGGGCCGCGAACGGTTCCTCGTCCGAATTGTTGCGCTCGATCTCTTCCTTGGTCCTGGAATCGATGCCCTTGATCGGCGGCACGTCGGTCGGACCCGGCATGTAATCGACCACGGCGTCGAGGAGCGGCTGGACGCCTTTATTCTTGAATGCGGAGCCGCACATCACCGGCACGAAGTCGAGCGACAGGGTGCCCTTGCGGATACAGGCGCGGAGCGTATCGGCATCCGGCTCGTTGCCCTCGAGATAGGCCTCCATGGCGGCGTCGTCCCGCTCAATGGCCATTTCAACCAGCTTCTCGCGGTATTCCGCGGCCTGGCCGGCCAGATCGTCCGGAATATCGGTGTACTCGAACTCGGCGCCGAGGCTCTCGTCCTTCCAGACGATGGCCTTCATCTCGACCAGATCGACGACGCCGGCGAAGTCGGCCTCGGAACCGATCGGGAGCTGGGTGACCAGCGGGTTGGCGCCCAGCCGGTCGACCATCATGTCGATGCAGCGGAAATAATCGGCGCCGGTGCGGTCCATCTTGTTGACGAAACAAATTCGGGGGACATCGTATTTGTCCCCCTGACGCCAAACGGTCTCCGATTGCGGCTCGACACCCGCGACGCTGTCAAAGACGGCGACCGCGCCATCGAGGACCCGGAGCGAACGCTCGACTTCGATGGTGAAATCGACGTGACCGGGGGTGTCGATAATGTTGATCTGGTGGTCTTTCCACTCGCAGGTCGTCGCAGCCGAGGTGATGGTGATGCCGCGCTCTTGCTCCTGCTCCATCCAGTCCATGGTGGCGTTGCCGTCATGAACCTCGCCGATCTTGTACGACTTGCCCGTATAGAAGAGGATGCGCTCGGTGGTGGTCGTCTTACCGGCATCAATGTGGGCCATGATGCCGATATTGCGGTAGCGCGAAAGCGGTGTTTTGCGTGCCATCGTTCTTGCTCTTCTGACCCAGGTATCCAACCGCCCCGCGTGAAGCCTGTTACCAGCGATAGTGCGAGAACGCTTTGTTGGCTTCCGCCATACGGTGCGTGTCTTCGCGTTTTTTGACGGCATTGCCGCGATTGTTGACCGCGTCGAGAAGCTCGCCCGACAGGCGCTCGACCATGGTGTTTTCACCGCGCGCCCGCGCCGTGTCGATAATCCAGCGGATGGCCAGCGCCTGCGCGCGCTCGGCCCGCACCTCGACCGGAACCTGATACGTGGCGCCGCCGACCCGGCGGGAACGCACTTCGATCATCGGTTTGACGTTGTCGAGGGCTTCATGGAAGAGCTTGACCGGATCCTGGCCGCCCTTGCGCTCCATATCGTCGAAAGCACCATAGACGATCCGTTCGGCAACCGACTTCTTGCCGTCCTTCATCAGGCCGTTCATGAACCGGGTCAAAACGATGTCACCGTATTTGGGATCGGGGAGAACATCGCGTTTTTCTGCTGCTCTGCGTCGTGACATCGCTTAAAGACCCCCTATTTCGGCCGTTTGGCGCCGTATTTCGAGCGGCGCTGGCGGCGGTCTTCGACACCCTGGGTATCCAGGGTGCCGCGAATAATATGGTAGCGGACGCCGGGAAGGTCCTTGACGCGGCCGCCGCGGATCAGCACCACCGAGTGCTCCTGCAGGTTATGGCCTTCGCCCGGAATGTAGGACGTGACCTCGAAGCCGTTGGTCAACCGGACCCGCGCCACCTTCCGCAAAGCCGAGTTGGGCTTCTTCGGCGTGGTCGTGTAGACGCGGGTGCAAACCCCGCGCTTTTGCGGACAAGATTCCATGGCGGGAACCTTGTTCCGGGTTACCGGTGCTTTCCGCGGCTTGCGGATCAGTTGGTTGATCGTCGGCATTCGCCAGTCAACTCCTCGCATATGCGCCTGCAAATTTGGGCGCAAGATAAACAAACCCGCCACAGAGACGGCTAATGCCGCTCTCGGCGGTCGTCCTACTCGCCTTTGATGGCGTGCTATGTTTCCAGTTACCGAGTGCGACCTCTGCGTCTAGACCGGACGGCCTACCACCAGGGCCCTCGGGAGCGGCGCATACTAGTGACGGACCAAATAGCGGTCAACAAAAAAAAATGACGTTTTTTTGGGAGTTTTCCGGGGGGTTTTTGGGGGCCGAAGAGAGCTTTTTTTGGCACCGCAATAAACCTGGGGACAAGCCGGGAAACAATATTACCCGGCACAAGAAAAAGCCCCGCCGAAGTCCGACTCCGGCGGGGCATTTCAGGCTAAGTGCCTGATATCAGATAATTATTTACTCGGCAGCGGCCTCGGGCGCCGCTTCTTCCATGCCGCCCGCGTCCTCGATCGCCTCGGGCTTGATGTCCTGCTCGGCTTCGAGCTCGCGGTCGCGGTCGGCGGCCACCTCCCGGAACCGGTTCATCACCGAACCGGTGCCGGCCGGGATCAGCCGTCCGACGATGACGTTTTCCTTAAGACCGATCAGGTTGTCGCGCTTGCCGGAGATCGCCGCCTCGGTCAGCACCCGGGTGGTCTCCTGGAACGATGCCGCCGAGATGAACGACGTGGTTTGCAGGGACGCCTTGGTGATGCCCTGGAGCATCGGATCGCCGGTCGCCGGCTTGCCGCCGTCGGCGGCCGCGCGCTCGTTGACCTCCTCGAACTCGAGGCGGTCGACCAGCTCGCCGGTGAGGAACGTGGTATCGCCGCCGTCGACGATCTCCACCTTCTGCAGCATCTGACGGACGATGACCTCGATGTGCTTGTCATCGATGCGCACGCCCTGCAGGCGGTAGACATCCTGGATCTCGTTGATCAGATACTCGGCCAGCGCTTCGACGCCCATCACGCGGAGAATGTCGTGCGGCACCGGGTTGCCGTCCATCAACGGATCGCCCTTCACCACATAGTCGCCTTCCTGGACGCTGATGTGCTTGCCCTTGGGAATGAGATATTCCTTGGGCTCGCCCTTCTTGTCCTCGGGCACCACGACGATCCGCCGCTTGTTCTTATAGTCCTTGCCGAACTCGATGCGGCCGGGACCTTCGGCGATGATGGCGTGATCCTTGGGTTTCCGGGCTTCGAAGAGCTCGGCGACCCGGGGAAGACCGCCGGTAATGTCGCGGGTCTTGGACGATTCCCGCGGGATGCGGGCCAGCACGTCGCCGGCATGGACCTTCTGGCCGTTCTCGACCGACAGGATCGCATCCACCGACATGAAGTAGCGCGCCTCCATGCCGTTGGGCAGGGTGACGACCTTGTTCCTGCCGTCCCTGAGCGTGATCCGCGGACGGAGGTCCGCCGCTTTGGGCTGCTGCTTCCAGTCGACAACCACCTTGGACGAGATGCCCGTCGCCTCGTCGAGCACTTCGCGCATGGTGACGCCTTCCTGAAGGTCGACGTAGTTGGCCACGCCTTCCTTCTCGGTGATGATCGGCAGGGTGTAGGGATCCCACTCGGCCATCTTGTCGCCGCGTTTCACCTTCGCTTTGTCCGACACCAGCAGCTTGGCGCCGTACGGAATCCGGTGACGGGCCCGCTCGCGGCTCTTGTCGTCCATCAGCATCAGTTCGGCGTTGCGGCTCATCACCACCGGCACGCCCTCGGAGTTCTTGACGACGCTGGTGTTGTTGAGCTTGACCGTCGAATCGAAGGCCGCCTCGATGTTGGACTGCTCGGCGCCCCGCTGGGCGGCGCCGCCGATGTGGAAGGTCCGCATGGTCAGCTGGGTACCCGGCTCGCCGATGGACTGGGCGGCGATGACGCCGACCGCCTCGCCGGCATTCACCGGCGTGCCCCGGGCCAGATCACGGCCGTAGCAGGCGGCGCAGACGCCGCCCTTGGTCTCACAGGTCAGCGGCGAGCGCACCTTGACGCTCGGCACGTCGGCAGCCTCGAGAGCCTCCACCGCTTCCTCGTCCAGCGTCGAGTTGCGCTTGAACATCACGTCACCCGATTCCGGATCATGAACCGTATCGGCGAGCGTCCTGCCGAGAACCCGGTCACCGAGGGAGACGATGGTCTCGCCGCCCTCGACCACGGCCGAAACGGTGATGCCCATCTGGGTGCCGCAATCCGGCTCGACGATAATGCAGTCTTGCGCCACGTCGACCAGACGGCGGGTCAGATAACCGGAGTTCGCCGTCTTCAAGGCGGTGTCGGCCAAGCCCTTGCGGGCGCCGTGAGTGGAGTTGAAGTACTCCAGCACGGTAAGGCCTTCCTTGAAGTTGGAGATGATCGGGGTCTCGATGATCTCGCCCGACGGCTTGGCCATCAGGCCCCGCATGCCGGCAAGCTGCTTCATCTGCGCCGCCGAACCGCGAGCCCCGGAATCGGCCATCATGTAGATGGAGTTGAGCGGCACGCCCGGTTCGACCCTGGAGATTTCCTTCATCATCTCGTCGGCGACCTGATCGGTGCAGTGCGACCAGGCGTCCACGGCCTTGTTGTACTTCTCACCCTGGGTGATCAGGCCTTCCTGGTACTGACGCTCATAGGTCTCGACCATGCTCTCGGTGTCGTCGACCAGCTTTTTCTTGGCGTCCGGAACGACGAGATCGTCCTTGCCGAAAGAGATGCCGGCCCGGCAGGCATAGTTGAAGCCGAGCGCCATCACCCGGTCGGCGAAGATCACCGTCTCCTTCTGCCCGCAGTGGCGATACACCTCGTCGATGACGGTGGTGATGTCCTTCTTGGTCAACAGACGGTTGATCAGATCGAACGAAATGTTCGGATGACGCGGCAGCAGATCCGCCAGCAGCATCCGGCCGGCGGTGGTTTCCACCCGCATGGTGACCGGGTTGTTCTTCTCATCTACCGTGTGATGGCGGGCATGGATTCTGGCGTGCAGGCTCACCGCGCCGATGTTCAGCGCCTGGTGAATCTCGGCGGTGTCGACGAAGGCCATGCCCTCGCCCGTTTCACCTTCGCGCTCCAGCGTCAGGTAGTAGATGCCGAGCACGATATCCTGCGACGGCACGATGATCGGCTTGCCGTTGGCCGGGCTGAGGATGTTGTTGGTCGACATCATCAGGACCCGCGCCTCCAACTGGGCTTCCAGGGAAAGCGGCACGTGGACCGCCATCTGGTCGCCGTCGAAGTCGGCGTTGAAGGCGGTGCAGACCAGCGGATGAAGCTGGATCGCCTTGCCTTCGATGAGCACCGGCTCGAATGCCTGGATGCCCAGGCGGTGCAGCGTCGGCGCCCGGTTGAGAAGCACCGGGTGTTCACGGATCACCTCTTCGAGGATGTCCCAGACCTCGGGCCGTTCCTTCTCGACCATGCGTTTGGCGGCCTTGATGGTGGTCGCCATGCCATACTTCTCGAGCCGCGAATAAACGAAGGGCTTGAACAGTTCGAGGGCCATCTTCTTGGGCAGCCCGCACTGGTGGAGCAGCAGCTCCGGGCCCACCACGATGACCGACCGGCCGGAATAGTCGACCCGCTTGCCGAGCAGGTTCTGACGGAACCGGCCCTGCTTGCCCTTGAGCATGTCGGACAGGGACTTGAGCGGCCGCTTGTTGGCGCCGGTGATGGCGCGGCCGCGGCGGCCGTTGTCGAACAGCGCATCCACCGCTTCCTGGAGCATCCGCTTCTCGTTGCGGACGATGATCTCCGGCGCGCGGAGCTCGATCAGGCGCTTCAGCCGGTTATTCCGGTTGATCACCCGCCGGTACAGGTCGTTGAGATCGGAGGTCGCGAACCGGCCGCCATCGAGCGGCACCAGGGGACGCAGCTCCGGCGGGATGACCGGAATGACCTCGAGGATCATCCACTCGGGACGGGCGCCCGAGTCGATGAACGACTCGACCAGCTTCAGGCGCTTCACGTACTTCTTGCGCTTGGCCTCGGAGTTGGTCTCGGCGAGCTCCTCGCGGAGGGTATCCCGCTCCTGCTCCAGGTCGATCTTGACCAGCATGTCGCGGATGGCCTCGGCGCCGATTCCGGCCTGGAACGCATCCTCCCCGTACTCGTCGATGGCCGCCTGGAACTCCTCTTCGCCGAGCAGCTCCTTCTCCTTGAGCGCGGTCATGCCCGGCTCGGAGACGACATAGCTTTCGAAGTAGAGCACCCGCTCCAGATCCTTCAGCGTCATATCGAGCAGCAGGCCGACGCGGGACGGCAGCGACTTCATGAACCAGATGTGGGCGACCGGCGCGGCCAGTTCGATGTGGCCCATACGGTCGCGGCGAACCTTCGTCAGGGTCACCTCGACGCCGCACTTCTCGCAGACGATGCCCTTGTACTTCATCCGCTTGTACTTGCCGCACAAGCACTCGTAGTCCTTGATCGGACCGAAGATCCGGGCGCAGAACAGGCCGTCCCGCTCGGGCTTGAAGGTCCGGTAGTTGATGGTTTCGGGTTTCTTGATCTCACCGAAGGACCAGGACCGGATGCGCTCCGGGCTGGCGATGCTGATCTGAATTTGGTCGAACCGCTGGGTACCGGTGGCGGGCTCGAAAATTCGCATCAATTCATTCATGAGTCTCTCCTATATGAACCGCGTCCGCTATCCGGACGATGCGGCTCAGAAACTGCGCTGCTTGAGTTCGACGTTGAGGCCGAGGGAGTGAAGCTCCTTGACCAGAACGTTGAACGATTCGGGAATGCCGGCCTCGAACGTGTCGTCGCCGCGGACCACCGCCTCGTAGACCTTGGTCCGGCCGGAGACATCGTCCGATTTGACGGTCAGCATTTCCTGCAACGTGTAGGCGGCGCCGTAGGCTTCGAGCGCCCAAACTTCCATCTCACCGAAGCGCTGGCCGCCGAACTGGGCCTTGCCGCCCAGCGGCTGCTGGGTGACGAGGCTGTACGGGCCGATGGACCGCGCGTGGATCTTGTCGTCCACCAGGTGGTGCAGCTTCAGCATATAGATGTAGCCGACGGTCACCGGCCGCTCGAAGGTCTCGCCGGTGCGGGCGTCGAACAGCTTCACCTGACCCGAGATATCGACGCCGGCCTTCTCCAGCATCTCGGTGATGTCGCTCTCATGGGCGCCGTCGAAAACCGGCGTGGCGATGGGCACGCCATTCTTGAGGTTCTCGCCGAGTTCCATGATCTCGTTGTCGTCGAGCGATGCGACATTCGACTTGTAGGTATCTTCGCCGTAAGCGAACTTCAGAGCATCCTTGACGTCCTTCGGTTTCGCTTCATCACGCTTCACCTTGTCGACCACGTCGCCGATCTCCAGGCCCAGGCCATGACAGGCCCATCCCAAGTGGGTCTCTAGAATTTGCCCCACGTTCATCCGCGAGGGCACACCCAGGGGATTGAGCACAATGTCGACCGGCGTGCCGTCCTCCAGGGCGGGCATATCCTCGGCGGGAACGATCTTGGAGATCACACCCTTGTTGCCGTGGCGGCCGGCCATCTTGTCGCCGGGCGACAGCTTCCGCTTCACCGCGACGAACACCTTGACCAGCTTCATCACGCCGGGCGGCAGTTCGTCGCCGCGCTCCAGCTTCTCGACCTTGTCGTCGAAGCGCGCCTGGAATTCGCCGATGCCTTCCTCGAGCTGTTTCTTCAGCGCCTCGATCTCGGTCATCACCTTGTCGTTGGCGATGACGATCTGCTGCATCTGACCCAAGGTCAGTTTGTCGAGCAGTTCCTCGGTCACCGTCGAGCCCGGGGTGACGCCCTTGGGGCCGGAGACCACCTTGCGCTTGACCAGGCGGTCGCGGATGCGGCCCCGGAAGCTGCGCTCCAGGATGGCGATCTCGTCGTCTCTATCTTTGGCAAGACGCTCGATCTCGGCACGCTCGATGGCGAGCGCCCGCTCGTCCTTATCGACGCCGCGGCGCGAGAATACGCGCACTTCGACGACGGTGCCGGCCACGCCGGGCGGCAGACGGAGCGAGGTGTCCCGGACGTCCGATGCCTTCTCGCCGAAGATGGCGCGCAGCAGCTTCTCTTCCGGGGTCATCGGGCTTTCACCCTTCGGCGTTACCTTGCCGACCAGGATGTCGTTGGGGTTCACCTCGGCGCCGATGTAGACGATACCCGCTTCGTCCAGGTTCTTGAGGGCCTCTTCACCGACGTTCGGAATGTCGCGGGTGATTTCCTCCTGGCCCAGCTTCGTATCGCGGGCCATGACCTCGAACTCCTCAATGTGGATCGAGGTGAAGACGTCCTCGCGGACGATGCGCTCGGAGATCAGGATCGAGTCCTCGAAATTGTAGCCGTTCCAAGGCATGAACGCGACCAGGACGTTCCGGCCCAGGGCCAGTTCGCCCAACTGGGTGGACGGGCCGTCGGCGATGATGTCGCCGACCTCGATGCGGTCACCCACCTTCACCAGCGGGCGCTGGTTGATGCAGGTGTTCTGGTTGGACCGCTGGAACTTCTGCAGCGAGTAGATATCGACGCCCGGCCGCGTATGCGAGCCGTCGTCTTCATCCGCGTGCACCACGATCCGCGTGCCGTCGATCTGGTCGACGACGCCGGGGCGCCGGGCGACGATGGCCGCGCCCGAATCCCGGGCCACGGTTTCTTCCATTCCCGTGCCCACCAGCGGCGCCTCGGCGCGGATCAGCGGTACCGCCTGACGCTGCATGTTCGATCCCATCAACGCGCGGTTGGCGTCATCGTTCTCGAGGAACGGAATCAGCGCCGCGGCGACGGAAACCAGCTGCTTGGGCGAAACGTCGATCAGGTCGATGTCCGCACGGTTGGCCATGACGAAGTCGCCGGCCTTCCGGCAGCTGACCAGCTCATGATCGAACCTGCCGTTCCTGTCCAGCTCGGAGTTCGCCTGGGCGATGGTGTACTTGCCCTCTTCCATGGCCGAGAGATAGATCACCTCCTCGGTCACCTTGCCGCCCTCGACCTTCCGGTACGGGCTTTCGATGAAGCCGTACTGGTTGACCCGGGCATAGGTGGCGAGCGAGTTGATCAGGCCGATATTCGGCCCCTCGGGGGTTTCGATCGGGCAAATCCGGCCGTAGTGGGTCGGATGCACGTCGCGCACCTCGAAGCCTGCCCGCTCGCGGGTCAGACCGCCCGGGCCGAGGGCCGAAAGGCGGCGCTTGTGGGTGATCTCGGACAACGGGTTGGTCTGGTCCATGAACTGCGAAAGCTGGGACGAACCGAAGAATTCACGCACCGCGGCCGCCGCCGGCTTGGCGTTGATCAGGTCGTGCGGCATGACGGTATCGATATCGACGGAACTCATGCGCTCCCGGATGGCGCGCTCCATTCGGAGCAGGCCGACACGGTACTGGTTCTCCATAAGTTCGCCGACCGACCGGACCCGGCGGTTGCCCAGGTGGTCGATATCGTCGATCTCGCCCCGGCCGTCCTTCAGTTCGACCAGGATCTTGACCACTTCCAGCATGTCTTCCCGGCGCAGCACGCGAAGCTGATCGTCGGTCTCGAAACCCAACCGGGCGTTCATCTTCACCCGGCCGACCGCCGACAGGTCGTAGCGGTCATGGTCGAAGAACAGACCGCGGAACAGCGCGTCCGCCGTCTCGAGGATCGGCGGCTCGCCCGGGCGCATGACCCGGTAGATGTCGACCAGCGCTTCTTCGCGGTTCGAGTTCTTGTCCGCGGCGAGCGTGTTCCGGATGTAGGGGCCGACATTGGCGTGATCGATGAACAGGGTCGGGACTTCCTCGATATCGCCTTCGTCGAGGGTCTCGAGGATTTCCTCGGTGATCTCGTCGCCGGCCTCCAGGAATACTTCGCCGGTCTCGGGGTTGATGACGTCGTCGGCGGCATAGCGTCCGATGATGTCCTCGTTGGGCACCACGTGATCCTCGATGCCTTTCTTCTCGACCTCGCGGATGACCCTGGGCGTGATCTTGGTGCCTTCCTCGAGCACCACCCGGCCGGACTTGGCGTTGATCAGATCATGGGTCAGCTTGATGCCCCGCATCCGTTCCAGGTCCAGCGGCGTCTGCCAGCCGCGCTTGTGCTTGATGAAGACGACGGTGTCATAGAAGTAATCGAGAATGTCGGCCGCCGACATGCCCTCGACTTCATCCGCCGCCACCTCCTTGCCGTCGGCGGCGCGCTTGCCGCGCAGTTTCGCGGTGGCGTCATTGTCGAGGCACATGAGCAGCGTCGAGACCGGCAGCTTCCGGCGCCGGTCGATACGCACGTAAACCAGGTCCTTGGCGTCGAACTCGAAATCGAGCCACGAGCCGCGATAGGGGATTACCCGGGCGGCAAACAGGAATTTGCCGGACGAGTGGGTCTTGCCCTTGTCGTGGTCGAAGAACACGCCGGGCGAGCGGTGCATCTGGGATACGATGACCCGCTCGGTGCCGTTCACGACAAAGGTGCCGTTGTCGGTCATCAGCGGCATTTCGCCCATGTAGACGACCTGCTCCTTGATGTCGCGAACCGAACGGGAGCCTGTTTCCTCGTCCACATCCCAGACCACCAGACGGAGGGTGACCTTCAAGGGCGCGGCATAGGTCATGCCCCGCTGCCGGCATTCCTCGACGTCATATTTGGGATCGTCGAACTCGTAGTCGACGAATTCGAGCGTGCCCCGGCCGGAAAAATCCTGGATCGGGAAGACGGAGCTGAACACCTCCTGGAGACCGCTCTCGGAGCGTTCCTCCTTGGTGGCTTCGCGCTGCAGGAAACTCTCGTAGGAATTCTTCTGAACCTCGATGAGGTTCGGCATCGGGGCGACCGACGGGATGCGCCCGAAGCTTTTGCGTACTCTTTTACGACCGGTAAAGGACCGAACAGCCATTGCAGCTCCTCACGTTGCGTTGCGCCGCGCCCCTCCCGTCAGATGCCGCTTCTGACCGGTCGGACACGGCCCGGCTCTCCATGGACTCCCCATGGGAAAGCCGATTTAAGCGCGAAGCCTGCCCCTGAACGCCTCCAGCATCAGGGTCGGTTTCGCTGGAACTGCACATTCGCTGTCCCGGCCACGGCAAGGCCAATTCGGGCGAATGCGGTCTATGTCTCCGATGGGTTGGACGGGGTTTTCAGGGACCCTGTTCTCCCACCTTTATTTAAGTGAGCGGGCGGGACGCCGCCGGCATGGAACCGGGACGTCCCGCAAACACTCGAACTACTTGAGCTCGACGGTCGCGCCGGCTTCCTCGAGCTTCGCCTTGATCTCGTCGGCCTCTTCCTTCGTCGCGTCTTCCTTGACGGACTTCGGAGCGCCCTCGACCAGATCCTTGGCTTCCTTGAGGCCAAGGCCGGTGATGGCGCGGACTTCCTTGATCACGTTGATCTTCTTCTCGCCGATCGAGGCAAGGACGACCTCAAAGATGTCCTTCTCCTCGGCCGCCGCCTCGCCGCCGTCCGCACCCGGCGCGGCCGCCGCAACGGCAACCGGCGCGGCCGCCGAAACGCCCCACTTCTCTTCGAGAAGCTTGGACAGCTCGGCCGCCTCGAGGACGGTGAGGCCGGAAAGGTCTTCGGCAATCTTTTCGATATCTGCAGCCATTTCTATATCTCCTAGGCTTGAACTATTGTGTCGGGAATGGCCCTAAGCGGCCTCCTCGCTCGCCCCATAGGCGCCGACGACCCGCGCAAGCTGTCCGCCGGGTGCCTGAAGCACACCGGCAATGCGCGTCGCCGGGGTATTGAGCATGCCGACGATCCTGCCCCTCAACTCATCGAGGGACGGCAGTCTGGCAAGCGCGGTAACCCCTTCGACGTCCAGCATTTGCGGGCCGAACGCGCCCCCCAGAACCACCAGGTTGTCGTTCTCCTTGGCGAAGTTCACCGCGACCTTGGGGGCCGCGACGGGGTCCTCGCTGTAGGCGATCGCCGTGGGACCGGCGAACAGAGAACTCAACTCGTCATATTGGGTTCCTTCGAGGGCGAGACGGGTAAGGCGATTCTTAGTGACCTTGAAGCTGGCGCCCGCTTCCCGCATCCGTCCGCGGAGGTCGGTCATCTGCGCCACCGTCAGCCCGGAATAGTGGGTGACGACGACGACAGCCGCGTCCTCGAACACATGCTTCAACGATGCGACCCATTCTTCTTTTTCGGTACGGTCCACGAATCGTCTCCGATGTTGCACCAGACCTGCCGGCTCTCTGAGCCGAGGTTGGCCGGCCCGGTGCGGTTACACCAAATCCCCGTCTCCCGGAAATCCGGAACGCGGGGATCGCTTCGCCCCATCCAAGCCGTCAGTTCAAGCCGTCTACGGGACCCGCCATCGGGCAACCCGGAAACAACTCTTCACCGTCTATGCAGGCGCCCACTCCCGTGGCCGTTATGCGGCTCGCACCGCTGCCTGCAGTCTCGGACAGGTCGGGAAAGCTTGCTTTCGCGCCCTTTCCCTCAACCGGACATCCCGGCTTGCGCCGGAACCTCCAATTGTCCCTTCGGGCTAGCCCGGCGTTGGTTCGCCGAGGCTGGCCACACTGATCTTCACGCCCGGGCCCATGGTCGAGGACAGGCTCACGCGCTTTACGTAGGTTCCCTTGGCGCCGCTGGGCTTGGCCTTCATGATGGCGTCGTAGAACGCCCGCACGTTATCCACCAGCGCGTCCTCGGAAAAACTCGCCTTGCCGATACCGGCGTGGATCAGCCCCGCCTTCTCGACCCGGAATTCGATATCGCCGGCCTTGGCCGACTTCACCGCCGCCGTCACGTCGGGCGTCACCGTGCCCAGCTTCGGGTTCGGCATCAGGCCGCGGGGGCCCAGCACCTTGCCCAGCTTGCCGACCACCGACATCATGTCCGGGGTGGCGACGCACCGGTCGAAGTCGATTTGGCCGTTCTGAACCTTCTCGGCCAGATCCTCCGCGCCGACGATGTCGGCCCCGGCGGCTTTCGCCTCCTCGGCCTTGTCGCCCTTGGCGAAGACGGCCACGGTCGCATCCTTGCCGGAACCGTGGGGCAATGCCACCACGCCGCGGACCATCTGATCGGCGTGACGCGGATCGACGCCGAGGTTCATGGCGATTTCGATGGTCTCGTCGAACTTGGCCTTCTTGGCTTCCTTGACCAGTTTGACCGCTTGGGCGACCTCGTAATCGGAGTCGCGGTCGATGGCTTCGTAGGCGCCGCTGAGGCGTTTTCCATGCCTGCCCATCGATCAGCCCTCCACCGTCACGCCCATGGAACGGGCGGTGCCGGCCAAAATCCTGCACGCCGCATCGACGTCATTGGCATTCAGATCGGCCTTTTTCAATTCGGCGATCTCCCGCAGCTGGTCCATGGTCACCGCGCCGACAACTTCGGTGCCGGGCGTCTCGGCGCCTTTGCCGAGCCGGGCCGCCTTCTTGATGAAGTAGCTGGCCGGCGGCGATTTGCTCTCGAAGGAGAAGCTCTTGTCCTGATAGACCGTGATCTTCACCGGGATGGGCATCCCTTGTTCCATGTTCTGCGTGTGGGCGTTGAACGCCTTGCAGAACTCCATGATGTTCAGGCCCGCCTGACCCAGGGCGGGACCGACCGGCGGCGAGGGGTTGGCCTGCCCCGCCGGGATTTGCAGCTTGATGAAGCTGTCGATTTTCTTCGCCATCTCACATCCTCAGTTGGCTTACCGGGCGCGCGGTACGGCCATGGCGAGCCTCCCACGCCTTTGCGCGGCGGATGCCGCGGTTGAAACCTCTAGGTCTTCTCGACCTGCGAATACTCCAGCTCGACCGGCGTTGACCGGCCGAAGATCGACACCGCGACCTTGAGCCGCGCCTTTTCCTCGTCCACTTCCTCGACCAGGCCGTTGAACGACGTGAACGGGCCGTCGCAAACCGTGACCTGTTCGCCGATATCGAACGACACCGAGGGCTTCGGACGTTCGATGCCCTCCTGGACCTGATGAATGATCCGGTCGGCCTCGGCCTGGCTGATGGGCGTGGGCCGGCCCTTGCCGCCCAGGAAACCGGTGACCTTCGGCGTATCCTGCACCAGGTGCCAGGTCTCGTCGGTCATCTCCATCTTCACCAGGACATAGCCCGGAAAGAACTTGCGTTCCGCATTGACCTTGGAGCCGCGGCGCATCTCGACCACTTCCTCGGTCGGCACCAGGACGCTCTCGATCATGTCGGACAGGTGCGACTGCTTGGCCTGCTCCTCGATGGATTCGGCGACCTTCTTTTCGAAGCCCGAATAGACGTGCACCACGTACCAATTCGTCGCCATGGCCTACGCTCCAAGCCCGAAAACGGTTCTGATGCCGAAGGACAGCACCTGATCGACCAGAAAGAAGAACAATGCGGCAAGGATGACGAAGACGAAGACCATGGCGGTCGAGACCAGCGTTTCCTTGCGGGTCGG
Organism: Rhodospirillales bacterium; assembly: GCA_965221855.1. GTDB lineage: Bacteria > Pseudomonadota > Alphaproteobacteria > Rhodospirillales > UBA2165 > JAJDXO01. The sequence continues at coordinate 503,462 of CBDCSV010000005.1, read as the reverse complement.
CCAGGTCACCTTCGAGGTTTCCTGACGAACCTGCCGCATGAATTCCAACGGGTTGGGTCTTGCCATTCTCTTGTCCGTTGCTCTCTAGAAGCGGTCCTGCAGCCGTTGCGGTGCTCTTGTTCGGTCCGTTTTTCCGCCGATGGCAGGGGCAGCAGGGCTCGAACCCGCGACCTGCGGTTTTGGAGACCGCCGCTCTACCAACTGAGCTATACCCCTATCGCCTTCGGCCCCTGCTCGATGATACCTACTCGATGATGCTGGCGACGACGCCGGCGCCGACGGTCCGGCCGCCCTCGCGGATGGCGAAGCGCAGGCCCTGGTCCATGGCGATCGGCTGGATCAACTCGACCGTCATCGAGATGTTGTCGCCCGGCATCACCATCTCCGTCCCGTCCGGCAGCGCAACCGTCCCCGTCACGTCCGTCGTCCGGAAATAGAACTGCGGACGGTAGTTGGTGAAGAACGGCGTATGACGGCCCCCCTCCTCCTTGGTCAGGATATAGGCCTCCGCCGTGAACTTGGTGTGCGGCGTGATCGAACCCGGCGCCGCCAAGACCTGGCCGCGCTCGACCTCCTCGCGCTTGGTGCCCCGCAGCAGAACCCCGATGTTGTCCCCCGCCTCGCCCTGGTCCAGAAGCTTGCGGAACATCTCGACGCCCGTGCACACCGTCTTCGTCGTCTCCTTGATGCCGACGATCTCGATCTCGTCGCCAACATTGACGACACCCGACTCCACACGCCCCGTCACAACCGTCCCCCGGCCGGAGATCGAGAACACGTCCTCGATCGGCATCAAAAACGGCTGGTCCTTCGGGCGGTCAGGCTGCGGCACGTAGCTGTCCACCTGCTCCATCAACTCGACGATGGTATTGGCCCCGGTCTCCTCGTCACGCCCCTCAAGGGCCGCAAGGGCCGAGCCCTTGACGATCGGAATGTCGTCGCCGGGAAACTCGTAGGAGGACAGCAACTCCCGAACCTCCAACTCCACAAGCTCCAGAAGCTCCTCGTCGTCAACCTGGTCCACCTTGTTGAGATAAACGACGATCGCCGGCACACCCACCTGGCGGGCCAGCAGGATGTGCTCTCGGGTCTGCGGCATCGGGCCGTCGGCCGCGCTCACCACCAGAATGGCCCCGTCCATCTGCGCCGCGCCGGTGATCATGTTCTTCACATAGTCCGCGTGACCCGGGCAGTCGACGTGCGCATAGTGACGGTTGCCGGTCTCGTACTCGACGTGCGCCGTCGCGATGGTGATCCCCCGCTCCTTCTCCTCCGGCGCCTTGTCGATCTGGTCGAACGCCATCTCCTCCGCGCCGCCCTGCTCGGCCAGAACCTTCGTGATCGCCGCCGTCAGCGTCGTCTTACCGTGGTCCACGTGGCCAATCGTACCAACGTTGCAGTGCGGCTTCGTCCGCTCAAACTTTTCCTTCGACATCCTTGTGCTCTCCGTAAGCCCGATCCGGGGCCGCTAACTCACTTTCTCTTTCTCCGCCGGGTCACCCGTTTCGGGCGGCCCCTAAACTGGAGCGGGTGATGGGAATCGAACCCACGTAACCAGCTTGGAAGGCTGGGGCTCTACCATTGAGCTACACCCGCCTGATCACTCGGCTACGGCCGTCTTCCCCCTCCGGGCGGTGGTGGAGGGGGTTGGATTCGAACCAACGTAGGCGTACGCCAACGGGTTTACAGCCCGTCCCCTTTAGCCACTCGGGCACCCCTCCGCCGGTGCAGCACCGTGATCTTGTTGGGATGGCCGTTCTATCGTTAATTTTCAAAAACTTGTCAACAACAAAGGCAATAAAAAAAGCGCACAGGTCCGCGTCCGACCGGTGAGTTATGTAAACCCCGGGGAACGGAACCTGTTGCAGGTCTCGATTGTCCGCGTAATCTAACCCCTATGGCGGACAAGAGCAAGCGAACCCGGCGCGGCGGCAGGAAGCGCGAGGGGGGGCGCCAGGAAGGGCGTCACTCGGCCCCCGCCGGGACGCCGGATGCCGGAAGGACCGCCGGCGACCGGGGCGGCCGAATCTGGCTCTACGGCAATCACGCGGTGCTCGCCGCCGTCGCCAATCCGGCGCGGCGCAAACACCGGCTCGTGCTCACCGGGGAGTCGGCCCGCTATCTGGAAAAGGCCCGGATCGACGGCGCCGCCGATGTGGCCGCCGAGGTCATGGAACGGCGCGACATCGACCGCCTGTTGCCGCCGGGCGCCGTGCATCAGGGGATGGCCCTTCAGGCCGACCCCCTGGATCCGGTCACCCTCGACGAGGTGATCGGCCGGAGCGGCGAACAGGTCATGGTCGTCCTCGACCAGCCGAACGATCCGCAGAATATCGGCGCCGTGCTGCGCTCGGCCGCCGCATTCGGCGCGGCCGCCGTCATCGTCCCGGACCGGCACGCCCCCGAAGCCACCGCGGCGCTCGCCAAGGCGGCGTCGGGCGCCCTCGACCGGGTGCCGCTGGTCCGGGTGACGAATCTCGCCCGCGCCCTCGAACAGTTGAAGGCGGCCGGTTTCTGGTGCGCCGGCCTCGCCGCCGACGGCGGGCAAACCCTGTCGGAAGTGGACTGGGCGGCCAGGACGGCGCTGGTGCTCGGCGCCGAGGGCGCCGGCCTTCGCCGGCTCACCGGGGAGACCTGCGACTTTCTGGTCCGCATCGCCATCGACGCGGACGCGGACAGTCTCAATTTGTCCGCCGCCGCCGCGATCGCCTTATACGAAGTCAACCGGGCGCATGGTTCGAGGAGTTGAGACCGGCGCCGTCACCCGGCGGCGGTCCGGACGCCTGACCTCTTTCCGAGGGACTCGATTGGAGGTATTGTCTGGCCACCCGTCGAGGCATGCGCCGGAATAGCTCAGTTGGCAGAGCAACTGATTTGTAATCAGTAGGTCGGGGGTTCGAGTCCCTCTTCCGGCACCACTCCCCTCCCCGGCCTCTCAGCCGATGGACCAGACATTGTCCGCGCCCAGTTCGTCCATGCCGGTGGCGCCGATCTGGGCCAGCGTGCGGTCGACCTCGTCGGTCAGCAGGTCCAGCGCGTGCTCTCCGCCGGACGGACCGAGGGCGCCCGCCCCGTAGACGAAACAGCGGCCCGAAAAGGTGAACTCGGCCCCCAGCGCATAGGCCTTGACGATGTCGCCGCCGGATCGGATGCCGCTGTCCAGCATCACCGTCATGTCCCCGCCCACGGCCGAAACGATTTCCGGCAGCGCCTCGATGGTCGAGGGCCCGCTTTCGACCTGCCGGCCGCCGTGGTTGGATACGATGATGCCGTCGGCGCCGGCGCGCCGGGCGGCCTCCGCCGTCCGGGCCGACAAGACCCCCTTGAGCACGAACGGGCCGGGCCAGGCGTCCCGCATCCGTCCGATCACCTCTTCGCCGGCATTGGCCGACACCTGCAGGGCGCTGGCCACCCCCAGCGACCGGCTGCCGGTCCCGGGCTCCATATAGGGAAGCAGGTTCGCGAATTCCGGCGTGCCGGCCCTGAGGGTCGCCAGCGCCCAGGCCGGCCTGGAGGCGATGTCCCGGAGGACCCGCGGTTCGAACCTGAACGGCAGCATGAAGTTGTTGCGAAGGTCGCGCAGGCGCTTCGAGGGCACCGGAATATCCACCGTCATCACCAGCACCTTCATCCCGGCCTCGCGGGCCCGGCGGATCATGTCGAAGCCGGTTTCGTGCCTCTCGGGAAGGATGACCTGGAACCAGGCATGGTCCGGAGCGATTTCGGCAATGGTCTCGATCGAGGTCGTGGCGACGCCGCTGAGGATGTAGGGGATGTTCCGCCGGGCGGCCATCGCCGCCAGGGCGCCGTCGGTTCCCGGCCAGATGAAATTCGCCAGGCCCACCGGCGAGACGCCGATGGGCGCGCCATAGGCATGGCCGAACAGCGTCACCTTCTGGCTGCGGTCCGAAACGTCCCGCAGGTATTCGGGGCGCAGGATGACGGCTTCGAAACCCTTGCGGTTGCGGCGAAGGTTCGCCTCGTCGCCGGCGCCGCCGTCGAGATAGTCGAACGCCAGCTTGGGAATGCGCCGCCTCGCCGCGTCGCGGAGATCGTCGATTGTGTGCAGGGAATTTCGATTGAAGCCCATGAATCCAATCCGTCCGGTTCGGCCACCAGACTTGCAGCTTTGAACGGCGCGTTCCAGCGCGATGAGAAACCGCCGCCGGTCCCGTTTGCCGAACGGCCGCGGTCCGCCGCCGATCTCCGGCCCCCACTTCTTCCCCTCGCCCCCTTCGGGGGGAGAGGGGACAAGCGCTTCCTCGCCTCCTTCAGGGGAAACGGATGCGCCTTGCCCCGGTTTTCGCTGGGCCGGGGTTCTTGTGCTTCACGCCGGGACGTGCGTGAAATGGAGAATGTCGCCGGAACAATTCAAGGACCTCCGGCTGGGCCTGGGTCTGGACACCGCCGCCTGCGCCGAACGGCTCAAGGTCGCCGAACCGGAGCTGCTCGGCTGGGAGACGGCCGGCCGGGAAATCCCCGAGGCCTCGGCCCGCGAGCTGGCCCGCCTGGACGGGATGGTCGAGACCGCCGTTCTCGCCGAAGTGGACGCCTACACGCTGCGGCCCGAGCGGGACGTGGTGCTGCTGCGGATCATGTCCGACGCCGACCTTGCCCTCTACGAGCCCGATCTGTTCGATGACCTGGGCGGTGCGGCCCTCCACGGCATCGTCATCGAACGGGCGAAGGAGGCCATCGAACGGCTCGGCGGCAAAGTGACGGTCGCCTTCATGAATTCGGAATTCTACGAGACCTGGCTCGGGGTGAACGACTTCGACGACAGCCGCGAATTGCGGATCGCCTGGGCGCGCCAGCAATTGCGCGGTCTCGACATTTAGGTAAGGCCGAGCCGTAACCGTAGCCGGGTGAGGAGGAACAGGATTTCACCACGGAGAGCACAGAGATCACGGAGCGGATTCGAGTGTGGATACTCTGTGTCCTCGGTGTTCCCGGTGGTGAATATCCTGGATGCCCCACGCTACCGGCCGGGCATGACGCGTGGAGTGTGTGGCGTCACTCGAAACCTTCCCCTCTCCCCCTGAAAAAGGGGGAGAGGGGATCGTTTTGCCCGACCGGCCAGCGCTCAGAACTCGGAACTGATCGCCAGGAAGAACGTCCGCCCCCATCCGGCCGCGGTGGGGCCGTCCGTGCTCCCCGGGTCCGCGGTGTCGATGGAGTAATTCTCGTCGGTCAGGTTGAAGATGCCGCCGGTGATCCGGAGTCCTTCCAGCCCCCACGGGCTCGTCCAGTCCACCCTCAAATCGTGGCCGGTCCAGGGACTGAACCTGCCCGTGCCCCGCTCGTTCAAGAAGCCCGAACGGTGACTCGCCGTCCAGATGGCGCGCACGTCGCCGCGCCGCGCCGAAAATCTGGCGCGCAACATGTCCTTCGGACGCACGACGCGCTCCGGGACGCCGTCGACGGTTTTTTTGGTGTTGGTCTCCCGCCGCCACGTCCCATAGGCGCCGTACCCGCCCCAGGACGTTTCGAAGCCTGCGCCGAACCGGGCCGTGATGCCTTCGGTCTTCGCCTCGACGGTATTGGCATACCTATCGTGGATCACGGCGCCGCCGGCCCACTGGACGCAGTCGGACGTCACGCCCTCCGGGCACTCCGGCATGTTGCGAAGCGCCCAATCGGGGGACGGGTTTCCCGGCACATCGGAAAGCGACTCCCGGAACCACTCCACGCCGAGGCGGTAGGGCCCCTTCCTGAACGCGGCCTCCATGGCAAGCCGCTCGGCGGTCGCCGGATCCAGGTCGGCGTTCCCTATCGTATTGCGCTGGACCTGGACTTCGTTCGCCGAGGAACATGTGCGGGGCGGCGGGCCGGGTCCGGGGTCGCATTCGACATAGGGATAGCTCTGGAGCGCGGTGCCGTAGAGCTGGGAAAACCCGGGAGCAAGCTGCCCTTCGCTCCAGGACCCCCGCACCGTCAGCAAGTCCACGGGCCGGTATTCGGCCCCGGCGCGCCAGGAGCGCAGCGCGCCCATGTCGTCCAACTCGTCCGCGCGGCCCGCGAACCGCAGGTCGACCCGCTCCGCCACCGGCAGGAGCGTTTCGGCGAACACGCCCAGAGTTTCGCGCTTCCCGGCGTAGCTCACGCCGCCGGAGCCGAGAACCTCCGAAACGTCGAACGCCGCGCCTGAACGGTCGACGAACCGAAGGAAACTATGGGTTTCCGCCCGGCCCATCTCGACGCCCGCGGTCCAAGCCGCTTTTCGCCCGCCGATGGAAAAGCCCGATCCCTCCAGCGCCGCGCGAAGGCTTTGGCCCTCGGAGCTATAGTCGGTTTCGTGGCGCAGGCTGGTGTTCAGAATCGCCTGCCGGTGGGCATCCTCCTGGGACAAAGGATTCAAGAGGTCGTAATAGCTGCCTTCGCTGCCGTCGCGGGGCTTCAGAATCTCCGCCGCGATCCTGCCTTGGTGAACGAACGTATTGCCCCTTACGGTCGCATCCTGCCGGAAGAGGCTCAGTTCGGAGTCGTAGCCGAGCCATGAGTTGAGCCGGCCCTCGACGCCTGCCGTGATATCGTAGGCTTCGCTTTTCGTCCGCCAATTCCGGTCGCCGTGGCCCGTGAAGCGGTGAGAGGCGTAGAAGCGGTCGTTGCCGTCGGCGGTGAACCCGTCCGCCGCGTCGTTGATGGCCGCGAGCAGCTCCGGGTCGGGACGGAACCTGAAGGTTCCCACGGACGGCGCGTAACGAAAGTCCGTTTCGAACTGGGAAAAGTTCGCCACGACGCCGATTTCCGCGCTGTCGCCGAGGGGGTGCTTGGCGTTGAGAAGGACATTCTGCTGGTCGGCGTCGCTCGTCTCCCAACTGATGCTCGTGTAGTCGAAACCGCAGCCCTTGTCTCCGTCGGGCACGGGAGGGCCGGGCGGATCGGTCAGCGGTCCCGTATAGCCCTTTGCCGGATCGCAATCGCCCAGCGCGACCGACCGAAAACGGGGGTCGGACCCCGCGGGTTTCACGATGAACACCGTGTTGCCGCCCCGGCTGATGTTCGACGCGTCGGCGAACGAGCCGCCCGGCGTCCATTTCCCTCGGCTGTAGTCCCGGTCGGCGGAAGCGATATGTCCGCGCCTGAATGAGTCCGCCGTCACGCTCAGGCGCCCCTTGCCGACTTTGCCGCCCCACGAGGCGTTGCCCTGATACCCGTCGCCGCCCTTGCGGCTCGGCACTCGCGCGAGGGCGCGCACCGCCGTGCCGTCCCAATCCTCCCTGAGCACGACGTTGAGGGCGTTGTTGATGGTAGCCCCGCCGAACGTGCCGAGACTCTCGCCGCCGAGCAACTCGATGCGCTCCATGGCGGCGAGGGGCAGAGCGTCGAGATCGTTTCCCGTCGAGGAGTAGTATGTGCCGTTCACCAGCACGGCCAGCGCCTGCCCGCCCGTCAGCAGATAACGGATGATCCCGGTATCCAGCAACTCCTCGAGATTCTGGGAGCCGGACCCTTCGAGAAAGTCGCGGTCCAGCGTGACGACGACCCGCGGCGCGGGCGCGAGGGAGCCGGCGTTGGCGTTGGCGGCGGTCAAGGCGTTCAGGGCGTTCAGGGAAATTAGGGCAATCAGGAAAACGAGGGCGAATTTGCCCCACAGGCGCACCATGGGCGTCTCCTTACCAACCGAGCAACAGGCCGAACGTGCCTGCTCATAGCGTCAATCGGTACACTCCCGACCGTGACGCCTACCGAGGACAACGGTAGGAAAACTCGGACCGCTTGTGAAACGCATTTATGGCAGTATTTGATATCAAAAATGTTATGTATTGGAGAGATTATATCACTATTTAAATATACAAAATAACCGACAAATAAATATCAAAAATGATATGTATAAACCTTCCGCCGGACCGCCCCTGGATGCGCGCGATCAGGGCGTTCGACGACGGGGATTGGCCGGGTCTCGGCCCGGCCATGACGTACTCCATTTGTGGCACCCTCCAGTCGTCATGCCCGTGCTTGACACACTGCTGTCCGGTTTATTTTTGTGGACGGGTTGCATGGCATTGATTCTACTGGGGTCCAAGCGTTTGCGAACGTTTTGGACACGAAGGAGGCTCAATGCCATGCATCACCACAATAGCGTTTTCCACGATCTGTTGAAGCATATTCCTTGGGACGCTTTTGAGCGTTTGGTTGCCGAGCACGGCGCGGACAAGCACATTCGCCGGTTGCCGACGAAGAGCCAGTTCATCGCCCTGCTGTATGGACAGTTCTCCGGCGCGTCCAGCCTGCGGGAGATCGCCGGCGGCCTGGAGAGCCATTCGGCGCGTTTGTACCATGTCGGCGGCCGCACGGTGTCACGCTCGACCTTCGCCGACGCCAACGCGCGCCGTCCGGCGGCGGTGTTCTCGGGCCTGTTCGCCGAGATGGCCGGCCGCGCCCAGCGGGGGCTGCGGCGCAAGCTCGGCGATGCCACCTATCTGATCGATTCCACCGGGCTCCGCCTGAGCGGGGCCGGGTCCGAGTGGGCGCGCTTCTCGGCCAAGGTGTGCGGCGCCAAGGTCCACGTGATCTACGACGCGGATGCCGATCAGCCGGTTTATTCGGCGATGACGGCGGCCCGGGTCAACGACATCACGGCGGCGAAGGAGATGCCCATCGAGGCCGGCGCCACCTACGTCTACGACCTCGGCTACTACGATTATGCCTGGTGGGCCAAGCTGGACGCCGCCGGATGCCGCATCGTCACCCGCTTCAAGTCCAGCACGCCGCTCGACCTCATCGCCGAACTCGATGTGGCCGAGAACGGCGGCATCCTGTCCGACCGCATCGGCTTGCTGCCCAAACGCCAGGCCAAAAACCGCAAGAACCCGTTCTCCGAGCCGGTGCGCGAGGTGCGGATCAAGACCGACACCGGCAAGGTGCTGCGCATCCTCTCCAACGACCTCGACGCCCCGGCCGAGGAGATCGCCGAGCTCTACAAGCGGCGATGGGCCATCGAGCTGTTCTTCCGCTGGGTCAAACAGACCCTCAAGATCAAACACTTCATCGGCAACAGCGAGAACGCCGTGCGCATCCAGATCGCCGTCGCGATGATCGCCTATCTGCTGCTCAGGCTCGCTCAAGCCACCCAGAAGGCCATCAACAGCCCGCTCATCTTCGCCCGTCTCGTGCGCGTCAACCTCATGCATCGAAAGCGCATCGACAGGCTCCTCATACCCAAAATACCGCCGCCCGAAAATCCAAACCAAATGGCCATCCAATGGACGTGAAAATTAAACCGGACAGTAGTGGGCTTGACACGGGCATCCACGCTTGGTGGTCGGCGCTACACGTGGATGGCCGGAGGGCCGTGCCCTACCGGCCCTTGAATTGGGGTTTGCGCTTTTCCATGAAGGCGGTGCGGCCTTCGGCGTAGTCCTCGCTGCCGGTGCACGCGCGCACCAGTTCCTCGCAGGCGCCGATATCGGCTTCGCCGGTGCCCTTGCTCAACTCGTTGATGATGAACTTGGCGGCCCGCAGGCTGAGGGGCGCGTTCTCGGCGATGGCGTTGACATAGGATTCGACGAAGCCGGGCAGCTCCTTGTCGTCGATGCGCCGGTGAATGAGCCCCATCCGCAAGGCCTCTTCCGAATCGTAGCGCCGCGCGGTGAGGAGAATTTCCTTGGCGTTGGCCGGTCCGACGGCGTCGACCACCCACCGGGTCATGGCCGGCCGGTAGCCGAGCCCCAACCGGCCGGCGGGTATGGCGAACACCGCGCTTTGGTTGGCTACCCTCAGGTCGCAGGCGCAGGCCAGCCCCACGCCGCCGCCCATGCAGTATCCCTCGATCATGGCGACCGTCGGCTTGGACGCGTCGCGGACCGCGGCGAAGAAGGCGCCGCTCTTGCGCTCGAACTCGGCCGAGGCCTCGGCGGTCGCGCGGTGTTCCTTGAATTCGGAGATATCGGCGCCGGAGACGAAGGCCTTGCCGCCGTTGCCGCGGAGCGCGATCACCCGGACGGCGTCGTCCGCTTCGTAGGCTTCGACGACGTTGCGGGCGGCGTCCGCCATGGAGAGCGAGAGGGCATTGTGCTTCTCCGGATTATCGAAGACCAGCCAGCCGACCGCGCCGAATATGCCTGCCTGGATCTTGTCGGTTCCGGTTTCCATGCTCCCCCCGGGGCTCGAGGAATTGGCGGAAGAGAGTGGGAGTCGAACCCACTAAGACTGTCTTACAGCCTTCACTGGTTTTGAAGACCAGCCGGCACACCGGCACCGCTTCCCTTCCGCCGTTGTTTTACAAAGGCTCGGCGGGGTTGAAAAGCACGCACCGAATGGAAATCGGCTCCGAAGACCCGGAGCGGGATGATTCCATTGGGAAGCGCATCCGGCGTTTTGGAAGCCATTTACGCACCTCCCTCACCCTTCGAATGGGAAAGGGTTTAAAATTACCACGGAGCACACAGAGATCACCGAGCGGATTTGATTGCAGATACTCCGTGTTCTCGGTGGTCTCTGTGGTGAATATCCTGGATGCCCCGGACAAGCCGGGGCATGAGGGCTTGGTTCGTGTCGTATAACCACTCGCCATACCCCGCCTTATGGGGCGTATCCAGCCGGCGACTCCGGAACATGGATCGACCGGAAGGACGAGTACGAGGTGCCGGTCTCCCGGTTCACCGGAACGGTGATGTCCAGGACGATTTCCGGGTCGGCGTCGCGGGTCACCTCGAACAGCCTGATGTGCCGTTGGCTGTCGAGGTTGTCTTCGGCGGGATTGCCGTCCCTGTCCGTCCGGATGCACGAGAAATTACAGAAGATGTTGCCGGTCTCCGGCAACTCGACCGCGCCGCCCTGGGAACTCGAATAGATCGTTTCGCCCGGCGGTCCGGCGAACGACCAGTCTTCGGCGACGGTCCCGGCGCCCTCGTCGATCCTGAAGGCCACGGCCCGGCTATAGGTCTCGTGGGGCCCGCGGCGGGGCGCGTAGGGCACCGCCCGGCAGTTCCCGTTGTCGAAACACAGCACGCAGCCGTCCGAGGTCAGGGACGGGTCATGCTGGTGATACTGCCACTCGATCTCGGAGGCGGGTTGGAGCAGCTTGCCGGACCAGGGCGCCGACCAGCCCGCCGGATCGCCCAATATCCATTTCAGCTCGCCGTCCGCGAGGCCGATCTTCGCGATGGCGTCCTGATGGCGGATGGAGATCAGGTAGCTGTCGTCGGACGGGTCGTAGAACAGGCCGTTGGAGTGGCTCCAGTCCAGGTCGCCCCCGGGGGTCGGACCCAACTCGCCACTGACCACCGAGTAGTAGCCGATGCGGCCGGTATCCAGAATATCGCCGAGACTGTGGCGCCGGACGATGTCGCCGGCGCGGGTGAACTCGACGATGACGTCTTCCTTGACGTCGGCGGGAGCCCGCGGCGCATCCGGGTCCGTCTCGCTGGTCGGATAAGCGTCCACGTGGGTCCAGGCGGTGCCCAGCGAAAGCAGGTTGCCCGACGGCAGCTCGATGGTCGAATGGTGGACGACGCCCACATCCAGCGGGATCCCCTCCGCCTCGCCGGGCGCGCCGTCCAGGGAGCGGCTGGTCCAGGCGCCGGCCGTATTGCCGCTCATGTCCAGTTCGAGGATCCGGCCGCGGGACGTGAGCAGGATCGTATTCCGGCGCGTATGCCAGATTCCGCCGATGCCGGTCCCCGTCTCGACGCTCCACGCCACCTCCCCCGACCGGCCGATCCCGATCAGAACGCCGTCATGGGGCATCGGTCTTTCGGCGGTCGCCTTGTTGACCGGAAAAATGACTAGGCCCGGCTCCCGGCGTTCGGGTTTGCACACGTTGACCTGAATCGCCGGCAGGCCGGCGCCCGCTTGGGTGGAATCATTGGTATTCATTTGCACCTCCTAGCCGCCGAACCACCTGAGCAGCATGGGTTCGGGAAAGACGATGTCCATGCCCTCGATGAACACGAACTGAATGACCAGAAAGAACACCGCCGCGCCGCCGAGGGCCAGCACCCAGCTCTCCCGCCGGTAGAGCACGTAGGCGAGAATGAACAGGGGAACGGCGACCAGATGCCCGGCCAGCATGATGGCGCCGCCGAGGATGTAGACGGCGGCGAACATGCGGAGAATTTCACGGCCCCGCCCCCTCAGCGCCGCGATGCCGATGGCCGCGGCGGCGGTTTCCTCGTCGTCGCCGCTCTCGGCCGGCTTGTCGTCCCACCGGGCCGGGTTCCGCAGATTGCCGGCCGTGTAGACCAGCGCGACCAGGACCATGGTCACCGACACGAACCAGGGGAAAATCGTCGCGCGGGGCGGCAGATCGAGAAGCAGCGAGATGAACAGGACCGAGGTCGCGACGAACAGGACGACCAAGACCCAGTCGACGGCGCGGGCGACGCGGACGGTCTCGGGATCGGCCATTGTCAGCTCCCCCTGATGCGGGGGCCGGGCGCCCCCTTGTTCCGCCAGCGCCGGTAATAGGGCGCGGCCAGCGCCATGCAGATGAAGACGATCAGCACCACCACGATGGGCCGGGTATAGAGCCACTCGTAGTTGTAGCGGTCGACGGTCGAGAACAGGTACGGCTCGGCGATGCGGCCCATGATCAGCCCCATGACCAGCGGCACCCGGGGCCAGTCGGCGTGCTTGAACACGTAGCCCAGCGTGCCGGCGGCGAGGAACACCATGATGTCGCCGAAGGACAGCCGGGCGAAGGTGGCGCCGACGATCATGGCGGCGAGAATGAAGGGCACCAGGAGGTTGGCGCGGATGAAGCACAGCATCACCAGCCAGCGCTGGAGAATGAGCGCCAGCAGGGCGGCGACGATGTTGCCGACGATCACCACCGACATCATGGTGAAGGTGAGGTCGAGCTGGGTGTCCAGCATCTCCGGCCCGGGCCGGAGACCGATGATGACGAACACGACGAGCAGCACCGCCATGGCGTTGTTGCCGGGAATGCCGAAGGCGACGGTCGGAATGATGGCGCCCGGCTTGTGGGACGCGGTGCCGGTTTCGGGCGCGATGACGCCACGCACGTTGCCCTTGCCGAAGCTGTCCGGGTTCTTGTCCGATGCGACGGCGATGGCGTAGGACATCCATTCCGCCACGGCGCCGCCGAGACCGGGGATGAAGCCGGTGACCACGCCGACGACGCTGCACTTGACCACCAGCCACCAGTTCCTGGCGCAGTCGACGAAGCCGGTCCACACGCCGGAGACCTTGCGGCCCACCTGCGACGAGGCGATGGTGGTGTTCCGGATCGCCAGATCGATGACCTCGGGCACGGCGAACAGGCCCAGGACGATGGGGATCAGCGGCATCCCCTCCCACAGATAGAGGAACGGGCCGGCGAAGCGGGTGTCGCCGGTGCCGGGCGCCTGGCCGATCATGGAGATCATCAGGCCGAGGCCGCCCATCAGCAGGCCGCGGGCCGCCGACTTCCCGGAGAGCGAACTCGCCATCACCAGCCCGAGCATCACCAGCATGAAGAATTCCGGCGAGGAGAAGTTGTTCACCAGCGCGCGGAGCCCCGGCAGGAAGAGGATGAAGATGGCGGTGGCGACGAAGGTGCCGAGAATGCTGGCGTAATAGGAGGCGCACAACGCCCGGCCGGCCTCGCCCCGCTTGGCCATCGGGTATCCGTCCAGCGACGTCGCGAGGGCCGCCGCGGTTCCGGGCACGCCCAGAAGCACGGCGGGAATGGAGTCGGTCTGGGTCGTCACCGCGTACACGCCGAGCAGCATCACATAGGCGTTCAGCGGGTCCATCTGCAGCGCGAAGGGGATCAGCAGGATATGGGCGATCAGCCCGCCCAGGCCCGGGATCAGCCCGACGATCATGCCGGCGGCGATGCCGATCATCATCATCGGGAACACCGGCCAGGTGAAGACCTTGTAGAAGCCGTTTACGAAGGCGCCGGCGATAAAGAGTATTTCATCCATGAACGGTCAGGCCCGTCCCGGCGCGCCGCGGCGCCAGGCGCCCGCGGGGAGCGGTCCGGCCTAGAAGGCGCCGGGCCGGTTCATGTCGAGATACTTCTTGACGATGGGCTCGCCCACGTCTCCCGGTATCCAGCTCATGGGGACGCCCCAGGCCTTCTGGTGGTCGGCCTTGTACTGGGCATCGTTGGACGTGGCGACGAACGCCTTCCGCCAAACATCGACGAATTTCGCGTCGGTGCCCGGCGGGGCCCACACTTCGCGGGCGACGCCCTGACCGGAGGCGACCGAGGTCATGATCTTCCAGTCGCGGCTGCCGACCGCATCGGGCTTGTACTTCTTGACGATGGAATGACCCGTCGGGACCTTGTCCATGCCGCCGACCGTAACCGGGACGATCTCGCCCGAGCCGTCCATGTAGCCCATCTGGTAGACTGCATGGAAATCCGTTTTCTTGTAGGTGCTGAGATTCTGCACCCAGGTCAGGTGGGCGAAGGGCGTGGTGTTGATTTCGCCGGTCCGCATGGCCTGCAAGCGCTGCGCGAAGCGGGGATAGGCCGAGAACACCTGATAATCGATCCCCATGATCCGGTAGAACGCCTCGTAATAAGGCGTATCGGCGGCCTGGAGGCCGATCAGGTGCTTCTTGGTGGCCTTGACGAAGCTGTTGACGTCCGTGGTGCCCGAGTCCCCCCGGAAACCGACGATGCGGGTGATGGTCTGCGCGCCGATGAACGACATTTTCGAGGTGTCGAACTGCACCTTGCGCTTTCCGCGAACCGATTCCGCGGCGCCGGGCGCGTTGAACGAGCCGATATTGGTGCCGTCGGGCTTCAGCGCGTTGTAGGTATAGTTGGCGGCGACCACGGAACCGCCGCCGCCCTTGTTGATGTAGCGGACTTCCGGATTGCCGGGCAGATGCTTGGAAAGGTACGGCCCGATCTGACGGAACCACAGATCCGGCGGCGCGCCGGGCGGCGAGAAGACGACGATGGAAACCGTCTTGCCCTTGAACGAAACGCCCTGCGCCTTCGCGTCACTTGGGGCGAATGCCGCGCCGAGCGCCGCCGAGCCGGCAACCAAGGCGGCCAAAGCCAATTTGAAACTGCTCTTCATGGTGAACCTCCCAATAGGGTGTTGTGCGTTTAGTCGCCGGCGACGGACGTTTTTTCCGGTTCGCCGGACCGATCGTGTCCGGCCATTACCGATTGTGAAGGAAATTTCGGGAATGGGCAATTTGGACGTCCAGCGCCGTATCCGACCCTACTCCCCTCGGACGATCAGCACCTGCTCCGCGTCGTCCGGAGGAGAAACCTGGACGCTGTTGGTGGTCATGCAGACCATGGAGAAGAATCCCGCCGTGACGATGATGTTGACCAGGTGTTCCTCACCGAACCGCCGCTCGGCGGCTTCGTAGGTCTCGTCCGAAATGCCCTTGGTCTCCAGCAGTTCGGTCACCACGTCGTAGACCGCCTTTTCTTCATCGTCGCCGAATTCGGGCGGGCGGCGCTCGTTGATGGCGTCGACGATGGACTGATCGAGGCCCTCGCCGACGGCATTCCGGGCATTCGCCGCCCAGGCGTAGCGTCCGCCCCAGAACCGGATGGCGAGAATGGCGGCAAGCTGCCGGAGTTTCGGCGGCAGGCCGTTGGAGCGCAGGTAATCCCCCATCTCCTGGTTGAGCCTCATGAAGCGCGGAATGCGGATATAGGCCCCATAGGGGCCGCCGATCCGGCCGCCACGGCCCGTGATTTCGTCGTAGACGGCGCCCTGCTCCTCGTTCATTTCCTCGCGTTTCAACTGGGGCATCCGGGTCATGTCCGTCCTCCTGGCGTTTCGGCGGTCTTCGGGGAATGCTCCGGAAACCGGATGTTGCGGGTCAAGCCCCAATACGCCCCCAATACGCCATTGATCTCCCATAAGCGCCGGGTATGGCAAAAGTCGGCATTAGCATTTGAATATTTTCGTGTCCATCCCTAGCATTGGTACCGGACGACCTTGCCGATGCTTGGTGAGACAATTCGAGGCCGAACGACAAGAAGACGGCCCGGCTTCATCGTAATTCAGCGTTTCTATTGGGGAGACAATTCAGATGGCACGTTTTTTCGATAATTTAACACCTAAGGGGTTCGCCGCGCCGGTGGCGGCCTCGGTTTTGATGGCGGGCGTCGCCGCCGGTTCCATGTCGGCAACCGGGACGGCCCAGGCCGCCGGGCCCGATTTCACGGGCAAGAAGATCACCTTCCTGACGCCTCATCGGGGGGCCGATTCCGTCCTCTCGCTGAAGACGTGGATGAAGTACGCATCCAAGAACCTGAAGGGCAATCCGGAAATCACCGTGCAGTCCAAGTTCGGCGGCGGCGGCGTGACCGCGGCCAACTTCTTCGCCGCCACGGCCAAGCCCGACGGCCTGACGGCTTCGATGCTCAATCTGCCAGCCTTCATTTCGTACTCGGTCCGCCGCAAGGGCGTCAAATACGACATTTCCACCATCAGGGCAATCGCATTTGATTTGGTTCGTGAACGGAATGGCTTCGTAAACGGAATGGAAATGAGTATCGCTGCTGCTGGAGCTTCTTTGACGTTTGATGGAGGTTTCGGTGGAGAGATTTCGGGAGAGTTTTTCGGGTCTTGATGATCCGCGCACGGGCAACGCGTTGCGTCATGATCTTCTTGAGATGCTGTTCATGGCGCTGTGCGCGGCGCTGTGTGGAAGCACGTCGTGCGTTGACATGGCGGACTTCGCCGAGGCCAAGGAAGAGGTGCTGCGCGAGTTCCTGACCCTGCCCGCTGGCCCGCCCAGCCACGACACCTTCTCGCGGCTGTTCCGGTTGTTGGACCCGCGGGCCTTTCATGCCGCCTTCCAGCGCTTCATGTCCGATTTCGCGACCGCCCGGGCGGAGGTTGTTGCGATTGATGGCAAGAGCCTGAGGCGCTCCTTCGATCGGGCCTCCGGAACCTCGCCGCTCCACCTGGTCAGCGCCTGGGCCGCCGATCAGCGGCTGGTTCTAGGCCAGATGAACGTGGGCGCGAGCAACGAGATCACCGCCGTGCCGGCCTTGCTCAAGCTGCTCAGCCTCGAAGGCGCGGTGATGACCATGGACGCCATGCACTGCCAGAGCGGCACGGCCCGCGACATCCACGAGGCCGGCGCCGATTACCTGATGGCGCTGAAGGCCAACCAGCCCGACCTTCTCGCCGACGTCAAACTGCTGCTGGACGATCCCCAGGCGCCCGCCGACGGCGTGGACCAGACGGTGGACGCCGGCCACGGCCGCATCGAAACCCGCCGCGCCGAGGTGCTGCACGATATGGACTGGCTCGCCGAAGCCCACCGGTGGCCGGCCCTGGCCGCTGTCGGCAAGGTCACCTCCAGCCGCGAGACCGACGGCCGGGCCACGACAGCGGTGCGCTACTTCATCGCCTCCTGGCCGCTCACCGCCGACGAACTGAACCGCCTCGTCCGCGGACACTGGGGGATCGAGAACCAACTCCATTGGGTGCTCGATGTGGTCATGGACGAAGATCAGGCCCGAGCCCGCAAGGACAACGCCCCGGAAAACCTCGCTCTCCTCAGACGCCTCGCCCTCAACGTCATCAAACGCAACAAGGACAAGGGATCAAACCGTCTCAAGTTCAATCGCGCCGGGTGGAGCGACAACTTCCTCCGAAAACTCATCGCCGAAATAGGCTAATGCGATTGCCCTGCTCAACTGGCCTCAACTGGACGGACGGCGCGCGATATGATGTGATTTCCCGACTGCCAAGCTTTGCGAAGTTTTTCGATATGGAACGGGAATTCATGGAGTTCGACGTGGTCATCGTCGGCGCGGGCCCATCCGGCCTCGCCGCGGCGATCCGTCTCAAACAGCTGGCGGCCGGGAAGGAAACCGAAATCAGCGTCTGCGTGGTCGAGAAGGGATCCGAAGTGGGCGCGCATATTCTTTCGGGCGCGGTCTTCGAGCCCCGGGCCCTGGATGAACTCCTCCCCGATTGGAAGGAACGCGCCGCGCCGCTCCACACGCCGGCCGAGGACGACCGTTTCCTGCTGCTGAGCGAGAAACGGGCGACGCGCCTCCCGACCCCGCCGCAGATGCACAACAAGGGCAACTACATCATCAGCCTCGGCAATTTCTGCCGCTGGCTCGCCGAACAGGCGGAAGCCCTCGAGGTCGAGATCTACCCCGGCTTCGCGGCGGCCGAGGTGCTGTTCGACGAAGCCGGGCGGGTCTCCGGAATCGCCACCGGCGACATGGGCGTCGGCCGCGACGGCGAACCGACGGAGATGCACCAGCCGGGCGTCGAACTCCGCGCCAAATTCACCCTGTTCGGCGAGGGGTGCCGGGGCTCCCTGTCCAAGCAGCTGATCGAGAAGTTCGAGCTCGATGCGGACAGCGGCCCCCAGACCTACGGCATCGGCATCAAGGAACTGTGGGAAGTGCCGCCGGAACAACACCATGCCGGCCGGGTGGTTCATACGGTCGGCTGGCCGCTCGGCGGCGACACCTATGGGGGTTCGTTCATCTATCACCTAGAGGACAACCAGGTGGCGGTCGGCTTCGTCATCGGCCTCGACTACCGGAACCCGCACCTGAGCCCGTTCGACGAAATGCAGCGGTTCAAGCTGCACCCCGCCATCCGCCCGACATTCGAGGGCGGCAAGCGGATCGCCTACGGGGCGCGGGCCCTGGTCGAGGGCGGATGGCAGTCGCAGCCCGAGCTGACGTTTCCGGGCGGCGCCCTGATCGGCGATTCGGCGGGATTCCTGAACGTGCCCAAGATCAAGGGCAGTCACGCCGCCATGAAGTCCGGCGTGATGGCCGCCGAGGCCGCCTTCGCCGCCCTCGGCGGTGAGGCGCCGGGCGAACTCGATGCCTATCCGGCGGCCTACAAGTCATCGTGGCTTTGGACCGAGCTCAGGAAGGCCCGGAACATCCGCCCGTCGTTCCGCTGGGGCCTGTGGCCGGGGATGATCTACTCGGCCGTCGACACCTATCTGTTGGGCGGCCATGCGCCCTGGACGCTGAGGCACCACGCGGATCACACCCGGCTCCGGAAGGCATCCGAGATGCCGAGGATCGAATACCCCAAGCCCGACGGGGAAATCACTTTCGACAAGCTGTCCTCGGTGTTCATTTCCAACACCAATCACGAGGAAAACCAGCCTGTCCACCTGACGCTCAAGGACGACGGCGTGCCCGTCCGCGTCAATCTCGCCGACTATGACGGGCCGGAGGCCCGGTACTGCCCGGCCGGCGTCTATGAATTCGTCGAGGAAAACGGCCGGACCCGGCTTCAGATCAACGCCCAGAACTGCGTCCACTGCAAGACCTGCGACATCAAGGACCCCACCCAGAACATCGTATGGGTGGTGCCGGAGGGGGGCGGCGGGCCCAATTATCCCAATATGTGAATGCTTGAACCGATCGTGGCGAATCCCTAGATCGGCTCTGGCCATTTGGCGCTTGTGGACCCATGGCCAGGCGTTACACTTGCGGACCTCTGGGGGATTGACCGCCAGTTCAGGAGATCCAGACCCGGTGCGGAAACTCCATTTCCCAAAGGCCGCCGCCGTCGCCCTTTTCGCCGGCGCGGCCGCGCTGCATCCGGCGACCGGCTTCGGCGCCTCGGCCCCCGGGACCGAAGTCGGGCCCACCGCGGCGGGCAATTATCTCGCCGGCCGCCACGCCCAGCATGAGCGGCGCACGGCGGCGGCGGCCGATTTCTACCTCGCCGCCCTCGAGGACGAGCCGGACAACCGGGACCTGCTGCGCCGCACCTTTCTGATCCTTGCCGCCGACGGGCGGGTCGAGGAGTCGCTGCCGCTGGCCCGGCGCCTGTTGAAGCTTGCCGGCGCCGACGCGACCCTGGCGGTGATGACCGTCGGTATCGCCGAACTGGCCAACGGCAATCCGGCCGCGGCCCGGGAGCACTTCGCAACCCTGCCCGATACGGGTCTCAACGCGTTTTTTCTGCCGCTGGTCAAGGCATGGCTGCTGGCCGGAGAGAAGAAATACGACGAGGCCCTCGCCGAACTGGCCGGCAAGGCGACCAATACGGGCCTCGAAATTCTCTACGGCACCCATACGGCGCTGATCAACGAGGCCGCGGGGAACACGGCGGCCGCCGGGGAGGCCTACAAGGCGGCCGCCGATAAGCGGCAGCGAACGAACCTCAGGCTCACCCAGCTCCAGGGAGAATTTCTGGAGCGAGCGGGTCAAAAGGAGAGCGCCAAGGCGGCGTATGACGCCTATATGGCGGAGCATCCGAACTCGACGGTGCTGGAAGGCAGCTTCAAACGGCTCGACGGCGGGCCGAAACCGCCCCTCCGGGTGAAGACGGCCCGGGATGGCGTGGCCGAGGCGCTGTTCAGCCTCGCGGGCTCCATTCGCCAGCAGGACTCCTTCGAGACCATGCTGTTCGCCCGGCTGGCGCTGCATTTGAAACCCCGCATGGACATCGCGAAACTGCTGGTCGCGGAGGTGCTCGAAGGGGACGAACGCCTGGCGGAATCCAATGCGGTCTACCGGCAGATCGACCGGGCTTCCGGCTTCTCCTGGTCCGCGCGGCTTCGCATGGCCTCGAACCTGGACCGGCTGGACAAGACCGAACAGGCCGTCCTGGAACTCCGCTCTCTCGCGCAGGAACGCAAGGACCGCTACGACGCCCTGGTGAGCATGGGGGACATTCTTCGCCGGCGCGAGCGCTACCGCGAGGCGGCCGAGGCTTACGCGGAGGCCCGGGCCCGCATCCCCAAGCTGGAGCCCAGGCATTGGACCCTGCTTTACACGACGGGGATCGCGCACGAACGGCTGAAGGAATGGCCGAAGGCGGAACCGGCCTTCCTGAAGGCGCTGGAACTGGAACCCGACCAGCCCTTCGTGCTCAACTATCTCGGCTATTCGTGGGTCGAATTGGGCAGGAACCTCGACCGGGCCAAGGGCATGATCGAAAAGGCGGTCGAGAAACGCCCGACCGACGGCTATATCGTCGACAGCCTGGGCTGGGTTCTCTACCGGCTCGGCGACCTGCCCGGCGCGGTCAAGAACCTGGAGCGGGCCGTGGAGCTGCGCCCCGAGGACCCCACCATCAACGATCACCTGGGCGACGTCTATTGGCTCGTCGGCCGCAGGAACGAGGCGCGCTTCCAATGGCAGCGGTCCCTGATCCTGGAGCCCGAAAAGGACCTCGAGGTCAAGATCAGGGACAAGCTCGAAAACGGGTTCGATCCCGAAAAGCACGGCAAACCCGCCGGAAACTAGCCGGTCCACCACTCAGCGAGGCGCACGTTGAGCCGCGTCATCACCCGGGCAGCCCCCGCCAAGATCAACCTCCATCTCCGGATAACCGGCAAACGGGAGGACGGCTATCACCTGCTGGACAGTCTCATCGCCTTCGCGGGCGTGGGAGACGTGGTCACCGCCCGGCCCGCCGGGGATCTGTCGCTGACCATCGACGGTCCGTTCGCCGGCGGGTTGTCCGCGGACGGCGAAAACCTCGTCCTCCGCGCCGCCCACGCGCTCCGCGCCGCCTCGGGTTCGGCAAACGGGGCAAGACTGGGCCTGACGAAAAACCTGCCCGTGGCGTCCGGCATCGGCGGCGGTTCCGCCGATGCGGCGGCGGCGCTGCTGGCCCTGAGGGAACTATGGGCGCTCGACATGGACGATACCTGGGACGATGCCGGGCTCGCGGGGCTGGGATTGGCGCTGGGCGCGGACGTACCCGTCTGCCTCGCCGGACGCCCCTCCCGGGTAAGCGGCATCGGGGACATCATCGAGCCGGCGCCGAACCTGCCGGCCGCGTGGCTGGTGCTCGCCAATCCGGGCATCCCGGTCTCCACGCCCGAGGTCTTCGGCCGCCGGCAGGGCCCGTTCGGCGATCCGGCGCCGGCCCCCGCCTCGTGGACGGACGTGGAGGCGCTGGCCGAAACGCTCGCGCATTCCGGCAACGACCTCACGGACGCGGCGGTCGAGGTTGCCCCGGTGATCGCCGGGATGCTGGACGAGATGGCCGACCTGCCGGGCGCCTTGCTGACCCGGTTGTCGGGCAGCGGGGCGACGTGCTTCTCCCTCATGCGGGACAAGCCCAGCGCGCAGTTCGGCGCCATGGCGCTGGAGGAATTTCACCCGGACTGGTGGATCAGGGCGGCCCCCCTGCTGCCGCCGGGCCCCGCCGATCCGGCGCTGTTCGGTTAGACGTCCGGGCCGGACCCCCGGCCCTTGCGCGGAACCGCCCGTCCGACTATGGATAGCCCTCGGTCATGGGGTGTAGCCAAGTGGTCTAAGGCACCGGTTTTTGGTACCGGCATTCGGAGGTTCGAATCCTCCCACCCCAGCCATCCTTTCCCCGGTCAGGGCTTGATCACCCAGGCCTTGTAGCGGGTCTCCGTACCGGCGCAGGCGGCCAGCATCAGGTCGCGGGACATGAACGGGCCGGCCTGCCGGCTCGTCGGCGCGACGGCGAGGCAGAGCGAGGCGTCGGACCTGGGCCGGAACTCGGAACCGGACGGCTCGTAGACGAATTGCTGGGCCGCCTTGCCGCCGCAGGTCAGCAGGCCG
The DNA here is from genome assembly GCA_965221855.1 of Rhodospirillales bacterium. GTDB lineage: Bacteria > Pseudomonadota > Alphaproteobacteria > Rhodospirillales > UBA2165 > JAJDXO01. The sequence goes on along the minus strand of CBDCSV010000005.1, from coordinate 481,033 downwards.
AGCTTGGCGCCGGCCTTGGGCTCACCCAATATTTCCGCGCACAGATTGTCGAAGGTCGCCGACTGGATGCGGCCCGACGCCGCATCGAACCTGAACTGCACGTCGCCGCCCCGGGGCTTGCAGGAATGGGCGTGCAGCCGGTCCGACAGGCCGCGGCCCACCGTGTCGATGCACCAGCCGAGCTTGTCCACCTCGTCCAGATTGTCGGCGAGGTAGATGACCGGCGACGGGGTCTGCAGGTCGGGCGGCATGGCCGCCGCCGGCATGGCCCAGCCCATCAACGGCAACAGAAATACGAAAACAAGAATGCGCTTGAGTGAAATCACGATCACCTCCTGAAACGAATAGGTTATGTCCTCATCCTAACGGGAATCGCCGGACAATCCGTCACCGGAATTCGGTCCGCCCGGCATCAGCCGGTTACTTCCAGCACCATCGCCATGCCCGTGTCCCCGGCGGCGCACCCGGTGAACAGCCCCCGCCCACCGCCGAGCAGGGCAAGCTCCTCAATGAGCTCGATGACCCCGCGGGTGCCCATGGGCGCCTGGGGATGGCCCCAGACCAGGGTGCAGCCGTAATTGTTCATCCCGGCGAGATCGCAGCCCGTCTCCCTGGCGAAATAGATGTCGTTGACGGCGAACGGGTTATGGGTCTTCACGGCGTCGATTTCGCCGATGGAGAGGCCGGCCATGTCCAGCGCCCGCCGCGCCGCCGGCACCGGCGCCTCGGGCATATAGCCGTTTTCGGCCCGCGCCATGCCGAAGCCCAGGAGCCGGACGGCGATGCCCTTGTCGGAACTGAGATCGGACGCCTTGCCGGGCGCGGTCACGATGATGCAGGCGTTGCCGTCCGCGGGGTGGGTCTGGCCGGCGAAGGTGACCGAGCCGTCCTTCAATACCGGCTTCATGCCCGCGAGTTTTTCGGGGTTAGGCGGAAAGACCCCTTCATCGCCGTCCATGACCGCCACGGTTTTCTTGAAGTCGGCCGACGGCACCTCGAACGGCAGGGTCATGAAGCGCTTCTGGAACGCCCGGTCGTCGGCCAGCGCCGCCTGGTACTGCTCCTGGCGCATCAGCACCACCTCGTGCTGCTGCTCGGTGGTGATCTGGTGCTTGGCGGCGACGTTTTCCGCCGTCTGGAGCATGGAATGGCCGCCGACGGGGTCGCGCTGCATGTTGTCGAGGGTGACGTTTTCGTGGGCTCCCGTGCCGCCCGGCCCGGCCGGCGCCGGATAATAGACCTGCGGCCCGTTGGAGATCCGGTCGACGGTCGCCACCAGGGCGACCCCGGCCATCCCGCCGCCGACTTCCTGGGCGGCGTTCTCGAGGCAGCGGACGCCGGTCGCGCAGACCTGGGAAATCGCCGGCCCGCCGACGCCGGGCGCGCCGAGCATGTGGGTGAACCAGGGCAGCCCCACGAACGAGGTCCGCTGATGAACCGTTATCCCGAGGACGCCGTAGTCCAGCACGCCCGGATCGATCTCCCGTTTGGCCATCTCGGCGCGGGCCACATGGGCCCCGAACTCGATGCTGTGCAGATGGGAGAGGCTGCCCTGCCACTTGGCGAAGGGCGTGCTCCAATACGCGCCATAGGGAATTTGAGCGTTGAGTGCCATGGTTTGCCTCGTTTCCCGTTCGCCGGCGATATCAGGCCGTCAGGCTTCGCCGCATCGCCGCCTTGTCGATCTTGCCGACCGTGGTCTTCATAAGCTGGTCGACCACATGAATGTGCGCCGGGACCTTGTACTTCGCAAGACTGTCCCGGCAATAATCCAGCAAGGCCGCCTGGGGATCGCCGGTCCGGTCGCGGAGAACGACGAAGGCATGGATCACCTCGCCCCGGTAGTCGTCCGGCACGCCGACGGCGGCGGCTTCGACGACGTTGGGGTGGGCGAACAGCACCTCGTCGATTTCCCGGGGATAGACGTTGTAGCCGCCGACGATGACCATGTCCTTCTTGCGGTCGGTAATCCACAGGATGCCGTCTTCGTCCAGCTTTCCGATGTCGCCGGTGTAGAGCCAGCCGCCGCGCAGCGCCTGCGCGGTCTCTTCCGGCCGGTTGCGGTATCCGGACATGATCTGCGGGCCGCGCGCGCGAATCTCGCCCTCTTGGCCCGAGGGCAGAACGGTCCCGCCGGTCTCCACGTCGACGATCTGTATCTCGGTTTCGGGGATCGGCGGCCCCACCGAGCCCGGAACGATGGGCTTCCCGGCGGCATTGGAGGTGAGCAACGGTCCCGCCTCGGTCTGGCCGTAGCCCTCCAGGATCGGCGTGCCGGTGATCTCCCGCCATTTGCGCAAGGTGTCCACGGGCAGCGGGGCCGAACCGGAATACACCGTTCTGAGGGCCGAAAAATCGGTGGCGGCGAACCGGTCCATGGCCATCAGCCCGTTGAAGATGGTGGGCCCCACGGGCAGCACGGTGACGCCTTCCCCCTCGATGGCGTCGAGCACCGTATCCGGGTGGTAGCGCCGCTGGATCACCAGCCTTCCCCGGCAATAGGCGGTCAGGTGAAGGCACATGCAGCTCGCGAAGACATGAAACAGGGGCATCACGCAGAGAACCGTCTCGCTGTCGGGAACCGTCGGCACCACCGCCTCCCGCTGGCTCAGGTTGATGGAGAGCTGGCCGTGGGTGATGTCGACGCCTTTCGGGAGGCCGGTGGTTCCGCCGGTGTACTGAAGCGTCGCCAATTCGCCCGGCTTGGGCGGCGCATCGGGGAGGGCGGCGGTTTCATCGTCCCGCCGCTCGGCCAGCGACCGGCCGCCCTCGCCGCCGATGCGTATCCGGGCGGCGATCCGGAGCCGGCCGGCCAGCCCTTCCACCAGCGGGCCCACCTCGTCATCGAAGATTACGGCGACCGGATCGGCATCGGACAGAATGTGACGGAGTTCCCGTTCGGTGTAGATGGGGTTGACGGGCACCGCCTGCATCCGCGCGGCGTGGACGGCGAACATGGCGATCGCCATGTCCATGGAATTTCCGCAGACCAGCGCCACCCGGTCGCCCGCGCCGCCGATTTCCAGGAGTTCGGCGGCGAACCCGCCGACGCAGCGGACATACTGGCGGTAGGTCAGCGCCCCCTCCTCGGATACCAGGGCCAGGGCGTCGCCGGAGCGTTCGGCCGCGTCCGCCAGCATGTGAACGACGGTGGGGTGAACGGTAGGCAGGTCGGTCATGGGACCCTATTTTCCGTCCACGGCCGCCGGAATCAATGCCTTTGGGGATTTGACACGTCGCACCGCCTCACCCACATGTCTGGTGACCCCCTCACCCTGACCCTCTCCCCCAAGGGGGAGAGGGGACGCACATCAAACACCCTCTCCCCCTTGGGGGAGAGGGATGCGGAGGCTTGAGGCGCGCAACGCCTCTAGCCGTAGCTGGGTGAGGGGGAGGGTCAGAGAGGGGGGTGATTCGGACGGCTCATGCGGTGCTGGAGAGGCCAAGCTCCGTCCGGGTCTTCTTCGGCAGCGCCGCCGCGACCATGTCGTGGGACCGGGCGATGTGGTTCCTGAGTTCGTCGTCGGAAAGTCCCGGCTCGGCGTGGTGCTGGATCCACCTGAAACCGCGCGAGGCCAGATAGGGCGCCGGGCGCAGGCCCGGCATGTCGCGCAGCACCTCGAAGGCGATGTGGGAGACCTTGAACGTGATGCCCTTGACCTCGCCGTCCTCCCAGCGGCCGAGGGCGAACAGCTTGCCGCCCACCTTCCAGACATGGGAGCCGCCCCATTGCACCACATGGGCGGCGGCCGGGAGCGAGCCGCAGAACTCGTTGAATTCTTCGCGGGTCATGGACGGATCAGAACCCCGGCGTGAACACCGGCGGCTTGAGGTAGAGCACTTCCGTCTTCGCCGGCATCTTGTGCTTCTCGGCGATGAAGGAGGTGCCGCCCGTCCGGCGCACGGTGTAGAAGGCCGAGACCTTTTGCAGAAAATCCTCGACCGTGATCTCGGAATTATAGTGCATGGGGATCACCAGCCTGGGATCGAGAATCCGGATGTTGCGGACGATCTCCTCCATGCTCTGGGTCACCCGCCGGTCGATGGGCGTCATCAGCACGTCGATGCGGCCGATCCTGGCGGCGAACTCCCGGTCGAGCGCATGGCCGAGCAGCCCGAGATGGGCCACGCACAGCCCGTTGCTCTCGACGACGAACACCGACGACGGGAAGTAGAAGAATATGCTGTCGTTGGTGAGGTTGACGGGCACGCTGTAGACCCGGAGGTCCCTGATGGTCACGTCGTGACGCGGCCACACGCCCCGCCCGCTCCGGTCCCAGCCGTATAGTGCGTGGGTGATTTCCGGCTCGATGGTCCAGGTGGCGTGATTTTGGTGCGGGCCGCTCATGGTCGCGATGTCGGGCAGAGCCTCGGCGCGGTAGTAGTCGTTGTAGTCGGTGGCCACCTTCACCCCCCGGGGCGAGGTGATGAGAAAGGTGGAATGACCGGCGAAATCGATCCGCAGCCGGCCGGCGGCGATGCCGGCAGGCCGGAACGAGGCCGGCCGGAACCCGCCGCCCCAGCCGGGCGCATTGTCGACGAAGCCCGCGCCGCAGGGCGGGCGCACCGGCGGCTCGCCGGGCGCGCCCTCGGCCGGCGCGGCCCAGCCGATCCCCAACGCCAACAGGACGGCAAGAAGCGTTCGCATGGTCACCATCTCTACACCGGCCCGCCCGGGGTTTTCAACCGCGCGGGGAAGTTCGTGGATGCCCGTGTCAAGCCCACTGCTGTCCGGTTTATTTTTGTGGACGGGTTGCATGGCATTGATTCTACTGGGGTCCAAGCGTTTGCGAACGTTTTGGACACGAAGGAGGCTCAATGCCATGCATCACCACAATAGCGTTTTCCACGATCTGTTGAAGCATATTCCTTGGGACGCTTTTGAGCGTTTGGTTGCCGAGCACGGCGCGGACAAGCACATTCGCCGGTTGCCGACGAAGAGCCAGTTCATCGCCCTGCTGTATGGACAGTTCTCCGGCGCGTCCAGCCTGCGGGAGATCGCCGGCGGCCTGGAGAGCCATTCGGCGCGTTTGTACCATGTCGGCGGCCGCACGGTGTCACGCTCGACCTTCGCCGACGCCAACGCGCGCCGTCCGGCGGCGGTGTTCTCGGGCCTGTTCGCCGAGATGGCCGGCCGCGCCCAGCGGGGGCTGCGGCGCAAGCTCGGCGATGCCACCTATCTGATCGATTCCACCGGGCTCCGCCTGAGCGGGGCCGGGTCCGAGTGGGCGCGCTTCTCGGCCAAGGTGTGCGGCGCCAAGGTCCACGTGATCTACGACGCGGATGCCGATCAGCCGGTTTATTCGGCGATGACGGCGGCCCGGGTCAACGACATCACGGCGGCGAAGGAGATGCCCATCGAGGCCGGCGCCACCTACGTCTACGACCTCGGCTACTACGATTATGCCTGGTGGGCCAAGCTGGACGCCGCCGGATGCCGCATCGTCACCCGCTTCAAGTCCAGCACGCCGCTCGACCTCATCGCCGAACTCGATGTGGCCGAGAACGGCGGCATCCTGTCCGACCGCATCGGCTTGCTGCCCAAACGCCAGGCCAAAAACCGCAAGAACCCGTTCTCCGAGCCGGTGCGCGAGGTGCGGATCAAGACCGACACCGGCAAGGTGCTGCGCATCCTCTCCAACGACCTCGACGCCCCGGCCGAGGAGATCGCCGAGCTCTACAAGCGGCGATGGGCCATCGAGCTGTTCTTCCGCTGGGTCAAACAGACCCTCAAGATCAAACACTTCATCGGCAACAGCGAGAACGCCGTGCGCATCCAGATCGCCGTCGCGATGATCGCCTATCTGCTGCTCAGGCTCGCTCAAGCCACCCAGAAGGCCATCAACAGCCCGCTCATCTTCGCCCGTCTCGTGCGCGTCAACCTCATGCATCGAAAGCGCATCGACAGGCTCCTCATACCCAAAATACCGCCGCCCGAAAATCCAAACCAAATGGCCATCCAATGGACGTGAAAATTAAACCGGACAGTAGTGTGTCAAGCACGGGCATGACGGGCTTCTTTGATTCAGCATCAAGCGTCATGGCCGGGCGCCACTGGACCGGCTTTGCCGGGCCAGCCGGCAAAGTGGCCCGGCCATCCACATGTAACCGCCCACCGCCAAGCGTGGATTACCCGGACAAAGCCTGTCCTCCTGCCGCCGGAAGCCGGCCTACGCCGTCCGAAAGTCGGCTTCGGCCGACTGAAGGCCGGAGCTGGGTGAGGGGGAATTTCGTCATAACAATCTTGATATTGATAACCATTCATAAATGCGTTTCACAAGCCATCCGTGTCTCCCTATCGTTGTCCAACGCAGCCACCGGGGCGAAGGAGTGGGTTAATGGAGTCGGCTTTTCGCCCTGGATATCGAGGCTGCGAACGCCGTTGCCGGAGACCGCACCTCTCGACGCCAATGCGGGGTCGGACCGGCGGCGGCGCACCGGGCGGCATAGGCCGGCTAAGTTCGGCCGCCGTGAGCGGAATGACTGCCCTTCCGAGGGCCAAACATCATGGACGGGCCGCGATTTTTTCATTCCCCGTTTTTTCGATACCTCCCATTTTGGAGGATTGCGGCACCAACCGGTTGTTGTAACGGAGTGAGCGGAGCCGTCCGCGAACCAAGCTTGTCCGGGCTCGCCGGGGGCGGCGTCCGGCGGCCGTCCGGAGCGGTCTCCGCCCGATCGACTGAGTGAGGAGAATTGTGGGCAAGGGCGTCCTTCTTCGGCAATTCGGCTCGCGGTCCGCGAAGGCGGCGGCGCGCCGTCCGGGGAGCGCGGCGTGAACCCGGACGATGCCTTCGAGCGCATCCTTGCTTTGCTGCACCAGGCCGCGCTCGACCACGCCGGCTGGCCCGCCGCCTCGGCCTTGATCGACGAGGCCTGTGGCTCCGTGGGCAATGCCCTGGTGGTCGGCGGACGGTCCCCCAGCGAAATCTACTCCATCCTGCCTTTCTACCGCGGCGAGCCGAACTACGACGTGGCGCGCGAATTCTTCGAGGTCTAATACCCCCACGACGACGTGCTGCGCCGCCGCATGGAGATGCCTGACGGCCGCCTGACCCTTGCCGCCGAACTTTACGCCGAAACGGGGGGGACGTCCGTTGCCTACAACGAGGGATGGCGCCTCCTGCGCGCGCAGAACGGCATCAACCTATCCGTCGAACGAGACCGGACGGCTTGCGCATCTTCTGGGGCCTCGGCGACCCGGTCGGCGGCGACTGGCAGTCGGCCCAGCTGCGGCTGCACGAGCGGCTGCTGCCGCACATCCTCCGGTCCGCCGAGATCCGGCAGGCGCTGGCGGCGGCCGAAGCGCTGGGTTCGGGCTTGGCGGGCCTGTTGGACAACGACCGCATCGGCGTCGTGCAGCTGGACCGCGACGGGCGCGTACTGGAGGCCAACGACTTGGCGCTGGAGATCCTGCGCCGCGGCGACGGGCTCACCGACCGCGACGGCACCCTCGACGCCTGGCTGCCGGCGGAACGCAGCCGCCTGAAGAGGCTGTTGAGGCGCGCCATGCCGGGGCTGTGGGGCGAGGCCCCGGCCGGCGGCTCCATGACGGTCCAGCGATCCTCGGGCCGGTCGCGGCTCGGGCTGCACGTGAGTCCGGCGGGCGGCGCGGGGACGGACTTCGGGGGGCGCCGGGTGGCGGCGCTGGTGCTGGTGGTCGACCCGGCGCGCCGGCCGCGCATCGACCCGCAGCGGGTGGCGGTGACGCTCGGCCTGACGCCGTCGGAGGGCCGGATGGCGGCGCTGCTGGCCGAGGGTCTGAACGTGCGCGAAATCGCCGCGGCGGCGGGCTGGTCGGAGGACTATGTGCGCTGGCTGACCAAGCAGGCCTACCGGAAGCTGGACGTGTCGGGGCAGGTCGAACTGGTGCGCCACGTCCTGGCGGTGGACGCCCTGCCCCGGCGCTGAAGTAGCCTTCGGCTACGAAGGCCGGAAAGAAGGGGGAGAGGGAACAAGTACCCCATCGGCCCTCCCGGCAGGCTTCCGATACCTCCCGAATGGGAGGATTTACAAGCTCGTGGGTCCTCGTAAATCCTTGACCGCGAATTGCGCTGCGGGCAGCGCGGCGCGCCCGCGATGCGTCAGGCCGGACATCGGCCGATGGCGGTGCGGAAGGGGACGGAGGCAGCAACGATGAGTGGAGCGAGCGGGTACCGGTACGGGGCGGGCGGAAGGCGGCCCGCCGGCGCGATGACGGGCGGCAACGCCCGGAATGCGTCCCCCGTCGGGCGGTTCCCTTCGACACCTTCCGCAATCGTGACGCGTGGCTGACGCCGTTGAGTGGAGTTTTTGGCGCGCTTCCCGCTTTTCAGGAAAGGGATAAGGATGATTGTGAAAATGCCGGACTTAACTCGGGACGATGGACACGATTTTCTAGTCTCACTGAAACCCGACCATGTTGTCATTCAGCCGACCGACCTGAACGCAAGGCTGCTGGACTGCTATCAAGGTGCTTTTGCCGATGACTTTTGTTTTGAACTGTTTGGGGAGACAGAGGAAGTCATGGGGGACTGGATTTTCGGAAGCCGGCAATCCTGCAAGTCTTGTATTGCATATTTCGTTTCCAGCCGGATCGCGGATGTGAAGGAACAGAAAAATATATTCGGTATTCTGGAAAGCTATGATTGGGCGGAACGGCTGGAAATAAATTTTCCGGTGGCGGCGCTGCAATAGCCACGCCGCTCCCGGGCGCGTTCCAAAGCCGCGACAGCGCCCCCCTCTCCCCCGGGGCCTACTCCGCCGAAGTAGCCTTCGGCTACGAAGGCTGGAAAGAAGGGGGAGAGAGGATAGACAGCAAGCCGTCATGCCCGTGCTTGACACACTGCTGTCCGGTTTATTTTTGTGGACGGGTTGCATGGCATTGATTCTACTGGGGTCCAAGCGTTTGCGAACGTTTTGGACACGAAGGAGGCTCAATGCCATGCATCACCACAATAGCGTTTTCCACGATCTGTTGAAGCATATTCCTTGGGACGCTTTTGAGCGTTTGGTTGCCGAGCACGGCGCGGACAAGCACATTCGCCGGTTGCCGACGAAGAGCCAGTTCATCGCCCTGCTGTATGGACAGTTCTCCGGCGCGTCCAGCCTGCGGGAGATCGCCGGCGGCCTGGAGAGCCATTCGGCGCGTTTGTACCATGTCGGCGGCCGCACGGTGTCACGCTCGACCTTCGCCGACGCCAACGCGCGCCGTCCGGCGGCGGTGTTCTCGGGCCTGTTCGCCGAGATGGCCGGCCGCGCCCAGCGGGGGCTGCGGCGCAAGCTCGGCGATGCCACCTATCTGATCGATTCCACCGGGCTCCGCCTGAGCGGGGCCGGGTCCGAGTGGGCGCGCTTCTCGGCCAAGGTGTGCGGCGCCAAGGTCCACGTGATCTACGACGCGGATGCCGATCAGCCGGTTTATTCGGCGATGACGGCGGCCCGGGTCAACGACATCACGGCGGCGAAGGAGATGCCCATCAAGGCCGGCGCCACCTACGTCTACGACCTCGGCTACTACGATTATGCCTGGTGGGCCAAGCTGGACGCCGCCGGATGCCGCATCGTCACCCGCTTCAAGTCCAGCACGCCGCTCGACCTCATCGCCGAACTCGATGTGGCCGAGAACGGCGGCATCCTGTCCGACCGCATCGGCTTGCTGCCCAAACGCCAGGCCAAAAACCGCAAGAACCCGTTCTCCGAGCCGGTGCGCGAGGTGCGGATCAAGACCGACACCGGCAAGGTGCTGCGCATCCTCTCCAACGACCTCGACGCCCCGGCCGAGGAGATCGCCGAGCTCTACAAGCGGCGATGGGCCATCGAGCTGTTCTTCCGCTGGGTCAAACAGACCCTCAAGATCAAACACTTCATCGGCAACAGCGAGAACGCCGTGCGCATCCAGATCGCCGTCGCGATGATCGCCTATCTGCTGCTCAGGCTCGCTCAAGCCACCCAGAAGGCCATCAACAGCCCGCTCATCTTCGCCCGTCTCGTGCGCGTCAACCTCATGCATCGAAAGCGCATCGACAGGCTCCTCATACCCAAAATACCGCCGCCCGAAAATCCAAACCAAATGGCCATCCAATGGACGTGAAAATTAAACCGGACAGTAGTGTGCTTGACACGGGCATCCACGCTTTGGGAATAGGCGCTACACGTGGATGGCCGGGTCCTTGCCCGGCCATGACGCAATCATTCTATGCTACCGCCACTCCCATCTCCCCCTTGCCCCGGCCCGCGCGCGGGCTAAATGTATAGATCGCTGCCGCCGGTCTATCCGAATCGCACCCGTCTCCCTTCGCTCCTGCGGAGCTTCGGGAGACACTCCTACGCCTAAGCGCCTTCGACCGCCAGGCCGGGGCGGCCTGCCATCCGAAGTCCGCCTACGCCGTCCGAAAGTCGGCTTCGGCCGACTGAAGGCCGGAGGCGTAGGGTGGCGTTTTGGTTTGGAGGGGGAGCTATGCGTTTTTGTACGACCTTATCGGTGCGTTACCTCCCGAACGGGTGACAATAAATGTCTATTAATGTCCATGAATGACTATTACAACGAAAACGGCCCAGTTGGAACATATTTATAAATCATGGTTTTTCAATACCTTGCCGCTATGCAAAAAATGCATGGCTCGCGGCCGCTTGCGCCCCTGGGATTTCCGCCCCGGGGACCGGGCCCGCATGAGGCTCGCCACGCCGCTTCCGCTGTGATGATATGGGCCGGAAACCGTTTCGGGGAGGCGAGCGCGATGGGGAAATACCGGCTGCCGGCGATCGATCCGGCCGACGTCGAGGAACATGCCGGCACCTTCTACCCGGACGCCCTCAAGGGCGCGTCCGAGGCGCGGCTCAAGAAGCGACTGGGGGATGCCGCCGGGCTGACCAAATTCGGCGTCAACCTGACCACCCTGCCGCCGGGCGCGGCCTCCGCGCTCCGCCATTGGCACGCCGAGGAGGACGAATTCATCTACGTTCTCGAAGGCGAGGTGACGGTGGTCAGCGACGCGGGCGAACAGGTCCTGACGCCGGGCATGGCCGCGGGCTTTCCCGCCGGCAAGCCGGACGGGCACATGCTCCGCAACCGCGCCGCCGGCCCGGCCGTGGTCCTGGAGGTGGGAAACCGGGTCGGCCACGATACCGTGACCTATCCGGACGACGACCTCGCGCTGGTCAAGGAGCCCAGCAATCACCAGTACTACAACAAGGCCGGCGAACCGCTGGGCGAGCGAATAGTCAATTCTCCTCGCGCGGTGGAAGAGGACGGCTAGATGGAAATCGCCGTCATCGGCGGCGGGCACGGCTGCTATGCCGCCGCCGCCCACTTGACCGAGCAGGGCCACGGCGTAAGGCTCTGGCGCCGGGACGGGGCGGCCCTCGCCCCGGTCCGCGAGTCCGGCGCCATCACATTGACCGACCATGACGGAACCCGGGACGCCGCCCTGTCGCTGGCGACGGACGATCTCGGACAGGCCATGGCCGGCGCGGAACTGGTGGTGATCCCCCTCCCCTGCACCGCCCACGAGGACCTCTCGATGGTCATGGCGCCCCACTTCGCGGACGGCCAGGTGGTCTTTCTGCCGCCCGGAACCTTTGGGAGCTACGTCTTCGCCCGCGCCATGCGGGAGGCCGGCAACGCCGCCGGCGTCGCTTTCGCCGAGACCGGGACGCTTCCGTACCTCGCCCGCAAGCAGGGGCCGGCGCATGTGCGGATCAGCGTCTACGCCACCCGGCTGCCGACCGGCGTGTTCCCGGCGAGGGAGACCGGCCGGGCCCTCGGCGTGCTGGCCCGGGCGTATCCGGTGGAGCCGCTGCGGGACGCGCTGGACGGCGCGCTGATGAATGCCGGCCCGGTCATCCATCCGCCGCTGATCGTCATGAATGCGGGTCCGCTGGAGCATTTCGAGGCCTGGGACATCCACAACGAGGGCACCCAGCCGTCGATCCGCCGGGTCACCGACGCCCTCGACGGCGAACGGATCAGATTGCGCGAGGCCCTCGGCTACGGCGCCCCTCATTTTCCCCTGGCCGACCATTACGACGACGGCAGGGAAGAGTGGATGTACGGCGACTCGTCGCACCAGCGCCTCACCGACAGCGGCGACTGGCGGGAAAACATCGACCTGCTGAGCCACCGCTACATGCGGGAGGATACTCATCTCGGCCTGTCGTTCATGGCCTCCCTCGGCGGCTGGACCGGGACGGACCTGCCGCTGATCGACGGGTTCCTGGCCATCGGCGCCGGGATCACCGGCGAGGATCTGCGCTCCACGGGCCGGACCCTGGAGCGCCTCGGTCTCGCAGGATGCAAGCCGGACGAGCTGAGAGCCCTGCTCCAAGACGGTATTCCCGCATGACCGAAATCGTCGCTCTCGGCGCGGGCCGCATGGGCCGCGGCATCGCCCAGGTGTTCGCCTTCGCCGGACACCCGGTGACCATTCTCGACTTCAAGGAGCGCCCGCCGGACCAGGTGGACGCGCTGCTCGCCGAGGGAAAAAGGGAAATCGCCGAGAATCTCGCCTTCCTCAAGAGCCTGGGAGCCGCGAGCGACCGGCAGATCGAGGGCACGCTCTCGCGCGTCCGGGGCGCCGGGATCGGCGAGGCCGGGGAGGTTCTCGGCGCCGCCCGCTACATCTTCGAAGGCGTGACGGAGACGCTGGACGTCAAACGGGACGCGATCCAGCGGGCCAGCGCCCTCGCCGGGCCCGAGGCGGTGATCGCCTCGACCACGTCGACCATGCTGTCGGAAACCCTCGCCGGCTTCAGCGCCCGGCCGGAAAACTTTCTCAATGCCCATTTTCTCAATCCGGCCTACCTCATTCCCCTGGTCGAGGTCAGCCCGTCATCCCGCACCGACGAGGGCAGGCTGGCGGCGTTCATGGACCTGCTGACATCCATCGGCAAGGTCCCCGTGAGATGCAAGGCGTCGCCCGGCTACATCGTCCCCCGGCTCCAGTCCGTCGCCATGAGCGAGGCATGCCGCATGGTCGAGGAAGGGGTCGCCACCGCGGAGGATATCGACCGGGCGGTGACCGCCGGGTTCGGCATCCGCTACGCGACCATGGGGCTGGTGGAGTTCACCGATTGGGGCGGGGTCGATATTCTCTACCACGCCAACCGCTATCTGCGGGACGCGCTCGATCCGCGCTTCCAGACCCCCAAGATCGTCGACGACATGATGGAGCGGGGCGATCTCGGGCTCAAGACCGGCAAGGGGTTCTACGATTTCAGCAAGATGGACTCGGACGCCTACCGGCGCGAAAAGCTGGCGACGTTCGTCGCGCTTCTGCGCCACATGGACCTGATGCCCAAGGCGGCCGAAGACTGATGGAAAATGGATCAGGCGGCCTTTTCGCCGTAATAGAGGGTCACCACGTGCACGGCTTCGGCAAAGAACAGCCAGCGCTCGATCAGGATTCCCAGCCCCACGCTCAGCGCGGCGATCACGGCGAGCGCGGCGCCAAGAAAGAATCCGGCGAATACCGACAGGGCCACGCCGATCAGCGGAAGCGCGAACAGGGTCACCAGGGTGATTTTTCTCAGTTTCCGGGCGTGCTTGCGGGCCACCCGGTATCCCATTTCCTTCTGCAGGTAGTTGGGCGCCGTGTGGGGCGGATCAAGCGGCCGGACGTCGCCGAAGCCGCCGAGGCCGGTCGCCGTTTCGGCCGTCGCCACGGGATCGGCCGTGTCGATGGACCGCCAGTATGCGATCTTCAGCGCGGCCGCCGCGAGCAGGCCCGCGACGGCCACCCCGGCGCTCCGCATGTTCGCGGCCCCGAACATGGCGACGACGAGATGAAACCCCACGGCGCCCGTGGCCAGGCCGAGTGTGACGTAGAGCCACGGCACCAGGGGGTGGTGCCATCGGGGGATCGCCTTGAGGGACGCATAGATCATGCCCGTGCAGTAGACCGTGACCGCCGCCAGCACCGGCGTCAGCCACGCGGCCAGCAGCCAGACGCCGGCCACCTCTCCCAGCCAGACCCAGCCCCAGGCGAGGCCCGCGACGGGCATATAGGCGAGGATTGCGGCGACGCCCTCACGGGACAGCCAGGACGAGCGGAACTGGCTCAGCGCCCGCCAGGCGCGCTCGGGGTGTCCCAGGTGAAACGTCGACGACAACAGCCCGGCCGTGACCAGCGCGACGCCGACGAGAATGATGATCGCGCCCAGTTCGCGCACCGCCGGAAGCCAGCCCGCCCCGACGAAGACCGCCGCAACCGCCAGCAGCCCGTAGCCCAGGCCGGACGCGGTGGTAAAGAAGATGATGGAATAAGCGGGGTGCATGGTCAGGCGGCGGAGGCGTCCGAAAGCAGCCTGTCCACCCAGCCCAGAAACCCGCCTTCGGGGCTGGCGTCCTCGAGGGGAAGCGTGGCGCCGGCTCCCGCCGTCTTGTCGCGGACCGGCAAATACTTGTTGGTCGGCGCGCACTCCATCTCCGGCATCAGGTCGTAGCCGCCGCGATCGGCGACGAGCCTCGAAACGTTCGAGTCCGGATCGCCCAAATCCCCGAAGTGGCGCGCCGAGGCAGGACAAGTGGCGACACAGGCCGGCACCCGGTCGACCTCCTCCAGGTTCTCGTTGTAAATCCGGTCGATACACAGCGTGCACTTCTTCATCACGCCCGCATCCGTATCGAACTCCCGGGCGCCATAGGGGCAGGCCCAGGAACACAGCTTGCAGCCGATGCACTTGTCCTCCTCGACCAGGACGATCCCGTCGGACCCCCGCTTGTACGAGGCGCCCGTGGGACAGACGGTGACGCAGGGCGCGTTGTCGCAATGGAGGCAGGACTTGGGAAAATTCACCACCCTCGCATCGGCGCCCGCGCCCGCCTCGTAGGAATGAATCCGGTTGAACCACACCCCGTCCGGGGCCGCGCCGTAAGGGTCGAAATCGGTGAGCGGCGCGTGATAGCCGCCCGCGTTCCACTCCTTGCAGTTGACCGCGCAGGCGTGACAGCCGACGCAGGTATCGAGATCGATCACCAGGCCGAGGCGCTTGGGCGTCGGTTGCGCGGGCAGGCTGGTCATGGCCGCCGCCCGCCGGCATAGCGGAGAATATGGGGCTGGTTGCCGAGACCGGCGGGTTTCGCGACCTCATCGAACTGCGGCACCGTCCGCCCGTCTTCGGCCTCCGCCTTTTCGATGCGGATTTTCAAATCGTACCATGCAGCCTGGCCGGTGATGGGATCGGAATTGGCGTAGCGCCGCCCGCCGTCCCGTTCCGGCAGCAGTTCGTCGATCAGGTGGTTGAGCAGGAACCCCTGGGTGACGTCGGCGGCCGCGGGGTCGATGTTCCAGGCGCCCGCGCGCTTGCCGATGGCGTTCCAGGCCCACACCGTCCGGGCGTTGACCCCGGCCATCACATTTACCTGCACCTTGATGCGCCCGGACCGGCTCTCGGCCCACACCCAGTCGTCGTCTTCGAGGCCCGCCTGTTTGGCGACGGGTTCGGGAACATAGAGCCGGTTGGAACCGTGAATTTGCCTGAGCCAGGCATTCTGGGTGCCCCAGGAATGGTACATGGCCATGGGGCGCTGGGTGACCGCGTGAAGGGTATAGGTCTCGGGGCCGGCCGCCGCTTCGTCCAGCGGCTGATACCAGAACGGCAGCGGATCGAAGTAGGTCTCGATACGGTCCCGCTCGCTCTCTGGCGGGACGTTGTCCCCGTGGCCGCGGGCGGCGAGCCGGAACTTCTGCAACGGCTCGCTGTAGAGCTGGCTGATCACCGGATCGGTGGTTTTCACGAAGCCCTTGTCTTGGGCATAGGCGAGATAGCCGTGGTTGACGTTGCGGAAGAACTTGTGCTCGCCGTCAAGCTCCTCCCGCCAGTAACAGCCGTTCTCTATGTATTTTTCCAGTTGGCCCGGGTTGGGCGCGCCCTTTCCGGTCTCCGAGCCGTCCTCGCCCCGCCAGCCGGCCAGCGGGCCGATCCCCGGCTGGCGTTCATGGTTGGCGATGTAGTCCGGATAGCCGCCCGGATAGGCCGGACGGCCCATTTCCTTGATGAATCCCGGCAGACCCAGCCGGGCGCCCAGGTCGATGAGCACGTCCTGGAACGGCCGCACGTCCCGGTCGGGCTCGACCACCGGATGGCGGATGGAGTCGGATGCCCCATCGGCGTCGCTGATCGGCCGGTCGAGAAGCGAGATGCAGTCCCAGCGCTCGAGGTAGGTGGTGTCCGGGAGGACCAGGTCCGCGTAGGCCACGGTCTCCGAGTAGTAGGCGTCGGAGTAGATGATGTAGGGGATTTTGTACCCGCCGCCCGTCTCGTCCTTGTCGGTGAGCATCTCCAAGGTTCCCGGGGTGTTCATGGACGAGTTCCACGCCATGTTGGCCATGTACATGAACAGCACGTCGACGGGGTACGGATCTCCCCGCCAGGCATTGCCGATAACCATGTGCATCAGCCCGTGCGCCGACAGCGGCGCCTCCCACGAGAACGCCTTGTCGATCCGCATGGCCGCGCCGTCCTCGTCCACCAACAGGTCCTCGGGCCCCTGGGGAAAGCCCAGATGCGGTCCCGGAAGCGGCGAGTTGGGATTGACGTCGCCTGGACGGCCGGTGGGCCGGGGCAGCGAATCGAACCCCTTGGGATAGGGCGGCTTGTAGCGCAGGCCGCCCGGCGCATCGATGCTGCCCAACAGGATTTGCAGCAGGTGGATGGCGCGGCAGGTTTGAAATCCGTTGGAATGGGCGGAGATGCCCCGCATCCCGTGCATGCTGACCGGCCGCCCGATCATCGTCTCGTGGCGAACCCCCCGCCAGTCGGTCCAGGGCTGGTCGACGGCCAACTCCTGCTCGAAGGCGGCCTCGGCCAGTTCGGCGGCGATCCGCTTGATGACGTCCTCGGCGATGCCGGTCTGGTAGGCGACGACGGCCGGGCTGTAGTCCAGATGCAGATAGCGTTCGGCAAGGAGATGAAACACCGGCCTCGCCCTGCGCCCGTCCGGGAGCTCCACCTCGCCCCTGAGAGCGGGTTCCACGTCAGGATCGATGAACGGGCGCGGCGCGTCGGATTTCCGGTCCCAGACCAGTTCCCGGCCCTCCCCGTCCCGGGCGAACAGGCCGTCGTCGGCGGTGCCGGGGGCATCGATCACCAGATAGGGCGCGTTGGTGTAGCGGACAAGGTACCCGGCATCGACCTTGCCGGCCCGCAGCAGCTCATGGATCAGCGCCATCACGAACAGGCCGTCGGTGCCGGGGGTAATCCCCAGCCATTCGTCGGCCACCGCCGAATAACCGGTGCGGATGGGATTCACCGAGACGAACTTGGCGCCGCGTTCCTTCAGGTGGCTCAGCCCCATCTTGATGGGATTGCTGGCGTGATCCTCGGCCACGCCGAACATCAACAGGTATTCCGTCCGCTCCCAGTCGGGCTCGGTGAACTCCCAGAACGCGCTGCCGAAGGTGTAGATTCCCGCCGCCGCTATGTTGACCGAACAGAACCCGCCATGGGCGGCGTAGTTGGGCGTGCCGAATTGCTGGGACCACCAGCTGGTCAGCGCCTGGCTCTGGTCCCGGCCGGTGAAAAACGCGAGCCGCTTGGGATCGCTCGACCTGACCCGCGCCAACCAGGCGGTCGCGATATCCAGGGCCTCGCTCCACTCGATTTCCCGAAACTCGCCGGCGCCCCGTTCGCCGACCCGTCTCAGCGGCTTGGTCAGCCGCGCCGGCGAGTTGTGCTGCATGATGCCCGCCGAGCCCTTGGCGCAGAGCACGCCCTTGTTCACCGGATGATCCCGGTTGCCCTCGATGTAGCGGATGGTGCCGTCGGTCAGGTGAACCTTGATCCCGCAGCGGCAGGCGCACATGTAGCAGGTCGTGGTCTCCACCCGATCCCCCGGGGAAGGAGAAAGGTCGATGGGGCGATCGCCGCTCGCGGGAGATGTGGACATGTAACCTCGGCGGGAAGGAAGGGATTCTTGTTGTTGGTGAGAAGTGTAGTGAGCGATCCCGACCGGTCAAACATTTAACAAGCCGAGAATGTAGAAATGCCCCTATCCGGTGTGATTGAGCGCATGGCGGACAACTTTTTTCATCACCGTCGGCAGGGCATGGTCGCCGAGCCGGTCGACGGGGCACCATACGCCATCCGGCTTCCCCTTCGAACGTCCGGCGAGCACCCGAAGCTCCAGATGGAAGTGGGTGAAGGTGTGACGCACCATGCCCGGCAGCTCCCGGGGCGCCTCGAGCGGCGCCGCGGCCAATGCCTTGCCGGGCTGCCAATCCCCCTCTTCCCAGATGGACGACGGCACCTCCATCATGCCGCCCAGCAGGCCCTCCTCGGCCCGTCGGCGAAGCAGGATCGAGCCGTTGCGGTCGCTGATCCAATAGGCGTATCCCCGCCGGGTCGGCCGCACGGCCTTGGGCGGCTTGCGCGGATAGGTCTCCGGCTCGCCCGCCGCGAAGGCGGCGCAGTCGGCGCTCAGGGGACAGATGGCGCAAGCCGGCTTCTTCGGCGTGCAGACGGCGGCCCCCAGATCCATGGCGGCCTGCACATAGTCGCCCGGGCGCTTCTCCGGTGTCAGCCCCCGGGCAAGCTCCCTGATTTTGGATTTGGCCGCTGGCAGTTCCTCGCCGACGGCGAACAGGCGCGCCACCACCCGTTCGATATTGCCGTCCACCGGCGAGGCCCGCCGGCCGAAGGCGATGGCCGCGATTGCCCCCGCCGTGTAGGGCCCGACGCCCGGCAGTTTCAACAGTCGGGCTTCGGTGTCGGGGAACGTTCCGTTCAATTCGCCCGCCACGACCCGGGCGCATTTGTGGAGATTGCGGGCGCGGGCGTAGTAGCCGAGCCCCTGCCATGCATGGAGGACCTCGTCCAGCTTCGCCGCCGCCAGATCGTCCACCGTCGGCCACTTCTCCAGAAACTCGGCGAAGTACCGGCCCACCGTCGCCACCGTGGTCTGCTGAAGCATGATCTCCGACAGCCACACATGGTACGGGTCGGCGCGATCGCCGGGGGCGGCCCGCCACGGCAGAACGCGCCGGTGACGGTCATACCATTTGAGCAATTTGGTCGATGGCCTTGTCATCTGTCGAGCCGGTTGCCGCGCCGCTGATTCGTCCCTACCCTACGCGCTTCCGCAATCTCAAAAAAGGCGGCCCATTTCTCATGGCCATCAAGCGACATGGCGGCGTCCGCGCCGTCGGCCAATCGGTGGAGAAGCTGACCAGACCCATCTTCGGCCGCCGCGGCTTCGCGGGCGCCGGCGTGGTTACCGACTGGACGGCCATCGTCGGCGAGCACCTCGCCCGCCACACCCAGCCGGACCGCATTTCCCATGACGGGCCGAAGCGGGTCGACGGCACCCTTCATCTCCGGGTCGACAGCGCCTCCCTGGCCACCGAACTGGTGCACCTGGAGCCGCAGCTGATCGAGCGAATCAACACCTTCTTCGGTTACAAGGCCGTGGCCCGCCTCAGACTGGTGAACGGTCCCATCGGCCGGGCCGAGGAAAAGCCGGTACAGTCCAGGCGGGCGCTCACCGAGGACGAAAAATCCAATCTTTCCAAACGGTTGTCGGTTGTCGACGACCCCGATCTGAAGGCGGCCCTGGAGGCGCTCGGCAGCGGCATTCTCACCGACAAAGGGTGATCTGGTCCTGTCCCCGGCCGCGTATCCGACATCTTTCGGCCCCAATCGGCTGGTGCACAAATCACCGTGAAAAGGACGAAACGGCCTTGGGAAGTCTCGCCGGATAGGCCAAAATCGCCGGAGTACCGCGGATTTTCGGCACTTGCCGGGAGACCGAACCCAATCTATAGTCATCAACATGTTGTGCCGAGGAGGCAAATTTGGCTCGAAGAGCACTAGGTTTAGGGCTGCTCCTGGGATTTCTGGCGGCGGCCCCGCCGCTGCATGCCCAGGATCTGCCGCCCGCATCCCAAATCCTGTCCGAGCGGATTTTGGGCAAGCCGGACGCGCCGGTGACGCTCATCGAGTACGCGTCGAAGACCTGTTCGTACTGCGCGTCGTTTCACGCCGACGTTCTGCCGGCGTTGAAGAAGGAATATGTGGAAACCGGGAAGGTGAAACTCATCTACCGGGAGTTCCCACTCAATCAACTCGACGTAGCGGTCTCGATGATCGCCCGCTGCGGCCCCCGGAACCGGTTCTTCGCGGTGGTCGATCTGTTTTACAAGACGCAAAGCCAGTGGGGACGGTCCCAGGATCCGATTGCCGAACTGGCCAAGATCGGCCGGCTGGCGGGCATCACGCCGAAGACCGTCGAAGCCTGCCTGCGGAACCGGGAAATCTTCCAGGGGATCGTCGATTCGGGCCGCCGGGGACAAGCGGAGTTCAACGTCAGCGCAACGCCGACAATCATCGTCAACGGCCAGCCGGTGAACGGCCAAGTGACGATGGAGGTGTTGCGTCCCATTTTGGACCGGGCGGCGGCCGGCAACTGATCGCCGTTCCGGTTCGCCGCGGTTTAGGGGGTAGGTCGCGCCGTGCAGTTCACTAAGCTCCGTCTCGCGGGGTTCAAGTCCTTCGTCGATCCGACGGAGTTGGAGATCGCGCCCGGCCTGACCGGTGTCGTCGGTCCCAACGGCTGCGGCAAGTCGAACCTCGTCGAAGCCCTGAAATGGGTCATGGGCGAAACCTCGGCCAAGCAGATGCGGGGCTCGGAGATGGACGACGTCATCTTCTCCGGCACCGCCGACCGGCCGTCCCGCAACATCGCCGAAGTGGCGCTGCACATGGACAACACGGACCGCGGCGCGCCCTCGATCTTCAACGACAACGACGATCTGGAGGTCAGCCGCCGAATCGAGCGGGAAAAGGGCTCGACCTACAAGGTCAACGCCAGGGAGGTGCGGGCCAAGGACGTTCAGTTGCTGTTCGCCGATGCCGCCTCGGGGGCGCGCTCGACAGCGCTGGTGAGCCAGGGCCGGGTCGGCGCGGTGGTGTCCGCCAAGCCGGCGGACCGCCGCAAACTGCTCGAGGAGGCGGCCGGGATCACCGGACTGCACTCCCGGCGCCACGAGGCCGAACTGCGCCTGCGCGGCGCCGAGACCAATCTCGAACGCCTCGACGACATCATGGCGACCCTGGAAGCCCAGATGGCCGGCCTCAAGAAGCAGGTTCGTCAGGCGACCCGCTACAAGAACCTGAGCGGTCATATCCGCAAGGCCGAGGCCACCCTGTTCCACATCCGCTGGACCGCCGTCGAGGCCGAACTCGCGGCGGCGCACGAACAACTGAACCGGGCGGAGGCCGCCGTCACGGCCATGACCGGCGGCGCCGGCCGGGCATCGACGGAGCAGGCCGAAATCGCCGCCAAGCTGCCGGAACTCCGCAACAACGAGGCGAAAGCCGCCGCCAGGCTGCAGCGCCTGACCATGGCCCGCGAGTCCCTGGAACAGGAGGAACAGCGCCTCGCCGACCAGCAATCCTCGCTGGAATCGCGGCTCGAACAGACCGGCCGGGACGGCGAGCGCGAACGAACCCTCGCGGCCGACGCGGAGAACGCCATCACCCGCCTCGGCGAGGAAAACGAGCGCCTGACCGCCGGCGGCGGCGGTGAGGACGGCGCGCTGGAGGAAGCCGCCGGAAAGCTGGCCGAAGCCCGGAAGACCTACGAAGCGGGCGAGGCCCAGCTCGCCGAGCAGACCAACACGCTGGCTCATGACGAAGCCCGCAAAGCCGATCTCGAACGCCGCATGGTTGACGCCGAGGCGCGGATCGCGCGGCTCGAGGACGGCAGAGAGGCCCTGACCCGGGAAATCGCCCGCCTGGAAGCCGTAACGGGGGACCGGGAGGCGCTCACCCAGGCGGACCGGGAGGCGGCCGAGGCCGCCGAGGCCCTGGCCCGGGCCCGCGCGGCGGCGCAAACCGCGGAGACAGCCCGGCTCGAAGCACAGAACCGGTTGTCGGCGGCCCAGGAAACGGCCCAGACCGCCGCGACCGCGGAAGCCAGGTTGAAGGCCGAGGAAGAGGCCCTGGCGGAAATTCTCGAGACCGGCGATCCCGATCTGTGGCCGCCGATGATCGATTCGGTGAGCGTCGAGCAGGGCCTCGAAGCGGCCCTCGGCATCGCTCTCGGCGAAGACCTCGGCGCCGCCATGGACGAGGCGGCGCCGGTACACTGGCGCCGGCTGCCGGCCCTTGCCGACGCGCCCCCTCTGCCGGCCGGCGCCCGGCCCCTCGGCGAATTCGTGCGGGGGCCGGAGGCGCTTCTGCGCCGCCTGTCTCAGATCGGCGTGGTGGAGTCGACGGAAGACGGGTGGCGCCTGCTGCCCGAGCTGAAGCAGGGCCAGCGGCTGGTCGGTCGGGACGGCGCGTTCTGGCGCTGGGACGGCTACACCGCGGCGGCCGATGCGCCGAGCGCCGCGGCCATCCGCCTCGAACAGCGCAATCGCCTCGGCGAAATCCGTGTTTCCCTTGAGGCCGCCGAGACCGCCGCCCGCCAATCGGCGGAATTGCTGGAGACGGCACGGGGCAGCCTCGAGGCGGCGAGCGACCGGGAAGCAAATTCCCGGGAATCGGTCCGCGAGGCGGAAACGGAAGTCGAGACCCTGCGCCAGGCCCAGACCGCGCTGCGCCAGAAAACGGCCGAAAGCAATTCGCGCCTCGGCGCCCAACGGGACGCGGGCGAGCGCCTGGATCAGGACCTGCGCGACACCGAGCGGCAGCTGACCGAAGCGCGCGACGCGCTCGGCGGAATTGCCGATCTGGAGGCCGTTCGCGCCCGGATCGGCGAGTTCCGCGAAGAAGTCGCCGGGCGCCGCTCGGCATTCGTCGAAAGCCAGGCGGCCTACGATTCGCTCAAGAACCGGGCCGAGGAGCGCCGCCGGCGTCTCGAAGAGATCGCCGCCGAGATCGAATCCTGGACCGACCGCAAGACCGGCGCCGAGGAACGGATCACCCAGTTGGCCGAACGCCGGGCGGAACTCGAGACCGCACTGGAGTCGCTGAAGAACCGGCCCGGCGAGATCGGCGAGCAGCGGAATGCCCTGCTCGATCAGGTCGGCGAGGCGGAAACGGGCCGTAAGGCGGCGGCCGACGAGCTCGCCCTGATGGAAACCAAACTGGCCGAAGCCGACCGGGCGCTCCGCGAAGCCGAACAGGAACTGGCCGGGATGCGGGAGAGCCGGGTGCGGGCCGAAGCCGCCGTCGAGCAGGCGAAGCAGGCCGCATCGGCGCTGACCGAGCGCATCCGCGACCGGCTGGACGCCGGCCCCGAGGCGCTCTTCGAACTTGCCGGACTCAAGGAAGACCAGGAGTTGCCCGAGCCCGATGCGGCCGAGAAGAAGGTCGACCGCCTGCTCCGGGAGCGGGACAATATGGGCCCGGTCAATCTTCGCGCCGAGGTGGAGGCCCGGGAACTCGAAGAGCAGATGAACACCATGCTCACCGAGCGCGACGACCTGTTGAAGGCCATCGACAGGCTACGCCGCGGGATCAACGAACTGAACCGGGAAGGCCGCCAACGGCTGCTGGCGTCGTACGAGGAGGTCGACAAGCACTTCCAGGAATTGTTCACCCGCCTGTTCGCCGGCGGCCGGGCGCACCTGACCCTGGTCGATTCGGACGATCCGCTGGAAGCGGGGATCGAGATCATGGCGAGCCCCCCCGGCAAGCGGCTCCAGGTGCTGTCGCTGCTGTCGGGCGGCGAGCAGGCCCTGACCGCGCTGGCGCTGCTGTTCGCCGTCTTCCTCACCAACCCGGCGCCGATCTGCGTCCTGGACGAGGTCGACGCGCCCCTGGACGACAGCAACGTCGACAGGTTCTGCTCCCTGGTCGAAGAGATCGCGCATTCCCTTTCGACCCGCTTCCTCGTGATCACCCACCACCGCATGACCATGGCCCGGGTGGACCGGCTGTTCGGCGTCACCATGGGCGAACAGGGCGTTTCACAGCTTGTCTCCGTCGACCTCGGCCAAGCCATGGCGCTCCGGCAAACGGCATAAAATCCGGGCCGTCCAAAGGCCGAAAAGCTCTATATATTTCAATATCTTGACACCGTCCCTTTGTTCCTTGACAGGTCCGGGCGCGATGGATAATGTCCGCCCGAATTCGATGCCCCGAGGCACCCGCCGCGACACCCAAAAGGGGGTTTGAGCCGATCATCATCCGTCCGCGATGCGCGGGCTCCCCGAAATGACCGAGGACACGCCGCAGCCTCCGAACGAGGATTTGGATTCCCGTCTCAGGGAGGCGCGCAAGCGGCTCGATGGCGAGGACGAGGCGCCCCGCCACAAACGGTCGCAGGAAATGGGCAGCGGTATTTCTCTCGCCGCCCGGATCGTGACGGAACTGGTGGCGGCCATGGCGGTAGCGGTGGGAATCGGATGGCTGTTGGACTCGTGGCTGGAAACCGGACCGTGGTTTCTGATCACATTCATTATCCTCGGTGCGGGCGCCGGGTTGATGAATGTCTACCGGGTGGCCAACAGACTGGGAGGGACCGCCGGATACCGGGACCAGCGCCCGAATCAAGACGGTGCCGGTCCGGGCGACGGTGAGAAAGAGGAAGGGAAGTGAGCGTTGGCTGCAGGTTCTAACCCGCTCGAGCAGTTCGAAATTCAGCGATGGGTGCCCGCCGAAGTCGGCGGCGTCGACGTATCGTTCACCAACTCCGCCACCTTCATGGTCGCCGCCGTGGTGCTGGCGTCCGCCTTGATGATCCTGAGCGTCCGCCAGCGGGCCCTGGTGCCGAACCGCTGGCAACTGCTGGCCGAGACCTTCTATTCATTTATCGCGAAAATGCTGTCGGACACGGTGGGCAAGGAAGGACGGCCCTACTTCCCGTTCGTCTTCACCCTGTTCATGTTCGTATTGCTGGGCAACCTGCTCGGCATGCTGCCCTACAGCTTCACCTACACCAGCCACCTCGCGGTGACCTTCTCGCTCGCCGCGTTCATCTTCATCGCGGTGACGCTGATCGCCGTCTTCAAGCACGGCATGAAATTCTTCTCGTTCTTCCTGCCCCACGGCGTTCCGGTGCTGATCGCGCCGCTGCTGATCCCGATCGAGATCATTTCATATCTGTCCCGGCCGATCAGCCTCAGCGTCCGGCTGTTCGCCAACATGATGGCCGGCCACACGCTGCTGAAAGTGGTCGCGGGTTTCGTGGTTCCCATGGGGATCGCCGGCGTCGTGCCGGTTGCCGGACTCATCGCGATCACCGGCCTCGAAGTGCTGATCGCGCTCCTCCAGGCCTACATCTTCACCATTTTGACCTGCATCTACATTTCGGATGCGGTTCATCTCCACTAATCGTTTGAAACGAAATTTTCCTATGACAAGAAAGGAAACCTCATCATGGACGTAGAAGCTGCAAAGCTCATCGGCGCGGGCCTCGCGACTCTCGGCTTCGTCGGCCCGGGTATCGGTATCGGACTGATTTGGGCGGCCTACATCAATTCCGTCGCAAGAAACCCCTCCGCTCAGTCGCTCGTGCAGCCTTTTGCGTGGATTTCGTTCGCGCTGGTCGAGGCGCTGGCCATCTTCGCGCTCGCCATCGCACTCATGCAGCTGTTCGTATTTTAGGCGGCTTCGGACCGCGGGCCCGAACGGGCCCGCGCCCGAAACCGAGAGACTGTCGTAATGCCGCAGTTTGATGTCACCGCGTTTCCGAGCCAGATCGTCTGGCTGACGGTCTGCTTCATCGTGCTCTATTTCCTGATGTCGCGCATCGCGCTGCCCCGGGTGGAGCAGGTGCTGGAGGAGCGGCAGAAGCGGCTGGACGACAACCTGTCGACGGCGGAGCAGCTCAACGCCGAAGCCAAGGAGGAGGAAGCCAGGTACGAGACCTCCCTTTCCGATGCCCGCGCCCGGGCGCGTCAGGTCATCCACGAGGCGACCGCCGACATGTCGGCCGAAGGGACGCGGCGTCATGACACCCTCGGCGAGCAGCTGGCGGCCGAGATCAAGGCCGCCGAGGCCCGCATCGCCCAGGCCAAGAACGAGGCCGTCGCCGGCATCCAGGAAGCGGCCGCCGAGGTCGCGGCCTCGACGGTGCGGCACCTGATCGACGAGAGCCCGTCGCCCGAGGCGGTCGCCGCCGCCGTCGAAACCGCCCTGCGGGAGAAGGCCTGATGTTCATCTCTCCGGCCCACGCCGCCGCGGCCGACGGCGCCGCCTTCTACGCCGATCCCACCTTCTGGGTGGCGGTATCGTTTATCCTGTTCGTGGTGCTCGCCGCCAAACCGGCCTGGGGCATCGTCACCCGGATGATGGACGACAAGATCGACAGCATCCGCCGGCAGCTCGACGAGGCGACCCGGCTGCGCGAGGAGGCCCAGGAACTGCTGGCCTCCTACAAGCGCAAGATCGCCGAGGCCGAACAGGAAGCGGAAGCCATCATCGGCGAGGCGCGGGAAGAGGCCCAGCGCCTGCGCGCCAAGATGACCGAAGACCTGGAGCACTCGCTGCGGCGCCGCGAGAAGCTGGCCATGGACCGCATCGCCCAGGCCGAGACCGAGGCGACCCAGGAGGTCCGGGCCATGGCGTCCGACATCGCGCTGACCGCGACCCGGACCATCCTCGAGGACACGGTCCAGGGCGACAAGGCCGACCAGCTCATCGACGACGCCATCGACGAGCTTCCCGACAAACTGAACTAGCGGCCCGACCGAAGCGCCCGGAACCCGTCCGGCGACGCCGGAGCGGAGGATTTTCCGTGCGTTGGTCCCGGGTGCCGCGTTCTTCCGTCAACCCGTTGGATTAACATTATTTGGCAATGTAATTCCAAGACCAACCGTTTGCGGCGCAATAAATTAAATCGGAAATCGTTAAACGTTCACGGCCATGCCTCGCGGCGCATTTCCCGCTGATTTTTCAATCGGTTATCCTTGTTAGGATGAAAATTCTACGAATTTAAGAAAATATTTCAAAAAAAGCTTGCGACACATGCGACAGATATGGTATGGTTTTTTCTCAGGATCGGGAGCCGTGCGCACCGGTCCGGCCGTTCGAACCCCAGCCGCCGTTTCCGGCGGCTTTTTTGCGCCCGCTTTCAGCCCCGCGGCCTTCGCCCCGGGGCTTTTTCATTTGCAAAGGAACAAGCATGTAACTTCCCTTTTCGCTCTCGAACCCGGTGTCGCAGCAGCGCTGGAATTACCACAACAGGCCCATGGACACCCTCAAGGTCCAGATGGGCCTGGAACGGTTGGGCTTCATGGAGCCCCGGGACGGCGACATCTACGTCTCCACCGATTCCGACCAACTGTTCGGGGCCATGAAGGACTTTCAGAAGGCAAACGGCCTCGAGGTGGACGGCATCGCCAACCCGGACGGCCCCACCCACCGGGCCATGAACAAGGCGTTGTCCGCATCGGCCGCGCACCGGCCGGCGACCCCCCTCATTACCCGGCCCATCCCGGCCGCCGGCGCCGCCGTCCGGCACAAGAACGAGCGGGACATCCGGGTGCTGGGCAGGCGCTCCGATCCCGGCGACTTCCCGGTCCTCATGGCCCAAACCTTGCTGTCCAGGAACGGCGAGGCCGCCGCGCCCGAGGTCGCCGACCTGCTGGGGCAGATCTACGCCAGGAACCCCGACATGGGCCGCAAGGCCCGCATCGAACTGGCGGGCGTCATGGACGAGACCTCCATGCGCCACATCGACGACGCGGCCAAAATCCCGCCCGGGGACCGGGAGCCGCCGCAACGGCCCATAGACCCGGAGCCGGAAGACGCGACGCCAGGCATCATGGACGGTTTGCTTTCCCAGGCGCCCTCGTCTCCGGACGATTCCCATGCCAACGATCCTCTGGCACGAGTTCCGCTGGAGGGGGGCAAATATTCCGATGCGTTCTTGAACGCCATCCATGAAAAAGAGTCCGCCCGGCACGGCTACCGCGCCTACAACGAGTCGGGCAAGGCCCATGGCCGATACCAGCTTAGAGAAGCAGCCTTGGAAGATGCCGGAATGATGGACGCCGACAAGAATTGGACCGGCAGGTATGGTGTCCATAGCCGCGAAGATTTCCTCAACAATCCCGAAGCCCAGGAAAAAGCGATGGAGGCCTACCTCGAGAGAACGGAGAAATCTCTGCGCGACTACGGCGCAACCAGGCATGTCGGCCAAACGTTCCAAGGCATCAAGGGCACAATTGCCGTAACCGAGGACGGTCTATTGGCCGCCGCCCATCGCGCGGGCGCGAAGCATGTCAAGAGATACTTGGAGCACAAGGCCGCCCACGGCTGGTCGGCCAACCTCGCCGATACGGCGGACAAAGACGATGTCCATAGGTTCAAGGCGATCGAAACGCGCCTTCGGGAATTCCAGGATGTCCGACGCCATCGTTGATCGACATATTGTTGCCACAATGGTGAGTAGTATGATCAATCGGGGTACGAGCCCCGATCGAAGAAACAGGGAACGGAGAGATCAATTCATGCACCTCGGTTACCGTCCGGCAATTCTCCTGGCCTGCGCCATGGCGCTGGCGCTTGCGCCGGCCGAGCCCGTTGGCGCGGCCGACCGGTCTCACCGGATCGTGTTCAAGAAGACAACACCGAACGACGATATCTGGCCGGCCATTCTGGAGGCGATTTTTGGTGATGACGGAGTACGAGTCATCGCAAAAGTGGACGAGACCACTGTCTCGCAGGCCGAACGAAAAATTCGCGAAAAATCGACTTGGATCGCTTGGTTCGATCTGGATGAGGACGGCAAGGACGAATTGTTCGCCCTCATCGAACACTCAGACACCTGCGGGACGATAGGCTGTTCCGGAAGCGTGTTGGAGCATGACGCAAATGGATGGCGCCGCCTCTCCTCTCTTCGTCCTGTTCCAATGAACTCCGAACGGCCGCTTATCGTGGACCTCCGGGATTTCGAGCGCGCGTATTTTTATCGGAAGTCGGATCGGCGCCGGGCAAGACTGATTGAGAAATACGGCCCTTACAAACAATTGAAATAACGGGAAACGGAGAGATCAATCCATGTACCTCGGTTACCGTCCGGCAATTCTCCTGGCCTGCGCCATGGGGCTGGCGCTTGTGCCGGCCGAGCCCGTTGGCGCGGCCGACCGGTCTCACCGGATCGTGTTCAAGAAGACAACGCCGAACGGCGATATCTGGCCGGCCATTCGGAAGGCGCATTATGGTGATGACGGAATACGAGTCATCGCAAACGTGCACGAGACCACCGTCTCGCAAATCGAACGAATGATTCGGGAAAAATTGACCTGGATCGCTTGGTTCGATCTGGATGAGGACGGCAAGGACGAACTGTTCGTCCTCATCAATCAGTCGTACACCTGCGGGTCGATGGGCTGTGGCGGAACGGTGTTGGAGCATGACGCAAATGGATGGCGGCGCCTCTCGTCTCTTCGTCATGTTCCAATAAACTCCGAACGGCCGCTTATCGTGGAACTCCGGGATTTCGAGCGCGCGTATTTTTATCGGAAGTCGGATCGGCGCCGGGCAAGACTGATTGAGAAATACGGCCCTTACAAACAATCGCCGGACTAGAGCGTATTTGAGATTGATTGAATCATTTTAGGGATTCCCAAGTATGGGCGAACCATGATTCAAGATGGATGCTGGGCAAGGAGGCCAGCATTCATGGCGAGACCTTATTCGATTGATTTGCGAGAGCGTGTTGTTTTGGCGGTTTTGGCGGGGGAGAGTTGCCGCGCTGTAGCGGCTCGGTTTGGGGTTGCGGTTTCGAGCGTGGTTAAGTGGTCGCAGCGCTACCGGCGGACGGGGAGTGTTGCGCCCGGCAAGATGGGCGGTCACCGCCGCCGGGTTCTTGAGCCCCATCGGGAGTTCATTGTCGGCCGGATCGACCAGGAGCCGCATCTGACGCTGCATCGGTTGAGAGACGAGTTGGCCGCTCGGGGTGTCAGGGTATCCCACAGCACGGTAT
This sequence comes from Rhodospirillales bacterium, assembly GCA_965221855.1. Taxonomy (GTDB): domain Bacteria; phylum Pseudomonadota; class Alphaproteobacteria; order Rhodospirillales; family UBA2165; genus JAJDXO01. The sequence goes on along the minus strand of CBDCSV010000005.1, from coordinate 451,236 downwards.
GGCTGTTTCTGCGCCGTGAAGGGCTGCGCTTTAAAAAAAACCCTGTTCGCCGTTGAACGGGCGCGCGCGGACATCGCCCGCCATCGCAGGCGCTGGAAGGCGTGGCAGGCAAAGCTTGATCCCGAACGGCTGGTATTCATTGATGAAACCTGGATCCGGACCAATATGGCCCCGCTGCGCGGCTGGGGGCCGAAAGGGGAGCGGGTCCGCGGCTTTGCCCCCCATGGGCGGTGGCACACCCTGACCTTCATCGGCGCGCTGCGCTGCGACCGGTTCACCGCGCCCTGCGTCTTCGACGGCCCCATCAATGGCGTGTGCTTCCGCGCCTACGTCGAGCAGCTGCTCGTGCCGACCCTGGTGCCCGGCGACATCGTCATCATGGACAATCTCGGCAGCCACAAGTCAAAAGCCGTGCGAAACGCCATCCGTGCCGCCGGAGCCAAGCTGTGGCTCCTGCCCAAATATTCCCCCGACCTCAATCCCATCGAGCAGACCTTTGCCCAAATCAAGCACTGGATGAGAAACGCCCAGAAGCGGGAGATCGACGACTTATGGCGCCATCTCGGGAGCCTCATCGACACCATCGAGCCACAGCAATGCGCCAACTACTTCAAAAACGCAGGATACGCTTCCGTCAAAATATGAAACGCTCTAGTGTTTCCGGCATGGCCCGTCTACTGATGATCGAAGACGACCGCGCGCTCGCCGGCCTCGTTCGGGACTACCTTGGCCGCGCCGGCTTGACGCTGGAGCACCGGTCTGGCGCCCAAACGGGCCTCGCGGCCGCCGTGCGCGGTGGATATGACGCGATTTTGCTCGACCTGATGCTGCCCGACGGCGACGGACTCGAACTCTGCCGAGCGATCCGTGCCCGCTCCGACGTGCCCATCGTGATGCTGACCGCGCGCGGCGAGGAAGCGGATCGCATCGTCGGTCTGGAAATCGGCGCCGACGACTATCTGCCCAAACCGTTCAGTCCGCGCGAATTGCTGGCCCGGCTGCGGGCCGTCCTGAGGCGCGGGACAGGCGGCAACGGAGCAACGGTTAGCGAAATTCTGTGCTTCGGCAGGCTCACGATCGACCGTGCGGCGCGCCGGGTGCTGGTGGACAACGAAGAGCGACCTCTCACAGGGCACCAGTTCGACATCCTGTGCGCGCTAGCCGAAAACGCGGGCCGGGTTCTCACGCGCGAGCAACTCATGGACCGGGTGCGCGGTGAGGCTCTGGAGGTCTACGACCGAAGCATCGACGTCCATATTTCGAGAATCAGGGCGGCGATCGAGGACAATCCGGGCAAACCCCGCCGCATCGTGACCCTGCGAGGTGCAGGCTATCTCTTTACCCGTAACCAGGACCAGGGCGGGCCCGAAGACCGCGGATCGTGAGACGGCGCCTCTTTCTCCAAACCTATCTCGCTTTGCTCGGCCTCATCGCCTTGTTCGCGGCGCTTGTCGCTGTTGGATGGTGGCTCACCCACGACGAACCACCAGGCGCGGAGTTGCGCCGAGGCGTCGCCGCCCTGCTGGGCGAAGCCTTACCGCCGCGCGGCGCGCCCCGTGCTCGAACCGATGCGGCCCTGGCCCGTCTGGGCCGGAACGTCGATGGTCGAATCTCGGTCTTCGGATCCGAGGGCCGGCTGCTCGGCAGTCTCGGGGCACCTCTGCCGGCGCCCGAACAGATGACGTCGGATCGGCGCACGTGGCGGAGCGGAATCTTCTCTTTAAGCCTGCCGGACGGACGCACCGTCCTGTTCCTCCCGAACCGCCAGCCCGGCCATACGCCGACCGTCGGCTTCCTGGCCGCCGTTGTCCTGCTTGCGCTGGCCGTCGCCATCGTCGCCTATCCGCTGGCTCGCGGTCTGACCGGGCGGCTCGAACGTTTGCAGATGCAGGTCGAAGCGCTCGGTGCCGGCGACCTTGCCGCCCGGATCGAGCTTGAGGGAACGGACGAGGTTGCTGCCCTCTCGCGCAGCTTCAACGGGGCGGCCGACCGAATCCAAGCCCTCGTCGAAGCCCAGCGGGACACTTTGGCGGCGGCGTCCCACGAACTGCGCTCGCCGCTGGCGCGCATTCGCGTGGCGGTCGAAATGCTCGCCGAAAACGGAACCCCCGCATTGCAGGCGCGAGTTGAGCGGGACATCGCCGAGCTGGACGACCTGATTGAAGAAATCCTGCTGGCCAGCCGACTTGCCAGCCTCGAGCGGCCGGAGCGAACAGAACGGGTCGATCTTCAGGCCCTCGCCGCAGAAGAGGCGGCGCGCGCCGGTGCCGAGTTTACAGGGGAACCGGCAGCGGTCGAGGGCGAAGGCCGGCTGCTTGCCCGCATGATCCGCAACTTGCTCGACAATGCCGCCCGGCACGCTGCAGGCAGCCCGATACTGGTGGAGTTGGAGCAGAGGGAAGGGCATGCAATTTTGCGCGTTTCGGATCGAGGCCCGGGAATTCCGGATGCGGAGAGGGAACGCATTTTCGAGCCGTTTTACCGGAAGCAGTCAGGGCGTACCGCCGGGCCGGAACCGGTCGAAATGTCGAATGCAGAAAGAGGCGCCGGGCTGGGGCTCAGCCTTGTGCGCCGGATCGCCCGGCATCACGGTGGCGAGGCCGTCTGCCTGCCTCGCCCCGGCGGCGGTGCATGTTTCGAGGTATCCTTGCCATGGCACCGGACTAGGTGACGGCGAACTCACGTCTCTCCGGTTGACGCATGTCCGCCTGGAGTTTCGGCGTGCGGTTCACGTGCCAGTGGTGCCGGCTAGAGAGTTTTCTGATCTGACGGAATCGTTAGGGATTCCCAAAGTCTCTGATTTCTGATTCAAGATGTGGGCTGGTGAAGGAGGCCAGCCTGCATGACGAGACCACTTTCGAATGATCTACGACATCGGTTGGTTGCGGCGGTGGACGGCGGGATGTCGCGTCGGTCTGCGGCGAAGGTTTTTGGGGTTGCGGCCTCGACGGCGATCAAATGGGTTGATCAGTGGCGGCAGCGGGGTGATGTGCGGCCCCGGCCGCAAGGCGGGGACCGCCGCTCTCACCGCCTTGAAGCGTATGCCGAGGAGGTTCTGGCGCTTGTCACGGAGACACCGGACATCACCCTGGCCGAGATCGCAGCCTGTCTGGAGGAGGTGCACGGGCTTCGGGTTGCCCCGAGCACGGTCTGGCGGCTGCTCGACCGCCACGGCATGACCTTCAAAAAAAACCGCGCACGCCAGCGAGCAGCAACGTCCTGATGTCTTGGCGCGCCGGCAGGCCTGGGCCGAGGCGCAGCCCGGCCTGATGCCGGAGCGGCTGGTCTTCATCGACGAGACCGGCACATCGACCAAGATGGCCCGGCGCTATGGCCGCGCGCCGCGCGGGCAGCGCTGCCAAGCCGCCATCCCTCACGGCCACTGGAAGACCACCACTTTGGTCGCTGCTCTCACGCTCGACGGCATCCTCGCCCCCATGACCATCGATGGGGCGATGACCGGGGCAGCCTTCCTTGCCTATGTCGAGCAAATCCTGGTCCCAACCCTCAAACCCGGAGACATCGTCATTATGGACAATCTGCCAGCCCATAAGCCCGCCAGCGTGCGTAAGGCCATCGAAGACGCCGGCGCCGAGCTCCGCTTCCTGCCGCCCTACTCACCCGACTTCAACCCAATCGAGATGGCCTTCGCAAAGCTCAAGGCCCTCCTCAAAAAGACCGCAGCCAGAACCGTCGACGACCTCTACGACGCCATCGCAACCGCCATCGACACAGTCACCCAATCCGAGTGCCAAAACTACTTCACTGCCGCAGGCTATGACCGGGTGTGATCAGAAAATGCTCTAGCGGTCCTGCGCTTCGCACCGCTCCCGTTCCATGAAGGCGCGCAGTCCTTTCGCCTCATCGTCATCGAACCTTTCGCCCGTTACGGCGAGGTTCGCCGTGCGGTCGACCCGGAACGTGCGGAAATCCTGCCGGAGTTCGCACCATGCGGAAAACATCCAGCCATCGGTCAAATTCCAGATCACGAGAGGACGCACGCGGCGCCCGGTTCGGTTCCCGTCGCCGTCGCGGTAGTCGATCTGCACGATCTGCCGCTCGCGGATCGCCTGGCGGAGCAAGGCCACATCCGGTGTTGCGCCGTTCCTGCCTTGAAGACTGAAGTACGGCGCATCGGCGAGCTTGCGTTCCTCCGGTCGAGGCATGCCTGCCTGGATTTTCGCGCGCGCTTCGCGAGCCGCTGTCGCCAGCACCGGATCGCCGGCGCTTTCCACGAAGGATAGACCTACGGCGAGGGCATCGACCTGATCGTTGGTGAACGTCACATTGGGCAGGTCGAAGCCCGGCCGCAACAGGTAACCGACGCCGGCCTCGCCCTCGATCGGCAGGCCGGACGCCTGAAGGTGGGCGATGTCGCGATAGATGGTGCTGACGCTCACTTCGAAATGGTCGGCAAGGTCGGTGGCTCGGCTGACGCCGCGGGTCCGCATCTCGTTGATCAGCCTGAACAGCCTTTCCGCGCGTCTCATCGGTTTCGCGCCCGGCCCGGATTTTGAAAGCGTCGAGGCACAGCCATTCTCATTCCATACCAGTATCTAAAGTCCGGCAGGTTTCGACGAATCCGATACGCGATACCGGAAGTCCCCCGGGTTTTCGTTCAGTCGGCGGCCGTGGCCTCGATCTCGAACATCAGCGGCGGCAAGGCGAGCCGGGTAACGCCGAGCAGGGTCATCGGCGGAGCGGCATCGGCAGCCCCGAAGCGCGATCCCAGAATATCGAAGTGTTTCAAGGCTTCGTCCACATCGGTTGTGTAGAGGGTGAGCCGGACAACGTCGGCAAGGCCCATACCGGCAGCGTACAAAACGGCCTCCAGATTGTCGAGGGCGAGAGCGATCTGACGGCGCGGCTGTTCTCTTCATGGGTCTTGCACCTTCATCGACAAATCGGAGAGTACCCATAAAGCACAAGCCTCCCGTCACCGTGGTGACAGGAGTTATCGGGTCACGATACGAATCCTGGTTAACTCATTTCAGTGCACCCCGCTTGACGATCAGCGGTCATCGGATTTCTCCTCGACGCGGAACGGAGGCCCGACGAACCGGAAGGACAAACCACAGCCGCGCCGCCGATATCGATCGCATCGCCCAACTGATCCGCTAAACCCCCATTGCTCGGCGGTCGTGCGCCGGGAAACGAACTCCTGGACAATCGCAACGGCTTCCGCCACGGTCTCCGCTTCATCATCATCCCGTGCCGAACGGACCGGGATAACGCCAGGCAACGATCCAAGAGAGGGTAGCGATGAAGAAATGGATGCCGGCACTCGCAGTGTGCTTTCTCATGGCCGGCAACGGGGCGGCGTCCGGGGCGGCGGCCGAGGAAGGCTCGTTCAAGGCCACCGGCGAATGCTGGTACTTCGCCAACGCCTCGGTACAGAATCTCAGCGTCAGCAAGTCGCAATGCAACGTCAAGATAACGACGAGCGATGTTCCTTCGCTCGAGAGCGGCAAGGAAGGCAAAGCCGACGGCTACGTGTTCATCCGGACGGATCAGGGCCGCCTCGAACTCCATGCGCTGGGCGACGTCCGATTCGACGATGGCATGTTGATCGCCTATTCGCACAGGAGCGGCGGCGGCAAATTGTCCGGTGAAGGGAAACAGAAGCTGATTGGCGTCTCCGGCTCGCTCGAAGGAGGGGTCGCATCCTGCTCGTACGGAATCACCGATAGAAAACCCGACGGCACATGGTTGAAGCTTGCCTTCGATTGCAATTGGGTGCGCCCGAAATAATGGCGCCCGGGGACGGAGGAGCGGCACTGGGAACGCTGCCGGCCGCCGTCGGCCGGCGCGCCAGGCTGACGGACGGGGAATACGCGGGCTTCGCGCAACGCGACACCGTGCCAATTAGAGAACGCAAGGAGAAGACACCATGAATGAATCCTATCGCGCAAGACTACTGTTGCCGATCGCGGCCCTCCTCGCCGTGTGCGCCGCGCAAACCGCCTTCGCCGAGGAGAGCGGCACCTATGAACTCATCGCGACCGAGGTCCGCGACTACACCACGCTGAAACACGCGGGGCGGACCGTCACCGGGGGTTCGCTGCAAGGGACGGCCAGTATCGTCGCGACCAGCGGCGGCCCGTTTACCGACGGCGCGGATTACCGCGTGACCTGCGTGGTCTACGTCAAGAGATCGGATGCCGGCATCGATCTGGAGGCGCCGTGCACGATGACCGACGAGGCAGGCGACGCGCTGTACGTACTGGCGGAGAGGCGGGCGGGAACCATTGCCGCCGGAGGCGGCGGTACGGGCATTCACCGGATCCTGGGCGGCACCGGAAAATTCTCCGGCATCGCCGGCCGCTGCCCGTACACGACGAGCTACCTTCCCGACAAGTGGATCGTGACCAGGGCAACATGCACTTGGCGAAGGCCATAAATAGTCAGGGGCGGTGACCTTCGCCTCGGGCCATTTCCCGTTTCCGCGGACCCTGGTCCGGATTAGCCGGCGCGGGCGGCGGACGCCCGGCAGAGGGCTGATCCGACACGGCATAGCGCGGCGCGAGCGCTTTCGCTCATAGACGCGTAGGGCCTTGGGATCGCGCTCGTTGGCACTCCGGGAGAACGGCGGCCGGGCGCTCTCCTGGAATCCGGGCATTGCGAATGCTCGCGCCGTTCAAGGTCCGGTGGAAACGATTGCGCCATCGATTGACAAAGTAGGGCGCGGTAGCTACCTTCGGCGCATGAGATCGGTGGGGATCAAGGCGCTGAACAACCGGTTGAGCGAGTATGTCCGGCTCGCGGCGTCGGGCGAGTCCATTCTGGTGACGGACCGCGACCGGGTCGTGGCGGAGCTCGGCCCGCTCAGGGAGAGCCGGAGCCCGGTGCTCGCCGATGCCTTCCTTGCCGAGGCGGTGCGGTCCGGCGTGCTTGCGCCGCCGGCGCTGGCGGGCTCGGGGGCGCCGCCCAGGCCCGCCCCGGTGGCCACACTGGACGAGGTTCTGGCCGAACTCGACGAGAGCCGCCGCGACTGGTGATTTATCTCGACACGTCCGTCGCGCTGGCCTGGCTGCTGACCGAGGACCACCGGCCCCCTGCTTCCCTCTGGGACGAGACGCTGGTGTCCAGCCGCCTCCTCGAATACGAGATATGGACGGCGCTGCACGCGCGCGGGCTTGAGGACACGCACGGCGAGGCGGCGCGCGGGCTGGTCGGACGGGTCGCGCTCCTGGAGTTGAGCCCGCGGGTTCTGTCGCGGGCGCTGGACGCCTTTCCCGGTCCGGTGCCGCTGCGGACCCTCGACGCCCTGCATCTGGCATCGTGCGCGTATCTGGCCGATCAAGGCCAGGATGTGGAACTCGCGAGCTACGACCGGCGGATGAACGACGCCGCCCGCGCCATGGAAATTCCGCTCTTCGGTTCGGAACGGTAAAATGAGTCGCGTGACCGGCAAATTTATTTGATCATGCGTCACCCGTCAGGCGCCGGGGCTTTTACCTGCACGGTCACGATGTCCAGATCGTGGTATTGCTGGTGGCGCACCGAAGAGGCGAGGTGGCGCAGCAGCCGGAGCGAGACTTCCTGCCCGGCCGGCGTCTCCTCGCCCCCGGCGGCGAGTACCGCCATCCGTTCCTGCACGTTCTCCTCTCCCGGCGCGACGACGAATTCGAGCACGGCGCCGCCCGCGCCCTTCGACGCCGACAGCCGCAGGCGGCGACGGCGATCACCGGCCTCGGTCTCTTCGTCCGGCCGCAGAAGGGTCAGAAGGGTCTCCTCGGCGGTGGCGGCGAGCCGGTCCGCCATGGCGCCGTCCCAGCCGCCGCGCGACGCGAACAGGTTGAGAAATGCCCGGATTTCCGGCAGCGCCGAGAGGGCGAACCCGGCCTCCATGCGGGCGGGCCGGGCGCCGGAAAAACCCGTGATCAGGGTCAGGAGTATGGCCGTGAGGCCGCCGGCGGTGATCCCGTTGGCGAAAAAGCCGCCGGCGAAATCGGACACGAATTCGGGAAAGATCGCGCCGTTCTGGACGCCGACGCCGAGCCAGAAGGAAACGCCGACGATCACGCCCTTGCGAAGGTCCATGCCGTCCTGCATCGCCGTCCCGATGCCGATCAGGAACAGCAGCGCGACCAGGACCAGGAGATAGGCGCCGACGACGGGGCCCGGGATCGCCAGCACGAGCGCCAGCGCCTTGGGCAGGAAGGCGAGAGCGAGGAAAACCGCTCCGGTGGCGACCGCCACGGCCCGCGCGGCAACCCCGGTAATCTCGATGAGCGGCGCCGCGAGCGAATAGGTCGTGTTCGGAACGGTTCCGGCCAAACCGCACAGCAGGTTGCTCATTCCGTCGACCGTGACCGTACCCTGGACCGCCCTGAAATCCACCGGCCGCTGCCGGCGCCACGAGACCCGCTGGAGCGCCGTGCTGCTGCTGATCGCCCGGATCGACCCGATCACGGCGGTCAGCAGAAAAGCCGGAAGCAGCGCCCAGAACGTCGGCCCGAATTCGAGGTCGAAGCCGGGGACAGAGATATCCGGCAGCCCGAACCAGGAGGCCGCGGCGATGCGGTCCAGATCGTAGAGCCCGAAGAAGGCCGCGAGACCCGTACCCAGAACGACGCCGATCACCGGCGCCCACAGCCGCAGCGACGCCGTGCCCTTCAGGGAGACGCCGAGGATCGCCAGGAGCGTGACCAGCACGATCGATGGCGCCGCGTGGGCCGGGCTGCCGTCCGGTACGTCGCCCAGCATGTCGAACACGATCGGCATCGCGGTGACCGGCACCAGCATGATCACGGTTCCGGACACGGCCGGGGTCAGGACCCGGCGGAACAGGGCGAGCCTGGCCGCCAGCAGGAACTGGAGAAGCGCCGCGGCGACGACCAGGATTGCCAGCAACTCGGGACCGCCCGTCGCCACCGCCGTAATGGCGACCCCGATGAACGCCACCGAACTGCCCATGACGAGCACGTGGCCGCCGCCGATCCTGCCGTACCGGATCGCCTGGAGCGCCGTCGTGACGCCGCTGATCGCGACCGCGGCGAACACCGCCCACGCCAGATGGGGCTCGGCGGCGCCGCCGGCCCGCATCACCGCCGTCGGGATCAGGATCGGCACCGCCACGGTGATCAGGGCGAGCTGCACGCCGAGACCAAGGGTAAGCGCCGCGGGCGCGCGCTCGTCCGCCTCGTAGCGAAGCCCGCCGCCGCCGTCCGTCCGGTGTCCGCTCATGCCGGCACGCAATCCGGGCGGATGCCCCGGAACCGGAACGATGCCTGACTGTCCATCTGCTCGCGACCCCCTGTCGACCCGGCGGGGCAGGCCGTCCCGGCTGACCCCGCGCCGCCGGGACGGCGGCAAACCCGCACGCGCTCCGGCTTGACGGCGCGCGCCGGTGCCGCCATCGTCGAGGGTAAGATTGACGCCCGCGCCGACCACGGCGATGTCCATCTCGGTCCGGGGCGTGAATCGGAGGTAGGCGTCGCCCGAATGGGGCGGCCGTTCGGGCAGCAGGAAGGAGACCACGATTTCCCCCTTCTCCAGGCACGTCCGGCCCGGTCCGGTGACGATATCCTCGACCGGAATGTCCCTCGTGCCGTTCGGCCCGATGACGCTCGCCACGGCGCCCGCGGCGATCATCGGCGGTACGCTGTCGGCGGCGGGGGAGGCATTGCACAAATTGCCGCCCACCGAGGCCCGGCCGCGCACCTGCAGCGACCCGAGCAGCTGCACGCCGTCCATGATCCCGGGCCAGGTCTCGTTGAAATCCTCGTGGAGCATCAGCGTCTTGCCGCTCACCGCCGCGCCGAACCGGTACGCCCCGCCCTGTTTGGCGATCTCGGTAAGCTCCGGGATGTTTTTGACGTCGACGATCAGGTCGGGCTCGATCAGGTCCGAATGCATCTGAACGATGACGTCGGTGCCGCCCGCCAGAATCCGGGCCACACCGTCTTCGGCCGCCAACAAGGCGGTCGCGTCCGCCAGCGTCTCTGGCGCTGCATATCGCAAATTTTGCATGCTCTCCCCTGGCTCTCCCCTGACTCTCCCCTGGCGAAAGGTTGGCGGTCAATTGCCGCAGATTGCTGGAAAGCATGGTCGCCCAAGCACCGGCGCTTCGCAAGTATCCGGATAATGGACCGTCCGCCCCGTGGTCGGCAATCCGGACCAACCGGCCGGAATGGCCGCTTGACGCTCCACGCCCTAGATCCGCACGAATCGCCGCTGGTCGCATGCGGTCGGCGACTCCCCGGGTCCAAAAACCGGCGCAAGCCATGCATTTTATGCATAGCGGCAAGTCTTTGAAAAACCATGATTTATAAATATGTTCCAACTGGGCCGTTTTCGTTGTAATAGTCATTCATGGACATTAATAGACATTTAGTGTCACCCGTTCGGGAGGTAACGCACCAAGAAGGTCGTACAAAAACGCATAGCTCGTCCCTCCAAACCAAAACGCCGCCCCCGAGGGGGCGGCAACGACCTATTCATTTAGCCCGCGCGCGTGAAGGGGCAAGGGGGGAAGATCATCGGGCGCTGGGTCCGGTCCGCCGTGCCGCCAAACCCGCGGACGGCACCCGCTATTTGTTTGCCGCAAGCCGCCAGAGAGCCTTGGCCCAATGCCATTGCCACAGCATCGCGGTGCGGGCGTACCGATGGCACCAAGCCCGGCGCGCGGACTGAACCGCTTCATCGCGCCACCATCCCTCGACGTCGGCCCATATCTCATTCACCTTGGCGGCGGCGGATGGGGCATCGCGATGGAGGAGGCCGCAATCGGCCAACGCATCGAGGTAGGGGGCGGCCTGGCGGCTCATTGGCCAATCGTCCGGATTCCAGTAGGCGATCGTCGGAACGTTCGCGGCGAGAGCTTCCAGGAATGAGGTGCCGGGGTAGTCGATAACGGCCAGCTTGCAGCGCAGTATTTCCGGAACCAGCGGGCCTTCCAGGACCTTCAGGTCCGGAAAAGACCGCTGAAGGTAGGGTGCGTCCAACAATGTTCTGACTTTTTCGTACGGACGATAGGCGAGCTGTTCCCTGATGGCGCCGTCGAGCCCTCCGACAAACTCTCCCTTCATCCGCCGGTAGGCCAGCCACCGGGAGAGGCTTGGACCTGAGTGGAATCGGTGGCCATAAACCCCCATCTGCGTGCCGATGAAAATCAGTTTTTGGTTTTCGCGTCCATGGGCATTCCTGATCCGGCTCAGATGGGGTGACGGAACGGGAACGAAATTCGCCGCCGCGTCCTCTTGTCCCTCCCATCCCCAGGTCAGGAACGCATGCCCGGCATATTCGGAATGAGCAGGCACAGGCGTTGCAACGCTCGTGCCGTAGTGTCCCCCATGCTGGGCGCTGACGACCCGCTCTCCCCGCTCGAGCGCGGTTGCCGTGAGGAAGTTGTTTTCCGTGAGATGGCTGCCCAAATTGTCGATATACAAGCGTCCCGGCGCAAAACGCCGTCGTGATGCCCATGCATCCCAGCGGGAATAATCGGCGCCGTAGCATGCGGGCCGGGTGGCGCTGACCAACCGCCCGTAAAGCCGCAAAAACGCGTCGGGAAACCTGTCCTCTATATTCCGGTCGACGATCCCGGTTTCCGTTTGGTCCGAGGGATGGGTGCTTCGCGGCAAGAGGCTCAACATGACGGAAAAAGGCAGTTTCCAGACACGCACGCCATGAGCATGGTTAAATGGAAGGCGCCCCAATAGTTGCCGCAGGCGGCTCCTGGTGACCGCCGGGTGGCCTATTTGCAAGTCCGGCTCGGGCTTTTCGCGAATTTCGATCAATTGCCAGGACGGGGGGCAAAGTTCGCGCACGACAATCGAGGATACCCAATGGTCGAACGGCCGGCTCCGTTGCATCCGTTGATAGAATTCCTCGAGGCCGGGGCTCGGCCATGCACTCTTGTCCGGGTGAACGAATACGCTGAACGGCTCGTTGCCGTGACGTTCAACCACGGCGGAAACATACAGGTAACGCCGCCACAACAGCTGCGCGCAAGTCATCAGCCAGACATAAAGCAACGACCGCCAGTAGCGGCTGCCATGGCTGCCGCCGGAACCGAGGTCGATATCCCGGCCAAGCCGCTCCGCGGTCAGCAATGCGAGTTGCTCGGTGTCGCCGCACGCCGAATTCAGCTCCGCCGGCGAGCGGATCGGCTCTTCGAAAGGCAGCTTGTCCCAGCCGGGGAACCGATCCTCGGCACCGACAAAGCACCAAGGCCCAATAACCAAATCGCGATCAATATCGAAATCCGGCGGAGGCTCGGTCAGAAAAATCCGGCGAGACGTCAATGCGGGCGGTTTGTCCGTCATCAAAACATCTGGCGCCGGGAATCTTCGCAGGCCTGATCCATGTCCTCGAATTCTCCCGCACCGACGTGACGTGCAACAACTCCGCTGCATCCCGACACTTCATCGTCCGGATGCGCGGCAGCCACCAGGACCGAACTCGTCATATGGTGTTCTCTCTATCGCGGAGAATGTCCAGACTCTCAGGCCCGTGATTGAACAGAAGGTCGATTACCGACATGAACGGTTCAAAACCCGGAAACAACTGCGGGTACGTGGGATGCCGATAGTCATGAAACGACAGCTCGATATTCGCCTTTTCGAACGCTGTTTGATCGAGATAGTCGCGGCCGAATGGCCCGGAGATATAGCGGCTCGCGCCGGCTGCCTTGCAAAGGTCGACGACAAGATCGGCCTTGACGCTTTCGACATTCATCTCCGCGCTGGAACGCGTCGGGACCGTAATGTCGAGTTGCTGAAAAAGTACCCCGTTCACCGCTTCGATTACGTCTACAAGGTTTGTCCAAGGTCTATCGTATATGGGCCATAGCGCCGAAGCCACTAAATCGAAATATGGGGCGCGCCGGTAGCAAGCCTCGATAGAACGCCAGTGCTTGACTTGCCAACGCATCGTGTCCGCAGCTTCGACCTGGTTGATCGGCTGGCGTATACCCTTCGTATGGCGAATCGGAACGGTAAGCCAGCACCAGCCTTGGGCCGTTCTGATCCGATTTCGGTTGACGAACTGGTCTCGATCGCCGACGGAAATTGCGACATGATCGAGCGTGATCAGCAAGTCACTCTGAAGAACGCGATCGAAATAGCCGAGCCACGGCAAGTAGGCCGGCTGCATGATGGAGACGATCATGCTCTCCGCGCCTCCCGCCGCAAGAACACCGTGAAGTCGCCTTGGTGATAGTCGTGACGCAAAGTCGCGAAGGGCGTTAGCGTGAAGCAGAAGCGCAGAACCTTCGCCGGATCCTCCCGGTACTCTCCTTCGTCTTGATGCTCGGCGTGGGTGCTCAGGCAGTTGAAGGCGAGGCTTACCTCGGCGAATCGGTAGAGATGGGTCACGGCCGCCTGGAGATAGTCGAACGGAGCCGCTTGCCGGGTGGAGAAAATGCCGCTCGCAATTACATGGTGCGCGCGGTACGAAGCGTCGAGATCAAACAGGTCGGCAACCTCGAAGCGCGCTTCCGGGAAACGCGCGCGCGCGATCGAAACCATCTCCGGCGTGAGGTCGACGCCGCAATAGTCCACGCCATACCCGTTCTCGCGCAGCCAGGCGAAGAGGTCGCCCTGGCCGCAACCGATGTCGAGCAGGCTTGCCTCGGGATCGAGCCCTCCGGACGCGAGCACTTCGAAGCGCGCGGTCTGGCTCCTCGAATCGCGCCAGCCAAGTGCCTGAGTGTCGACACCGAAGCGATCGACCAGATTCCGGAAATGACTGACGGTGTGATGATCGTCCGCGGTCCAAGCCGCCTTGAGCGGCGGTGCAGCCGAGCCTTCCTTGTCAGTCATCGCGGCCGCCGTCCAACGTGTATGCGGTATGGTCGGGCGGGCAACCGACTGATTCGATGCGCGTGAATCCAGCCCTCGCGAACGCCTTGTGGCCGAGTACGTTGTCGTTTCGGACATAGGCTTCGATCCGCACCGCCGGCCATGCCCCCAGCGCCCACGAGCTTCCATCGCGAATCGCGGCGATTCCCGCGCCGCGGCCTGTTTTGCTCTCTTCCAGATAGACGGAAATGACCGCCGTCCCATTGTCGGTCCGGTCGAGGCGGACGACTCCGGCGTCCTCGTCGTCGATGCACACGATCAACAACAGCCTGTCCGGCGACGCGAGGCTACGGACAAACCAGGCTTCGTGGTCACGGCGCTCTACGAGCCGCCCGCTCGTGCTGCGCGACGCGACGAAATGCGTGTTACGCCACAAAAACACCTTCTCCACGTCCTGCGCATCTGCGGCACGCAAGGTTACGCGCACGCGCGCCTGCTTCTCCGCGACGACCCGCCACTCCGCATGGACCAAGTTATTCTCGTCGAGCAGGTCCGAACGTTCCATATGCTCAAGAAACCGAATGCGCCATGGCGCGGGCAATGCGCGTTCCACGTCGTCCCGCCCGTAAAAGGAGATGCCGCCGGCACCGATCAAACTACCTCGCACGATGTTCTCGACGAGACTGTCGGCGCCGGGCGTGCCGGCAGCGGCGCTACTGTGCCGTTCGCTATAGGGATTGAAGAAGAAGAACCCGCCAGGGCAGAGCACCCGCGCCACCTCCGCCACAGCTGCCCTGCCTGCCGCATGGCCGACACACGAGAGCGAGGCGCGATCAAGCGCCAGCTCGAAGGAGTCGTCATCGAACGGTAAATCATCGAATGTGGCGACGCGGAAATCGCCGATCAGTCCGTCTCGGGCAAAACGCTCGCGGGCATACGCTATGGCGGATGGGCTTCCGTCGATACCGCAGACTTCGAAGCCTTCGCGCGCCGCGAACCAAAGATTGCTCCCTGTTCCGCAGCCCACTTCCAAGATGCGCACTTTCTCGCGGGCACGCTCCTTGGGTGCGTAGCGAAACACGAATGAAACCACCGCATCCCACGGATAAAGCTGGCGGTGCCCGGCTGCGTAGCTCGCCTCCCACACCGGATCGACGCGCACACTCACCGGACGAAGTCGCTCTCGTCGAATACGTGCCCGCGCTCTACGGCGCATTTCAGCGCACGACCGATCAGGGTTGAGACGAGCGCGGGCCGGTAGCCGGTACCCGGCCGGCGAAAGGCCACATCCGCGCGCTCCAGCCGGCGGCCCGCGGAAAGCCCGCTGGCGGCGACACACGAGAGCCGATGGCTCATGCGCGCCTCCGCCTCTCCATCGGCGGGTGCGATCGCGGCCGAGCCCAATCCTTCCTCCACCGCGCGCACGCCCTTGATCAGCGACTTGAGTTCTCGGGGATCCGCCGAGAAGGCATGGTCGGGCCCGGGAAGGTCGTGTCTGAGCGTGACATGTTTCTCGACCACGGCGGCGCCGAGGGCAACGGCAATCAACGCCGCCATCTCGCCCCGCGAATGGTCGCTGAAGCCAATCATGCAGTCGAATGTCGCGGCAAGCGATTGCATGCGGCGCAGGTTTAACTGATCGACCGGCGTCGGGTAGGCGGACACGCAATGAAGCAAGACAAGGTTTCGTCCGCCCGCGCCGCGATAGGCTCCGACCGCCTCGGCGACCTCTTCCTCCGTGGCCATGCCGGTCGACAGGATGGTGGGGCGGCCGCTGCGCGCCATCGCCACGATCAGATCCAGATGCCCCAGATAATCGGAGCCGTTTTTCAGTGCGGGCACGTCGAGCGCCAATAACGCGGCGACGCCTTCCTCGCTGGTTGGCGTGCTCAGAAACGATATGCCATGCCGATCGCAAGCATCGCGCAGAAAGACAAGATCGTCGTCGGTGATCTCACACCGCTTGAACAGGTCGAATTGCGATTCGACCACGTTCTCGCCTTGACAGAGATAGCTGTAGGTCATCGACCGGTCCGAGAGGAAATCCTCGGCGCGGTAGTTCTGAAACTTGACGGCGTCGGCGCCGGCGGCCGCGGCGGCGGCAATGGTTTGCTCCGCCAGTGCTCTCTCGCCATTGTGGTTGATGCCGATCTCCGCGATCACATAGCAGGGATGGCCAGGGCCAACAGGGCGTCCTCCGATTTCGATTGGGGCAATGTTCACACCACACTCCGTTCGGACGGCAAGGCACGCGTGTGAATCGCCTGCGCTACCCGCATCGCGCCGCGTCCGTCGACCAGGGTTCGGCCGCGCAAAGTCATGCGGCGGCGCAGGCCGTCATCCGCCAGGAGTGCAGCGACCGCCTCGCGCAGGCGCGGACCAAGAGCATCGTCGAACGCGCCGATGCTGACACTCGCGCCGGCTTCCCGCAAGGTCCGGTCGACCGCGATCTGGTTGTCTGCCGTCACGGCTGTAACCATCGGGACGCCGAGGCAGGCGAGCTCCCAGCAGGTGCTGCCCGCCGCCGTGACGGCAAGCGCCGCGCGGCCCATCAGCTCCTCCAGATGCGGGGGATCGACGTGCAGACGCGTTGGGCTGACGGCGCGGCGCAGACGATCCCGCACGCGCTCTCGATGCACGTTTGCGGCGCCGAGGACCACATGGATCGCTTCCACCCCCGGCGCGCCGTCCAGCGATTCGAACAAGCGCTCCGTCACGTTCCGCCTGTCCGCGTAGCCGCAGAGCAGCAGGAGAGAGCCGTCCTCTTGGTTCCGTCCGGGCCGTGCGCACGCCTCGCCGAACGCCGGCCTGAGGAGCGCATGGCATGGGCCGAGAAGCGCTTCCTGTATCCCGTCTTTCCGCGGGGCGCCGGCCGGGTCCGCACACGGGTTCACGAGGATGTCGCAGTCGTGCGTGGCCTCCGGGCGATCCTCGATCACCGCGACGCAGGATGCGAGGAGGCGGCAGGCACGGTGGAAAGCCTGATCTCGGCCGTAGTGATCGACCACCACCGCCTCGCACCGGCCGGAAACCCGGCCGGCGATCTCGTCGACCTCGCGCGACTCGTCCGCGCCGAGCCAGAGAACGTCGTCGAACGGCCCGAGCGCGGCCGGCACGGTTTCGATCGTTTCCTCCCTCGTCGCGCAGACCGTGCGCCAGCCCTCCTCGCCGAGCGCGCTCGCGAGCGCTCCCGAGCGCATCGCGTGGCCGGCGCCGATTGCCCGCGAGGCGTCAAAACGGAAGACCGCCGTCGGTTTCGTCATCGCGATGTCCGTTCCAAGACCAGATAGCCGGAGTTCAAACGGCGCAAGAGAGTCCAACGCCATCCCATGATAACACTCGGCGGTTTGCGCTCCCACATGGATTTCAGTCCGCGATTTGCCGCTCGACGCCGGTCAGGACCGCCTCGAGTATTTCCGGCTGCGAAAACGTCGTGCCCGCGCCTCGGCCCGCCGCCACCAGGTTGGTCAGGCCATCGATCGCGTTCGGGGTCCGCGCCTGCGTCTGCTGGCCGGCAAGTCGCAGGGGAAAGGCATTGGCGATCCATTCATGGCCCACGAACTCGCCGCTCCGGGCGTCGTCGACGAGCCCCAGGTCGCCGAGTTCGCCCCTCACTCGCTCCGAGATCTCTTCAATGTCTTTCGGGCGCTCGCTCCAGAGCGTCTCGACCGTCACCCGCGATCCGTCGAAGTCGTTGCCCGGGGCGATGTTGTCGTAGAGTGTCACTCGGTAAGAGACGGCGTCCTCGTCGTATATCGAGACCCAGTGCAGGTCCGGTGTCACGCCCTTGCTCTTGAACAAATAGTGCAGCAGGAGCACGTGACGAAACGCCGGCACCGTTCCCGGAACGCCCGTGCCCAATGCACGCGCCAGCAACGGCAGGGGAATGGTCCAGACCAGGAGGTCGCACGGCAGGCGTTGCCCATCGGAAAGCGTCACACCCGTGATCCGCCCACTATCGGTGTCAACGGCGTCAATGGTCGTTGCGGTGTGCATGCGGGCGCCGGCATCGGCGAGCCGCCCGGCCAGCAATTCCGGCCATGTGCCGATACCGCCGCTACGTGGATAAAATTTCTGTATGGGCGAAGGGCCTTCGCGCGTTTTTGTATGGGCGATGCGCTTGTCGTACTCGGGAAGCTTCTTGAGCCGCTTTGCCGCGCCGGAGGGAACGACGATCAATCTGGAAATGCCGAAACTTTCGTGCGCCGCCGGCGCGAGTTGTTCGAGCGCGCGACCGGCTAGCTTGCGCATGACCGGCCGGAAAATATGCTCGGTGTATGTGGGACCGTATTCCGCCTCGAGCGCCTCGGCCAGATGCGGTACATCGCCCTCTGCCTCCTGGCCGTCGAGTATCTCCACAAGGCCGCGGGCGTATAGATGGGGGTCAAGCGCTCTCGCGTCTATGCAGTCGCTGCTACCGTTCAACCGGCCGCCGAACACGTTTCCCTTCGGAAGACTGGTCTTGAAGACATGCCACTTGTCTTCGCTCATCCCCTGAAAGAGAACCGAGTCTATTTTCGGGTTTCCGGTCTCGACCGCATAGTGGATGCCGGTGTCATAGCTCAACCGGTTTCTATACTGGGTTGAGCGTAACAATCCCCCCAGCCGGGTATCTCTTTCGACCAGGTGGACAACGTGCCGGCCGGCTCGGGCGAGCAGGAGACCGGCGAACAGGCCCGCAATACCCCCACCCACGACGACGGCATTGTTCGATTGATCGATCACCTTATCGTACCTGAAACAGCGGTTCCATCGGTGCGCCGGGCGGCGTTGAGTGCCGCCAACTCCGGCCTGGCGCCGAGAAGCCGCATGATGTCATGCGTCGTGAACGCCGGGTCCGCAGGATAGAGAGCCCCGTAGATCTCGCGTACCAATTCCAGATCCTCCGGGTAGTCCACGGTCCAGCGGTAACGGGAATGATCCTTCTCCTGGCGGAGCTGGCCGACACGGAAACGGCCGCTGCCCCAGAGATACGGCATCACATGTTCGCGCTCGAACGGCGCCGCGGCCTCGCGCCATGCCCGTTCCAGGCAGGCATAGCGGCAGACTTCGACGTCCAGACCGTGCGGATAGCTGCGGTCGCGCGAATTCGAGGTGTAGTCGAATCCGCCATCGAGGTGATGCTCCACGATCCGGTCGATCACCTCGGGGTCCGCCAGCGGACAATCGGCCGTTAGCCGAACGAGATGCTCCGGCGCATAACGCCGGGCGGCCTGAACGAAGCGGTCCAGAACGTCGTGCAGCGAGCCGCGGAAGCACTCGATCCCCTCGTCCCCGCATGCGCCGGCGATCACGTCGTCGGAGGGCGAAGAACTCGTTGCGACCAGGAGCCTGTCGAAGCTCCGCGCCCGCTCGACCCGCTCGATCTGCCGCAGAAGCATCGGCCGGCCCAGGACCGGGGCCATCACCTTGCCGGGAAGTCTCGTCGACGACATGCGGGCCTGGATGATTGCAATCACCCTCGTCATTGGATTGTTTCGGCGTTTCCGCGGGCCGCCGCCGATGCGGTATCTCGAATCATCGTTACGGTTGCGATTATTTTCAGTTCCAGACGCTGCGCAAGGTCACGAATGCCTCGGCGGCCGATGCGCCGCATTCGGCGCCCCTTTTTGCCGCCAGCGCCCTGATGCTCTCGCGCGAGCGGGGATGAGGCGGCGCGCCCAGCTCGTTTTCGTAGACCTCGAGCGCCTTCATCTTGTCCTCCAGCACATCGTCGAGAACGACGAAGTGGTTGGGAAGGAAGCTGAACGGCTCGGCGTTCGGCGCCTGGTCGGTGCTCGACGGCGTCTCGAACGCGAACACGCTGGGAGATCTGCCGCCGGCATGCATTGGGCGCAGCGCGACAAGTACGGCCTGGGCGGTGATCCGGTGATCATGGTTCAGGTCGCCCGGATGGTGTGTATAAACGACGTCCGCATCAAGGGCCTTCAGTTCATGGGTCAAAAGCGAGGCTATTTCGACCATTGGCACGGTATCGAAACGCTGATCCGGCAGATCGAAGATTCTACGTATGGAACAACCCTCGCGATCCGCCCATTCGGCCGGTTTCGCGGTGCGCTCGGCGTCGCGCGGCGCGGCGGCGGTTTTCGCCGCTTCACCGTCGGACAAAATGATGATCTCGACCCGGTCGCCGGATCGGGCATGCCGGATCAAGGTCCCGCCGACGCCCAGAACCTCGTCGTCCGGATGGGCGGCCACGCACACGACGACCTTGCCCGTCATGCGCGGGGTCCGGAAAAAATTTGGCCCAGCGCGCCGATTACACGGTCCTGATCGGCGTCCGTCATCGCCGGGAAGAGCGGTAGGGTCAGGGCGTCTCGATAGTAGGCTTCCGCTTCCGGGAAGTCGCCCGGTTTGAAGCCGCGCGCCCGGTAAACCGGGTGCAGGTGCACCGGAATATAGTGCACCTGACAGCGGATGCCGCGGGCAGCCAGCGCCTCGAACACGTCCCGCCTCGACAGCCCGGCCGGGTTTTCGCCGATGCGGACGGCATACAGGTGATAGCCGGAAACCGCATCGGGATGGACGGTGAGCGGCGTCACCGGAAAATCGGCAAGGTGTGCGTCATAGCGCCGCGCAAGCGCGTTTCTTCGATCCACGAAGGTTTGCAGGCGTCTCAACTGACTGACGCCCAAGGCCGCCTGAATGTCCGTCATGCGATAATTGTACCCGACGGCGACTTGCCGGTACGCCCAGGGGCCTTCCAGCGCCTCGCCGATCAAATCGGTATCGCGGGTGATGCCGTGAGTGCGGGCGAGGCGCAATCGGCCGGCCAATCCGGCATCGTTGGTCGTCACGGCGCCGCCCTCCGCGGTCGTCACGATCTTGACCGGGTGAAAACTGAATGCCGCCATATCGGAAAATTTGCAGCTGCCCACCGGCGATCCCGACCGGTCACGCCCGCCGAGCGCGTGGCAGGCATCTTCGATAATCTTGAAACCATACCTGTCCCTAAGGCGCGCGATGCGCTCCATGTCGCACGCCTGCCCGCCAAAATGCACGGGCACGACGACCCGCGGCAGCGCACCCTTCCTATCGGCCTCTTCCAGCCGTTCGGCAAGGCGGTCGGCGGACATGTTGCCGTCGCGTTGGTCGATGTCGACGAAATCTATTTCGGCGCCGCAGTACAGGCCGCAATTCGCCGAGGCGACAAAGGTGTTCGGCGTCGTCCAAAGCCGCTGGCCCGGTTCGAGGCCCGCCGCGATTGCCGCGACATGCAGGGCGGCAGTGCCGTTGGAGACCGCCACCGCGTGATCCGCCCCCGCATGTTCGGCGATTTCCCGTTCGAACCTTTCGACCGCCGGGCCCTGGGTCAGCCAGTCCGACCGCAGGACCGCAACCACGGCCTCGATATCGGCCTCGTCGATCGACTGCCGGCCGTAGGGCAGTAGGTTTGACGCGTCCCCGCTCATCCGGAGTGCGTCGCCAAATCGCCGAGCAGCCGCGCCATCGCCGGCCCATCGATCCAATCGGGGTTCGTGTCGCTGGTATATCTAAAGCCTTCCGGGACCGGTACTCCGTCCGGGTGAGGTTTCCTTCCTTCAGACCACATATTGAACGGGGGTTCGATAATGTAGCGGTCGTCCAGTTCCAGTGTGGTAAGGGAATCGTCTTCGGTAATCATTACCTCGTGAAGCTTTTCCCCAGGCCTGATTCCGACCTCCTCCCGGCACATATCCGGCGCCATGCATTCGGCAAGGTCGACAATTCGCATGCTTGGTATCTTCGGCACATAGATTTCGCCGCCCTGCATAATTTCCATGCTGGAGAGGACAAAATCGACGGCCTGTTGAAGGGTAATCCAAAAACGGGTCATGCGCTTGTCGGTAATGGGCAGAGCGCCGGCCTTTTCCGCTATCAGTTTATTGAAATAGGGTATGACGCTTCCGCGGCTGCCGAGAACGTTGCCATAACGAACAACCGAAAAACGCGTCTTCGAACTGCCGCTCAAATGATTGCCGGCGACAAAAATCTTGTCGGATGCGAGCTTCGTCGCGCCATACAGATTGACCGGATTGGCGGCCTTGTCCGTGCTCAGCGCAAGCACCCGCTTCACGTTGTTTCCGATGGCCGCGTTAACGACGTTTTCGGCGCCATGTACGTTTGTCTGTACGCATTCGAACGGATTGTATTCCGCCGCGGTCACATGTTTCAGGGCGGCCGCGTGAACCACGTAATCGACGTCGCGCATCGCCATGGCAAGCCGCTCGGCGCTACGAACGTCGCCAATGAAATACCGCATGCAGGCATACCGGCTTTCGGGAAATACCTGCTGCATTTCGTATTGTTTCATTTCGTCCCGGCTGAAGACGATCAGCCGGCGAGGCGAATACCGGTCGAGCACCGTCCGGACGAAGCGATGTCCGAAAGATCCGGTCCCGCCAGTGACCAGGATGGATGTTCCGTCAAACATTTCCGACTCTTGATTTCATCGAAAGGCCGGCGGCGAGGAATTTCTCCACGCTACCGCAGTCGGGGTGAATCTCTTCCTCCCGATCTTCAGGCGTGCAAAACCGAATCTCGTCGAATAGCCGTCACGCGGGTGCGGCAATCGAATCCGGTTTTACTCTGGCTGTCACCTGCCACCCCAAAAGGTTCGGCAATATGACGGCCCTTTCGTGATCGGCCGCACTTACGAACCGGCCGGCATGGTCGGCAAAGGCCCCTGACACAATTTCGGCCTCGGCGCCTTTCCCCGACGGTATTTCGCTATGGTCGGGAATGCCCAAAACCCACCACTGCTTTAGCGTTCATCCGGCGAACACTATCATGTTCATTGTCTGAACGCCAAGGCAAATTTGCGTGGATCGGCCCCCTGGAAACGGCCCGGTTTTGTCGAGAAAGTTTGGCGCATTCCGGCATCCGGGAGGACTATTGAATGAGCCGTGGGCGTTACGCCCCGGAATGGATCATCGGCATGCCACGGCCGTCCCCGCCGCGCCGGGCGGCCTTGGAGGCCCGGTCCGGCGCCTTACCGCGCCGGACCGGGCTAACCTATGATGGGAACCCATGGTGCGCATTGTGTTGCGGCCAAGCCTCTGCAATCATTGCTCGTGTTTGTTCCGCGGGCATTTTTGTGTTCCGGAGCACCGCGCGCAAGGCCGCGACGCGGGCGCGGCGCGTTCTATGGCGGGACGGAACGAATTGAGGGAGAGTCACAAGATGCACAAGCCTACGAGACGCACGCTGCTGCGTGCGATCGGCGCCGCCGCCGGATCGGCGGCGGTCTATCGCACCATGGATGCGCTTGGATTATTGGGGCCGGGCGCCGCCCGCGCGGCGGCGCTGGATCTGCCGCCCGGGTCGGGCGAGGGCAGCCGGGTCGTCATTCTGGGCGCGGGCCTTTCGGGCCTGGCGGCCGCGTGGGAGATGTCCAGGGCCGGCTGGCACTGCACGGTGCTGGAGGCTTCGGGACGGCCGGGCGGGCGCAGTCTGACCGTGCGCGGCGGCGACGTGCTGACCGAACCGGGCATGCGCCAGGAGGTCTGCTTCGACCGGGAAGACCACCTTTACGCCAATCTCGGCCCGGCCCGCATTCCCTATCACCACGGCACCGTCCTTGGATACTGCAAGGAATTCGGCATCGACCTCGAAGTCTTCACCAACGACAACCGGGCCGCCTTGTTCCATAACCGCGAGCGCTTCGGCGGCAGGCCTGTCGCCGGCCGGCGGGTGCTGACCGACATGCGCGGCTATGTGGCGGAACTGCTGGCCAAGGCAGTGGACCGGGGCGCGCTGGACGGGGAGCTGACCGCGGTCGACAAGGAGAGCGTGCGCGCCATGCTCAAGAGTTTCGGCGGCCTGAAGGACGATCTCAGCTATGCCGGGTCGAACCGCGCCGGATATAAGGGCCCGGAGATACACGCCGGAATGGCGGCCGGCGAGGCGGAGGACCGTCTCGATTTCGGCGAGTTGCTGGGCGCGGACTTCTGGAGATACAAGCTCCATTTCTCCCACTTCCTCAACCAGAACCCCACCTTGTTCCAGCCCGTCGGCGGCATGGACGCGATCGTGCGCGCGTTTGCCGAGCGGGTCGGCCGGCTTGTGCAATACGGCAGCGTCGTCGAGCAGATCCGCCGCCACGGCGACGGGGTCCGGATCGTCTGGCGCGGTCCGGACGGCCGGGAGCGGGCAACCCTGGCGGACTACGCGATCTGCACGATCCCCGCGCCCGTGCTGAAGGACATCCCGAACGATTTTGCGCCCGGGACGCGAGCGGCGCTCTCATCCCTCGAATTCGTCGAGGCGGTGAAGGTCGCCTTTCAGGCGAAGCGGCGTTTCTGGGAGGAGGATGCGGCGATTTACGGGGGCATTTCCTGGACCGACAACGACATCACCCAGGTCTGGTATCCGTGCAACGGCTATCACCGGCCCAAGGGCGTGCTGGTCGGCGCCTATATCTGGAGCCGCAAGCCGGGGCTGCGCTATTCCTCCATGTCCGCGCCGGAGCGCCTGCGGGCGGCGCTGGCGGAAGGCGCGCCCCTGCATCCGGGATACGCCGGCGAGATGGAATGCGGGATCAGCCGCGCCTGGCTCAACGTGCCTTTCCAGAAGGGCGGATGGCCGCGCCGCAACCCGGACGCCGCGGCGGCGCTGCGCCGGGGCGACGGGCCGTTCCATTTCGCCGGCGACCAGGTAACCGCGCTGCCCGGCTGGCAGGAAGGCGCCTTGCTCGCCGCCCACGCCGCCGCCGGGGCAATTCACCGCCGTTTCACCGCCAAGTGAGCTTCCCGCCGCCCCCCGGCGCGAAGCGCGCCGTCATCGAGGCTGACCTCGAACCCGGGGCCGTCCCGGACCGCCGGGTTCAGGCGCCGGCCGAGGCGTTGGTCGCGCGAGCCTTTTTAGGCATGAAATACGAAAATGACCGGCAATTCAGGACTGGAAGGAGCCCTTAAATGGCACGGATGGAGCCGATCCCCCTCGATCAGATGACCCCGGCCCAGAAAGAAATGTACGACAACGTCATGTCCGGGCCGCGCGGGCGTATCGCGGGGCCGATGGTCCCTTGGTTTCGCAGTCCGGAGCTCGGCGACCTCAGCCAGAAGGTCGGCGCCTTCCTGCGCTTCTCCTCCTGCCTCCCCAACCGGATCACCGAATTCACCATTCTGCTGGTGTCCCGAAAATGGACCGCGCAGATCGAATGGTGGGCCCACCATCCATTGGCGCTGAAGGCCGGCCTCGATCCGGCGATCGCCGACGCCATTGAAGCGCGGCGGCGCCCTCTCTTCGTCAACCGCGACGAGGAAGTCGTCTACAACCTGTCCATGGAGTTGATGGAAAATCACCAGGTCAGCGACGATACCTATCAGGCCGCATTGGACGAGCTCGGTGAACAGGGGTTGGTCGAACTGATCGGTGTTCTCGGCTACTACAATTATGTCGCCATGGTACTCAATTGTTTCGAAATGCTTCCCGACGGGGAGTTGCCGCTGAAACCTTAGCGTAAGGAGCAGCGCCACCGACTGGGTCGATGTAATTGGCAGCCGGGGGGTCGTCGGCTTCCGAACCGATAAATTCGAAGGGTGGGAAATATGCCTGAAGCCGATATCCAGGGAACTCACATCAACTACGAAATCATCGGCGATGGCGGGCCGCTTGTCGCGTTGACGCCGGGCAGCCGCCGGTCCTTCGACGAACTTGTCGATTTGTCGAAAGCCGTAGCCGCCCGCGGCTATCGCGTGCTGCTCCATGACCGCCGCAATTGCGGCAAGTCGGATGCGGTTTTTGGCGGCTCGGAGTCCGAGTTTGCGCTGTGGGCCGACGACTTGCATGCCCTGGCGAATTACGTGGGCGAGGAGAAACTCTATGCCGGCGGATCTTCGTCGGGCGCACGGCTCGCCATCCTGCTCGCCATCCGTCATCCGGAAGCGCTTTCGGGCCTTCTGCTCTGGCGGGTGACCGGCGGCCGACACGCCGTCGACCGGTTGTCCCGGAACTATTACGGCCAGTACATCGCGCTTGCCAAGGAGGGCGGCATGGAAGCCGTCGCCGGCTCCGAGCATTTCGCCGAACTCATTGCGGCCCGGCCGTCGAACCGGGAATACATCCTGGGGATGGGCGTCGACGTCTTCATCGAGGCGATGGAAATTTGGCGAGAGGCGTTCCTGAAATCGGCCTCGCTGCCTATCGTCGGGGCCACGGAGGAGCAACTCAATGGGATAAGTTGCCCCGCCTGCCTGGTCGCGGGGAACGACGTCGTCCATACCCCGGAGACGGCGCGAAAAACGGCGAGCCTTCTGCCCAACAGCGAATTGCACGAAGGCGTGGTTAGAATCCTGCCCGAAGACCAATTGCTGCAGGACTGGGATGTTCAGGAATGGCGTGACGCGGAACCGCGGCTTGCCGGGATATTCGCGGCCTTTCTGAAAAAGGCCGAAAGCGACCGTTAGATCGGGTCATGTTCTGACGGAACCACGGCGCGGTGTCGTCAAGACATGAACCGATCTAGAACTTGCCTTTCTCGATCCGGAAAATGTCCGGGTTTCCGGTGTCTTCGATATAGGAAAGCCAAAGCGACACAACCCGGTCCTTCGGTTCGGGTTTGTCCTCTCCCTTCCCTTCCGCGCCGGGGACTTTCCTGCTGATCAACTGCAACAGCACCATCCGTTTCCGTTCGTCGGTCGCGCGAAAGACGATGAACGCGCCGTCGTCGACCCGCGTGTTCATCACCGTCTTCCCGGGGTCGAAGCGCAATTGACCGAAATATTTCCGAAGGACGTTGGCGGTCGTCACCAGGGCCTGCGGGTCCGGCTCGTCGGTTACCGGGGATCCCCACAGGATATTGACCTGAATCAGCTTTTTCCGCTTGTAGCCGTGAATATATACGACTTGAGCCGGTTCGCTGTCGGGAAAGATATCCCTGACCGTCGCCACCAGGCTGGTCGTCCTGTCCTCCTTATTCGGCTGCTCGAGAATATCTTCCCGTCGAAGCCGAAAATCCCGCTGTATGGCCTTGAGCGTTTCGGACATGGACATGCCGAAGCGGGCCGACCGAAACCCCTCCACCTGCGGACCGGCCGTTTCCTTGACGGCATTGCCTTCCCGCGCAGAACCTTCCGCGGGGGCGTTGGTGAAAAAGGCGCCGATCAGCGCAACCAGGGCGGCGGCAACAAGGACAGGCGGCGTCCGGACGACAGTATTTCGCATCGGCGTCTTTCTCCTTCTCGGGCGTTCCGGCAGGGAAACCCTCATGGCTGTGGAATATCGGTTGGCCGCTCTTCGTCGTCAGCGCCCGTTCGGGGCGGCGGCCTCAACAACGGGAAGGGCGTTTCGAACACATCGATCGCATACGGGTTATCGATCGCACCGGCCGCGGCCCCCCGGAATACCGGCATGAACGGGGAGAAGGCCGCGTCGGCGGCCGTCGCCGGGCGCGACGCCGAGCCCAGCGTCCCCGACAGCGGCAGCGCGGTCAGCTCGGCAAGGGTCCGCGTCCCGGCGCCGGTGCCGAGAATGGTATAGCCGTTGAGCCTGTAGGAGCCCGGCCCCCTGTTCTCGATGAGCGTCTTGTCGGCGGCGCCCTGCCCGCCGACTCCGCCGACCGTCCCGTGGATTTCGGCGTCCATCGCCTCGATCGTGAGCGAACCGACCACTATTCGGCCCCGTATGCTTCTGGTTTTTATCTTCGCGAAGGTGTCGGCATGGAGGGTGTCCGATCCGAAATTGGTCGTTCCGGTGCCGGCAAGCTGTTCGAAGGAAGCGACGTTCATGGAGGCGTTTACCGTGACGTCGTGGGCCCTGACGACCGTCAGCGCGCGCCCGGCGCCCTCCACCGCGGCGCCGAAGGTGATCGAACCGGCCGCGCCGTCGCCGTCGGCATCGCCGTCAATCGTCACGTCGGTATTGAGGTTTACCGCGCCGGTGAAGCTGATGTCTCCGTCCCGGCTGCCGTAGCTCTCCCCGTTCAGGTTGATGTTCGCCGCCGTCACCGAGATCGCGCCCGTCGTCGACACGCTCACCAGCGACACCGTGCCGCCGGTTATGGTCAGGCTGGCCAGCGGGCTGCCGGGGCTTCCGGCCGCGCCGGAGAAGGTCACCGGGCCGGCGCCGGCATTCAGCGTCAGGGCGTATGCTCCGCTCACCGTCGATCCGAAAATGATGCCGTCCGCCGCGTTGCCGCTGCTGGTCAGGGTTACGTCGCCGGTCAGCGTTACCGGCCCCCCGTAGCTGAAACTGCCGCTGTTATAGCTCCCCGCCCCCAAGTTAACCTTGCCCGTCACGTTGACATCGCCCGTGACCGTGTAACCGCCCGTCAACGTCACCGTGGCGTCAGGCCCGAGCGTCGTCAGGCTCCTCAGCGCTATGATGCCGCCTATCGCATCGTCCACCGTGATGCTTCCGGCATCCGCATCGAGCGTCAGCGACCGTAATCCGTGTAGGTCCCCGTCCACGGTCGAGGTGAAATGGATAGCGCCGTCGGTGGCGTCATTGTCCGCGTCGCTGTCCACCGTCACGTCGGCATGCAGGTCCACCGGGCCGGTGAAGGTGATGTTGCCGTCCTGGCTGGTGTAGCTCCCCGCGTTCAGGTCGATGTTGGTGCCCGTCACCGAGATCGCCCCCGTCGTCGAGACCGCGGCCAGGTCGATCTGCCCGCCGTTCACCGTGAGGCTGGTCAGCGCCGTCGTCCCTCCGACCGCGCCGGAGAACGTCACCGAGCCGGTGTCCGCATCCACCGTCAGCGCCTGCCCGCCGTTCACCGTCGAGGAGAAGCTGACATTGCCGTCCGTCCCGTCATTGTCCTGATCGCTGTCGACCGACACGTTGACCGTCAGGTCCACCGGGCCGGTGAAAGTGATATTGCCGTCCTGGCTGTTGTAGCTGCCCGCGTTCAGGTCGATGTTGGTGCCCGTCACCGAGATCGCCCCCGTCGTCGAGACCGTGTTGAGGTCGATCTGGCCGCCGCTCACCGTCAGGCTGGTCAGCGCCGTCGAGCCCCCCACCGCGCCGGAGAAGGTCACCGAACCGCTGCCCGCGCTCACCGTCAGCGCCCGCCCGCCGTTCACCGTCCCGTCGAACGCGATGTTGCCCGCGCCCGTGCCGCTCGACACCGTCAGCGCCCCGCTGCCCGTCAGCGTCACCGCGCTGTTGAAGTCGATGGCCCCCGTCGTCGTCACGTTCCCGGCCAAGCTGATCCCGCCGCCGCCCGTCACCGTCAGGCTGGTCAGCGCCGACGACCCTCCGACCGCGCCGGAGAACGTCACCGAGCCGGTGCCCGCATTCACCGTCAGCGTCTGGCCGCCGTTCACCGTGTAGCTGAACGAGATGTTGCCGGCGCCCGAACCGCTGCTCACCGTCACCCCGGTGTGAAGATCGGCTGGACCCGTAAAGGTGATGTTGTCCCCGCTGGTCGTGTAGTTCGCCCCGTTCAGGTCGATGTTCGTGCCCGTCGCCGAAATCGTCCCGCTCGTCGACACGCCGGCGAGGTCGATCTGGCCGCCGCTCACCGTCAGCGCCTTGTTGGTCCCGGTCAGCGTCACCGCGCCCCGAAGCTCCACCGCGCCCGTGCCGCCCGTCAGCGTCAGGGACTGCGCCCCGCCGATCGCCCCGGTGAAGAGAATTTTCCCGCCGCCCGTGCCGCTCGACACCGTCACGCCGGAGCTGTGGTCCAGATCGACCGGGCCGGTGAAGGTGATGTTGCCGCCCTGGCTGTTGTAGCTGCCCGCGTTCAGGTCGATGTTGGTGCCCGTCACGGAGATCGCCCCCGTCGTCGCCACCGTGTTGAGGTCGGTCTGCCCGCCGCTCACCGTCAGGCTGGTCAGGCGGGTGCCGCCCCCGACCGCGCCGGAGAACGTCACCGAGCCGGTGCCCGCGCTCACCGTCAGCGCCCGGCCGCCGTTCACCGTCGAATCGAACGCGATGTTGCCGCCGCCCGTGCCGCTGTTCACCGTCACCGCGCCCGCAAGCGTCACCGCGTTGTTGAAGTCGATGTTCCGGTTCTGGGTCCTGTAGGTCCCGTTCAGCGTGATCCCGCCGCTGCCCGTCACCGTGATCGTGCCCGCCCCCGTCACCCGCACGCTCTTAAGCGACACCGCGTTGCCGGTCACGCTGAACCCGGTCAGCGCCGTCGAACCCCCGGCCGCCCCGGAGAACGTCACCGAGCCGGCGCCCGCATTTACCGTCAGCGCCCGCCCGCCGTTCACCGTCCCGCTGAAGGTGATGTTGCCGCCTCCTGTGCCGGTACTGACCGTCAGCGCCCCGCTGCCCGACAACGTCACCGCATCGCCGAAGCCGATCGCGCCGCCGGCGGTCGTCACGCTCGTCACGCCCGAACCCAGCGTGATCCCGCCGCCCCCGTTCACCGTCAGCGCATTGGCCCC
Organism: Rhodospirillales bacterium; assembly: GCA_965221855.1. Classification (GTDB taxonomy): domain Bacteria; phylum Pseudomonadota; class Alphaproteobacteria; order Rhodospirillales; family UBA2165; genus JAJDXO01. Next base: position 421,175 of record CBDCSV010000005.1, on the reverse strand, counting down.
GCTCAGCGTCACGTTGCCGCCCAGCGTCACGGAACCGCTGCCCGCCTCTACCGTCAGCGACCGGCCCCCGCCGACCGTCGAGGAGAAGCTGATGTTCCCGCCGCCCGAACCGCTGTCAACCGTCACGCCGGAGCTGTGGTCCAGATCCACCGGGCCGGTGAAGCTGATGTTGCCGTCGTCGCTCTTGTAGCTCGCCGCGTTCAGGTCGATGTTCGACCCCTCTATGTCGATAAGCCCGCTCGTGAGCACGCTCGCCAGCTCGATCTGGCCGCCATCGACCCTCAGGCTCGTCAGCGCCGTCACGCCCCCGACCGCGCCGGTGAATGTCACGGAAGCCGTATCCGCATCCACCGTCAGCGCATGGCCGCCGTTCACCGTCGAGGAGAAGCTGACGGTCCCGTCCGTGGTGTCTTCGTTCTCGTCGCTGCTCACCGTCACGGCGCCCGCAAGCGTCACCGCCCCGGTGAAGGTGATGGCGCCATCATTGCTGCCATAGGTCCCGTTCAGCGTGATGCCTGTGCTGCCCGTCACCGAAATCGCGCCCGTCGTCCTCACCCCTCTCAGCGACACCGCGCCGCCGCTCACCGTCAGGCTCGTCAGACGGGTGCCGCCCCCGGCCGCGCCGGAGAACGTCACCGAGCCGCCGTCCGCATTCACCGTCAGCGTCCGCCCTCCGTTCACCGTCGAGCTGAAGCTGATATTGCCGTCCGTGGCGTCATTGTCCTGGTCGCTGTCAACCGACACGTTGACCATCAGGTCCACCGGGCCGGTGAAAGTGATGTTGCCGTCCTGGCTGGTGTAGCTCCCCGCGTTCAGGTCGATGTTGCTGCCCGTGATGCTGATCGCGCCCGTCGTCGCCACCGTGTTCAGGTCGATCTGCCCGCCGCTCACCGTCAGGCTGGTCAGGCGGGTGCCGCCCCCGACCGCGCCGGTGAACGTCACCGAACCGCTGCCCGCCGTTACCGTCAGCGTCTGGCCGCCGTTCACCGTCGAGTCGAACGCGATGTTGCCCGCGCCCGTGCCGGTCGTCACCGTCACCGCGCCCGCAAGGGTCACCGCGCTGTTGAAGTCGATCGACCCCGTCGTCGTCACGTTGGCGGCCAAGCTGATCCCGCCGCTTCCCGTCACATCCAGGCTGGTCAGCGCCGTCGAGCCCCCGACCGCGCCGGAGAAGGTCACCGAACCGCTGCCCGCATTCACCGTCAGCGCCTGCCCGCCGTTCACCGTCAAGTCGAACGCGATGTTCCCGCCGCCCGTGCCGCTCGACACCGTTACGGCGCCCGCAAGCGTCACCGCGCTGTTGAAGTCGACGTTGCCATTGGCGGTCGTCACGTTCGCGGCAAGGCTGATCCCGCCGCTGCCGGTCACATCCAGGCTGGTCAATGCCGTCGAGCCCCCGACCGCGCCGGAGAACGTCACCGAGCCGCTGCCCGCATTCACCGTCAGCGCCCGGCCGCCGTTCACCGTCCCGTCGAACGCGATGTTGCCCGCGCCCGTCCCGCTCGTCACCGTCAACGCCCCGCTGCCGGAAAGCGTCACAGCGCTGTTGAAATCGATCGATCCCGTGGTCGTCACGTTCGCCCCGAGGCTGATTCCGCCGCTCCCCGTCACATCCAGGCTGGTCAGCGGCGTCGTGCCCCCGACCGCGCCGGTGAACGTCACCGAGCCGGTGCGCGCATCCACCGTCAGCGCATGGCCGCCGTTCACCGTCGAGGAAAAGCTGACGTCGCCCGCGCCCGTGTTGGTGTGCACCGTTACGTCGCCCGCAAGCGTCACCGCGCCGTTGAAGTCGATGTTCCGTTTCTCGGTGCTGAAGGCCCCGCTGCTGTAGGTCCCGTCCAGCGTGATCCCGCCGCTGCCGGTCACCGAGATCGTGCCCGTCATCCTGACCCGCACGCTCTTCAGCGACACCGCGTTGCCGGTCACGATGAACCCGACCAGTGGCGTCGTCCCTCCGGCCGCGCCGGAGAACGTCACCGAGCCCGTACCCGCATCCACCTTCAGCGGTCGAGCGCTGTCCACCGTCGAGTGGAACGTGATGTTCCCGGCGCCCGCGCCGCTCGACACCTTCAGCTCCACCGTGTTGCCGGCCCCAATCCCAAGCCTCACCGCGCTGTTGAAGTCGATGTCGCCGTTGGCGGTCGTCACGTTCGCGGAAATGCTGATCCCGCCGCTCCCCGTCGCATCCAGGCCGGTCAGCGGCGTCGTCCCGCCGACCGCCCCGATGAACCGCGCCTCACCCGAGCCCGCATTCACCGTCAGCGCCCGGCCGCCGTCCACCGTCGAACGGAAGACAATGTCGTCCGCGCCGCTCGACACCGTCAGCGCCCCGGTGCCCGTCAGCGTCACCGCGCTGTGGAATTCGATCTCCCCGGTCGTCGTCACGTTCGCGGCGAGGCTGATCCCGCCGCTCCCCGTCACATCCAGGCTGGTCAGCGCCGTCGTACCCCCGACCGCGCCGGAGAACGTCACCGAACCGCTGCCCGCATTCACCAACAGCATACGGCCGCCGTTCACCGTCGAGGAGAAGCCGATGTTGCCCGCGCCCGTGCCGGTCGTCACCGTCAGAAGGTTGTTCCCGGACGTCAGCGTCACCGCGTCGCCGAACGTGATGGCGCCGCCCGCAGTCGAGACCGTCACGACGCCCTCCCCGAGCGTGATTCCGCCGCCGCCGTTCACCGTCAGCGCATTGGCCCCGCTCAGCGTGACGTTGCCCGACAGCGTCACCGAACCCGTCCCCGCCTCCACCGTCAGCGCCCGCCCGCCGCTCACCGTAGAGGAGAAGCTGATATTGCCCGCGCCCGTGGTGCCGGTCGTCACCGACAGCGCGTTGCTGCCGCCCAGCGTCACCGCGTCGCCGAACGCGATGGCGCCGCCCGCGGTCGAGACCGTCGAGACGCCCGCGCCCAGCGTGATCCCGCCGCCGCCGTTCACCGTCAGCGCATTGGCCCCGCTCAGCGTCACGTTGCCCGACAGCGTCACGGAGCCGTTGCCCGCCTCCACCGTGAGCGCATGGCCGCCGCTCACCGTCGAGTCGAACGCGATGTCGCCGCCGCCGGTGGTGCCGGTCGTCACCGTTACGTCGCCCGCAAGGGTCACCGCGTTGTTGAAGTCGATGTCCCGGTTCTGGGTCCTGTAGGTCCCATCCAGCGTGATCCCGCCGCTGCCGGTCACCGAGATCGTGCCCGTCCCCGTCACCCGCACGCTCTTCAGCGACACGGCGTCGCCGGTCACGCTGAACCCGGTCAGCGCCCCCGTCCCTCCGACCGCGCCGGAGAACGTTACGTTCCCGCCGTCCGCATTCACCGTCAGCGTCCGCGCACCGTTCACCGTCGAGGAGAACGAGATGTTGCCGTCGGTGCCGTCATTGTCCTGATCGCTGTCCACCGTCACGTTGGCCATCAGGTCCACCGGGCCGGTGAAGGTGATGTTGCCGTCCTGGCTGGTGTAGCTCCCCGCGTTCAGGTCGACGTTCGTGCCCGTGATGCTGATCGCGCCCGTCGTCGCCACCGTGCTGAGGCCGATCTGCCCGCCGCCCACCGTCAGGCTGGTCAGTGCCGTCGAGCCCCCGACCGCGCCGAAGAAGCTCGCCGAGCCGCTGCCCGCATTCACCGTCAGCGCCCGGCCGCCGTTCACCGTCCCGTCGAACGCGATGTTCCCGCCGCCCGCGCCGCTCGACACCGTCACCGCGCCCGTCAGCGTCACCGCGCTGTTGAAGTCGATGTTGCCGTTGGCGGTCGTCACGTTCACCCCGAGGCTGATCCCGCCGCTCCCGGTCACGTCCAGGCTGGTCAGCGCCGTCGAACCTCCGACCGCGCCGGAGAACGTTACCGAACCGCTGCCCGCCCTCACCCTCAGCGGCCGGCCGCCGTTGACCGTCCCGTCGAACGCGATGTTGCCCACCCCCGTGCCGGTCGACACCGTCAGCACGTTGCTCCCGGAAGTCAGCGTCACCGCGCTGTTGAAGTCGATCGCCCCCGTCGTCGTCACGTTCGCCCCGAGCGTAATCCCGCCGCCGCCCGTCACCGTCAGGCTGGTCAGCGGCGCCGAGCCCCCCACCACACCGGAGAACGTCACCGAGCCGGCGCCGGCGTCCACCGTGAGCGTCCGCCCGCCGTTGACGGTCGAGGAGAAGCTGATATTGCCGTCGGTGGCGTCATTGTCCGCGTCGCTGTCGACCGACACGTTGACCGTCAGGTCCACCGGGCCGGTGAAGGTGATGTTGCCGTCCTGGCTGGTGTAGCTCCCCGCGTTCAGGTCGATGTTGGTGCCCGTCACCGAGATCGCGCCCGTCGCCGCCACCGTGTTCAGGTCGATCTGCCCGCCGCTCACCGTCAGGCTGGTCAGCGCGGTCGAGCCCCCGACCGCGCCGGAGAACGTCACCGAACCGGTGCCCGCACTCACTGTCAGCGCCCGCCCGCCGTTCACCGTCGAGGAGAACGAGATGTTGCCGCCGCCCGTGCCGGTCGACACCGTCAGGGTAGTGGCGGCGGTGCTCAGCGTCACCGCGTCGCCGAAGGCAATGGCGCCGCCGCCCGTCGAGACGGTCGTGACGCTCGCGCCGAGCGTGATCCCGCCGCCGCCGTTCACCGTCAGGGCCCGGGCGCCGGTCAGCGTCACGTTGCGGCTCAGCGTCACCGAACCCGTCCCCGCCTCCACCGTCAGGGCCCGGCCGCCGGAGACCGTGTTGCTGAACGTGATGTTCCCGCCGCCCGTGCCAGTGGTCACCGTCAGGACAGTGGCGGCGGTGCTCAGCGTCACCGCATGGTTGAAGCGGATGGAGCCGCCGGCCGTCGTCACCCCGGCCTCGAGCGTGATCCCGCCGCTGCCGCTCACCGAAAGGGCGCTCGTCGAACCGCTCAGCGTCACCCCGTTCAGCGTCGCCGAGCCGGTGCCCGCATTCACCGTCAGGGAACGCGGCCCGGAAACCGCGCCATCGAAATCGATATTGCCGCCGCCCGAACCGCTCGACACCGTCAGAACGCCGCTGCCCGTCAACGTCACCGCGCTGTTGAAGTCGATGTTTCCGTTGGCGGTCGTCACGTTCGCGGCAAGGCTGATCCCGCCGCCGCCCGTCACCGCCAGGCTGGTCAGCGCCGTCGTCCCCCCCACCGCGCCGGAGAACGTCACCGAGCCGGTGTCCGCATCCACCGTCAGCGCCTGCCCGCCGTTCACCGTCGAAGAGAAGCTGATGTTGCCGTCGTTGGCGTCGGTGTCCGAGTCGCTGTCCACCGTCACGCCGGCGGAGAGTGTCACCGCGTCGCTGAAGGTAATGCCGCCGTCGGCGGTCGAGACGTTCGCGACCAGGGTCGTCGCTCCGGCGGAATCGAATTCGAGCGATGCGCTGCCGGTGATGCTCAGCGCCTGGCTTATCGTGATCGAAGCCGCCGAAATCGAACTGCCGGCGGTGTTGGTGTTCGTCGGGCCCGTGGTCGCCGTGCCGAGCACGATGGTGCCCGACGTGGTGAGCCGCCCGAGTTCCGTATTGCTCAGAAGGTCCGTCGCGCCGCTGCCGATGGTCAGGGCGGCGGTGGACCGGGACGGCGCTATATTTATGTCGCCCGTTCCGGCATCGAGGCTGGCTTCGTCGCCGGATGTGGTGGAGATGGCGAAGTCCGCGCCGATCAGCGTGATGTCGCCGTTGTTGGAGGTGATGGTGACGCCGTCGCCGATGGTCAGCGTCCCCGTGCCGTCGCCGCCGCCGCTGGTGGACCGCGGCGAGTCCGCCTCGAAAATGAAGTCGTGGCCGTGGGTGGCGTGGCCGGTAATGTCGGCCTCGATGGAAAGATGGCGCCCCGCCTGCAAGGTCAGGGTTCTCTTGACCGTCTGCCCGGTCATGTCGATTGCGGACTTGACCGTGATGTCCCGGGTCGCCTGCAGGGTGATGTTCGCGTCGATGGTCTCGAACGCCGAAGGCTGAATCTCGTAGTCCGTTCCGGAGTCGTCGCCGAAGTTGATTACGCTATCCGTGCTGGAGATTTTGGAATTGTCGGTTCCGGCGGTGGTGTCGCTGTCGCCTTCGTCATTGTCGGATATAACGATGTCCCGCGGGTCCAGCAGCAGCTCGCCGAGGGCGCCGTTGGGGGCGCTCAGGTCGATCGACGCCGGCGCGAACTGCAGATGCAGCTTGCCCGACACCTCGGCGAAGCCGCCGTCGCCGGAGGCGCCGCCGCCGCGCGCGGAGATGCTTCCGAAGAAACGGGTCACCCGGTCCGACCAGACGATCACCCTGCCGCCGTCGCCGCGGGAGAGCGCGTCGGCCCGGATGACCGCGCCGCCGCCGACCGCCGTGTAGTCCGCGTTGCGCTCCGGCCCCTTCCCCTGGAAGTTGCCGCCGACCAGGACCTCGCCGCCGCCGGTGTCGCCCGAGGCGTCGAGCCGGGCCTCTCCGACGATGCCGACCTTCTCGCCCAGTACCTTGACCTTGCCGCCGGTCTCTCCGCTCCCGCGGCCCGAGGCGTCGAGGGTGCCGCCGACCCTGACGACTCCGTCGCCCGCGCCGCGCAGCACGATCCGACCGTTGCGCTTCTCGGCCGTCCGCGCCTGGACGATGCCGTCCATGTTGATGGCGTAGTCCACCAGCTCCCTGCCGGCGCCGGCGGCCAGAAGCACCACCGTTCCGCCGTCCGCCTCGATGGCGCCGCTGTTGGAGACCAGCGCGTCCAGTTCGGCGCCGTCGGCGGCGAACAGGCGCTCCGCCACGCGGTCGTCGATGCCGATCTGGATCAGATTGTCGCCGTGGAGGTCGAGCGTGAAGGCGTTGCCCGACGCCAGTGTGACGCGGCCGAGCCGGGCGCGGATGGTCCCGCTGTTCTCGACGCCCGGCGCAACCAGGGCCGCGAGGCCGCCTTCGGCCACGGTGATCTCGCCGCGGTTGACCACCGTGCCGCCGGAACTGCCGGGAATATCGAAGTCGAAGCGGCCCGCCAGGAAATCGTCGTTTTCGATGTCGATGGTCGTCGCGAGCAGGCCGCCCACGTCTATCCTGGCGCTCGCCCCGAACAGGATGCCGTTCGGGTTGATGAGGAATATCCGGCCGTTGGCGGTAAGCCGCCCGAGAATGAAGGATTGGGTTCCGCCCGTGACCCGGTTCAGCGCGATCGAGGAAGAGGACGGCTGCCGGAAGTTCGTATGCTCGTCGATGCCGATCGAAAACGAGCGCCAGTCGATGACGGCCTTGTCGGAACTCTGGTGGATGTCGAGCCGCGTGGGCGACGTCTGCTGGATATTCACATTGCCGGAGATCACCGTGCCGCCTTCCGGCCCCGCCCGCGCGGGCGCGCCGGCCAGCAGCGCGCCGAACAGCAGGGCGAACGAGAGCGCGCGCAACGCCGCCGGCGGGGCCGGGGCGAAATGCGGTTCCAGTGGTGCGCGGGCGTTCATGATACGGAACGGTTCCTTCCGTAAAAAGCGAATCAGGCGGTCAGAAACGTGCAGTTACGGTGACGAAGCCACGCGGCGAGTTGGTATCTATCCTATGTGAATCGGCTTTCCTGACGAGCGGCCATGCGGTCTCGAAAGATCCCGACAGCCAATCGGTGAAGTTGAAGCGCACGCCGAGCCCGGCCGAAGACAGGTCCGCCTTCTTCTCGAGCGCGCCGGGATTCTTGCGCCAGACGCGGCCGACGTCGTAGAACCCGTATATCTGATAACCCTGCAGAGCCCCGGCGCCGGAACTGTGCCCATAGCGCACTTCCGCCAGCAGGCAGCCTCCGCTATCGCCCGCCACCTGCGCGGGGTCGTAGGCCCGGCCGCAGCCTTCGCCCCCAAGACCGAATTCCTCCGACGCCAGCAGCTTGGATGCGGCGAGCTGGGATCGGAAATCGGCGAGCAGCGACCAGCGGTCGCCGAGCCGCTGCAGGCGCGACGCGTTCAGCCGGAGCCTGGTGAAGTCCGCGCGCCCCTTCTCGCGCGACAGGTCCTTCGAGCCTTTCCCCGATGCGCCCAGTATGCTCAACCCCCGGTCGAGGTGCAGTCCGAACATGTTGACGCCGCCGGAACCGTCCGTGTTGTCCCAGAACGCGCCCAGGCTGACGAACCGGACCCGGTCCCTCGAAAGCCGGTTGTCGAAAATCGTCGTCTCGCTGTTGCGAATCGCGAAGCCGGCATGCAGCGACAGGTTCTCCGCCCGCGAGCGGATCACCGGGCTCACGAAGCCGGTTCTGAAGGACCGGGACCCGCTTTCGATTTCCAGGGTCCGGAGCGTATGGCCGGGCTCGGAATTCGTATGGGCGAATTGCAGTTGCAGCTTGTTGCCTTCGGTGCCGATCTGGCTCTCGTGGCCGATCTCGAGATAGGTCAGTTCCCGCCTGCTCCGGTCCGCGGTCACGAATCTCGCCGCCGTTCTATCGTGGGCGCCGGCCAAGTAGTTCAGGCCGGCTCCGAGCCAGAGCCGGACGGGACCGTTGAACTTGGTGCCGCGATTGTCGAGGCGGACAAAGCCGTCCGTCGCATCTTCCTCCACGAGAACGACCAGGTCCGCGGCGCCCGGCGTGTCCTCCGCCGGGTTCAGAACCGCCTCCGACGAGATTCCGGGCAGATCGTCGATAAGCAGCAGATAGCGCTCCAGATGCGCGATGGAAAGCGGCCGCGAACGCATGATTTTCGCGGCGTAGGCATTGAGCAGCGCCCGGTCTCCACGCACCTCGCCTTCGATCCGGACTTCGTTGATGTAGCCCTCGACGATCCGGATCGTGACCGCGCCGTCCTCGATCGTCTGCGGCGGCAGTATGGCGCGCGACAGAATATAGCCGTCATTGCGGTATCTGGCCGTGATCGCGTCGGCGATCGCGAACACCTCGGCGAGCGCGATTTTCTGTCCGAGCCGGTCTTGGTACAAGGACGCCAGTTCCTCGTCCGAATACACCGTCGAGCCCTCGACGACCACGCTGCCAAGCACCAGGCTCATCTCTTCGGCCTCGTCCGGCGGCACGCGGAAGTCGCCGTTGAAGTCCGGGCCCTTGCGGGGAATTCGCGGCGCGGCCGGCTCCTGCAGGTACCGCTCGATCTGCCCGGGCTCCGCCCTCGGCGGAATGTCGAGGCGAGACGACTGAGCGAGAGCCGCTCCGGCAACCATCGAAAACGCGCAGGCGAAAAGCGCCGCCCGCCGAAGGCAACAAGCCGGGAGATCGATGGGGTTGGAAATACCAATAGGCAACTTCAAAATATGCTCTCCGTATTCAAAAAAAAGCCGGCACGGTATCCGGTGCGGCCTCCGACAGGTTCCGTGCCACCGGGACTGAATCCACTTCCGAAACCCTCCTTTCCCTCCCGGTTCCGCCGCGCGGCGCCAGCCGCTGCGTGCCGATCCGAAACACGTACAGGTTGACAAAGGGCGTCGCGCCTGTGAAATACAAAATCGTCGGTAAATCGATAACAAGACTGCTATGCTTAATCTTTCCACCGGACCACTGCCCCGAATGCGCGCGCTGAGAGCGTTCGACGCCGCCGCGCGCCATGGGAGCTTCGTCCGCGCCGCCGAGGAACTGGGCATCCACCAGCCCTCGGTCAGCCGCTATGTCGCGGAACTGGAGCGCGACCTCGGGGTCCGCCTGTTCGAGCGCGACCGCCGCGCCGTGACCCTCACGCCGGCGGGGGTGGTCTTCCACCGCGCCGTCGCCGTCGGGCTGGAGCGCATCGCCGCGGGCGCGCTTGCGGCGTCGGACCTCCCGGAGGACGAGCGGGTCGTCATCGCCTGCGGCGGCGCCACCTCGGAACTGTTCCTGAGACCGCGGCTCGGGGATGTGCAGCGCGGGTTGGGCAAGACCGCCGTCATCCGCCTCCTGCATTGCGAGAACAGCCATCTGGAGCGCCCGAACGTGATGGAGACCGACAGGATCGACCTGGTCGCGAGCTACCACGCCACCGACGGCGTGCCCGACGACGAGGTGGTGGTCTTCCCCGAAGCGATCGCGCCGGTGTGCTCGCCGGGCTTTGCCGAGGCCCATGCGGACACCCTGCGCCAACCTGTCACGCAGTGGGGCGCGCTGCCGTTTCTCGAATTCGCGCGGCCGAGCCTCGGCTGGGCCACCTGGGACGACTGGTTCGAGGCCGCCGGACGACCGAACCCGCCGCCCCGCTACCGCAACTTCGACGACTATGTCTACATGATCGACGCCGCCGTCGCGGGACAGGGGCTGGCGCTCGGCTGGCGGAACTTCGTCGGCCGCTTCGTCGACCTGGGTTCGCTGGTCGCGGTCCGGGACGGGTTCGTCGGGTTCGAACGGTCCCTTGCCGTCAGGCTCACCGGCTATGGCCGCCACCGCCCGGTCGCGCGGCGCTGCCTTGGCGCCTTCGCGTCCCTGGCGAACAAGACCGCTCGGGGCTGAACGCGCCAAACCGGCGCCGGAGCAAGCGGCTCCGCGCTTCCCGGAAACGGCGAGTTCGGAGATCAGGCCGCTCAATGTGAACGGGGATTCAATCCGCTCCAGCAGCCAGGCCTTATGATCCCCGACGAACTTGCGCGGCCGTCGGGCCGCATAAGCTAGAGAGTTTTCTGATCTGACGGAATCGTTAGGGATTCCCAAAGTCTCTGATTTCTGATTCAAGATGTGGGCTGGTGAAGGAGGCCAGCCTGCATGACGAGACCACTTTCGAATGATCTACGACATCGGTTGGTTGCGGCGGTGGACGGCGGGATGTCGCGTCGGTCTGCGGCGAAGGTTTTTGGGGTTGCGGCCTCGACGGCGATCAAATGGGTTGATCAGTGGCGGCAGCGGGGTGATGTGCGGCCCCGGCCGCAAGGCGGGGACCGCCGCTCTCACCGCCTTGAAGCGTATGCCGAGGAGGTTCTGGCGCTTGTCACGGAGACACCGGACATCACCCTGGCCGAGATCGCAGCCTGTCTGGAGGAGGTGCACGGGCTTCGGGTTGCCCCGAGCACGGTCTGGCGGCTGCTCGACCGCCACGGCATGACCTTCAAAAAAAACCGCGCACGCCAGCGAGCAGCAACGTCCTGATGTCTTGGCGCGCCGGCAGGCCTGGGCCGAGGCGCAGCCCGGCCTGATGCCGGAGCGGCTGGTCTTCATCGACGAGACCGGCACATCGACCAAGATGGCCCGGCGCTATGGCCGCGCGCCGCGCGGGCAGCGCTGCCAAGCCGCCATCCCTCACGGCCACTGGAAGACCACCACTTTGGTCGCTGCTCTCACGCTCGACGGCATCCTCGCCCCCATGACCATCGATGGGGCGATGACCGGGGCAGCCTTCCTTGCCTATGTCGAGCAAATCCTGGTCCCAACCCTCAAACCCGGAGACATCGTCATTATGGACAATCTGCCAGCCCATAAGCCCGCCAGCGTGCGTAAGGCCATCGAAGACGCCGGCGCCGAGCTCCGCTTCCTGCCGCCCTACTCACCCGACTTCAACCCAATCGAGATGGCCTTCGCAAAGCTCAAGGCCCTCCTCAAAAAGACCGCAGCCAGAACCGTCGACGACCTCTACGACGCCATCGCAACCGCCATCGACACAGTCACCCAATCCGAGTGCCAAAACTACTTCACTGCCGCAGGCTATGACCGGGTGTGATCAGAAAATGCTCTAGATGGCCTCCCGGCCATAGTATAAATTGACGACATGTTCGGCGTCGGCAAACAGGAGCCAGCGTTCGATGACGACACCGGTGGCGCTGGCGATGACGGCGGCGCCCGCCGGGAACAGGCCGAACATTCCCGGAAGCACAAGATTCAGGGCCAGCAGAAGGGCCAGAGCGACAAAGCAAAGGGTGAGCACGTACCGCCTCAGCCGTTCAGAGTGTCTTCGCGCAATGGCGTATCCCATTTCCTTGTTGAGGTAATTGGGTGCTGTGTGGGGCGCGTCGAGAGGCCGGACTTTGCCGAACTGTTTCAGGCCGGTGGCCGACTCGACCGTGTACTCGCGCGATCTTGTGTTGAGGAACGCCCAATACCTTAGTTTCAATGCCAGCGCGGCAAGCAGCGCCGCAATGGCGATCACGGCGGCCCACGCCTGCCAAATACCGAAAACCAACATTAGGAAGTTGAGGAGAACCGCGCCGGTCGCCAGAGCGAGGATCAAGAATACGGGCGGCACGAGACCATTGTGCCACTGTGGAATGGTCTTCAGGGATGCATAGATCATCGCCGTGCTATAGACCGTCGCGACAGAGGAGAGCGCCGTCAGCCAAGCCATAAGGTTCCACACCGAAGAGGTCGTCTCAAAATATACCCATCCGATCGCGAGCAGGCCTGACGGCAGGTAAGTGAAAACGGCGAGCACCCCCTCCCGGGAGAGCCACGAGGACCGCCATTGAGAGAAGGCGCGCCAGGAGCGCTCCGGATGACCGAGGTGAAAAGTCGAGGAAACGAGGCCGCCGGAGATCAGCCCGAGGGCAATCGCAAAGCCCGCAAGTCCAAACCAGCGCTCGGCGGGAAGCAGACCAAGCGCCCCTAAAATCGCCAGCAAAAACAACAGTCCGTATCCGGCCCCTGAGGAGGCGGTGAAAAAAATGACGGAATATGCCGGATGCATTGTCGGCGCGTCCCTCAATCGGACAACATTCGGTCGGCCCACCCGAAAAACTTCTCGACGGCCGTAGGGGCATGGACGGCATCGATTTGCGCCGGCTTCTCTCCGGCGGGTTTTGCATGGGAACGGTCGACTTCCCTCATTCGCGGCGGCAGATATTTGTTGACCGGTCTGTACCCAAACTCGGGCAGCAGGTCGTATCCTTCGCGCTCCTTGACGACTTTTGAAACGTCGCTGTCCGGATCGCCCAAATCACCGAAATGCCTCGCGCCGGTCGGGCAGGCCTTTACGCAGGCCGGCACTCGATCGGATTCCGGCAGGTTGTCATTGTAAATGCGATCCACGCAGAGGGTGCACTTTTTCATGACGCCGTGGCTCTGATCGTATTCCCGGGCGCCATAGGGGCAGGCCCACGAACAGAGTTTACAGCCGATGCAGGTGTCGGGATTGACCAGCACGATTCCGTCTTCGGACCGCTTGTACGAGGCCCCTGTCGGGCAGACCGTTACGCAGTCCGGTTCCTCACAGTGCAGACAGGAGCGTGGAAAATGGACTGTCCGGCCACCGGTTCCGTCACCGGCTTCAAAGCCGTGAATCCGGTTCAACCATAGACCGTGGGGGTCGTTGCCATAGGCGTCCATATCGGAAAGCGGCGCCGAGTATCCGCCGGTATTCCATTCCTTGCAGCTTACGGCGCAGGCGTGACACCCGACGCAAATATCGAGATCTATGACCAGCCCCAACTTCTTGCCGGTTGCCGGCGGAAGCGTTGTCATGTCGTTGCGTCGCCAAACTCGGCGCCATATCGCAGATTGGCCGGGGCCGCCGGCCGCCGCCCCGGTCATGCCGCCGCCTCGCCGAGCCTGTCGGTGTGCCAGCAGGCCGCCCAGTGCCCGGGGCGCTTCTCCTCCAGCGGCGGGTAGGCCTCGCGGCACTTCTCGTCGGCGAACGGGCAGCGGGGCGCATAGGCGCAGCCGGGCGGCAACCGGTCGAGGGACGGAACGATGCCCTTGATCTCGTTCAGGCGTCCGGGCCGGTAATCCGCCGTCTCCCACGTATCGAGCCTCGGCACCGAGCCCAGCAGGCCCTTGGTGTAAGGATGGGCCGGCGACGCGAACAGCTCGCCGACGTCCGCCTCCTCGACCTTCTTGCCGGCATACATGACCACCACCCGGTCGGCGTTTTCGGCGACGACGCCCAGATCGTGGGTGATCAGCATCACCGCCGTGCCGAGCTTCTCCTGAATCTCCGCCATGAGGTCCAGTATCTGGGCCTGGATGGTGACGTCGAGGGCGGTGGTCGGCTCGTCGGCGATCAGCACCTTGGGATCGCAGGCCAGCGCCATGGCGATCATCACCCGCTGGCGCATGCCGCCGGACAGTTGATGGGGGTATTCGTCCACCCTCGCCTCCGGCACCGGAATGTTGACCAGCTTGAGCATTTCCACCGCTTCGCTCCTGGCCGCGCGCTTGGAGAGGCCCCGGTGCAGCATGAGGGATTCGCTGATCTGCCTGCCGACGGTCAGCACCGGGTTCAGCGAGGTCATGGGCTCCTGGAAGATCATCGAGATCTGGTTGCCGCGGATGCGCTGCATCCCGGCGTCGTCCAGTTCGAGCAGGTTGGTCCCCTGAAAGCGGATGGCGCCGCCGACGATGCGGCCCGGCGGGCTGGCGATGAGCCTCAGGATCGACATGGCCGTAATGCTCTTGCCGCAGCCGGATTCGCCGACGATGCCGAGGGTCTCGCCGTCCTCAACCGAGAACGAGACGCCGTCGACGGCCTTGACGACGCCGTCCAGGGTGAAGAAGTGGGTGCGCAGGTCCTCGACCTCGAGCACGGGCCCTTGGGACGCACCGCCGGGGGGAATTGCGTCGGCTGCTCCGGGGGCCGGCATCACACCTCCTTGGCGAAGCGCGGATCGAGGAGGTCGCGGAGACCGTCGCCGATCAAATTGACCGAGAGCACCGTCGCCGCCAGGAACAGGCCGGGAAACAGGATGATCCACGTCGCGCTGCTGAGATAGGAGCGGCCGTCCGCCATCATGGTGCCCCAACTGGGAATCTCAGGTGGCGTTCCCGCGCCGAGGAAGCTCAGCGCGGCCTCCGACAGCATGGCCGACGCGCAGACGAAGGTCGCCTGCACGATGAGCGGCGCGAAGGTGTTGGGCATGATGTGCTTGAAGATCACCCGCGCCGTCCCGGCGCCCGCGGCCACCGCCGCCTCGACATAGGTGATCTCGCGGGTGACGACGACGACGCCCCGCACCAGCCGGGCGACCCGGGGAATCTCGGGTATGGTCAGCGCGATGATCACGGTCTCGATGCCGGCCGGCAGCAGGGCGATGAAGCCGATGGCCAGCAGCAGTCCGGGGATGGCCATCAGTCCGTCCATGATCCGCATGAGCCAGGCGTCGATCCGGCGGACGTAGCCGCTCAACAGCCCGACCATCAGCCCGATGAACACGGCCAGCAGCGCGACGGTTATGCCGACGGTCAGGGAAATGCGGCCGCCGAATATGGCGCGCGCGAACACGTCCCGGCCGAACCTGTCGGAGCCGAACCAGTACTCCGCCGAGGGCGGCTTGAGGCGGCCCGTGACCACGTTCAGTTCGGCCGGGTCCCTGGCCGCGATCCAGGGCGCGAAGACGGCGACGAAAATGATCACCGACACCATGAGCAGGCCCAGCGACAGGTTCGGATTGCGGCGGACGAACTCGAAGATGCGCCGGTGCGGGGGCAGCGCCTCGGCGGCTCCGAACTCCATGTCATTGGCGGCGGCTGTCGACATGGCCTAGTGCCTCACCCGGGGATCGAACAGCGAATAGCTCAAATCCACCACCAGATTGACCAGCACGTAGATGCCCGAGAAAACCAGGATGACGCCCTGGACGACCGGATAGTCGCGGTCGAGAACCGCCTCGATGGTGAGATTGCCCATCCCCGGGATGTTGAACACGGTCTCGATGACCACCACGCCGTTGATCAAGAGCGCGAACCCGATGCCGATGACCGTGACGATGGGGATGGAGGAATTCTGGAGGGCGTGCCGGAACAGCACCTTCATGGGCGGCAGGCCTTTCGCGTAGGCGGTGCGGATGTAGTCCTCCTTCAGGACCTCGACCACCGTGGCGCGGGTAATCCGGGTGATCAGCGCCATGTAGGACGAACCCAGGGTGATGGTGGGCAGGATCATATGGTGGAGGAAGGTGCCGAATCCCTCCCGGATGCTGACGAACCCCTGGGCCGGGAGGATGGTCCAATCGACGGCGAATTTCGAGACGAACATGAAGCCGAGCCAGAATCCGGGCACGGAGAACCCCAGGACGGCGAAGATCATTATGGAGTGGTCCCACCACGTGCCCTGCTTCCAGGCCGCCATGACGCCGAGGGGAACCCCGAGAAAGACGGCGAACGTCAGCGTGGTGATGGCCAGGAATATGGTCGGCTCGATGCGCTGGGCCATCAAGGTGGTGACCGGCTTGCTGACCAGCAGGGAGGTTCCGAGGTCGCCCGTCGCGATGTTCCCGGACCAGATCAGGAACTGGGTGTGCAGCGGCTTGTCGAGCCCCAGCGACTCCCGGAGCTGCTGGATTTCCCCCGGGGTCGCATCTTCATCGGCGAGGATATCGGCGGGATCGCCCGGCGTCAGGTGGATGAGGAGGAAGACGAACACCCCCACCACGATCATCACCGGAATGGCAGCGAAGCAACGACGGACGATGTAGGTAAACATGGCCGAATACTACCCCAAGGCCGGCAGCCCCGAAAAATTTTTCCGGGGCCGCCATCGAGCCTTGCCTATCCGGAACTATTCCTTGCGGATGTTCCAGTAGATGGGGGACGGCGCCCTGACGGCGCCCTTGACGTTGCTGCGGTATGCGGCTTCGTTGGAGTACAGGCCGGTCTGGATGTACGGCACGGTGTCGTACACCACCTTCTGAAGCTCGGCGGCGATTTTCTTCCGCTCGTCTTCGGACTTGGCCTGGCCGAAGGCCACTTTGAGCTTTCCGATCCGCTCATCGCAGGTCCATCCGTAGAAGCCCTTCCTGTTGCAGCCGTCACCTTGAAGGAGACCCATCAACGCCGGAATGGACGGCGTCACTTCCTGGGTGGCCTGAACGTAGATATGCCATCCCTTCTTCGGATCCTTGTTGGGATCGACGGTGCTCTTCCGCCGCGCGATGGCCGCGCCGCGGTTCATGGCCTGGTGTTCCACCTTGACGCCGATTTTGCGGAGATTCGCGGCCAGAACCGTCGCATTGGAGAAGGTCGCGGTGCTGCCGGCCTGGAAAACCTGGATCGTCTGGCCGTTATAGCCGCCTTCTTTCATGAGCTGTTTAGCCTTTTCCAGGTCCTGCTTCATGATCGCTTCCGAGGCCACGTCCGTCGCGTACGGGCTGGCGCAGGTCCAGACCGAAGGACAGGTCTGGTAGAGCGCCGGATCGCCGGTGATCGCCGTCAGGGTTTCTTCCTGGCTGATCAGCCAGAGCAATGCCTGACGCGCCTTCTTGTTGTCGAACGGCGGCGCAAGGTGATTGATGAAGATAAGGCCCTGGCGGCCGGTCCGTAGCGGCTTCAGGACGACGTTGGGATCGTTCAGCAGGTCGTTCCTGAGCGCATGAGGGACTTCCTGGATCAGGTCGATCTCACCCGTCCTCAATGCCGCGACCCGCGTGGCATCGTCCTTCATGATTTTCCACTCAAGCTTCTTGACGTAGACCTTCTTGCCTCCGGCAGTGAAGCTGGGCGGTTCCGAACGGGGCACGTAGTCCTCGAACTTCTTGAAGTGGAGCTGCTTGCCCGGAACATATTCGTCCGGCAGGAAAACATAGGGACCCGAGCCCGTGAAATCCTTGATCTGCTTGTTTCGCGGCGTTTTGGCCAACCGCTCCGGAATGATCGCCGGAGGATAGCGGACCGAAGTAAAGACCTCCATGGCCATCCCGAACGGCTCTTTCAGGGTCCAGGTGATGGTCTTGTCATCCACCCTGTCGATGGACTTGGTGAACTGTTTGAAGATCCGCGCGGTACCGCGCCGTCCGTTGCTCCAGCGCTTGAGCGATGCAACCACGTCGGCGGCGCGCACCGGCTGGCCGTCGTGGAACTTGAGGCCGGGCCGCAAGGTGACGGTCAGCTTCGTCTTGTCCGCATTCCAGGTGAACGTGTCGGCCATTTGGGGCCGCACCACCATGTTTTCATCGAACGCGAACAGGCTGTCATAGACCTTGTACTGAAAGAACTCCGTACTCCCGCCGCCGCCGAAGTGGGGATCGAGAACTTTCACGCTGAACCCCGCGAACCTGAGCGTGTCCTTTGGCGGCATTCGCTGCGCCAACGCACTGCCGGACGCAACCAGCACCGAGAAGCCCATTGCGAGGGCCATGGAGAAAACCAAGGAGCGTTTCGACATGATAAGTCTCCCACGAATGTTTGTTGTCTGGCGCCTAGCCTTTCAGCGCCCCCGTCGGCCGGCCCCCGGCACTCTTTCCGATCGAGGGTCTTTGTGCGGACCAGCCTACGAATGAAACTCTAGCCCTTGCCCGGAAACGAAATTGTATTGAAGGCGACATTCGTGAGATTTCCCGCTTCGAGGCGAAAGGGTCAGTCGGCGGAAGGCGGCTCGTGGTCAGGCTCCACCGGCTCGACAAACGGATAGCGCTGAAGCGCCTTGGCGTAGAAGCTGCTGGCGCGGCCCCGCACATAGCGCTCCGAATCGTCGCGTACCGTCTGGACCGCCCAGTTGGAGTATTTTTCGGTGGTTTCGGTGAGGTCGCGCAGCAACAGCCTCCTCTTTTGGCTTGTTCGAATGCGTTCACCCAGCGCGGCCGGATCCCAGTCCGAATACAGCCGCTCATGCAAGCCCCGCTCGACCTTCTTGACTTCGTCGCGGCCCGCGAGGTTCTCCAGTTCGTCCGGGTCGTTCTCCAGATCGAACAGAAGCGGCGGCAGCCCCTCGCTCACCCAGTATTTGTAGCTGCCGCGCCGCACCATCCGGGACGGCGCCGGGTGACCCGTCGCCGACCATTCGGAGATCACCTCGTCCTTCCAGCCGTCGGACGAGCCGTGCATCAGGCCGACCAGGCTGTCACCGTCGAGTTCGGTGACCGGCTCATCCTCCTTGCCCGCGAGTTCGAGGCAGGTCGGAACCAGATCGACCAGGGAAACATTCCCGGTCACCCGCCTAGGTGCGATACCTTCGGCATGAATGAACATGGGCACCCTCACCGACCACTCATAGAAGGTGTCCTTCAGCCACATGCCGCGCTCGCCGAGCATTTCGCCGTGATCGGCGGTGAAGATGATGATCGTGTTCTCGTCGAGCCCGGTTTCCTTCAGCGCCGCCAGAACCGACCCGATTTTCTCGTCCACGTACGAGATCATGCCGTAATAGGCATGCCGCGCCGTCCGGATGTGATTGTCGGTGATGTCGTAATACTGGTGCCCCATCGCAATGGCCCGCGTCTGACTGAACGGGTCCAATTCCTCGAACGGAATCTCCGGGACCCGCGGCAGGTCGATGTCCTCGTCCCGGTAGAGGTCCCAGTACTTGTCCGAAATCACGTAGGGCGGGTGCGGGTGCGACAGGGAAACGGTGAAGAAGAACGGCCGGTCGTCGGTGTGCCGCACCAAGTCATAGATTTTCTGAACAGCGTGATATTCGACCTCGTCGTCGAAATCCATCTGCAGGGCCCGGACGCAGCGCCCGGACTCGATAACGTTCCGCACGCGTATGCCGCCGCCCTTCCTGAAGGTCTGGTCCCAATTGGGCGTCCAAGAGAAATCGGACGGATAAATGTCCGTCGTCAGCCGTTCCTCGTACCCATGGTATTGGTCCGGGCCGATGAAATGCATCTTGCCGCAGAGCGTCGTCGAATAGCCGAGCGCCTTCAGATAATGGGCAAGCGTCGGAATCTCGGCGAAAAATTCCGCCCCGTTGTCCCATTGAGCAATATTGAACGGCAGCCGGCCGGCGAGCATGGATGCTCTCGAGGGCGAGCACAGGGGGAAATTGCTGTAAGCGTTCTCGAAAACGACGCTTTTGGCGGCCAGTTCGTCCAGGTGCGGTGTCTTGACCAGCGGATGCCCATGGACGGACAAGGCGGCCGGCACCAACTGATCCACCTGAATGAAGAGGATATTTGGGCGTGAAGCGCCCGGGTTTTCATTGGTCGTGTTCATCGATTTTCCCCACTTTCGAATTCCAAGAGCCCGTGCCGTTCAGGCCTCGAGCTCCCCGTTGATCGCCATGGCGTACAGCCGCCGGGACTCCTTCTCGCCGAGAGGGACCGGATTGTTGCGGCCCGGCCGTTCCCGGGCGGTCATCGCCGCGAGCCGATCGGCATGTTCATCCAGAATACCGACCTCCGAAAGAGTATGCGGAATGCCGATGTCCCGGCGCAACGCCACCACCCAATCCAACACCGCGTCGAACGACGGGTCAGGCAGGCCGAGGTGGCGAGCGAGCGTTGTCATCCGCTCCTCGATGGCCGGCCGATTGAAGGCGAGCACATATGGCATGACCACGCCGTTGGTGAGACCGTGGTGAAGGTCGTGCGCGGCGCCGATCGGGTGGCTCATGGCGTGCATCCCGCCCAGCCCCTTCTGGAACGCGACCGCCCCCATACTCGATGCCGCCATCATGTAGGTGCGCGCCGCGAGGTTGCCGCCGTCGCGCACGGCAACCGGAAGCCATTCCTTGATGAGCCGCATGCCCCCCAAGGCGACGCTCTCGGAAAACGGATGAAACTGCCTGGTGCAATAGGCCTCGAGATTGTGCGAGAGCGCATCCATGCCGGTCGCCGCGGTGATGTCGGCCGGCAAGTCCAGGGTCAGCTCGGGATCGACGATGGCGAGATTGGGCATCGCGTCCGGGTGGGAGACGTTCCGCTTCGTCTGGGCCTCCTCGTCGATAATGATCGCGCCCCGGCTGACCTCGGACCCGGTTCCGGCGGTCGTGGGAACGGCGATCAGCGGGGCCGGGGGCGCGATATCGTCGACGTCGACGTCTTCGCCGACGATGGTGAAATCCCAGATCGGCCGGGTTTGATCGGCCAAATTCGCAATCGCCTTCGCGGCATCGATACTGCTGCCGCCGCCGAATGCGATCACGCCGTTGCAGCCGTTCTCGCGATAGACGGCGACCCCGTCGACGACGTTGCGGGCGACCGGGTTTCCCTTGACGTCCGAATAGACGGTGGCGGCGATCCCCGCCGATTGGATTGCCCCGAGCGCTTCCCCCGTCATCGGCAGTCCGAGCAGGCCGGGGTCGGTGACCAGCAGCGGGCGGGTCATGCCCAGCGACCGGCAGGCGCCGGGCAGCTCGTCTATGCGGCCGGGTCCAAACCGCACATTTGTCGGATATCTCCAATCGCCGCGAAGGGTCGCGGGGTCGATCTCCATGTCCATCGGTCCTCCAACCGCGCCGTATTCACTCCTTGGGATGGGTGCCGAACCTGGTCTTCAACCGGGCCTGCTCGGCAATGGTTTCCATCCAAAGACGGGCATTGGGATCCTGGTCCCGGGGCCGGTCGGACTCGTTCCAGATCCCCTCCCGCCGGCGCTCCTCCCAGCGTTCGACGAGCCGCTCGTTGAACCGGCTGAACGCGTACTGATGCCCCATCAAATCGAAATTCGCCGCACGGGTGCGCATGTCCATTTCCAGCAACAATGCCGCGTCCCCGGTGCTGGTCTCGATGGGATCGACATCTATTTCGTAGCCGTTCTCCGCCAGTTCCTCACCCGCGACACCGGCGAAGATTCGCTGCTCCCGAATACTCAGGTACTGCTTGTATTCGCCGATCAGTTCGTCGGTCACCGGCCTGGCGATGGGGGCATGGTCGGGATTCCTGCCCCGGTTCCGGGCATAGGCGGTTTCATGAAACCCAAGCATGTCCGGGCTGTAGTCCTCGCCGAGAAAACCGCATATCCGTTCGAGCGTATTCTCGGGCTCGCGGACCAGATCCTCGTAGCGGACATCGAGCCATTGGGAGCCGTCCAGCCGGGCGCGCCAGTGACGCGCCGCGACCTGAAACTTCTTCCACAATTCCGCCGCCGCGTACACGTTGGTCGGCCCGAACCTGGACTGCATGTAGGTCGCCCCGCTGTCGCGGCCGTCGCGGGTGATGAAGACGATCTGGGCGTTGGGGAAATCCTCCAGGATCGACGCGACATGGAAGATGTTCTGCGGGCACTTTTCCACCCATCTCGGCTTGCCTTTCTTTGACACAAACCAGTTCATCACGCCGGCGAAGGCGCCCGGAAACGTCCTTTCCGGCACATGGGTCAGGATTTCGTCCAGTATGGTGTCTTCGTCCACCTCGATCCCGAAGAAGGGAACCAGAAGGCCGAACATCATTTCACTAAGAAGGACGCGGAAGTTCTCCTCCTTCGAAATGTCTCCATAGGTGTGCAGATAGGCCCTGAACCGCGGGTAGTACCAGGTGACCTCGGGAACCGCGATGCGCGGGTGGGACCCGATCATCAGCATCAGCATGGTGGTGCCGGAGCGTTCATATCCGCCGATAAAGATCGGCGCTTCGTCCAGGGTTATCGCCACTCCCCGCTCCTCTCTCCCGTCCGCCCGGCGAGCGCGAACCGAAATTCGGCGGTTCCGCCGGCGGACGGCCCGCTAATAGTACCGCCTCGGAATTCCAAACTCGGTCTTCCACTTCCTCGGCGCTCCCCGCCCCATGATGGTGTCCTCATCGGGATGGCCGATCGGGAACTCGTTGGGGACATCCGCATCGGTCCAGATGCCCTGGCGCTTCCGCGCTTCCCGCTGATCCACCAGCCACTCGATGTAGCTGTCCCGCATATGGCCGCGGGCATGCAGCAGGGCCGCCCGCATTCTGCTGTTCTGCTCACGGAAGTTTTCGAGAGCCTCCTCGGACATCTCCTCCGGCTCGTATTCAAGTTCGTAGCCGTTTTCCGTCTGAATATCCCCGGCGATGGCGGCGAATATCCGCTGATCCTTGACGCTGAGAAGCTCCTTGTAGACGCCGATGAAGCGGTCGCTCACCGGTTCGGCCAGCGGCGCCGGCGAGACGCCCCCCGGGTTCTTCACCACCCGGGCCCTGGTCTGGGCGACCTCGGATTGATGGAAGTCGAGCATGGATGGCGAATAATCCTCACCGATAAAGTCGCAGACCTGGCCCAATATGGCCTCCGGCCGGCGGGCCAAATCTTCATACTTGATATCCAGCCATTGATCGGCGGTCAGCTTCTCACGCCAGGGTTTCACGGCTTCCAGAAACAGCTTCCAGCGTTCGGCGGTGACCACCATGTTGTACAAACCGTGCCGGGAATGCAGGGTCTCGGCGCAATTGTCCCGCCCATCCCGGGTGATGTAGACGAATTGGGCGTTCGGGAAGTCCTCCAATATCTCTTTGACGAAGAAACTGTTGTTGGGGGACTTCTCGGCCCAACGCGGTTTGTTTCCGTCCTCCCGGGCGTGCCGCTCGAGAACGGCATCGAAGATGCCGGCGAAACTCCTCTCCTTCGCATCGGCCATGATCTCGTCGACGATTGTCGCCGGATTTACGTCCATGCCGAAGTAGGGCGGGATGAGGCCGTTGACCATCTCGTCGGTGAGGGTTCTGAAGTTCGCCTCGTCGTTCAGATTCCCATAGCTGTAGAGGTAGGGGCGGAACCGCTGGTAATACCAGGCGACTTCCGGCACGGATATCCGTGGATGCGCGCCGATCATCAGCATGAGCATGGTGGTGCCGGAACGGTGGCAGCCCAGGACAAAGATCGGGCGTTCCTCAAGGGTGATACTCATGAATTCGGGCCTAGCGATAGATGTAAATCGGGCTCGTCCAGGCCAGCGTTCCGTCTTCCTGGGTCAGCCTGATGTAGACCGGATTGTCCCCGTCGTCCTTGAGGCCGATGGTCCGTTTGAAGGTCATCCGGCGGTGCGGGTTCCGGGCCGGCAGGCGGTATACCTTCAAATAGCGGGGCAGCACGCCGCTCCGGTCGAATATCTCGTCCTCGTATCCGATTTCCTCGACGGGAATGCCGCACTGCACGAGCGGGGTTTCCAGTTTGAGGGTGCCGCCGTAGGGATCGGCCAGCCAGACGTCGAATCCGCCGATGTTCCCGGTGGTCAGGGCCCTCCATTCGAGGCCGTTGTCGCCGAGACGATCCAGGGTCTTGTCCGGATTGAAGAAATTGATGGGAGCGGCGTCTTCGATGCGATTGTCCGAGAGCACGGCGCTGCCGTCCCAGATCACCTGACGGAACCGGCCGCGATATTCCGCGCCCTCCCATAGAACGCGTACGCGATTGCCGAGCTCGTCCGGACCGTAGGGCCGGACGGTCTCCACATGGTCCAGCCCGTTGAAGATGTCGACCCGCTCGATGGGGCAGGCGGCGTGAATATCGACGCTGATCTCGGCGCTGCCTTCGGGCAGGTGCACGATGTCGCCCATGATCGCGGACCGCGCCGGCCGGCCCTCGGCGGGACCGATCGCCGGATCGTCGTGATAGATCGTCGCGTCCCGGCTGAACGCCGTCGCGACGTCCATATACATCCGCCCGTTGGGCCCGCCGGTCGTTGCGTAGTGGTGACGTTTGCGCAGGCAATCGAGAACCGACGACCGGCTCAGTTCATCGGTGACAAGGCAGGTCAGCCCGCCGATCGCGCCGAAGAGCGAGGCGCCGGGGTAGCTGGCCCCGGGGCGGCCCTTGTGGCCGTCCGAGTTGGCGACGATCCCGCTCCGGTAGCCCATCTCCAGCGCGTCCTGGAGAAGCCACTCGAAGGTGCCCCACGAGGAGTGGACCTCCATGGATTTTTCGAAGCGGCCGTCATGGGCCATCTTCACATCGGCGTAGCGGCCGCCGCAGTGGGCGAAGACCACCACGTCCCATTCCCGGTTGGCGGCCAGGGTCTCGAACAGCTCCGCGGCGGTGGCGCAGTCCGTCGCGATGTCGGAGCGGTCCTCGACCAGCGCGTGGGACGACCGCCTGATCTGGCGTCCCTCTTCGGAGAAGTAGACGTTGCGGTCCCCGCCGAGACCTGTGTTGCCCGACCACTCGTAGCCCGGAAGGACGACGAACCTGCCGTCTTCCTCGAACCGGGCCGAGAGTTCGTCCAACCGCCGCCAAAACCGGTTGGTGATCTGGAAATCGTTGCCCTGGTGCCCCGTCGCGTCGACAAAGGCCCGATCCCGGGCAAAGGCGAAATAGTCGCCGGCATCGCCGGTGCCGATGGTCTCCTCCGACTGGCCGTGGAGGTCGGCCCAGTAGTGGACCTTATCGGCCTCTTCGACGATCCGAAGGGGGTTGGTCCCGGTGACCGGGTTTCCGGCCTCGTCCAGCAGCTCGATCACGAGGTCTCCGGCTTCCGCCACGGACAGGCCCGGGATTTCGGCGCTGAACGCGCCGTCGGGAAGGCCGGTCGTTTCCGGCAATCCCGAAACCGGAACATTGGCGCGCAGGGTGAACGCGCCGCCGCCCTTGTCCGACGGATTGCCCCACCGGTCCTCGCCCTTGAACTTCAGCGCGAATGTCTCCCCGACTCTCCGGAGCGTCGGGATCACGGCCAGGAACCGCTCCCGTTCACCGGGAACGATCTTGATCTTCGGCTGCTCGATGAGCGGCTGGTAGGTGAAGGTGGCAATGGGATCGACGAGAACGTGGAACTCGAACGAGTCCTCGCAGAACGTCTGAAGACGCATGCCGGGAGAGCCGTGATCGGTCACCCCGAACCGTACGGAGATCGTATCCCCTTCCCTCAGGAACCCGTGCACGACCTTAATGTAGAGCGTTCGGTCCCACGGCCGGACATTGCCCTTGGGGTCATAGCGACACTCCAGCACCGCGTTGTTCGATGCCTCGATGACCGTGTAGTTGGGTCCCTCGGGGTTTTCGAACTGGGGCCGCGTCTGATCGGACGCAAACCGGAAGCAGATGCGGAGCGAGCCCGAGTCGTCGATGCCGTATTTTCCCGCCGTGTAGACCAGCGTGAAGCTCTGGTAGGACCCGGCGGCAAACTCTCCCGCCGGCGACAGGGCGGCGGAACCCAAATGCCGGGGATCGATGGGATTCCGGATGACCGTCGACGCAAATCCCGCCGACGGCGCGGCGGACGCATCGTCCGGACTGCCGAGGGGCTGTTCACTCATTTCCGTATCTCTCAGGCGGTTTAGGCTTCAATTCCAATATCATGGCGGCGATGGGCGGACCAGTTTGTCGGATCGATTACATTCTTTTCGTGCGGGCGCCCCCACTATCCCGGAATACCCGGACCAAGCGGGTAGCGTCAATCCGAGGGGGAGCCGCCGAAGTGCCTGACAAACCGAGTATCGTTCTCCTCATGCCCGACCAGCAGCGGGCGGACATGCTCGGCTCCTCGGGCGATCCCATAGCCAAAACGCCGAGCACCGACCGGCTGGCAAGTGAGGGCGTCCAATTCGGCAATGTCTACGTCCAGGGGCCGCTGTGCATGCCGGCGCGGGCATCCCTTCTCACCGAGCGCTACGTGCGGGATCACGGCGTCTTCGAGAACATGTCCGAGGTCCACGATGCCGTGCCCACCTACGCGCAGGCATTGCAGCACGCCGGATACCATACGGCGGTGATCGGAAAGACCCATTTCTGGCGCCATATACCGCCGCGGGTGAAGCACGCCGATGAGCGAATTGGCCAGCTCAACGGCTACGGCTTTGCCGAGGTGCTGGAGACGGTCGGCAAGGAAGCGACCTACTTCCTGAACACCAAGTACACGGATTTCCTCGAAAGCCGGGATCTGCTGGACACCTACCGCGACTACCTGGGCTCCAGGCAGAAACACAAGCGCAAGGCCGCCCCCGATGCGCCGCCCTACCGGGCCTGGCAGGCCGATCCCATCCCGCTGCCGCTGGACGCTTATCAGGACGCCTGGCTCGGCGACTTCACGGCCGAGTGGCTGGAGAACTACGACAGGGACGAGCCGTTCTTCGTTCAGATCGGATTTCCGGGACCCCATGATCCCTGGGACGCGCCCCAGGAGGCGGTGGATTGGTACGACGGCGCCGACATTCCGATGCCGGGGTCCCTCAAGCGGCCCGAGGTTCCGGAAGCGGGCCCACTCTCCATTTTCCTCGGGGCGTTCTTGAAATACTGCGACTCCGAGACCATGACCGACGAGGCGATCGTCAAGCTGCGCCGCGCCTACTACGCGAATATCAGCATCATCGACCGGTCCATCGGAAAGATCGTAGACGCTCTCGAACGGACGGGGAGGCTGGAAAACACCTGGGTGATCTATACCTCGGATCACGGGGAGATGATGGGCGAGCACCGGATGATCAAGAAGATGGTGTTCTTCGATCAGGCGGTGAAGGTCCCGCTCATTATTCGTCCGCCGGCGGGCACGAAGCCCGGCCAGGTCGACGAACTGATTCAGCACATGGATATCTCGGCGACCGTCCGGGACATCGCCGGTGCGGAATTGCCCACGTCGCAGGCCAAATCACTGCTGCCCGCCGTTACCGGCGAAGGCGCGGCCCCCGACCACAAGGTGGTGATCAGCGAATCCTACGGTATGGGGATGTTCAAGACGGAGCGGTACAAGCTCGTCGTCTACGAAGACGAACGCACGCCGGCACAGTTGTTCGATAGCGAGACCGATCCCCTCGAAGACGACAACCTCGTGGACGATCCGAAGCATGCGGACGTGGTCGAAGGGATGATGGACGAACACGTCCTGCCGTTCCTGAAATTCCGGCCGCTCCGGCCCCACCGGAGTTTGATCGAGCGCCAGACCGTCGGCGGAACCGTCTTCTATCTGCCCGATCCGGCCGATTTCAACTGACGCGCCACATCCGCCTGCCTAGTAATCGCCGCCCGCCAGGGTTTTGGCGAGATCGAACATGTAGGAAGCCCGCTCCAGCGACGTATCGAGCGAGACGTCAAGGGCCTGATCGGCGACGGTCTCGGCCCCGGGCCGCAGCCAGACCCCCTCGGGCGTCTGGGTATCGCACACCCACGTCCAGATTTTGTCGCTGAGTTGGCCGAACTTCCTGTCGCCGGTCGCGGCGAACATGGCGCCTGCGCCCCACGCGACCTTCCCGTTGGTGATGATGGCGTAGACCTCGTCGTCGCAGCGGGAGACGATGTCGTAGATCCGGTCGCCGGCCGTCTTCCACTTCTCGTCGCCGGTCCACCGGTAGAGGCCGGCAAAGGCGACCATCGCCATTCCCAGGTACCAGTACACCTGGCCCGTCTCGCCGATCATCACGGCATAGAGGTTGGCCGGTCGGCCGGTCATGTCCGTGATGATTTCGCCGGTACTGTCACGTCGGAGATAAAGCGCTTCGCCGCCGCCGTCCTGATCGTCGAGCATTTGGGCGAGGAAATCGCCGCAGCGGACGGCAGGCTCGCGCCGGCCCATCGCCAGCATCGCGATCGCCGTGGAGCAGGTGTTTCCCCAGTCCGTTTCGCGGTCCCGGCCTTCGACCGACGAGGTCGTGAGAACGCCGCCGGTCTTCCCGTCCATTTCGGATTCCAGGAAATCCCCCGTTGGAACCGAAAGGTCATAGAAGCCGAGCGTGTGGAGACCGCGCCCGATCCAGGCGTTGCGGTAGTTCTTCGAGCCGCCGGAGGTCGGATCGTCCTTCACCGCATGAAAATCGCCGTCCTGGAAGAAGGTGTTTTTGAGATGGTTCGCCACGGCGGCGGCTTCCCCGGCCCGGCCCGCAAGCGCGAAGGCCATGGGCGCCTTGTAATAGGCGAGAATGCGTTCCTCGACGCCGCCGAAGCTGCCGTCCTCGTTGAGGTGGCCGGACGCCCATTCGACGGTTTTGTTGCCGGCTTCGATCAGTTGTTGCGCTGTAAACATGCGTCTCGCCTCCAAAATTCCCCTGTATCTCCCCTCGCGGGCGCCCGGACCGATTGCGGAGCCATAGTCTTCGACGCCGGAGCCCCGGCGCGGCCTCCTCCGGCCCTTACAAATCCCAAAAATTTTAGGCAAAATCGGGATAACGAAATGTTGGGCAGCCGACAAACAGGGAAGCGATGGATCAAGCGGTGCCAAATAGCCGGGAAAACCGGCGGAGTTTCCTCGCCGGCAATTACTGGTTTGCCGGTCTGCCGGCCGGGGTCATCGATCATCTGGCCCATGTCTCGACGGTCAAAATCCTCCCCGACGGAACGCTTTTCGTGACGCGGGATGATATTCCCGCGCACCTGGCGACCATCGTCCGTGGCGGTCTCCGAAGCATGAGTTCATCGGTCGAGGGCGTCGAGCATGTCTTTTCCATCCTCACGGAGGGAAACGTCTGGGGCATAACGTCGGTCATGGATGGCGAGAAAAACCCCAACGAGGTCTATGCCTACGGAGAGACCGAGTTGCTGTTGATCCACCGCAACGATTTCAAGGCCGCGCTCGATCGCTTCCCCGACCTCTACGATATGGTCGCCCGCCTTATGAGCTATCGGCTGCGCAAGGCCTACACCCTCATAGAAAACCTCGCCTTGAACCCGATCGAGACGCGGCTCATTCGGACGATCGTTTCGATGGCTCTTGCCCAGCGCGAACATATCGGCGTCGAGGCCGTCGACCTGAAGATCACCCAGGAAGAGTTGGGAAGGATCATCAAGTCGACCCGGCCGACCGTGAACAAACACCTGAAACACTTGGAATCGCTGGACCTGATCCAGGTCGAATACGGCCGCATCCATGTCCCCGACATCGACAAGCTCGAGGCCCACGCCGGCGGCGAGGTGGTCTATTTCCGATAGAGACGGTCCGGCGGGCCGCCGAGCGGGGCCTGATTCTCCCAGCCTTCCTTGGGCTCCCTCAAGAACTGGCCTTCTTGCTCTCTTCCTCCCCGAAGTCCGTTCCGACGAACCTGGCGAGTACGCTGCCCACACGGGTATTGTGCTCGTCGCCGTAGCCGAACTGCGAAGCCATCCGAAACAGATCACGCGTCGCCTCCGCGATCGGGGTCAGCGCGCCGAGTTCCGAGGAGAGCTTGGTGAACAGATCGATATCCTTCAGCGACACGTCGATGGAGAAGGTATTCTTGTGGTCGTCTTCGATCAGGCGCCGGGCCGTATCGGGAAGCTTTTTGCTGGCGGCGAAGCTCACGCCCATTACCCGGTTGAGGGTGTTCAGGTCGATGCCCATCTTTCGGGCGACGGTAAACGTCTCGCAAAGGATCGCGCCGTTCGCGATGGTGACCGCGTTGTTGATCAGCTTGATGGCGTGGCCGTTGCCCAGATCTCCGGAAGGGATCAATTCCTCGGAAACGGCCTCGAGCAGGGGCTTCGCGCGTTCGATCGCGTCGTCAGGTCCGGAAACCAGGAGCTGGAGCGTCCCGTCGAACGCCGCCTGCGGATTTCGGAGCATGGGCGTATCGATGAGCTGGGCTCCTTTCTCTCCCAGCATCGCACCGTACCGGCGGGTCAATTCCGGACTGCTGGTCGAGAAGTCGACGATCACCATGCGGGGCCGGACATTGGCGATGATCCCGTCCGAAGAGTCGTAAACCGCTTCGATGGAACTCATGCTGGGCAGGCAGGTCATCACGATGTCGGTCTGGCTCATCAGGCTCTTCAGGTCGATGGCGCCGACCGCCCCGCGCTCTTCCAGCCGGGACACGGCAGACGGCTTCAGGTCCTGCACGACCAGCGAAAACCCGTTCTCCAAAATATTCTTGCCGAGCCCCTGGCCCATATTGCCGAGGCCGATCAAGCCGGCGTCGAACGTCGCTTTCTTCTCATCTGCCATTGATCTTTCCTCTGGCGGGTAATCTGGACAATGCCTCACCAAGCTCCAGCCGATGCAGCACGTGAGAAACTATCCGCGTCCGGCGGAATTGAATGTCGGGAATTTTACATTGTCGGGAGGTTTGAAATTGGCGGCACGTCTGCCAAACGGCCATCCGGCATCGTCTCCCGAACCGGGTGCCCGGTCCCGTCTTGGGTCATTGGCGGATCGCCCCAGACATTTTTCCTTTTGTCCGTATTCGGTACCGTAGCGGGTTTTCTCGATTTGGTGTTCGGCGTCGGTTGTTGGTATGTGCACCAATCGTAAGAGCACCAAGCGCGGCGTCCTCGAGAGTCCAATCTCCCAAACCTTGATCGCCGCCAGGTCATCTCGCTCCATGCTTCATTAAGTGACCCGACGATCAAGGACGAGGCCCTTGCTGTTCTAAGGAACTTAGTGGAAAGAGTCGTCGTCTCGCCGCTGCCCGACGGCTTCAGGGTCGACCTAGAGCGTATTTGAGATTGATTGAATCATTTTAGGGATTCCCAAGTATGGGCGAACCATGATTCAAGATGGATGCTGGGCAAGGAGGCCAGCATTCATGGCGAGACCTTATTCGATTGATTTGCGAGAGCGTGTTGTTTTGGCGGTTTTGGCGGGGGAGAGTTGCCGCGCTGTAGCGGCTCGGTTTGGGGTTGCGGTTTCGAGCGTGGTTAAGTGGTCGCAGCGCTACCGGCGGACGGGGAGTGTTGCGCCCGGCAAGATGGGCGGTCACCGCCGCCGGGTTCTTGAGCCCCATCGGGAGTTCATTGTCGGCCGGATCGACCAGGAGCCGCATCTGACGCTGCATCGGTTGAGAGACGAGTTGGCCGCTCGGGGTGTCAGGGTATCCCACAGCACGGTATGGCTGTTTCTGCGCCGTGAAGGGCTGCGCTTTAAAAAAAACCCTGTTCGCCGTTGAACGGGCGCGCGCGGACATCGCCCGCCATCGCAGGCGCTGGAAGGCGTGGCAGGCAAAGCTTGATCCCGAACGGCTGGTATTCATTGATGAAACCTGGATCCGGACCAATATGGCCCCGCTGCGCGGCTGGGGGCCGAAAGGGGAGCGGGTCCGCGGCTTTGCCCCCCATGGGCGGTGGCACACCCTGACCTTCATCGGCGCGCTGCGCTGCGACCGGTTCACCGCGCCCTGCGTCTTCGACGGCCCCATCAATGGCGTGTGCTTCCGCGCCTACGTCGAGCAGCTGCTCGTGCCGACCCTGGTGCCCGGCGACATCGTCATCATGGACAATCTCGGCAGCCACAAGTCAAAAGCCGTGCGAAACGCCATCCGTGCCGCCGGAGCCAAGCTGTGGCTCCTGCCCAAATATTCCCCCGACCTCAATCCCATCGAGCAGACCTTTGCCCAAATCAAGCACTGGATGAGAAACGCCCAGAAGCGGGAGATCGACGACTTATGGCGCCATCTCGGGAGCCTCATCGACACCATCGAGCCACAGCAATGCGCCAACTACTTCAAAAACGCAGGATACGCTTCCGTCAAAATATGAAACGCTCTAGTTGGCGCGATCGCAAACATGCTGAGCCTCCCAGACCAAGGCCCGGAACTTGATGGTTACAAGAGTTCGGTAAAGGTGGTTGCGGGGGCCCGCAACCACCGAGACCGACATTCTCTGATAATCTCGATCTGATTCGTTGTAACCTTCTGAATTTGCGAAGAGATTTGTAGTCGGCGCCCTGTCTGCCGCGAGCTGTCAAGTATTGTGTACGGGCCGGGTGAAACGAAATTCCTCGCGAAGCTGGGCGATATTCACGCTTCCCCAGCACCGCGCCGTCAATTGCGCTCCTCTGGGCGGAAACGCCCCATGGATCACCTTGATACCCCGCGTCTCCAAGAACTCGGCCGCCGGTACGAAATCCCGGTCTGACGAAACCAGCCCCGCGATGTCATAGTTGTCCGCCCAGGCGAGGCTGATCATGTCGGTCGCCATGCGCACATCGACACCCTTCTCCTCGGTCCCCCTCATGCCGGCGCCGCAGGCGGGGTATTGGGCGACCTCGCTGCGTCAAGCGGGGCATGCGGGCGGCGAGCGCTTCCGCTGGCGTGGCACGATCGACACGCTTACGCCGGGAAACGTGTCCACCACCGTCGTCGCCCATCGGTGGAGCTTTCGGTCCCCGTCGCTGTCCGGGTCGTAGGAGCCATAGAAATTCAGCCCCTGATACTCACCCGCGGTTGCGGTATCGACGACTGCGGCTGCGGCGCGCGCGAGCACCGGCCCGAGCTTCGCCCAGTCCGTGCGGAACGCCGCGTCGGCGTCCCGCATGGACAGCGTGTAGTTCCAGAAGTCGACGAACACACGCACTCGATGGCGGGGGGCTTGAACGGGGGCGTCAGCGGGCATATTGCGTCACACCATAAAAATACAGGGACGCGCGAGGCGTCCCTGGGGTCATGTTAATCGGACCCCGTATATCCCTTTCTGGGCGGCAGTCCGATGGGTTGTCTTGGAGGACAATGTAAGCCCGCTAGGTAGGCTTGCAAACTGTTTCGCGGGACACCTCCAGACCGATTGCCCTCTCGCGGATCAGAATCCATTGGGTACACGATGAAGATATTGGGTCTATCCCCGCGCGTTAGGGGAAACCCATGGGGAACGCTCTCAGGCGTGATGCTGATCGCTGGAATCGTCGACAACCACGCGACAGATTCATCTCCATGACCATGAAAGTTGACAGTGGGCCCCAACATGTCGCTTTGCCGGCGGCGGCCGAGCCCATGCGATTGAAAATCGCCTGTTCTACCTGCGAGTGTCGATACGCGGTTATCGGTGCCGCCTACATTGAACCCATATCATTTGCTTTCGACGAACAACTCCGCCCGATGCCACGCGGGCGGCCTCGCTCCACCTCTCACGGGCTCCCCCACATGCTCGGGATATACGGGAGGCGATCCGCCGGTCCGGAATCAAACGTCGAAACCGTCTCTACGGAGTGAGCCAAGGCCCCCGATGGCGCCGATTCATGCTCAAGCGGCTTCTTCCACGGTGACCACCAGACGCTTCTTGAACCGGGCCAGAGCTTCCTCCAGCCTGCCGATCTTGGTGGCGTGGCGGGGATCGAGCATGCGCCGAACCTCGCTCTCCTGGATACCCATGGCCGCCGCGAAGGCGCTGTTGGACAGCCGCTGCTCGCGGAGAGCCTCATAGAGCGCCGCCTTGGCGGCCAGTACCGCGCCCGGCACCGCCGCCACCCGCCCCCCGGCCGGGCTCGGCGCCGGAATGTCCTCGCGCCGCGCGATGCGGCCCGCGAGCGCTTCCTTAAGGCAATCGTTGGCCTCGGCGACCGCCTCGGCGAACGTATCACCGTCGGTGAACGCCTCGCCGAAATCCGGGAAGGTGACCGAATAGCCGCCTTCGCGTTCCTTGTGGAGGTCGATGGGGTAGCTGTAGCGCGTTGCCATGGTCGGAACTCCCTAGAGGTCGCTCGGGTCGATGCCGAGTTGCTTGCACATGCCGTGAAGCGTGCCGGTCTTGAGAGGCTTCCTTCGGTCCTTCATCACCGTATGCCGGTCGCCGTAATATAGGGTCCCGTGGCTGCCCTTGCCCCTCGTGCGGTCGAACCTGACCGCGATCCCGTTCCTGCGCGCCAGCTTTCTCACCCTCGCTATGAACTCACGCCCGTTCACGACCGGCAATCTCGCACAAAAATGCGCGAACATGCAAGCGTTGTGTCGAACGTATTTTTCACGAAGGATGCTTTTGGAACGCCGGGATCGCATACAACGAACCGACGGAATTGATGTTAGAGCCTCGGGCGTGAATTTTGAATCGTTAGGGATTCCCTTTTGTTTGAAATGGTGATTCCCTGTGTCCAGGAGGTGGTGTAATGGGCAGAGCGATTTCGACTGATCTTCGTTTACGTATGGTGCGGGGGATATCGGCGGGCAAGTCTCGTCAGGAGGTTGCGGAGCAGTTTGAGGTTGCTCCGTCGACAGCGGTGCGGGTTCAGGCCCGCTATGCTTGAACCGGCCAAGCAGGGTCGTCCGAAAGGGTCCGGCAAGCTTGTCCCCTATCGAGCCGCCCTTATCGAGAAGGTGAAGGCTCAGCCTGACATCACAAGGTCATTTCGCTCCGCGAATTGACCGACCATGCCGAACCTCGCGGTCTGGCTGGAGGCGGAACATGGCATCACGGCCGACCCGTCGAATCTGTCCAAACTGCTGTGCAAGGCGGGCTTCACCTATAAAAAAACGCTGCTGGCCTCGGAGAAAGAACGCTCTGACGTCAAAGCGGCGCGCCGGACATGGATTAACCGTCGCCAACCCTTCATGCGCCGCCCGCCGTGGCGCGAGGGTCGCGATGAACCACTTGGAGGATGATCCTGCGGGGCAAGAGCAAGTTGGGAGGCTCAAGGCCGAGGGCCTCGATGTCATTGCCGCGCCCGGTAATGTTTCGATCCTGGAGCCTGCCGAACGAATGGTCGAAAAGGCCGTGGCCGACCTTGGCGGCCTTGATTACCTCGCAAACAACGCCGGAATTTCCGGTACGAAAGACCCTATTCCGCCCGCGGATCTGGATAGGATCGACGAGGAACTATGGCAGGCATTGCTTACCACAAATCTTGTCAGCGTCTTCAGAGTCTCAAAGGCGGCCTCGGAGGCGTTGAAGGAAGCCGGGGGTGCTGTCGTAAACACCGCCTCGACCGCCGGCCTCGGCCTACAGGGAAGCAGTATTCCCTACGCGGCTTCCAAATCCGGTGTTGTAAGCCTCACGCGATCATTGGCGCGAGCGCTTGCTCCAAATGTCAGAGTTAACGCCGTTGCACCAGGGCAGGTTGCCACTCCCTGGACAGCCGATTGGCCGGCGGAACGGAAGCAGGCGGCACTCGACAGATCATTGATCAAACGCCATGTGCAGCCGGAAGATGTGGCGGAACTCATCACTTTTCTGCTGACAGGCGCCCAGATGATCACGGGCCAAACGATTGTCATCGATGGCGGAATGACCGTGTCCTAAGAAAAGCTTCCCCAATGGTTTGGAGCCGCGTTATTGCCCGAGCAACTCGGTCAAAGACGACACGGCTAGGGGAGCAAAAGCTCGGCAACGGCGTCGCGCGCCCTCGAATGCTCAACACCGGCCGGACACGAATCCGCGTCCGCGCATCGGCGTCGACCATGTGTTGATCGCAAGAAATCTGCCGGAATCCAGAACAAATAAACCCCTGAAAGAATAAATGTTTTCAGGGGTTTATTTGGTTGCGGGGGCCCGCAACCACCGAGACCGACATTTGATTGAAATTCCGGTCTGAAACGCCTCAACGCTTTGATTTGTTGAAGGAATTTGATGCCGCGAGGGCAATCAGATGCGTACGGGAAAGGCAGCCTGTTACTCGAACACCGTGGTCTCCGCTAGGGCCTCGTAGGCCGGCCAAGAGAATGAAGCCGAGGTTGGCCGTGCCGATGAGCTGATCGCCGTACAGGGCCAGAGCGGTACGATTTTAGGTTGGGTCGTATCCAGCGTTTTTGAAGTAGTTGGCGCATTCTTTTGAGGTATAGGTATCGAGGAGCCTGCCGATGGCGGCTGAGACGGCCTCGACGGTTCGCGGCGCTTCGTGGCGGAGCAGATGCTTGACCTTGGCGAAGACCTGCTCGATGGGATTGAGATCGGGGGAGTACTTGGGCAGGAACAGGAGCCGGGCGCCGGCTTGTCGGATGGCCTGTCGCACGGCCTTGGACTTGTGAGAGCCGAGGTTGTCCATTCGGTCAGTCGCTCCGCTTTGTGACCTGAGATGACGATGTCGCCGGGCTTGAGGGTTGGGACCAACACGTCCTGCACATAGATGCGGAAGCGCTCGCCGTTGATCGGCCCGTCGACGAGCCAGGGCGCATCGATTCGGTCGTGGCGCAGCGCGGCGAGGAAGGTCGCGGTGTTCCAACGGCCATGTGGCGCCTCGCCGATCAGCCGCGCGCCCCTTGGCCCCCAGCCCCGCAGCGGCGCCATGTTGGTCCTGGTCCAGGTCTCGTCGATGAACACCAGGCGCATCGGGTCAACCCGGTCGCGGTACTTCAACCACTGAGCGCGGCGGCGCGCCACGTCACGGCGCCGACGCTCGCCAGCCACCAGCGTTTTTTTTTAAAGCTCAGGCCTTGCTCGTGAACGAAGGTCCAGACTGAATGGTAGTCCACCTTCAGGCCTCGTTCCGCCAGCTCCCCTACAAGCCCATGAAGCGTGAAATCCCCCCGCGCCACTCGGTCCCGCAACCAGCGCTCGTGCGTGCCCCGGATCGCACGCGGCTTGTAACCGCCCATCCGGCCCGGCGCCGCGCTGCCCGTCCGTCGGTAGCGCGCCAGCCAGGCAACCGCCGTGCTCTCGCCGACCCCTATAGCCTGGGTCAAACGCGCGTAGCGCTCCCAGGATACCCGCTGAGTCGCTCTACTGACCTCGCGTCGCAAACACCAATGCTCTTCCTGAAGGAACCGGCACTCGCCGATCAGTGGTGCTAAAGCCCGGTCATGCCTCGTTGAAGCAAATAGTGACCTCGTCGCCCTGCTTGACGCGACTGACCCGCTCGCCGACGACCTTGCGCTTCTCGATATTCACCGTGGCTTCGACCGGATCGGCCGACGCCGGCGCCGCGCCCAGGGCAATCGCCAGGAACCTCGCGACCAGAGCCCGAGTCATTTCCAATCTCCTCCAACCCGCCGACATCATGCGTTCGGATGAAATTTAGAACCTCACCCCGGCGATGCAATCCAATTGACCGCGAGCCCCGATTGATCCGCTTATTCTCAGAATGCGTATTGAAAATACCTAGTCGCAATTCAATTTGGACGCTTCGGGCTTGCCCATATCATTCCGCACAAATCTTGGCATGGCCGGGATCCTTAGCGCATTCCTGGCCGGCGCAACGCCGGTGTCGGCAAAGGTGGTGTCCCTTGCTGATCCATTTGCCCTCTATGGCGAGCGGATTGTCTTTGACGTCACACGAAATGGTACCCGGGTCGGGACGCAGACCGTGACGTTCAAGACAACCCCCGATCAATCGGTCAAAGTCGGTGTGGCGCTTGAGCTTGCCGTCAAATTTCTCGGCATCACCATCTATCGGTACGACTACCGGTCCGACGCCATATGGCGTGATGGTCTGTTGGTCCAACTGAACTCGAAACAGAACGATGACGGCGAGATCAGCGAGGTCAGGATCGTGACATCGGAGGACGGCCTGAGGGTCGAGGGTCCGGAGGGCGTCGTCGTGGCCGCCGCCGACCTGTTCCCGACCAATCACTGGAACCCCGGGATCATCGGATCCAGACAGGTGATCGATACCCTGAACGGTTCCCTGGCGGAGGTGAAGATTACCAATGAAGGCCGGGAAACGATCACAGCCCAGGGCAAGGCGATTTCCGCGACAAGGTTCGTCTATCGCGGCGACGTCAACCCGACGGTCTGGTATGATGACCGCGGTCGTTGGGTGAAATTCAAATTCGTCGCCAAAGACGGCTCGAAAATCGAGTACGAATGCCGAAAATGTGGCCTTTAGTCTGGCTCCCGCGCTGAGAGACGGCTTATGAGCAAAGTGGCCTGGATCACCGGCGCTGGAAAAGGCTTGGGCCAGCATGTCGCCATGCAACTCGCCGAGAAGGGTTGGCGCGTGGCGGTAAGCGCACGCACCGCATCGGATCTCGAGGCCCTCAAGTCCGATTGTCAGGCCATGTCGGGCGAGATTATTCCCTGTGCGGCCGATGTTTCCGATGAATCAAGAATGGCCGCGCTGGTTGGAACCATCGAGCGGGACATCGGACCTCTCGACCTCGCCGTTCTCAATGCCGGCACCTACATCCGGTTCGGCGCCGAAGATTTCACCGTCGAAAATTTTCGCGACCAGATCGACATAAATGTCATGGGTACCGTCAACTGCCTCGCGCCGGTTATTGAGGCGATGAAGCCGCGCCACCGAGGCCGCATTGCGATTGTCTCTTCGCTGACGGCTTATCGCGGCCTGCCGATGGCAAGCGCCTACGGCGCATCCAAAGCGGCATTGACGAACATGGGCGAGGCATTGCGCCCGGAATTGGAGCAACTCGGGATCACTCTCTCGATCGTGCATCCCGGATTTGTCCGAACGCCGTTAACCGAAAGGAACGAATTTCCAATGCCGTTTCTCATGGAGCCCGACACGGCAGCCCGGCGCATCATCAAGGGTCTGGAACGAGGGCAGTTCGAAATCACCATGCCGCGCCGGTTCGCCTACCTTCTAAAAATCGGACGGTGTTTGCCCTACGGCATCTACTTCGCCATCACCCGGCGAATGATTGGGGGCTGACATGGATCCGAAGACGGCTTTCGATCGCTACAAGACCTACCTTGAAGAATTGACGGTGGACGGGCTGCCCTCTCTCGGTGAGTTCGTGGCGGAGAACGTCGTATTCCGGGATCCGCTGCATGAAGTCCACGGCCTATCGGAGATGCGGGCGGTCCTGGCCCGAATGTTCGAAACGGTGGGCGATGTGGTATTCGTTGTCGACAGCCATGCCGTTGATGGCGATGCCGTCTTTTTCCGTTGGACGCTCACAGGCGTTCTCGGCGGCAAGCCGTGGTCGGTCGAAGGTGTGACACGCCTGACCTTTGACCGGGCCGGCAAGGTACTGAGACAGGAAGAATATTGGGACGCAGCGTCCCAGCTATACAGCCGTTTCCCGGTTATTGGGCCGCTACTGAAGTGGTTTCGGCGGAAGGCTGCCGGGGATTGACGCCAGCCTGAGAGCCCCCGGGTTTGGTAAACGAGATAGTCACCTGACCGAGCTCGATCCCGAATTTGCTCATTCGCGCCCGGTTGAGCAGCACACCGCCCGGCTGGAGGAACATCCAGTCGTCCAGCTTGACTTTCATGGTTTTGTTCCCACCGGTCTCCAGATCGAGAATGTAGGACCAGTTGAGCGCATTGCCCTCGGCGATGCCCGTCGCCACGCCAATGACGTCGTCGGCCTGGCCCTCATATCGGCCGTCGGCAGTCTTCTTGATTCGCCACTGGCGGAAAGACTTCTCGCCATCGCTCCAATCAAAGTGCTCGTCGAGAGTAAGGATTTCGCCATCCCAAGCGCCGTCTATTTCGACAACGAACTGCCGGCGGACTTTCCCGAATCGGTCTTCGAACAATCCCCATGCCTGCGTTTTCCCGGCGAAGTACTCCTCCAGTACAAACTTCGGTTTCGAACTCGCGAAATCACTCGGTTTCATCGCTTTACATCCGGTTAGCGCCGCCAGGAAAAATAGTGCAATGAGTACCGTCGGCAGGCGCATATTCATGACCCAATGAGTTCAGTCCCTCTTGCCTCCAACACGCTCAGCCGCCGCCTCACAATCCCCTGTTTCTCCGCGGTTAGGGGGTGGCGCCAAATGATGGCGATAGAGGTAATTTTTAGTACGACCGGCACGCCGGTATAGATCACCGATAGGGCCAGCAGGTTTTGAGGACCGCCATCCGCGTCGGTTCGGAAACCGAGTGCTTCCAACGTCGGCAGTGCGATCAATACCGAAAAAGCAACCGCGAACTTGGTGGTCATGCTCCAAAACGAGAAGAGCAGGCCCGTCCTGTCGCGGCGGGACCGGAAGATCTCATACTCGGCGACATCGGCCTGCATGGAGGGCGGGATCGCCAAATCGGCGCCCAGAGTCACGCCCGTAACCAGCGTGATCACGAAGAAGGCGGTGATATCGCCCGCTCCCAATAAAGGTACGAAAGCAAAGGCGATGCAGGCGATGCCCATTGAAACACACCAAGTAATGTGTTTCCCGATACGCCCGCTCAACCAGAGCCAAAACGGAATGCCGACGACGCCTGCGACAAAGTAGACAAATGTCAGAATTCCCCGTTGCAGCTCATCCGCTTCAAGCACAAAGGTCATAAACAATATGAACAGCGCCGCGGGAATGCCGTTGGCCAAGCTGTTGACGAACCAGCCGCCCACCAAGAGCCGAAAGGGCTTGTTCGCAAACATGCCTTTGAGTGCCGGCCAGGGGGGTTCGGTGCGATGGCTGGGCGGCGGGGGTGGCTCATCAACACCAATCAGCAAGACCGCAAACAAAATAGCCCCGGCCCCGACCACCCCCCAGCCGATTAGGGCCAAAGCCTCGCGTTCCCCAAAGCCCAAGGTCGCAGCCACGGCGGGTATGGCGCCGGCCACAACAATGCCTCCCAGCATGAAGCCCTCCCGGACCGAGGTGATCCGGGTGCGCCCGACATAATCGGGGGACAAGGCCGCTCCCCAGGCCAAGTAGGGGATGTTGATCATTGTCCACCCGAGATAGAGTACGGACGTCCAAATCGCCAAGTAGGCGGCGCCGATACCGCTCCCGGGATTAAGGAGCAAGACCGTCCCAAGCGCCCCGATAATCCCG
Organism: Rhodospirillales bacterium; assembly: GCA_965221855.1. Lineage (GTDB taxonomy): Bacteria > Pseudomonadota > Alphaproteobacteria > Rhodospirillales > UBA2165 > JAJDXO01. The sequence goes on along the minus strand of CBDCSV010000005.1, from coordinate 380,604 downwards.
CCGGCCAGGATGATGGGTTTGCGCCGTCCCCACCGGGTATTCAATCGGTCAGAGGCGACGCCAATCAGCGGATCAGAGACAACATCGAATATCCGGGCGATGAATAGGGCGACGCCGGTTGCCGTGAGCCCGATGCCGAGTTCTGCGGCATAGATGGCGGGCAGGTGAACGAGCAGCGGGATGGTCGGCATCCCCAGGGCGAACGCGGCCGCGCCGTATCGGAGATTGCGCCAGGTCTCGCCGCCAATGGATTTGGCGCCTGCGGGCATTTAGCCCTTGATCAGACGAAACTGCCCGAGGTCGATGATTCCGGCGCGAAATCCGGCGGACGTGTAGGCAAGATAGTATTCCCACATCCGCTTGAACCGGTCGTCAAATCCCAGGGACTCGATGTCTGCCCACCGTTTTTCAAACACGCTCGCCCAAGCATCCAGCGTCCGCGAATAGGACCAGCCGAACATGTGGACGTCATCGACGGTCAAACCCGCCGCATTTCCATGTTCGGCAATCTTGCCGGGACTCATGAGCATGCCGCCCGGGAAAATGTAGCGCTGAATGAAATCAACCGAATTCCTGTAGCTCTCGAACCGGTCATCGGGAACGACGATCACCTGGATCATCGCGCTGCCGCCGGCGCGCAGACAGTTTGCCACCGCCTTGAAGTAAGCCGGCCAATATTGTTGGCCGACGGCCTCCAGCATTTCTATGGACACCACATGATCGAACCGGCCTGCCACATCTCGGTAATCGACCAGGACGACGTCGACACGTTTACTCAACCCGGCATCCGACATACGGCGTTCCGCGTAATCGTGCTGCTCCCGGGACACGGTAATCGCTATCACATGGGCGCCGGCTTCTCGGGCGGCAAATTCGGCGAAACCGCCCCAGCCGCAGCCAATTTCGAGAACCGTCTCGCCCGGCTGGATGTTCAGTTCCTTGACGATCCGGCGGTACTTGTTCCGCTGTGCGTCGAACAAGGTCTCGCCGTCTTCGCCAAGATATAGCGCCGAGGAATAGGTCATTGACGGGTCGAGCCAAATCTCGAAAAAATCGTTCCCGAGATCGTAGTGCTCGGCGATATTGCGCCGGCTGCCCGATCGGCTATTGCGGCGCTGGCCATGACTGAAGGCGTGCGCCAACCGGGCGGTCAGGCTGCCCGACAATGTGCGGTCGAGAGAGGCCCGGTTGGCGGTCCCGAAATCAAACAACTCCGGCAATGAGGGGGTGGTCCAGTCGCCGGCCATATAGCCTTCGGCCAAACCCACGTAGCCCCCGGTCACCAGCCGGCGCACGGCATGCAGGGAATGGATGTTCATCACGGCCTGTGATCCCGGCTCATCGCTGCCGCAGTCGATCCGGTGCCCGTCGTCGAACTGGAAGGCAATGCCGCCGGCATCCAGGTCGCACGCGAGCTGACGGAATATTCTTTCTGTCGCCGCCTTGTTCAGCGCCGCAATGCGCAGGAAGCCCGGTATGGGGAGTTTGAGTTGAAGGCGGCGTAACGCGATGGACATGGCCTGCCCTGCCTATTTCGAAGTCCGGAGAATCGGATCCACGTGTGGGCTCGCGGACCGGGCCTTGGATGATTTCCCGGTCGGACTGTGGGGAAAATGGGGCGCTCCCTTCAAGAACAAACGAACAGCCTCCCAGTGGATGCCGATCACCACCTTGAGGGTCATCAACGGATACTTGAAAGCCGCTTTCAGGAGATTGGCGTCGGTTAGGGGTCTGCGATCGCCGCTGAAGGCAGCAACCAAGAGCAAGCCTTCACGGTCCTCTTCGCGAATGACGACGCGGACCTTGTCACCCGGCGGCTGGATCCGAAAATCATAAGAGCAATCCATGGGTATAAACGGAGACACGTAGAATTCCTTGCGACTCCCCTGTCGGACAATTTCTTTCCCGCCGGCTTTCACAGGCAGGGTGTAGGCGTGCCGCTCCTTGAAAGTGTTGTGAACCTCGTGGATCACCGCACCCAGGTTACCGCCGGGCTTGTAGCAAAAGAACACGGTCAACGGATTGAAGACATCACCGAGAATCCGTGGGTAGGTCAGCATCAGAATCTGGTGCGACGACTCGCCAAGTCCGCTCGTCATCAATTGGCGCTCGACCCAGCGCCGGATACCTTGGCCGTCACCGTGATCGGCGTCATGGATCGAAAAGAATGCCGGCCGGTTAAATCCAAACATACTTGATCGTTCGGAAACGGGCTCGAGGTCGTCGAGGTCGAGGAGAAGCGAAAACACCTTGTAACGGAGGCGGTGTTTCTTTGGCCGCATTCTCTGGTGAACGACCTCACCGAAATAAATGCCCGACCCACGGCACATCACGCTGCCTCCTGAAGCACTCCGGGTAGACGGTAAATTCGGCCGGACTCGTTGGCCACCGACCAGGGCCGCCGGATGCCGCCCAAATCTTCGGCTACCGCGAGGCCCGATTGCAATGCGTCTTCGTGAAAGCCGTAGCCGAAGTAGCTTCCGCAAAACCACGTATTGCGCCGCCCCTGGAGTTCCCACAATCGGCGCTGGGCGGTCCAGGCGCCAACGTCGAAAAACGGATGTTGATATCGGAATGTCCGCAAGACCTTCCGATGATCAGGTTCGATCTTCGGATTGACAGAGACGAACAAAGGCGAACACGGGTCGATTCCCTGCAGGGAATTCATCCAGTAGGTGACACTGACGCCATCCTCTACGGCGCCTTTGTAGTTCCAGCTTGACCAGACACGGCGGCGCCTTGGCATCAGCCGCTCATCCGTGTGCAGCACCACCTCATTGTCTGTGTATCGAAACTGTCCGAGTATGCCGGACTCCAGTGAATCTGCATCTCGCAGCATGGCAAATGCTTCATCTCCGTGAGCCGCAATGACGACGTGATCGTGATGATTGAGATTGCCCGCCGCATCCCAGATCTCGACCCCGCCCGGGAACCGGGATATGGACTTTACGCCTGCGCCCACGTTGACCCGCTCGGCGTAACCTGCCGTCAGCCGGTTGACGTATTCCCGGCTGCCGCCGTCGACGGTTCGCCATTTGATGCCGCCCTCAAATGCAAGGAGGCCATGGCTGGCAAAGAATCGAAGGAAGGTTATAGCCGGCTGAGCCCGCATCTCCACCGGCTTCGTCGACCAAATCGCGGCGCCGAGCGGGAGGATAAACAGTTCCGAAAATTCCCGACCGTAGCCCCTGATGTCGAGAAATTCCCCGAGGGTTTGGTCGGGATCGAATATATCGGCATCGAGATAGGCTTTAGCCTCGGCATAAAAGCGCCGGATTTCTGTGATCATCCGCCAAAATCTAGGCTTGACGATGTTGCACCGTTGCCCGACTACGGCGTTGGCACCAGCGCTGCCATACTCCAGACGACCGCCATCAATGGAGACCGAAAACGACATATTGGTGGGCTTGGTCGGGACTTCCAGGTGGTCGAACAGGGCGACAAGGTTGGGGTAATTGACCTCATTGTAGACGATAAATCCCGTGTCCACGGGCTGCGGTCCGTTAATGCCGGGGACATCCACCGTATTCGAATGCCCGCCAACACGGCCCTCCTTCTCGTAGACGGTCACGTTGTGCCCTTGGCTCAACAGCCAGGCCGCCGACATACCGGCAATGCCGGACCCGACAACGGCAATGTCGAGCCGATGTCCTGGGCGGCTGCCGGAAATAGGATAGATGTGATTCATGGGTTTCCAGACGAGAAGACGTAATCGGCACAAATTTGCTGAGTTTTACGTCAAGAGGACGAAAACGGATCAGTCAATTGTCGACTCCTCGCGGTGATCCGGCTTGCGCATGACGGCGTAAACGGGGGTATGACAGTGGCGTTAGCTCTGAACAGCGCCCCGATGGACGGCCGGTATCCCAATCCGGCCTCCGGTGCTATTCTGCCGCGTGCCGCCCGTCCTGGCGCTGCTTCCGAAAAAGCAAATCCTGATCGCAACTCCAAGGACATGACCGAAGCAAACCGATTCAACGCGTTGCTTGGCAAAATTGCTGAAACGCAGGACAAGCGGGCTTTTGCCGATCTCTTTGAGCATTTTGCGCCGCGTATCAAGTCTCTGATGCTGCGCTTGGGAACGGATCCGCACACGGCCGAGGAATTGGCACAGGAAGCGATGCTGTCTGTCTGGCGGAAGAGCCATCTGTTTGATCCAGCCAAGGCCGCCGCATCGACCTGGATTTTTGCTATTGCCCGGAACCTTCGGATCGATCGGTTCCGAAGCGAGAAGCGCCCCGAACTTGACCCCAACGATCCCGCCTTGATCCCCGCCGCGGAACCGATGGCGGATGATCAGTTGGAGGCGAACGATCAGGCGGCCAGGGTTCGGAAATGCCTCACGAGGTTGCCGGAAGAGCAGCGGATCGCGGTTCAGCTGTCATTCGTCGAGGGGCTATCCCACCAGGAAATAGCGGATCGTTTGGATTTACCATTGGGGACGGTAAAATCCAGGCTAAGGCTGTCCTTCTCAAAATTAAGGCCAATGTTGAGGACTGAATCATGATTGCGCACCATCCCGGTGACGATCTTTTGTTGAGCTACGCAGCCGGCTCATTGGGGGAAAGCTGGAGTGTGGCGATCGCCACCCATTTGGCGTTGTGCCCGGTTTGCCGAGAGGCCGTTGCCGCCGCGGAGCACATTGGCGGTGTTCTCTTGGACGAAACACCTGCTGAAACAATGTCCGCCGGCTCCCTTGAGGATTTGCTCACCCGGCTCGATGAGGCGCCGCTCGAGGCACATGAACCCACAGCGCCGGAAAGGGCTATCTTGCCCGAACCGCTGCGCGGCTATATCGGCGGCGACATGGACAAAATACCTTGGAAATCAAGTGGCGGCGGGACCTATCAACATCTGCTGTCCACGAGTGATTTGGCTCAAGCCCGGCTTCTGCTGATCCCGGAAGGCCGGCCGGTACCGGAACACGGGCACCGTGGCCGGGAACTGACCCTGGTGCTGAGTGGCAGTTTTCATGATCACACCGGCTCGTTTGGCCGGGGCGATATGGAGGACGCCGACGAAGCCCTGATCCATACACCGATCGCTGGACGCGGCGAGGACTGTGTTTGTCTCGCGGTCACGGATGCTCCGCTGAAATTTACCCGCTTTGTCCCCCGACTCGCCCAACTCTTCAATAAAATATAGCCCCGATTGATCCTGGCCGCTCGACATTGTCGTCGGCACGCTTAAGGCTTTTCTGATGCCTGCTGCGGCGGCTGCCCGCAACAGGGGTGGGTCAGGAATTGGTTAACGATCAGGATTTGTCGACTCAAGCTCGCTGATTTTCGCAGCCTCGCCGCCGGTATCGGTGTCCTCGCCGATATCGTCTATGAGACGTTTGGAATTGGCTCGCTGGCGAATGTCTTCGTCGCAAACTTGGCGCCGACACCCGAACGGATTGGGTTGATCGCCGTCATCGTGCTTGCTTTTCTAGTCTACTTTGCGGCGAACGTCGCGACCGTGGCCGGGCCCAGTAGCGGCAGGGCAATCGCATTAGCCTATTTCGGCGATGAGTTTTCGGAGGAAGTTGTCGCTCCACCCGGCGCGATTGAACTTGAGACGGTTTGATCCCTTGTCCTTGTTGCGTTTGATGACGTTGAGGGCGAGGCGTCTGAGGAGAGCGAGGTTTTCCGGGGCGTTGTCCTTGCGGGCTCGGGCCTGATCTTCGTCCATGACCACATCGAGCACCCAATGGAGTTGGTTCTCGATCCCCCAGTGTCCGCGGACGAGGCGGTTCAGTTCGTCGGCGGTGAGCGGCCAGGAGGCGATGAAGTAGCGCACCGCTGTCGTGGCCCGGCCGTCGGTCTCGCGGCTGGAGGTGACCTTGCCGACAGCGGCCAGGGCCGGCCACCGGTGGGCTTCGGCGAGCCAGTCCATATCGTGCAGCACCTCGGCGCGGCGGGTTTCGATGCGGCCGTGGCCGGCGTCCACCGTCTGGTCCACGCCGTCGGCGGGCGCCTGGGGATCGTCCAGCAGCAGTTTGACGTCGGCGAGAAGGTCGGGCTGGTTGGCCTTCAGCGCCATCAGGTAATCGGCGCCGGCCTCGTGGATGTCGCGGGCCGTGCCGCTCTGGCAGTGCATGGCGTCCATGGTCATCACCGCGCCTTCGAGGCTGAGCAGCTTGAGCAAGGCCGGCACGGCGGTGATCTCGTTGCTCGCGCCCACGTTCATCTGGCCTAGAACCAGCCGCTGATCGGCGGCCCAGGCGCTGACCAGGTGGAGCGGCGAGGTTCCGGAGGCCCGATCGAAGGAGCGCCTCAGGCTCTTGCCATCAATCGCAACAACCTCCGCCCGGGCGGTCGCGAAATCGGACATGAAGCGCTGGAAGGCGGCATGAAAGGCCCGCGGGTCCAACAACCGGAACAGCCGCGAGAAGGTGTCGTGGCTGGGCGGGCCAGCGGGCAGGGTCAGGAACTCGCGCAGCACCTCTTCCTTGGCCTCGGCGAAGTCCGCCATGTCAACGCACGACGTGCTTCCACACAGCGCCGCGCACAGCGCCATGAACAGCATCTCAAGAAGATCATGACGCAACGCGTTGCCCGTGCGCGGATCATCAAGACCCGAAAAACTCTCCCGAAATCTCTCCACCGAAACCTCCATCAAACGTCAAAGAAGCTCCAGCAGCAGCGATACTCATTTCCATTCCGTTTACGAAGCCATTCCGTTCACGAACCAAATCAAATGCGATTGCCCTGGTCCCAATACCGGTTGGCCCGTCCGGCCCAAGGTCGTATAGTCCAACTCATCCCCCTTCCGTCTTTCCGCCGCGGGACATGCCTGGTTCGATCCCCACGCCGACAAGCGCGCCGAACAACTCGTTGATCCTGGCCCGGTCCGATTCAGGCAGCGGCGGCTTTTCCAGGCTGGCGACATTTTGTTTCAAATGGTCGGGATTGCCGGTGCCGAACAGCACGACGTCGGCGCCGGGCTCGTCGCGGGCATAGCGGTACGCGGCGTCGGCCAGCGTGCTCGCGCCCCCCTCCCGGATGAGAAACTCGAGCGGTTCATCGTCATCGGCGACCCACGCCGGCACCGATCCCTCGTCGGCGAGTTCCCTGAGCTTGGCGGCCAGCCGTTCAGGGAAACCGAAAAGGTTGCGTGAAACGAACATCAGCAAGGTTCCGATATTCTTCTCCAAAGTCTTGGGGAAGAGGGTTTCCCGCGCGCCTTGGTTGATTATCGAAAACGCCAGCATGGCGACGTCGAGCCAGTCCTCGTCAACGGCGCGGGCCAGAGCCGCATGCCCGTGATCGCCTTGGGCGAACTCCGTCGCGCCCAGGAACCGGAACTTCCCCTTCTCCTGTTCCCGTTTCAGAGCCGGCAGGACGACCTCCACGGCGTGGCCGTAGTTGCCGGGGAAAATGCCGTGCATTTGAAAAACATCGACATGGTCGAGACCCATGACCCGCAGCGAATCGTCCAGGCCGGCAACGACCTGCTCGGCCGTGAACGGGTCATTGCCGCGGCGGGCAACGTGATGCTTGGTCGAAACAACGAATTGGTCCCGCGGGACGTTCCTGAGAGCGCCGCCGATGACCGGCTCGGTCCGGTAGACCTTCGCCGTATCGAAGAAATTGATGCCGAGATCCAGAGCCAGGCTCACCAGCCGCTCCGCCTCGGCATTTGTCGCGCCGTCCTGAAGGCCGAGCTTGGCGCCGCCTCCGGCGCCCAGTCCGGCGACACTGACCTCCAGCCCCGTGCGGCCCAATACGGTCCTGTTCATCATTCCTCCGAAATCAACCCCGAGGAAGACTAGACTTCGCCGAACAGGAACAAAAGACGGCGGACGAAAACAGGCTCGTCAATCCGTTGTCCGGTGCTACCATGCGCATCCATGCCGGTACGACAGGGATGTGAGCCATGGATGGAACACCGACATCGACACGCGCGGCCGCGGAATTGGGTCCGCCCGTCTTCAAATCGCTCGATCACGTGAGTTTCCCGTGCCGGGACCTCGAAGAAGGCAAGAAGTTCTACATGGGTGTCCTCGGCGGCGAAATAATCGTCGAGGAACCGGCGTTTGTCCTGTTCGACATAAACGGCGCCCATATCGGCATCGGGTCCGTCGGCGCCACCTTCATGGAGCCGGGAAACGAATACCCGCATATCGGCTTCGATTGCGACGCGGAGACGCTGGTGCATACCAAGGAGTGGCTGGCGGCCTGCGGCATACCGTCAACGCCCTATTGGACGCGCGCGGGCGTCGAGGCCCTGATGTTCTTCAGGGATCCCTCGGGCAACGTCATCGAGCTATACTGCCAGGAGGGATACGAGGATGCGCCAAACCTGCCCCGCGGACCGGCGCAGGGTCACGGCAACGCCATCGATATCGACGCGATCCGGTACGACACCTGGCATTTGCCGGGCGAAGGCTGAGCGCAGGGCGGGCAAGCATGCTGGAGTTATATTTCTTTCATGGCGCGACCTGCGGGCTGAAGGCCCGCCTGGCGCTTGCGGAAAAGCAGCTGGATTACGACGGACGCGCCGTTACCAGGGATTACCTCCGCACCGAGGCATATCGCAGGCTCAACCCGCAGGGCGTGGTGCCGACCCTGATCCATGACGGCGAGATCATCCTCGAAAGCTCGGTGATACTGAACTATGTCGACGATGCCTTCGACGGCCCGCCGCTGAAAATCGACGGACCGCTCGGAACGGCGCGCGCCTGGTGGTGGATGAAGCGGGCCGACGAATGCCTGCCGTTTATCGGCACGTTCACCTACACGGTCTCCATGCGGCCGAAACTCCTGGAAAAGACCCCGGAAGAGCTGGAAGCCCATATCGAGGGGATTCCCAGGCCCGAGAACCGGGCGCGCCGCCGGGCGATCATCGAACAAGGCTATGACAGCCCGTATTTCCCGCTGGCGGCCGAAGGCCTGACCAGGATGCTCACGGACATGGAGAGCGCGCTCGGGAAAAACAAATGGCTGGCCGGCGACGGGTATTCTCTCGCCGACACGGCCATGTCGCCCCTGGTCGAGCGCCTGCACGAACTGGCGTTCGGCGGCATGTGGGAAAATCGCCCGGGAGTCGCGGATTGGTGGGAGCGAATTCGCGCCCGCCCGTCCTACGGCGCGTGCCTCGCCGACACGCCCAATCCCGAGGGGCCCCAGCATCGGGCCGCCGGCGAGAAGGCGTGGCCGGAAGTCAGGGATGCGCTTCCGATCTAGCGGACAAGCGGCTCGATCTCGCCGTCCATCGCCGCGAGCCCGGCATGTTATTCAGGTTCCATGAATTCAACGAGGGCCCTGGTCACCCCTCGTTGATGCCCGCGTAGCGGCGAAGGCGGATGTCGGCCTGCTCCTTGTGGCCGGCGAAGCCTTCGAGCGCGCAGAGCCGCGAGCAGTACTTGCCGATTTCCACCGAGGCTTCCTCGGTAACCCGCTGGTAGGTGTGGGTCTTGATGAACTTGCCCACCCACAGGCCGCCGGTGTAGCGCCCCGCCCGCTTGGTCGGCAGGGTGTGATTCGTGCCGATCACCTTGTCGCCGTAGGAAACATTGGTCTCGGGCCCGAGAAACAGCGCGCCGTAATTGGTCAGGTTGTCGAGGAAATACTGCGGATCTCTGGTCATGACCTGAACGTGCTCCGAGGCGATGTCGTCTGCCACCCGGACCATCTCGTCGTAGCCGTCGCAGACGATCACCTGACCGTAGTCGCGCCACGCGGCGCCCGCGGTCTCGCCGGTCGGCAGGATTTTCAACTGGCGTTCGATCTCGGCCATGGTGTCGCGGGCCAGCGCCTCGGAATTCGTGATCAGGACGGCCGGCGAGGTGGGGCCGTGCTCCGCCTGGCCCAGCAGGTCCGTGGCGCACAACTCGCCGTCCACCGTCTCGTCGGCGATCACCAGGGTCTCCGTCGGGCCGGCGAGCAGATCGATGCCGACGCGGCCGAAGAGCTGGCGCTTGGCCTCGGCGACATAGGCGTTCCCCGGCCCGACCAGCATGTCGACCGGCTGGATATCGCCCGCGCCGAGGGCCATGGCGCCCATGGCCTGCACGCCGCCGAGGCAATAGATTTCATCGGCGCCCGCGAGGTCCTGGGCGACGACGATGGCGGGCGACGGCTTCCCTTCGAAGGGCGGCGCGCAGGCGGCGATGCGCTTCACGCCCGCCACATTGGCGGTCACCACCGACATGTGCGCCGAGGCCACCATGGGATACCGTCCCCCCGGCACGTAACAGCCGACCGCGTTTACCGGCACGTTCCTGTGGCCCAGGACGACGCCGGGATAGGTCTCTTCCTCCACATCGACCAGGGCGGCCTTCTGAATTTCGGCGAAGTTGCGGATTTGCGCCTGGGCGAACTTGATGTCCTCGATGTTTTGCTCGGTCACCTGATCGTAGCAGGCGTCGATGCCGGCCCGGCTCATCCGGAAGTCATCGGGCGCATAGTCATCGAATTTTTCGGCATACTCCCGAACGGCATCCATGCCGCGGGCTTCGATATCGGCGAGAATATCCTCGACGATTTTGCGAACCTTGGCGTCCTGTTCCTTGGCCTCTTCGGCGGTGATGCCTTCCTTGAGATAGCGGGCCATTGTGGTCTCCCTGGATCGGTGGCTTTAATGTCGCTGGACTTTACGGGATGCCAATCCGGACATAAAGGCGCGAACAGGGAGAACGGGTATGAGCGAGGCGGGACTCTCGGTGGACCTATCGGGCCGGACGGCCCTGGTGACCGGCGCCGGCAAGGGCCTCGGCCGGGCGAGCGCCCTGGCGCTGGCCGAGGCGGGCGCGGATGTGATCGGCGTCTCGCGAACCGAAGAGGATCTCAAGAGCCTTCAGGCGGAAAATCCGGACCGGATCAGCTACTGGGCCGAGGATGTTCTCGCCGACGGCCTCTACCGCAGGATCGAAGGTCTGGAGAAGCTGGATATCGCCGTCACATCGGCGGGCGGCAACAAGCCGGAGCCGGTCACCGAAATCACCGCCGAAACGCTTCAATGGATGACTGGACTCAACCTGACATCCGTGATCCGCACCTGCCAGAGCGCCGTCCGGGTGATGCGCCGGAGCGGGTACGGCTCGATCGTCAATATCTCGTCCCAGATGGGACATGTCGGCGCGCCCAACCGCACCCTCTACTGCGCCACCAAGCATGGGGTCGAGGGATTCACTAAGGCCCTCGGCGTGGAAGTCGCGCCCGAAGGCATTCGCGCCAATACCGTCGCCGCGACCTTCGTCGATACGCCCATGACCCGGCCCATGTTCGAGAACCCGGAGTTCAAGGCCACCGTGCTCAACAACATCGCGACCGGCAGGCTGGCGGACCTCTCGGACGTGGCCGGCGCGGTTCTCTACCTCTGCTCGCCCGCCGCCGCCATGGTGACCGGCACCTCGATCCGGGTCGACGGCGGCTGGACCGCCTGGTAGCCGGCCATTGGACCGCCCGGGCCCTGCCCGCTATCATTCCGCCGGGCGGAAAACGCGAAATGTCGGAAACAAAACGCATCCGGGCGCTGGAGCGCGGCCTCGAGGTAATGGAGGCGCTTCAGGACCGGCGCGCCGCGTCCCTCAAGGACCTCTACGAGGCGACCGGGCTGCCGCGCCCGACGCTGATCAGAATACTCCACACCCTTGAAACCGCCGGCGTGGTCCGGCGATCCATCGGCGACGGGTTATATCGCGCGACCTACCGGCTTCAGCGGCTGGCGGGCGGCGGAGACGAAAGCGACCGCCTGGCGGATATCGCCGCGCCGGTCATCGATGCCCTGTGCCGGCGGCTGACCTGGCCGTCCGATCTCGCGGTCCTCGAACCGGAGCGCCGCGAAAGCATGATTCTCAAGGAGACCAGCCGGCCCACTTCACCGATCATGCTCAACCGGGACCGGCTGGGATACGAAATCTGCATGAGCCTGTCTTCCGTGGGCCGGGCCTATCTGGCCTTCTGCCCGGAGGACGAACGGCGGGACATCATCGCCCGTCTCAAGAAATCCGCCGATCCTCTCAACCGCCGGATCGGCGGCGGCCGGGAGTTTCAAGCGACCCTGGATGCCGTCCGCGAGGCGGGATACGCGGTGCGCGACCCTGCCTTCGGCGGCGGGCAGGGACAACTGCGCGGCGCGTATGACGACGGGTTGGAAGCCATGGCCGTGCCGCTGGCCGGCGAGAGCCGGGTGCATGGGACCGTGTCCATGGTCTGGCCGCGCAAGGCGTTCACCGTCGAGGCGTTCGCCGCCGAGCATCTGGCAGCCCTTCAGGAAGCCGCGCGCGAGATCGTCGCCGCGGTTGAAACCTGATCCGGCCGGTTCGCTTTTTCGACTCCACGGCAAGGTTCATGTCTGGAATTGCAATGGACTCCCGTATATTCGCGGAATATGCGAAAATCGGCGGCCAAGTCCACAACAGAGGCAAGGATCATGCAGGGAATGCCGCTGGATGCCGCCGATGTCCGCATACTCAACCATTTGCAAACCCATGGACGGGCCTCGAATGCGGAGCTGGCCGAGATTGCGTTCCTGTCCGCGTCCCAATGCCACCGCCGTGTGAAGCGCCTGGAAGCCGAGGGTATCATCAACGGGTACCGGGCCGAGGTCGACCCGGCAGCCGTGGGCCTGGACATCTCGGCGTTCATCCATGTCTCCTTGAGCGCGCACGGAGAAAACCCGGCGGTCGCATTCGTCGAGGCCGTGGAAAACTTAGCGGAGGTAACCGAGTGCTATTCGCTGGCCGGAGACACGGATTATCTGCTCCGGGTGGCCATGCCCACCCTTAAGGCATTTTCCGAGTTTCTGATGAACGAACTCATTCCCCTTCCGGGGATCGGCAGCGTCAAATCCTATGTGGTGCTGGAGGAAATCCGCCGCAGCCGGGCGCTCCCCATCGCCGAGAACTCCAGCTCCTGATTCAGAAAGTAGCGGCGGTCCCCGATAGCGCCCTACGCCGTTCCGCCGCTTGACAGGTCAATGGCATGTCGCAACGAATTCACCGATCGTATAGGCTGGACTCCGTCAAATCAGCGATTCCTCATCGGGGGGCCCGGGGGTGGCCGCATCATCCAGGGATGCCTTGTTGGACAAGGCCGAAATCAACGACGTTCTGCTGACCTGGGGCCAGGCCCGGGACCGGGGCGAATGGGATACGCTCAGGGCCTGCTTCCAGCCCGATGCGACAATTCACATTGCCTGGATTTCCGATACCGCCGAGGAATTCGTCCGGCGGTCGGCGGATATGCTCGCCGAGTGGAAAGAGGGTGAGTCGAGTAAACACTTCATCGGCGGCGGCCAGGTTACGCTCAACGCAAATCGCGCCTACGGCAGGTGTCATGTGAATTTGATCTCGCGGCTGTCCGCGGACGGCATTTTGTTCGATTGGGAATTTTGGGGCCAGTTTCACGATCTGTTCGAGCGCCGGGAAGACGGCGTGTGGCGGATATTCAAGCGAACGATGGTTTACGAGAAAGACCGCCTTGACCCGGTCATCGCCGGTCAGCTGCCGGACGGCTATTTTGACGCCGCAATTCTGGATTCCCATCCCCATCAGATCAGGTTTCTGGCTTGGCGGCTTTCGCTCACCGGCAGGAAGCCCGTCGAGGACGTCGTATTGGCGCGAACCGAGGGCGAAACCAGCCTGATCGAGGAGTGCCGAAACTGGATCAGGAATTCCTGAACCAAGGGTGAGGCGCGGGGTGACGTAAAAATTTATGTGTCAGTTGGGAATGGGGTACTCCCTGTGGTTTACGACAACCGCAAGAAGGAGCACCCCGATGCCACAGCAAGCTGTAACGATTGAGAACCTACCACAAGCCTTTGAGGTGGTGAAGGAGATGCAAGCAGGCGGATTGGACTGGGGCGAGGGTTATCGCCCGCTTGGCCGCCAGGCGCTGGCCGAGATCATCGAGGGCCGGATGGCCGAGGCGGTGGATCGCTGGCTCGACGGCCTCGATGGCAGCGCTATGCGCGACCGGCGCAACGGCACCTACCGGCGCCGCCTGCTCAGCGAGCTCGGCGACATCGAGCTCAACGTGCCGCGCACCCGGCACTTCTGCCCGACCGAGGTTCTGAAGAGCTACGCAAGGCGCGCTCCAGAGATCGACCGCGCCATCCTGGCCGGCTTCGTGCTGGGGCTCTCGACCCGCAAGGTCGGCGAGGTCCTGCTTGCCCTGCTCGGGCGTCCGGTCTCGGCCGCGACGGTGAGCCGGGTCGCCAAGACCCTCGATCTGTCGGTCGCCGCATTCCACCGCCGGCCGCTGAAGAACGCCTACAAGGCGCTGATGCTCGACGGCGTGGTGCTGGCCTGCAAGACCGGCGCCGGCGCGCTCAGGAGGCCGGTCCTGGTGGCGCTGGGCATACGGCACGACGGCAAGAAGGAGATTATCGACTTCCAACTCGCCGCCAGCGAGAGCGCCGCGGAGTGGGAGCGCTTCCTCACCGCGTTGCACCGCCGCGGCCTCACCGGCGAGGGCCTTGAGATGATCTGCGTTGATGGCGGCCAAGGCCTGCTCGCCGCCTTGCCGATCGTCTATCACGGCATCCCCGTTCAGAGGTGCTGGGCGCACAAAATCAGGAACATCCTCAACAAGGTCCGCGTAGCCGACCAGCAGGCCGTCAAGGCCGACGTCCACGCCGTCATGAATGCCCCCAACCGCCGCAAGGCCGAGACCGCCGCCCGCCGCTTCGCCGACGCCTGGGAAGATACCTACCCCAAGGCCGTCGCCTGCCTGCGCAACGACCTCGACGACCTGCTCACCTGCTTCCGCTACAAGGACCTCGCCGAGCGAAAGCAGGTCAGGACCACCAATGCCATCGAACGGAGGTTCCGCGAGGTTCGCAGACGAACCCGGCCCATGGGAACCTTCAAGGATAAAACCTCAATGGACCGCATCCTCTTCGCGGTCTTCATTCACGAAAACAAGTCTCAGGGAATCAGTACCCCAGTCTCCCTGACACATAACTCTTGACGTTACCAGGCGCGGGGTGTCTGTGCGGCCACCGTCTTTTGCTCTAGAATCGGCCAAAGCGACGTGATTGTTCGCACATGAGCCAAATGGACCGGATCGTTCCCAGATACACGGCTATCGGTGTTCTCTTCGGATGCCTGTTTCCGATTACCGCCTGGATTTTGGATCTGAGTCTGGGCGGGATGACGCCCAGCGCCCAGGCGATCATCGACATCCATCGGGCCTCGCCCGTCCACTTCATCGTCGATCTGGCGCCGGTCGTCCTTGGCGCCACGTTTTTCTTCCTGGGCGCCAAGCAGCGGCATGTGGCGGCCGCGAGCGAGGCGCTCCGAGGCGATGCCGTGGAGCGCGCCGAAGCCCTCGACCAAAGCGAAGCCCGCATCAAGGATTTCACCAACATTCCCAACCATCGCTTCTGGGAAACCGACGAGGACCACGTTTTCACCTATGTTTCGGGCGGTATCGGACGGACATTCATGAGCACCATCGACGACGCCATCGGGAACAGGCGCTGGGAGCTTCCGGGCGTCACGGCATCGGAGGAGGCTTGGAGGGCGCACAAGGCCGATATAGCCGCCCGGCGCCCAATCGATGATTTCCGTTGCACTCAGACGGACACGGCCGGGAACGTCACGCACCTGAACATCAACGGCCGTCCCTTTTATGACGAGAATGGCAGTTTCCGCGGCTATCGGGGCACCACGACGAACATCACCCAGCAGGTCGAGGCCGCGAGAGCGGTCGAACAGTCCGAGGAGAAATACCGGCACCTGTTCGAATTCGCCGAAGACTCGATCTTTATCGTCGATACGGACACGTTCCGTTTTTTGGATGTCAACCGCGCGGCTGCACGGCGCCTTGGATATACCACCGGGGAACTCATCGGCAAATTCGTGATGGACATCAACGCGGAGGACTTCAGGCCGGAAGAAACCGCCCGCCGGCTTGAACGCATCCGGGAGGAAGGCAGCCAGACCTTTGAAACCGTGCACGTTCGCAAGGACGGATCCAAGCTGCCGGTCGAAATCAGTTCGCGGTTCGTCAGCTACGGCAATCGGGAAGTCCTGGAGAGTATCGTCCGCGACATCACCGAACGAAAGGAAATCGAGCGTCTCAAGAACGAGTTCGTTTCGACGGTCAGTCACGAACTCCGCACGCCGCTGACCTCGATCATCGGATCCCTCGGACTGATGCGCGGAAACGCCTTGGGCGAAAATTCCAGGCAGGTTCGGCAACTCATCGAGGTCGCCCACGGCAATTCGGAACGGCTGGTCCGGCTGATCAACGACATACTCGACATCGAAAAAATCGAATCCGGCAGCATGGAATTCGAGATGCGGCCGGTGGACCTCAATGCATTGGTGGAACAGGCCATCGCCGACAACGAGGGCTACGCGGACCGGTTCGGCGTCATTCTGGTCAAGGAACGCGATATGCCCGATGCATCGATCACCGGGGACTGGCATCGGCTGCTGCAGGTCATGGCCAACCTGATATCCAATGCGTCGAAATTTTCTCCCGAGGGCAGCCGTGTCGACGTAAAGCTGACACCGAACGGCAAGACGGTCCGGGTCGCCGTTAAGGATAACGGGCCCGGGGTTCCGTTGGATTTTCGGGACACCATTTTCGACAAGTTTACCCAGTCGGACATGTCGGACAGCCGCGAGAGGGGCGGCACCGGTCTCGGCCTCTCGATTTCAAAGGCGATCGTCGAAGTCCACGGCGGCCGGATCGGGTTTCGGAACAACGCGGAAGGGGGCGCCACATTCTATTTCGATCTGCCTCGCGAAGCGGCCTAGATCGAACCCGTAAGCCGCCGGACCGCCGAGGCAATTCCCCATGATCGAACTCTACTCGTTTCCGACCTCCACCTGCAGCCTCAAGGTGCGCATCTGCCTGGCGGAGAAAGGCCTGGAGTACAAGGAACATCGGCTGTCTCCGGGAGAGAGCGGGCACCTCACCGGCGAGTACCTGCGGATGAACCCCAACGGCGTGGTGCCGACGCTCGTCCATGACGGAACGGTGGTCATCGACTCCTCGGTGATCCTCGAATTTCTGGACGAGGTGTTTCCGGAACCGTCCTTCAGCCCGGCCTCGCCGGCCGGCAGGGCCGGAATGCGCGCATGGCTCCGCTTCTTCGAGGAGAAGCCGACGCCCGCCGTCCGCTACCCGACATTCCAGAAATTCCTTATCCACAACTACACTAGGCTCTCACCGGAACAGTTCGAAAAGGCGGCGGAACGCCGGCCGCTCAAGACCGACTTCTACAAGCGGATGGGCCAGGACGGCTTCACCGAGGCCGAGATCGCCAAGGCCATGGACGACGTGCGCCTGACCATCGACAGGATGGAAACCGAACTCACGGCCAATGGTCCCTGGATCATGGGGGAGCAATATACATTGGCGGACATGTGCGTCGCGCCGCTGATCGACCGGATGGACGATCTCGGTCATCGGGAGATGTGGGAAGCGGCGCATCCCGCGGTCACCGGCTGGTTCGCCGCGATGCGGTCACGGCCGGCCTTCGAGGCCGCGTTCTACCCCGGCTCCCGGATGTCAGAATTCTACCCGGAGCGCGCCTAGAGCGTATTTGAGATTGATTGAATCATTTTAGGGATTCCCAAGTATGGGCGAACCATGATTCAAGATGGATGCTGGGCAAGGAGGCCAGCATTCATGGCGAGACCTTATTCGATTGATTTGCGAGAGCGTGTTGTTTTGGCGGTTTTGGCGGGGGAGAGTTGCCGCGCTGTAGCGGCTCGGTTTGGGGTTGCGGTTTCGAGCGTGGTTAAGTGGTCGCAGCGCTACCGGCGGACGGGGAGTGTTGCGCCCGGCAAGATGGGCGGTCACCGCCGCCGGGTTCTTGAGCCCCATCGGGAGTTCATTGTCGGCCGGATCGACCAGGAGCCGCATCTGACGCTGCATCGGTTGAGAGACGAGTTGGCCGCTCGGGGTGTCAGGGTATCCCACAGCACGGTATGGCTGTTTCTGCGCCGTGAAGGGCTGCGCTTTAAAAAAAACCCTGTTCGCCGTTGAACGGGCGCGCGCGGACATCGCCCGCCATCGCAGGCGCTGGAAGGCGTGGCAGGCAAAGCTTGATCCCGAACGGCTGGTATTCATTGATGAAACCTGGATCCGGACCAATATGGCCCCGCTGCGCGGCTGGGGGCCGAAAGGGGAGCGGGTCCGCGGCTTTGCCCCCCATGGGCGGTGGCACACCCTGACCTTCATCGGCGCGCTGCGCTGCGACCGGTTCACCGCGCCCTGCGTCTTCGACGGCCCCATCAATGGCGTGTGCTTCCGCGCCTACGTCGAGCAGCTGCTCGTGCCGACCCTGGTGCCCGGCGACATCGTCATCATGGACAATCTCGGCAGCCACAAGTCAAAAGCCGTGCGAAACGCCATCCGTGCCGCCGGAGCCAAGCTGTGGCTCCTGCCCAAATATTCCCCCGACCTCAATCCCATCGAGCAGACCTTTGCCCAAATCAAGCACTGGATGAGAAACGCCCAGAAGCGGGAGATCGACGACTTATGGCGCCATCTCGGGAGCCTCATCGACACCATCGAGCCACAGCAATGCGCCAACTACTTCAAAAACGCAGGATACGCTTCCGTCAAAATATGAAACGCTCTAGACTAGGGCTCACCGTCACCGGCGGCATGGGCGCCGATCTTGTCCGGCCGGCGCCGGTGGCGATC
This sequence comes from Rhodospirillales bacterium, assembly GCA_965221855.1. Classification (GTDB taxonomy): domain Bacteria; phylum Pseudomonadota; class Alphaproteobacteria; order Rhodospirillales; family UBA2165; genus JAJDXO01. Next base: position 362,005 of record CBDCSV010000005.1, on the reverse strand, counting down.
TTCCCGGGGATCGTGCTCCGGCTGCCCAACCTGATGGCTGCGCAATGGTCAATAAGTCGCGCGGCCGCCCGAGACGTCGAAGACCCCGCCGGTGGCGAACGAGCATTCCTCGGAGGCCAGCCACGCCACCATGGCGGCGATTTCCTCCACCAGGCCGAAGCGGTTCATGGGGATTTTCGAGAGCATGAAATCGATATGCTCCTCGGTCATCTGATCGAAGATCGCCGTCCGCACCGCCGCCGGGGTCACGCAGTTGACCATCACGTTGGTCTGCGCCAATTCCTTGCCCAGCGCCTTCGTCAAGCCGATGACGCCGGCCTTGGTCGCCGAATAGGCCGGCGCCTTGGGGTTTCCCTCCTTGCCGGCGATGGACGCGACATTGACGATGCGGCCGTAGCCGTTCTCCAGCATGTGGGGAATGGCCGCCCGGCTGACGTAGAACGTCCCCGACAGATTGATATCGACCACCTTGTCCCAGGCATCGACGGGGTATTCCCACGACGTGACGTTGGGACCCGAAATTCCGGCGTTGTTGACCAGGATGTCGACCTTGCCGAGATCGCCGACCGAGCCGGCAAAGGCGGCTTCCACCGCCGAATTGTCGGAAATATCGGCGGCCCGGCCGGTCACCTTCGTGCCGCCGGCCGCCGCCGACAGTTCCTCCACCGCCTGGGCCAGACCGTCTTCGTTGACGTCCCAGATGCAGGTATCGGCGCCGGACTCCACCAGCCGCCTGGCGATGCCAAGGCCCAGTCCCGCCGCACCGCCGGTGACGACGGCGGCGCGGCCTTCGAGGTCGATTCGGTTCACGGGATTATCCCTTCACCCTGAAGCCGACGGACCCGAGGCCCTGCACCGTATTGCGGACCGAAACGCCCTTTTCCAGGGCGACCGCCTCGGTGACGCCGCCCGCCATGACTACCCAGCCGGCTTCGAGAATTTCACCCGCTTCGGCGGCCATCCGGGATGCCGCGGCGAGCGAGCGACCGGGATGTCCGAGTATCGCGGCGGACGAGCCGATGGTCGCCGGGCGGCCGTTTATTTCCATGACCACGCCGAGGTTATCCAGATCCATATCCGGCGGGCACCAGGGCCCGATCACGTAGCCGGACGACGACGCGTTGTCGGCCACCACGTCCTGCAGATTGAACTTGAACGCCCGGTAGCGGCTGTCGATGATCTCGAGCGCCGGAGCGACCGCCTCCACCGCCGCCATTGCCTCCATGGGCGTGGTCGGGCCGGCGAGCGGCGCGCCCAGCAGGTAGGCGATTTCCGGCTCGACCCGCGGGTGCACATAGTCCTTGAGGTTGATGACCGCGCCGTCCTCGACCAGCATGCCGTCGGTCAAGCGGCCCCAGATCATGTCGGACAGGCCCATCTGGACCATCTTGGCCCGGCTGGTGAAGCCCATCTTCATGCCCGAGCGCTCTTCGCCGCGCTCCAGGCGCCGGTCGATGCTCGCCGCCTGGACCCTGTAGGCCTGCTTGAGCGTCATCCGGCTCTTCTTGGAGAGCTGCGGGATTGCCGTCGCCTTCACCGCCGCATCATCGACCGTCTTGGCGAGTTTCTGGATATCGACTGCCATCTTCCGTCTCCCCTTACGCGCCGAACACGGCCCGGACCGAACCCAGCCCGTTGATCCGCGCTTCGTAAACCTCGCCCTTGGCCGCCGGCACCATCGGCCCCAAGGCGCCCGACATGACGACGTCCCCGGCCGACAACGGCCGGCCCCGCGCGGTCATGACCTCCGCCAGCCAGCGCACCGCGTTGATGGGATGGCCGAGGCAGGCAGCCCCGGCGCCGACCGAAACGGGCTCGCCGCGGTTTTCCACCACCATGCCGCACATGCGGCCGTCGAAGCCGTCCAGCGCAACCTTGTCGTTGCCTAGGATGAAGAGCCCCGACGAGGCGTTGTCGGCCACCGTATCGACGATGGTGATGTCGAAATTCGCGATCCGGCTGTCGACGACCTCGATCGCCGGGGCGGCGTAGGCGACGGCGCGGATCACGTCCGCGGTGCTCGGCTTGTCCAGATGCAGGTCCTTGTCCAGGATGTAGGCCACTTCCGCTTCGACCCGCGGCTGGGAAACCCGGCTCGCCGGGATTTCCTCGCCGTCCGGCACCGCCATGTCGTCGAACAGCATGCCGTAGTCCGGCTGATCGACGCCCAACTGGGTCTGAACGGCCTTGGCGGTCAGGCCGATCTTGCGGCCCACCAGACGGGCGCCCTCGCGCAGGCGCCACAGGGTCACATCCTCTTGAACCGCATAGGCGCCATCGATGTCGCCCTTGTCGAGAAGATCCCGGATCGGCTTGTCCGCCTTCCCGCTTCTGTAGGCGTTGATAATCCTCTCGGACGCCTGATGAATGGCTGAAGCTGAGGTCATCGGGACGGTCCTCCTCCCTGGGAATTTCCGGTGATTGGTTGCCGGCGAGCCTATCCGACGGCGGATGCCTAGACAATCGCCCGGGATCGGGCAACCCGGGCCCAACCGGTGTCCGACGCTCGGACGAGAAATGCGGGCTACTAGAGCGTATTTGAGATTGATTGAATCATTTTAGGGATTCCCAAGTATGGGCGAACCATGATTCAAGATGGATGCTGGGCAAGGAGGCCAGCATTCATGGCGAGACCTTATTCGATTGATTTGCGAGAGCGTGTTGTTTTGGCGGTTTTGGCGGGGGAGAGTTGCCGCGCTGTAGCGGCTCGGTTTGGGGTTGCGGTTTCGAGCGTGGTTAAGTGGTCGCAGCGCTACCGGCGGACGGGGAGTGTTGCGCCCGGCAAGATGGGCGGTCACCGCCGCCGGGTTCTTGAGCCCCATCGGGAGTTCATTGTCGGCCGGATCGACCAGGAGCCGCATCTGACGCTGCATCGGTTGAGAGACGAGTTGGCCGCTCGGGGTGTCAGGGTATCCCACAGCACGGTATGGCTGTTTCTGCGCCGTGAAGGGCTGCGCTTTAAAAAAAACCCTGTTCGCCGTTGAACGGGCGCGCGCGGACATCGCCCGCCATCGCAGGCGCTGGAAGGCGTGGCAGGCAAAGCTTGATCCCGAACGGCTGGTATTCATTGATGAAACCTGGATCCGGACCAATATGGCCCCGCTGCGCGGCTGGGGGCCGAAAGGGGAGCGGGTCCGCGGCTTTGCCCCCCATGGGCGGTGGCACACCCTGACCTTCATCGGCGCGCTGCGCTGCGACCGGTTCACCGCGCCCTGCGTCTTCGACGGCCCCATCAATGGCGTGTGCTTCCGCGCCTACGTCGAGCAGCTGCTCGTGCCGACCCTGGTGCCCGGCGACATCGTCATCATGGACAATCTCGGCAGCCACAAGTCAAAAGCCGTGCGAAACGCCATCCGTGCCGCCGGAGCCAAGCTGTGGCTCCTGCCCAAATATTCCCCCGACCTCAATCCCATCGAGCAGACCTTTGCCCAAATCAAGCACTGGATGAGAAACGCCCAGAAGCGGGAGATCGACGACTTATGGCGCCATCTCGGGAGCCTCATCGACACCATCGAGCCACAGCAATGCGCCAACTACTTCAAAAACGCAGGATACGCTTCCGTCAAAATATGAAACGCTCTAGCGTGCGGCCGGCGGTTCCCGGTCGGTCGGAATGCCCGCGACATAGCGATAAAACGCCTGTGTTTTGTTCTTGAACGACTTCGGAGACATGAATGCCAAAAACGCGGCGCTGCTCACACGAGCAAAACTGTAGTAACGCCAAGTGTCGCCGGTCTCCCATTCAATTACGTGGTATTGCTGAAACTGCTCGGGATCCACGGCGGTGAATATGGCGACGCCCATGCCATTGACGTTGGTCATCTCGAAGACCATGCGGTCCGGTTGATTTTCGACGATGCGCAACCGGTAGATGACGGCCCACATCAAATGGTCCTCGTCCAGAAGGAAGTGGAGCGTCCGGCCCGTCCCGAGTTCGTCGTTTGTGAAATTGTCCCGCCGGCCGTCGCGGTCCGGGCCGTTCAGGGCCGACACGTCTTCGAACAACCGATACCAGCCTTCCTGCGAGTCCCAGGGCAATCGCATTAGCCTATTTCGGCGATGAGTTTTCGGAGGAAGTTGTCGCTCCACCCGGCGCGATTGAACTTGAGACGGTTTGATCCCTTGTCCTTGTTGCGTTTGATGACGTTGAGGGCGAGGCGTCTGAGGAGAGCGAGGTTTTCCGGGGCGTTGTCCTTGCGGGCTCGGGCCTGATCTTCGTCCATGACCACATCGAGCACCCAATGGAGTTGGTTCTCGATCCCCCAGTGTCCGCGGACGAGGCGGTTCAGTTCGTCGGCGGTGAGCGGCCAGGAGGCGATGAAGTAGCGCACCGCTGTCGTGGCCCGGCCGTCGGTCTCGCGGCTGGAGGTGACCTTGCCGACAGCGGCCAGGGCCGGCCACCGGTGGGCTTCGGCGAGCCAGTCCATATCGTGCAGCACCTCGGCGCGGCGGGTTTCGATGCGGCCGTGGCCGGCGTCCACCGTCTGGTCCACGCCGTCGGCGGGCGCCTGGGGATCGTCCAGCAGCAGTTTGACGTCGGCGAGAAGGTCGGGCTGGTTGGCCTTCAGCGCCATCAGGTAATCGGCGCCGGCCTCGTGGATGTCGCGGGCCGTGCCGCTCTGGCAGTGCATGGCGTCCATGGTCATCACCGCGCCTTCGAGGCTGAGCAGCTTGAGCAAGGCCGGCACGGCGGTGATCTCGTTGCTCGCGCCCACGTTCATCTGGCCTAGAACCAGCCGCTGATCGGCGGCCCAGGCGCTGACCAGGTGGAGCGGCGAGGTTCCGGAGGCCCGATCGAAGGAGCGCCTCAGGCTCTTGCCATCAATCGCAACAACCTCCGCCCGGGCGGTCGCGAAATCGGACATGAAGCGCTGGAAGGCGGCATGAAAGGCCCGCGGGTCCAACAACCGGAACAGCCGCGAGAAGGTGTCGTGGCTGGGCGGGCCAGCGGGCAGGGTCAGGAACTCGCGCAGCACCTCTTCCTTGGCCTCGGCGAAGTCCGCCATGTCAACGCACGACGTGCTTCCACACAGCGCCGCGCACAGCGCCATGAACAGCATCTCAAGAAGATCATGACGCAACGCGTTGCCCGTGCGCGGATCATCAAGACCCGAAAAACTCTCCCGAAATCTCTCCACCGAAACCTCCATCAAACGTCAAAGAAGCTCCAGCAGCAGCGATACTCATTTCCATTCCGTTTACGAAGCCATTCCGTTCACGAACCAAATCAAATGCGATTGCCCTGGGCGAGGATCAAACAAGCCGGATTCCCGCAGACGATGTATCTATCCTTGCACTAATCAGCAACTATACTGATCGCCCCGATCTTTTTTTGGAAGCGATTGAGAAGCATGATCCAGGTTTCGTCAAACGAATGAACGCGTCAGCGGAGGCGCATTCCAAGCAATTGCGCTCTGGAAAATATCACTTCGGCAAACGCCAAGCCTATACAGGACTCATCGTCGCAGTTGTCGCAGCCCTCTCGATCATCGGCATCGTCGGAATGGCTGTTCACGCTGGTGCCGGTTTTTGGACGATAATTGCGCTGGTGATTTTTTACGCGGTGACTCAAGGAGGCACCCGAAATTTTTCTCGGATAGCGAACTCGGTCTCAAAACTTATTGAGAAGCGTCGGCGTAGGGACGATTCCGATGAGAATGGCTCCTAGTGGAGACTTGGTTGGCATTGATTTGGAGACTTGGCGCTTCGGTTACCTGGGTCCCACCGGCCGTTCCTTCAAATCGATCAGCGCCCGCTCCAGGGTGTGGGCCACCTCTTCCCGCTCGTCGGGTCCGAGGAAATTGCCGATCTCAACGGTTTCGCCGCGGGCGCTCGCGAACAGCCGGCCGACCCGGCCCGGCGCCGTCTCCGTGTGGAACTTGAGCCAGTAGGGCTCGAACGTCACGTCCCGCTCGCGGCCCCGGTGGTCCCGGGACTGATAGCGGAAGGCGCTGCCCGACAAGGTGAGCCTTTCGCGGCGCTTGGCCCGGTTGTAGCCGAACCGGTAGGCGATGTAGAGCAGCACGAGCTCGATCCCCATGAAGGGCAGAACCGGGCCGGCGCCGGCGAGCCAGAACAGTCCGCCGACGATCACGCACATGCCGCCGAAGATGCTCAGCAGCAGAGCGTTCTGGCGCAGATAGGCGACGATATTGGGCGCCATCCGGATTTCCAGGAACACCGCGTCGAAATCGGGCGTCCGGTCCCTGATCAAGACGTCGAGCATGATCCGGGAAGCATACCCGGACCGGCGGTTCGGGGCAAAGGGACGCGGCCGCGGGTGACGTAAAAATTTATGTGTCAGTTGGGAATGGGGTACTCCCTGTGGTTTACGACAACCGCAAGAAGGATCACCCCGATGCCACAGCAAGCTGTAACGATTGAGAACCTACCACAAGCCTTTGAGGTGGTGAAGGAGATGCAAGCAGGCGGATTGGACTGGGGCGAGGGTTATCGCCCGCTTGGCCGCCAGGCGCTGGCCGAGATCATCGAGGGCCGGATGGCCGAGGCGGTGGATCGCTGGCTCGACGGCCTCGATGGCAGCGCTATGCGCGACCGGCGCAACGGCACCTACCGGCGCCGCCTGCTCAGCGAGCTCGGCGACATCGAGCTCAACGTGCCGCGCACCCGGCACTTCTGCCCGACCGAGGTTCTGAAGAGCTACGCAAGGCGCGCTCCAGAGATCGACCGCGCCATCCTGGCCGGCTTCGTGCTGGGGCTCTCGACCCGCAAGGTCGGCGAGGTCCTGCTTGCCCTGCTCGGGCGTCCGGTCTCGGCCGCGACGGTGAGCCGGGTCGCCAAGACCCTCGATCTGTCGGTCGCCGCATTCCACCGCCGGCCGCTGAAGAACGCCTACAAGGCGCTGATGCTCGACGGCGTGGTGCTGGCCTGCAAGACCGGCGCCGGCGCGCTCAGGAGGCCGGTCCTGGTGGCGCTGGGCATACGGCACGACGGCAAGAAGGAGATTATCGACTTCCAACTCGCCGCCAGCGAGAGCGCCGCGGAGTGGGAGCGCTTCCTCACCGCGTTGCACCGCCGCGGCCTCACCGGCGAGGGCCTTGAGATGATCTGCGTTGATGGCGGCCAAGGCCTGCTCGCCGCCTTGCCGATCGTCTATCACGGCATCCCCGTTCAGAGGTGCTGGGCGCACAAAATCAGGAACATCCTCAACAAGGTCCGCGTAGCCGACCAGCAGGCCGTCAAGGCCGACGTCCACGCCGTCATGAATGCCCCCAACCGCCGCAAGGCCGAGACCGCCGCCCGCCGCTTCGCCGACGCCTGGGAAGATACCTACCCCAAGGCCGTCGCCTGCCTGCGCAACGACCTCGACGACCTGCTCACCTGCTTCCGCTACAAGGACCTCGCCGAGCGAAAGCAGGTCAGGACCACCAATGCCATCGAACGGAGGTTCCGCGAGGTTCGCAGACGAACCCGGCCCATGGGAACCTTCCAGGATAAAACCTCAATGGACCGCATCCTCTTCGCGGTCTTCATTCACGAAAACAAGTCTCAGGGAATCAGTACCCCAGTCTCCCTGACACATAACTCTTGACGTTACCCGGCCGCGCCCCTTGGGGCGCTTATGTGGGCTCATGGGCCTCTCGTGGGGGCATGTGGGGGCTTGCGGCGCCGCGCCCGGCCGGTAAGTTGAGGCCATGAAGAAAGCCCATATCGAAGAGTTCTACACCCGCCTGCGGGCGGCCAACCCCGAGCCCAAGGGAGAGCTTCACTACGTCAATCCCTACACCCTGGTGGTCGCCGTCGCCCTGTCGGCGCAGGCCACCGACGTCGGGGTCAACAAGGCGACCGGGCCGCTGTTCAGGAAGGTCAAGACGCCGCAGGCCATGGTCAGGCTCGGCGAGGCCAGGCTCAAGGACTACATCAAGACCATCGGGCTCTATAACGCCAAGGCCAAAAACGTCATCAGGCTGTCCCAGATGCTGATCGACGAATTCGGCGGCAAGGTGCCGGAAAACCGGGAGGACCTGGAGAGGCTGCCGGGGGTCGGGCGAAAGACCGCGAACGTGGTCCTCAACATCGCCTTCGGCCAGCCGACCATCGCCGTCGACACGCACCTGTTCCGGGTCGGCAACCGCACCGGCCTCGCTCCCGGCAAGACCCCCCTGGAGGTGGAGAAGAAGCTCGAAAAAAACACGCCGCCCCAATTCATGCTCCACGCCCATCACTGGCTGATCCTGCACGGGCGCTACGTATGCAAGGCGCGCAAACCCGACTGCCCGGCCTGCGCGGTCGCCGATCTCTGCGGCTTCAAGGGCAAGACGACGGTTTAGGTCGAGCCGCCCTACGGGTGTTGCGGTTCACCCTCATCTCTTTTGACCCCCTCACCCTGGTCAATTCCCTGTGGGAAATGACCGACCTCTCCCCCTGAAGTAGGGGGAGAGGGAACTCGATGCAAACCCTCGCCCCCCGAAGGGGGGAGAGGGATGCGGAGGCTTTGCGAAGCGGCAGCTGAGCTTAGCCGTAGTTGGGTGAGGGGGATGTTTGCCGGCTGCGCTCAGCCGGCTTTCCCGCGGGCGAAGATATCGGCGTAGCACTCCTCGTCGGCGGGGCGCTCGACGGTGCGGGAGCGGAGCGCCACATGGGCCGCGGTGAACGAATTTCCGTTCTTGTACATGAATATGTCGAGGATGCACCGCTCGCCCCGGTACTGCCAGATCTCCGCCGGATCGTCCCGGCGGATGAAGCCGGGCTCGCCCAGCAGCCGCGCGATGGCGTTCTTCTCCATGCCCTTGATCCGCGCCTTGAGGTCGGCGAGGGAGACCGGCGGCGCCGGCGGGAGGGCGGCCCGGGACACACGGCGCGACACATCCCTGGGCACATGGATGTCGAGGGCCCCATGGGGCGCCGCTCGTTCCTTGTTTTTGGCCGGGGCGGGACCGGCCTGCCCGGCGGCCGGCCCCGGGGGCGGCGATTGCTCCGTCACGGCGGCGGCAAAGGGGTTTGCGACACCGGCGCAGGCGGCCAGCATCAGCACGAACGGCACGGCCAGCCATGAACGATAACCGCTCATTCATGCCCTCCGCCAGCGTTCCACCAAGTGAACCATGGCCGCCGCGCCGATGACCGGCGCGATCAGATTGACCACCGGAACGGTCAGCAGGAACGCCACGATCACCCCGGCGACGAAGACGCTGCCGCTTCGCGCCCGCCGAAGGTCCTTTCCGGCCCCCGGGTCCATCCGGCGGTGCGCGACGAGCTCGAAATATTCCCGGCCCAGGAGATAGCCGTTGAGGGCGTAGAAGACCAAGGGATAGAAGGGCGAGAAGAACAGGGCGAGCAGGACCGGTAGGGCCAGTATGTTGAGCACCACCGCGATCAGCGCGAATTTCACCGTGATCCACAAGATCTCGGGGATTCCCTGGCGCCGTGGCGCGCCGAGGGCCGGATAGTGCCGCCGGTCGACGGCGCCCGCGATGTCTTCGAGAAAGAAGCTCACGATCAGCGTCACCACGGCGGGAAACAGCAGCCAGGTCATGGCCAGAACGGCGATGCCGCCGAAGACGTCCTTGATCCGGTCGAGATCGAATTCCCATACCCACAGGTCCAGGGCCGGCAGGTCGAGGCTATCGAGGACCCAGCCGAGGATGAACCAGGAGGCAACGAAAATGGCCACGGACCCGGCGATCCCCAGCAGCACAACCCGCCGGAACGCCGGATCGGAGATCTGGGAAACCGCCTTCGAGAAGGATGAAATCATGGCGCCCGTCTTTACTTGTCCAAGCGCGGTCCTGCAAGGGCGGACGGGACCGGGTGACGTAAAAATTTATGTGTCAGTTGGGAATGGGGTACTCCCTGTGGTTTACGACAACCGCAAGAAGGAGCACCCCGATGCCACAGCAAGCTGTAACGATTGAGAACCTACCACAAGCCTTTGAGGTGGTGAAGGAGATGCAAGCAGGCGGATTGGACTGGGGCGAGGGTTATCGCCCGCTTGGCCGCCAGGCGCTGGCCGAGATCATCGAGGGCCGGATGGCCGAGGCGGTGGATCGCTGGCTCGACGGCCTCGATGGCAGCGCTATGCGCGACCGGCGCAACGGCACCTACCGGCGCCGCCTGCTCAGCGAGCTCGGCGACATCGAGCTCAACGTGCCGCGCACCCGGCACTTCTGCCCGACCGAGGTTCTGAAGAGCTACGCAAGGCGCGCTCCAGAGATCGACCGCGCCATCCTGGCCGGCTTCGTGCTGGGGCTCTCGACCCGCAAGGTCGGCGAGGTCCTGCTTGCCCTGCTCGGGCGTCCGGTCTCGGCCGCGACGGTGAGCCGGGTCGCCAAGACCCTCGATCTGTCGGTCGCCGCATTCCACCGCCGGCCGCTGAAGAACGCCTACAAGGCGCTGATGCTCGACGGCGTGGTGCTGGCCTGCAAGACCGGCGCCGGCGCGCTCAGGAGGCCGGTCCTGGTGGCGCTGGGCATACGGCACGACGGCAAGAAGGAGATTATCGACTTCCAACTCGCCGCCAGCGAGAGCGCCGCGGAGTGGGAGCGCTTCCTCACCGCGTTGCACCGCCGCGGCCTCACCGGCGAGGGCCTTGAGATGATCTGCGTTGATGGCGGCCAAGGCCTGCTCGCCGCCTTGCCGATCGTCTATCACGGCATCCCCGTTCAGAGGTGCTGGGCGCACAAAATCAGGAACATCCTCAACAAGGTCCGCGTAGCCGACCAGCAGGCCGTCAAGGCCGACGTCCACGCCGTCATGAATGCCCCCAACCGCCGCAAGGCCGAGACCGCCGCCCGCCGCTTCGCCGACGCCTGGGAAGATACCTACCCCAAGGCCGTCGCCTGCCTGCGCAACGACCTCGACGACCTGCTCACCTGCTTCCGCTACAAGGACCTCGCCGAGCGAAAGCAGGTCAGGACCACCAATGCCATCGAACGGAGGTTCCGCGAGGTTCGCAGACGAACCCGGCCCATGGGAACCTTCAAGGATAAAACCTCAATGGACCGCATCCTCTTCGCGGTCTTCATTCACGAAAACAAGTCTCAGGGAATCAGTACCCCAGTCTCCCTGACACATAACTCTTGACGTTACCCGGGACCGCCGCCCGCTTGAGCCGGGCGGGCGCTCCGATATACTGCCGGGCCTGCTCGATTCCTACGGACGCTTTCCATGAACCAAAATTCCCCGGCCCAGCACGACGTCCTGGCCATCGGCAACGCCGTCGTCGACGTGCTGTCCCATGCCGGCGACGATTTTCTCGCCGGTCACGGCCTGACCAAGGGAGCGATGACCCTGGTCGACGCCGCCGGCGCGGCGGCGCTCTACGCCGCCATGGGGCCGGGCGTCGAGGTGTCCGGCGGGTCCGCCGCCAACACGGCTGCTGGCGTCGCCTCGTTCGGCGGCAATGCGGCCTTCATCGGCAAGGTGCGGGACGACCAGCTGGGCGACGTGTTTTCCCACGACATCCGGGCGGCCGGCGTGTCGTTCGCCGCCGCGCCGGCAACCGAAGGCGAGCCGACCGGCCGCTGCCTGATCCTGGTGACCCCGGATGCCCAGCGCACCATGCAGACCTTCCTCGGCGCGGGCGCCGGATTCGGCCCGGAGGACGTGGACGAAGCCCTGGTGGCGGCGTCCAAGGTGACCTATCTGGAAGGCTATTTGTGGGACCCGCCGCGCGCCAAGGAGGCCTTCGTCAAGGCGGCCGGGATCGCCGGGAAGGCGGGGCGCAAGGTCGCGCTGTCGCTCTCCGATTCGTTCTGCGTCGATCGCCACCGGGCCGAATTTCTCGATCTGGTGAACAATCATGTCCATATCCTGTTCGCCAACGAAGCCGAGATAACCTCCCTCTACGAGGTCGGGGAATTCGACGAGGCGCTACAGCGGATTCGCGGGCATTGCGAAATCGCCGCGCTCACCCGGGGCGAAAAGGGTTCGGTGATCGTCTCCGGCGGCGAGGTTCACGTGCTCGACGCCGCGCCGGCCGGGCAGGTGGTCGACACCACCGGCGCCGGCGATCTGTATGCCGCCGGCTTCCTCTACGGCTATACGAGGGGTATGGACCTGGCCGCCTGCGGCCGTTTGGGCGGTATCGCCGCGGCGGAGATCATCGGCCATTTCGGCGCCCGGCCGGAAACGCCGCTGGCCGAACTCGCCGGCGCCGCCTGAAAACGACATGTTTCCCCTGCGTGGCGCGCCTCGAACCGAAAGGGATCGTTAACCGGATCGCGGCTAGTTTGGGCCGATGAACGCGCACGCCCAGAACTGGCTCGCCGCCAGCCGAATCTATCTCGACCGGCGCATCATCGCCATTTTGTTCCTGGGTTTTGCCAGCGGGCTGCCCTTGCTGCTGGTCTTCTCGACGCTGTCTTTCTGGCTCACGGTGGAGGGCGTATCGCTGGCGGCCATCGGCGCGTTCTCCCTGGTCCGCACCCCCTACACCTTCAAGTTCCTGTGGGCGCCGCTTATCGACCGGCTCAACGTCCCCTTTCTGTCGGCGCGGTTGGGCCGCCGCCGGGCATGGACGATCGTCACCCAGGTTGCCCTGATGGGGTCCATTTTCGCACTCGCCGGGACCAGCCCGGCGGAAGCGCCGATCTGGACCGCCGTGTTCGCCATCGTCGTCGCCTTCACCTCGGCCAGCCAGGATATCGTCATCGACGCCTACCGCATCGAACTGCTCGAGGAAGACGAGCAGGGCGCCGGGGCGGGGGTGATCGTCTTCGGCTACCGGATGGGGCTGCTGACCGCGGGCGCGGGCGCGCTATGGCTCAATACCATCATGACCTGGCCCCAGGTCTACATGGTGATGGGGTGCCTGGTGGTGGTCGGCATGATCACCATCCTGCTGAGCCCCGAGCCCAATCCGCCGGAAAACTGGGAGGCTGATGCCGGGCCCGCGGGCCATCAACCTTGGTCCGAGCGTGTCGGACATTTTCTCTACGAGGCGGTGTGGGCGCCGTTCAGGGACTTCATGACCCGGGCCAACTGGCCGCTGATCCTCCTGTTCGTCATGTTCTTCAAGCTGGGCGACGCCTATCTGGGAGTCATGGCCAATCCGTTCTACGTGGAGATGGGCTTCACCAACGCCGAGATCGCTTCGGTGAGCAAGGTGTTCGGAATCGGCGCGACGCTGGTGGGCGGCCTGCTCGGCGGCCTGATGGTCATGCGCTGGGGGATCATCAAGACCCTGCTGATCACCGGGGTCCTGCAGATGCTGTCGAACCTCGTGTTCGTCGCCCAGGCCCTGGCCGGTCACGACGTGGGCATGCTGGTGGTGACCATCGCCTCGGAGAACGTGGCGGGCGGCATGGCGACGGCGGCCTTCGTCGCTTATCTCTCGTCCCTCTGCAATACCGCCTATACCGCCACCCAGTACGCCCTGCTCACGTCGTTCATGGCGTTTGCCCGGGACGTCCTGTCGGCAACCTCGGGCGCGCTCGCCGAGGCCGTCGGCTGGGTCGGCTTCTTCGTGGCGACCACGGGCCTCGCGCTGCCCGGACTTCTGTTGTTGTTGTGGATGATCCGCCTGATGCCCCGACAGGAGGCGCCCGAGGCCGCAACCCTGCGCTAGGCGAACGGAGAGTTGAATGGCGCGCGCGCCTCGGCGAACATAGATAAGACGGGAAACCAGGAGGACGGATTCCATGCTTATCGGCGTTCCCAAGGAGATCAAAACCCACGAATACCGGGTCGGGCTGATCCCGGGCAGCGTCCGCGAACTGGTCCATCACGGCCATGAGGTCGTCATCGAAACCGGGGCCGGCGACGGGACCGGCTTTCCGGACCGGGCCTACGAGGAGGCCGGGGCCGGGATCGCCGGCTCGGCCGACGATGTCTTCGCCGCCGCCGACATGGTGGTCAAGGTCAAGGAACCGCAGCCGGAGGAGATTTCCCGGCTCCGGGACGGCCAGGTGCTGTTCACCTATCTCCATCTCGCCGCGGATCACGAGCAGACCGAGGGGCTGGTCCGGTCCGGCTGCACGGCCATCGCCTACGAGACCGTGACCGACGGCCGGGGCGGGCTGCCGCTGCTGGCGCCGATGAGCGAAGTGGCCGGGCGCATGGCGGTGCAGGCCGGCGCCCATTGCCTGGAAAAGGAGCCGGGCGGGGCCGGCATCCTGCTGGGCGGCGTGCCGGGCGTGCCGGTGGCCCGGGTGGTGATCATCGGCGGCGGCGTGGTCGGCACCGCCGCGGCGCGGATGGCCATGGGGCTGGAAGCGTCGGTGACGGTCATGGACAACAATCTGCACCGCCTGTACGAGCTCGACATTCAGTTCGGCCGCCAACTCAACACCATCTATTCCACCGTCGACAGCGTCGACACCTATGTCACCGGCGCCGATCTGGTGATCGGCGCGGTCCTGGTGCCGGGGGCGGCGGCGCCCAAGATCGTGTCGCGGGAAATGGTCGCCGGCATGGCCAGGGGCTCGGTGATCGTCGACGTCGCCATCGACCAGGGGGGCTGTATCGAGACCTCCCGGCCGACCACCCACGCGGAGCCCACCTATGTGGAGGAAAGCGTGGTGCACTATTGCGTCACCAACATGCCGGGCGCCGTGGCCCGCACCTCGGCCCGGGCGCTCAACAACGCCACCCTGCCGTTCGTGGTGGCGCTGGCCAACAAGGGGCACGTCCAGGCCATGCGGGACGACCCGCACCTCATGAACGGCCTCAACGTGCACAACGGCCGGGTGACCTACGAGGCGGTCGCCCGGGACCTCGATTACGAGTATCAGCCGCCGGAAGAGGCGCTGAAGGGGGGATAGGCCGCCGTGACCGATCCCCGAATGCGCGTCGTCGAGGGGGACATCACCGTCCTGACGGTCGACGCCGTCGTCAACGCCGCCAACGAGGAATTGCTCCCGGGCGGCGGGGTGTGCGGCGCCATTCACGCGGCCGCCGGCCCGGGTCTGGCTGAGGAATGCGCGGCCATTGGCCGCTGCCCGGCCGGCGAAGCGCGGATCACCGGCGGCCATGGCCTGCCGGCGAGGCACGTCATCCACGCGGTGGGCCCGGTGTGGCACGGCGGCGATAAGGGAGAACCGGAATTACTAGACGGAGCGTATCGTAATTCCATGGCCCTGGCGGCCGAAAACGACCTCGAATCCATCGCCTTTCCGGCCATATCCACGGGCATTTTCGGCTATCCCCCGGACCTGGCGGCGGAGACCGCCATCCAGGCCGTGTCGGCGGCCCTGATTGACCATGACGGCATCGAGGAGGTCATATTCTGCTGTTTCGATGGCGCGACGGCGGAAATTTACCGCCGGCTGCTCGGCGCCCCATAGGCAGGCCCCCCCTCACCCTGTCCCTCTCCCCCTGAAGAAGGGGGAGAGGGGACGCACGGCAAGCTCCCTCTCCCTCTGGGAGAGGGTTGGGGTGAGGGTGTCACAAGACGTCAACCATCGGCCGTTAACCATCGGATTTTGCCGTGATAGACTGCCGGGAATTCATCTGTCCACAGGCCCGCCCGCGTGAGCGACCCCGCCCCGAAGCAAGACCCCTCCGACGAAGCCCCGGCCCGGCCGGCGGGCAAGGGCGACGTGACGCCGATGATGGCCCAGTATCTCGCCATCAAGCGGGACAATCCCGGCTGCCTGCTGTTCTACCGCATGGGGGATTTCTACGAACTGTTCTTCGACGACGCGGTCGAGGCCGCCGCCGCCCTCGATATCGCGCTGACCAAGCGGGGCAGGCATCTGGGCGGCGACATCCCCATGTGCGGGGTGCCGGTCCATAGCCACGAGACCTATCTCCAGCGCCTGATCCGCAAGGGCTTCAAGGTCGCCATCTGCGAGCAGGTGGAGGATCCGGCGGAGGCCAAAAAGCGGGGCGCCAAGGCGGTGGTCGAGCGGGCCGTGGTCCGCACCATTACCGCCGGCACCATTACCGAAGACACGCTGCTGGACGCCAAGCGCAACAATTTCATCGCCGCGCTGGCCGAGGTGCAGGGTTCCTTCGGGCTCGCCTGGCTCGACATGTCCACGGGCGACTTCCGCCTCCAGACCGCGGGCGCGCTGGGCTCGGCGCTGGCGCGGCTCGGCCCCGGCGAAGTGGTGATCCCGGACAGGATTTTCGGCCGGGAGGACGTGGCCGACGACCTGGACCCCTGGCGGGAGGTCATGACCCCCCTGCCCGCCAGCCGCTTCGACAGCGCCGGCGGCGAGCGGCGCCTGAAGGCGCTGTTCGGCGTACAGGCCCTCGACGCCTTCGGGGCGTTCAGCCGGGCCGAGCTCGCCGCCGGCGGGGCGCTGATCGATTACGTGGAGCTTACCCAGCAGGGCCGGCTGCCCAGGATCGCCCGGCCCCGGCGCCTGTCCGAAGGGGCGGTGCTGGAGATCGACGCGGCGACCCGGCGCAACCTGGAGCTTGCCCAGACCATGGCGGGCGAGCGGGCGGGCTCCCTCCTCGGCGTCATGGACCGCACCCAGACGGGGGCCGGGGGACGGCTGCTCGCCGCTCAGCTCGCCGCGCCGGTGACCGACCTGGACCGGATCAACGGGCGTCTGGACCGGGTCCAGCATTTCCACGACGACCACGGCCTCCGGGCCGGCGTTCGCGAGCGCCTCGCCCAATGCCCCGACCTGGAGCGCGCCCTGTCGCGCATCTCCCTCGGGCGCGGGGGTCCCAGGGATCTGGCGGCCGTCCGCGACGGCCTGGAGCTGGCGGGGGCCCTGCGCGAAACATTGGAGGCGGGCGCCATGCCGGCGTCCCTCTCGGGCCCGGTGAGCGACCTCGGCGCCCACGGGGAACTGGTGGACCATCTCCGCCGGGCGCTGGCCGACGAACTGCCGCTGTCGACCAAGGACGGCGGATTTATCCGGGCCGGGTTCGCGCCCGACTTCGACGAGTTGAAGGGTCTCCGCGACGAAAGCCGGAAGATGATCGCCGGGCTGCAGGACAAGTACGTCCGGGAAACCGGCATCGCTAATCTCAAGGTCAAGCACAACAACGTGCTCGGCTATTTCGTCGAGGTGACGGCGAAGAACGCGGATACCATGCCGGCGGCGGAGGACTCGCCCTTCATTCACCGCCAGACCATGGCCAACGCGGTGCGCTATTCGACGGTGGAGCTGTCCGATCTCGAAGGCCGGATCGCCAGCGCCGCCGACAAGGCCCTCGCCGTGGAGCTGGAACTGTTCGCCGGCCTGGCCGGGCGGGTGATGTCCCACGCCGACGACATCGCCCTCGCCGCCCGGGCGCTCGCCGCCATCGACGTGGCCTCGTCGCTGGCCGAGCTTGCCGTCGACCGGCGGTACCGGCGTCCGCAAGTGGACGGGTCGCGGGATTTCGAGATCACCGGCGGCCGCCACCCGGTGGTCGAGCAGGCCCTCGTCCGCTCGGGCGGACCGGCGTTCGTCGCCAACGGCTGCGCGCTCTCCGGGGCCGATCGGATATGGCTCCTCACCGGGCCCAACATGGCCGGCAAGAGCACGTTCCTGCGCCAGAACGCGCTGATCGCCGTGATGGCCCAGATGGGCTCCTTCGTCCCCGCCGAGGCCGCCCGCATCGGCGTGGTCGACAGATTGTTTTCACGCGTCGGCGCCGGCGACGATCTCGCCCGCGGACGCTCCACCTTCATGGTCGAGATGGTGGAGACCGCCGCCATTCTCGCCCAATCCACCGATCGCTCCCTGGTGATCCTGGACGAGATCGGGCGCGGCACCGCCACCTTCGACGGGCTCTCCATCGCCTGGGCGGTGGTCGAGCACTTGCACGAGGTGAACGGCTGCCGGACCCTGTTCGCCACCCACTATCACGAGCTTACCAATCTGTCCGCCCGGCTGGACGCGCTCACCTGCCACGCCATGCGGGTCAAGGAGTGGAAGGGGGACGTGGTGTTCCTCCACGAAGTGACCTCCGGCGCCGCCGACCGGTCCTACGGCATCCATGTGGGCCGCCTCGCCGGCCTGCCGGGCGCCGTGGTGGGCCGGGCCGAGGAGGTGCTGAAGGCGCTGGAGGAGGAAAAGCAGACCGGCGCGGTGACCCGGCTCGCCGACGACCTGCCCCTGTTTTCGGCGGCTGCGGCGGAGCAGAAGCCGGACGAGCCCTCCGAACTGGAGCAGGCGCTCGCCGAAAGCGCGCCCGACGAACTCAGCCCCAAGGAGGCTCTGGAACTGGTCTACCGGCTGAAGGAGTTGTTGAAAGGGTGATTGGACATATGGGTCCGGCACCGGTTCCGCGTGCCAAATGGGGGCCACAACGGTATAAAGTGCCGGTATTGTGAGCACGGGAACGAGGATGACCGCCCGCCCATGAACGAAATTGCCCGCCGCCGGGATTTGATCGACCGCCGCGCCCTGCTGGCGCGGATGGACGAGGCCGTGGGCGATGACGGCTACTCGGCGGCCGTCCGGGCCGAGGTGCTGGAAATTCTGAAACAGGCGCTCACCGGCGGGTACGGCGAGGTGGAGCGGCGCTTCGAGGCCGACGGACGGGGCGAGGCGGCGGTCCGCGCCAATGCCTACGTCATCGATCAGTTGGTCCGGGTGATTTTCGACTTCGCCACCGCCCACGCCTATCCGGTCGCCACCCGGACCACCGGCGAGGAGATTTCCATCGTCGCCGTCGGCGGCTACGGGCGGGGCCAGTTGGCGCCCTTCTCCGACGTCGATTTGCTGTTCCTGCTGCCCTACAAGCAGACCCCCCGCGTGGAGCAGGTGGTCGAGTACATGCTCTACCTGCTGTGGGACCTGGGGCTCAAGGTGGGCCACGCGACCCGCTCGGTGGACGAGTGCATCCGGCTGGCCAAGGACGACGTCACCATCCGCACCAGCCTGCTGGATGCCCGCTGGCTGTGGGGCAATCAGAAACTGTTCTTCGAGTTCGAAACGCGCTTCCAGAACGACCTCGTGAACGGCACCGGGCCGGAATTCGTCGAGGCCAAGCTGGCCGAACGGGACGGGCGCCACGAGCGCATGGGCGATTCCCGCTATGTGGTCGAGCCCAACATCAAGGAGGGCAAAGGGGGCCTGCGCGATCTTCAGACCCTCTACTGGATCGCCAAGTACCTCTATCAGGCCAACGAGGTGCCGGACCTCGTCGAGGCCGGCGTCTTCACGCCCCAGGACGGCGAGCGGTTCGTCAGCGCCGACAATTTCCTTTGGACGGTGCGCTGCCACATTCACTACAAGACCGGGCGCGCGGAGGAGCGCCTGACCTTCGACGTCCAAAGCGCCATCGCCGAACGCATGGGCTACGCCGACGGGGACGGCGTGCTCGGCGTCGAGCAGTTCATGAAGGCCTACTTCCTGGTCTCCAAGGACGTGGGCGATCTCACCCGGGTGCTGTGCGCGGTGCTCGAGGACCAGCACAAGAAACGCCGGTTCTTCAAGCTGCCCGGCCTGCCCCGGCGGCGGCCGAACGTGGAGGGCTTCGGCGTCGACGGCGGCCGCCTCGCCGTCACCGACGACGACGCCTTCAGGAAAGACCCGGTCAAATTGCTGCGGCTGTTCCACGAGGCGCACAAGCACGATCTGGACATCCACCCCAACACCCTGCGGCTGGTGGCAAGCCAGCTGGATCTGGTGGATGACGGTCTCCGCGGCGATCCGGAAGCCAACCGGCTGTTCCTGGAAATCCTGTGCTCCAGGAAGAACCCCGAAGACGGGCTCCGGCAGTTGAACGAAAGCGGCGTGTTCGGCGAATTCGTTCCCGATTTCGGCCGGGTCGTCGCCCAGATGCAGTACGACATGTACCACACCTATACGGTGGACGAGCACACCATCCGGGCGATGGGCATCCTGCACAAGATCGAGACCGGCGACTTCGTCGAGGAAACGCCCAACGTCACCGCCGCGATCAAGGAAATCCAGTCCCGCCGCGCCCTGTACGTCGCGGTCTTCCTCCACGATATCGCCAAGGGACGGGGCGGCGACCATTCGGTGCTCGGCGAGGAGGTGGCGAACGAACTGTGTCCCCGCCTCGGGATGACCGAGGAGGAGACCGAAACCGTCGCCTGGCTGGTGCGCCAGCACCTGCTGATGAGCCACATCGCGTTCAAGCGGGATATCGACGATCCCCGCACGGTGCTGGATTTCGTCGACGTGGTGCAGTCGGTGGAGCGCCTCAGGCTCCTCGCCGTCCTCACCGTCGCCGACATCAAGGCAGTCGGGCCGACCACCTGGAACAACTGGAAATCGGGCCTGCTCCGGGGCCTGTATCTCCGGGCGCTCGAGGTGATGCAGGGCGACATGATGAGCGAGAACCGGACCCAGCGGATCGAGGCCGCCAAGAACCAGCTTCGCGAGGCCGCCGCCGATTGGGACCGGGCCGAACTGGAGGACTACATCGCCACGGGATATCCGGCCTACTGGCTGGCCTATGACCGCGTCACCCACCTGCGGCACGCGGAGATCGTCCGCGAAGCCAAACAGCGCGACCTGACGCTCCACATCGATACCCGGATCGACGACGAGTTCGATTTCACCGAAATCACCATCTACACCCCCGACCACCCCGGCCTGTTCAACCGGATCGCCGGGGCCACGGCGCTCGCCGGCGCGACGATCATGGACGCCAAGATCGTCACCATGTCGGACGGGATGGCGCTCGACAGCTTCTCCATCCGCGACGCCCAGTCCGACGCCTTCACCGAACCGGCCAAGCTCCAGCGCCTCTATACGCGGATCGAGGACGGGCTCGCCGGCAAGTACAATCCGGCCGAGGAACTCGCCAGGAGCCCGGAGAGCATTCTCGGGCGCCGCCAGCAGTACTTCAACGTGGCCCCCCGGGTGCTGATCGACAACCGGGCCTCCAGCACGGATTCGGTGATCGAGGTCAATGGACGGGACCGGCCGGGCTTCCTGCACGACGTGACGGCGGCGCTGCTGAAACTCGGCCTCAAGATCTCCAGCGCCCACATCCTTACCTACGGCGAGCGGGCGGTGGACGTGTTCTATGTCAAGGACGTGTTCGGGCTCAAGGTCACCCACGACGACAAGATCGAGGAAATTCGCGAGCGCCTGATGGAGGCGGTCGGCGATACCAAGACCGGCGAACGCGCGAACTCCGGGGACGAAACAGTTGAAGCGGCGGAATAGGCGCCACATTTTTGCCTGCATTGACCGCTAAACCGGCCAGCTAAACCGGTCAGCCCCACCGGCCAGGGACCCGAGACGTTCCGTCCGTGATTCGACCATGAACCTTCTCAGCTCCATCCTCACCGTCGGCGGCCTGACCATGGTCAGCCGGGTTCTGGGGTTCATCCGGGATATCCTGATTGCGGCGATCGTCGGGGCGACCGCCACGGGCGATGCGTTCTTCGTCGCCTTCAAGCTGCCCAATCTGTTCCGGCGGCTGTTCGCCGAGGGCGCCTTCGCGTCGGCTTTCGTGCCCATCTTCGCCGGCAAGCTGGAGGCCGACGGCGAGGCGCCGGCGAGAAAATTCGCCGAGGAATCCCTCGCGGTCCTGTTCGTTCTGCTCGCCCTTGTGACGGCCCTCGCCGAAATCGCCATGCCGTGGCTGATGCGGGGGCTGGCGCCGGGGTTCCTGGACGAGCCGGAGAAGTTCGATCTCACCGTCTGGCTGACGCGGATCACCTTCCCCTACCTGCTGTTCATTTCGCTGGTATCGCTGCTGGCCGGGGTGCTGAACTCGGTCGGCAGGTTCGCCGCCGCCGCGGCGACGCCGGTGCTGCTCAATCTCTCGTTGATCGGGTTCCTGCTCGCGGCTGCGCCGGTGCTGCCCAGCCCCGCTCATGCCCTGGCCTGGGGGGTCTTCGCCGCCGGCGCCGTCCAGCTGGCGTGGCTGTATTGGGCGGCGGCGCGCGCCGGGTTCGCGCTCCGGCTGAACTGGCCGAGGCTCACCGGCGACGTGCGGCTGCTGTTCCGGCGCATCGTGCCGGTCGCCGTGGGCGCCGGCGTCTACCAGATCAACCTGGTGATCGACATGATCATCGCCTCCCTGCTGCCGAGCGGCTCGATTTCGTACCTGTTCTTCGCCGACCGGGTGACCCAGCTCCCGCTGGGCGTCATCGGGGTCGCCGTGGGCACGGCGCTGCTGCCCATGCTCAGCCGTCAATTGCGGGCCGGCGAGGACGCGGCGGCCATGCATTCGCAGAACCGGGCGCTCGAATTTTCGCTGCTGCTGACTATCCCGGCGGCCATCGCGCTGGCCATCATCGCCGGGCCAATCGTCGCGGCGCTGTTCCAGCGGGGCGCCTTCACCGCCGAACAGGCGAGCGCCACCGCCGCCGCGCTGGCGGTCTACGCCTGGGGCCTGCCGGCCTATGTTCTGGTCAAGGCGCTGGCGCCCGGCTTCTTCGCCCGTGGCGATACCAGGACCCCGGTGACCATATCGGTGGCGGCCATGGCGGTGAACGTGGGTCTCAGCCTCGCCCTGATCGGACCGTTCCTGCATGTGGGGATCGCCGCCGCCACCGCGGTCTCGAGCTGGCTCAATGCGTGCGCACTCGGAATCGTGCTGTGGCGCCGCGGCCATTTCGAGCCCGATGCGCGGCTCAAGGCCCGCCTCGTGCGGACCATCGCCGCCGCCGCGGTCATGGGAGCGGGGCTCTACTGGGGGTCCGGGGCGCTGGCCGGGCTGGTTGCGGGACCGGAACTCGACCGCATTCTGGGTCTCGCGGTCCTGGTCGTCGGCGGTCTCGCGGTGTTCGGTCTCGCGGCGATGGTCTCCGGCGCCGCCCGGCCCGCCGACCTGAGGAGTTTCCTCAAGCGCCCCGATCCCCACGCTTGACCCCCAAGCTTGACCCGTGGGTGCCGGGACGCCATAACACCGCCGCTTCCTGGCGTGTTTATTGAGAATTTCCATGTCCCGCATCTTTTCCGGCGTCCAGCCCACCGGCGATCTGCATCTCGGCAACTATCTCGGCGCGTTGCGCAATTGGGTGGCGCTGCAGAACGAGTACGAGTGCATCTATTGCGTCGTCGACCTGCATGCGATCACCCAGTGGCAGGATCCGAAGGAGCTGCCGGCCAACACGCGGGAGGTGACCGCGGGCCTGATCGCCGCCGGGCTCGATCCCGAGACCAACATCATCTTCAACCAGTCGGCGGTTCCCGCCCATGCGGAGCTCGCCTGGATTTTCAACTGCGTCGCGCGGCTGGGCTGGCTCAACCGGATGACCCAGTTCAAGGAGAAGGCGGGAAAGAACCGGGAGAACGCCTCGGTGGGCCTCTATGCCTATCCGAGCCTGATGGCCGCCGACATCCTCGCCTACAAGGCGACCCACGTGCCGGTGGGGGAGGACCAGAAGCAGCACCTGGAGCTCACCCGCGATATCGCCCAAAAGTTCAACAACGACTTCGGGGTCGACTTCTTCCCCATGGTCGAGCCGCTGATTCTCGGCGAGGCGACGCGGGTCATGTCGCTCCGGGACGGGTCCAACAAGATGTCCAAATCGGATCCGTCGGAAAATTCCCGGATCAACATGACCGACGATGCCGACACCATCGCCAGGAAACTCAGGCGCGCCAAGACCGATCCGGATCCCCTGCCGGAGACCCCGGCGGGACTGGAGGATCGCCCCGAAGCCCGCAATCTGCTCGGCATCTACGCGGCGCTTTCGGACAAGACGATGGAGGATGTATGCCGGGAATTCGCCGGCGCCCAGTTCTCCCGGTTCAAGGAATCCATCACCGAACTCGCGGTTTCGGTGTTGGCCCCCATCGGCGGCGAAATGTCCCGGCTGACCGCCGATCCGGCCCATTTGGACCGGGTCCTCGCGCGCGGCGCGGCGAAGGCATCCGAAATCGCAAATCCGGTCCTCGACGACGTTTATGACATCGTCGGGTTGTTGCGCCCTGCCCCGTAACCGCCCGGTTTCAGGCGAATTTCAGCCGTAATTTGGCGTCTCCCGGGCGCCGTGCCTTCAAACGGCCGCCGTCCCGCTGCAAAAAACGGCTGGCCCGGGGACCCCGGAATTGGGTATAAGGGCGGCGCTGGCAGGAATTCCGCGCACGCTTCGATCCCGAAGAACGCGGGGTTTGTTCCATGCCTGTGTTTTGCCGTTGGTGACAAATTCGGAACCCCGGTCGTGACAGAGGCTACTAGAAAATCGACCTTCGAAAAGACGGTCATCGGGTTTGTTGGGCTGTGCACCGTGGCCGCCATGGTGGCGGCGCTGCGCTATCCGCCGGCGTCCGTGACCCTCTCGCCCCAGGCTGAATTCAAGCTTGAAGACCCGGCATTCGAAACCGCGCCGGGCGCGGCTTCCGCCTTGGTCCGGGTCGCCAAGCCGGGCGGCGCGCCGTTGCTGACGGTCAGCACCCTTGACCGCACCTTCGCCCAGCTCGGCTACGACCTCGACCGGCTGCGGGACGGGGATGGGCTGGTGCCGAGGCACTTCGTCGCCGCCATGCCGAGCGATATGCGGGCGATTCGCGTACCGGCCAAGCGGAAGGCGCTGTTCATCAAGACGGTGTTGCCGCTGATCCTTCAGGCGAACGACGAGATTCGCGCCGACCGCGCGCGGCTCGAGCGGATTCTCGGGCACAAGGGCGATCTGCCCGCGGTCGACCGGCTTTGGCTGGCGGCCAAGTCGGAGGTTTACGAGGTAAAGCGCACCGATCTAAGGGGCCTGCAGGCCCGCATGGACGTGATCCCGCCCTCGCTGGCGATCGCGCAGGCGGCGGAAGAAACCGGTTGGGGCACCTCC
Organism: Rhodospirillales bacterium; assembly: GCA_965221855.1. Lineage (GTDB taxonomy): Bacteria > Pseudomonadota > Alphaproteobacteria > Rhodospirillales > UBA2165 > JAJDXO01. The sequence continues at coordinate 337,431 of CBDCSV010000005.1, read as the reverse complement.
CGGTTCGTGCTCGAGGGCAACGCGCTGTTCGGTCAGTGGACCTTCTCCCGCAACAGCCAAATGGTGCCCCGGAAGCGCGCCGCCGGGCGCAAGCATCAGGTTCAGGCCTTTCCAAGCCTGATCGAGGCGGTCCGGGCGTACATGGAGAATCTCAATACCCACCGCGCCTACCGGGGATTTCGCGCCTTGCGGTCCGCCCAACGGGCCAAGTCGCAACCGCTTCACGGCCTGGAAATGGCGACGACGCTGACCAATTACTCCGAGCGCGGCGAAAAGTACGTAGAGACAATTCAGGGATTGATCCGGTTCAACCGGCTGCAGGCTCTCGACGGGGCGCGGCTTGGCGTCAAAACGGTTTCCCGCCGTTCGCCGGAACCCGCGATCTAGGAATTTCCCTTAGCGTTTCGGAACCACGAACTGGATTCCAAGCCACCGCCACCGGCCCTGATCCGCCGGCATGGTGCAGTTGATCCGCGAGCGCCCGCCGGGCAACGGACGGGAAAGCCTGAGCTCGACCCGCCTCGGGCCGAGTTGCTGGATATCCAGGCGGCCCTCGGTGGACGCGAAGCATCCCAGCCGGGAGAGGGGCCCCAATTCCTTGGCGATTGTGAAGCCGACCGCCGGCGGATTGTTTTCCCCGATTACCGTATCGCTCGGCGTGAGATCGGCGACCGGGACCGGCAGCGAGTTGATCAGCAGCCGGAACCGGTTCATCTCGCCATACCGTTCGTTGAGCGCGAAGCGCGGCAGCCCGAACCGGTTTTGGCTTTTGTGAACGGCCCCGGACTGCTGACCGAAAGCGGCGCGGTAGCCGGCGGCGCGAACCAGTTTCTCCACGCGGGTGCCGCCCTCGCCGAACGGGTAGGCGAAAAGCGCGGGGACGTTCCCGAGTTCGGCTTCGAATCGCTGGTTCGAGACGGTCAACTCCCGTTCGTTTCGGGCGTCATCGTGTTCGGGCATGTGGTTGTGGGTCGCCGTGTGCGCGCCGATGGTCACGCCGCTGTCCCGCAACTCCCTGATCTGATCCCACGACATGAAGCCCGGCAGCCGGTGGTCGATGGGGGCGGTGGCGATAAAGACGGTGAAGGGAAAGCCGGCCCGCTTCAGGCGCGGCCACGCCTCGGTGTAGATCGAGAGATAACCGTCATCGATGGTGATGCCGACCGCCCGGTCGGGAAGCGCGTCGCCTTTTTGAATGGCATCGATAATCGCCGGGACCGGCAGGACGTTGAACCCGCCGGTCCGAAGCTCCTCGAGGTGCGCCTCGAACTGCTCGAGCCGAATGTTGGTGGAGGGAAATTTGTCCTCACCGAACCGATGGTACATCACGATAACGGCGGAACCGGCGGCAACGGCAGGCGCCGGCAACAGTGCCGTCACGGCAAGAACAAGCGCCGCGGCCCATACTCTGAACATCGGCGGAGTTTACCAGAGGGCAATCCGGGCGGGTATGTTTTTCGGGCGCGGACCCGCCTCACATCATGCCTTGCGGCAGTACCTCGTCCTTCAGCACCGGGTAGCGCCTGGAGTCGAACAGTTGATAGTGCCACCATTCATTGCGGTAGAAATCCCAGCCCGCCGTGGTCATGATGCCCATCAGGATCATGCGGTTTCGCTGGGCCTCGGCGCCGATGCTTAGATCGCCGTGATGAGACCGGGGATCGAATTCGTCGAAACCCGTCCCCATGTCGAGCTCCGCCCCGGCGGCATCGACGAGGGTCAGATCGACCGCCACCCCGCGCGAATGGGGCGAGCCTTTGCGGGGATCGGCCAGAAATTCGGGGTCCGGCGTGTGGTCCCACAGGACGAACTGCGCTTCGGCGGGCCGGAAAGCGTCGAAGATCTTGATCCGGTAGCCGAGTATCCGCGCGAACTCGCAGGCCCCTCGGAGAAGGACCTCGGCATCCGGATGGAGATAGCAGGCCGCCCGGCTGTAGACCGGCTTGCCGGTGAAGTTGTTGGCGGTGGCGTAAGCGATGTCCAGTTCGACGTCATGGGTCGCCGGCAGAATCTCGATGAGGTCGGGCATGGGGCTGGTCCGTTAAACTCGTCCGGGGAACGTGCAATTGGCGGGAGCCGATACTATAAGCTGCCGGGGAACAGGCGATACAGGCCCCATGACGACCATATTGGCATTTGATACATCCGCCGGCGCGTGTTCGGCCGCCGTTCGCTCGGATGGAGAGGCCCTGGCCGAACGCTATGAAGAGCGGGCCCGCGGCCAGGCCGAAATTCTCATGCCCATGGTCGAAGAGGTCGTCTCGGCGGCGGGCCTTGCCTACATGGATTTCGATTTGATCGCCACGACGGTGGGCCCGGGGTCGTTCACCGGGATGAGGATCGGCATCGCCGCCGCCCGGGCCATGTCTCTCGCCGCCGGGATTCCGGTCCTGGGGCTGACGACACTCGAGCTCATCGCGGCCGGCATCGACGGGGCGGAGACCGGCCCGCATCCGGTGCTGGCGTGCGTCGAAAGCAAACGGGAGGACATCTATGCCCAGCTGTTCGGCGCCGATGGGGAGCCGAAAACGGAGCCCATGGCCGCGACGCCGGCGGCGCTGGCCGCCGATTGGCCGACTGACGGCGGCCTGATACTCGCCGGCAGCGCTGTCCAGCCGATGGCGGCGGCGCTCGAGGGCGCGGGACGTGATTTCCGGATCGCGGATGGTCCGGCGGAGCCCCAGGCGGCAGTGGCCGCCCGGATGGCCGAGGAACGCTGGACCCCGGGTGTTTCGCTGGCGCCCTTGGCGCCGCTCTATCTGCGCCCCCCCGACACCACCGGCCCCAAACCATGACCGGCGGGGCGGTGACCGGGCCCGGTCTGATCGTCGCAACGCCGGCCCATGCGGCGGCATTCGCGGAAATCCACCGGCTGTCTTTCGACGACGGGTGGAGCGCCGCCGGGTTTGGGCGCATGCTCCGGCAACCCAACATGCTCGGCCTGGCGGCTTTCGATGCCGAAGACGCGGACAGGGTCTGCGGTTTCATCATCTGCAGATTCGACGCCCCGGAGGCTGAAATCGTCACACTGGCGGTTCTGCCGGCGCGCCGCCGCCGTGGAATAGCCGGCCGCCTGATGGCCGGCGCGGAACAGTTTCTGCGCCGGTCCGCAATCAAGGAATGGTTTCTGGAGGTCGATGCCGGCAATCCCGCCGCGACCGCACTCTACGAAATCGCCGGATTCAAGGGCGTCGGGACAAGAACCGGGTACTACCGGTCGAATGCCGGCCGCCGGGATGCGCTCATCATGAGGAAAGAACTGATTTAGCCGTGGAAATTGTAATTCCAGGAAGGCGCGGCGACTATTCGTTTGAATGATTACTTGCGCCTTTATTCTTGATTCGCCCAATTTGCAAAACTATATACATCCCAACTTCAAACAAGGAACACTAAATTAATGTCCGACCAGGGAAAAAACGGGGAATTGTTGGAGCTGACCACGGAAATCGTGGCGGCCCACGTAAGCAACAATACGTTGCCGGTCAGCGATCTGCCGCGGCTCATCCAGGATGTGTACAGAACCCTGTCGACCGTCGGCGGCTCGCAGCCGGCGCCGGAGCGCCCGCGGCCCGCGGTGCCCATCAAGAAATCCGTCACCGCCGACCACATTATCTGTCTCGAGGACGGCAAGAAGCTGAAGATGCTGAAGCGCCATCTCAAGACCGCCTACAACATGACCCCCGAAGAGTACCGGGAACGGTGGGGTTTGCCGCGCGACTATCCGATGGTGGCGCCGAATTACGCCAAGCACCGCAGCAGTCTGGCGAAGAAGATCGGTCTCGGCACCCGGCCCCGCCGGCGCGGCGCGGCGACCTAGAGCATTTTCTGATCACACCCGGTCATAGCCTGCGGCAGTGAAGTAGTTTTGGCACTCGGATTGGGTGACTGTGTCGATGGCGGTTGCGATGGCGTCGTAGAGGTCGTCGACGGTTCTGGCTGCGGTCTTTTTGAGGAGGGCCTTGAGCTTTGCGAAGGCCATCTCGATTGGGTTGAAGTCGGGTGAGTAGGGCGGCAGGAAGCGGAGCTCGGCGCCGGCGTCTTCGATGGCCTTACGCACGCTGGCGGGCTTATGGGCTGGCAGATTGTCCATAATGACGATGTCTCCGGGTTTGAGGGTTGGGACCAGGATTTGCTCGACATAGGCAAGGAAGGCTGCCCCGGTCATCGCCCCATCGATGGTCATGGGGGCGAGGATGCCGTCGAGCGTGAGAGCAGCGACCAAAGTGGTGGTCTTCCAGTGGCCGTGAGGGATGGCGGCTTGGCAGCGCTGCCCGCGCGGCGCGCGGCCATAGCGCCGGGCCATCTTGGTCGATGTGCCGGTCTCGTCGATGAAGACCAGCCGCTCCGGCATCAGGCCGGGCTGCGCCTCGGCCCAGGCCTGCCGGCGCGCCAAGACATCAGGACGTTGCTGCTCGCTGGCGTGCGCGGTTTTTTTTGAAGGTCATGCCGTGGCGGTCGAGCAGCCGCCAGACCGTGCTCGGGGCAACCCGAAGCCCGTGCACCTCCTCCAGACAGGCTGCGATCTCGGCCAGGGTGATGTCCGGTGTCTCCGTGACAAGCGCCAGAACCTCCTCGGCATACGCTTCAAGGCGGTGAGAGCGGCGGTCCCCGCCTTGCGGCCGGGGCCGCACATCACCCCGCTGCCGCCACTGATCAACCCATTTGATCGCCGTCGAGGCCGCAACCCCAAAAACCTTCGCCGCAGACCGACGCGACATCCCGCCGTCCACCGCCGCAACCAACCGATGTCGTAGATCATTCGAAAGTGGTCTCGTCATGCAGGCTGGCCTCCTTCACCAGCCCACATCTTGAATCAGAAATCAGAGACTTTGGGAATCCCTAACGATTCCGTCAGATCAGAAAACTCTCTAGAGCGTTTTCCGGTCCGATGGAATCCTTGGGGTTTTCAATGGCTTGTATTTTTGGTTGGTGGCGCGGGTTCGCCGCTGCGTCATGACCGCAACTGATCGGAAAACGCGCCGGTTGTTCAATCCGGGCATATCGGTGATATAAAGGACCCGTGTCAGAACAGACTCTCGAAACCCGTCTGGAGCAGATGTGCGCCGAGCGCGGCATGAAGATGACCGAGCAGCGCCGCGTCATTGCGCGCGTCCTTGCGGAAGCCTCCGATCATCCGGACGTCGAGGAACTGTACCAGCGCTCGGCGGAGATCGATTCCAAGATCAGCATTGCGACGGTCTACCGGACCGTCAGGCTGTTCGAAGAGACCGGCCTGCTGGAGCGGCTCGATTTCGGCGACGGCCGGGCGCGCTACGAAGAAGCGTCCGGCGAACACCACGATCACCTGATCAACGTGAAAACCGGCGAGATCATCGAGTTTCAAAACGAGGCCATTGAAGCCCTGCAGGAAAAAGTCGCCGAGGAATTCGGCTTCAAACTGGTGGGGCACCGGCTGGAATTGTTCGGCGTGCCGGTGGACGACGACAACGAATGAACGCGCGCAATTGGATCCTGGGACAATCGAGAGCTCGCGGTGACGCGTAAACTGCACATCAAGACCTTCGGCTGCCAGATGAACGTCTACGACTCGGCGCGCATGGCCGACGTTCTGGCGCCGCTGGGCTACGCGGCCACCGAACTGGCCGACGACGCCGACCTGGTGGTCTTGAATACCTGCCATATCCGGGAGAAGGCGGCGGAGAAGCTGTATTCGGAACTCGGCCGTATCCGCCGGTCCAAGGAGGCGCGCGCGGCCGAGGGCAAAACCGCGATGATCGCCGTCGCCGGCTGCGTCGCACAGGCCGAGGGAGCCGAAATCCTCAGCCGGGCGCCGTACGTGGACATGGTGGTGGGACCGCAATCCTATCATCGCCTGCCGCGGTTGATTGCCGAGGCGGCCCGGCGCGATCCGTCGAACCCTTCCGGCGTCGTCGATGTCGAATTCCCGGCCGAGCCCAAATTCGATCACCTGCCGCCGGTCCGGCACCGGGGTCTCAGCGCATTTCTCTCGGTCCAGGAAGGCTGTGACAAGTTCTGCACCTTCTGCGTCGTGCCGTACACCCGGGGCGCCGAGTTCTCGCGACCGGTGAAGGATGTCTTGGACGAGGCGCGCCGCGTCGTCGATCACGGGGCTCTCGAAATCACCCTGCTCGGGCAGAACGTCAACGCCTACCATGGCGATGCCGGCGGCGGGGCCGAGGCGGGCCTCGGCGAGCTGATCCGCCGGCTGGCCGAAATCGACGGACTGAAGCGCATCCGCTACACCACTTCCCATCCGCGGGACATGTCGGACGATCTGATCGCGGCGCACGGCGAGGTCGAGGCGTTGATGCCGTTTCTTCACCTGCCGGTGCAATCGGGTTCCGATCGGGTTTTGGCCGCCATGAACCGCCGGCATACCCGGGACGACTACCGCCGGATCGTCGACAAATTGATGGCGGCGCGGCCCGACCTGAAACTGTCGTCGGACTTCATTGTCGGCTTTCCCGGCGAAACCGGGGAAGATTTCAGCGAGACCGTGGCGCTCGCCCGGGAAATCCGGTTCATTCAAGCGTACTCGTTCAAATATTCGACCCGGCCGGGAACCCCCGGGGCGGCCATGCCGAACCAGATCGATGAAAGCGTCAAGGCGGAACGGTTGTCGGAACTGCAGGCGGTGCTCGACCAGAACCAGATTGTCTTTAATCGGTCGTCGATTGGCCGCAAAATGTCGGTACTGCTGGATCGTCCGGGCCGGAAGGCCGGGCAATTCGCCGGCCGCAGCGTTTATATGCAGCCGGTTCACGTGGATGCGCCGGCCGGTTATTTTGGCCGTATCGCGGAATTGGAGATAACCGATGCCCACGCCAACAGCCTGAGCGCGCGGTTGGCGGGGGAAGAAGGAGGAAACGGTTCGCATATGGAGAGGGCTTTCGCTTGACCATAGCTTCGGCGACGTCTGACGCCACGACGGTAGAGCTAGAGTTTGACGACAACCGTTTGCTGCCGCAGTTGTTCGGCAGCCATAACTCTCATCTCGCGCGCATCGAACAGGAATTGGAAGTCGAGCTCCGGTCCCGCGGCAACGCGGTGACGATTACCGGCCCGGCGGTGGCCGCCGAGGTCGCCCGGAACGTCTTGAGCGGACTTTATTCGCGTCTCGAACAAGGGGCCGAGATCGATCCGGCGGAAGTGGATGGCGCGCTGCGCATGGCCGAGGCGCCCGGCGGAAGTCTTTTGCCGGAAGATTTGGCGATCCAGACCCGCAAACGGCAGATATTGCCCCGCTCCCAGCGGCAGGCGGCGTATCTCGAGGCGATCGGCAATCATGACCTGGTGTTCGGCCTGGGTCCGGCCGGAACCGGCAAGACCTATCTAGCGGTCGCCAAGGCGGTCGAAGGCCTGATCCGGGGCGAGATAGACCGCATTGTCCTGTCCCGCCCGGCGGTCGAAGCCGGCGAGCAGCTCGGCTTTCTGCCGGGCGACATGAAGGACAAGGTCGATCCCTATCTGCGTCCGCTCTACGATGCTCTTCACGACATGCTGCCGGCCAACCAGGTGGCGAAGAAACTCGACAACGGCGAGATCGAGATCGCGCCCCTGGCCTTCATGCGAGGGCGCACCCTGTCTAATTCCTTCGTCATTCTCGACGAAGCGCAGAACACGACCGCCGTGCAAATGAAGATGTCCCTGACCCGCCTCGGCGAGAATGCCCGCATGGTCGTCACCGGCGATTTGAGTCAGGTCGATTTGCCGGGCGGCGCCAAGTCCGGACTTCGCGACGCGGTCAACGTGCTGAAGGACGTCGACGGGGTGGCGTTCGTGAACTTCACCGAGAAAGACGTCATCCGCCATCAATTGGTATCCCGTATCGTCAAGGCCTACGATACCCGGGATCCCGCCAAGTCCGCCAAGTCGGAATGATGGCCGGCTTCGAGATTGCCGTGGATCTGCGGGAGCCCGCGTGGCGGGAGATAACGCCCGACCCGGTCGGGTACTGCACCAAGATCGCTTCGGAAGCGCTGGAAGCATTGGGCGAGACCGATGGGGAGTTGTCCGTCGTCCTGGCCGAGGACGAGTTTATTCGCGGCCTCAACCGCGACTACCGGGGAAAGGACGCGGCGACGGACGTGCTGTCATTCGGCGGCGAAGAAAGCGGCCGGCCGCGGGCCGACGGCGCCCCGCGTCTCTTCGGCGATATCGTTATCGCCTACGGGGAGGCAAGCCGCGATCTGCCGCCGGCGCGGGCCCGGCACCCCGAATACCGCCTCGCTCACCTCTTGGTGCACGGTATTCTGCATCTTTTGGGGTATGATCATGAGCAGGATTCGGACGCGGAAATCATGGAAGGGCTCGAGGCCCGGCTACTCGAACGATGGGACATCCCAAATCCCTACGCCGTTGCCGGGACGGGACCGGCGGCGGCGGGTGATATGACCAAATGACCGACGACCCGGGCGGCAGCCATTCTCCCGCGCCCCGGAAATCCGGGGCCGATGAACCAGCAGGACTTTCGCGGGCCTGGCGCGGTTTGACCGGCAGGCTGTGGGGACGGAACGGCGAAAATTCGGTACGGGAAACCATTGAGGAACTGATCGAGGATCAGGGTGATTCGGCGGTCGAATTCGACCGCCAGGAGCGGACGCTGCTCGCCAACATCCTCAAGCTGCGCGACCAGACCGTCGCCGACGTGATGGTGCCCAGGGCCGATATCGTCGCCATCGACGCGGATTCGGCCCTCGACGACCTGGTAAAGGTCATCAAGTCGGCCGGTCATTCCCGGGTGCCGGTCTATCAGGAAACCCTCGACGATGCGATCGGCATGGTGCACTTCAAGGACCTTATCGACCGGACCGATACGGAGAACGGGTTCAGGATCCGCGACGTGATGCGGGATGTCCTGTTCGTCGCGCCGTCCATGCAGGTGCTCGAACTGTTGCTGGAAATGCGGGTCAAGCGGACCCACATGGCGCTGGTGGTCGACGAGTTCGGCGGCGTGGACGGGCTGCTGACCATCGAGGATCTGGTCGAGGAGATCGTCGGCGAAATCGAAGACGAACACGATCGCGAAGTCGAACCGGAGGTCAGCATCCGGGCCGACGGGGCGATCGACGCCGATGCGCGCGTCCTGATCGAGGATTTCGAGAAACGGTTCGGGTCCATCGCATCGTCCGAAGAGCGGGAGGAAATCGACACCTTGGGCGGGCTGGTATTCTCCCTCGCCGGACGGGTCCCGATCCGCGGTGAGCTCGTGCGGCACCCGTCGGGCGCGGAGATCGAGGTCCTCGAGGCCGACCCCCGGCGCATCAGACGGCTGCGCGTCAGAGGCGTTGCCGCGTCGAACGACCCGGCAACCGAGGCACGGGACTAGCCGAAGTCACCGGCGTGAGCGGTCTTCCCGTCATAGCCGAGCGCCTGCGGGACGCCGTAATCCGTCTTGCGGGCTGGCGGCGGTACGGTCTGGCCATGCTTGCCGGCGCCGTCGCGGTCCTGGCGCTGCCGCCGGTGCATTTCATCGCCGCGCTTCTGCCGGCGTTTATCGTCCTCGTGTGGCTGATCGACGGCGGCCCCGAATATGCAGCCCGGCGCCGCACCCTGATCTCGGCCGGGCTCGCCGGCTGGTGTTTCGGTATCGGCTACTTCGTGGCCGGACTTTATTGGATATCCTTTTCCTTTCTTGTCGACGCCGGGACCTTCGCGTGGATGATCCCGTTTGCGGTCACCGGTTTGGCCGCGTTGCTCGGAATCTACTTCGCCTTCGTCGCCGTATTGACCCGTCTGTGGGCGCCGGCGGGCCCTCTCCGCGTGCTCGGGTTCGCCGGCTTCTGGGTCGGCGCCGAATGGGTCCGGGGCTGGGCGCTGACGGGATTTCCCTGGAACCTGATCGGGACCGCCTGGACATTTTCCGATTCGATGATCCAGGCGGCGGCGTTCGGCGGGGCCTATCTCCTGAGCCTGCTGACCGTCGCCGCCGCGTCCTTTCCCGCCGTGCTCGGCGACCGGAACGTATCCCTCCGCGGCCGCTGGGTCTGGAGCGGCGCCCCGCTGGTTCTTCTGGCCGTGGCGTGGGGCGCCGGCGCCCTGCGTCTGGCCTCGGCGAATACGGATGCCGTCGAAAACGTCCGGCTGCGGCTGGTTCAGCCGAATATCGCCCAGCGCGACAAGTGGCGTCCCGAGTTGCTGGGCCGCCATCTCGCGACCCTGCGCACGTTGAGCCGGCAACCGGATGCGCCCGCCCGGCCGACCCACGTGATCTGGCCGGAAACCGCCGTGCCGTTCCTCCTCGACGGCAATCCGCAAGGGGTCGCGGCGCTTGCCCAAGCGGCGCCGGCCGACGGGGCATTGATTTCAGGGACGCTCAGGATGTCGGCCGGGCCGCCGAGCGCCGTCGCCCGGCGCCGGGTGTGGAACAGCCTCGCGGTCGTTACCGCGGACGAACGGATTGCCGGTTCCTATGACAAGCACCACCTGGTTCCGTTCGGGGAGTACGTACCGCTCCGCTCGGTGTTTCGGATCGACAAGATCACGGCGGGGCGGACCGATTTCAGTCCGGGACCCGGACAACGGAGCATTGATCTCCCGGGCGGACCGGCGTTCAGTCCGCTGATTTGCTACGAGGCGATTTTTCCCGGCCGCGCCGTCGACGGCGCCGACCGTCCCGGCTGGCTGCTGAACCTGACGAATGATGCCTGGTTCGGCACCTCGTCCGGCCCGTACCAGCACTTCGCGAGCGCGCGGCTCAGGGCGGTCGAAGAGGGATTGCCGTTGGTTCGGGTGGCCAACACCGGCATTTCCGGCGTGGTCGATCCGTACGGCCGGATCGTCGTCCGTTCGACGCTCAACCAGGCCGTGGCGCTTGACAGCGAACTGCCGGACGCCCTTTCGCCTACTTTTTATGCGGCGTGGGGCAATTGGGTCCCCCTCTCCCTGGTGCTGATCGTTCTGGCGGCGGCCGGAACCCTGACAAGAATCCGGAGATATCAAAAATGACATCCGAAATCCCTTTTTTTGCTATATTATGAAAACATAGTAAAAGCTCGCGAACCTAAGGAGCCGTAACGGGTTGCCGTTCCTGAGGGACGGGTCCGGCAATCCGCGGGGGGAACGAAGGGAAGCGGGCAACGCCCAAAAGCTCCTCAAGACACTAACTCGGGTAAAACAGACGATGCCTAGAAAACCACGTGCTAGATCGCCCAGACTGCAAGGCGCACCTATCCGCCGTATCACGCGGCGGCGGGTGCCGGGGGTGGCCGATCCGGTGGATATCCATGTCGGCGGCCGGGTACGGCTCCGCCGCACCCTGCTCGGACTGAGCCAGGAGAAGCTCGGCGAAGCGGTCGGATTGACCTTCCAACAAATTCAAAAATACGAACGCGGCGCGAACCGGATCGGTTCGAGCCGGCTGTACGATCTTTCCAAAGTCCTGGATGTACCGGTCGCGTATTTCTTCGAAGAGATGCCGGGTGAAGTTCAGGACCGCCAAAGCGAGAGGGCTGGCGCCATGAGCGGCCAGGTTCAGGCGCCGGCCGAGAAGGATCCGCTGACCCGCCGGGAAACGCTGGAACTGGTCCGGGCCTACTACAAGGTGCCGAGCCCCGCCGTTCGAAAGCGGATATTCGAACTGGTCAAATCCCTGGCCAGGATGAGTTAGGAACCGCCATGGGCAATGGCCCATCGAGAGATGGGCCATTGCCGTCTCCCACCCCGGCCCCACCCCGCCATGGCTTGCGGTAACGTCAAGAGTTATGTGTCAGGGAGACTGGGGTACTGATTCCCTGAGACTTGTTTTCGTGAATGAAGACCGCGAAGAGGATGCGGTCCATTGAGGTTTTATCCTTGAAGGTTCCCATGGGCCGGGTTCGTCTGCGAACCTCGCGGAACCTCCGTTCGATGGCATTGGTGGTCCTGACCTGCTTTCGCTCGGCGAGGTCCTTGTAGCGGAAGCAGGTGAGCAGGTCGTCGAGGTCGTTGCGCAGGCAGGCGACGGCCTTGGGGTAGGTATCTTCCCAGGCGTCGGCGAAGCGGCGGGCGGCGGTCTCGGCCTTGCGGCGGTTGGGGGCATTCATGACGGCGTGGACGTCGGCCTTGACGGCCTGCTGGTCGGCTACGCGGACCTTGTTGAGGATGTTCCTGATTTTGTGCGCCCAGCACCTCTGAACGGGGATGCCGTGATAGACGATCGGCAAGGCGGCGAGCAGGCCTTGGCCGCCATCAACGCAGATCATCTCAAGGCCCTCGCCGGTGAGGCCGCGGCGGTGCAACGCGGTGAGGAAGCGCTCCCACTCCGCGGCGCTCTCGCTGGCGGCGAGTTGGAAGTCGATAATCTCCTTCTTGCCGTCGTGCCGTATGCCCAGCGCCACCAGGACCGGCCTCCTGAGCGCGCCGGCGCCGGTCTTGCAGGCCAGCACCACGCCGTCGAGCATCAGCGCCTTGTAGGCGTTCTTCAGCGGCCGGCGGTGGAATGCGGCGACCGACAGATCGAGGGTCTTGGCGACCCGGCTCACCGTCGCGGCCGAGACCGGACGCCCGAGCAGGGCAAGCAGGACCTCGCCGACCTTGCGGGTCGAGAGCCCCAGCACGAAGCCGGCCAGGATGGCGCGGTCGATCTCTGGAGCGCGCCTTGCGTAGCTCTTCAGAACCTCGGTCGGGCAGAAGTGCCGGGTGCGCGGCACGTTGAGCTCGATGTCGCCGAGCTCGCTGAGCAGGCGGCGCCGGTAGGTGCCGTTGCGCCGGTCGCGCATAGCGCTGCCATCGAGGCCGTCGAGCCAGCGATCCACCGCCTCGGCCATCCGGCCCTCGATGATCTCGGCCAGCGCCTGGCGGCCAAGCGGGCGATAACCCTCGCCCCAGTCCAATCCGCCTGCTTGCATCTCCTTCACCACCTCAAAGGCTTGTGGTAGGTTCTCAATCGTTACAGCTTGCTGTGGCATCGGGGTGATCCTTCTTGCGGTTGTCGTAAACCACAGGGAGTACCCCATTCCCAACTGACACATAAATTTTTACGTCACCTGGCTTGCCCGGCCCTTGACGCGGCAAATAAAGCTTGCAACAAAACCGCCCTCGGGTGAGGCGTCTATCCGTTCTGATTCCAGCTGGGTCCAGCCGGTCGGGACCAACGCCGCGTCGGGGCGGACGTTTCCATTTGGAACCGCATGATGTTTGATATTCGGAGGTCGATCCGTGGCATCCAATTCCTATCTGTTCACCAGTGAGTCCGTGTCCGAGGGACATCCGGACAAGGTATGCGATCGAGTTTCGGATGCCGTCGTCGACACCTACCTCACCGGCGATGCCCATTCGCGGGTCGCGGTCGAAACCCTCTGCACCACCAACCGGATCGTTCTCGCCGGCGAGGTCCGGGGGCCGGAATCGATCACCCATGCGCGGCTGGAAGAGGTGGCGCGAAATGCGGTCAAGGATATCGGCTATGAGCAGGACGGGTTTCATTGGAAGAACGCCGACGTTTCGGTCTATGTGCACAACCAGTCGACGGATATCGCGCAAGGCGTCGATGCCGCGGGAAACAAGGATGAAGGCGCCGGCGACCAGGGCATCATGTTCGGCTATGCGTGCCGCGAGACCGAGGCGCTGATGCCGGCGCCCATACATTTCTCCCACGAGATTCTCAAATCCCTGGCCGAGGCCCGTCATTCCGGCGCCGAGCCCGGCCTGGGTCCCGATTCCAAGAGCCAGGTGACCTTGCGCTACGAAGACGGAAAGCCGGTGACGGCAACCTCGGTCGTGGTTTCGACGCAGCACGCGGAAGATCTCGATCAGGAAGCGGTCCGCGAAATCGTCCGGCCCCATGTCGTCAACGTGCTGCCCGACGGCTGGATGTGCGATGAAGACAGCTTTTACGTCAACCCGACGGGCCGGTTCGTCATCGGCGGGCCCGATGGGGATGCGGGATTGACGGGCCGGAAAATCATCGTCGACACCTACGGCGGCGCGGCCCCGCACGGCGGCGGCGCCTTCTCGGGCAAGGATCCGACCAAGGTCGACCGCTCGGCGGCCTATGCGGCGCGGTATCTTGCGAAGAATGTGGTTGCAGCAGGTTTGGCGGAGCGCTGCACCATCCAACTGGCCTATGCCATCGGCGTTTCCAAGCCGTTGTCGGTCTATGTCGACACATCGGGCACCGGCAAGGCCGACGAGGCGACGCTCTCCCGGGCGTTGCAGGACGTCATGGATTTGAGCCCCCGGGGAATTCGTGAACACCTCGGGCTCAGCAAGCCGATCTACGCGCGGACGGCGGCCTACGGTCATTTTGGCCGTCACCCCGATGCCAACGGCGGGTTCTCATGGGAAAAGACCGATCTGGTGGACGATCTGAAGACGGCGCTGAACGGCGGCTGACCGGCGCGCCCAGGGAGTTCCAGTTCCATGGCCGGCGGTTCGGCCATCGTCTTCGCGAGGGCCGCCGCGCCCTGATCGAGAACCGGCTGCCGGCGCTCCGGGTGTGCGACCCCGCCGCCGACGCGCCGGTTTCCGATTTGGGATCGGTTTTTGCCCGCCCCATGCAGGGCTACTGGCTCGAGATCGGGTTCGGCGCCGGCGAGCACCTGGCGGCCCAGGCGCTCGCCCGCCCGGACATCGGTTTCCTCGGATGCGAGCCCTTCATCAACGGAGTCGCCGCACTGTTGGCGAGGATGGAGGCCGACGGCATCGCCAATATCCGGCTGTTCGACGAGGATGCGCGGTTTCTGCTGCCGCGCTTGCCGGAAGGGGTCATCGACCGGGCGTTCATACTCTTCTCCGATCCCTGGCCCAAGAAACGTCACAACAAGAGGCGGATTATTTCGCCGGCGACGCTGGACGCCCTGGCCCGGGTGCTGCGGCCGGGCGCCGAACTCCGGTTCGCGTCCGACGATATGGGCTATGTTTCCTGGACGCTGGAGCACATGCGCCGCTGCCCGGAATTCAGCTGGCCGGCCGCCGGCCCGGGCGATTGGCGGAACCGTCCGGCCGATGCCGTCGAGACGAGATACGAACGCAAGGCGCTGGAGCGGGGGCGCCGGTGCGTCTACCTGAGTTTCCGGCGCAACTGACCCAGCCCGCATTTCTCACTAGAGCGTATTTGAGATTGATTGAATCATTTTAGGGATTCCCAAGTATGGGCGAACCATGATTCAAGATGGATGCTGGGCAAGGAGGCCAGCATTCATGGCGAGACCTTATTCGATTGATTTGCGAGAGCGTGTTGTTTTGGCGGTTTTGGCGGGGGAGAGTTGCCGCGCTGTAGCGGCTCGGTTTGGGGTTGCGGTTTCGAGCGTGGTTAAGTGGTCGCAGCGCTACCGGCGGACGGGGAGTGTTGCGCCCGGCAAGATGGGCGGTCACCGCCGCCGGGTTCTTGAGCCCCATCGGGAGTTCATTGTCGGCCGGATCGACCAGGAGCCGCATCTGACGCTGCATCGGTTGAGAGACGAGTTGGCCGCTCGGGGTGTCAGGGTATCCCACAGCACGGTATGGCTGTTTCTGCGCCGTGAAGGGCTGCGCTTTAAAAAAAACCCTGTTCGCCGTTGAACGGGCGCGCGCGGACATCGCCCGCCATCGCAGGCGCTGGAAGGCGTGGCAGGCAAAGCTTGATCCCGAACGGCTGGTATTCATTGATGAAACCTGGATCCGGACCAATATGGCCCCGCTGCGCGGCTGGGGGCCGAAAGGGGAGCGGGTCCGCGGCTTTGCCCCCCATGGGCGGTGGCACACCCTGACCTTCATCGGCGCGCTGCGCTGCGACCGGTTCACCGCGCCCTGCGTCTTCGACGGCCCCATCAATGGCGTGTGCTTCCGCGCCTACGTCGAGCAGCTGCTCGTGCCGACCCTGGTGCCCGGCGACATCGTCATCATGGACAATCTCGGCAGCCACAAGTCAAAAGCCGTGCGAAACGCCATCCGTGCCGCCGGAGCCAAGCTGTGGCTCCTGCCCAAATATTCCCCCGACCTCAATCCCATCGAGCAGACCTTTGCCCAAATCAAGCACTGGATGAGAAACGCCCAGAAGCGGGAGATCGACGACTTATGGCGCCATCTCGGGAGCCTCATCGACACCATCGAGCCACAGCAATGCGCCAACTACTTCAAAAACGCAGGATACGCTTCCGTCAAAATATGAAACGCTCTAGACGGGCGCCGGCGTCGCGCCCTTGGTGCCCGTACCGAACGCCGCCTCCGGTCCGCCGAATTTGGCGATGAGTTGGTTCTGGTCGTCCTTGGCGCGGCGGTCGACGGCCTCCGGATCGACGAATTCGCGGAGGGCGGCGCGCATCTCATCGAGATATGTCCTGGCGCCCGCATCGCTTGCCAGGTTGGTGGTTTCCTCGGGGTCGTCTTCCAGATCGAACAGCTCCGGCTCGAAGCCCACATAGTAGATGTACTTCCACCGGCCGCGGCGGACCATGAACGCGCCGGAGGGCGAACCCGCGGCGTGATACTCGGAAAATACGATCCGCTCGGGCTCGTCGTCTTCGCCGGCGAGCCGGAACCATGAACGCCCGGGCAAATCCCGGGCATCGTCGGAAACGTCCACGCCGACCCCGTCCAGGATGGTCTGGTAGCTGTCCACGAGGCTGACGGGCGTGCGGCAGATGCGGCCTTCGGGAACGTCCGGCCCGGCGACCATCAGCGGAATGCCGGCCGCCTCTTCGTACATGTTGGATTTGCCCCACAGGCCCCGGGCGCCGACATTGTCCCCGTGGTCCGAGGTGTAGACGATTCGGGTGTCGTCTGCGAGGCCGGATGATTCGAGGGTGTCCAGCACCCGCCCGATCTGTGCATCGACGTAAGTGCAGAGGCCGAAATAAGCTGCCTGGGCGATCTTGCGGTCGTCCGGGGTCAACGCATCGTCGGTGCCGTGAAACCGCGCCATGGTATCGGTCCACGGGTGGCGCTCGTATCCGTCCTCGGGCCGCAGCTTCATGGGCGGCAATTCGCCGATGGGATACATGTCGTAATATTCCGGCGGCACCACCAGCGGAAAATGCGGCGCCACGAAGCCGAGATAAAGCACCCAGGGCCGGTCCGCCGGCCGGGCGGCCACGGCCTCCAGCCATTCGCAGGCCGTGTCGGCGATGGTCCGGTCATAGATGTTGTACTTGGACTCTCCGGGGCCGAGGGTCTCGCCCAGCATTTTTTGTCCGCGCGGGTTGCCCATCGGCAAAGGATCCCGCACCGACCCCCATACCTGGCCGATCCCGCCCATGATGTGCATGGGGTGACGCTGCGTGCTGAACCCGGTTGCGTCGGTCTCGTTGCGGTAATGGAGCTTGCCGACGGATTCGACCGCGAACCCAAGGTCGATCAGATGGTGTCCCCATCCCCGCACCCGGCCGTCATAGGCCAGGGCGTTGTCCCAATAGCCGATGTCATGCACGTAGCGGCCGGTCGCCCACGCGGCCCGGGCCGGAATGCAGATGGGCGAATTGGTGTAGGCGGCGGTGAAGCGCGTCCCCGACGCGGCCAGCGCATCCAGGTTCGGGGTCTTCACGTGGGAATGGCCGGCGCAGCCCAGCATCTTGGGGTTGTGCTCGTCGGACATGATGAAGAGCAGGTTCTTGGGTTCCATGGATCAGCCGAGGGTCTTCTGGTTGCGGGCGAAGAACACGGTCACACCGATCGCAATCACGATGAATCCGATGGAGATGGGGCTGGCAAACAGGAACCAGGGGTTCGATCCGGTGGCATCGAATGCCTGGCGCATGGATTCCTCCAACCGGTTCGCCAAAATGAAGGCGATGACGAAGGTGAGCACGGAGATATCCAGCTTGCGCATCAGATAGCCGATCAGCCCAAAGAACAACGTCGTGTAGAGGGCGAACATATTGGTTTCCTGAACATAGATCGCGGTAAGGGTCAGCAGCAGCACGACCGGCAGCAGACGCTGTTTGGGGATGCGCACCATGACCCCGGCGATGCGCATGAACGCGCCGCCGAGCGTCCAGTTCAGTATGTTGGCGAAGACCATCATGGTGAACAGGCCGAAGGCGATCACCATTTCCGAATTGATTTGATCCGGGATAAGCCGAAAGACGTCGGGACCCGGGTTGAACCCGCTGATGGTTTCGGTCGCAAGCAGAATGAAGACGGCCGCCACGTTGCCCGGAATCCCCAAAGACAGAACGGGGATCAGGTTCGCGCCGGAAACCGCGCTGTTGGCGGCTTCGGTGGCGGCCACGCCTTCGGGCACGCCCTCTCCGAACTGCTTCTCGCCCTTGTGGTACTTCCGGCCCGTGGCATAGCCGAGGGTCGCCGCCAGGGTGGAGCCGATACCGGGCAAGGCGCCGATGGCGGTTCCGATGGAAGCGGAAATGCCGATGTAGGGAAGCAGCTTCCGGATTTCGCGGAAATGGAGTTTGTTGTCGCCGGAGGGTTCCACGCGGGTGATCTCCGAGCTTTCGCGCATCTCCCGCCACATGTCCTCGAGCGCCTTGAATACCTCGCCGATAATCAGGACTCCGAGAACCGCGCTGATTATCGGGAGGCCTTCACCGAGTTCGTCGATGCCCATGGACAACCGGGGATAGCCGTCCTGCCCGGTGCCGATGTAGGCGAAAAACATCCCAAGCATGGCCCCGAGCAATCCCTTCCATACGTTCCGGCCGACGACGGCGGAGATAAATGCCAGCGACAGGATGATCAGCGCCGCCTTCTCGGGGAAATCCAGGAACCGTTCGACGAGAATGGCAAGGAAAGGCGCGCAGGTGATCAGCACGATGTCTGAAATCGTATCGCCGGAGACCGACGAGAAGTGGGCCACCCGAAGGGCCTTCCCGGACTGGCCGTTCTTGGTCATCGGATAGCCGTCGAACGTGGTCAGCAGCGAATCCGGCGTGCCCGGCGTGTTGAAGAGGATGGCCGGTACGGCGCCGCCGAGCGTCGCCCCTTTCATGATTCCGATGAGGAATCCGATAACCGGCAGAAGCGCATCCTCGTTGAATCCGAAAATCGAGACCAGAATCGGCAGCGAAATGGCCATGGCGAACGGACCCGCCAGACCCGGCGTCGCCCCGACGAGAATTCCCGTTACCAGGCCCGCGAACACCATCGTGATGGTGATGGAAATCGGTATGCCCGCGATCGAGAACAGCGGGTCGGCGGTGAACACCGCCAGGATACCCAGCCAGATATGTTCGAGGACGCCCATCAGAAATCCCCGTTGGGCGGCAACAACAGGTCGTCGAACGGCACGTCATAGAGGAAGATGAGAATGGCCACGGCCAAAAGAGCGGCCAAGGCGGCCCCGCCGGAGAACCGGTTCTCCACCAGGCGGATGAGCCCGAAAATGATAACGAATCCCCCGGCTATGTAGCCGAGATACTTGTAGGGAACGGTGTCGCGAAGCTGGCGGTAGGTACCGACATCGAAGCCGAGCGCATTAACGGCGTCAACGGTAAGCGGTCCCACGTAGCCCATGAGGACAAACCCGACAATCAGGATACCGAACAGCCGGAGCAGAAACCGGGCGCTTTGCCGGTCGATGACCGTTGCGGGCCCGGCTTCTCCGGCGCGAGGCAGAAACTCGGCGACCGCCATGAGGACGGAAACAATCAGAATTCCCGCCGCGACCATCGTCGGCGCCATTGCATCGCCGATGCTCGTTTGACGGCGGAACGTCTCGATAACGCCGCTCTCGATATCGTTGGGGATCCAAAAGGCGAGCGTGACCGCACCGAGGACGGCAAACAGGCAGCCGAGCCCGATCGTCCAGCGATCGCGTGGCATGTCTCCCTCCCCTGAAGCCGGGGCGGGACCGCGGTCCCGCCCCGATATTGCGCGCTAGCTGGACGCGGCCATCAGCTTCTTGGAGGAATCGATGCCTCCGTCAATGAGCTTTTGGAGAGCAGGACCCGAAATCAACTGGGGTCCGCCGAAGGCCTTGCCGACGAAATCGGCGGCCTTGGTGCTCTTGTCATTGAGCACGCCGGCGATCGCCGCGGCAATGGCCGATTGGGCATCAGCCGGAATACCCTTCGGGCCAAAGATGAGGAACTTCGCTCCGCCGTCATAGGGAACGCCCACCTCGGTGATGGTGGGGGCGTTCGGGCTCGCGCTCACCCGCTTCAGCTCCGCCGAAAGAAACTGGGTCATGGTGCCCGCACGAACATTCTTGTTTTGAATGCCGGCGCCGAACCCGATGTCCACATCGCCCGCCGTCACCGCATTCATGACCGCGCGGCCGCCACGCAGCTGCACGGTGTTGAATTTTACGCCGTGCTTCTGGCCCAGCAAAAACGCGATGTCGGCCAGCTTCTGGCTCATGACGCCGAATTTCAGGGTCTTGCCCTTGGCGGCCTTTATGACGTCATCCCATGATTTCCAGCCCATCGCGGACTTGGCGTAGACGCCCATCTGCGAGCCGGCCGTCGTCGTGATGAACGAGAAGTCGCCGACGCCGTAGCCCGGGCTCTTGGTGGCGAGCAGGTTGTAGCCGAATGTCTCGGTCACGGCGATTCCGATGGTCAGCCCGTCGTTCGGCTCGCCCTTCATCTTGCGGGCCAGGACCGCGCCGCCCTTGCCGGTCACGTTGGAGGGAATGATTTTCCACCCCTTTTTCTTTTCGAGTTCAGCCGCGATCAGCCGCGCCTGGGTATCCGCGCCGCCGCCCGCCGTAAAGGCGATCATCAAATTGATCGGTCCCTTCGGTTTCCATTCCGCCGCCGCGGAACCGGCCATCAGGCCGACGGCCGCCACGCCCAGCGCGGCGGAAACGAGAACTTTCTTGGCAGTCTTGAGGGTCATGTGACTTCCTCCCAGTTGAAAACAAGTTTAAGTGATCGTTCCAGTCGAATTAGTTGTTATGACAACTATATTGATTTTCGGTTCATGATGCAAGTGTTTCCCGCCCCGGCGGTTCATACGGATCGAGGGTGCCGGGCGGGATGGGCGGATGCGCCTTCAGGCTCTCCCGGAAGTCGCGCACCATCTTCGAAATCGGCCCCATGACCCAGGAGTTGAAGATCGCCACATTGGTCTCTTCCTTGGGGTCCTGGATGAGATTGAACAGGTAAGGGGCCTCCAGCTTGCCCTTCCCCTCGTTGACTTCCGGCTCCCAAAAGAAATGCAGCTTCCAGTCCCGCCACTTGGCCGCCCGCATGTCTTCCTTGATGAAGAAGACGAAACCCTCGCGCGCGGAATGCGCCGCGCCTTCGAACAGAAACGCGGTCTGGTCGATGCCATCGATGGGCCGGTCGGCCGGTATGCCGCCGCCGGCGCCCGCGAGCTTGGCGAGGGTGACGAAGAAATCCGAGATATGGAGCATCTCGTCGCTGACCGCGCCCGCCGGCACCTTGCCCGGCCAGCGCAAAATGCACGGCACCCGGAGGCTGCCCTCCATCGCGGTGTGGTACGTGCCGCGCCAGTAGCCCGCCGTCCCGCGCCAGGGGTCCCGGAATTCCGGGCCGTTGTCGGAAGCGAAGATCACCAGCGTATCGTCGGCGATTCCCAGCCGGCCGATCTCGTCCAGAATCTGGCCCACCCGGTGATCCAATTCCACGAGGCTGTCGGCCATCTCCCCGTGACCGGTGACGCCCTTGAAATCCGGATGGGGCAAATTGGGGAAATGCATCTGGGTGACCGGCGCATAGAGAAAGAACGGCTTCTCGTCCGACACCGCCCTGCCCATGAAATCAATGGAACGGTGGACGATCTCGGCGTCGATCAGCCGGCGGCTGTCCATGTCGAAGACCTGGATGTCGCGGGACTCCTCGCCCGCCTTGCCTTCCATCAGGTGCGGGACCTGAACCACCCGGTCGTCGAACCCTTGCGCGGTGGTGAAGTACGCTTCGTTGAGGGTGCGCGGCAGGCCGTACCAGTCGTCGAATCCGCGGGCGTTGGGCAGGCGATGCTGGGCGTCCCCTAGGTGCCACTTGCCGTAATGGGCCGTCGCATAGCCCGCCCCGGAGATCAGTTCGGGCAGCAGCACCTCCCATTTGGTGAGGCCGTGAGGCACGCCGGCCGGCATGGATTGATAGGCGCCGGTACGGATCGCATGGCGGCCGGTCATCAGGGCTGTCCGGGTCGGCACGCAATCGCTTTCCACGTTGAAGTTGGTGAGCCGCAGGCCCTCTTCGGCGAAGGCGTCGATCCTGGGCGTCGGCGCGCCGCGCAAGACCCCGCCCCCGTAGCAGCCAAGCTCGCCCCAGCCAAGATTGTCGGCGAGAATGAGCACGATGTTCGGCCGCTCGCTCATCGGCCGCCGGTCTCGCCGGTCTCACCGGTCTCGTCCAAAAGCGCTATTGCCTGGCCTTCTATCTTGCGGAGCAGGCGGTCGAACTCTCTCCGCTCCGCCGCCGTCAGCACGCTGATCAGCCGGTCCTGCCTGTCCTGGGACGTGGCGGACATGGCGTCGTAGAGCGATCGGCCTTCGGGGGTGAGTTCGACGACCATCCGCCGCCGATCCGCCGCATCCGGCGTCCGGCGCACCAGTCGCCGGTCGATAAGACGCTGGATCGCCCTCGAGACATTGCTCTTGTCCATCACCGTCTCTTCGGAAATCTGGCTCGCACTCATCGGCCCGCCGCGTCCCAAGGGCGCCAATGTCCGCCACTCCACCGACGTCATCCCGAATTTGTTCCCGTACGTGCGGGTCGCCCAAAGGGTCAAGCGGTTGGACAGGATCGAGAAACGGTAAGTCAAGATCTTGCGTAGCTCGAATTTCTCCGGCCCCGCCGGTGCCGCCAAGTCGTCCATGTGAACGCCGCCTCCCACCGGAAATCATCTCAAATATTGGTTGCTATAACAACTAAAATTTGAAAACGTCTGGACCGGAAGGCACAGGCCGAGAAGAGGCACGACCATGGCTGACACGGCATTTGAATTCATCGACTTCCCCATGCGCTCATCCAAGCCGCGGAGCGATGGGCTGACCATGATGATCGATTGGGGCCTGCCCCTCGCACTCCAGTCCGATGTGGTGACGGGAGCAAACCGATACATCGATATGGCCAAGATCGCGGGCACGGTGGCCGGCGTGATGCCCCGCGGGCTGCTGGAAGAAAAAATCGCCGCCTACAGGTCCGCCGGCATCAGCACCTCGCAAGGCGGGTTGTTTACGGAGATGGCCTATATGCAGGGAAGAATCGAGCCCTTCTTGGAACGCATCGCCGAGCTGGGTTTCGATGCGGTCGAAATCTCGGACAATCTGCTGAGCTGGAGCCTCGCCGACAAGGAACGGACAATTCGGCTGGCGATCGAGGAATTCGGACTGAAAGTCCTTGGCGAGGTGGGCCGCAAGGATGCGGCCATGGACGACGATGCCTTGCTCGAGGATCTCCGGATCACCGTGGATGCCGGCGTCACGTCGGTCTTCGTGGAGGCATACGAACTGTTCGCGGGCGATTCCATTCGCGAAGACCTGATCGGCAAGATCGCCGCGCGGCACCCGTCGGACACCATCATCTACGAACTGCCGGTGGTCGTACTGCCCGGGGTCACGCGCGAGTTCAAGCACAAGGTCGCGGTGTGGATGGTGGATGCGTTCGGCGCCAACGTAAACCTGGCCAACGTGGAGTGGGACGAGATTTGGATGACGGAAATCATCCGGCGCCGCGGCGCCGACAACCTCGTGGAACCGGACAATACGGGCTAGGCTTCGTGTTCGGGCAGGTCCGCCATCACCGGGCCCGGCCGGGCGCGGATCATATCCGTGAGCTCCTTTTGCAGCGCGGCGTACCCTGGATCGCCGAAGAGATTGTCCATCTCCAAGGGGTCGTTCCCTAGATCATACATCTCCCCGGCCTCCGAGATCAGTTCGAGCGTCAACTTGGCATCCCGGGTGCGCACGGTTCTGAGATTGAGCTCCACGCCGGTGCGGCTCGGCTGCTGGTTCCACTCGGAATAGGAAACGTCGCGGCTTTGCTCGCCGCCCTCCGCCAGCGGCCTGATCGACATACTTTGATCCATGTCGCCGCCGTCGACCCCCGCCCAGTCATGGAAGCTGGCCGCGAGATCCACCGTCGAGACCGGCGCATCGACGATCGCGCGGGCGGGGACATCGGGGCCCTTGACGATGAAGCCTAGCTTGAGCAGAGCGTCGTAAGGTGTCGGTCCCTTCAAATAAAGCCCGTGATCTCCCAGCAGGTCGCCGTGGTCCATGGTGAAGACGACGATGGTATTGCCGGCCAGGCCCGTATCGTCGAGGGTCTTCATGATTTGGCCGACGCCGTCGTCGATGAAGGCGATCTCGCCGTAGTAGTTGGCGGTCATTTGCCTCAACTGCCTGTCGGTCTGGGGCTGGATGCGCGAATACTCCTTGCGCAGCGTCTGCTCCCGCTGCCGCTTGGCTTGCGGCTCATTCTCCAGGGACGCCCGATGCCACCAGGGACGCCGGTCCAGGTCCCGTTGGTGGGTCGGGGAGATATCCACATCGTCCTCGTGGTGGAGACGGCTCCAGGGCTCGGGACAGTCGAACGGATGGTGAGGATCGGGATAGGATGTCCAGAGGCAGAACGGCTCGCCGGCACCTTTCCGGCTTTCGAGAAACGACTTCGTGCGCTCGGTCACCCAGTGGGTCGAGTGCCACTCCGCCGGCAGGCCCGAGAACCAGGTCTGGGCCGCCTCCTGTTCGGGACCCAAGTCCTCGGCCCAGCGCCGCCACGCTTCGCCCTCCCCGCCGTTGCCCCAGAACCAGCGTTCGAAATGGTGGCCGCGGGGCGGCTTCTCGCAGGGAAGCAGGTCGTGCCAATGCCCGAGGATCATCAGCTCCACATGGTCGAACCCCATATATGGCCCGGACCAATCATCCGGAAATTCCGCCGACTGGGCGCGGGATTCCGGGGCGCCGAAGGACGTGTTGCCGGGGTTCTCGCCGAAATGCCCCTTGCCGATGAAGGCGCTCCGGTATCCCGCATTCGCCAATGCCCGCGCCCAGCCGGTTTCACCGATGGCGGGGTCCAGACTGACATGGTTGTCGTAGACCCCATGGGTCAGCGGCAGCAATCCCGTCAGGATGGAGGCGCGCGCCGGCTGACAAACCAGGTTCGGGGTGATGGCATTCGAGAATCGGGTTCCCGACGCAGCCAGGGCATCGAGGTGCGGCGTCTTGATCTTCCGGCCCTCGAAACCGAAGCAGTCCCAGCGATGCTGGTCGGAGGTGATGAGCAGAATATTGGGCCGGGTCATGGGCAGACAAGATAGTTGTTTTGACAACTAAAACAACCGCTCTAATTTCGGCACGCCCCACGGCCCGGATTGCCAATCCGGGCCAAAAACGGTAGGGGTACGAAGGACAGCACCGTTACAGGGAGCCAGCCGTGGACCCGCTGCGGAAATACCCGGCCATAGATGATCTGCACCGGCGCGCGCGAAAGCGCATCCCCAAATTTGCCTTCGACTATCTGGAAGGCGGCGCGGGGGATGAATCCGGTATTGACCGCAACCGGGAGGCGCTGTTGGAGATCCGGCTGATCGCCGACTACCTGGAGGAGCGCACGCCGCCCGACCTCGGCGTCGAGGTGTTCGGCCGCAAGGTCGATCTCCCCTTCGGCGTCGCGCCGGTGGGATTGAGCGGCTTGCTCTGGCCCCGGTCCGCCGAGTATCTGGCGAGCGCGGCGAAGGACGCCAACGCGGTTTTCTGCCTTTCGACCGTCGCCAGTTCGGGCATCGAGCGCATCGGCGGTCTGATGCAGGAAGGCAGCTGGTTTCAGCTCTACCCAATTCGCGAAGCCGAAAAGGAAGACGACCTCCTGAAACGGGCCTGGGATGCCGGATTCCGGGTGCTTACGCCGACGGTCGATATCCCGGCGGCGGCGCGCCGCCTTCGGGATTTCCGCAATGGCTTGACCGTGCCGCCCGAGATGACCATCGGCAATATCATTTCGATTTTCACCCACCCCACATGGGCCCTCGCAACCCTGGCGGCCGGTACGCCGAAATTCGAGAGCCTGGCGCCGTATTTCCCAAAGGGGGTCAGCTACAAATCCGTCGGCCAAATGATCGAAAACCTCGCCGAGGGGCAGATCGACTGGCGCCGCATCGAACGCTACCGGAAGATTTGGCCGGGCGCCCTGGCGGTGAAAGGCGTTCTCAGCGTCGGGGATGCCCGCCGCGCCCAGGAGGCCGGCTGTGACGGGCTGCTGGTGTCGAACCACGGCGGCCGGCAGCTGGACGGCCTGGTGTCCCCCATCGATGTACTGCCGGCCATACGCGAGACCGTCGGTCCTGACATGACCCTCGTGGTCGACAGCGGCTTGCGGTCGGGCACGGACATCGTCCGGGCCTATGCCAAAGGGGCCGACTTCACGCTTCTCGGCCGGGCATTCTTCTATGGGGTCGGCGCGCTCGGGCGGCCGGGAGCCGCACACGCCATCGAAATATTGAAGGCCGAGGTCTTTGCCGCCCTGCAACAGTTGGGCTGCCCGAACATGGCGGCGACACCGCGCTATCTGGCCAAATAGGCCCTACGCGTTTCCGTCCCGAACCATGGGCGCGGCATATTGGGGCGACGTATCCCAGGGGAAGAAAACCCAGACATTCTGCGCCACGTCGTGAACGTAGGTATCGACGAATTCCAACCCGCCCGGCTTGGCATAGACCGTCGCCACATGAGCATTGGGGAGGAGCTTCCGCGCCTCTTTCATGGTCGCACCGGTATCGACGAGATCGTCGACCAGCAACCAGCCCTCGCCCTTGTCGGCGCAGGCCTCTTCCGGCGCCTTGATCAGATTGATGTCGCCGATGCTCTTTTCGTCGTAGGTGGCGATACACAGCGTGTCGACGTATCGCAGTTCCAGTTCGCGGGCGAGGATCGTTGCGGGGACCAAACCGCCCCGGGTGATCGCGACAACACCCTTCATCGGGCCTAGCCCCATGAGGCGGCGCACCAAATCCTTGGTGTCGCGGTGCACCTCGTCCCAGGTCACCACGAGGTCAATCTGATAGCTGTCTTCGGCCATGGACCGCTGTGCTCCCCTGATGCGGAACGGGCCGTCTATTCGCGGAAATTCTCAACCCAAACCGTGTTATGGCGCGCGGCGACTTCCCGGCCGGTCTCGAAATCCGCCCGCTGCTCCGGCGTCAGCGCCGTCATGTCCTTGAACATGGCTTCGGTCTCGCCGGGGCTGTAGACCATCAGGACCCGGACCCCGTCATCGCCGGCGATCATCTGATGGGGCACCCCCGGCGGAATATGGAACAGATCGCCCGGTTTGCCCTCGTAGGTGTCGTTTTCGCCCATCAAAAAGGTGGCGCTTCCCTCGATGACGAAAAAGGTCTCGTGATTTTGCACATGCATGTGCGGACGGGATGCAAAGCCGGCCGGGCAGCGTTCTTCGCAAACTTCATAGGCGCCCGACGTATCCTCCGCGGTCACCTTGACGAACATGTCGTTGGCGCGCTCGTAGAGATTGCCGCCGTCCGGATTAATCTTTTTGGCCTGAGCCATATCGATGTCTCCCCAAAATCCCTCGTGAAGAATCCCCAATGGTACCGGGGAGCCGGCCAAAGTCCAATCCCAAAGGTTAATTGGATTTTGCGGCGTTCAACGCTCCCCAGATCCGCGCGGCGGTATAGGGCATGTCGAAGTATTCGGCGCCTTCCGGCGCGAGGGCGTCAATGACGGCGTTGCCGATGACCGCGAGCGCCGGAACCGTGCCCGCTTCGCCGCCCGCCTTGATGCCCAGCGGGTTGCCCTTGATCGGCACTTCCAGCGGCTGGATGTCGAACATGGGATATTCATCCGCCCGGGGCATGACGTAGTCCATGAAAGACCCGGCCAGAAGCTGGCCCGATCCGGTGTCGAACCGCGCCCATTCGCCGATCGCCTGGCCCACCCCCTGGACGATCCCGCCGGCCGTCTGGCCGTGAACGATCATCGGATTCACCGCCCGGCCGCAATCGTCGACAATGGCGTAATCGATGATCTCCATCGCGCCCGTATCGGGATCGATCTCGACTTCCGCCGCGGCCGCGCCGAACGGAAACGCGGGGATGCGTCCTTCCTGTTTGTCGTCGAACGCCGCCCGGCCGCCGCCCTTCTTCTCGATGTAGCGGGCCATGGCATCGGCGAAACCCGCCTCCTGGCCCGTGGCCTCGATGCGGAACACGCCGTCCGCGAACGCCAGGTCGCCGGCGTCCGATTGCAGAAGCTCTCCGGCGATCGGCTTGAGTTCGGCCACCACCGCTTCGCAGATACGATGGAGGATCGTCCCGATCATTCGCATGGACCTGTCCGAGTGCGTGCCCCCGCCGATGGGCAGTTGGTCGGTGTCGCCCCCGGCGAGGCTGATACGCTCGAACGGCACGCCGAGAAGATCGCTGATCACCTGGGCGTAGGTGGTCTCATGGCCCTGCCCATGGACCTGGGTGCCGGCGAACAGGACCGTATCGCCGCCGGCATCGAACTCCAGCCGCGCCATGTCGAACGGCGCGCCGACCGGAGTCTCGACGAACGGAGCGGCGGAGATGCCGCGCAGCCTGCCGGATTCCGCGGCCGCCTTGCGCCGCGCCTCGAAACCCGGCCAATCGATCATCTCGGCGGCCATTTCCAGCGCCTTGGGGAAATCGCCGACGTCGTAGGTCATTCCCATTGCCGTGGTTTTCGGCATATGGGCGGACGGGATCATGTTCCTCCGTCTTATTTCGATGCGGTCGAGCCCGATCTCCACCGCCGCGGCGTCGATCAGGCGCTCGATCGCGAACGTCGTTTCCGGCCGCCCGGCGGCCCGGTACGGCAGCACCGGCACGGTGTTGGTGAGATAGACGGTGAGGTCGAGGCAGGCGTTGGGAATGTCGTAAACGGTGGTCACCAGCCGGGACAGGTTCGCCGGCGGGGCATAGCACACCGTATGGGCACCGTTATTGCACCGGACGGTGAGCTCGTAGGCCTCGATTTTTCCCTCACGGGACACGCCGAGGCGGCCGTTGAGGACCATATCCCGGCCCTGCCAATCGCTGATGAACGCCTCGGTGCGCCCGCCCGTCCACTTGACCGGACGGCCAAGCCGCTTCGCGGCCCAGGCGAGCACCGAATATTCGGGACCGGCGTGGGAACGGGAACCGAACCCGCCGCCGACATCGGGGCAAATCACCCGCACCATTTCGCGTTCGACGCCCAGCGCGCTCGCCACCATGTCCCGGTGCCGGTGAACGCCCTGATTGCCGTGGGTCAGCGTGTAGCGCCCGGTTTCCGCGTCGTACTCGGCGATGCCGGCCCGGGGCTCCATTTGGCAGCAGACGGTCCGTGGCACGAAGAACTCGCCCTCCACGACCACGTCCGCCGCCTCCATCGCCGCCAGGGTTTCTTCCTTGGGCCCCCTTTTGCATTCGACGACGATATTGCCGGGCGCTTCGTCGTTGATGACCGGCGCATCCGCCGCGCCCGCCTGAAACACGTCGACCACCGGGCTCAACAGGTCCAGTTCGGCGCTGATCAGACCGGCCGCGTCCGCCGCCCCATCGGCGGTTTCCGCGACGACGACCGCATAGGGCTCTCCGACGTGGCGCACCTTGTCGGTCGCCAGCGGCCACTGCTTCAGGTCCAGGCCATACCCGCCCTCTGAGAACATCCGGGTTTTCCAGTCGGCCGGGTCGGCTTCGACGGCTCGGTTGACGACCGGCCCATGGCCGTCGGCGGCATAGTCCTCTCCGGTGAGAACGGCGACGACACCCGGCATCGAAGCGGCGGCCGAAATATCGACGGATTTGAGAATGCCGTGCGCGTGATCCGAACGCGCGAAAGCGGCATGGAGCTGGCCCGGGACATTGACGTCATCCGAGTACCGTCCCCGGCCCCGGATATAGCGGTCATCCTCCTTGCGCAGAACCGACTCGCCGATCTTTCGAATTCCCCGGCCCGGAACCGTTTCGTGATGTTCACCGTCCGGCATGGCGCCCCCCAAAAAAATGATCAAGCCCGGTTTTTTGCCGATCATAGGTCTCCGGCCCGGACCGGCAATACCCTTTGAGCCGCCCCACCCAACTCCGGCCTTCAGTCGGCGAAGACGGCTTGCCCAATCCGGGGGGCGCATTATGCTCGGCGGGTCTTCCATCGGAAAACCGCCCGCCGCCATGCCCGACCGCCGTCCGAACTATCTTTTCATCATCACCGACCAGCACCGCGCCGATCATATGGGCTGCTATGGCAACGACATCGTCAGGACGCCCAACATGGACGCCTTGGCGGCGCGCGGCCTGACATTCGACAGGTTCTATGTCGCCTCGCCCACCTGCATGCCCAACCGGGCGGCCCTCGCCACCGGGCGCATGCCGTCGGCGACCGGCGTCACGACCAACGGCTATCCCCTGTCCCTCGACTCCGTCACCCTGATGGACCTGCTGGCCGCCGCCGGCTACCGCACGGCCCTGATGGGCAAGTCTCATCTTCAGAACTTTACCGACCGGACGGTCCGCGAGCGGACCTTCGCGGTCCAGGCCGATGGGGCGCCGCCGCCGGAAGAGCTTTCCCAGGCGCTTCGCCGCCGCATCGACGGGCCCGAATACCGGAACGAGTTGCGCAGCACCTGGGACGCCGATCCGAACCGGGGGGTCAATCTCCCCTACTACGGATTTCAGGAAGCCAAGATCGCGTTGTTCCATGCCGACCGGGTGGGCGGCGACTACACCGCCTGGCTGATGGACAATCACCCGGACCACGCATCCCTCCGCGGTCCGGAAAACGCCCTGGACAATACCGGCGAAATTCGCGCGCCCCAGGCCTGGCGGACGCGAATTCCGGAAGAGCTCTATCCGACGACCTGGATCACCGACCTCACCATCGATTGCCTGGAGCGCTGCGCCGCCGATCCGGAGACACCGTTCTATATCCAGTGCGGCTACACGGATCCCCATCACCCGTTCACGCCGCCCGGCAGGTATTGGGACATGTACGACCCGGCGGACATTCCCGCGCCGGCGTCGCTGGGCGCGGAACACACGGATCCGCCGCCGTTCATCGGCATGCTGCAAAAGGCGTTGGCCGACGGCTCGGCCGACCGGAGCTACGTCCACCCCTACGCGGTGGACGAGGAGGAGGCGCGGCAAACCATCGCCCTCACTTACGGCATGATCACCATGGTCGATGACGGCATCGGCCGGATCCTCGCCAAGCTCGAGGAGTTGGACCTCGCCGGCGACACCATCGTGGTCTACACCTCCGACCATGGCGACGTGATGGGCGATCACGGGGTCATGCTGAAGCACGGCCTGCACACCGAGGGCGTGATCCGCATGCCGTTCATTTGGGCCGATCCCGAGGGCGCCAAAGGCGAACGAAGCGATGTGCTGGCCAGCGCCGTCGACTACATGCCGAGCGTTCTGGCGCGCGCCGGATTGCAGCCGTTCAGCGGCGTGCAGGGGGTCGATATCGTCGACGCCGCCCGGTCCGGGGAGACGCCGGCGCGCGCCGGCCTCATCGTCGAGGCGGACGAACTGCCGGAGAACGTCGACGTCGAGGACTTCTTCAAGGTTCGCACCTTCGTCGACGGGCGGTGGCGGCTGACCCTTTGGGTCGAGGAACAATTCTGGGAAATGTACGACCGGGACACCGATCCGGACGAACTTCACAATCTCTGGAACGACCCCGCTCATGCGGCGGACCGGGCGCGGCTGACCGAAGCGATGCTCCGGGAGCAGTACCGCTACAGCGACCTCATGCCCCGGCCGGTCTACATGGGCTGA
Organism: Rhodospirillales bacterium; assembly: GCA_965221855.1. GTDB lineage: Bacteria > Pseudomonadota > Alphaproteobacteria > Rhodospirillales > UBA2165 > JAJDXO01. Next base: position 305,886 of record CBDCSV010000005.1, on the reverse strand, counting down.
CGGGGCTGAAGGGGCCGAGCCGCTTCGGAGCGGGCGGGACGAAACAGGACAGGGACGGGACAACCCATGACCACCATCGACATCCATACCCATAATTTCGGCCAGGGCTGGCTGGACATGATCAGGAAGCACGGCGCGCCGGCGTACGAGATCAGGGACTGCGAAGACGACCGGGAATATCTCGTCGAGTACGGCACGCCCGCCTGCGCCCTCGAGGCCGAAGCGTTCGATTACGCCAAGCGCATGGAGATGATGGACAAATACGGCATCGATATCTCGGTGGTCTCCCTCACTTCACCAAACGTGCATTTCGGGGATGAAGCGGTCAGCGCCGAGACCGCGCGCCTCGCCAACGACGAGATGGCCGCCGGCCAGACGGCGTACCCGGACCGCATCCGGTGGCTCGCCTCGCTGCCCTGGGAATACCCCGATGCGGCCGTCGCCGAACTGGAGCGGTGTATCGGCAAGGGCGCGGTCGGGGTCATGTGCGTCGCCCATATCGGACGGCGCCATTTGATCGATCCCCTGTTCGAGCCGGTGTGGAAGGCGTTGGACGACAAGGCTTTCCCGGTCCTCATTCATCCCACGGCGCCCCTCGGCGCCAAGGACGTCGACTTCGGTTATGAACGGATTCTGATGCCGTCCGCGGGCTTCATGTACGACACCACCATCGCCATCGCGCGCATGGCCGTCGATGGGTTTTTCGAGCGCTTCCCCCAGGTCAAGATCATCGCCAGCCACGGCGGCGGCTATATTCCATTCGTCAACGGCCGGGTCGATATGTTCTTCGGCGTCGAGACGCTGGCCAAGTTCGACATTCCAAAGCTCCCCAGCGACTACTTCAGCCAAATCTATTATGACGCCGTGGTCTACGATGAGGCCGCGCTGCAACTGGTCATCGACGTCGCGGGTCCGGAGAAGGTGCTGTTCGGCAGCGATCTTCCCATGCCCGCGGACATGCCCAAGCTGTTCGAACTCATCGACGGGCGGCCGGCGGAGGAAGCCCGCGCCATCCGCGGCGCCAACGCGGCGCGGGTGTTTGGGCTGTAAGCGGCTGGGCGGGTGTTTGGGCTGTAGGCGGCCAGCCCGTATTTCTCGCCAGGGTTACGGCCTGCGTCGCGTCCAGGCGTTCGAGCTGCCAGGAGCGGCCCGAAAAGCGTAGCGGCACCTACGGTTGAGGGCCGCATCGTGCGCTCTGCGCGCGTGGACGCGCGACGCCGCGGGCGGGCGCCGGGGCGCGACCCGAAGGGCGGCGCTCTCGGGCCGACAGCGTGCGTCGAGACGCTTGCCCGATGTCACCGCATCGTGCGCTCTGCGCGCGTGGACGCGCGACGCGCTGCGCGCCTCTCCTGCTCTGTCGGCCCGATAACACCGCGCAGACCATGACCCTGGTGAGAAATGCGGGCTAGAGCATTTTCTGATCACACCCGGTCATAGCCTGCGGCAGTGAAGTAGTTTTGGCACTCGGATTGGGTGACTGTGTCGATGGCGGTTGCGATGGCGTCGTAGAGGTCGTCGACGGTTCTGGCTGCGGTCTTTTTGAGGAGGGCCTTGAGCTTTGCGAAGGCCATCTCGATTGGGTTGAAGTCGGGTGAGTAGGGCGGCAGGAAGCGGAGCTCGGCGCCGGCGTCTTCGATGGCCTTACGCACGCTGGCGGGCTTATGGGCTGGCAGATTGTCCATAATGACGATGTCTCCGGGTTTGAGGGTTGGGACCAGGATTTGCTCGACATAGGCAAGGAAGGCTGCCCCGGTCATCGCCCCATCGATGGTCATGGGGGCGAGGATGCCGTCGAGCGTGAGAGCAGCGACCAAAGTGGTGGTCTTCCAGTGGCCGTGAGGGATGGCGGCTTGGCAGCGCTGCCCGCGCGGCGCGCGGCCATAGCGCCGGGCCATCTTGGTCGATGTGCCGGTCTCGTCGATGAAGACCAGCCGCTCCGGCATCAGGCCGGGCTGCGCCTCGGCCCAGGCCTGCCGGCGCGCCAAGACATCAGGACGTTGCTGCTCGCTGGCGTGCGCGGTTTTTTTTGAAGGTCATGCCGTGGCGGTCGAGCAGCCGCCAGACCGTGCTCGGGGCAACCCGAAGCCCGTGCACCTCCTCCAGACAGGCTGCGATCTCGGCCAGGGTGATGTCCGGTGTCTCCGTGACAAGCGCCAGAACCTCCTCGGCATACGCTTCAAGGCGGTGAGAGCGGCGGTCCCCGCCTTGCGGCCGGGGCCGCACATCACCCCGCTGCCGCCACTGATCAACCCATTTGATCGCCGTCGAGGCCGCAACCCCAAAAACCTTCGCCGCAGACCGACGCGACATCCCGCCGTCCACCGCCGCAACCAACCGATGTCGTAGATCATTCGAAAGTGGTCTCGTCATGCAGGCTGGCCTCCTTCACCAGCCCACATCTTGAATCAGAAATCAGAGACTTTGGGAATCCCTAACGATTCCGTCAGATCAGAAAACTCTCTAGATTATCAGCCAGGCCGGGAACCAATCCGGGAGCAGGTCCTCCAGCCAGTCGGCAAAGAGGGTCGGATACCAGAACAGGTTCATCACCCGGTCATAGAACGCCACCAGCACGAGCCAGCCGCCGGCCGCATATATCAGGGCGGCGCGCCAACTGTAGTTGCCCCAGCGGATGAGATAGGTGGCGATGTATATGGGTATGGCGATCTTCTGGCCGACGAGCATGGTCAGCAACAGCATGCCGATCAGGTAGGCAAAGAATATGACTGTCGTCCGGACGGCGACATCATCCGCCGTCTGCGCCCAAGCAGCATCGATACTTCCGAATTCCCGGCGCGAAGCGGCCAGATGCCGCAGATCCATGTAGACGATATACAGGGCGAACAGGATCCCCGGGATCGCAATGGTGAAGGGAAATTGCTGCGCGTTGGAAGGCCACTCTTGAGACGCAAAATAAGCGTAGGTGAACAAAATCAGCAAGAATACGGAGAGCGGCAGCGAGATGATCGGATTTCGTTCATTGCCTTCTCCGGTGGCCGGGCCGTCCTTTCCCGCCTGCTTGTTCTTGATCACGCCGCGGGTCGCAAGAAAGACGGTCAGGAGACAAAGAACCGCAATAGCGATGACCACGGGACGTTCCCAGAGCCACGACGGGCCGCGGTGCGCGGCCATGGATATCTGGAACGTCTGTTCCATGATGGCGCCCAGGATCAGCGCCAGGACGAACGGCGGGCGCGGCCATCCGCCGCGCTTCATGACGTAGCCGATCAGGCCGAAGACCATCATGGTGATCCAGTCGCCGACCGAGGTCCGGCCGATCCATGACCCCATGGCGACAAATGCGATGACGCCCGGAATCAGCATGTGACCGGGAATGAAAGCCAGCTTGGAAATCTGCTTGCTCCATGCCATCAGGAGCGCCGCGCCGATGATATTGGCGACGACGATGGTCCACACGAGGCTGAAGGTGATGTGCAGATTGATCGTCAGCATATCGGGACCGGGCTGCATGCCCTGGATGACCAGCGCGCCCAGGAGAATGGCCGCACCCAGACTTCCGGGTATGCCGAACGCGACCGTGGGCACCAGCGCACCGCCCTTGATGGCGTTGTTGGCGGCCTCGGGCGCAATGACGCCGCGGATATCACCCTGGCCGAACTTGGATTTGTCCTTGGCGCTCTGCACCGCGTGTCCGTAGGCCACCCAGTCGACGATGGCGCCGCCGAGACCCGGCAGCATGCCGACATAGGTTCCGATGACACTGCAGCGGACAGCCAGCCACCAATTGCGGCAGGCATCCTTTACGCCTTCGAACATGTTGCCGCCTTCCGCGTCCTTCTGGGGGATTCTGGAAATCGACGTATTGCGATTGGCGAGCTCGATGAGCTCGGGCAGCGCGAACAGGCCCAGTACCATGGGGATCAGCGGCAGGCCGTCGAGCAGGTAATCGACGCCGAAATCGAACCGCGGAACGGGAAGCGTTTCGCCATAGCCGACGGTGGAAACCATCAAACCGAACAAGGCGACCGTCAGTCCCTTGGCCACGGACCGGCCGGTCAGCGAGCCGACCATGGTTAGGCCGAGAACGCCGAGCATGAACAGTTCGGCCTTGGAAAAGGCCAGGATGATCGGCAGAACGATGGGCAGAGACGCCGAAAGAACCACGGCGCCGAACACCCCGCCAAACGCGGAGACGGTGAAGGCGGCGCCGAAGGCGCGGGCCGCGTGCCCCATCTTTGCAAGCGGATGGCCGTCCAGAATGGTTGCCTGGGACGCCGCCGTCCCCGGTATGCCCAGCATTACGGAGGCTATGGTGTCGCTGGTGGTGGTGACCGAATACATGCCCAGCAGCAGCGCGATGGCGGGAACCGGGTCCATATCGAAGGTAAACGGCAGCAGGAGAACGAGTCCCAGAACCCCGCCGAGGCCCGGCACCGCGCCGAGCCACAGACCGATTATGATCCCGAAAATCAGAAAGCCGATCGCCGGCCACTGGAAAATCAGAACCAGTCCTTCGAGGAGGGCGTCTAGCATCTCGGAATTCCGGAAACTGCCGCGGCGATGAAAGAAATTAGAACGCCGGCGCCATCAAGTGGTGCCGGCGTTCAACGTCTTGGCTGTTGGGGTCGGCTGTTACTTGCCGGCGCCCGCCTGCCGTGCCGTACGCTCCTTCCAGTACTTGGCGATGTGCGGCGGCGTATTCCTCAAATCGTCCATGACCTTCTTGGCCTGGTCAAATCCGACATGCTTGAACGCGAACAAGACCGCCTTCTTGGCTTCGGCGATGGTTTCCGGATCCGCCATGGCCTTCTTGTAGGCCACGCGAAGGATCTCGGTCGCTTCCGGATTCATCTTGGGCGGGCCGACGACGATGAAGTTGGCGATACCCATGGCGTTCTGGGCGAACTGAAACGCTTCCCAATCCGGACCGGAGGTGACGTAAAAATTTATGTGTCAGTTGGGAATGGGGTACTCCCTGTGGTTTACGACAACCGCAAGAAGGAGCACCCCGATGCCACAGCAAGCTGTAACGATTGAGAACCTACCACAAGCCTTTGAGGTGGTGAAGGAGATGCAAGCAGGCGGATTGGACTGGGGCGAGGGTTATCGCCCGCTTGGCCGCCAGGCGCTGGCCGAGATCATCGAGGGCCGGATGGCCGAGGCGGTGGATCGCTGGCTCGACGGCCTCGATGGCAGCGCTATGCGCGACCGGCGCAACGGCACCTACCGGCGCCGCCTGCTCAGCGAGCTCGGCGACATCGAGCTCAACGTGCCGCGCACCCGGCACTTCTGCCCGACCGAGGTTCTGAAGAGCTACGCAAGGCGCGCTCCAGAGATCGACCGCGCCATCCTGGCCGGCTTCGTGCTGGGGCTCTCGACCCGCAAGGTCGGCGAGGTCCTGCTTGCCCTGCTCGGGCGTCCGGTCTCGGCCGCGACGGTGAGCCGGGTCGCCAAGACCCTCGATCTGTCGGTCGCCGCATTCCACCGCCGGCCGCTGAAGAACGCCTACAAGGCGCTGATGCTCGACGGCGTGGTGCTGGCCTGCAAGACCGGCGCCGGCGCGCTCAGGAGGCCGGTCCTGGTGGCGCTGGGCATACGGCACGACGGCAAGAAGGAGATTATCGACTTCCAACTCGCCGCCAGCGAGAGCGCCGCGGAGTGGGAGCGCTTCCTCACCGCGTTGCACCGCCGCGGCCTCACCGGCGAGGGCCTTGAGATGATCTGCGTTGATGGCGGCCAAGGCCTGCTCGCCGCCTTGCCGATCGTCTATCACGGCATCCCCGTTCAGAGGTGCTGGGCGCACAAAATCAGGAACATCCTCAACAAGGTCCGCGTAGCCGACCAGCAGGCCGTCAAGGCCGACGTCCACGCCGTCATGAATGCCCCCAACCGCCGCAAGGCCGAGACCGCCGCCCGCCGCTTCGCCGACGCCTGGGAAGATACCTACCCCAAGGCCGTCGCCTGCCTGCGCAACGACCTCGACGACCTGCTCACCTGCTTCCGCTACAAGGACCTCGCCGAGCGAAAGCAGGTCAGGACCACCAATGCCATCGAACGGAGGTTCCGCGAGGTTCGCAGACGAACCCGGCCCATGGGAACCTTCAAGGATAAAACCTCAATGGACCGCATCCTCTTCGCGGTCTTCATTCACGAAAACAAGTCTCAGGGAATCAGTACCCCAGTCTCCCTGACACATAACTCTTGACGTTACCGGACCGGACGGCTCCTTGCCCTGGACCTGCTTATAGTACTCGATGAAATTGGGAATATCCTTGAAGGCCGGGTCGCGCGCCAAGGAACCGTCGGGCTGAATGATGCCGAATTGGAACATGGGCACGGCCAGTCCCTTGTTCAGCAGACGCGGCGTCGCATGCTTCAGCCACATAATGGCGCCGGAACCGGTGATATTGGTCTCGTTCTGCTCGACCGACGTCACGATCGCCGCGCTGCCGCGGAAGCCGGGCACATAGCCGTGCTTCATGCCGAGCATGTCGAAGGCAAGCGTGGAAACCACGTCGATGGAGTGCAGCGGGTTGCGGCCGGTATAGGTGAGCGGCTTGTTGATCTTCTTGGCGTCCTGCGGTCCCTTGAATCCGCCGGGCGCGATGTCGGTCCGCGCGAATGTGACGAATGCGCTGGCCTTGACGCCGGCAATATAGGTGAACTCCGGATAGGAGAACCGGACGCCTTTCCGCTGGGTAATCTCGGCCATGACCTGGAACGGGTTGAAGCCGAGGGTAAATCCGTCGGGCTTGGCCCGCTCGAATATGAAATTCTGCGCCTTCAGGCTGGCGCCGCCCGGCATGTTCTTGACCACCACCTTCGGCGCCCCGGGAATGTATTTTTGCAGCCGGCGGGCAATGGTGCGGGCCGCGTTGTCGGTGCCACCCGAGGCGAATCCGACGATAAACTCGATGGTCTTCCCCTTGTAGTACTGGGCCTCGGCACCGGCCGGATAACCCGCCGCGACGGCGGCGGCGGCTGCGCCAACAGCCAAGGACGTAAAGAACCTGTTCATTGTATTTCCCTCCCTGGAAATGAGTTTGGTTGAATCAACGGATGCGAAAATGATCGAGGAATGTTCCCCCCGCCGACCTTGCCGGTTCTTGGGTTTACTTGATGAAACCATGAAACCGATCGGTCGCGACGTCAAATGATTAAAACTTGGAATTCCATAAATTTAAGTCATGACTTGACGGCTTCACGGCCGAGTTGCCGGGCTTCGGACCCCAAGTGGGCCAAAAACCGTCGCTCCACGTTGGTGAGTTCCTGCTCGGGCCGGTGAAACGCCGTCAGCATCCCGCGCGTGCCGGGAAGGGTCAGGGGCAAAACTTTCAGCCGCCCGGCGATGATGTCGGGTTCGAGCAGCAGCGCCGAGTGGATGGCCAGATAGTCGCTCCGGTTCAGGAACGAGACGATCGCGCCGGTGGTCGCCTCGGTCTCGATGGCGACGCGAATATCCGTCAGGCCGGCTTCCGAAAACGCCGCCTGCACCTGACGGTGGGTATCCGACGTCGACGGCGGCAGAACCCAGGCATAGTTCGACAATTGCGGCGCGGTGAGACGTTTCCTGCCGAGCAACGGATGATGGGGACCGCAGAGAATTTGCTGGCTCTCTTCCACGAGGTCGGTCGTTTCCACCCCATCGGGAGGCGCCTCGAAACCCCGTGCGCCGACGAAAATGTCGATGTCGCCCCGGCGCAGCATCTCTATGAGCTCGTTCTTGGAGTGCACGACGAAGCGAAGCGCGACATTGGGCCGCTCGGCGAGAAACGACGAGATGGCATCCGGAACGAAGTAGATCGAGGGCAGTGACGTGGACCCGATGGCGAAGTGGCCGGCATCATCCTGATGATAGACCTGGACCTCGCTCTCGGCCCGGTTCAGGGACGCCTGGACATTCCGTCCATGGACGAACAGGCGCCGGCCCAACTCGGTCGGTACCGCTCCTTGGCGGCCTCTTTCGAGCACCCGGCCGTCCACCTCCCGCTCCAGGTGGCGGATGCTGCGCGACAAGGCCGGCTGGGTGAGGTTGAGCTTCTCCGCCGCCCGGGAGAGCGACCCCTCCTCGATGACGGTGACGAGATGCATGAGTTGTTTGACCAGATGATTCATAATCGCATTTTATGCAATGAGGAGTTTATATCATTTGATCGATCCGCTGGCGGCCGTCAAGATTCGCCCCTATCCTGCCTTCCCGAATCTCTCGTGGGAATCCATCCATGGGCCCGCCCCGCTCCCTTCGCCGCGTCATGTGCCTGGAAGACTTCGCAGGCCCCGCCCGCGCCTTTCTGCCCGCCGCCTTGTGGGAATTCGTTTCCACGGGCGCGGACGGCAAGGTCTCGTTGCGCGGCAACCGGGACTCGTTCGACCGGTACTGGCTGAAAACCAGAATTCTCACCGATGTGAGCGCCCGGAGCACGGCGAAGCAACTGCTCGGCAAGACATACGGGGCGCCGTTCGGCATCGCGCCCATGGGCGCCAGCGCCCTGTTCGGGTTCGAGGCCGACCTCGCCTTTGCGCGAGCGGCGGCGAAGGCGAACATTCCTTTTCTGATGAGCGGCAGCGCGTTGATCCCCATGGAAAAGATCGCCGAGGCCAACCCGGACGCCTGGTTCCAGGCCTACGTCATCCACGAGCGGGACGCCATCGCGGCGCTCGCCGACCGGGCCTGGAACGCGGGATTCAGGACCCTGGTCATCACCGTCGACACCCCGGTGGGGGGAAACCGGCGGGTCAATCTGCGGCGGGGGTTCAGCTACCCCATGCGGCCGACCCTCGGGATTGCCGTCGACGGGCTGCTTCATCCGCGCTGGCTGTTCAGGACCTTTTTCCGGACCCTGATGGCGACCGGCATGCCCCATATCGAGAATTACGGCGCCGGGCGCGGCATGCCGATCCTGTCCTGGTCGGCGCCCGACCGGCGCATGCCCCGCGATGCGCTTGATTGGGAAGACATGAAGTGGCTCCGCGGCCGTTGGAACGGCCGGCTGCTGCTCAAGGGCGTCCTGGCCGCCGAAGACGCCAGAACCGCGGCGGGCATGGGTCTCGACGGGATAATGGTATCGAACCACGGGGGCCGCTTTCTCGACACGTCCATCCCGCCGCTCAAGGTGCTGCCCGAAATCGCCGCGGAAAAAGGCGGCATGGCGATCATCTACGACGGCGGCGTGCGGCGGGGAACCGATGTCGTCAAGGCGTTGGGCCTCGGCGCGGATTTCGTTTTCGTCGGCCGGCCGTTTCTTCATGCCGCCGCCATCGCCGAAGAGGCCGGCGTCGCCCACGCCATCGAACTGCTCGCCGCCGAGATCGACCGGACCATGGCCTTCCTCGGCTGCGCCGATCTCGACGACCACCGGCTTGGTGCCCGGATCGTCCCGGAAGAATCGCCGGGACCATGACGGACACCGCCATGACGGACGCCTATGACTTCATCATCGTCGGCGGCGGGTCGGCGGGCTGTGTCCTGGCCAACCGGCTGTCGGCCCGGAGCGCCAATCGGGTGCTGCTCCTGGAGGCGGGGCGCGACACCCCGCCCGGCGCGGAACCGGCGGACGTGCTCGCGACCTATCCGCTGTCCTATTTCAACAAGGATTACACCTGGCCCGGCATCTCGGTTCACTGGAAGATCGCCGATACCTCGCCGGCCGTGAACGTCCCGCAGGGATTCATTCTCGGCGGCGGGTCGTCGATCATGGGGATGATCGCGCTCCGGGGCGTGCCCGAGGATTACGACGAATGGGCGGCATCGGGGGCGTCGGGCTGGGCCTGGAAGGACGTGCTGCCCTACTTCAACAGGCTCGAGACCGACGCCGATTTCGGCGGCGCCCTCCACGGCAAGGACGGCCCGGTGCCCATCCGGCGTCCCGGCCCGGCGGAATTGCCGCCCATGGCGGCCGCGCTCTGGGAGTTCTGCCGAAACCGCCAAATCGATTTGCTCGACGACCTCAACGGCGATTTCCGGGAAGGCCTCGGCATCATTCCCATCAGCCGGTTCGCCGACAAACGGGCCTCCGCTCCCATCTGTTACCTCGCGGCGGACGTGCGCCGACGGCCGAACCTGACGATCCGCACCGGCGCCGAGGTGCGGAAACTGACGGTGGACGGGACCGGCGATACCCGCCGCATCTCCGGTGTCACGGCGGCGATCGGCGGCGGCGAACGAGCCTTCTCCGCCGGCGAGGTCATCGTATCGGCCGGCGCCCTGCAGTCGCCGGTCATGCTGCTGCGGGCCGGCCTGGGCCCGGCCTCGATGCTCGAGAAGGCCGGCCAGGAGGTCATCGCCGACCGGCCCGGCGTCGGCGGCAACCTCCACAATCACCATGTGCTGCAATTGGTGTTTCATCTCCGCCGCGCCGCCCGTCCGGCCAAGGACGTCCGTTGCCATACCACGGCGATGCTCCGCTACTCCTCCGGCGTCGAGGGCTGCCCGGCGAAGGACATGTACATCCCCTATGTGGCGAACACCGGCTGGCATGCTCTTGGGCAGCGGTTGAGTTCCCTGACGCCGACCGTCGCCAAGCCGGCGTCCCGGGGAAGGGTCCGGCTGGTCGCCGGCGAGACCGGCCCCCGGCCGCTGATCGAATTCGACTTCCACTCGGACGAGCGGGATGCGGTGCGTCACATGGACGCCGTCCGGCGCTCCGCGGAAATGCTTCTCGCCCCCGAACTCCGCTCCCTGTGGCACACCGCCGTGCCCCTGTTCCGGAGCCAGCGCGCCCGGCAGCTCAACGACATCTCCGCCGCCAACGCGGTCCGCGCCCGGGCCGCGGCGGCCCTGCTCGACCTGCTGCCCGCCGCCGGCCGCCCGGTCCTCGGGACGCTGACCAAGCCGGATGTGGATATCCTCCGGCTCACCGGGGACGACGCGGCATTGTCCGAGTTCGTCCGCGACAGCATCGGCGGGCCCGCGCACCATGTGGGCACCTGCCGGATGGGGGCGGCGGGCGACCGGGAGGCCGTCGTCGATCCCGAAGGCAGGGTCTACGGCGTCGACGGATTGCGGGTCGTGGACGCCTCCATCATGCCGGCCGTTCCACGGGGCAACACCAACATCCCGACCCTCATGCTGGCGGAAAAGATCGCGGCGGGCATGACCGGAAGCCAGGCGTCCAGCTAAAACATATAATATAATTTTGAGTTATATAAATGATAATATATATCATTTGACTGACATTGCCCCCGCCGCTAATGTGCCGGAACCCTCACCCATCGAACCGGCGGCATTTCCATGGACCAGATACGCACCCCCGGCGCCCGGGAACTCATCGACCGCGCCCACGGCCTGATTCCGGGAATTCGGGAACGGGCGAAGGCGTGCGAGGATACGGGCCGCATCCCCGAGGCCAGCATGGAGGAGCTCAGGGACGCCCGGCTGTTCGATATCACCAAGCCCAGGCGCTTCGGCGGCCTGGAGATGGGCTGGGACACGTTCAGCGAGGTGGCCATCAAGATCGGCGCCGGCTGCGGATCCACCGGCTGGGTGTTCTCGGTCCTGGGACAGCACCCGCTGCTGGTCAACCGCATTGGCATCGACTGCATGGAGGAGATCTGGTCGGAGAGCCCGGACGCGCTGATCGCCGCCACCAAGTGGCAGTCCGGGTCGCTCAGGAAAGTCGGCGGCGGCTACCGGGGAAGCGGCATCTCCACCTTCGGCAGCGGCTGCCTGCATTCGGAGTGGGTCATCATCGGCGGCGCGCCGGTGGAGGACTCCGATGAGGTGGTGGGCGCCGTCCTGCCCATGGGCGATATCGAGATTCTCGACAGCTGGCGCCCGGACGGACTGGTCGGCACCGGCTCGCACCATATCAGGCTGGACGACGTGTTCATTCCCGATCACCGGGCGCGGGTGCCGGGCAAGCCGCCGGCCGGCGGGATCATCGACGCGCCCCTCTACCGCACCACCGGCCTCGGCGTGCCGTTCGGCCTGTCGACGGTGCTCACCGGCGTCGCCATGCACGCCCTCGAGATCTTCTGCGACGACATGCGGGAGCGCAAATCCCGGGACGGCGCGCCGATCGCCGGCATCCAGAGCCTGCAGATGCGCGTCGGCGAGTCGGCCGCCGAGATCGACGCGGCCCTCTCCCTCATCCGGTCTCACATGCGGAGCCTGATGGCGACGCTGGAAGGCCTGCCGCCGCCCACCGGCGCCGGCGGCTACGAGCACGGCAAGTGGCCGGCGCTGACCGGCAAGGGCATCGCCGGCGGCGAGTGGCCGGCCCCCGGCACCGGCGACGACAGCGCTCACATCGCCACCGCCAACAGCATGACCGCCCGGCTCGCCTACTCGGCCGTCGAGCGGCTGTCCTACGCCGCCGGGGCGAGCCGGCTCGACCACGACGACCCCTTGCTCCGCTGCCTGCGGGACGCCACCGCCGGGGTCCGCCAATACGGCATCAACTGGGACGTGGCCAGGACCCGGTCGGGCAAGTCCTTCCTCGGCGTCGGGTAGCCGGGCGGCCGGGCCGTGCCGCCCTTCGAAATCTCCTTCGCCGGCTACCAGAAGCCGGAATCCATCCATACCCGGTCGGCCGCCTATTTCGGCGAGGTGCTCAGCGCCGAACTCGGCGACGAGGTCCGCTATACCCTGCTCCCCAGCGTTACCGACCTCGGCCACAGGCAGGGCGACATGATCCGCCTCGTCGGCGAGGGCGAATTCGATCTCTGCTATATCGCCGCCAGCTTCTTCACCACCAATTTCGTCCCCGCCTTCGGGGCCGTCGACCTGCCCTTCGTCTTCGACGGCCAGCATCACGGCTACCGGGTGATGGACGGGCCCCTCGGCCGGTCCCTGGCCGCCGCCATCGACGAGCGCTCGCCCTATAAGTGGCTCGGCTACTGGTGCAACGGCATGCGGCACCTGTCCAATTCGGTGCGCCCGATCCGCGCGCCCGCGGACTGCGAGGGCATCCGCATCCGCACGCTCACCAGCCCGCTCCACGGCGAGACCTTCCGGGCCCTCGGCATGACGCCCGAGATCGCCGACATCGCGGCGCTCCTGGAGCGCTCGGCCGCCGGGACCATCGATGCCCAGGACAACCCGCTCACCAACATCTTCAATTTCCGCATTCACGAACTGCAGCCCCACATCACCATGACCGGGCACTTCTGGGCGCCGGCGGCGGTCGTCGCCAACCAGAACGCGTTCCAAAACTGGCCGGGCCGCGTGCAGGACGCCGTCCGGACGGCGGCCGAGGCCTCGACCCGGTACCAGCGCGAACTGGCGCTGGCGGAGGACGCCCGGATCATGGCGCTCCTCGAGCGGCCGGTGGAGGTGGTCACCCTGACGCCGGCCGAGCGCGCCGCCTTCGCCGCCGCCACCCGGCCCGTGGTGGACGCCCACCGGGCCGAATTCGGCGAGGCGCTGGAGATGATCGCCGCCGCGGCGTAGGCGGCCGGGCGGTCTCACCCAATCACGCAACGGGATCGGCCCCCGTGGTCCGCGAATGGCCGCGAGCCATGCATTTTTTGCATAGCGGCAAGTCGTTGAAAAACCATGATTTATAAATATGTTCCAACCGGGCCGTTTTCGTTGTAATAGTCATTCATAGACATTAATAGACATTTATTGTCACCCGTTCGGGAGGTAACGCACCAAAAAGGTCGTACAAAAACGCATAGCTCGCCCTCCAGACGCAGAACTGCCGCCCCGGTGAGGGAGCGGCAGCGATCTATACATTTAGCTCGGGCGCGCGTGGCGGCAAGGGGGATTTGGGAGACGAGGGAGCTCTTGTCCCCTCTCCCCCTTCTTTCCAGCCTTCGTAGCCGAAGGCTACTTCGGCGGAGTAGGCCAGGGGGAGAGGGTCAGGGTGAGGGGACAACCTCCTGAAACTTCACGTCTAGCCGGTTTCTTCGCGATAGAGGTTGAGTTTTTCCAATACCTGACGGTCGGAAACGACGATCATCGACGCCCGGTCCGTCGAAGCGGTGTGCGACGCCCATGTCCAGTGTGGAACGGTGAACAGGTCCCGTTCGCTCCACCGGTGCTCGATCTCTCCAATTCGGCTCGATCCCGCGCCTTCGATCACGATGCAGACGGCGCTGGCCGTCGAACGGGCTCTTTCCGTCGGCCTGTCCCTGCCGAGGGAGACGACGCGCGAGTCGTGGGTCGGCAGAATGTCCTTGCCGTCGAGCGGGCTGGTATAGCGCACGGTCCGCGAGCCGTCCTCCTGCTCCGGCGTCTCCTCCAGGACCGCAAGCACATCTCGCCATCCGTAGCGCAACCGGGGGGAGTGGCGGACGTCGGCCAGCCGCGTCACCGGCGCCAGGCCCGCTTTTTCGTAGACGTTGTCGGACAGCGTGGAGCTGTTGGCGGGGTAGCGTTCGCCGGGACCCATTTTCATGTCGCCGAAAACCACGTCGAGCTGCCCCACCAGGGGCAGGTCCAGGACGTCCAGCCAGATGGCCCTCCGGCCGCTGTCGTTGTCGTGGCAATGCCACGTCCAGTTGGGGGTGATGATCAAATCGCCGTCGTACATGTCGCAGCGCTTGCCGTCGACGAACGTCCCGCCGCCCGCGCCTTCCAATATCACCCGGGTCGCCGCCGGCGTGTGCCGGTGGGGCGGCGTCTTCTCGCCGGGGTTCACGCATTGGTACGCCGCGACGATGTTGCTGGTGGTCGCCATCCCGCGCTCGAGGTGCGGGTTCTTGAGGATCAGGACCCGATGGTCGGCGTCTTTTCCATGGACGAGTTCGGCCGAGCGCTCGATGAGCGGCAGCATGTCGTCCCATTTCCAGATCACCGACGGTTCGGCCCGGTTGGGCTCGTCCACGACCAGGTCCTCGTAGATCTCCCACAACGGCGCCAGATTCCCGGCCCGGATTTCCTCGAGGAACTCTTTCATGAAAACCCCGTCCCCTATCCTGTTCCGGCCGCGAAATGAGGAATGACCTTCTCGCCGAACAGCCGGATGGACTTCTCGGCGGTCTCCACGTCCATGCCGAAGTAGTTGACCTGCATGGACAGTTCGTCGCATCCGCCGCAGGCGGCATCGAAGGCCTCCAGCTGTTCGATAATTTCGGATGGCGTGCCGACATAGGCGGCGGCGCAGTCGATTTGAGCCTCCATGGTCTGAGCCAATATTCTCTCGCGCATCCTATCATAGTTCCGGTAGGCGGCGGACGGAGTCCCGGCGCCGTATTCCGTCATCGCGTCGGCGATCGCCGCGAAATGGCCCTCGATCAGCGGCTTGGCGGTTCGCCGGGCCCGGTCTCCGTCCTCGTCGCAGAACATGAACACCGCCATCATCATCTTGGGCCGCCCCGCATGGCAGGCTTTCGCCCACGCGCCCCGGTAGGTCTCCAGGAGGGCGATGGGATCGGAGCCGACGCCCGGAATGGCCATGATCCAGTGCCCCATGGTCCCGGCGCGCTCGAACGATGCCGGCGTGCCCACGGCGGCGACATAGAAATTGGGCCGGGGCTTCTGCGTCGGCCGGGGAAACGTCGTCACGTTCTCGAAGCTGTGGAACCTTCCCGAACTGCTGACGTTCTCTTCCTCGAGCAGCATCCGGACCTGCGCGATGCCCTCTTCGAAGCGCTCGACGCTTTCGTCCATGTCGACCTCGAAATGGCGGAACTCCTGGGGGAGGAAGGCGCGGGCGAACCCCACGTCCAGGCGGCCGCCGCAGAACCCGTCGAGCATGGCGAGATCGCTGGCGAGCTTGAGCGGGCTGTTGAATGCCGGCAATACGGCGCCGGTGACCATGCGGGCCGTCTTCGTGTGCTGGGACGCGGCGGTCAGAAAGACGATGGGGTTCGAGCTGTACCCGCCCCAATGATGAAAATAGTGCTCGACCGTCCGGACGTGGGAGTAGCCGTACTCGTCGCACAGGCCGATGAGGCGCATGGCCTCCCGATAATATTGCTCGGGCGGCTTCACGTCCTCCCGAATGTCGGGAAAAAACTGAAAACCGAATTGCATGCGCCCAGCCTGGATTTCGCCGACGGTTTGGGTTTGGAGCGCCCCCGCCCGAATGTTCGCGGAAACGCTACGTCCGCCAAGTTTGTCCGCTTATGGGCCGATCCTCAAGGCAATAGGCCGGAAGACCGCGGGCGTCCCGTGCTTGCTTCAAACCGGCGGGGCGATGAAGTCCATGTTGCGGGCGCAGACGCTAAAGCGCCACCCTCTCCCCCAATTCATGGGGGAAATGGGATGGACGCCTCCCACCTGCTGCTGCTGGAAGTCCGACGGAAGGGGTGGACCCTCACGGGCCGACGGCATCAAAGTACCAATGGGGAAGAGCAAGCTCTTCACAGGCAAACCGGAGGGTCCGAGATGAAGACTAACAGAACTGTCGTGGGCGTGGATACGGCGAAACGTGTGTTCCAGTTGTACTGGATTGATATGGAGACGGGCGAGGTCATGGATCTGAAGCTGAGCCGGGCGAAGTTCCTCGAACACTTCGCCAACCGCGCGCCCTGCTTGGTCGCGATGGAGGCCTGCGGCGGCTCGCAGCACTGGGCGCGCCGGCTTGGGGAGCTCGGCCACGAGCCGCGGCTGTTGCCGGCCAAGGCGGTGCGTCCCTTTGTCATCGGCAACAAGAACGACGCGCACGACGCGCGGGCGATCTGGACGGCGGCGCGGATGCCGGGCATCAAGACCGTTGCGGTGAAGAGCGAGGAACAGCAGGCGGTCCTGGCGCTTCACCGGATGCGCCAGCAGTTGGTGAAGTTCCGCACGGCTCAGACCAACGGGCTGCGCGGCCTGCTGATGGAATATGGCGAGGTGATGCCGCGGGGCCGGGCCGGGATGAGACAGGCGATGCCCGGCGCCCTCGCGCGGGTCTCGGAGCGGCTGCCGGCGATGGTGATCGACACGCTTCGCGAGCAGTGGGCGCGGATCGGCCGGCTCGATGAAGAGATCGGCGAGATCGAGCGGCGCATCGGGGTGTGGCACCGCGGCAATGCCGACAGCAGACGGATCGCCGAGATTCCCGGCGTGGGCGTGCTGACCGCGACCGCCGTCGTCGCCGCGATGGGCGATCCGGCGGCGTTCCGGTCGGGCCGGGAGTTCGCCGCCTGGCTCGGCCTGGTGCCGCGCCACGACGGTACCGGCGGCCGGGTTCGCATGCTCGGCATCTCCAAGCGCGGCGACCGGTATTTGCGAACCCTGCTGATCCACGGCGCGCGCGCCGTGCTCACCAACAGCAAGGCGCCGCCCGAATGGGCGGTGCGCCTCGCCGAGCGGCGGCCGATGAACGTCGCCACCGTCGCGCTGGCCAACAAGACGGCACGCACGATCTGGGCCCTGCTGGCCCACGACCGGACGTACCAGGCGAACTACGTCGGCCGGCCGGCATAGCCGCGGCGGACGATGGAACGGCGAACCGATAGAGGAGGTGGCCGCTGAGAGGTTGCGCAAGGCACGAAACGGAGTGATGGCAAACAGGTCGGACCGCGATCCGCCAAGCCTGAATCCCTCGAGGGGCGAGAAGCCCGTGGGGGAAATGAGGCGCGGATCGGCAGATTCCATCAGGGCCAGCGGGCACCAGGTCCCGCATCAACAGGCCGGATACAAAGCTGCAATCTGCCTGCCCGTCACACCGAAATCGGTCCTTGCGTCCCGGGAGGCGTCCATACAAACAGGCCGGATACAAAGCTGCAATCTGCCTGCCCGTCACACCGAAATCGGTCCTTGCGTCCCGGGAGGCGTCCATACAAGAGGGATGCGGAGGGTTGGCGGGCGGCAGCCCGGCTTAGCCGTAGCTGGGTGAGGGGGAATTTCTACATCCCCCCACCCTCGACGCCCGGCTATTGCCGGCCGTCTCGACCTCCCATTCCAGCCTTCGTAGCCGAAGGCTACTTCGGCGGAGTAGGCCCAGGGGGGAGGTGATCCAATCCAACCATTCCCTCCCCCCTTGAGGGGGAGGGCTAGGGAGGGGGGTGCTGTGCGTTTTGGCGCCGCCTTGCCGTTCCCGCAACGGACAGGGCGCAGGAATTCCTTGAAATTTCGGGCCGCGCCGCCGTGCTCGAGGACCGCTGCTGCCACCGGGGCGCGCCCCTCACCGAGGGCGAGCTCATACCGTCGGGCATCCAGTGCGGCTATCACGGCCTTGTCTTCGATCGCACCGGCGCCTGCGTCGAGATCCCGGAAGAGGAGCCGAACCCGGTGTTCCGGGTGCGGGCGTACCCGGTGGTCGAGCGCCAGCATTGCATCTGGGTCTGGATGGGCGAGGCCGATTTGGCCGACGAGAGCCTGGTCGTCGACTTCCCGTACACCGAGACCGACGACCACGAATTCTTCTATGGCCGGTACGACGTCGCCGCCAACTACATGTTCATGATCGACAACCTGATGGACCTCACCCACCTCGGCTACGTCCACAAGACGACCATCGGCGGGTTTCCCGATTCCCACAACAAGGCGACGCTGACCGCAGCCCGGACCGAGCGGGGCGCCCACTTCCTGCGCTGGCTGATCGATGCGCCGCCGCCGCCGTCGTTCGTCGACGCCGTGGGATTCGAGGGGAATATCGACCGCTGGTCGGACTTCGAGTACGTCTCGCCGGCGACGGTCCTCCAGTGGGGCGGCGCGCTGGACACCGGAACCGGCGCCCGGGAGAACCGCCATCAGCCGGGCGGCATGTCGCTCAGGCTGCTGCACAACGCGACCCCGGTGACGGACCGCGCGTGCCACTATTTCTTCGCCGTTTAGGCCCGGGGGCTCAAGCTCGACACCCCGGCGGGCGAGGCCTTCCGGCGGGACATCCTCGACGCCTTCCTCGAGGACAAGGCGATCATCGAGGCCCAGCAGCGGGCCGTCGACAAGGACCCGGACCGGCCGCTGCTCCACCGCAAGCGCGACGCGGCGGTGGCCTATGCCCGCCAGGCGATCCGCCGGCTTCAGGAGACTGAAGGCGAGGGGGCCGTGACGTCGGAAGCGGCGGAGTAGCCGGCGGGGCCCCTATATTCCCTCTCCCCTGGAGGGAGAGGGTTGCGCCGGCTTGGCGAAGCGGATGCCGAGCCTACCCGAAGCTGGGTGAGGGGGGGGCTGACGGTGGTCGTCTTCGCGCCGCCGGAGCCTTTCGATCACCACACCGATTTTCGAGCCCCCGAGTCGCCCCCCAAATTTTTCCAATAAGATCGATGATTAGTCAAAACGCCTGTTGGAGCGCGCCAACCCAAGATTGTTGTGGACGGTAGACCAGGGCTGAGCCACCATTTTTGTTGTGAGGGCTGTAACACAGCTTACCTTCGCGACGAAGTAGTTGGGTGCTAATCTTATGGGTGTGGCACTTGCTAGTGTGTAATCAGTGCTACAGGATATTCCAATGCCTGCAAACCCCGTCCCAGATCTCCACTTTGACGTCAGCACTGGGCTGAAACGAGTAATCGGTCGAGAGCTCATCACGAATGCAGAAGTCGCAATATTTGAGCTCGTTAAGAATTCGTTCGATGCGAACGCCAAGCGTGTGCAGATTTACATCGACCTTCAGAAAATTGTAGTCATTGACGACGGCAACGGGATGTCATTCGAAGATATCCGAGACAAGTGGCTGTTCGTCGCATATTCCGCAAAGCGCGAGACAAACACACCAGACGACTATCGAGATGTTATTGCGGAACGGCGCCAATTTGCGGGTAGCAAGGGGATCGGCCGCTTTTCTTCCGATCGGCTGGGGCACACATTGATCCTTCAGACCCGCCCACGAGACCATGTCAAAGGAATGGTCCACAGGTTGGAGGTCGATTGGGATCAATTCGAGAAAGATGATCGCGAGCAGTTCGTCTCTGTTCCGGTGGACTATGCGCGGAGAAAAGGCTTTGAACTTCCGCCCGGTGCGAAAAAAATTCGTCACGGGACTATCCTTGAAATTCGAGGTCTGCGGCAGACGTGGACTAGAGAAGAGCTCAAGCGGCTCCGCTCTTCGCTTTCAAAGCTGATCAATCCATTTGGGGCGAAAACAGATGCATTCCGATTGGAGGTAATTGCTCCTGACGAAGTTGAGGAAGACAAACGAGAAAAAGCAAAGGCTAAAGAACGGGGCAACGAAATAGAACTTCCGCCCAACGCCGTCGTCAATGGTGAGGTTCGAAATTTTATCTTCGATACACTTCAAGAACGCACGACTTTTCTTGAGATAAGGCTAATCGAAAAGGGGACAAGACTTGAGTCAACATTGACCGACCGGGGAGAGCTCGTCTACCGGGTGCGGGAACCAAGCCCCTATGAAGAGCTTAAGAACTCAGATTTTCACTGTCAGATTTTCTACCTGAACCAGTCTGCAAAACATACTTTTGCACGGCGCATGGGGGTGCCTTCTGTTCAATTTGGGTCGGTCTTTTTGTTTCGGAACGGATTTCGGGTTTATCCAGTTGGAGATGAGGGCGACGACTGGTTCCGTATGGACCGGAGAAAACAGCAAGGTACAAGGAGATTTCTTGGGACTCGGGATGTTATCGGCCGAATAGATGTATCGGGCGACGAGACAGATTTTGCAGAAGGATCAAGCAGGAACCAGGGGCTGGTTGCAACACCGGCGACTGAGGAATTGCGCGATTGCTTTCGTGACAAATGCCTGCGCCGCCTGGAGTTCTATGTGGTTCCAGTTTCCTGGGCCGACAAGGGAGACAAGCTCGTTGATGACTTGTCCCGTCTCTTAACCGACGAAGGGCGTGCCCGGGTTTCCCAAGCCGTAGCGAAGCTCGTGGAAAACCCGGAGATTGAGCTTGTTGACTACAGTCAGAAGCTCATCCAAGTCGTCAATGAACGATCAGAATTATTCGAACAATCGCTTGCAGATTTACGTGCAATCGCAAACAAAGTTGACGACACGGCATTGCTCGACACGGTCGATCATGCAGAACAGCGATTTATACAGCTAAGAAAGGCCGAGGAAGAAGCCAATCGTCGTGCCGAAGAAGAACGTGTGGCGCGGGAGGCAGCGGAGTTACGAGTTGAGGCGGCCGAGCAGGCTACCATCGTGGTTGAGGCTCTCCTTGAAGAGGAGCGCGCCCGCAATCTTTTCCTAACTTCAATCGGTTCCCTTGACTATGACACGGTAGTAAACCTCCACCACCAAATCACCTTGTACGCTAGCGAAATTGGAGCTCTGCTCGAGAATAAAATAGCTGAGTACAAAGATAAGTCGGAAGTCGATGCCGAAGATGTTCTCTCTGCATTTGAACAAACGATCTTCCTAAACCAAAAGATTTTGGCGGTGGCTAGGTTCGCTACGAAAGCGAATTTCAAGCTAGACTCCGGCTCCATTGAGGCAGACGTCGTTGAGTTTTTGGTCCAATACATTGAGGAGATTGGCCAAGAATACCTTGCGAACCGTATTCGGATATTGGTGGATAATCAGGCCGGTGAATTTATTCGTCGATTCAAGCCCATCGAATTCTCTATTTTAGTAGATAATCTTGTCAGCAATTCACGTAAATCCGGTGCTGCTCGAATTACGTTTGAGATCAATCAGCCTTCAAAAAGCCAACTAATGCTGAGGGTATTCGACAATGGACCTGGGCTTTCGCGCTCAATCAAAGACCCGGAGGACATATTTGAGAAGGGTTTTTCGATGACTAAGGGTTCCGGTTTGGGTTTGTACCACGTTCGTCAGGTACTCTCCGGAATGAATGGCAGCATCTCACTAGAACGAGATTTTGAGGGGGGCACCAGTTTTTTGGTGACGTTCGTTTAATGCAGCTAGAGTTCACAATTTTATGGGTTGAGGACCAGCCCGAGGACGTGATCGGGTTTCCGGTTACTCTAGAAAGGCGGCTAAGGGATTTAGGATTTACGCTCAATTTGATCAATGCGAAAAACGTCGGGGAGCTCCGCCAAACGGTCGACGAGCGCATTGAAGACGATGACGTTGATCTCATACTGGTAGACTTTGATCTTGGAGAGAATGGCGAGAATGGTGGTGATGCGACGGTCGAAATTCGCGAGCGGTTCCGGCACCGCGAGATTGTATTTTATTCAGGTAAATCACCTGGCGAACTGAGGAGAGTTGCGTTCGAAAAGAATATTGATGGAGTCTATTTCGGGCACCGGCCAAGATTGGCTGACGACGTAGTCTCTGTGATCGAAAACATTCTCCGAAAGGTGGTCGACATCAGTCATATGCGCGGCATCGTAATGGCCGAAACGAGCGAGATCGACTACCTGATGGAGTTGGGCCAGGGCAATCGCATTAGCCTATTTCGGCGATGAGTTTTCGGAGGAAGTTGTCGCTCCACCCGGCGCGATTGAACTTGAGACGGTTTGATCCCTTGTCCTTGTTGCGTTTGATGACGTTGAGGGCGAGGCGTCTGAGGAGAGCGAGGTTTTCCGGGGCGTTGTCCTTGCGGGCTCGGGCCTGATCTTCGTCCATGACCACATCGAGCACCCAATGGAGTTGGTTCTCGATCCCCCAGTGTCCGCGGACGAGGCGGTTCAGTTCGTCGGCGGTGAGCGGCCAGGAGGCGATGAAGTAGCGCACCGCTGTCGTGGCCCGGCCGTCGGTCTCGCGGCTGGAGGTGACCTTGCCGACAGCGGCCAGGGCCGGCCACCGGTGGGCTTCGGCGAGCCAGTCCATATCGTGCAGCACCTCGGCGCGGCGGGTTTCGATGCGGCCGTGGCCGGCGTCCACCGTCTGGTCCACGCCGTCGGCGGGCGCCTGGGGATCGTCCAGCAGCAGTTTGACGTCGGCGAGAAGGTCGGGCTGGTTGGCCTTCAGCGCCATCAGGTAATCGGCGCCGGCCTCGTGGATGTCGCGGGCCGTGCCGCTCTGGCAGTGCATGGCGTCCATGGTCATCACCGCGCCTTCGAGGCTGAGCAGCTTGAGCAAGGCCGGCACGGCGGTGATCTCGTTGCTCGCGCCCACGTTCATCTGGCCTAGAACCAGCCGCTGATCGGCGGCCCAGGCGCTGACCAGGTGGAGCGGCGAGGTTCCGGAGGCCCGATCGAAGGAGCGCCTCAGGCTCTTGCCATCAATCGCAACAACCTCCGCCCGGGCGGTCGCGAAATCGGACATGAAGCGCTGGAAGGCGGCATGAAAGGCCCGCGGGTCCAACAACCGGAACAGCCGCGAGAAGGTGTCGTGGCTGGGCGGGCCAGCGGGCAGGGTCAGGAACTCGCGCAGCACCTCTTCCTTGGCCTCGGCGAAGTCCGCCATGTCAACGCACGACGTGCTTCCACACAGCGCCGCGCACAGCGCCATGAACAGCATCTCAAGAAGATCATGACGCAACGCGTTGCCCGTGCGCGGATCATCAAGACCCGAAAAACTCTCCCGAAATCTCTCCACCGAAACCTCCATCAAACGTCAAAGAAGCTCCAGCAGCAGCGATACTCATTTCCATTCCGTTTACGAAGCCATTCCGTTCACGAACCAAATCAAATGCGATTGCCCTGGGAGTTGGGCCTAAGTGAGGCGTACGGTCAACTGGATAATGATGGAAGAGGAAAATTCCATGCAAAGGCCGTGGACGTCATCAAAGAACGCTATGATCAACAGTTGGAGGAGTTAGACGCGCATGCTGACCCAGCGGAATTTCAAGCGCTCCTGACAAAATCGTTATTGATGACGAGTCGAGACAAGTCGCGAGCATTGATACGGTTCCTGAAAATCGCACAAGATTTAGCGGACAGTGACCAGCACAAAGAGGCTGTCGCGAACTATCAGGATAAGTTCCAAGATACCCGAAATCTATTAGCCCACGGGCTGGTTGTAAAAAGGGACGGGAAGAAGGTTTTTAGCGGGCGAGAGGAAATGCTCGACGAAGACGCAATGCGGAAATGGCGCTTCGAACTGGTGGAGCATAAGAAAAATATCAGAATATTGGCCACAGCGCTTGGAGTGGCTGAAACGGGAATTTAACCCATGATAACGTGCGACCCAGACGAAGCGTTTGAATGAATTGGATCGCAGGGCGTCACGACCGGGATTGGAACAGCTTTTAAGAAAATTCCTCTGAGTAGGAAAGCAGGCACCGGCCAATTACTTCCGCCAGGAGAGGCGGAACGGCGTTAGCCACCTGTGTAAATCTCGGCACTTCTTCCCTGCGCAGATGGCCGCCAGTCGTATACTTTCCGCGAAATTCAAACCAATCAGGAAATGTTTGCAACCGAGCATTCTCGCGCACCGTAAGTGTTCGTGGCTCATCGAAGTGAAGTAGGTCGTCGGGCATGCTCGTTATCGTCGGGGCTGGCTGGTTCGGATCCAATACCCGGAGGGCGTGCTTTTTGATGTCGAACTTCTTCCGTACCGCAGCAGAGATGGTCGTATTCAACCTGTTTTCCTGTTTGCTCAGGCAAATTATTTTCCCAAATCGCTCGGCGATTTCCGGTCGGTGCTGCGCCAGTCTTGTATCTGACGGCCTACCCTCGTGCCCATCACGAAGGACTTTTTGGAATTCTGTTAGCGGGGCATGGTAGCCAATAGCCCTGTAGCCGTTCGTATCCGGACACTCAATTGTGCCGTTCTTGGTAACTGTTAAATCTGAGATGGCATCGGACGAAGTGGCAAATGGGCTCACACCGATCTTCGATAGCTCTAGGTCTTTGGTATGCAGGAGGTAATCGAAAGGATCTTGGACCGGGCGCTGTTCGTAAACCTTCTTGTTGAAGGCCAAAATGAAAAACCTTGGCCGACTCTGCGGTACGCCGAACTCGGGGGCATCTAATATCCGATGGTAGACAAAGAAATTCTGAGAGAGCTGCTCGACTAAGTAATCCGCGAAATTTGCGATTGATCGAGGTTTCGTCTGATTGTCGAAGTCATAGGTTATGCCGCGTACATTCTCGAGCAATACCATCTGCGGGTTGATTAGATCGACCAGCCGAACATAGCTGTTGACCAGCCGATTTCGGGGGTCGGACCGCCGTCGTCGGCCAGCGCTGGAAAAGCCTTGGCATGGGGGGCCACCAGCTACCAAGTCCACCCGGCCCCTGAGTGCAGAAAGCTGCTCTTCGTAGGCCCTGAGAAGATACTCAATGGATTTGGAGCGTCGAGGAAGCCACTCCGGCCAGTTGTACTGATACCGGCTGTTCGGTGAGAGGAAGTTTGTCTTCAGTGTATTGAAGGCAAATTTATCTTTTTCGATAGCAAAGATGCCTTCCCAACCGGCCTTCATCAGGCCCAGGCTAAGGCCCCCACACCCGGCATAGGCGTCAATAAACTTCGGGCGAGTCGACGAATCGTGCCCGTCAGTCGGATTTGAGATATGGTTCACCTGACCACTGAACGCACAAATTTACCGGACTTTTCGCTATTCTGCTACAGATTCGCCCAGCGGACCAGGTATTTTTTGGTAACGAGGTGGGCCTAAAAATTCCGTTAATTTCTGAAGAAAAAACTCCTCCTTCGTCAGCTCACACTCCCATACCACAATAGTTGACCAGCCCAGGGCTTCAAGTTCATCGACATTAGCTTTATCCCGTTTCCTGGTTTTCTTGAATTTATCCTTCCAGTATTCGACCCGAGATTTCGGAATATGGGAAATTCTACAGGAACGTCTTTTGTGGTTGTGCCAAAAGCAGCCATGTACAAAGACGACCTTCTTTCGCTTCGTGAAAACTAAGTCCGGTTTGCCGGGTAGGTCTCGACCATGAACCGAGTACCTGTAACCCAACCGATGGAGCGATCGTCGCACCAGAGTTTCAGGCTTGGTATTCTTGCCCCGGATGCGAGACATGCGTTCGCTTCGTTCTGGTGGCGTCAGGGTATCCATAAGAATATCCACGAAATTCCAGAGATGGCGGAATTGCAAGACTTCGCCCACTATCGCTAGCAGAATATCAGGCTGTTTGATTTTTTGGGGAATTATATAGATGGGTTGACGGGTATGAGGGTCGCTGATTGCATTGAGAGTGGTGCGAGGGCGTTTTGATGGCTGAAAATGTTGATAATTTAATCAGCGTCTACGCTTATGAGGATGAATGGCCATCTCGGATCGGAAAATTCATTGCTGATCTTGCGGGTTGGTATTCGTCCCATCCTTCTCTTTCTCATTTCTCTTATGACGATATTGAGGGATTCCTTCTTGACGAATTTCATTCTGAGCTCGCTAATCATGAGCTTCGCATTGTCTCCGGTGACTTCGGCTCCACACGCGGGACAGAAAACACGGTTAACATCCGAAACATCGTCGTCGGATACCGCGATCTTTGCCGGACCCTGACAATTGCCGCATTTGAAAGATTCGCGTTTAAGATTGCTGCCTGAGATCATCGTATCGCCCTCCATTCCGCCATTGTTTTTCCGCCCTTGCTGCGGTTGCAGCCCGAACAGAGCAATTGCAGGTTGTCGGGGTGATCGGTTCCCCCGCGTGATCGCGGTAACATGTGATCCACATCCATAACACGGAACGGGAAATGGGTTTGGCAACCTGCACACACGCCTTCCTGTTCACCGTAAAGGCGGTGGCGGTGGGTTCGGTAATTGGGAATGTCACCCAGATCGGTTCGGACGGGCGCGGTGGTTAGCGCATTGACGCTGCCCCAGAGCGGGCCGCGATCTTGGGTGATCCGGTCATTGACCAGCTTGATGGCCAATTCCGAAAGATCAATCCCAACCCATTTTCTGCCTAATCGATCGGCTGCGACTAACGCGGTGGCGCAGCCGCAAAACGGGTCGAGGATAAGATCATCAGGGTTGGAACTGGCTTGGATAATGCGGTCCAGCAAGGCCAGTGGCTTCTGCGTGGGGTAGCCGAGGCGTTCCTTGGAAGACCCAGCCAAAATTGACAATTCCCAAACGTCACGTTGCGGCAATCCTTTTGTCGGCTCATCCACTACAATTTTTCGGGTTTTTGTTTCTGGATCTAGAGCGTTTCATATTTTGACGGAAGCGTATCCTGCGTTTTTGAAGTAGTTGGCGCATTGCTGTGGCTCGATGGTGTCGATGAGGCTCCCGAGATGGCGCCATAAGTCGTCGATCTCCCGCTTCTGGGCGTTTCTCATCCAGTGCTTGATTTGGGCAAAGGTCTGCTCGATGGGATTGAGGTCGGGGGAATATTTGGGCAGGAGCCACAGCTTGGCTCCGGCGGCACGGATGGCGTTTCGCACGGCTTTTGACTTGTGGCTGCCGAGATTGTCCATGATGACGATGTCGCCGGGCACCAGGGTCGGCACGAGCAGCTGCTCGACGTAGGCGCGGAAGCACACGCCATTGATGGGGCCGTCGAAGACGCAGGGCGCGGTGAACCGGTCGCAGCGCAGCGCGCCGATGAAGGTCAGGGTGTGCCACCGCCCATGGGGGGCAAAGCCGCGGACCCGCTCCCCTTTCGGCCCCCAGCCGCGCAGCGGGGCCATATTGGTCCGGATCCAGGTTTCATCAATGAATACCAGCCGTTCGGGATCAAGCTTTGCCTGCCACGCCTTCCAGCGCCTGCGATGGCGGGCGATGTCCGCGCGCGCCCGTTCAACGGCGAACAGGGTTTTTTTTAAAGCGCAGCCCTTCACGGCGCAGAAACAGCCATACCGTGCTGTGGGATACCCTGACACCCCGAGCGGCCAACTCGTCTCTCAACCGATGCAGCGTCAGATGCGGCTCCTGGTCGATCCGGCCGACAATGAACTCCCGATGGGGCTCAAGAACCCGGCGGCGGTGACCGCCCATCTTGCCGGGCGCAACACTCCCCGTCCGCCGGTAGCGCTGCGACCACTTAACCACGCTCGAAACCGCAACCCCAAACCGAGCCGCTACAGCGCGGCAACTCTCCCCCGCCAAAACCGCCAAAACAACACGCTCTCGCAAATCAATCGAATAAGGTCTCGCCATGAATGCTGGCCTCCTTGCCCAGCATCCATCTTGAATCATGGTTCGCCCATACTTGGGAATCCCTAAAATGATTCAATCAATCTCAAATACGCTCTAGTATTTGCGTCTTGCCTTTGAATCGTTTCAAATAGCTTTTACTGGGAGGTTCGTATTCCACATAAAAAGTATGCTCTTCTTCGCCAGTAACATAAAACAGAAGAACGTCATGCATAGTCTGATAATTTCTGCTCTTGGAAGGCCAGCGACGATAAGACCAAATAATCTCATTTTTGAAATTTGCTTTTCCAAGCACCGCATCCATCAACAGTTTTAGGTAATGAGACGCAGTCGGATCACAATGCAGGTAAATACTCCCCGTCCCTTTCAACACGCGGCGCATTTCCATCAGCCGCACGGCCATGAAAATCAGATACGACATCATGCCCTTGCCATGCGCTTGGCGGGCGGCCTCAATCACCGCATAAGCTGCTGGGTTGCGGTCAGCCAATTCGCCATGCTCATGCACGTCTACGTCATCAAGCGTCCAGGCATCCTTGAATGACGCGCCCGCCGCTTGGCTGCCAATGGGAGCCTCGTAGGTGCGATTGGAATTGAACGGCGGGTCAAGGTAAATAAGATCCACGCACTTCGAATTCATCCCCCGGAGCACGGGCAGGTTATCACCCGTCCAGACCGTGCCAGAAGTGAAGTTGGCGTTGGTCAAAACGCCCGCGCTCCACTCGCCAATCCGTTATCGGCTTTCAGGGTCTTGTAGGTCAACCGCCGTCCGACCATTCCCGCCACAATCGATTGCATCTGGGTCATGGTGTCCAGTGATCGGACATTGTGACGCCCAGCAAAATCGGTGACATATCGCTGCAAGTGTTTGACGCTGAACTTGTGATAGACGCCCTTGTGCGCCCGCTTGAGAACTGACCAGAAACTTTCAATCCCGTTGGTGTGCGCCATGTCGCGGACATATTCCCCTGCTGAATGGCAAACGCTTTCGTGATCAAACGCGCTTGCCAAGCCGGCGTATCCCCGTGCATCATCGGTATAGACGACTGATCCGGGCTGGGCGTGGTTGGCCACAAACCGCCGCAGAGTGGCCCCATCGGTAGACTGAACCACTTGTGCCCGCACCTCGTTGGCGGTCCGATCTTTGGCCCCGACAACCGCCGTCTTGCCCACCGGACCACGACCGGCGTTCAGTTTCTGGCTGTCATGCTTGTTGCGTTCACGACCGCCGACGTAGGTTTCGTCAACTTCGGTCGGGCCACTCATGGGCGGTTCATCATCATCCCGCTTGAACGCTTCCCGAATGCGCTGCAACATGAATCAGGCGGTTTTCTGCGTCACGCCAATGTCGCGATGCAGCTTCATGGAGGAGACGCCCTTCAAACTGGTCATATGGAGATAGATGGCCAGCACCCACTTGCGATAGGGAAGAGGTGACCCCTGCATCACGGTGCCCTTCTTGACGCTGAAATAAGAACGGCAATCTGAACACCAATAGGGCATTTTCTTGTGAGTGGCTTCGATTGTCTGGCAACTTCCGCAATACGGACACTTCCGGCCGTCCGGCCAGATCAGTTTTTCAAACCATTCCCGCGCTGCGTCATCGGTTGGAAACATGTCCATAAGATCAACAATCGTCAGCCCCTTACGGAAAGATTTGCCCGGTAACGTAAGGATTTATGTGTCAGGCGGGAGTGGGGTACTCCCTGTGGTTCACGACAACCGCAAGAAGGAGTACCCCGATGCCACAGCGAGCTGTGACGATTGAGAGCCTACCACAGGCCTTTGAGGTGGTGAAGGAGATGCAGGCAGACGGACTGGACTGGGGCGAGGGCTACCGCCCGCTCGGCCGCCAGGCGCTGGCCGGGATCATCGAAGGCCGGATGGCCGAAGCGGTGGACCGCTGGCTCGACGGCCTCGATGGCAGCGCCATACGCGACCGGCGCAACGGCACCTACCGGCGTTGCCTGCTCAGCGAACTCGGCGACATCGAGCTCAACGTGCCGCGCACCCGGCACTTCTGCCCGACCGAGATCCTGCGCGGCTATGCAAGACGCGCCCCGGAGATCGACCGCGCCATCCTGGCCGGCTTCGTGCTGGGGCTCTCGACGCGCAAGGTCGGTGAGGTCCTGCTTGCCCTGCTCGGGCGCCCGGTCTCGGCCGCGACCGTGAGCCGGGTCGCCAAGACCCTGGACGCAACGGTCGCGGCTTTCCACCGCAGGCCGCTAAAGAACGTCTACAAGGCGCTGATGCTCGACGGCGTGGTGCTGGCCCGCAAGACCGGCGCCGGCGCGCTCCGCAGGCCGGTCCTTGTGGCGTTGGGCATACGGCACGACGGCAAGAAGGAGATTATCGACTTTTGTCTCTCAGGCAGCGAGAGCGCCGCCGAATGGGAGCGCTTCCTCACCGCGCTGCACCGCCGCGGCCTCACCGGCGAGGGCCTGGAGATGATCTGCGTCGATGGCGGCCAGGGCCTGCTCGCCGCCTTGCCGGTCGTCTATCACGGCATCCCGGTCCAGAGATGCTGGGCGCACAAGATGCGCAACATCCTCGACAAGGTCCGCAAGACCGACCAGGAGGCCGTCAAGGCCGACGTCCACGACGTCATGAACGCAGACACTCGGCCAAAGGCGCTCAGCGCCGCCCGCCGCTTCGCCGACGCCTGGGAGCAGACCTACCCCAAGGCCGTCGCCTGCCTGCGCAACGACCTCGACGACTTGCTCACCTGCTTCCGCTACAAGACCCTTGCCGAACGAAAGCAGGTCAGGACCACCAACGCCATCGAACGACGGTTCCGGGAGGTCCGGAGACGAACCCGGCCCATGGGAACCTTCCAGGACAAGACCTCAATGGACCGCATCCTCTTCGCGGTCTTCATTCACGAAAACAAGTCTCAGGGAATCAGTACCCCTCTCTCCCTGACACACAACTCTTGACGTTACCGATTTGCCCGGTGCGGTTGCCATTTCGAATCTCCTCGTTTATTGATTGATATATAAGAATTATAAAACGGCTTGCCAACCCCCGTATATAATTCCCATTTTTTGGGATATGGAGTGGCTGTGTGTTTTGACACTACCCAGATTTATCGGTCGGCTGATACGGCTGCTTCTGGATTAGGGGAGAGGCCCACCAAATAGCCGCATGACAGCGAAATCCGACCTCCTGGAGTTTGAGCCCCCCCATTCCCCCCTTGCCCCGGCCCGCGCCCGAGCTAAATGTATAGGCATCTGCCGCCCCCTCCGGGGCGGTTTTGCATTTGGAGGCCGAGCTATGCGTTTTTGTACGACCTTCTTGGTGCGTTACCTCCCGAACGGGTGACACTAAATGACTATTAATGTCCATGAATGACTATTACGGCGAAAAGTGCCAAGTTGGAAAATATTTATAAATCATGGTTTTTCAACACCTTGCCGGTATGCAAAAAATGCATGGCTCGCGCCGGGGCTCGGGGGCCAATATGGGGGCCCATATGCGGCGGAATCCCGGGCTTTTCGCGGGCCCGTTCGCGGCTCCCGGGCGGCGCCCGCTTTCAAACCCGGATTCAGGGTGTAGAGTCCCCCCGCCCGCGGCGGCCGGGTGGGCGTCGAGTGGGCGTTGAGGGGGCGCCGGGGGGCATGGAGGACACGTCGAGCCATGGGTACCGTTCTGACCGCGCGGGTGTTCCTGCCCTTCATGCTCGGCTTCTTCCTGTCCTACGTCTTCCGGTCCATCAACAACGTGATCGCACCCGACCTGGTCCGGGACGTGGGCGTCGACGCCTCGGGCCTCGGGCTCCTGACCGGAATCTACATGATCACCTTCGCCGCGTTCCAGATGCCCCTCGGCATCCTGCTGGACAGGTTCGGGCCCCGGCGGACCGAGGCCGCGCTGCTGCTGTTCGCCGCCGCCGGCGCCTTCATCTTCGCCACCGCGGCCTCGCCGGCGGCGCTGATCTTCGGCCGGGGGCTGATCGGGTTCGGGGTTTCGGCTTGCCTGATGGCGGCCTTCAAGTCGTTCGTCGACTGGCTGCCGGCCGACCGGCTGCCGTTCGCCAACGCCGTCATGTTCGCCACCGGCGGCCTCGGCGCCATGAGCGCCACCGTGCCCGTGGAAACCGCGCTGCGGTTCACCGACTGGCGGGGGGTGTTCCTGTTCATGGCCGCCGCGGCGGTGGCCGTCGCCGTCCTCATCTTCGCCGCGGTGCCGGAGAAGGCGGAGCACCGGGCCATGGGCGGTCGGGACACGCTGGCGCAGCAGGTGGGCGGCCTCGTCCAAATCCTCAGGAGCCCGGTCATCTTCACCATCGCGCCCCTCTCGACCGCGACCCAGGCGACCACCATGGCGGTCCTCACCCTCTGGACCGGCCCCTGGCTCCGCGACGTCGCGGGGTGGAGCCGGGCCGAGGTTGCCGCCGGGCTGTTCTGGATCGCGGCGGCGACCACGGCGGGCTACCTGGCGTCGGGCTGGGTCGCGACCCGGCTCGCCCGGCGCGGCATCCGCCCGGAGCAGGTCGCCGTCACCGGCATGATCGTCTTCTTCTTCGTCCAGGTCCTGATACTGGCCGACGCGCCCATACACCCCCTCGCGGTCTGGTCCCTCTACGCCGTCTTCGGCATCTCGGGCGGGGTCATGTACGCCAGCCTGTCGCAGAAATTCCCCGCGCATCTGGCCGGGCGGGTCAACACCACCTTCAACATGTTCATCTTCGTCTACGCCTTCGCCGCCCAGTGGGGGATCGGCGCGATCATCAACCTCTGGCCCATGGCGCCCAACGGCCAGTTCGCCGCCGAGGGCTACGGCCGGGCGTTCCTGACCATGCTGGCGATCCAACTCGCCCTGTTCGTCTGGTGGCTGGTCTCGCGGCTGATCTGGCGCACGCCGGAGGCTATTCGCCAACCTTCGGATCAGCCTCCGGATCGGGCGCCGGATTCGGCGCCGGGTGGGGATATTTCCCGCTGACGTAGGTCGGGATGGAGGTCTCCGGCTTCGCTCCGCCCCGGGCCCGGCGGGCCAGCGCCTGGTCCACCGTCTCCGCCCGCTTGGCCAGCTCCAGGCCCAGCTTGCGGTCCGGCGGGCTGGGCTCGAAATAATCGGGCGCGGGCAGGGTGGAGGCCGGGAAATAGGCGATGGAATCCTCACCCCTGGCCTTCTTCTTAGGCGTGATTTTCGGGCGGTTGGCGCCCTTCGCCGCGACCGTGTGGTTCCGGGGGTCGTAGCGGAAGGACTTTCTGCCGATGACCTCCAGGTCGAGCCACCATTTCTTGGCGTCGACCGGGTTGCCGTTGCCGAGCAGGTCGTCGAGCCAAATGGCGATGGGGGCCAGCACCGGCTTCAGCCACATGGCGTTGATGCCGAGCCAGGACCCCACCTGATGCAGGACCGGGCCGTCCAGGGTGGTGTCCTTGCTCAGCGGGCACACCTTGACGCAGCGCCCGCAGGCCGAGCCCTTGAGGTTGGTCGCCCGGTAGAGGGTGCAGCGCTCGCTGTCCGGCTTCCAGGTCTCGTAGCCGTTGAAGATCACCTTGTCCCCGTAGGGGATGGCCTGGCACGGGCACTCCCGGGCGCACTTGTCGCACTTGTCGCAGAAGGTCTGGATGCCGAAGTCGATGGGGAGGTCGGCCTCCAGCGGCATGTCGGTGGTCAGCACGGCGGTCTTGAAGCGCATCCCGAGGAACGGATTGATGGCGCTCTCGCCGATGCGGCTCTGCTCGCCCAGGCCGGCCAGCACCACCAGGGGCACGTGAAGCACGTGGGAATCCAGGTTGGAGTGGGCGCGGGCCGAATACCCCATCCGGCGGATCATGTCGGCCAGCACACCGACGATCTCGGCGCCCCGCAGGTAGGACCGCATGGACTGGGAGCCCGAGATCCAGTCGTTGCCGCTGGCGCCGAGAAACGTCTCGTGGCCCTGATCGATCAGCACCACCAAGGCGTTGTCGTGATAGGGATCGATGGGCTGGCCCCTTTTGTCGTGGGAGTACCAGCAATAGTCCGGGATCTTGCAGATCCCGGTCACCGAGGAGCCCATGGCGTGGGTGAGCGCCTTCAGGGCCTTGGCGTTGTCTTCGGGCGATCCCGCCTCGGGCGAAACCCGGCTCGCCGGCTGGCCGTCCTGGAGCGGCTTGATCGCCCAACTCGGCCGGACGATGCCTTGCGAGACCGGATGCTTCTGCGACCACCGGTCGGCCTCCTCCAGGGTCTTGCGGCTGAGATCGCCGAGGGCGGTCCGCATATACATGTTGGCGCGGCTCGGCACCCGCGGCACCTCGTCCTCGAAGATCAGGGTCGTCGGTTTCCCGACCCGCCTGACGGTCTCGACCGGATAGGGGCCGAGGTGGGAGGGACGATTGCGCCGCCGGCGCCGCTCCAGCCCCGAGACCGCGCCCGACAGGCCGAGCTGATAGTGGAAATCGCGGCCGTTCCGGGCCGACGGGTGAAGCGGCTCGTCGGCCGCCAGTTCATAATCGGTGGTGACCACGCCGAGGGCGAAGCGGTCGTCGAGGTAGGGGTTGACCAGCCCGGCGCCGTCGCGGACGGCGAGGCCGGCGAGCACCGCCGCCTTGCCCAAATCCACGTCGCTCGCCCCGGTCCAATGGGCCTTGCTCGCGAAGCCCATGGACGAAATCTGGCCCGAGAGATCCAGTGCGACCTCCGCGGCCCGGAGGGTGGCGATCAGGTGATCGTTCCCTTCCATCCAGGCCCGCGCCCGGTTCCCCTCGTCGATGGGGTCGGCGTACTCGGCCAGGATCACCACGGCGTGGGTATGGCCGCCGATCGGGCCGTTGAGCCACAGGCCCGAATCCGCTTCGCAGATCCCGATCTGGGAGGCGTCGAGGAAGTAGCCGGCGCCCTTCACGTCGCGGACCCGCAGCGCCAAATCGTCCGGGACCGGCGCCTTCAGGGAGAACGGCTCCGGCGTGCGCAGTTCCTCATAGGCCGAGAGGTGGAGGCGCACCGCCTTCACCAGATGCGGGGAGCCGCCGGTCTTCAGCGGCCCGGCGTCACTGGCCGGATGCGACGCTTCCGCCCGGCGCACGCCCGGATCGCGGCGCAGCCGCTCCAGCGGATAGGGGCCGAGTTCCACGGGGCGCGAGGCGCGTCTAAAGCCAAACATTCCGTCTTCCCATCTTGAAGTAACATATGTTACTAATTTGGATGGTATCATATGTTACGATAAATCGTATACAAAATTCGGAGGCCATTGGGGGCCATTGGAGACCTGATGACGGCGTTAGCGGAAACCGCGCCCGCGACGGAAGCCCAGCCGGGAGACGACCATGTCTTGGTGCTGTGCCACATGCTGTCCAACCGGATCAGCGACGTGTTCGAAGGCGAGTTCGCGGCAAGCGAGGTTACGGTGCCCGAGTGGCGGGTACTGCTGAGTGTCGCCGGCGGCGGCCATATCAACGCACAGGCCATCGCCGGCCGCTGGGCGATGAACAAGATGACGGTGAGCCGGGCCATCGACAGCCTTGTCGACCGCAACCTCGTCAGCCGGTCGCGGAACCCGCTGGACAGGCGGGTTCACGATCTCGGCCTCACCCCGGCCGGCCGGCGTCTCTATGACCGGCTGATCCCGCTCGCCAGCCGCCGCTATCATGAATTGACCGCCGGACTGAGCGCGGAAGAGCTTCGCCAATTCAAATCCACCATTACCAAACTGATCGGGCGGGCCGATGACCTCACCCGCTGAACCGCTGGCCAACGCCTCTCCCCGGGACGTGCCGCGGACAATCGCCTCGGCGCGGCCGGACGCGCCGGCCCTGATCGGCAACGGGCTGACGGTCACCTACGGCGAGTTGGACGCCCTCAGCAATCAGGCCGCCCACGCCATCCAATCCCTCGGACTGCCCGATCAATCGGTCATTTCGATCATGGCCGGCAACAGCATCGATTACGTACCCGTGCATTTCGGCGCGGCGCGGACCAGCCACGTCCTCGCCCACCTTTCGCACCGGTTCACGCCGAAGGAACTGGCCCACGCGCTCGCGCTCACCAGGACCCGGGCGTTCATCGGCGACGGCCATGCCTGGCCGGTCTATGCCGAGGCGCTGGCGGAACTCGACTTCCCGCCGCGACTGCTTTCCATGGGAGGCGGCGCGCCGCCGGACGCCGACGATTATGCGTCGCTCATGGCCGGCCAGCCGGAGACCGACCCCAATATCCCGGTCGGGGCGGCCGATCCCATCACCATCCTGTTCACCAGCGGCACGACCGGCTTGCCCAAGGCCGCGATCGCCAATCACCGGGCGCGGATCATCGCTTCGACGGCGGCGGCCGAGGATCATCCCATCGCGCCCGACGACGTCTGCGCGGTGACCATCCCGTTGTGCCATGCCGCCGGCCTCTACAGCTGGTTCACGCCGATCATGGTGGCCGGCGCCTGCGCGGTCATTCTGGAACACTGGGATCCGGTGAAGTTCATGGAGGCCGCCGAAACCCACGGCCTGACGACCGCCTTCGTGGTGCCGACCCAGATGGCCATGCTGTTCGATCATCCGGACTTCGACCCGGACCGGGTGTCCACCCTGCGGCAGTTCATCTATGGCGGCGCGGCCGCGACCGAGGAGCTGCTCGCGCGGGCCGAAAGCGCGCTGCCCGGCGTCCGCATCGTCCAGGCTTTCGGCTCGACGGAGTCCAGTCATGTGCTGTCCCAGCAGCCCGAGGAGCGGGCCGTCAAACCCGGCACCCTCGGCAAACCGGGCCCGCGTATCGAAGTCGGCGTATTCACGGCGCCCGGCGTTCCCGCCGAGCCGGGAGAGGAGGGGGAGCTCTGCACCCGGGGGGACCATCTCTTCGACCGCTACATCGACAACGACGAGGATACGGAGGCCTATTTCAAATCCGGCGACGGCTGGGGGTGGACCGGCGATCTCGCGACCATGGACGAAGACGGGGTGGTGACCCTCATCGGGCGGACCAAGGAGGTCATCATTTCGGGCGGCATGAACATTTCGCCGGTCGAGCTGGAAAACTCCATCGAGGATCATCCGGCGGTGGCGGCCTGCGCCGCTTTCGGGATGCCGGACGAAAAATGGGGCGAGCTGCCCGCGGCGGCGGTCGTGGTGCGGGACGGCGTCAAGGCCACCGAAGACGACATCCTCGGCCACGGCGCGGACCGCATCGCGTCCTTCAAGCGGCTGCGCCGGATCGTCTTCGTCGACGAACTGCCGCTCACCGCGTCGGGGAAGATCAAGCGCGCCCAGGTGAAGGAGGATTTGGCGCCCCTGCTAAGCTCAACATGACATCGAGAATGGCCACGATTTTGCCCAACATTATAGATACGGTTAATAATTGGTGATATCACTACGAAGGCACATTGGTGCGCTGATTTTCAGGAGGAGACGTGCGATGGCCGAGCGCAAATCAGCATTGAAACGAGCACCGGAGCGCCCGGAATTGGATGCGCTGCTGGAAAAAGCAAAAAATGTCGAAATCAGCGATGAAGAGTTGTTGGTGCAACGCGCCAGTTTTGTGTACGGCAACGCCCCAAAAGGCTCCGGAATTACGCGAGAGTCCGCTTCGGAGTCGATTAAGCGCCTCCGGGTCGGGAAGGCGGCCCTATAGATTGCGCGGTTGAGCGCTGAAATTTTTCTATTCGGCTCGGCGGCATAGATATTGTTCATTCTCGAAGAAGAAGACCGGGAGCTATTCAATCGAGTTCAGGAGCAAAACCTGAACCGGCAATACGAGTTGCTGACAAATTGCATCGAAATTGGCCTGATGAAAGGCCCCGTATCATTCGACAAATTCTTGCTATGGGCATTGAACCACGTTGCCGTCGCCAATATCTCGCAGTTCGGCGGTCGATTTCGTCGGGAACCAATCTACGTTGGAGATCATAAACCCCCTCATTTCAACGAGGTAGATGACTGGATGGATCGATTTATTTCGACCGTCCAAGAAAATTGATACGTCTGGACGCCTACGGAGCTCGCAGCGTACGGCTTATGGCGCCTTAACTGGATACATCCTTTTATTGAGGGCAATGGCCGCACTGCTCGAGCAACGTGCTACTTTCTGCTTTGCGTTCGATCCGGTGCACTACTCCCTGGGCGTAGGATTGTGCCGGAGCGAATCCGCGATAACCGAGATGGATACGAGGCCGCGTTGACGGCCGCCGACCGGGCTTGGGACGCTGGGCATTTGGACTTTAGCGAAATGGAAGACTATCTCGCCGCCTTATTGCTGGCCCAGCTTCAGGATGATGGTCTGCCGTAGGAAGGCCCCATAGGGATTTCGTAGAACTCTCTCCCACCGAGAAAAATTGGCCTCAGCTTCAAAATAGGGCGTCCAAGTGATATAAGACGGCGCAACGTGAGAAGCCCGTCATGATCCCTCGTTACAGCCGACCCGAAATGGCCGCCATCTGGGCGCCCGAGAACGTGTTCCGCATCATGTTCGAGATCGAGGCCCATGCCTGCGACGCATTGGCCGAAGCCGGCGTCATCCCCGCCGAAGCCGCGAAGGCGGTGCGGGAGCGGGGCGATAAGCCCTATACGCCGGAACGGATCGCCCGCATCGACGAGATCGAGGCCGAAACCAAACACGATGTGATCGCCTTCCTGACCGAGCTTTCCGAGCAGGTGGGGGACGAGGCGCGCTTCGTCCATCAGGGCATGACCTCGTCGGACGCGCTGGACACCCGCTTCGCCGTCCAGCTCACCCAGGCCGCCGACATTCTGCTGGCCGATCTCGACCGGCTCCTCGCCGCGCTGAAGACGCGCGCCGAGGAACACAAACTCACCCCGACCATCGGCCGCAGCCACGGCATTCATGCCGAGCCGACCACCTTCGGGGTCAAGCTCGCCACCTATTACGCCGAGTTTTCGCGCGCCCGGGACCGATTGACCAACGCGCGGGCCGAGATCGCCACCTGCGCCATCTCGGGGCCCGTGGGCACTTTCGCCAGCATCGAGCCGGGGATCGAGGAATATGTCGCCGGGAAATTGGGCCTCGCTCCCGAGACCGTCTCCACCCAGATCATCCCCCGGGACCGGCACGCGATGTTTTTCGCGACGCTCGGCGTGATCGCCAGTTCCATGGAGCGGCTGGCGACCGAGATTCGCCATCTTCAGCGGACCGAGGTGCGCGAGGCGGAAGAGTTCTTCTCAGAGGGGCAAAAGGGCTCGTCGTCCATGCCCCACAAGCGGAACCCGGTGCTGACCGAGAACATCACCGGTCTGGCGCGGATCGTCCGCTCCGCCGTCATTCCGGCGATGGAAAACGTCGCCACCTGGCACGAGCGGGATATCTCCCATTCTTCCGTCGAGCGGATGATCGCGCCCGACGCCACGGTCACCCTCGATTTCGCTCTCAACCGGCTGGCCGGCGTGGTGGAAAAACTGGTGGTCTACCCGGACGCCATGCGGGGCAATCTCGACAACCTCCGCGGTCTGGTGTTCTCCCAACGGATCTTACTGGCCCTGACCCAGGCCGGCATGAGCCGCGAGGACGCCTACGCGGCGGTGCAGCGGAACGCCATGGAGGTGTGGAAGAACGGCGCCGATTTCCTGACCGCGCTGAAAGGCGATGCGGACGTCACCGCCAAGCTGCCGGAAGACGACCTGACGGCGCTGTTCGATCTCGGCTATCACACCAGGAACGTGGACGCCATCTTCGCCCGCGTCTTCGGCTAGTCCTCGTCGGGGATGGGGTCCGGCGTCGCGCCCTGGCCGAAATTCTTGCCGCCGTTCTTCATGTGCTCGATCTCTTCCGGCGTCGATTCCCGGCCCAAAATTTCGTTGCGGTGGGGGTAGCGCCCGAACTTGACGATCAGGTCGCGGTGCTCCGCGACCGCCTTGGCCGTGCGCTCCCGGCCCGTCTTGGGCGCCAGTTCGGTGACCGCATCGAGATCCGCCAACTCTTCCGAATGTTCGTAAGGAAGATAGAAAAAATGCCGCTCGATGGCCGAGACCTCGTCGTCCCACTTGTTGGCGACGGCGTGTTTGGCGACCTCGAGGGCCTTTGCATCGGTGGCGAAGGCCCTGGGCGTCATCCGGAACATGTTGCGCGGGAACTGGTCCAGGAGGATGCAAAGCGCCAGACAGCCCTCCTTGGTCTCCATCCAATGGTCGAATTCGCCGCCGGCGGCCTTCTCGTGGATCTCCATGAATCCGTCGCGAATCTCCTGATCGAATTCCGGCGTCCGGCCCCGGAACCAGATAATTCGAAAGGTGCCGTGCTCTTCGCTCCCCGGTTCGCCGAACCAGAAGTCCAAAACCTTTTGCTGAATGTCTTCCGTCATTTCTTTTCCTCATCCACCGTTTGGCCAAACGAGTTCCTGGGGTCTTCGAGGAACTTGAGTTCCGCCGCCGTGCTCTCCCGGCCGAGAACCGCATTCCGGTGCGGGAACCGCCCGAATTCAGCGATGATATCCCGGTGCTGGACGGCATACCCGTTGAGATGCTCATCGCCCAATGTCCCTATCAGCTCGACCGCCCGCTCCTGGTCGGCAAGATCCTCCGAATGCTCGAACGGCAGGTAGGTGAACAGCTTCCGGTTCCTGGAGAAATCCCGGTCGTAGCCTTGCGAGATCGCGTAATCGGCCAGTTCCCGCGCCTTGGCATCGGCGGCGAAGGCCTCTGCCGATCCCCGGAACAGGTTGCGGGAGAACTGGTCCAGCAGAACGATCAAGGCCAGGCAGCCGTCCGGCGCTTCCCTCAAGTGATTGAGTTCGCCGGACGCCGCCTGCCGGTATGCGTCCATGAACTTCCGCCCGATCTCGGCATCCAATTCCGGGTCGGCTTGGAACCACCATTGGCCCTTGTCATCGAAATTCCCGTCGCCCGGCTCGCCGAACCAGAACGACAGGACGTCGGAAACCAGCGCCTGGCCGGGTTCGGTCGGTGTTGGATCTTCTCTACCCATGGCCCCCGTTCTACGCCCGCAATCGTCCGGGCGCAACGAAACGGAAATGTCGGAGCTTGGGGGGTCAGGAGGCCTCGTCGGCGATCTGCTGTTTCGCGACGTCCATGAGCCCTTCCAGCTTTTCCCGGACCTCCCCCTCGGAAATGTCCGCCTCGTGCTCGGCGATGTCCTTCATCACCTTGCGCATGACGTCTTCAACGCCGGGCTCTTCGAGGTCGGCCACGACCACGGATTTGGCATAGTCGGCGACCTCGCTCTCGGGCAGCCCGAAGCGTTCGGCGAGCCATTCGCCGAGCAGCCGGTTGCGCCGGGCCTCCGCCTTGAATTCCTGCTCCTGGGTGAGCTTGAACTGGGTTTCGTGGGCTTTGCCCCGTTCGGCGAGCGAGTCGGCCATAGTGGTCTCCCTTGAAGCGTTGTTGGGTCGGAATGGGCGTCGAATTGTTGGGTATGTACGCCGGGGCGCACAGCATTGCAATGACACCGGACGGGAAAATATTCAACCCTGCGTTCCCTGCTGGTACTTCCGGCACCCAAGGGCTATCTATCGGTCATGTGCACCGTCATCGTCCTGCGCCAGCCCGGAGAAGACTGGCCTCTTATTCTTGCCGCAAATCGAGACGAATGCCTGGCCCGGCCGTGGAAGCCGCCGGCCCGCCACTGGCCCGACCGGGAGGACGTGGTGGCCGGCATGGACGAGTTCGCGGGCGGCACCTGGCTCGGCATCAACGAGCACGGGGTGATCGCCGCGATTCTCAACCGCCGGGGATCGCTGGGACCGGCGGACGGCTACCGCTCCCGCGGCGAACTGCCCCTGGAGGCGCTGGACCACGCCGATGCGGCGGATGCGGCGGATGCCCTCGGCCATCTGGATACCGCCGCCTACCGCCCCTTCAACATGGTGATCGCCGACAACACCGACGCTTTCTGGCTGCGTCATGCCGGCAATGGCGCGGACGGGCGGGTCGAGGTGCTGCCGGTCCCGCCCGGCATCTCGATGATTACGGCCAGCGACCGCAACGACAAGATTTCGGCCCGCATCCGGACCTACCTGCCGCGATTCCAGAAGGCCCATCCGCCCAATCCGACCCTGGGTGAATGGGAGGACTGGCGGCGCCTGCTGGGCAGCCGCATCTTCGATCCCGATGAAGGGCCGGAAGGCGCCATGTCCATCGTCACCGGGGACCGGGAATTCGGCACCGTGTCTTCGTCGCTGATGGCCCTGCCGGCGGCCGAAAACGAAGGTGCGCGGCCCATCTGGCTGTTCGCGCCGGGCCGGCCCGACGATACCGAATTCGACGACGTCATCCTGTGACGCCGGGTCCGCTGGATCGGGTCATGTTTTGACGGAACCACGGCGCGGTTTCGTCAAAACACGTGAATCGGCTCCAGGGACCAATTGTGCGGCCGCCGCTCTACTGCTATAGAGGCACCATCTGGGGCGCGGATCGCGGCCCCGTTTTCCGGAATCAAATCATGGCCAGACGCAGGCAGATTTTCGAGGGCAAGGGCAAGGATATCTTCGAAGGCCCGGAGCCCGGCACCATCGTCCAGCACTTCAAGGACGATGCCAGCGTTCACTCGGGCGCCAAGACCGGCATGATCACCGGCAAGGGCGTCATCAACAACCGTATCTCCGAACATTTGATGACCCGGCTGTCCGAGGTCGGTATCCCGACCCACTTCATCCGCCGGCTCAACATGCGGGAACAATTGGTCCGCGAGGTGGAGATCATCCCCATTTCGGTGGTGGTGCGAAACGTGGTCGCGGGCTCACTCGCCACCCGCTTCGGGCTCGAGGAAGGCCGCCGGCTCGAACGGTCGATCGTCGAGTTCTACTACAATTCGGATGACCTCAAGGATCCGATGGTGCTGGAAGAGCACATCACCGCCTTCGGCTGGGCCAGCCACCAGGAGATCGATGAAATCATCGCCCTGTCGCTTCGGGTCAACGATTTCCTGTATGGGCTGTTTGTCGGCATCGGCATCCGGCTTGTCGACTTCACGCTGGAGTTCGGCCGGGTGTGGGAGCACGACCAGCTTCGTATCTTCGTCGCCGACGAGATCAGCCCGGATACCTGCCGGCTGTGGGACGTGGACACCGGGGAGAAGCTCGACCTCGACCGTTTCCGGGAGGATTTGGGCGGGATCGAGGAGGCCTACCAGGAAGTCGCCCGGCGGCTCGGCATCCTGCCCGAGGGCGGGGTCACGGACCTGGAAATTCCCACAATCGGGGCCGTCAGGAATATCAGTGAAAGCTAAAGTGCACGTGACGCTGAAGAACGGCGTTCTCGATCCCCAGGGCAAGGCCGTGGGCCACGCGCTCGAAGCGTTGGGATTTGACGGCGTCGGCGACGTGCGCCAAGGCAAATACATCGAGATCGATCTAGCCGACACGGACGCCGGCGCGGCCAAGGCGCGGGTCGAGGATATGTGCCGGAAGCTCCTCGCCAATACGGTGATCGAAAACTACGCCATCGAGATCGAGTAGCGCAGTAAATGTTGCCGCCCGGGTCGGGAGAACATGGACGAGTCGGACTTTGAATGGGACGAAACCAAACGCTGGGAAAATCTTCGAAAACACGGCATCGACTTTCGCGAAGTTTACCGCTTGTTTTGGAATGCCACGCTTGAGGATTACGATTGGGAACATTCCGAAAGCGAGGAGCGCTACAAAGTCCTAGGACTACTCGAGGAAGAGGTAATTTTCTGCGTCTATACCGAGCGCGGCCAAAAAAGGCGCATCGTTACCGCACGCAAGGCGACGAGAGCCGAAAGAGTGCTATACTTGATGAGTTTCTTGGGAGAAGAAATTAATGATTGAATTTGGCTAAAGCGATGGAGGAACGCAAACCGCTTGATGAGGACGACGAAGCGACCAATCCAGAAGACTGGATCGGCGCCGCGAGAGTGCGACCGGGCGAAAAAAAATATGAGGTGGCCAGCCTAGGCAAGGTATTTTTTGTATTCCGCTCGTCCAAGGCGTCATCATTGTATGTCGTTTTGGCCGGAGAAGAGAAAAAAGGCCTGCCGGACGAGCCAAATGGCGGTGAGTGGAATTTCTTCAAGAAATTTCTAGCCACCGGCCAACCCAGAATCGGATTTTCAGAAGCCGAAGCTCTGGCCGATATTCGCGACAAGGGCTACCATCTGGTGAACGTCGAATTCCAGACAACAGTTGGCGCGGCTGAATAGATGATGTCCGACCGTCGTTATCGATTGCTGCAGCACGCTTAGCGGCACAGGAAACGACGAAAACGTCTATGCGCACCGCCGTCATCGTCTTCCCCGGCTCCAATCGCGAACGTGACATGCGCCTGGCGCTCGGCGGGAGCTTCGGCGAAGACCCGGTCATGGTTTGGCACCGGGACACCGATCTTCCCAAGGTGGACCTGATCGTCCTGCCGGGCGGCTTTTCCTACGGCGACTATCTGCGCGCCGGCGCCATGGCCGCCCACTCGCCGGTCCTCAGGGAGGTCGCGGCGCGGGCCCATGCGGGCGTCCATGTGCTGGGGGTGTGCAACGGGTTCCAGATTCTCACCGAAACCGGCCTGCTGCCCGGCGCCTTGATGCGCAACGCCGACCTCAAGTTCGTCTGCAAGGAGGTTCATTTGAAGGTGGAGCGCGCCGACACCGCCTTTACCGGCGGGTTCCAGGCGGGCGACGTGCTGCGCTGCCCCGTCGCCCATCACGACGGCAATTACTTCGCCGATGCCGGGACGTTGGACGCGCTGGAAGGCGAGGGACGGGTCGCGGTCCGCTACTGCGACGAGACCGGCGCGCCGACCGAGGCCGCCAATCCCAACGGCTCCCAGCGCAACATCGCCGGCATCTACAACGAGCGGCTCAACGTGCTGGGCCTGATGCCCCACCCGGAGGACGCCGTGCATCCGCTGTTGGGCGGCCTGGGCGGCAAGCCTTTGTTCGACGGCATGGCGGCGGGTATCGGGGAAGCCGCCTAGATGGACGCCCAAGAAAACCAGGTGACCCCCGACCTCGTCGCCGGGCACGGGCTGACCTCCGAGGAGTACGACAAGATCCTCGAAATTTTGGACCGGGCGCCCAACCTCACCGAGCTCGGCGTATTCAGCGTCATGTGGTCCGAGCACTGCTCGTACAAATCCTCCAAGAAGTGGCTGAAGACCCTCCCCACCGAAGGGCCTCGGGTCATCTGCGGGCCGGGCGAGAACGCGGGCGTGGTGGATATCGGCGACGGTCTCGCCGCCGTCTTCAAGATGGAAAGCCACAACCACCCCAGTTTCATCGAACCCTACCAGGGCGCGGCGACGGGGGTCGGCGGCATCCTGCGGGACGTGTTCACCATGGGCGCGCGGCCGGTCGCCAACATGAACGCGCTCCGTTTCGGCGATCCCCGGCACCCCAGGACCCGGCATCTGGTGGCCGGCGTG
The DNA here is from genome assembly GCA_965221855.1 of Rhodospirillales bacterium. Lineage (GTDB taxonomy): Bacteria > Pseudomonadota > Alphaproteobacteria > Rhodospirillales > UBA2165 > JAJDXO01. The sequence continues at coordinate 260,963 of CBDCSV010000005.1, read as the reverse complement.
GTGGCGGGGATCGGCGGCTACGGCAACTGCGTCGGCGTGCCGACGGTGGGCGGGGAGACCAACTTCCACACCCGCTACGACGGCAACATCCTGGTCAACGCCATGACCGTGGGCATCGCCGAAGCCGACAGGATATTTTATTCCGCCGCCACCGGGCCTGGGAACCCGGTGGTCTATGTGGGCTCCAAGACCGGCCGCGACGGGATTCACGGCGCCACCATGGCGTCGGCGGAGTTCAACGAGGACTCGGAGGAAAAACGCCCGACCGTGCAGGTCGGCGATCCGTTCACCGAGAAACTGCTCATCGAAGCGTGCCTCGAACTGATGGCCACCGGCGCCATCGTCGCCATCCAGGATATGGGGGCGGCGGGGCTGACCTCGTCGTCCTTCGAGATGGCGTCCAAGGGCGGCGTCGGGGTGGAGCTGGACCTCGATCAGGTGCCGGCCCGCGAGGACGGCATGACCGCCTACGAGTTCCTGCTGTCCGAAAGCCAGGAGCGGATGCTGATGGTCCTGAAGCCGGGTTCCGAGGACAGGGCGCGCGCGATCATGGAAAAGTGGGAGCTCGATTTCGCCGTGGTCGGGCATCTGACCGATACGGGCCGGATGGTGGTGCGCCATCACGGCGAAATCGCCGCGGATCTGCCCATCGACCCGCTGGCCCTGGCGTCTCCCGAATATGACCGGCCGTGGGAGCCGGCCCCGAAGCAGCCGGTTCTCGCCGCCGGCGAGGTGCCCGAGGTCGCGCCGCTGGACGCCCTCACGGCCTTGATGGGATGTCCCGATCTCGCCTCGCGCCGCTGGATCTGGGAGCAGTACGATCACCTGATCATGGGCGATACGGTGCAGCGCCCGGGCGGCGATGCGGCGGTGGTGCGCATTCAGGGGGCGAACGGCGCGGTGACCGGGAAGGCGCTCGCCATCACCACCGATGTGACCCCCCGCTATTGCCTGGCCGACCCGGAGGAGGGCGCCAAGCAGGCGGTCGCCGAGGCCTGGCGCAACCTGACGGCGGTCGGCGCCATGCCGCTGGCGATCACCGACAACATGAATTTCGGCAATCCGGAGAAGCCGGACATCATGGGCCAGTTCGTCGGCTGCGTGGACGGCATCCGCCAGGCGTGCGAGGCGTTGGACTTCCCCGTCGTGTCGGGCAACGTCTCGCTCTACAACGAAACCGCCGGCATCGCCATATTGCCGACCCCGGCCATCGGCGCCGTGGGCCTCCTCGACCGGTACGACGGGTCGGCGGGCATCGCGCTCCCGGACGAAGGCCTGTCCCTGGTCCTGATCGGCGGGACATCCGGGCATCTCGGCCAGAGCCTCTACCTCCGGGAACTCCACGGCCGCGAAGAGGGCGCGCCGCCGGCCGTCGATCTTGCCGCCGAACGGCGCAACGGCGATCTGGTGCGGCGGCTCATTGCGGAGGGGACGGTCGCGGCGTGCCACGACCTTTCCGACGGCGGCCTCCTGGTCGCCGCCGCCGAGATGGCGCTGGCCGGAAATACAGGGGCGTCCATCGGCGTTCCGGGCGGCGTTCCGGACGGCATCCCGGCCCATGCCTGGCTGTTCGGCGAGGACCAGGCGCGCTACCTGATCGCCACCGGCGAAGCCGAAGCGGTGCTCAGGGCGGCGGAAGCGGCGGGCGTGCCGGCGGCGGAGATCGGTTCGACCGGCGGTGATGCGGTCACGGTGGACGGCGCCTCGATCGCCCTCGATGACCTGCGTCACATCCATGAAAGCTGGCTGCCCGGCTACATGGCCGGGTCATAGCACGAAGAATTTGAAGCTGTTGGTAACGTCAAGAGTTGTGTGTCAGGGAGAGAGGGGTACTGATTCCCTGAGACTTGTTTTCGTGAATGAAGACCGCGAAGAGGATGCGGTCCATTGAGGTCTTGTCCTGGAAGGTTCCCATGGGCCGGGTTCGTCTCCGGACCTCCCGGAACCGTCGTTCGATGGCGTTGGTGGTCCTGACCTGCTTTCGTTCGGCAAGGGTCTTGTAGCGGAAGCAGGTGAGCAAGTCGTCGAGGTCGTTGCGCAGGCAGGCGACGGCCTTGGGGTAGGTCTGCTCCCAGGCGTCGGCGAAGCGGCGGGCGGCGCTGAGCGCCTTTGGCCGAGTGTCTGCGTTCATGACGTCGTGGACGTCGGCCTTGACGGCCTCCTGGTCGGTCTTGCGGACCTTGTCGAGGATGTTGCGCATCTTGTGCGCCCAGCATCTCTGGACCGGGATGCCGTGATAGACGACCGGCAAGGCGGCGAGCAGGCCCTGGCCGCCATCGACGCAGATCATCTCCAGGCCCTCGCCGGTGAGGCCGCGGCGGTGCAGCGCGGTGAGGAAGCGCTCCCATTCGGCGGCGCTCTCGCTGCCTGAGAGACAAAAGTCGATAATCTCCTTCTTGCCGTCGTGCCGTATGCCCAACGCCACAAGGACCGGCCTGCGGAGCGCGCCGGCGCCGGTCTTGCGGGCCAGCACCACGCCGTCGAGCATCAGCGCCTTGTAGACGTTCTTTAGCGGCCTGCGGTGGAAAGCCGCGACCGTTGCGTCCAGGGTCTTGGCGACCCGGCTCACGGTCGCGGCCGAGACCGGGCGCCCGAGCAGGGCAAGCAGGACCTCACCGACCTTGCGCGTCGAGAGCCCCAGCACGAAGCCGGCCAGGATGGCGCGGTCGATCTCCGGGGCGCGTCTTGCATAGCCGCGCAGGATCTCGGTCGGGCAGAAGTGCCGGGTGCGCGGCACGTTGAGCTCGATGTCGCCGAGTTCGCTGAGCAGGCAACGCCGGTAGGTGCCGTTGCGCCGGTCGCGTATGGCGCTGCCATCGAGGCCGTCGAGCCAGCGGTCCACCGCCTCGGCCATCCGGCCCTCGATGATCCCGGCCAGCGCCTGGCGGCCGAGCGGGCGGTAGCCCTCGCCCCAGTCCAGTCCGTCTGCCTGCATCTCCTTCACCACCTCAAAGGCCTGTGGTAGGCTCTCAATCGTCACAGCTCGCTGTGGCATCGGGGTACTCCTTCTTGCGGTTGTCGTGAACCACAGGGAGTACCCCACTCCCGCCTGACACATAAATCCTTACGTTACCGAAGCTGTTGCACAACTAGATTGCGAAGTTTCTTTAGTGATAAGCTATTGAAGCGCCATGATTTGGTCTGAGTACATCCCGAGAAAGATCGCCAAGCGGTACGAAATTCATGACTATCGTCATGCGACGGCGATACTGGCAAACGAGTTCCCGGAAGAGTTTCGTGAACTGTGCCGGGCGCTGGAGGAGTTCTCGATTACACGCGATGACATTCTCACGCCAGGTGGGAATGAAAGTACAATTCCCAAGAAGATTTCAGCGATCCTTAGGCCGATTGGGTGGGAAGAGGACAAGCTTCAAGCTAAGATGGTTGTCGACGACAAGGAGGTGCAACAAGACACCCACAAGGTCGACTATTTGAAAAATCGAGTTGCATTTGATTTGGAGTGGAATAGCAAAGATCAGACATTCGACCGTGATTTATTTGCATTCAGAAGCTTCTTTGAATTCGACCGAATCAGTGTTGGAGTATTGCTCACGAGGAGCAATGATTTGGACCCGTTGTTTTCCGAATTGGGTGTGAAGCAAAAGTATGGGGCCAGTACCACACACATGGGCAAGTTATTGCCCAGGCTCGAAGCCGGACGGAACGGCGGTTGTCCGGTGCTCGTCTTCGGAATCCAGCGGGCTGTTGTTGTAAAATCATGAGTGAGCAACAGGAACAGTTTCTTACGCTGTGCGATGAGCTTAGGGAATTCGCTAATGGAAAGAGGTATCACACCGTATTAGCAGACCCACCATGGCAGTTTACCAATCGTACCGGCAAAATGGCTCCCGAACACAAGAGGTTGAATCGGTATAGAACACTTTCGCTCCGGGAGATTATGGATTTGCCCGTCGGAGAGTTGGTCGATGAACCCGGCCACCTCTACCTCTGGGTCCCAAACGCCATGCTCAAGGAAGGACTAGGTGTCCTTGAGGCGTGGGGGTTCGAATATAAGACCAACATTATTTGGCATAAGGTACGGAAAGACGGCGGACCGGATGGTCGGGGTGTAGGGTTTTATTTCCGAAACACCACAGAGATGATTTTGTTTGGTGTCAAAGGGAAGAACGCTCGGACCCTCGCGCCTGGCCGTCGGCAGGTGAATATCATTCGGACCATGAAGAGAGAGCACTCAAGAAAGCCAGACGAGCAGTACGAGATTATTGAAGGATGCAGCAGTCCTAATTTTCTTGAGCTATTTGCGAGAGGGAGGCGGTCCGGTTGGGATTCATGGGGCGATCAAACTGAGGACTATCGTCCTACTTGGCCCACCTATGCGAATCATTCGGCCACCGAAATTGATACGGCGATTCCCGCAGCGGCGTCCTCAAGGTCGGAGAACGATTGATTGGGACCGTGAGTCCTTGCAATCGGCTGAAATCCGGCCTAAATCCGACAGTGAAATTGTGGACCATTTGGTCAGAGAAATAGTCTAAAACAGGATCAACCCGTGGGCAGTCTCCCAGGGGACGGAAGTCGAGGAACCGGCCATGGCGATGGACATCGGCGAGATCGAGCGGATGATCAAGGAAAGCATCCCCGATGCCCAGGTGCAGATCGAAGACTTGCGGGGTGACGGCGACCACTATGCGGCGCTGGTGATCTCCAGGGAATTCGAAGGCATGAGCCGGGTTCAGCAGCATCAACGGGTCTATCAGGCGCTCCAGGGAAAGATGGGGACCGATCTCCACGCCCTGGCGCTGCAGACCAACGTTCCCGAGTAGCCACCCGCCATTCACCCGAACCGAGGGGAATTTTCCGAAATGAACGAACATCCCGTCTACCAGCAGATCCAGCAGGAGATCGACGACAATCCCGTCGTCCTGTTCATGAAGGGGACTCCCATGTTCCCGCAGTGCGGCTTTTCGGCCGCCGTCGTCCAGGCGCTGACCCTGATGGGCGTCAAGTTCAAGGGCGTCGACGTGCTGACCGACCCGGGGGTCCGGGACGGCATCAAGCAGTTCTCCAACTGGCCGACCATCCCCCAGCTTTATGTGAAGGGCGAGTTCGTCGGCGGCTGCGACATCGTCCGGGAAATGTACGAGACCGGGGAACTGGAAAAGGTCTTCACCGACGCCGGTGTCGAAACCGAGCCCATGCAGACCGCCCAGTAGGGCGGCTGCGGGAAGCCGTGCAGACCGCCCAGTAGGGCGGCCGCGGTTAGGGGTGAATGGCGCCGTCGGTGCGCTTGATCAGGAATTCGTCCCGCCGGGCGATGAAGTCGCCGGCCACGGAGGCCACCGCCTCCGGCCGCTCCGCGTCCATGGCATGGGCGGCATCGTAGATCATCACCACATGACATTTGGGCATGATCTCCCGGTAAAGCCGGCCGATGCGGGGTGGGATAAGCCTGTCCTCGGTGCCGAGCAGAACGAGGGTCGGGATGTCGATCTCGCGCATCCGCGCTTCCAGTTCCCCGTCCCGGTCGGGACCGTGCAGCCGTTCGATCAGCGCCGCCTGCTTCCTGACGGTCTCCGGATCGGGCCGGGGTAAGGACGGCATTCTCTCCGGATGGGCGTACATCAGCGCTTCCATGTTCTCATGGGACCCGTCGGCGTGCCCCGGCACCGCGGTGCCCTCCTCCCGAATGGCCGCCGGCCCCACCCCGAGAATACTACGAAGATTCTGCTCGAATACCGCGCCCCCCTCCCGAATGGCCGCCGGCCCCACCAGGACCAGCGCCTTGATGGGTTCGGGGTTCCGTGCCGCCATGCACAGCGCCAACCGGCCGCCAAAGGAATTGCCGATGATCGAGAACGCGGCGATGCCGAGCGCGGCAATCGCGGCATGCAGCGTGTCGGCCATTTCGAACATGGTTCGATGGCGCGTGTTCTCGTCCGAATTGCCGAAGCCCGGCGCCTCGACGGCGAGCACCCGGAAATTCTCCGACAGCAGCGCATGGGCGCCCGAAATCCGTGACCCGCCGCCACCGTGCAGGGCGACGACGGCAGGGCCTTCGCCCGCTTCCCGGTAGCGTATGTGGAAGCCGTCCGCCTCGACGAACTTCTCGGTGAAACCGGCTTCGGGGCCGGCCGGGTTCGGCATCTCGTCCATGAGCCCGGCCTCCGTCACCAGCCGCGGATTTCCGGCAAAACTTTCTCCGTCATCAACTCGATGGACTTCGTGGTCTTGTCGCCGATTTGGATGGCCGCCGTCAGATCGAGGATGCCCGCCCCGAGATTCTCCCTCACCCGCCGGATCTGCTTGATGACCGTCTCCGGACTGCCGATCAGAATCTGACCGTTGTCGATCCGCTCCCGAAGACCGGTCTGGGACACCTTGATCTCCGATGGTCTGTGCTCGGGGCCGGAGAAATATCCGGTCTTGCGAAGCGAGGCCATCAGGTCCTGATTGAGAATGGAGATGCCTCGGAAACGGCTGGCGCCCGCATCACGCAAATCCTGTTCGGCCTGCTCGTCGGTGTCCGAAAGATGGAACGTCATCCGGTACAGCACATCGTCCGGCGTCGGTTCCCAGCCCGCTTCCGCGCACTTTTCGCGGTAGTAGGCCGCCGACTTGCCGGCCGCCTGCACGGTCGTGACCGCGAACCCCAGGCTCACCCGTTTCCTGGCGGCGAACGCTGCGCTTTCGGGGCTCGAGCCCGACATGAACATGGGCGGATGCGGGTCCTGGACCGGCCGCGGCCAGATGGAGATGGTCCGGTATTGGAAGTACCGGCCCTGCCAGCCGAAGGGCTGTTTCTCCGTCCAGGCCATCTTGATCAGTTCGAGGCCTTCCTGGAACCGGCCCCGGGATTCGTCGGGATTGATGTTGTAGGTCACATATTCATTCGGCGTGCCGCGCATCAGCCCGGCGATCACCCGGCCGTTCGACAGGGTATCCAGCATGGCGAATTCCTCGGCGACCCGGACCGGATTGAGGATGGGGAGGTCGGGCCCGAGCAGGGCAACCTTGGCCCGCTTGACCCGTTGGGTCACCGCGCCGGCCAGGACCATGGGATTCGGGGCGATGGAAAACGGCGCATAGTGGTGCTCCGCCACCGACACCCAGTCCCAGCCGAGCTGGTCGACCATCTCGGCCTGGGAGAGGGCGGTTTCGTAGGAATACTCGGCGGCTTCCGGCGAGTAGTCGTGCGCCGGGACCGGCCAGCCCTTCCCCTCCGACGGGCCCAGATACCGGCAGCTGCAGAACAATGAAAGCTTCATGGCGGGCGATCCCCGTCACCGCATGGTCAATACAGCCGCGCCGGCAGCCACAGGGCGATCTGCGGGAGCAGCAGGAGAATGGCGATCAGTCCAAAATGCGCGGCAAGGAACGGAACGATGCCGCGATAGACGTCGCCCAATGCAATATCCGGCATCTGGGCGCGAATGACGAAGATGTTGAGGCCGACCGGCGGGGTGATCATCCCCACCTCGACGGCGACCAGGACCAGGATGCCGAACCAGATGCCGCTATAGCCGACCGCTTCGGCGAGCGGCAGGAACACGGGCACGGTTATCAGGATCATGCTGATGGCATCGAGGAAGAAGCCCAGCGCCACATAGAACGCCACCAGCATCAGGATCACCACCCAGGGCTGGACGCCGAGAGCGCCCACATATTCGGTGATCGCGTTGGGCAATTGGGTGAGCGCCATGAAATAGGAAAACAGGAAGGCGCCGATGACGATGACAAACAACATGCCGGTGGTCCACGCGGTCTCCAGCAAACTGTCCAGCAGTCCGCGCCAGCTCATTGTCCGGGTGGCGAAGGCGATAATGATGGCGACGAACGCAGCGACGGCGGCTGCTTCGGTTGGCGTCATGAATCCGGAGTAGATGCCGCCGACGGCGATGGTGAAGAGGATGGCCATCTTCCAAAGCCCGCCAAACTCGCTTAAGCGTTCCCTAAAGCCCATCCAGGCGCTCCTGGGCATGCGGTTCGGCTGCACGAACGCCACTGCGGCGATCACCACGATATGCAGGGCGGCCCCGGCGAGCCCCGGAAGCAGGGCCGCGGCGAACAGCTGGGGCACGCCCTCTTCGGCGATGATGGCGTAGATCACCAGGACCACCGAGGGCGGGATCAGGACGCCCAGGATGCCCCCGGATGCCACGACCCCCGTGGCCATTCGTTCGTCATAGCCGAACCGCCGCATCTCCGGGACGGCGACCCGGGTCATGGTGGCGGCGGTGGCCAGCGAGGAGCCGCAGATGGCGCCGAAGCCCGCGCATGCCCCGACGGTGCCCATCGCCAGGGCGCCGCGGAACCCGCTGAACAGCGCGTTCGCCGCTCGATACAGCTCCTTCGACATGCCGGCCTTGGAGGCGACGACACCCATCAGCACAAACAGTGGCACGACGGTGAGCGCATATTTGTCCGTGAGATCGTAGGGGGTCGACCCGGCGGTGATCAGCGCCGTTTCCCAGCCGTCGATAGCGGCGTACCCCAACAATCCCGTAAGCCCCATTGCGATGGCCACCGGTACGCGCAACAGTATCAGGCCGAACAGCCCGGCCATGGCGATCAGCCCAATGACCTGTGTACTCACGGTGCCGAGTCCTCCCGGGGTCCGTCGAGGGTCGAATCCGTCGGCACCCCGGTTCGCCAGTAATGCACGACCACCCAGACGGTGCCGATAATCGAGAGGGCAAATCCAATGATAATCGGAACCCAATGGGTAAACCGGTTGATGCCGAGAGTCATCGTAACCTCGGCGAACTCCAGCTTATCGAGGGCCGGCTCGACCATCTCGATCATCATCACGATGAGAAACGCGAGGGTGACGATCAAACCGAAGAACCGAAGCGCCACGCGGGCCTTCCGGGAGATCACCTGATCAATCACGTCCACGGTCACGTTCTCATCCCGCAGAAACACACCGGGCATGGCGACGAAGATCATCGCCACGAGGGACAACTCCATCACGTCGACAACGCCGAGGATCGGGAAGTCGAAGAACTGCCGGGACGCGACGGTGAAGGTGGTGAACAGCATCATGAACACCAGTACCAAAGCGGCGGCGAGGCCAAAGGGCCTCGCCGCGTCCCTCGGTGTGCCAAACATTGGGAAACGCGTTCCCGGTCTCGTCGCCTATTGGGTCCAGAAGCTGCGCGACGTCTTTTCGTGCTTGGCCGCCAGTTCCTTCATCATGTTGTAGACCGCCCGCGCCGGCAGGCCCTTTTTTTCCAGCTCGGCGACCTTAGCTTCGGCGACCTTGGCGCCGATCGCACGGAACTTTTCATCCTCTTCCTTGGATAGCCGCACTGGCGTCATACCGGCTTTCATCATGATGCCCTTGCCGATGGGGTCGAGCTTGTCCCATTCGTGGCCGACCTCCTTTTCGACGCCGACGAAAGACTGATCCACCTTGGCGCGAGCACCTGCCGACAGGCCATCATAGGACTTCTTATTCATGCAGATGCAGAAGCTGGTGACATAGGAGTACATCTCGGTGGTGTACTTGGTCACCGGCCCCATGCCGAAGGCAATGCCGGCTCCGCCGTAGTCGGTCCAGGCGCCGTCAATCGAGCCCTTTTGCATGTTGTCGACGATCTGGGTCGGCGGCATGCCGACGGGTGTGCCGCCGAGGGCGGCCACGAATTCCTTGATGGTCGCCGAAGCGAACCGGAGCCGCATGCCTTTCACGTCGTCTACCGAACGGATTGCTTTCTTGGCCGTATGAATATTCCCCGGCTGATGGGTCATCAGCAGGAGCGGTTGCACCCCCTTATGCTCAGGCGCCAAATACTTGGATTTGAGCGTCGGGTCATTGAGCACCTTGGCGCCAACCTCGGCGCTCGCCACCATATAAGGCAGATTGGAAATCTCCGACAGCGGGAAGCGCCCCGGCGTGAACCCGTGGACCAACCAGGTGATGTCGGCCTGTCCGCGCCGTGCAATATCATAGTATTTGGGCGGCGGGCCCAACTGCCCGCCAGGGAAGATGGTGAACTTCACTTCGCCCGCGGTCCCGGCTTCTATCTTCTTCGACCAGTTGGCGATCCACTGGGACACCGAATGCTTTGGGGTGACGAAATGTGCGATCTTCAGATCGGCGGCGGTTGCCTGGCCGGCGCCGATGGCCGCCACTGCGGCAGATGCGAGAACAAATTTCTTGAACATGGTCCTGACCTCCCTGTTGCGCGTGCTTTTCGTGTGCGAGTCGAAGCGGAAAGCATAGGCGGAATGTTCCGCCCGAACCAAGGGATTTGGCCGGAATTTCGTGGGCGGTCGCCCACCGGACAGGCCCGGACGGGTATCACGACCAGTTCCTTGCGCGGCATGCCGTGCAGATGGAGATGCCGGAGATGTTTTATGGAACCGGAATTCCTGGCCGGCCGCGCAGTGCGGCGGCGGCCCTCAGAATAGCATCGCAATCGATTTCAAAGTGAGCGTAAAGATCGCCGATGGTGCCGGTTTGCCCGAAATGCTCGACGCCCAGCGCCGAGGTCCGGTGTCCGCGAACGCCGCCCAGCCAGGAAAGCGCCGCCGGGTGCCCGTCATGAACCGTAAGCAGGTGAGCATGTCCCGGAATTCCGGCCAGCAGCCGCCCGATATGGCATTCGGCGGTTGCCGCGCCGTGACGCCGCGCCCGCTGCGCCGCCTGCCAGCCCGCATTGAGGCGGTCGGCGGACGTCACGGCGAGGACGCCGATGTCCCGGAAATGTTCCGCCGCCATGCCCGCCGCGGTCATCGCTTCGGGCGCAACGACACCCTGATAGGCGATGATCAACTCGCAATTGGGACCGGGAGGTCTCAGCCAATAGGCGCCGTTGATCAGGTCGTCCGTCTGGCCGGCGGAAAACTCCCTCACCGGCTGCTCCAGTTTGCGCGTCGAACAGCGGAGATAGACCGAGCCGCCGGTGTGATCCCGAAGCCATGTGGCGGGGTCCGGATCGCCCGCGCCGTCGCGCTGCATGTAGTCGAACGACCATTCCATGATCGTCCGGAGTTCGTCCACGAAGGCGGGCTCGAATGCGGCCAGGCCGTCCTGGGCCATGCCGATCAGCGGTGTGCCGATGGATTGGTGGGCGCCCCCCTCCGGCGCCAGCGTGACCCCGGACGGGGTGGCCACCAGCAGGAAGCGGGCATCCTGGTAGCAGGCATAGTTCAGCGCATCGAGCCCCCGGGCAATGAACGGGTCATAGAGAGTGCCGATAGGCAGCAGCCGTTCGCCGAACAGGGAATGGGACAACCCGGCGGCGGCCAAGGCGAGGAACAGGTTGTTTTCGGCGATCCCCAATTCGATATGCTGTCCGCCGGGATCGAAGCTCCACTTTTGGCCGCTGACCACCTTTTCCTGGCGGAAGGTGTCGCCGATGGTCTCCGCGGCGAACAGATTCCGCCGGTTGATCCACGGTCCGAGATTGGTTGATACGCTGACATCCGGCGACAGGGTCACGATCCGGTCCGCATAAGGCTCATCGGAACGGCCGATTTCGTTGAGGATCCTGCCGAACCCTTCCTGGGTCGAGGCGGAGCCGGCCGCGGTTTCGGGCAGCGCGGGAACCGAGATGGGTATTGCCGATGCGCGGCGATTGCCGCCCGCGTTGAACGGCACCGCGTCCAGGAAGGCCTCGAAATCGGCTTTCGAAATATCGATCCCCTCGCGGGGTTCCCATTCATGCCCCGGCCGAATGCCCATGGTCTTCCGGAAGCCGGCCATCTGATCCGGCGTCAGAATGCCGGCATGGTTATCCTTGTGGCCGGCGAGCGGCAGTCCCCACCCCTTGATGGTATAGGCGATTAAGCACACCGGACGGTCGTGATCGATGGCGGCGAAGGTAGCGATCAGGGTCGGCAGGCAGTGGCCGCCGAGGTTTCCCATCAGTTCGGCCAATTCCCCGTCGGACCGGCGGGAAACGAGGTCGAGGGCCTCCCCGTTGCCCGAGAAGTCGTCGAGCAGCCGCTCCCGCCATGCGGCGCCGCCCTGATAGGTCAGCGCCGAATAGAGGGGGTTGGGGCAGTCGTCGATCCACCGGCGCAGCGTTTCGCCGCCGGGCTCGGCGAAGGCGGCCCGCTGCAACGCCCCGTATTTCAGGGTGACCACGTCCCAGTCGAACGCGGCGAAAGTCTTCTCGATCCGGCTGTAGAGCCCGTCGTGAACGATTCCGTCCAGGCTCTGGCGGTTGTAGTCGATGACCCACCACGTGTCGCGGAGTCCGTGTTTCCATCCTTCGAGCAGGCACTCGTAGATATTGCCCTCGTCCAGTTCCGCATCGCCCACCAGGGCGATCATCCGGCCCGGTTTCAGCGTGCGGCCCCAGTCCTTGGCCCCGATGTAATCCCGGATCATGGAGGCGAATGCGGTCATCGCCGCCCCAAGCCCCACCGACCCGGTCGAGAAATCCACGTCGTCGGTGTCCTTGGTCCGGGACGGATATGCCTGGGCGCCGCGGAAGGCGCGGAAGTTCTCCAGCTTGTTCAGGCTCTGATTGCCGAGCAGGTATTGGATGGCATGGAACACCGGCGCGGCGTGGGGCTTCACGGCGACCCGGTCCTCGGGCCGGAGCACGGAGAAATAGAGCGCCGTCATGATCGACACCATGGACGCGCAGGACGCTTGGTGCCCGCCGACCTTGAGGCCGTCCTCGTTGGGGCGAAGGTGATTGGCGTTGTGGATCATCCAGGCGGAGAGCCACAGAATCTTGCGCTGAAGTTCCTCCAGGACGATCTCCGGGCTCGGTTGGCCGGGGCGGAGCCGGCTGGGACCGATCATCTGCATGACCTGACGAAATTGCCAGGATTCGCAAGAAATATCCTTGCGAATTATGCGCCTGGAGATGCCGTGTTTGGAATTTTCAATTAGTAAAATATATTAATATAGCATAAAATGCCAACCATGGAGCTGGATGCGATCGATGCGCGAATCCTCACCGAGCTTCAGTCCGACGGCGGCCTGACCAATGCGGAACTGGCCGAACGGGTGGGGTTGTCGCCGTCGCCCTGCCTTCGCCGGGTGAAACTTCTCGCCGATGCGGGGGTCATCAAGAAGCGGGTTGCGCTGGTGGACGGCAACGCCATCGACCTGAAGGTCAGCGTCTTCATTCACGTCACCCTGGAAAAGCAGATCGAAGAGAACCTGTCCGAGTTCGAGGCGGCCATCGAGACGCGGCCCGAGGTGGTCGAGTGCTATCTCATGACGGGCGAGTCCGATTACCTCTTGCGGGTGGTCGTCCCCGACCTCGAGGCCTACGAGCGATTTCTGATGGAGCACTTGACCCGCATACCCGGCGTATCCAACATCAAATCCTCCTTCGCCCTCAACCAGGTGAAATACTCCACCGCCCTGCCGCTCGACCATCTGTCTTGATCCCCGGTCTTGAACATTCGGCGAATCTGGGGCGTATAGAGCCGCGACTTCACAGGGGAGAAACACATGGCGGCAAAAGCAAAGCCCGGCAGCAAGGCGCCCGACTTCACCCTGCCCAGCGACGGCGGCGGGTCGGTGACGCTGTCGGAACTTCGCGGCAGGAAGGTGGTGCTCTACTTCTATCCCAAGGACGACACGCCCGGCTGAACCCGGGAAGCCTCCGAGTTCCGTGACGAACTCCAAGCATTCTCCGAGGCGGGCGCCGAGGTCATCGGCGTCTCCAAGGACAGCGTCGCCAAGCACGACAAGTTCAAGGCCCGGCACAAGTTGAATTTCACTTTGCTCTCGGACGAAGAGGGCAGGGTGTGCGACGCCTACGGCTCCTGGGTCGAGAAGTCCATGTACGGCAGGAAGTACATGGGGATCGACCGGTCCACCTTCCTGATCGACGAGGCCGGGACCCTCAAATCCGAGTGGCGGAAGGTCAAGGTGGCGGGGCACGTGGCCGAAGTGCTGGCCGCCGTCCAGGCCCTATGACCCGCGCGACCGTCGTGGCCGTCGGGCCCGGCGACGGCGGGTTCCTGACGGGGAAAGGCGCCGAGATCATCGCCGGAGCGGACGTGATCGCCGGTTTCGAGACCGTGCTCGAGACCGCCCGGCCTCACGCCAAGCCGGGGGCCGAAATTCTCTCCATGGATTACCCCAACCAGGAGGCGCAGCTCGATCTGGCGGCGGCGCGCGCTGCGGACGGAAAGACCGTCGTGGTCTGTGCCTGGGGGGATCTCAACGTATCGTGCAACGAACTCCTCGACCGGGTTCGCCAGCGCATCGACGAGGTCGAACTGGTGCCCGGCATCAGCTGCATTCAGATTGCCGCGGTGCGCTCGGGGATCGCCATGGAGCAATCCCTCTTCGTCACGTTGCACCGGCGCTACGACCACGAGGAACAGCTCGACGATTTGATCCATTACCTCAAGGAGGCGCGGCGGAACGTCATCTGCCTGCCGCGCCCCTTCGATATCATGCCGGCGACCTTGTGCCGGCGGCTGATGGAAGCAGGGGTCGACGGGGCCCGCGCCGTGACCGTGCATCAGCGCCTCACGTTCGACGATGAGAGTTCCGCCCATACCGCCATCGCGGATTGCGCGGAAACCGGCGACGAGGATTACAGCGACCTCACCGTGATGGTGTTCCCCAAGCCCTGAGCGGTTTTCCTCCTACTCCCGCCAATGCACCATGGGCAGGCCGGCGACCGGGCTTTCGAAGTAGGGGATCCGGTTGCCGCGCAGGCTGCCGATATAGCACGTCCTGAGGTCGGTCCCGCCGAAGGTGACGCTGGCGAACCATGGCGCGATGGTGCCCGAGGCGGCCAGCATATCGTCGGCCGTGACCTCGTCGGCGCGGAACCTGGCCTCCAGCCGGGCGGTGGCCGCTTCGTCGCAATCGTTGAGGATCTCCAGGTACTCGCCGTCCGGGGTGATGGCGAAGATGATGTCGGCCATGATCAGCGTGCCCCAGAGATTGCCGAAGGCATCGAAGGCGATCCCGTCGATGAACCCGCCGGGGCCCAATTTCGATGGGCCGAACACCTCCCGGCCGGAGAGCGACCCGTCCGCCGCCACCTTCATCCTGGAGACCCGCTGGCCCGTGGTCTCGGCGATGTAGAGATACTCCTCGTTCGCATCCAGGCGGATTTCGTTGGTAAAGGCGAGCCCGTCGGTGACGATGCGAAGGCCGTTCTCGTCGGCCAGCGCGACGAAGCCGTCGGCCACGTTGGGGCTCATGGCCTCCATCCAGTTCTTGATTCGGGTCGACACGGTGAGCCACAAACGGTCCCTGGAATCCCGCGGCACGAAGTTCACCTTGCCGATGGGCGCGCCGTCGATGGAGTCGTAGAGAAGGTTGGTCTCGCCGGTGTCCCGGTCCATCACTTCCAGCACATCGGTGCCGAAATTGGAGATGTAGATTTCCCTGTTCTTCCCGAAGGCGAGGCCGTTGGGAAGCGTGCCCTCGGTGAACCGGGTTGCATCGTCGCCGGCCCCTTCGAAGGCCGCCGCCTGGGTCTGGGTGACGATGGCCTGCGACCCGTCAGGGGCTATCCGCACCACCCCGCCCCGGGCGTCCGCCGACCAGAGCGTGCCGTCCGGCTCGGCCAGGATGCATTCCGGGCGCTGCAAATCCTCGCCGATATATTTGAGGTCCGCCGGGTCGACCTGAAATCCGGCAAGGGGATTATCCGTCACGCTTCGTCTCCCTGAAAAGCCGGGCGAACATTGGCACGGCGATCGCTATTCGGCGGGCGCCTGCTCAGGCGCGGCGGTATTTTGCGCCGGCAGCAGGAAGGTGATGATCGAACACGCCGCGAGCATGGCGGCCGATCCGATCAGGCAGGCCGTCACCCCGCCCCATTGATAGAGAAGACCGGACAGCAGCGTCCCCATCAGCCGCCCGCCCGCATTGGCCGCGTAATAGAAGCCCACATCCTCGGCGGCCTTCTTCGATCCCGCATAGGCCAGGATCAGATAGGAATGGAGCGACGAGTTGACGGCGAACGGCAGCCCGAAGACGGCGAGCCCGACGACGATCACCCAGGTGGGCGGGATCGGCAGCGCATCCGGCATGGCGGCCAGGATGGCGAGGACCGCCGGCACCGCGGTGAGAAGTATCACCCAGAGCCGGGCTTCGGGGACCTCGCGGGAGAGGCCGTCCTCGCTCCGCCGGATCAGCGACGGGGCGGCCGCCTGAACGCCGCCATAGACGATGGTCCAAAGGGCGAGGTAGCCACCGACCTCCCAGAAACTCCAGCCGCCGGCATAGAGGAACACCGGCACCCCGACGACGAACCATACGTCCCGGGCGCCGAACAGGAAGATCCGCGCCCCGGCGAGGATGTTGACCCCGGCGGACTTGGAGAACAGCTCCTTGACGCTCCTGGACGAGCCCGCCGCGCCGAGGTGGGCCGGGAGCGAGATGAAAGCGGCGATCAGGATGATCCCCAGCATGGCCGCCATGGCCCACAGCGCCGGTTGGAAGCCGACGACCTCCAGCGACAGGCCGCCGATGAAGAAGCCGACGCCCTTCATGGCGTTCTTGGAGCCGGTGAACCACGCCACCCATCTGAACAGCTGGCCGCTGCCCTCGGCGGAGGTGAACTTGATCGCCGATTTGGAGGCGGTCTTGGTGATGTCCTTCGCAATACCGGCAATCCCTTGCGCCGCCACCACCCAGAGGACGCTCGCCACGGCGCCCCAGCCGGGATCGAGCGCCGAGAGGAACAGCAGACCGCCGATCTGCAGGGTCAGTCCCGCCGACAGCATCCGTGTGATCCCAAATCGGGACGCCAGCCACCCGCCGCCGAGATTGGCGAAGATGCCGGCCGCTTCGTAGAGCAGGAACAGGAAGGCGAGGGTGAAGGGCGAGTAGCCGAGATTGAAGAAGTGCAGCAGCACCAGCATCCGGAGGGCGCCGTCCGTCAGGGTGAACCCCCAGTAGGACGCGGTGACGATCAGGTAGTTGCGGGCGCCGCTCATCGGTTCAGCGCCTCCTGGACGATATTGGCGAGATCGATCATCCGGCACGCATAGCCCATCTCGTTATCGTACCACGCGTAGACCTTGAGGAGCGTGTCGTCGGTGACCATGGTGGACGGGGCATCGACGATGGCGCTTCGCGTGTCGTTGGCGTAGTCCGCCGACACCAGGGGCCGCCGCTCGATGCCGAGCACGCCGGCGAGCGGCCCGGCGGCGGCCTCTTCGAACAGCGTGTTCACTTCGTCTTCGGTGGCCGAATTCTCCACCTCGAAGACGCAGTCAGTCAGGCTGGCGTTCAGCACGGGCGCGCGCACCGCGTGGCCATTGAGCCTGCCCTCGAGCTCCGGGTAGATCAGCGCGATGGCGGTGGCGCTTCCGGTGGTGGTCGGCTGCAGGGACAGCATGGCGGCGCGCGCGCGGCGCAAATCCTTGTGCGGTGCGTCGGTGACCACATTGGTGTTGGTCGGGTCGTGGATGGTGGTGATCTGGCCGTGCCTGATGCCGAGCGCCTCATGCACCACCTTGACCACCGGGGCCAGGCAATTCGTGGTGCACGACGCCGCGGTCAGCAGGTCGTGTTCGTCCGGCTCATAGAGGCCGTCATTGACCCCGACGACGATATTGAGGGCCTTCTCGTCCTTCACCGGCGCGGCGACGATCACCTTCTTCGCGCCCTGGTCGAAATAGGGCTGCAGCAGCTCCGGCGTGCGGAACCTGCCGGTGCACTCCAGAACGATATCGCAGCCCAAATCCCCCCAGGGAACGGCGGCCGGGTCAGCCTCCTCGGTGAACCCCATGCGGTGATTGTCGACGGTGATGGCGTCCTCTGCGGCATCGAACTTGGCCCGCCAACGGCCGTGGACACTGTCGAACTCCAACAGATGCGCGGTCGTTCCGGCCCCGCCCTTCACCTCGTTCAGGTGGGCGACTTCGATCCCGTTCGGGCCTCGGGTGTCGGAAGCGTCGCGGATCACGCCGCCCAAGGCGTCGCGCAGGGCAAGACGCCCGATCCGCCCCATGCCGTTGATGCCGAGCGCCATGTCCGTTTCTCCCTCTCCCCGGCCCCTATGCGGCGCCCAGGACCTCGTCCAGCAGCGGCGCGCACAGTTCCGGACGGCCGCCGCAGCAATCCTCCATCAGGAACCCGACCACATCCCGAAGGCTATCGAGGGAGGCGAAGTAGCGGATCGAGCGGCCCTCGCGCCTCGAGGTGACCAGTCCCGCCCGGTCGAGGATGGCGAGGTTGGTCGACATGGTGTTCTGGCGCACCGCCAGCCGCTCGGCGATTTCGCCGGCCGCGAGTCCCTTGGGCCCGGCGGCGACCAAGAGCCGGAGCGCGTCCAAACGGGTTTCCTGCGACAGCGCCGCAAAAGCGCCGAGAGCCTGAATTTTATCCATAATTCATGATATCCCGATATATCGGGCAATCAAGTGACGATTTCGCGGCATGGACATTCATGGACAAAAATAGGCGCTTTCGGACAAATTCGTTCGGCGGATGGGCTGTCCGATTTGGTCCGGCGGCAGTTCACATGGCCCGGATTCCGGATACGGGGGGTCCGTCGGATACACGGCCCGCGGGGTGGCCTAGAGCGTTTCATATTTGACGGAAGCGTATCCTGCGTTTTTGAAGTAGTTGGCGCATTGCTGTGGCTCGATGGTGTCGATGAGGCTCCCGAGATGGCGCCATAAGTCGTCGATCTCCCGCTTCTGGGCGTTTCTCATCCAGTGCTTGATTTGGGCAAAGGTCTGCTCGATGGGATTGAGGTCGGGGGAATATTTGGGCAGGAGCCACAGCTTGGCTCCGGCGGCACGGATGGCGTTTCGCACGGCTTTTGACTTGTGGCTGCCGAGATTGTCCATGATGACGATGTCGCCGGGCACCAGGGTCGGCACGAGCAGCTGCTCGACGTAGGCGCGGAAGCACACGCCATTGATGGGGCCGTCGAAGACGCAGGGCGCGGTGAACCGGTCGCAGCGCAGCGCGCCGATGAAGGTCAGGGTGTGCCACCGCCCATGGGGGGCAAAGCCGCGGACCCGCTCCCCTTTCGGCCCCCAGCCGCGCAGCGGGGCCATATTGGTCCGGATCCAGGTTTCATCAATGAATACCAGCCGTTCGGGATCAAGCTTTGCCTGCCACGCCTTCCAGCGCCTGCGATGGCGGGCGATGTCCGCGCGCGCCCGTTCAACGGCGAACAGGGTTTTTTTTAAAGCGCAGCCCTTCACGGCGCAGAAACAGCCATACCGTGCTGTGGGATACCCTGACACCCCGAGCGGCCAACTCGTCTCTCAACCGATGCAGCGTCAGATGCGGCTCCTGGTCGATCCGGCCGACAATGAACTCCCGATGGGGCTCAAGAACCCGGCGGCGGTGACCGCCCATCTTGCCGGGCGCAACACTCCCCGTCCGCCGGTAGCGCTGCGACCACTTAACCACGCTCGAAACCGCAACCCCAAACCGAGCCGCTACAGCGCGGCAACTCTCCCCCGCCAAAACCGCCAAAACAACACGCTCTCGCAAATCAATCGAATAAGGTCTCGCCATGAATGCTGGCCTCCTTGCCCAGCATCCATCTTGAATCATGGTTCGCCCATACTTGGGAATCCCTAAAATGATTCAATCAATCTCAAATACGCTCTAGTAGCTCGCCGCTTTCTGTCGCGTACCGGCAATCTGCTGTGCCGACAGCAGGTAGCCCCGCGGCTGGCTCCTGCCGACCAGGCAGTATTCCGTGCAGGGAAAATTCTGTGCGCCGAGTTGGCGGCCCAACATGAGCGACAGAACCCGTGCCAATGAACCGTTCTTGAGCGGCCGGGCCTCGGTCAAGGGAGATAGGCCGACTTCGCGGCCGTGTTCTCCGGGCTGCTCCCGCCACGCCCCAATCACCAGGGAGGAGCGGCCTCTAAAGCCGACGGCGGGTGAGTTGGGCAGCACAAACGGGACGACCACCGCCGTCACACCCTTGCCGGCGCGCAATTCCCTGACGAGGGACCTCAATGTCCGCAATTTGGCAACCCGTTCCTGCCGCTTCATTCCCGGTTTCATGGATGTCGTGTCGAGCAAATAGTTCCTTTTGGTCTGCGCGTTGTCGATCGTGTGTTCAACGATCTCCACGGGCGACCACTCGATGCCGGCCTGGGACCACACTCTTGCCGTATCGGGGACAATCAGGTTCTCGAAGTCCTCGCGCTTCACCGGATTACGGAGGTCCTTGTCATGGCGGCTGGCCACCAGACCGCGAACAAGGACGACCTTCAATGGAACGCTCACAGGCTCCAACGATCCCGATCGGTCCACCGGCGGGACGCCCTGCTCCTTCAGCCACTTGAAAACCGCCGCATTGCGATTGCCGAGACGGATGGCGTTTCGATAGTCGGCGATCGCCAGGCCGGTACGCCCGGCGTCCTTGTGGACCGAGCCCCGATTGGCATAGGCCTGGTGAAAGTTGGGGTTCAACGCGATCGCCATATTCAAGTCTTTGAGGGCTGCTCCGAGGTTCATCGTTTCCGTGTAAGCCGTGGCTCTGTTGCTATAGGCGGCGTGGTAGTCAGGCCTCAATTCGATGGAGCGGTCGTAGTCTCGGAGCGCTTCCTCATACAGCTTCTTTGCCTTGTACGCGCTACCCCGGTCGTTGAATGCGAGGTAATTTTCCGGATCGTGCCGGATGGCCCGGTTCAAATCGGCGATCGCGGAATCGTAATCCCGGCGCAGCCAATGGACTACCGCCCGGTCTCGATAGGCTCTCGATTCTTCCGGTTGGAGGCGGACCACCTGGGAGTAGTCGTCGATGGCCTCCCTATAGAGCCGTCTGGCCATGTATGACCAGGCGCGGTTGCGGATGGAGACGATCAGCCGGTTGCCGTCATAGGTGCCCGATCGGATGACCCGTGTGCAGGCGCCGATGCGCAGATCAGGTTGCGTCTTTGCATTGTTGCATTGCTCGAGATCTTCGGCGATTCCTGCCTGGGCGGAGGGCGCGGCGGCCATGACCGACACCGACCCCACCAGGATCCAGGCAAATAAAGTTCGGCAAAACTCCATCGTGTCCCCTCCCGTGAGCTCAACCAAATACCGATGGGTCCGAATAGAGTAACCTTAGTACGCGAATAGCCAAAATGCGTCTACTCGCCGCTGATCGCGGCCACCATTAAAGCGCCGGTTCAACCGCCTTGCCGTCTCGCGGGCACGTAACAATAAAATCCCACAATATGAGATTTTGTGATAATCTCATTTCAAGCGATTGCCGTCACATAAGAGCGCGCACCCGGTTTCAAAAGGACAACACGTTTTTGATGGAGGAATGAATGCCCAAACTATTCGTTCGCACAATTTTGGGAGCCGGCGCGGTTGCCGGCGCCGTCTTCGCCGCTTCGGCACCCGCCGAAGCCCAACAAAAACTAAGGTATGCCACTTGGGATCCGCCCCACCACGAGATGCGGAAGTTCGGCGTCGATCTCTGGGTGAAGAGTATCGGTGAGGTGACCAAGGGCCGGGTCAGCGTCCGCATGCTGGCGAAGGGCCTGGGCGCACCGCCCGCCTATCACGATTTCATCAAGGAAGGCGCCATCGACGTCGCCCACATCATTCCCGCTTATACGCCCGGCCGGTTCCTGCTGCACAAGATGGCCGAATTCCCATTCCTCACCAACAGCGCCAAGGCGCGGACCGTCGGCTACTGGCGGGTCTATGACAAGCATTTCAAGCAGGCCAACGAGGCGGCCGGCATGAAGCTGATGACCGTCTGGGTCCACGGTCCCGGCCTGATCCACAATTCCAAGCGTCCGGTGCAGGCCATGGGCGACCTGAAGGGGCTGAAGCTCCGGGTCAGCGGCGACAACATCTCGGCACTGGCCAAGAGCATGGGGGCGACGCCCATATTCGCGCCCATCACCAAGGTGCACAACATGCTCTCCAAGGGCGTCATCGACGGCGTCTTCCTGACCTACGAGGGGATCAAGAACTTCAAGCTCGGAAAGCTGGTGAAGTACACCACCGTGCCGCCGGGGGGCCTCTATGCCACCGTGTTCCAGATGTACATGAACCAGAAGGTCTGGGACGGAATCTCCGCCGAGGATCAGCGCCTGATCGAAAGCGTCTCCGGTGAGCATGCCGCCGACTATATAGGCGATGCGTGGGACCTGGCCGACAAGAACGGCATCGCGCACATGAAGGAGAATGGCATCAAGATCGTTCCCATGCCCGCCGGATTCACCGCCAAGGCCAAGGAGTTGTGGAAGCCGATCCAGGCCGATTGGATGAAGAAGGCGAAGGCCAAGGGCGTCGACGGCGAGGCGGCGCTCGCCATGTACAAGTCGGAGATCAAGAAGATCGAAGCGGCGACCATGAAGAAATAGGTCGTTTATCGGCTGGGCTGTTAAGCTCCAGAGCAGAGTAAATGACCTTCGCCGAAAACTATGCCCGGTTCCGCAAACCCGCGGGCCGGGCATTGGCCCTGTTTGCCGCGGTCACCCTGTTCGTGATCATGTGGCTGACGGTGATCGATGTCGTCACCCGAGGGGTGTTCAACATCTCCATCGTCGGCCTGTTCGAGGTGGTCGAAATCCTGATGGGTATTCTGGTGTTCGCCGGGGTGCCCATCATCACCGCCAATGACGGCCACGTCTCGGTGACGCTTCTGGACAACGTGATTCCGCCATTCTGGCGGGTGGTCCAGCGGGTGGCGGTCAACAGCGTCTGCACGGTCATTCTCGCCATCTTCGCCTGGCGGCTCTGGGACGTGGCCGGCAAGCTTGCGGGCTACAATGACGTCACCCTGTTCCTCAACGTGCCCCTGGCGCCGGTGGCATACTTCATGGCGGTAATGACGGCGCTCAGCGTTCCCATTCAGGCCGCCTTCATCTTGGCGCCGCCGCCCCAACATGACGATCAGCTGGAGAGCATCTGATCCATGGTCGATGCGCTGATCATCTTCGCCATCCTGATCGGGCTTCTATTTCTGCGATTGCCGGTGGCCTTTGCCACGGCCGGGGTCGGCATCGTCGGCTTCGCCTATTACGTCAGCTGGCCGGGCACGCTGTCGATGATCGGGCGGCTCGCCTTCGATACCGCCCAATCGTCGGAACTGTCGGTAATCCCGCTGTTCGTGTTGATGGGCAATTTCATTACCCGGGCAGGGCTGGCGGATGAGCTCTACACCGCCGCTTATTCGTGGATCGGCCACAAGCGGGGCGGGCTCGCCATGGCGACCATCATTTCCTGCGGCGGGTTTTCCGCCGTGTGTGGATCATCCGTGGCGACGGCCGCCACCATGGCCAAGGTGGCCATGCCGCCCATGCGCCGGTTCCGCTATGCCGATACCTTGGCGACCGGCGCCATCGCCGCAGGCGGCACCTTGGGGATATTGATTCCGCCCAGCGTCATCCTGGTGCTCTACGGCATCATGACGTCCACCGATATCGGGGCGCTGTTCATCGCCGGCATCATTCCCGGTATCTTGGGCATCATCGGGTACAACATCGCCATCGCCATCACCACGCGGCTGAAGCCCGAGATCGGCCCGCCCGGCGACGTGACGCCCTGGGCCACGCGGTGGAAGGCGCTCTCCCAGGTGTGGGGCGTGCTGTTGCTGTTCCTGCTGGTGATCGGCGGCATCTATGTGGGCTTCTTCACGCCGACGGAGGCAGCCGGTGTCGGCGCCGCCGGCGCGTTTTTCTTCGCCTGGGCGCGGGGCAAACTCACCTGGAAGACCCTGTTTCAGCAATTGTCCGATGCCGCCCAAACCACCGCCATGCTGTTCTTCATTCTCATCGGGGCCCTGATCTTCTCGAACCTGATGAACGAGACCGGCATGCCCGAGACCTTGGGCGGCTGGGTCACCGGTCTCGACGCCCATCCGCTGGTGGTCGTTTTCGCCATCATGCTGATCTATATCGGCCTCGGCGCCGTGCTGGACAGCATCGCCATGATCCTGCTGACCATCCCGCTGTTCTTCCCGGTGGTGCTGTCGTTGGAGCTCGATCCCGTTTGGTTCGGCATCATCGTCGTCGTGGTGACCGAGATCAGCCTGATCACGCCGCCGGTGGGCATGAACATATTCGTCCTGAATACCGTCCTTCGGGACGTGGGCACCGGCACCATCTTCAGGGGCGTTACCCCGTTCTGGATGGCGGACATGGTGCGGCTCACCGTGCTGGTGCTGTTTCCGACGATCACGCTCATACTGCCCTCACTGATGGGCTAAGATGGGAACCAACGCCTTAGGAGAAGGGAGGTCTTCCATGCCGACGCTGAACGACATCTTCATCATCGACTCCAACACCGCCGACGCCGTCGAGGTGCCGTCGGGCAGGGAGCGGACGCTCTGCGGCGACGCGCTCTGCGGCTCCAGGAACCTGACGGTCATCCGGCGCACCGTATCGGACGGCCGGACCTTTCACGTAGGGGCGGGCAACGACGTTCACCTGCTCTATGTGATGGACGGTTCCGGGTCCATCGCCCTCGGCAGCGAAACTCTGACCGCCGAAGGGGGCGCCGGCGCCATGGTGACGCCCGGCGAGACGGCGGATTTCGCGGCCTCGGGGGGCGATCTCGAAATCCTCCACATGATCACGCCCAAGGCGCCGGCGGAGGTCGACGGTGATCTGCCCGGCGGGCCGGGCTACGTGTTCAATCGCGGCAAGCTCCGCCGCTTGAGCGATGCCAGCGGCGGGCGGGTGCGCCACTTCTGCGCCGAGAGCACCGTGCGCCTGGGCGACGGCAGCCGCTTGACGCCCACCAACGCCATCCAGGCGGGCGAGATGCACTATCGCGACGGCGGCTCGTCGCCGTACCATCGGCACGTGGGCACCGAGGCCAATCCGCGCGGGCCCGACCACTGCTACATGACCTTCAAGGGCCGCGGCAAGGTGGAGGTCGGCGACGAGTCCCAGGAGCTCGAACCGGGCACCCTGGTCTATTTTCCGCCGAGCGTCCCTCATCGCCTGAGGGCGCTCGACGGTCCCCTCGACTATTTCGAGATCCAGGCCTGGCGGAGCTTCAAGACCAATGTCCTGAGCGAGGAGGAGCTTGGCCTGAAGTGGTACTACGACGCCGAGACGGAGGGCGGCGAGCGGGCCGAGTGGGATCAAAGCTAGATCTCCGTATTCCCTCTCCCTCCGGGGACGGGGGAAATACTTGTAAACGGTGCCGGTACACGGGCCTATAACGTTCCCATGAGCCCTGAATTCCTCATCACCTCGATGATCGTCATCCTGCTGCCCGGGACCGGCGTGATCTACACCCTGGCCTACGGGCTGGGGCAGGGCCTGCGCGCCAGCGTCATCGCGGCTTTCGGCTGCACGCTTGGGATCGTGCCCCATATCGCGGCAGGCATTTTGGGGCTGGCCGCGCTGCTGCACGCATCCGCCGTCGCCTTCCAGGCGGTCAAGATCATGGGCGTGCTCTACCTGCTCTACATGGCCTGGGGGATTTTGCGCGAGGGGGGCGCGCTGTCCGTCCCTGAAAACAAGACCTCGACCCCGGCCCTCAGGATCGTCACGAACGGAATCCTGGTGAACCTGCTGAACCCGAAGCTGTCGCTGTTCTTCCTCGCCTTCCTGCCTCAGTTCGTGCCCGCCGGAACGGCCGGCCCGACGCCGTTGATGCTCTGGCTCGGCGCCGTGTTCATGTTTCTCACGTTCGTGGTGTTTGCCGTCTACGGTGCCTTCGCCAGTGCGGCCCGCACTTACGTGATCTCGAAACCGAGCGTCATGAAGTGGCTGCGGGGCGGATTCGCCGCCGCGTTTGCCCTGCTCGGCCTGCGTCTCGCGTTGTCGGATGGATAAATGACAGGGAGAGCCCCATGCACGTCATCGTCAGAGTTCAGATCAAACCCGAACATATCGCCGCCTACGAGGCCGGCATGGCCGCGCTGATCCCGCAAGGCCGGAAGGAGGAGGGGTGCCTCCGGCTCGACGTCTACAAGGACGACGACAATCCCGGCGCCTATGTCCTGGTCGAGGAATGGACGAGCGAAGAGGCGCTGCAGTCCCACTTCCGGCAGCCCTACGTCACCGCAGTGCGGGACAATTACCCCGAATGGTCGGCGGCCCCGCCCGCGGTGATGCACGTCTCGCCGTTTTCCTAGGCCGCCCGTCAAAGAGCAGGGCGCACAATACCGGCGGAATAAGAGCGCGGATAGGAAAACGGCGGCTTCCGGTGGAAGCCGCCGTTGCGGTTTGGAAATGCGGGCTAGAGCCTCGGGTGTTTAATCTGCAACATACCCAGCATCTTTGAGGTAATTCCTGCATTCCTGTGGGTCGAAGAGGGCGCAGATGTCGCCGACAGCGCGCCAGAGGGCTTCATAGGTGCGTGCTTTGGCTTTTCTGAGCAGGGCCTTTAGCTTAGCGAAGGCCATTTCGATGGGATTGAGGTCTGGAGAGTATTTGGGCAGGAACAGGAACCAGGCGCCCCGCTCGGCAAGGGCCTTTGCCGCCCGCGGACTTTTGTGGACATTGAGATTGTCGAGGATCACCACATCGCCGGGTTTCAAGCTCGGCGCCAGCTGAGTGCGGACATAAGCATCGAAGGCTGGGCCGTCCATGGCGCCGTCGACAATCCAGGGAGCGACCAGTCCATCGCAGCGCAGCCCCGCGATGAAGGTTTGCGTCTGCCACTTGCCGAAGGGCGCATCGGCCATGAGCCGCTCTCCCCGGAGACTGCGCCCGCGCAACGGCGTCATGTTGGTCTTCACGCTCGTCTCGTCGAGAAAGACGAGCCGCGCCGGCTGGCGGCGCATGAAGGGTTGGCGACGGTTAATCCATGTCCGGCGCGCCGCTTTGACGTCAGAGCGTTCTTTCTCCGAGGCCAGCAGCGTTTTTTTTATAGGTGAAGCCCGCCTTGCACAGCAGTTTGGACAGATTCGACGGGTCGGCCGTGATGCCATGTTCCGCCTCCAGCCAGACCGCGAGGGTCGGCATGGTGATGTCAGGCTGAGCCTTCACCTTCTCGATAAGGGCCGCACGATAGGGGCCAAGCTTGCCGGACCCCTTGGAACGGCCCTGCTTGGCCGGCTCAACCGAACCGGTGGCCGCATAGCGGGCCTGAACCCGCACCGCCGTCGACGGAGCAACCTCAAACTGCTCCGCAACCTCCCGACGAGACTTGCCCGCCGATATCCCCCGCACCATACGTAAACGAAGATCCGTCGAAATCGCTCTGCCCATAACAGCACCTCCTGGGCACAGGGAATCACCATTTCAAATAAAAGGGAATCCCCAACGATTCAAAATTCACGCCCGAGGCTCTAGGCCAGGTGCTGCTTGAACCAGGCGATGGTCCGGTCCCAGGCGATCTTGGCCTGCGCCTCGACGTAGCGCGGCGTCGAGTTGTTGTGGAAGCCGTGCCGGGTGCCCGGATATACGTGGCTCACGAAGGTCTTGTTGTTGGCCTTCAGGGCCGCGTCGAAATCCGCCTTCATGGCGTTGATCCGGGGATCGTTCTCGGCGTACTGGATCATCAGCGGCGCCTGGATTTTCGGCACATCCGCCGTGTTGGCGGCCCGGCCATAGAACGGCACGCCGGCCTGCAGGTCCTTGCCGAGCCGCACGGCCATGGTGTTGACCACGCCGCCGCCGTAGCAGAAGCCCGTCGCCCCCAGCTTGCCGGTCGACAAGGAATGGGTTTTGAGGAACCTGGCGCTGTTCAGCATATCGGTCATCAGCTTGCCCCGGTCGAGGGAGCGCTGCATGACCTTGCCGTCATCGTCGTTGCCGGGATAGCCGCCGATGGGGGAGAGCCCGTCGGGCGCCAGGGCGACGAAGCCGGCGACGGCCGCGCGGCGCGCGACGTCTTCGATATGCGGGTTGAGGCCGCGGTTCTCGTGGATCACCACGACCGCCGGGAAGGGGCCGCCGCCCGCCGGCTGCACGAGGTAGCCGCGCATCTTGCCGGACGTGCCGCCGGGGGAATCGTAGTCCACGTATTTGGCTTTGATCCGCCTGTCGGTGAACATGATCATGTTCGCCTTGGCGTAATTGGGCAGCAGCGCCTGGGCCATGGCGAGGCCGGAGCCGCCGATCACCGCGATCGCCGCCGCGCGGTCCAGGAACTCGCGCCGGGTCATGCTGGAATGGCAGTACCGGTCGTAAAGTTCGAAGACCCGAGGATCGATATCCTCATAGGCGTATTCGGTCTTCTCAGCAAAATGGGTGTCCATGAATTGTTCCCTCCCGTGTGAAATGAACAAATGAATAACGCTCGAACAACCAACATCGGTCGCCGAATTATAGTCCCGCCGTTCATTCGTCCGACATGGACTTTCGGACCATTTTTGCTCAACTTTTCGGGAGGTTGCCGGTGCCGGGGCGCGTCGCGGGCGCGCTGATCACGATTCAAGGATTGGGAACTCAAGAGGTCCCGAAGCCATGTTTCAGCGGCCAAGAACCGTCCGGCAACTTCCCCGCGTCCGCCTCGCGTACAGAATTTCATCGAGCGACGGAACGAATAATCCTTCTCGTTGAAGGGGCATGATCGCAACCCTCAAGACCATCCGGGACCACCCCTACGCCTTCTGGGTGCTGCTGGCGCTGCCCGGCATCCCCATGACCGCCGCCCTGTCCCGCGGCGTCGCCGCCGAGGACCTGCTCCACCCCACGGGCGAGTTCGCGGCCCGCTTCATGATCATCGCCATGATGCTGAGCCCGCTCCGGATGCTGTTTCCGCGCGCCCGCTGGCTCGCCTGGCTCAACCACCGCCGCCGGTATCTGGGTGTCGCGGCGTTCGGCTATGCGCTCCTGCACACGATCCTGTACGTCGTCGACATGGAGACCCTGGAGGCCATGGCCCGCGAGTTCTGGGCGTTGGGCATCTGGACCGGCTGGTTCGCGTTTTTCATTTTCATCCCCCTCGCGGCGACCAGCCACGATCGCGCCGTCCGGTTCCTGCGCCGGGGGTGGCAGTGGCTGCACCGCTGGGTCTATCCGGCCGCAATCCTGACCCTGCTTCACTGGATTTTCGTCCACAACCATCTCGGCCCCGCGCTGGTGCATTTCGTGCCCCTGGCCCTTCTGGAGGCTTACCGCCTGTACCGAATCATGAAGCCGCGCCCAGCGGCCGCCTGAACGCCCCATCACGCTTCAACACCCAAAGAGGACGCCATGATCAAGAAAATCGTAGTTGGAACCTTCGCCGCGGCGGTCTTGAGCCTGTCCGCGGGGCACGCCGACGCCACCGGCCGCATGACCTGCGAGTCGGGCGACCAATCCACCTGGAAGACCCGGGAACAGCTGATCGACAAGGTGAAATCCGAGGGCTGGCAGGTCCGCCGGGTGAAGGTCGACGGCCGCTGCTACGAGCTTTACGGCACCACACCGGAAGGGGACCGGGTCGAGGCCTATTTCCACCCCGTGACGCTGGAGAAACTGCTGGTCGCGCGGCGCGGCCAAATTCTTTTCCGCAAATAACCGGGAACCGCCGCCAGGACCCGGTCAGCGCCGGTTCGCCCATTGATCCTCAATCGGGGCCGGATTTCGACAGGTTCTCGAACTCCTGGCCCGAGGCGTTCAATCGCGGATACTCCGCCGCCGGGACGGGCTTGCCGAGAAACCGGCACAGCGGCTCCCAACCGTCCCCCAAATGGTATGTCAGCAGGCGATCCTCCGAAAAGGCGGCCTGTACGTCGGCGGTGTTCTTCTCGTAAACCGCCATCGCGTGCGCCCGGTCGTCCAGCCGGTCCCCAAAGGTGAGATTCCTGACGACGACAGGGCCGACGGATTCGGGGTCCACCGTCTTCATGAACGGGATGATGGTTTTTTCCGTGCTGGCGTACCAACTCTCGGCGCTTCGCACGGTGAGCACGATTTTGGCATCGGGGTAATGCTCGGCGAGCTCGCGCCAGTAGTAACACGACGGCCAGTCGACCGCGGCGTTGTAACCCTCGAAGACCTGATCCCAGCCGGGCCGCGAGCCCCCCGCGATCGACCGCCAGAGGTCTTCCTGCTCCGGGTGGTGCAACAATTCACGCATGTGATGACAGGGACCGAACCCCAATTGTTCGAGGGCGGCGCGCAGCGAATCCGTGCCGGTCCGTCCAAATCCCGCGCCGATGACGGCAAGGCTCATGGCTCAGCGTTCTCCCAATGCATTTCGGGAGTACAGACTGACCAAGTTCGGGATCAACCGCCAGACCGCATTTAATTGATAACTCAATGATTGATTTCTCAATGAATTGCCCTATACTCCCTCTCGTTCACAGGGAGAGTAACTTGTCCGACGTCATCACCCGGCCGCGCCCGAAGCGGCGCGTTGATCTGAAGTCCCATGTCCCGGCGCTGTTCGTCACGCTCGGCGTGAAAATCGGCCGGCATGCCGACCGTCACCATGCGCGCCTGCTCGGCTTCGACCTTCGCGAATGGCGGATCATACAGATCACCGGCGCCGGCGGCCGGTCGACCATTCTGGAAGTGGCGGACACCTTGGGGATGGACCGGGGCGGCACCAGCCGCTCCATCGCCCGCCTCGAGGAACGCGGATTGCTCACCCGCCAGGACGATCCCACGGACCGCCGCCGGTCGTTCGTGGAACTGACCCGGGGCGGCTGGGCCCTTTATGACGAGATCGTTCAGTTTGCCCTGGCCCGGGAACAGCGGCTGCTGAGGAAATTTTCGGCGGACGAACAAGCGGTCCTGAGAGACATGCTGAACATCGTGCATGCGGAAGCGGACGAGATGCTCGCGGAGGGCTGGGTGCCCGACGCCGGCCGATCCGGCGAACCCGCCGCGCGGTTGAACAATAGCACTAATACAGAAGAGGCGGATCATGTCTGAATTTGCAATGGAACCGTTGGTGCGCAACGCCTGGTATGTCGGCGCCTGGTCCCATGAATTGGACGAGGGGCCCATCGCCCGCAGGATCATGGGCCAGGACCTTGTCCTCTTCCGGAGCGGCGACGGCTCCGCCGCGGCGCTCGAAGACCGGTGCTGCCACCGGGGCGTGAAGCTGTCTCTGGGCAAGGCGGTCGAGACCGGCATCCAATGCGGTTATCACGGCATGGTTTTCGACGGCTCGGGCGCCTGCGTGGACAATCCCGGCGAGAGGCTGAGCCCCGCCCACCGCGTCCGGGCGTATGCCGTCGCGGAGCGGCAGAACTTCGTGTGGATCTGGACCGGCGATCCCGAACTGGCCGATGAAAGCCGGATCATCGACTTCCCCTATCACGACCAGACCGACGAATACAATTTCCACTACGGCCGGTACGATATCGCCGCCAATTACATGTTTATGATGGACAACCTGATGGATTTGACCCACCTGGGGTACGTCCACGGCACGACCATCGGCGGCAATCCGCGGGAGCACGACGAGGCCGAAATGACGACCACGCGGACCGAGCGCGGCGCCCATTTCAATCGCGCCATGCCGAATTCCACGCCGCCGCCGGCATTCAAGAAAGCCGCCGGATTCAAGGGGCAGGTCGACCGTTGGATGGATTTCGAATACGTCGCGCCGGCATCCGTGCTGCAGTGGGCCGGCATTCACGATGCCGGAACCGGTGGGTTCGAGGACCCAACCAAACCGGGCGGGCTGCTCCTCCGGGTCTTCCATCACGCGACGCCGGTCGACGAGGCGAATTTCCACTATTTCTTCTCGACCGCGGTCCGCGGCGAGCCATACGACGGGAAGGGCAATACCGGGTTCCACGAAGATGTCCTCGAGGCCTTCGAGGAAGACAAGCTCTTTATCGAGGCCCAGCAGGAGGCCGTCGGCGCCGATCCCGGCCGCAAGCTGATCCTTCGGGAGCACGACAAGGCCGTCGCCTACAGCCGCGAGGCGATCCACCAAATGCAGGCGGCGGAAATGCCGGCGGCGGCGGAGTAGGAAGCCGGAAAAACCGCCGCCGGTTCCGCTAACGCCTAGCGGCCAACGTCTATGAGACGGCGGCCTGTCCCGGCGGAGGGGCCGACCCCCACAGTGACGTCATGGCCCGGTCGGCCCGGTCCAGTTGGCGGCGGAGGAACCGGCGGGTGCGAATTTGGCCGGGCGTCTCGTCCCGCGCCCAGACCAGGAGTGTGGCCAGGAACAGCGAGGTCAGGCCGATCTCCTCCATCTGCGCGCGCCGGGTCCCGTAACCGGCCGGCAGCATCGCCGCTTCGCGAAGCCAGTGGATGGTTCTCGAAAGATCGAAGATCGCCGGCACCCAGTGGTGCGGATGGGGAATGTGCATCTTGCCCTTCAGCATCTCCACCGTGACCCGGCGGTGGGGCGCCAGGGCATCGAACCAGGCGAGAAGGCAAGTCTCTATGCGCCGCTTCGCGGGCTGCGCGCGGAAATCCGGCTGCCTCGGCGCGACCATCGCCTCCAGCCCGCGCCGAAGCCACCTGTTGGCGACGCTGTCGAGATCGCGGTAGTGCTCGAGGATCCGGCCCGGCGGCACGCCGAGCCGCTCTGCGATGTCGCGCATGCGAACCGCCGGCCAGCCTCGCTCCTCGGCCAGCCCCAGGGCGGCCTCCACGATGTCCGCGGGCAGGTCCCTTTTGCGGTTTTTGCCGGAGCGGCTCCGCGTCGATGCGGTTCGCGCCATGATCGCGCCCGCCTAGACCGGCTCGCCGGCGAGCCAGCGCCGGCCCTCGTCCTTGCAGGCGGCTTCCGCCTCGCTGCCCCGCGAAATGATATTGCCGCCCACGGACTGCCCGGATTTGGCCAGCCGGTAGCACAGGTGCGCGCAAGCCGGCGGGTAGGGCGAGAGATCGATGTTCTCATGGAACGCGGCGGGCACCTTGGCGGGCTCCACCGCGTCCATACGGTCGGCGTCGTAGATCATCTTCCACTGCACGATCTTCCAGGCGCCGTCCCGGCGCTCCACCAAATCGTAAAATCGGCCCCAGGTGGTGGTGTCGAACAGGTGCCCGTCGAGGCGCACCCGCCCGAGGATCATGGCATCGGTTTCGGCGACCGCGCGGTCGCCCTCGATCCAGTAGCGAGCGCCGCCCAGCCAATGCTTGCCGCGCTCGTCCGGCGCCCGCTTGGCGTTGAGTCTCTTGGAGCCTTCGATGAAGCCGGCGACGTCGCCCTGGTACCAGGAAATACTGATGGCCGCGCCCGGGTGAAAACAGGCCGCGATCTCGTCCCAGTCGCCGTAGTCGCGGCCGAAGGCCCAGCGTTCGCGAAGCCGCCGGATTTCCTGTTCGTCGGCGAGTTGCCGCGGGTCCATCAGATTGCCGTTCCGCCGTTGTACCCGTTCGGTGACGGGACCCATCTTACAGGTTCGCCCGCCCGTTGTGCAGGATTCGGAGTCCCGCACACGAAAAAGGCCGCCGATCGGCGGCCTTTCCTTCGGAACAGTCCGTTCCCTAGCGCGAGTAGTACTCGACGACCAGGTTGGGTTCCATCTGCACCGGATAGGGGATGTCGGCCAACAAGGGCTGGCGGGTAAAGGTGCCGCGCATCTTGTTGTGATCCACGTCCATATAATCCGGCACGTCGCGCTCGGGCGAGGCGACCGCGTCCAGCACCATGGGCACTTCGCGGGACTTGTCCTTCACCTCGATGACATCGCCCTCCTTCACCATGTAGGAGGGGATGTTGACCCGCTTGCCGTTGACCCGGATGTGGCCGTGACTGACGAACTGGCGGGCGGCGAAAACCGTGGGGACGAACTTCATCCGGTAGACCACGGCATCCAGGCGGCGCTCCAACAGGCCGACCAGGTTCTCCGAGGTATCCCCCTTGGTGTTGTTGGCCTTCTGGAAGTAGCGGCGGAACTGGCGCTCGCCGATATTGCCGTAATAGCCCTTCAGCTTCTGCTTGGCCTGCAGCTGCAGCCCGAAGTCCGACGGCTTCTTGCGCCGCTGGCCGTGGAGGCCCGGGCCGTATTCGCGCTTGTTGAAGGGGGATTTGGGCCGGCCCCAGAGATTTACCCGGAGACGGCGATCGATCTTGTACTTGGCGCGGACGCGCTTGGACATGTCTGTCCTCCTTGGCTCTGCATTTCGTACACGTTCTTAATGTCCCGGTAGGCCCCCTCGGACTTAAGGAGCGGGCGGTGACGGATGGCCGGCCACGCATTCCCGGGAATGAAGCGCGGGAGTATAGGGATTTCACCTTTGCTGTAAAGGCTCCAGCGGGTAGTAAGAACGGGTCGCCCGAAGGGAGCGGCCCTATGCGCCGGAATGGATTGGACCTGGGGCCATTGGCCGCGCCATGGAGTACACGGACGAGAACACGCTGAGCAAATCGTAGGAATTAGAAAATGCCAAGACTGGAACCGCTTGATCTGGCTGACTGCCCGGAAGAATCCCGCCACGCCTTGGAGCTCGCGCAGGAACGCCTGGGATTCGTTCCCAACAGCCTGCGCATCCTGGCCCGCAAGCCCAAGATCCTCGAAGCCTTCAGCAACATGGCCCACGCGGCCTGGGCGCCGGGCAGCGTCGAGCCGTATCTCAAAGGGCTGGTGGCCCACATCACCAGCCGTTCGGCGGGCTGCCTCTATTGCTCGGCCCACACCACGGGCATGGCCATCGAGCGGGGATCGGAAGCGGAAAAGATCGAGCACATTTGGGAGTACGAAACCTCCGGCCTGTTCTCCGACGCCGAGCGTGCGGCGCTACGGGTGGCGCAGCTCGCGGCCCTCAATCCCAACGGCGTGACCGACGAGGACTTTGCCGAATTGCGCGAACACTGGACCGACGAACAGGTGGTCGAGATCCTCGCCGTCATCTCGGTGTTCGGGTTCCTCAACCGCTGGAACGACACATTGGCCACGCCTTTGGAGGATGGCCCGAAAGTCCTGGGCGAGAAGCATTTGTCGGGCTGGGGCTGGGAGGTCGGCAAACACGCCGCGGCGTAGATGCGGCGACCGGGCGGGGCCGACGAAAAGGGAACGGGGACGGTGTCCGAATAAATGCCCGGATCGGGACAACTTCTACTCGGCCTCGAGTTCCGTATCCCAGTAGAGGAAGTCGCGCCAGTCCTCGTGAAGGTAATTGGGCGGGAATCCCCGCCCGATTTCCTGCAGCTGGTAGTTGGTCGGCTGTACCGGCTTGGCGTGCAGCCTCATTCCTGCCTCTTTCAGCGACTTGTTGCCTTTCCGGAGGTTGCACACGCCGCAGGCGGTGACCACGTTGGTCCACCGGGTCACGCCGCCCCTGGACCGGGGCAGCACGTGGTCGAAGGTCAGCTCCTGGGTCGGGAACCCGGTGTTGCAGTACTGACAGGCGAACCGGTCGCGCAAGAACACGTTGAACCGGGCGAAGGCCGGGCGCCGGTTGAGGTGGATATATTCCTTGAGCGCGATGACGCTCGGCAGCTGCATTTCCCAGCTCGGGCTGTGGATGGTTTGGTCATATTCGGAGACCACGTTGACCCGTTCGAGGAACACCGCCTTGACCGCGTCCTGCCAGGACCAGAGCGACAGGGGAAAGTAGTTGAGCGGCCGGAAATCGGCGTTCAATACAAGGGCTGGGCAGTTCTCCAAGACACCGGACACAACATATTCCCCTTATCGCCGCTGAGCATAGCCGATGAGGTATGTATTTCAACCGCTTAAGCGACATCCCGGGAACGGCCGCGTGAACCCTTGACGGCAATCCGCGGGACGCGGTCCCAGGGCGCGGTCGGCGTCAAGAAATGACCGGAATTTGACTGGCATCGCGCCCGACTTGCCTTAGATTCCGAAATATGGCGCTCCGATATCAGGACATCTATCCCTCGTCGCCGCTGCTCAACAGCGCTGATCTGGCCCGCCGCTCGGCGGCGGAGCTGCTGACCCTGAAATATTTCGAGGCCGAGCCGGACTCCATGCCGACCGCGGTCTTCGATCAGCACCATATATTGCTCAACCTGCAGGAAAACGCCCATCGGGTGGAGAACTGGCGGGATGGCGAACATCGGGATTTCACCTACGAAAAGGACGAGATCATCGTCACCCCGGCAGGGGTGGAATCGGGCTGGCGCTGGCACGCCAAGTCCAAGGTCATCGTCATCACCATGGACCCGGAGAAATTCGAGCGTTTCGCCGCTGACGAGGTGGGAGTTCTGCTGACGGCCAGGCAGTTGCGCGACCTGCCGCAGTTTCGCGACCCCGATCTCTGTCAGGCGGGCATTCTGCTGTTGGATGCGCTGCGCGATCCCGGTCTCGGTTCGGCGGTGGTGTTCGAATCCCTCGCCCGGGTGTTCCTGGTCAAGCTGATCCAGAAATATGGCGAGCGGCGGGAGGAGGAGTTGGCCCTGGCCCGGGGTTTTACGACCCGCCATTACAAGCGGGTGCTGGATTTTGTCGCCGAGCACTACGACCAAACGGTCAGCCTGGAGGACATGGCCCGGGAGGCCGGTCTGAGTTCGTCCCACTTCTCGCGGCTTTTCAAGCGGACCATCGGCCAAAGCCCGATGCAGTACGTCTCCTCCTATCGTGTCGAGCAGGCGAAAAAACGGCTGGGCTCGGTTGACGATCCGTTGGGCCGGATCGCGGTCGATTGCGGGTTCGCCGATCAGGCTCATTTCAGCCGGGTGTTCAAACGCTCGGTCGGCCAGACCCCTAAGCAATACCGGGCGTCGCTGACCGGCTAGAGCGTTTCATATTTTGACGGAAGCGTATCCTGCGTTTTTGAAGTAGTTGGCGCATTGCTGTGGCTCGATGGTGTCGATGAGGCTCCCGAGATGGCGCCATAAGTCGTCGATCTCCCGCTTCTGGGCGTTTCTCATCCAGTGCTTGATTTGGGCAAAGGTCTGCTCGATGGGATTGAGGTCGGGGGAATATTTGGGCAGGAGCCACAGCTTGGCTCCGGCGGCACGGATGGCGTTTCGCACGGCTTTTGACTTGTGGCTGCCGAGATTGTCCATGATGACGATGTCGCCGGGCACCAGGGTCGGCACGAGCAGCTGCTCGACGTAGGCGCGGAAGCACACGCCATTGATGGGGCCGTCGAAGACGCAGGGCGCGGTGAACCGGTCGCAGCGCAGCGCGCCGATGAAGGTCAGGGTGTGCCACCGCCCATGGGGGGCAAAGCCGCGGACCCGCTCCCCTTTCGGCCCCCAGCCGCGCAGCGGGGCCATATTGGTCCGGATCCAGGTTTCATCAATGAATACCAGCCGTTCGGGATCAAGCTTTGCCTGCCACGCCTTCCAGCGCCTGCGATGGCGGGCGATGTCCGCGCGCGCCCGTTCAACGGCGAACAGGGTTTTTTTTAAAGCGCAGCCCTTCACGGCGCAGAAACAGCCATACCGTGCTGTGGGATACCCTGACACCCCGAGCGGCCAACTCGTCTCTCAACCGATGCAGCGTCAGATGCGGCTCCTGGTCGATCCGGCCGACAATGAACTCCCGATGGGGCTCAAGAACCCGGCGGCGGTGACCGCCCATCTTGCCGGGCGCAACACTCCCCGTCCGCCGGTAGCGCTGCGACCACTTAACCACGCTCGAAACCGCAACCCCAAACCGAGCCGCTACAGCGCGGCAACTCTCCCCCGCCAAAACCGCCAAAACAACACGCTCTCGCAAATCAATCGAATAAGGTCTCGCCATGAATGCTGGCCTCCTTGCCCAGCATCCATCTTGAATCATGGTTCGCCCATACTTGGGAATCCCTAAAATGATTCAATCAATCTCAAATACGCTCTAGGAAAACAGCAAGATCGTTCAAAAATTTGGCGGCCTGATTCTAGCGTGGAACCCGCTTCTCCGGCATATTTCCGTCAACTCATTTGATTGGAGGCAGATATGTCCAAGCACGAGACCGACCCAGTCGATCAACCCTCCCGGCGCAGGTTTCTGACCGGTGCGGCCGCCGGTGCGGCCACAATGACGGGCGCCGCCGCCGCCGTGGCGGGAACGCTCGAACCCACCGCCGGTCCCGCCGAAGCCGCAAGCCTTGCCCGGTTCAAAGGCAAGGCGGTTCTCATCACCGGCGCGACGTCGGGGATCGGCGAGGCCACCGCCAGGATGTTCGCCCGCGAAGGCGCGGCGGTTCATTTCTGCGGCCGGCGCGAGGCTCTCGGCAGAAGGGTCCAGGACAGCATCAATGGGGATGGGGCGACGAAAGCCGCCGGCGGCCGCGCGGTCTACAGCCGCGCCGACGTGCGGGACCCGGCCCAGGTCGAGCGGTTCGTCAAGGGCACGGTCGATGCGCTGGACGGGCTCGACATCGCCTTCAACAATGCCGGCATCTTCATGCCGCCCAAGGAGCTTCAGGACCTGTCCATCGAGGAATATCTCGATCACATCAACACCAATTTGAATGGTGTCGCCTATTCGATGATGCAGGAGATTCCGATCATGAAGGCGCGCGGCCGGGGCGTGATCGTCAATATGGCCTCCGTCGCCGGGCATCTGGGGTTTCCCAACACGGCCCACTACAACGCCTCCAAGCACGGGGTCATTGGTCTCACCAAGGCGGCGGCCAAGGCCAACGCGAAGCACAACATCCGCATCTCGTCGATTTCGCCGCTGGCGGTGGATACGCCCATGCTGCGGCGGTCGTTCGAGTTCCAGGGCCTCACCTACGAGCAGATGGCGCCCCATTTCACCACGCCGCGGATCATGGAGGCCGACGAGATGGCCCGCGCCGTCCTGTTCCTTGCCGATCCGTCGACCACCTATTTCGCCGGCGCCGATCTGGACGTTACCGGCGGTCAACTCGCCTAGAGGAGGCAAATCATGAAATCCCTGGTTCTCGCCCTGGCTGCCCTGCTGATAATGCCGGCCGCCGCGAACGCCCAGACCCATGTTGAGGATTTGGCGGAAATTCAGCGCCTGCCGGTCGAGATCGATATCGCCGTCGATACCAAGAACTGGGCCAAGGCACGGAGCTTCTTCACCGATCGCATCCGTGTGGATTTCACGTCGTTGGTCGGCGGTGATCCGGCGACCATCCCGGCCGATGCCCTGATCAGCGGGTGGTCGGGTAATCTGGGCCCGAAGAAATTCAGTTTCCATATGCGCGGCCGGTCCCTGGTCGCCCTCGACGGCGACCGCGCCACGGCCTATTCCAACGGCTATGCCTGGAACAAGATGGAAGGCAACGGCGACCCGCTGTGGGAGGTGTGGGGCAACTATACCTACACCCTGGTCCGCACCGGCAGCGGATGGAAGGTCGACGGCATGACCTTCGTGATGACCCATGAGCGGGGAAACATGTGGGTCAGGAACACGCCGTCGCCGAAGGAGTAGCTGTGGGCGGAGACTTGGGACGCGATTGGGTTAGGGGTGGTCGGCGGCCACCTCGGCGACGACGGTGAGCATCTTGCCCGCCGGACCGAACTCACCCAATGCGGGGCCGATGCGGTCCATGTTCGAGTCCCGGAAGGCGATGAAGTCCTGGCAGGTATCCCACTTCATGTAGTTCCACACCGTCCCCGTCTGCTTTTCGATGTGGATGGTCGCGCCATGAAATGCCGGCTGCCGGGCGACGAACTCCCGGGTCAGCTTCTCCACGGCCGCCGCGCAGGCCTCGGTATTTTCGGGTCTGACGGCGAATTCGACGAGA
Source organism: Rhodospirillales bacterium (assembly GCA_965221855.1). Classification (GTDB taxonomy): domain Bacteria; phylum Pseudomonadota; class Alphaproteobacteria; order Rhodospirillales; family UBA2165; genus JAJDXO01. The sequence continues at coordinate 221,699 of CBDCSV010000005.1, read as the reverse complement.
ACGATCTCCATCAGGCGAAAACCCGGGCCAGGAACTCGCAGCCCAATTCGATGCCCACCGGATCGATGGAGTGCCCGAGGCCCGGGCGGATATGGCCATCCACCTCGACGCCCGCGTCTTTCAGGGCATTGACCGCCGCCGGCTGTACCGAGGCCGGGATCAGTTCGTCCTGATCACCGTTGATCAGCGTCACCGGCGGTCTGACGGTGATCTCGTCCGCCAGGATGTCGGCGCCGACCAGGCGGCCCGAATAGCCGAGGATGCCTGCCACCGGCCGATCCCGGCGCAGGCCCGCGAACAGGGACATCATGGTGCCTTGGGAAAACCCGACCAGTGCCGTGTCCGCCGGGCCTAGTCCATAGGCCGCCATTTGTTCATCAATGAACCGGTCGAGAATCGGCCGGGCCATACGCGCGCCGTTGAGTATCTCTTCCTCGGTCCGTTCCTGCAGCGAAAACCACTGATATCCCATGGGCGCCATGTCGCAGGGGAACGGTGCGTTGGGGGAGACGAACTTCGCATCCGGCAGCACCCGCGTGAAATAGGGCGCGAGACCGATCAGATCGTTGCCGTCGGCGCCGAGGCCGTGCAGCAGCAAGACGAGTTGCCGCGGCGTGCCGCCGCCAACGGGACCCGAACTGGGGCCGGTGAGTTGCGGAAGGTCGCTCATTATGGCCATGATCCTACCGACAATGACCCGGCCCCCCAAGGGAAACCGAATTCCGAATCATGAGCGAGCCCGAAACCCGGACCGTCACCCGATTTGCCCCGTCGCCGACGGGATTGCTCCATCTGGGGACCGCCTATTCGGCGATTTACGCCTACGAGGCGGCCAAGTCGGCCGGCGGCCGGTTTCTGGTGCGCATCGAGGATATCGACCGGGGGCGCTGCCGGCCCGAGTTCGAAGACGCCATTCTCGAAGACCTGGCATGGCTGGGCCTGACCTGGGAAGAGCCGGTGCGCCGCCAGTCCGGCCATTTCGCCGACTACCGGGCGGCGTTGGACGGGCTGGCGGCGGCGGGCCTGCTCTATCCCTGCTTCTGTACCCGGGCCGACATCGCGGCCGAGATCGAGGCGTCCCTTCAGGAGCCGGGGCGGCGGACGGCGGAGTTCCGCGGGCCCGACGGGTTCATCTATCCCGGCATCTGCCGGGCGCTTTCGGCGGATGAGGCGGCCGGGCGCGTGGCGTCGGGCGAGGCCAATGCGCTCAGGCTGAAAACCGATGCGGCGGTGGCGGCGGCGGGACCGCTGACCTGGGAGGATGCGCGGGCCGGCGAGCAGAACGCGGCACCGGAGATTTTCGGCGACGTGGTCTTGGCGCGCAAGGACACGCCGGCCAGCTACCATCTGTCGGTCTCGCTCGATGATCACCTGCAGGGCATCACCCGGGCGACCCGCGGCAAGGACGTATTCGCCTCGACCCATGTGCATCGGCTGCTGCAGGCGCTGCTCGGGCTCCATACGCCGCTCTACGATCATCACGCCGTATTGACCGCCGAGGATGGCCGAAAGCTCTCCAAACGTGATAAGTCCGAGACCATCCGCGGTTTGCGCGATGACGGTCACTCGGCGGACGCCATATGGAACATGGCCATGGCGCATGCCGCGGCGGAGGAGACGGCATGAGCCGAAGCGCATGCCTGGGGTTGGGACTGATCCTGTTGCTGGCGGCGCCGGCGGCGGCCGAGCCGTTCAAGTTCATCCGCATCGGCGATGTGGACGGCTTCGGCTTCGAAAAACCGCAGGCCCTCGCCCGGGCATCCCGGCTGGGTCCGGCGCCCCGGGCCGACACCAATGGCGACGGCGTCCTCAGCCCCGGTGAATTTCTCCCGGACCTCAACCGGGACGGGGTGGTCGCCGTATTTTCCGACGACAATTTCGACAACCGGGACGCAAACGAGATCCGCGACGTGAACAATGCCTGCGCCGGGTGCAAGAAGATCGGCATCCGGACACGGGGATCCAACTGGACCGATCTGGCGATCTCGGCCTCGCAGGCCGGCCGCCATTGGCCGGATGCCGATGGGCCGGTCACGCCCAATAACGCGACGTTCGTTTTCGATTTCGTCGTCGACAAGGATCAGATCGCGCCCGGCGGGACCCTGTTCTTCAATCTGGTCTTCGGCGACTATGATATCGACCCGGCGATCGTCCAGGTGGCCTTCGCCAACGGCAAGGTCCGCAATCTGCCGCTGCGCAACCTGCGGGACGGCCCGTTCGACAACTCCCGCGATGGCCTGATCGACGCGGCGACGGCCCATCTGCCCTTCGAGGACGTGTTCACCCGAAACGAGGCGGGCGATTGGCATGGTTTCGTCACCGTCGTCTTCGTGGCACCCTTCGAGCCTTACACGACATTCGATTACGTCGAGATATCCATATTTCAGATTGCATAAAGGAGAGGATCATGCGGTTCATTGGTTTGGGAATTGTTGCCGGGTTGCTAGTCTGGTCCGCCGATGCGGCGGCGCAGCGCAATGCGCCGGCGCCCAAGAATAATGCCGACGAGGGCGTCTACCTGAAGGCGGCGCTGCCGCTGGACGAGCCGCGCCATCACTGCCTGGACATTCCGGGCCACGGCGGCCGGGTCAATGTGACGCGTCCGCTCACGGTTCATACCTGCAAGGAGGGTATCTGGAACCTGGACGAGCGGTTCGTGCGCAACACCATCGACAACGGCGAGCTGCGCATGCCCCAGTACGATCTCTGCGTGGCGGCGGAAGCGCCCAAGGCGGGCGCCAAGCTGGTGCTGGTCGAATGCGGCTCCACGCCGCTCGCGGGCTGGGAATACAAGGAGGCGCGCCTCACGCTGACCGGTCATCCGGCGCTCTGCATGACCATCGGTCCGGAGCCGTCGGAACTGACGCCGGGCGGCCGGCGGATGCCGTCCCGCAACATGTCCCGCTCGGTGGGGATGGATACCTGTTCGGAGGACGCGATCGAGCGTCAGCTCTGGACCTTCGCCGACCCGCTGCCGATTTCGGGCCCGCTCATGCCCCCGAAGGGGAAATAGCCCCTGCGGATTGCCGTTGACGGCGTCGTCCAGGGCCCGGACCGCCTGGTCCGGGGGCTTGGCGGCGTCGAAAGCGGCGTTCCACCGGCGGAATTCATCGCCGTCTCAGGCCTCCCGGCGCAGGCCTCTCAGCAGCGCGAGATAGTCCGGGTGTTCCGGCGGCAGCACGCCGTGACGGATGAGGAAGTCGATAATCACCAGGTTGCAGTTGAACTTGAACGCGAATTGGTTGTCGACGATCGCCGCAACTTCTTCGATCGGCAGCCGCTCGAAAGACGCGATTTCGCCGTCCGTGTTCCGGGGAACGAAGTCGTCGGGCAGTTCCAGGTCATAACAGAACATGGTGTCCGGGCTCACCCCGTCGGCCGTCTCCATGACGTAGGAGATAGCGCCGACGGCGTGGGCGGCGGCGGCCAGTTCCGGCGGCACGTCGGCCTCTTCGCCGCACTCCTTGATGACGTTTTCCATCAACCCGAGGCCCGCCGGTTGTCCGCCGGCCACCATGTTGTCGAGCATCCCCGGACAGACCGCGCGGTCGCCGCTGCGCCGGCCGATCCACATGTCGAGCCCGCCGCCGGAGCGCCTGACATAGCCGTTGATATGCACCCCGAACGCCCGCACACCGAAGCGGCGCACCGCGGCGCGCTCCATTTCGAAGAAGGGCTCGCGGCCCCACGCCGTCAGCACGGGGTAGTTCTCGTCCCGCCAGGGGAGGCCCAACCCGTCACTATTGATGGCTCGCAACGCGCAATCGACGGCCCGGGTTCGGGCATCGTAGGTCTTGAGGCCATCGTTCAGCCCGACGGAATCGGCGGCGACCACAAAGATATCCGGATGGCTTGCGAGGATTTCGGCGAACGTCGCGTCGACGTGGCCGACCCGGGCGCCGTCGACGACGAACGGCCGATGACGGCCTTCGGTGAAGTTGTTGCAGGCGGCGATATGGTCGAGAAAGCTCATGGCCCGGCCTCAGACAATATTTTGCGGCCCTTGTCAAATCCGTGCGTCCAAAGGGGCGGATGCACGACAAGGGAAACCGGTTATGAGACGGCAACCCGCCTCGAGCGTGGACGATCCGGAGGCCGCAACGGGTTCGCCGCTTGCCGGCTTGGAGCAGCCGCGCAGAACTTCGCGATCAGAAGCTGTATCTCAGCGAAAGCACGGTTTTCGTTTCCTCGATGTCCAGCAACCGGACGCCGTCGAACGACGCGCGGGCCTTTGCATGGTTGAGGCCCAGATTGGCCGACAATCCCCGCGCGATATCGTATTGGCCGCCGAGCGCCACGGATGCCTCGTCCTTGCCCTCGATGCGGCCGGCATGACCCTCGAGGGAAAGGGAAAGTACGCCCGCTTTCGTGCGCATGCCGACGGAAGCATAGCGCCGGTCCAGGTCCGGTCCGCTCGACGACAGGCGTTCATAGCCCGCGCCTGCGTCCAGGGTCGTGCTGCCGTAGATGACTTCGCCGACGAGACCGAGGCCTTTGGTGTCAAACCGCTGTCCGCCGCTTGAATCGAAGTTGCCCTCGGCCGCCCGCAAGGCCAATCGCCAATCCCTGGCGCCGTCCGGGCGCTGGAAGGACGCCCCGAGGTCGAGACCGCCGTCTTCATCCACGGCGAGGCCCATGACCCACGGACCGAAGCGTCCCGTATAGCCGCCGCCCAGGTCTTCCCGCGATCCCAGGAAATCGTCGAATACCAGCGCGGCGTTGCCGGCCCCGCGCATGCGCCGCGTCATTTCGCGCACCACACCCGAGACGTTGCCGCCCGACACCGTGCCCCAATAGCTGCCGACCGACAGCGCCGCATTGTCCGTATAGCCGTCGCCCCCGCCGAATGTGGTCGTCGGGTCCGAGGCATGCTGGCCGAAATAGGAGAGATCGACCCGCCAGCGGTTCGGCAATTGCGTCCGGGCGCTGACCTGGAAGTTCGCGATCGTGCCCGTATCCGTGTCGTTCCCGTCCTCGTGATCGACGCTCAACCGCGCGTCGACCAAGCCGGTCAGGGTGGCGGTCACATCGCCGAGTTCGACGGCGAGCGGCTCCTCCATGGACGACAGGTTTTCGTAGTTCAGGGACACAGATTGCGCGGTTGCGGAGCCGACTGCGGCCATGCCGGCCGCGATGAGCGCTGCGGGAAGCACGGCCCGCCGAACGAGGTTCGCAGTCATGCCGTCACGCCTTCGCCGGAAAGGTGGTATGGAAGGCGTGCCTGGCGAGCGCCCGCCCGGATTTCAGCCCCTGGTCATTGTCGGTCGCCCAGTGGACTCCGCCATAGAGCCTGCTCAGCCCGTTTTCGTCCGCCATGTGGCTCAGGCTGGTCCAACGTCGGGTCACGCCCTGCAATTGCGGCCACAACACCTCATCCGGCGAGCGTCCGGAAAAGGCCACGTCGTCCCGGCCGAGGAGCAGCGCGATCATCTCGGCCGCGGCGGCGCCGAAAGTGGAGTGGCCGGATGTGTAGGCGGGAAATTCGGGCGTCGGGATATAGCTCTGCCAGCCGGGTTAGAGGGCCACGCGCCGGTCCGGATTCCGGAATGCCGGCGCCCGGACGCGAATCGCGCTCTCGGGGCGGACGATGTCGTAGTGATACTTGTTGTCCCAGGCGCAGATGGACGCATCGCACTGGGTCATGCCGATCAGCGCAAATGCGCGGGCGAGCTCGATGAAGGACAGGTCCCGATCCTGCAGAAGCTGCATGGCGATGTAGATCATGTGCCCGGGCGGGGTGATGCCCCACGGGCCGTCTTCCCAGAACAGCGCGATCTCCGACTCGTCGGCGGTCCTGATTGTGCTGTCCATCCCTCCAAGCCGTCGGATGGTGTCGAATTCCTCGGTGAACTCGGGGCTCCGCGAATCGTAGAATCCGGCCACGCGGAACTGCGACCCGCTCTTCATCGTCCACGGCTTGATCATGCCGTGGCCCGGATAGAGACAGCGGTCGAAGGAAGCGAATGCGGGCCCCGGCGAAGCGCCGTAGAACGGGCCTGTCGGGCGCCATCGCAGCGAATCCGCCCGCCGGTCGTAGCGCCCCAGATAGTAGTTGACCTCGCTCGGCTCCGAGCCGTCATCCGTGCGCAGGTCGAGCACGCGGCGGCCCGCGGTGCGGCCCCACTCGACGCCGAGTGACTTCGCCTCGCCGTTGGGAAAACGATTCAGGAAAGCCATCCGTTCGAACAGGAAAGGCTGCTGGAACGCTTCCGCCGCCGCGGCTGCAAAGGCGACGCCGTAGGCGACTTCCGGATCCGCGTTGCGCGGGCCGGTGCCGATGCCGAAGGGCTCGTCGTAGGCCTGGACGACGCCGTTGGCGGCAAGAAAGCCGGCGGCGGTGGCCAGCCCGTAATTGTACGCGGCGCGCGGAGTCAGGACTCTCTGGTCCCGGACCTGCTGCAGGGCCGTGTCCACCCAGAGGAAGACCGTGTTCCGATTCTGCGGTTTCAGGATCTGGGTCGCATAGGACGAGCGATGTCCGTAGGAGGCGACGTACGGGCCCGCGCAACCGGCCGCGGTCAGCGTGGAAGCCGCTGTAGCGGCGGCGAGGAAATGTCGTCTGGAAATACTCAAAGGTGGTCCTTTCCTTGTCCGGGTCGGGGGTTCCAAGGAGCCGTTGAACGATGAACGCGCCCGCCCGCAATTTCGCGTACGCATTGCGGCATCGGATCACACGCTGTTTTTGGGTTCTTGAGAGAACTTTCCGGTGGAGAGCCGGAAAGCGGCTAATCGGAACTTAAATCAGTTTGAGACGTGTTCTTGTTTTTCTTTTTTTGACTCCTGTCCCAAACGCCGGGGGTGGATGTCGGCGCGACGGCCGCCGATCCACATCGCCACCACCTACCTGCAATCCGACCTGATGTCAAACGGGACTGAAAAGTTCCCGTTCGTTGGGTGTGGCGAGTCGGAATTGTGGAGCCGCGCTGCCAAGAAATTAACCAGGTCAGTAGACAACCGCGGCGGCTGTTCGGGTTAGGCGGCCTCTTCGCGCTTGCGGTTCTTGGTGTTGGCCACATAGGCAATCTTGCAGTGGGCTTGGCAATACGGCTTGCCCGGAACGGCCGGTTCGCCGCAGAAACGGAAATCCTCCGATCCCGGATCGCCCACCGGCCACGAGCACATATTGGTGCCCAGCCGGTCGAGGGTGACCACATTGACTTCGATCTTCACCGGCGCCGGCGCCCGGCGCATGGCGAGATCGAGCCGCCGCACCTTGCCGACGACGGCGTTCTTGGTGATGCCCAGCCGGCGGCCTATTTCACTGGCCGACAAACCGGTATCCCACATCTTCTTGAGCTCTTCGACGCGTTCGTCGGTCCATTCAAAGGGTGTGGTCATGCGGATCGGATCCTCTGTTCAATGTTATTGTCCCGCCCCTCGGACCGATCCCTCGCCGCGAAACCCCGGAATTCCGCCGATTAATGATTATCTTGCCCGGTGAGCGTCAAATTTTGTACTATATATTGCGGTTTAGCTGCAAGGTCTTACCCAGATTTAGTGGCAATTTCCTGTGGATAGTTTTTCCGGGCTATGGACTGGCTGATTTTTCGCCGCGACGGCATAACGGGGCCGGCCGGTCCGGTATCCGGAGCGAACAGGCCCATAAAAGCGGTCATGACCGCTGCCCTGGGCGGAGCGCTGGACGTGGCGCTGGCGCTGTTCGGCGCCGGGACGGCGGTTGCCCAGACCGGGAGCCCGTTCAGCGGTTTCGAACTGACGCCGTCTCCCAAAACCTATCTCGTGGTCACGGACGCCAACGTGCGGGCGGGGCCGGCGATCAGGGCCAAGCGGCTGACCCTGCTCCGAAAAGGGGTCCGGGTGGAGGCCAAGGGCCGCGCCAAGGGCACCGAATGGATCGCCGTCCGCCGGGACGGCAAGGATTTGGGTTTCGTCTACAAGACCGTGGTGGCGCCCCTATTGGATGCCAAGGTCGAAGCGCCCGTGAAGGGTGTCCTCGAAGCCAGGGGCCAACCCAAGTGCGGTTTTGAACTCCGCTTCGACGGGCGCACCGAAATCGAGGACGAAATCCAGGTGACCGCCGACTACGGGGTCGAGTTGGATTGCGGCGCCAAGGGAAGGAAATTTCAATTTGCCGCGACCATGTTCGTGACCGAGGTGCCCTACCGGGACCTCACCAAGGCCGAGTATCAGATCAACGTGGATCTGTTCGGCGTGCCCGAAGACGAGGAAAACGGCCTCTCGATCTTCACCATCTATCGCCCGGAAAAGGGAGAACTCCGCTTCGGCGGAATCAGCGACCCCGACTATGCGTCACCGGCCAGACTGGATAAATCCCACGCCAAGACGGTCCGTGAGGCGCTGATCGCCGCACTCCGCATGGCTCACCGCAGTTGGGGCAGCAAGGTCTGGACGGAATTGGCGAAGCGTTAGCGGCCAACCAGGTTGCGCAAAATCCGAATCAATGGTTTCCAAAAGAAAAGCAGACAAATTATCAGTCCGCCAAAAGCCAGCATGAATAGAGTTTGGCCAAGCAGGGCGTTCATTAGGCCATCGAAATCCCAGATCGCTAATAATGCCAGCCCGGCAAGCGCGATAAGCAGCACAAAATTTCTGCGAGCCCAATCCATTGCCCTGGGATGTGCCGCCCCCTCCCGTTCCACCGCCCGCCAGCCGATATCCCGGCGGCAGAACCCGTCCGGCCAGTCGATGGCGTCGACCGCCGCGTAAGCGCGCCTCTGGGCGTCCTTGACCGAACGCCCCAGCGCCGTCACGCCGAGCACCCGGCCGCCGTTCGCCAGCACCTTGCCGTCCGCCGCCTTGGTGCCGGCGTGGAAAACGATGACACCGTCCATGGCGTCGGCCGCGCCGAGATTTCCGATTTCGGCGCCCTTTTCGTAGCTGCCGGGATAGCCCTCGGCCGCCATCACCACGGCCAGCGCCGTCTCGTCCCGCCAGGACAGCTCGATCTCCGAAAGACGGCCCTCCGCCGCGGCCAACAGGAGCCGGGCCAGATCGGTCTCGAGCCGGGCCATCAGCACCTGACACTCGGGATCGCCGAAGCGGACGTTGAATTCGAGCACCTTGGGCCCGTCATCGGTGATCATCAGGCCGGCGAACAGCACGCCTTGGTAGGGGCGCCCGTCGGCGGCCATGCCCTCGATGGTCGGCTGGATCACCTCGTCCATGATCCGGTCCGCCATCTCCGATGTCACCACCGGCGCCGGCGAGTACGCGCCCATGCCGCCCGTATTGGGGCCGGTGTCGCCGTCATGGACGGCCTTGTGGTCCTGGGCCGAGGCCAGCGGCAGCGCGGTCCTGCCGTCGACCAGCGCGAAGAAACTCGCCTCTTCGCCGGCCAGGAACTCCTCGATCACCACTTCCGCGCCGGCTTCGCCGAACACCTTGTCGACCATCGCTTCGTCGATGGCTCGGATGGCTTCATCGACGGACCGGCAAAGGGTGACGCCCTTGCCGGCCGCCAGGCCGTCGGCCTTGACGACGATGGGGGCGCCCTGTTCCCGCACGTATGCGGCCGCCTCATCCCGGTCGGTGAACCGCCCATACGCGGCGGTGGGGATGCCGCACCTGGCGAACAGGTCCTTCATGAAGCCCTTCGATCCCTCGAGGACGGCCGCCGCGGCCGTCGGGCCGAAGGCGGCGATGCCTTCCGCGCCCAGCGCGTCCACCAGACCCGCCACCAGCGGCGCTTCGGGACCGACCACCACCAAGTCGACGGACTTCTCCTTGGCCAGGGCGACCAGACCGGGCACATCCTCGGCGCCCACGTCGATGCATTCGGCGAGGGTGGCGATGCCCGCGTTCCCCGGGGCGCAGTACAGCGCATCGCAGCCGGCCGAGCGGGACAGGCCCCAGGCAAGCGCGTGTTCGCGGCCGCCGCCGCCGACAACCAGTATCTTCATCTTCGGGAAAGCCCCTTCTGTACGTCGGCGCCCTTGTAGCATAGATTCGGTCCGGCAATGAGCATCCCGTCCCAGGAATTCGACGATCGGTTTGGTCCCGCCGACGGCGCCGCGCCGGGCGGCAACCTGCCGGAGTTTTCGGTCAGCGAGATCTCCCAGGCGCTCAAGCGGACGGTCGAGGAGACCTTCTCCCGGGTGCGCGTACGGGGCGAGATTTCCGGGCTCACCCGGGCGGCATCGGGGCATATGTACCTGTCCCTGAAGGACGACAAGGCGGTGCTCGACGGGGTGTGCTGGAAGGGCACGGTGCCGCGGCTCGGCCTCGATCCCGAAGATGGGCTGGAGGTCATCGCCACCGGGCGGCTCTCCACCTATCCCGGCCGGTCCCGCTACCAGATCGTCATCGATGCCATGGAGATCGCCGGCGAAGGGGCGCTGCTCAAGCTGCTGGAGGACCGGCGCAGGAAGCTCCTGGCCGAGGGGCTGTTCGACGAAGACCGCAAGCGGCCGCTGCCCTACATTCCCGATGTCATCGGCGTGGTCACCTCGCCGACCGGCGCGGTGATCCGTGATATCCTCCATCGCCTGAACGACCGTTTTCCGCGCCGGGTGCTGCTGTGGGGCGTCAATGTGCAGGGCGAGGGCGCGGCCGAGCAGGTGGCGGGCGCCATCGAAGGCTTCAACCGGATGAAGGGAACGCCCGGCATCCCGAAGCCGGACCTGTTGATTGTCGCCCGGGGCGGCGGCAGTCTGGAAGACCTCTGGACCTTCAACGAGGAAATCGTGGTCCGGGCCGCCGCCGGCAGCAAGATTCCGTTGATCTCGGCGGTGGGCCACGAGACCGATACCACGCTCATCGATTTCGCCGCCGACCTCCGCGCGCCGACGCCGACCGCGGCGGCCGAACTGGCGGTGCCGGTGATCAGCGATCTGCGCGCCCAGCTAGCCGACGACGGCGCCCGGCTGGCGCGGTCCTGGGCGCGCTTCGTTTCCGAACGACAGACGGCGTTGGACGGGCTCTCCCGCGCCATCGCCAATCCGGCGCGGGCCCTCGAAGGGGTTTCCCAGCGGCTCGACGACCGGGTCGGGCGGCTGCGGCTCGCAGGCGGACGGATCACCACCGAGCCCGCACAGGCGCTGATGGAGCTCGCGGGCGGGCTGACCCATCCGCGTCAGTTGATGACCACCAAACGGACGGAGCTCGGCGGCCTCGCCCGGCGCTGGCAGGTCGCCCAGCGGACCGTGCTCGGGTCCCGGAGGGCGGCGCTGATCGAGGTCTCGCGGCTCCTGGACAGCCTGTCCTACGAACGGGTGCTGGAGCGCGGCTTCGCGCTGGTCAGCGGCGCCGGCGGCCAAGCCATCACCAAATCGGGCGATGCGGCTCCGGGCAGCGCCGTTTCGATCCGCTTCCAGGACGGATCCGTGGGCGCGACCATCGAGGAAGCCGCGGCAAAGCCAAACCCCAAGCCCCGAAGGAAGAAACCGTCCGCCGACGGCGGCGGTCAGGGGAGCCTGCTGTGATTCGGCTCCTCGTGCTGTTGGTTTGCGCGCTGGCTTCTACCCAAACTCTTGCCGCTGACCGGCGTATGTCGTTGCCCAATGGCGTGGTTCTGCGGGGTGACTTCATTCAAGGCGGCATGGTTGTTGGGCAGGGCGCACTCGGAGCCAGGGTGGTGCTCGATGGAACCGACGTTCCGGTAAGCCTCGACGGGGTTTTTCTGTTGGGTTTCAAGAGGGAGGCTGGGCCTGTTGCCAACCTGGATATTCAATTCGCCGGCCAACATGCGGAACGGCAGCGCATTGCGATCGATCAACGCGACTACGACATTCAGCGCATCGACGGGCTGCCGCGCCGCAAGGTGACACCCGATCCGGAAGACCTGGTACGAATCCGCGCCGAGGGCCGCCTGATGCGGGATGCCCGCTCCGGCAAGGCGCTTCGGCTTGGGTTTCTGTCGGGTTTCGTCTGGCCGGCGCGGGGGCGGATCTCCGGGGTCTATGGATCGCAGCGCATCCTCAATGGGGAGCCCCGCCGGCCCCATTTCGGGGTCGATATCGCGGCGCCCATCGGCACGCCGGTGATTGCGCCGGCGGACGGCCGGGTAACGCTGGTCCATCCCGACATGTTCTTCAACGGCAAGTCCATCGTCATGGATCACGGGCTCGGTTTCACCACCGTTTATATTCATCTCAGCGACGCCTCGGTGCAGCCCGGTCAGTTGGTGAAGCAGGGCGACGTGATCGGCAAGATCGGCGAGACCGGCCGGGTAACGGGCCCGCATCTTCACTGGGGGGCTCGGGTCCGCAATATCGAAATCGACCCGGCGCTGCTGGTGGAGGGAAGGCCGCAGCCGCTGAACGGGCCTTAACCGGGCCAGCGCCGGTGCACCCACAGCCATTGCTCCGGGTGCCGGCGGATCCAGGATCCGAGATAGTCGTTCACCTCGGTCATGATGGCCTCGACATCCTTCTGCCGGTCGCCGGTCGCGGGCTTTTCCAGGTCGGGATGGAAGGTAATCCGGAACCGGGCGCCCTGCAGGCGCTCCACCTGCACCGGAATGACCGGGCAGTCGTAGCGCAGCGCGAACTTGGCGACCGCCGGGGCGGTCATGGCGTCGACGCCCATGAACGGAACCGGGATTCCGTCGTTCATTTTTTGATCCACCAGCATGGCCACATGCTCGCCATTGGAAAGCGCCTTCAGTGCCATCTTCGCGCCCTCCGGCCCCTTGGGGAAAAGACCGGCGTCGACGGCGTCGCGGCCGCGGCGCAGCAAGCGGTCGACCAGCGGGTTATTGAGGGCGCGATAGGCCAGGTGCACGTTCCAGCCCCGGCGAGTGACGGCCAGCGGCGGCAGTTCCCAATTGGCCAGATGGCCGCCGAACAGCAGGCCCGGCCTGTCGTCGTTCCACAAAGACTCCATGTGTTCGAGACCGACGATCTCGATGCGGCCGTCTTCCGCGTAGGGATTGAACTCCTTGATATGGGGGTACTCGGCAACGGTGCGCCCCAGGTTTTCCCACATACCCCGGATGATGGCCGCGCGTTCCGTCTCGCCCAGTTCCGGCATGATCCGCCCGAGGTTGTGGTGGGCGATCTGGTGGGCGCGAAAGCGGGGACCGAACGTCCGGCCGATCCACCCGCCGAGGGCCGACGCGGCGTCCACGGGCAGGGCGGCCAGAACGGCGTATCCGAGGGCCGCGAACATCCCCTGGAGGGGATAGACGATCCAGCGCCGGAACATCAGCCCGCTCCCGCCTGTGCAAGAACCGGTTCCAGGAGCCGGTCGAGTGCCGCCTGGTCTTCGAGTGCCAACCCGACGGTCAGGACCTGGACGTCGTTGCGGTCCTCGGGGTGCAGCCGGACGAAATCCTTGGCCGTGGTCACCAAGGCGGCATCCAGGTCCCCGGCTTGTCTGCGGAGATCGGCGATCTCGCTCCGGCTGAACGGGTGGTGATCGACGTAAGCCCTGGCCGCCGTCAGCTCGCAGCCGCTGTCGCGCAGGGTGGTGAAGAATTTTTCCGGCCGGGCGATTCCGGCGAAGGCGAGCAGCGGCTTTGCTTTGAGCCGTTCGATCTCCGGTCCGGGTCGGAGCCGGCCGACCATGACCGCCACCCGCCCGCCCGTGGACTCGCGCAAGCGCCCGGACATGCCGGACGAGTCCCGACCGATAATCACCACCGCGTGCGCCCGCGTGAGGGCCGCCGCCGGCGGCTCGCGGAGCGGCCCGGCGGGGATCATCCGGCCATTGCCAAAACCGGCATCCCCGTCGATGGCGATGATCGACAGGTCCTTGGCGAGCGCAGGGTTCTGAAAACCGTCATCCATGACGATCAACCGGGCCCCTGCTTCCGCCGCGGCGCGCGCGCCGGCCAGCCGATCGGCGGAAATCCAGGTTGGCGCGGCGCCCGCCAGGAGCAGCGGTTCGTCGCCGACATCGGCCGCCGTATGGGTTTCCGGGTCAACGCGCAAGGGGCCCTTCTCCCGCCCGCCATAACCGCGGCTGAGAAAGTGGACGCCGATCCCGGCCCGTTGGCACCGTTCGGCAACATGAAGCGCGGTCGGTGTTTTTCCGGCACCCCCGGCGACCACATTGCCGACACAAATGACCGGGACGCCGCACGCCGCCGGCGTCGCCATCTTCCGCCGCAGGCATCCCGCGATGCCGTAGGCCGACCCCAGCGGACCCAATAGAAGGGGCAGGACACCCCGGCTTTGATACCAGAACTCAGGTGTGCGAAGCGCCATGATCGCTTTTCAGGAGCCGTTCGATTTCCGCCGAGACCGCCTCGACGACATTGGATTGGGCGTCGGCGTAGGACCGGCCGTTTCGGGCAAGTTCGGCGCGGCGGGAATGATCCTTCAGGAGCGTGTCGACGGCGCGCCTCAGTTCTTCCTCGTCCTTCACCTGCACCGCGCCGTCGGAGGAGGCGAGGTGATCGGCCATGTCCTGGAAATTCGCCATGTGGGGGCCGTGGATGACCGGCCGGTCCAGCTTGAGCGGCTCCAAAGGGTTTTGGCCGCCGAAGGGCACCAGTGACTTACCCATGAACACCACATCGGCGAGCCGGAAGAACAACCCGAGTTCGCCCATCGTGTCGGCGATATAGATGCCGGTCTCCGCCTCGGGGAGCTCGCCTTTCGAACGAAGCCGCAACTGCGCCGAGCCGTTGGCGAGGGATGCCAGGATGCCGGGACCGCGGTGCGCGTGACGGGGCGCGATGACGGTGAGGAGCCCCGGGTGCTCATCTATCAGCGCGCGGTGAACGGCAGCGGCGATTTTCTCCTCTCCTTCATGGGTGCTGGCGGCGATCCAAATGGGCCGGCCGGCGGTCCTGGCCGCCAGGTCCGAAAGCGCCGCCTCGTCGGCGGCCAGCGGCGGGCTCGCAAATTTCAAATTGCCGACGCACTTGTAGGCGGCCGCGCCCAAGTCCCTCAGCCGTGCCGCATCGCCGTCGGTTTGCCCGAGACACATGTCGAAGCGCTGCAGCAGGCTGCGCAACAGGCCGGGCGCCCGCTGCCACCCGCGGTAGGATCGGGGCGATATTCGGCCGTTGATGAGGATCATCGGAATGCCGCGGCGCTGGGTCTCATCGATCAGATTGGGCCAAAACTCGCTTTCGGCCCACAGCGCGATTTCGGGTTGCCAATGGTCGAGGAACGACCGGACGGCGCCCGGCCGGTCAACGGGCACGTATTGGTGAATCGCCCGGGGCGGGAGCCGGCCCTCGATCATCCGCGCCGAGGACACTGTTCCCGTCGTAAAAAGCAAATGAACATCCGGATGGGCCTGCAGAAGGTGTCCGATCAACGGCAGCATGGACTGGGCCTCGCCGACACTGGCCGCATGAAGCCAAAAAACCCGGCCCGCCGGCCTCGGCGCGCCCGGCGTTCCGAGCCGTTCGGCAAACCGAACCGGGTCCTCCTTGCCCAGGCGCCTGCGGCGCGCCAGATACATCCCGATCACCGGACCCAGGATGGTGGTCAGCAGCCTGTAGAGCGGCAGCATCATGGCGCCGCCTCGACCGCTGCGGGCGCCGGCTCCACGGGCACCTGGCCGCAATCCCGGTCGGCCGCCTCGGTGAGCGCGTTCATCGCGTTTTCGAGCTGAAGCCGGGCAGCCTCGAGCCCGTCGTCATCCGCATCTTTCGGGACTTCGATCGGGGCGCCCCAGCGGATGATGCCGCGGCCGAAGGGAAACGGCACGATAAACCGGTCCCAGCTGTTCAGTGCCCGCCGGGAGGAACTTGAAAATGTCAGGGGCAAAATGGGCGCCCCCGACAGCCGCGCCAGGGCGACGGCGCCGGTGCCCGCCCGCATCCGCGGGCCCGCCGGCCCATCGGGGGTCATGCCGACGGTTCCGCCGTCTCTGAGGATTTTCACCAGTTGCCGGAGGGCGGCGGTGCCGCCGCGCGTCGACGACCCATAGGTGCTCTTGATGCCGAAATGGGCCCCGATTTCCGCACCCAGCCGGCCATCCGGATGATCGGACAGGAGCATGTGAAAGGGTTTCGGGCGCTTCCAGGTCAGCGGCATCATGAGCAGCCGGCCGTGCCAGAAACAGACGATGAACGGCCGATCCTGATCCCAAAATCGCTGAACCGTCTCAATTCCTTCGACCCGCCATCTTCCCGTGATCCACACCAGCCGCAGGTATTGAGCACCCAGGAAACACGCGGCGGCGCGGACGGCCGGAGAGCGGGAGATCGCTTTGATGAATCTGGGCGTCGCCATGGATGCGGCCTACTCTCCCGCGGCGGCGACCGCATTGTCCGGCAGGGAGTCGTCTTCCTGATCGGCGAACTGAAGCGCGTAAAGGTTGGCGTATATTCCCCCGCGGGCAAGCAATTCGGCGTGGCTTCCGCTTTCGGCCAGTTTGCCCCGGTCGACGACGTGGATGACGTCCGCGTCCATGACCGTGGAAAGGCGATGGGCGATGACAAGCGTGGTCCGGCCCCGCATGAGTACCCGCAGCGCCGCCTGAACCTGACGTTCGGATTCCGTGTCGAGCGCCGAGGTTGCCTCGTCGAGCAGCAGGATCGGCGCGTCCTTGAGCATGGCCCGGGCAATGGCGATGCGTTGGCGCTGTCCGCCCGAGAGGTGCGCGCCCATCTCGCCGACCAGCGTGTCGTAACCCCGCGGCAGTTCGCGGATGAAGGCGTCGGCGGCCGCGTCGCGGGCGGCCTGAATGATCTCGTCTTCGGAGGCGTTTTGGCGGCCGTAGGCGATGTTCGCCCTGATGGTGTCGTCGAACAGGGTGATCTCCTGACTGACCAGGGCGACGGCGCCGCGCAAGCTGTCGAAGGTCAGTCCTCGAACGTCGTGACCGTCGATGGAGACGGCGCCCGTATCGACGTCATGGAACCGGGGGATGAGATTGAGGATGGTGGACTTCCCGGCGCCCGACGGCCCGACCAAGGCCACCGTCTTGCCGGCGGGAACATCGAGGCTCATGCCCATCAGGGCGGGGCGGTCCTCCCGGTAGGCGAACCGCACATTGTCGAACCGGACCCCGCCGCCCCGCACGTCGAGCGGTTTGGCGTCCGGCGCCTCCGTGATATCCGGTTCCCGGTCGAGCAGCGCGAACAGCCGTTGCGCGCCCGCCAAGCCTTCCTGGAGGCTGGCGTTCAAGTTGGCGAGCCGTTTCAGCGGCTCGTAGGCCATCAGAAGCGCGGTGATGAACGAGAAGAACGAACCGGCGTCCATGGTGCCGCCGATCACCCGGAAGCCGCCGTAGAAGATCACCAGGGCCACCGCGACGCCGCCCAGGGTTTCCATGATCGGGCTCGCCATGGCGCGGATCCGCGCGGACTTGAATACCAGCCTGAAAATGCGCTCCGCGACGTCGCCGACCCGGCGTTTTTCGTATTCCTCCATGGAATAGGCCTTGACGACGCGGGCGCCCTGAAAGGTTTGGTTGAGGATCGTCGTAAACTCCCCCATCTCCGCCTGGGTGTTGACGGTTACCTTGCGGATGCGTTTGCCGAGCCGCGCAATGGCGAATACCGCCGGCGGGAAAACGATGAAGGAGATGATGGCCAGTTGCCAATCCTGGATGAACATCACCGCGACCAAGCCGATCAAGGACAGGCTATCCTTTCCGAGGCCGGTGAGCGCGTTGGTGACTGCCGCGCGCATCATGTTGATGTCGACGGTGAAGCGGGAGATCAGTCCGCCGGTGGCCTCGTTTTGGAAGAACGCCAGCTCCATCCGGGTGAGATGAGCATAGAGCCTATGCTGGGCGTCGGTGATGATCCGCTGTCCGACAAACGCCATCAGCGCGGATTGGGCATAGTTGGCGGCGCCCTTGATCAGGAACGTCACCAGCACCGCGCCGCCGATCAGCAGAAGCAAATCTTCCCGCTTTTCGATGAAGATGCGGTTGACCACCGGGTCCATCAGCCAGGCGCTCAGGCCCACCATGGCGGCGACAATCGCCATCGCGATCAACGCGACGACAATCCAGCCCGCATAGGGGCGGATGTACCCGCGCGCCAGCCGGCCGACCAGACCGGCGGTCGAGGTATCCTGCGGCGACGTCACTGTTTCGCTCAGAGCCACGAATCCGAGATGGTGATTGAAGGCGCGGAGTTTATCACGGATGGAGTCGTCAACCCAATAGCGCCTTTCGAATCAGCGGCTTGCGCGGCAATTCGTCTATTTGCCCGCAACCGTCATGCCGTCGATGCGGAGCGTCGGCGCATCGATCCCATAGCGGAAGGTGAGGTCGTCCGCCGGGGTGAGCCGTTGGAACATGTCCTTCAAGTTGCCGGCGATGGTGATTTCGCTCACCGGGTAGGCGATTTCGCCGTTTTCGATCCAGTACCCGGCGGCGCCGCGGCTGTAATCGCCGGTGAGGCCATTGACCCCGAAACCGATCAGTTCGGTGGCGTAGAAGCCGCTCTTGATGTCGCTCATCAGCTCCGCGGGCGAGGCCGGGCCCGCTTCCAGATAGAGATTGGTGGCGGATGGCGACGGCGGCCCGCCGGTGCCGCGGGACGCATGACCGGTGGTTTCCAGCCCCAACTGCCGGGATGACCGGAGATCGAGGAACCAGGTGGTGAGCACCCCGTTTTCGATCACCGCCCGGCGGGAATTGGCGACGCCCTCGCCGTCGAAGGGCTTGGATCGCAGCCCCCGCTGCCGGTGCGGGTCGTCGATGATGTCGATGCCCGTCCCGAACACCGCCTCTCCCATGCTGTCCTTGAGGAAGCTTGTGTCGCGGGCGATGGCGGCGCCGTTGACCGCCCGCGCCAGGTGCCCGACCATGGACCGGGAGATGCGGGGATCGAAGACGATCGGGACCTCGGCGGTTTCGGCCTTGCGGGGGTTGAGCCGCTTCACCGCCTTCTCGCCGGCGATGCGTCCCACCTCGGCCGGCGAGGTCAAATCCTCGGCATAGACGGCGCCGGAATAGTCGTAGTCGCGCTCCATCCCCGTGCCTTCGCCGGCCAGCACCGATGCGCTGACCGAGAAATGGGTGCCCGAATAGGCCCGGGCGAACCCGTTGGAGGCGGCGACGGCGATGGCCGCCCGGCCCCAACCGGCTTCGGCGCCCTCCGAATTGGTGACGCCCTCGACGGCCCGCGCCGCTTCTTCCGCTTCCCTCGCCCGGCCGACCAGGGTCTCGGTGGCCGGTTCCCCGGGGTCGGCCATGTCGAGGGCCGGCGGGTCCGCCGCCAGTTGACCGGGATCGGCCAATCCGCAAAACGGATCCTCGGGCACGTTCCTGGCCATGGCGACGGCGCGCACCGCCAGTTCGTCCAGCGCTTCGGCGCTCATGTCGGACGACGAGACGATGGCCTGGCGCTTGCCGGCGAACACCCGAAGCCCGATATCGGCGTTTTCGGAGCGCTCCAGTTTTTCCGGATTGCCGAGCCGCTGGGCGACGGACAGCGAGATGCTCTCGACATGGACGGCATCCGCCGCATCGGCGCCTTCGGCCTTGGCCCTGTCGATCAGATCGCTGAGCTTGTTCAGGTGTTCGGCGGGATCGGCCATTCCTCGTTTCCCGGTTCGGACTATTTCCAAATAGGCTTGCCGCTGCCCGGCAGACCCAGCGTGTCCCACATCTCGGACACCCGATCAATCACCTCGTCGGACATGCGGATTTTGCGGCCCCAGTCCCGGTCGGTCTCGGGCGGCCATTTGTCGGTGGCATCGAGCCCCATCTTGCCGCCAAGACCGGAGACCGGCGAGGCGAAGTCGAGATAGTCGATGGGGGTCCGGTCGATGAGGGTGACGTCGCGCACCGGGTCCATGCGGGTGGAGATCGCCCAGATCACGTCCTTCCAGTCCCGGGCGTCGATATCGTCATCCACCACGATCACCATCTTGGTATAGAGGAACTGCCGCAGGTAGGACCAGACGGCCATCATCACCCGCTTGGCGTGGCCCGGATAGGCCTTCCTGATGGAGACGACCGCGACCCGATAGGAGCACCCCTCGGGGGGCAGCCAGAAATCGGTGATTTCCGGGAACTGCTGGGTCAGCAGCGGGATGAACAGCTCGTTCAGCGCTTCGCCGAGGACGCTCGGCTCGTCCGGCGGCCGGCCCGTGTAGGTGGAGAGATAGATCGGGTCCCGGCGCATGGTGACGGCCGAGATCCTGAATACCGGAAATTTCTCGACCGCGTTGTAGTAGCCCGTGTGATCGCCGTAGGGCCCTTCGTCGCCGTACTCGGTGAGCGAGACGTGGCCTTCGAGAACGATCTCCGCCTCCGCCGGGACCTTCAGGGGCACCGTCTTGCAGTTCACCAGTTCGACCTTCTCGTTCCGGAGCAGCCCGGCGAACTGATATTCGGACAAGGTGTCCGGCACCGGGGCGACGGCGGCGAGGATGGTGCCCGGATCGGCGCCGATGACCGCGGCGGCGGGAATTTCGGTCTCGCCTTCCGCCTTGGCGTGGTGTTGGGCGCCGCCCCGATGTTTGAGCCACCGCATCAGCGTGGTGTCCTTGCCGGTCACCTGCAGGCGGTAGACCCCCAAATTGAAATCGTCGTCGCGCTCGGAGCCGGGCGCCCGGGTGACGACCAGCGGCCAGGTGATCAGGGGCGCGGGCTCGCCCGGCCAGCAGCTTTGGATGGGCAGCTTGCCGAGGTCGATGTCGCCGCCCCGCAGGACCACCTCCTGGCAGGCGCCCCTCGGCACCGTCCTCGGCTTCATCGCCATGGCGGTCTTCACCAGCGGCAGCATGTCGATGGCCTCGCGCCAGCCGCCGGGGGGCTCGGGCTGGCGCAGGAAGGCCAGGGTTTCGCCGAACGCGCGCAGGTTCTCGGGCTCGCGGCCCATGCCCCAGGCGACCCGCTCGACGGTGCCGAACAGATTGGCGAGCACCGGCATGGGGTATTTCCCGCCGCTCTCGTCGATGACGTTCTCGAACAGCACGGCGGGCCCGCCCTCGGCCATCAGGCGGGTCTGGATTTCGGTGATTTCGAGCGCCGGCGACACGGGCGCGGAAACCCGGTTCAGCCGGCCCTCCTGCTCGAGACGGGCGATGAAATCCCTGAGGCTCTTGTAAGCCATGTACGTTTCCCCGGTTGCCGGCCGAGCCAACCACACTGGAAGCCGGGCCTTTGGTCAAGGCAAACGTCCGGTTTCGAGCCCGATTGCTTGCCCGGTGGTTGGAGGGCGGGGAATATGTCCGAGGGTCCAGCGGTTTACCCCTAGATCGGCTCTGGGGCGCCGAAAGGTGCGCTTGTTGAAGTCGCGAGCTTTCGCCGATACCCTGAATGCGGCCAAAAAGGCCAGTGGTCGGACCCGCGCATGAACTTCGAAATTCCCCGCACCCTCTACGCCGAAGAGCACGAGATTTTCCGGTCCAGCGTCGCCCGGTTCCTCGAGGAAGAGGTGCTGCCCGACTACGCGTCGTGGGAAGAAGCGGGGCGGACGCCGCCGGAAATCTGGCGCCGGGCCGGCGAACTGGGACTGCTCGGCACCTCCATCCCCGAGGCTTACGGCGGCATGGGCGGCGATTTCCTCTATGACGCCATCGTCATCGAGGAATTGGGCCGCTATTCGGTGGCCGCGCCGGCGTGGGATATGCACGCCTACATCATCGCGCCTTTTTTGATCGATCACGGCACCGAAGCGCAGAAGCGGGACTGGCTGCCCAGGATGGCGTCGGGCGAATTCATTTCGGCCATCGGCCTGACCGAGCCGGGCGGCGGCAGCGATTTGAAGGAACTCAAGACGACGGCCAGGCCCGGCGGCAACGGCTATGTCATCGACGGCGCCAAGACCTTCATCACCAACGGCCATATCGCCAACCGCATCCTGCTGGCGGCCAAGACCGATCCGTCGCGGGGCGCCAAGGGGGTGTCCCTGTTCTGGGTCGACCTCGACGGCGACGGGGTGTCCCGCGGCCGCAACCTGAAAAAGATCGGCAACAAGGCCCAGGATACCGCCGAGCTGTTTTTCGACCGCGTGAAGGTGCCGGCGGATGCGCGATTGGGCGACGAAAACGACGGCTGGCGTATTCTCATGGATGGACTGGTCCGGGAGCGTCTGGTGGTCGCCGTGCGCTCCATGGTGCTGGCCGAGGCCGCCATCGACCGGACCCTCGCCTACACCAAGGAGCGCAAGGCCTTCGGCCAGACCGTGTTCGACTTCCAGAACACCCGGTTCAAGCTGGCCGAGATGATTGCCGAGGTGGAGGCCGCCCGGCCGTTCGTCGACAAATGCATCGAGGGCCACGTGGCCCGGCGGGTGAGCCCGCAATTGGCGGCCAAGGCCAAGCTGGTCACCACCGAATTGGCCGACCGGGTGCTGGATGACTGCCTGCAGCTTCACGGCGGGTATGGCTACATGTGGGAGTTCCCCATCGCGAGGGCCTGGGCGGACGCCCGGGTGCACCGGATCTATGCCGGCACCAACGAGGTGATGAAGTACATCATTTCCCGGGACCTGTAGGCGGCGCAGCGCCGTGACCTCGCCGAATACCATCGCTCATGTGATCGCCGAGGCTTGCCGCGACAAGGGAGCCGGCGAATTTCTTGCCGATCCGTCGGAACGGCTTTCCGGCGGCGAAGCGGAGCGGGAGAGTTCGTCGTTCGCCAATGCGCTGCTTGCGCGCGGGTTGGCGCCGGGGGACCGGGTGGCGCTTCTCGCCGGCAATTCGGTGCGTCAGGCCGTGGCCTTCTTCGGCTGTCTCCGGGCCGGGATCGTGCCCTGCTGCTTCCACGTCCGGGATACGCCCGAACGGCTCCGGCGCACGGCCGGGTTCATCAAGGCCGAGGCGGTCCTGTTCGACGGCGCTCACCGGGAACTCGCCGGACAAATCGCCGGGGACCGCGCGCTGATCGGTCTCGACGAAGGTTCCCTGTATGAGGGGCGGCCGCCCGGCCTGCCCGGCCCGTCGCCGGACGATCCGGCGTTGGTCCTGATGTCGTCCGGCACCACCGGGGCGCCCAAATGCGTGATGCACACCCAGCGGACGCTCGCCGTCACCGCGGACCAGGGACGGCACATCTACGGCGTCTCGTCCCCCGGCGACAGCGCCATCGTCGTCATGGCGCCGTCCTTCGCGGCGTGGATTCACACGGTGTTGCCGTTCGTCCGGATGCGGGGGCGGCTCTATTTCGACGGCCGGTTCGAGCCCCGCCGGTTCCTGGGCGCGCTGGCCGCGGAGAAGATCACCGTCGCGGCCCTGGTGCCCACCGCCTGGCGGATGGTGCTCGCCGGGAACCCCGAGGAGTTCGATCTGTCGCTGCTGCGAACGGCGTTCTATTCCGGCGAGCCCGGCTCAGCGTCCCTGGTCGGGGAACTGGCCCGCAATATCTGCCCCAACGTGATGACCGCCTATCTCGCTTCGGAGGGCGGCAACGGCGCGGGGGTGGCCGCCGGCATGGATATCTTGGCGGAGGCGCCATCGGCGGCCGGCCGGCCGGTGCCGGGGGCGGCGCTTCGCATCGTTTCCCCGGACGGCGGCGCCGGCCGGGAGCTGCCGCCGGGGGAGCCGGGAGAGATTTGCATCCGGGGCGGCTCGCTGGCGGCCGGCTATCTCGATGATCCGGCACTGACCCAAGCGAAATTCGCCGGTGGCTGGTGGCGGAGCGGCGACCTGGGCGTCGTCGACGATGCGGGCGTGCTCTCCGTCCGGGGCCGGCTGGACAACCGGATCAATACCGGCGGGGTCAAGGTCGGCGCGGAGGAAATCGAGGCGGCGTTGATGCGCCACCCGCTGATCCGCCTCGCCGGCGTCGTCGGCGAGCCCGACCCGCAATGGGGGGAGCGCATCGAGGCGCACGTGGTTCTGGCGGCGGATTGCGGCGAAGAAACACTTCTCCGGGAGATCGAAGCGGACGGATTTCTGCCCCGGCACCTGTTGCCCAAGGTCATCCATATACGCGCCGACCTGCCGACGGGGCCGACCGGCAAACTCTATCGCCGGGGGCTCAAATCGGGCGCGGAATCAGAGGCCTGAATCGCCCTGGTGCAGCGCAAAATGGTTATCCACCGGCAACGGGCCAAAAAAAATATACTTCTCCCCAGGTTCCACAGGGGTGTGGATAGAAAAGGGGTTGTTCGTCAAATCGACACCGCGGTAACCTAAAGATGGATCAAGAAGCGGCTGTGGATCGCGAGTGAAGCGGAAGCGGAAGGGTCCGATCAGAGTTCCCCAGGGATCTCTTCGGAGATGACAGAGGATTTCTGATTAGGAGCGGCCTCGCCGGGCGACCGGCGGGGCCGTTCTGCTATTCGACGACGCGCCGATAAAGATGCCAGGTGGCGTGGCCGAGAACCGGGAACACGATCACCAGCCCGGCGAGCGCCGGCAGGGTGCCGAGCAGCAGCGCCATCGCGACGACAAACCCCCAGACCGCCATGACCACCGGGTTGTGAACCACCACGTCGACCGAAACCATGATGGCCGTGCCGGCCGACACGTGGCGGTCGATGATCAGCGGAAACGACACCACGCTGATGGCCAGCGCGATCATCGCGAACAGAAGGCCGATGCCGTTGCCGAACACGATCAGCACCCAGCCCGGACCGGTGGTCAGAATCTCGGCCGCGAACTCGCCGAAGGTCGGCGGCGCCGGAAAGCCGAGGGTCGCCTGGTAGATTGTCATCGCCACCGAGAGCCAGAAGCCGAACAAAATCGTCAGGATCACCCCCAGACTGATCAGCGAACCCACCGCCTTGTGGCGAAAGATGTTGAACGCCTGACGAAAGGTGATGTTCCGTCCCATCTCCCGCTGGCGGCTCAATTCGTAGAGCCCCAAAGCCAGGAACGGGCCGAGAAGCGCAAACCCGGTGAGGATCGGAAACACCAGCGGGAGCAGCCGTTGGTCGGTGCCCACCCAAAAGGCGATGAGCATGATCAGCGGGATGAGAAAGATGATGAAAATGGCGTGAGTCGGGCGCGCGTTGAAGTCGTCGAGGCCCTTGATGACCGACTGGCGCAGGTCCTCGAGGCCTATGGTGCGAACCCGGTACGAGGCCGAAGCCGAGGCCCCGTCCGAAAGAATGGTGTCCTCTGCCATGACCCGCCCAGTATAGAACAGGCCGGATCAAAAGTCATTCGAGAGCCATAAGAGGTAACGTCAAGAGTTATGTGTCAGGGAGACTGGGGTACTGATTCCCTGAGACTTGTTTTCGTGAATGAAGACCGCGTAGAGGATGCGGTCCATTGAGGTTTTATCCTTGAAGGTTCCCATGGGCCGGGTTCGTCTGCGAACCTCGCGGAACCTCCGTTCGATGGCATTGGTGGTCCTGACCTGCTTTCGCTCGGCGAGGTCCTTGTAGCGGAAGCAGGTGAGCAGGTCGTCGAGGTCGTTGCGCAGGCAGGCGACGGCCTTGGGGTAGGTATCTTCCCAGGCGTCGGCGAAGCGGCGGGCGGCGGTCTCGGCCTTGCGGCGGTTGGGGGCATTCATGACGGCGTGGACGTCGGCCTTGACGGCCTGCTGGTCGGCTACGCGGACCTTGTTGAGGATGTTCCTGATTTTGTGCGCCCAGCACCTCTGAACGGGGATGCCGTGATAGACGATCGGCAAGGCGGCGAGCAGGCCTTGGCCGCCATCAACGCAGATCATCTCAAGGCCCTCGCCGGTGAGGCCGCGGCGGTGCAACGCGGTGAGGAAGCGCTCCCACTCCGCGGCGCTCTCGCTGGCGGCGAGTTGGAAGTCGATAATCTCCTTCTTGCCGTCGTGCCGTATGCCCAGCGCCACCAGGACCGGCCTCCTGAGCGCGCCGGCGCCGGTCTTGCAGGCCAGCACCACGCCGTCGAGCATCAGCGCCTTGTAGGCGTTCTTCAGCGGCCGGCGGTGGAATGCGGCGACCGACAGATCGAGGGTCTTGGCGACCCGGCTCACCGTCGCGGCCGAGACCGGACGCCCGAGCAGGGCAAGCAGGACCTCGCCGACCTTGCGGGTCGAGAGCCCCAGCACGAAGCCGGCCAGGATGGCGCGGTCGATCTCTGGAGCGCGCCTTGCGTAGCTCTTCAGAACCTCGGTCGGGCAGAAGTGCCGGGTGCGCGGCACGTTGAGCTCGATGTCGCCGAGCTCGCTGAGCAGGCGGCGCCGGTAGGTGCCGTTGCGCCGGTCGCGCATAGCGCTGCCATCGAGGCCGTCGAGCCAGCGATCCACCGCCTCGGCCATCCGGCCCTCGATGATCTCGGCCAGCGCCTGGCGGCCAAGCGGGCGATAACCCTCGCCCCAGTCCAATCCGCCTGCTTGCATCTCCTTCACCACCTCAAAGGCTTGTGGTAGGTTCTCAATCGTTACAGCTTGCTGTGGCATCGGGGTGCTCCTTCTTGCGGTTGTCGTAAACCACAGGGAGTACCCCATTCCCAACTGACACATAAATTTTTACGTCACCCCATAAGACGTTGAAAACGCTCGGTTTACTCTATCTCCAGGACGACATTGCCCATGTGCTTCGCGGCCTCGACCATTTCGTGGGCGGCGGCGATATCATCCAGCGGGAAGCGGGCGGCGATGGTGGTGGCGAGGGCGCCGGCGGCCAGCATCTGGTTGAGACAGCTGACCCCCTCGGCGATTTCGGCTTCCGTGAGTTCGTAGACGATGAACCACTTGAGCGCCGCCGCCCGCATGATGAAGTCCTGAGAGGGCACTTCGGCGGTCGGTTGGCCCGTGCCGTAAATGATCGACGTGCCGCCCGGCGCCAGAATGCGGCCGTAATGACGGCCGTTGGCGGCGATATCCACCTCGACGATGCGGTCGGCGCCCATGCCGCCGGTCAGCGCCTCGACCCGCTCGGGCAGGTCTTCGTCCCGGTAATTGATCACCTCGTCGGCGCCCGCCGCTTTCACGTAGTCGGCCTTCTCGGCGCTGGAGACGGTGGTGATCACCCGCGCGCCGGCATGCTTGGCGATCTGGATCGCCTGATGTCCGACCGCGCCGGCGCCCCCCTGCACCAGAAGGGTCTGCCCGTCGACGGGCCCGTCGAACAACACCGCCCGGTGGGCGGTGAGGAACGGAATCCCGAAGCAGGCGGCCTCATCGTCGCCGGCATGCTCCGGGGTCGGCACCACATGGCGCCGGGGCAGGACGATGTATTCGGCGGCCGTGCCGAAGGGCCGCTTCCATTGGCCGTTGAGCGTCCACACCCGCTGACCCGTCAGCCCGGCATCGATGCCGTCCCCGACGGCGTCCACCACGCCGGCGCCGTCGCTGTGGGGAATGATCCTGGGGAACGGCAGCTTCCCGAAGCGGCCGCGCAGCCGGGCCTTCCAGTCCGAGGGATTGACGCCGGAGGCCGCCAGCTTGACCCGCACCTCGCCGGGGCCCGGCTCGGGCGTCTCCATCTCACCCAGTTTCAACACATCCCGGGCCGCGCCCAGTTCCTCGTAATAGGCCGCTCGCATATTCAATTCCCCCGATCATGACGGTCCGCTGTTGCCATAGCCTGGACTCTCCTGCAAAGCTTGCCCGGCGCAAGACTATTCTCGAGGAGTCCCGAAGTGCCGGACCAACCCATTCTCATCGTCGGCGGCGGCCTCGGCGGGCTGACCGCGGCGCTGGCCCTGGCCCAGCGGGGGCGGACGGTCCGCGTGTTCGAGGGGGCGCCGGCGTTCGGCGCCATCGGCTACGGCATCCAGTTCGGCCCCAACGTGTTTCATGTCTTCGACCGGCTCGGGCTGATGGAGCAGGTGATGGCCGCCGGTGACGAACCGGCGGCGGTGACCATGCGGGACGGCTTGAGCGACGAGGAACTGGTGCGCATCCCGACCGGCGCCGGGTTCAGGGCGCGGTTCAACTACCCCTACCTGATCATTCACCGCATCGATCTCCATAACGTCATGATCGACGCCTGCCGGGCGGACGGTCATATCGAGCTGATCGCCGATACCCGGATCACCGGCTACGCCAACCGCGGCGCTTGCGCCGAGATCACCACCGAGGGCGGCGAAACCCACGAAGGCGAGCTGGTGATCGGCGCCGACGGGATCGGCTCGACGCTGCGCGCGCAAATGCTCGGCGACGGCGGGCCGCTCCCCAACGGCTACGTGGCCCACCGGACCATCATCCCGATGGAGGAGTTGAAGGCGGATGTTCCGGCCGATGTGGTGGTGCTGTGGGGCGGCCCCGGCTTTCACATCGTTACCTATCCGCTGCGGCATGGGGCGCTGTTCAACATCGTCGCCGTCTTCCGGTCGGCCAACGAGGCCCCCCGGGGCGACGTGGAAGCCTACCGGGCGGAGTTGCAGCGGACCTATTCGGGTGCCCACCCATGCCTTCGCGATTTGATCCGGGTGATGGATCTGGAGCGCCGGTTCATCGTCGGCGACCGTCACCCTGTCCGCAAATGGCATGACGGCCGGGTCTGCCTGCTGGGCGATGCCGCGCATCCGACCCTGCAGACCTTGGCCCAGGGGGCCTGCATGGCCATCGAGGACGGGCTTCATCTGGCGGGACTGATCGGCCGGGGGGGCGGTCATGAGGAGGTCTTCACCGCCTTCGCCGCCGACCGGGTGGTCCGTACGGCGCGCGTTACCCTGGAGAGCCGGGCGATCTGGGAAAACTATCATGGCGACGGGGTCGAGCGGGAGGTCGCCTTCCAGCAATTCCGCGAGCGCTCGGTCGAGGACAGCTACCGCTGTCTCGCCTGGCTCTATGACGGGTTCGCCTTCGCCGATTGATCCTAATCAGGGCCGGAAGAACGAGCGCGCCCTAGACTCTTCATAGCTCAACCAGGGGAGAGCCACATGAACATCAAGATCGCCGACATCATGGCCAAGCGGGTCATCGTCGCCGAGAAGCACCACACCGTCGGCCATGCGCGGGCGGCCATGGAGCGGAACCGCATCGGCGCGCTGCCCGTGGTCGGTCCGGACAAGGAGGCCCTCGGCATCGTTACCTCCACCGACCTCGCCCGGCGCCTGAAGGACGAGACGCCGGTGAGCCGGATCATGAGCGACGGCATCCACGCGGTGCCGGCCTACAACGACGTCTCGGTGGCCGCCCGGATCATGCGCAAGAACAGGATCCACCATGTGGTGGTGACCGACAACAAGAAGGTGGTCGGGCTGATCAGTTCCTTCGACCTGCTGAGCCTCGTGGACGGCAAGCGCTTCCAGCCCAGACAGGCGCCGACGCCGCCGAAAAGGAAATCGAAGAAAGGGCGCTAGACCACCTGCCCCAGAATGATCCCGCCGAACAGCAGCCAGCCGAACAGCCGGTTGGACTTGAACTTGCGGAGGCAGTCGTGGGGATCGTCGAGCTTGACGTCCCGGGACTGCCAGGCCAACTGCACCGCGCCCAGGGCGAGCGCCGCCCAGAACGGCCAGGCGAGCCCGGCCAGCCACCCGGAAACGCCGATCAGCGCGATGGCGGCGGCGTGAAAGATCCACAGCCACGGCCGGGTCCCGCCCCATAGAAGGACGGCGGTGGACTTCACCCCGATCAGCGCGTCGTCTTCCTTGTCCTGGTGGGCATAGATGGTGTCGTAGCCCAGCGTCCAGAAGAACCCGGCCGCGTAGAGCACCAGGGCGGGCGTCTGGATGTCGCCGCGCACCGCCGCCCAGCCCAGCAGCGCCCCCCAGTTGAAGGTCAGGCCGAGCACGGCCTGGGGCCAGTGGGTGAAACGCTTGAACAGTGGGTAGGTGAACACCAGCGCCAGGGACGCGGCCCCGACCCCGATGGCGAACAGGTTGAACTGCAGTAGAATGACGAGGCCCAGAAGGCACAGCACCCCCATCCAGATCACCGCCTGCCCGACCGTCATCTGGCCCGACGGCAGGGGCCGGTCGGCGGTGCGCGCCACCCGTCCATCGTAATGGCGGTCGGTGATGTCGTTGAAGCAGCATCCCGCGCCCCGCATGATCATGGCGCCGAGGCCGAACAGGACGATGAGCCATAACGACGGCCAGCCCGGCGTCGCCAGCGCGATGGACCACCAGCAGGGAAACAGCAGCAGCCAGGTGCCGATGGGCCGGTCGAACCTCGCCAGGCGGATATAGGGCCGCGCGGGCGGCGGCACCCAGCGGTCGCCCCACCCCTGCTTGGGGATGTCGCTGTATTCGGTGTTGCGGGCGGCGGCGTCGCGCATCGTCCCATTATCCGTTCTAGGGGATGCGGGCGCAATCTCATTGGCCGTGCTATAGGTCGGGGATGAGCACCGCGAAAGTCCGCCTGTACGTGGAGCACGATCTCGCCGACGGCGCGTCCTTCGACGCCACGCCCGGCCAGATGCACTATCTCGCCGGCGTCATGCGTCTGGCCCCCGGCGACGGCGTCATGCTGTTCAACGGCCGGGACGGGGAATGGCGGGCCGAGATCGCGCAAGCGACCCGCAAGTTCTGCCGGTTCGCGGTCCGGCACAGGGAGCGCGGCCAAGCGGACGAGGCGGGTCCGTGGCTGCTGTTCGCGCCGGTGAAGCGCAACGGCACCGACCTGATCGTCGAGAAGGCCACCGAACTCGGCGCGGGGCGCCTGCAGCCCGTCGCCACCGAGTACACCAACACCGCCCGCATCAAGCCGGAGCGGCTCCGCGCCATCGCCATCGAAGCGGCCGAGCAATGCGGGCGGCTGACGGTGCCCGAGATCGGCGGGTTGAAGCCGCTGACGGCGGCGATTTCTGAAATGCCCGCCGGCCGGACGCTTTATCACATGGACGAAACCGGCGGCGGCGGGCCGGTTTCGGAGGTCATGGGGCCCGGCGAAACGGGTGCGCTGCTTACCGGTCCGGAAGGCGGATTTTCGCCATCCGAGCTTGATTTATTAAGGAATCTCCCGAATTCTAAATCCATCAGCCTGGGGTCCCGAATCCTCCGTGCGGAGACGGCGGCGCTGGCGGCGCTGGCTTGTTGGCAGGCATTTGCCGGGGACTGGCGATAGGGTGAATGGCAGCTTAGGCGGGTAGTTCAGGGGAGGCGAAGGAACGGGCGATGGCCGAGGACACCAGCAATTCGGCGCCCATCGAAGGCAAGGCGCAGCTCATCGCCTATATGGAGGAGGGCTGCAAGCCCCCGTATCGGTGGCGGATCGGCACCGAGCACGAAAAATTCGCCTATGATCCCGTGACCTTCCTGCCGCTCCCCTACGAGGGCGGGAAGGGTATCCGCGCCATCCTCGAAGGACTGACCCGCTTCGGCTGGGAGCCGGTGCTGGAAAACGGAAACCCCATCGCGCTGACCAAGCCGGATCAATCGTCGGTCACCCTGGAGCCCGGCGGCCAGGTGGAGCTTTCGGGCGCGCCCCTGGAGACCATTCACCAGACCTGCGGCGAGCTGGGCGATCACCTGAAACAGGTAAAGGAAGTGGCCGAGGAGCTGGAGGTCGGGTTCATGGGCCTCGGCTACCGGGCCAAGGCGCGGCTCGATCAGGTGCCGTGGATGCCCAAGGGCCGCTACAAGATCATGCGGGAATACATGCCCAAGGTGGGCTCCATGGGCCACGAAATGATGCTCGCCACCTGTACGGTTCAGGTGAATTTGGATTACTCCTCCGAAGCCCGCATGGTGCGGATGTTCCGCGCCGCGCTGGCGCTCCAGCCCATCGCCACGGCGCTCTGGGCCAACTCGCCCTTCAAGGAGGGCAGGAAGAACGGATATTTGAGCTACCGCTCCCACATCTGGACCGACACCGACCCGGACCGCACCGGCATGCTGCCCTTCGTCTTCGAGGATGGCTTCGGCTTCGAGCGCTACGTGGACTACATGCTCGACGTGCCCATGTATTTCGTTTACCGGGACGGCAGCTACATCGATGCGTCCGGACAGTCGTTCCGGGATTTCATGAAAGGCGAGCTGCCGGCGCTGCCGGGCGAAATCCCAACCATGTCGGACTGGGTCGATCACATGACCACCACGTTCCCCGAGGTGCGGCTGAAAAGGTTCCTCGAGATGCGGGGCGCCGACGGCGGACCGTGGGGCTACCTCTGCGCGCTGCCCGCCTTCTGGGTCGGGCTGCTGTACGACGACGATGCGCTGGCGGCGGCCGGGGAACTGACCCGGGACTGGACCGTCGAGGAGATGCAGGCGCTCCGCCGCGATGTGCCCAGGGAGGCGCTGCACACCCGGTTCCGCTCAGGCACGGTGCAGGACCTGGCTCTCAGGGCGCTGGACATCGCCCATGACGGATTGCGCGCCCGGGCGCGCCTCGACCGCTCGGGCCAGGACGAGACCCACTTCCTCCAGCCGCTGATCAGGATCGCCAAGTCGGGCAAGTCCCCCGCGGAGGAGCTATTGGAGCTCTACGACACCGAGTGGGGCGGCAAGGTCGATCCGGTGTTCAAGTTCCAGTCCTATCTGGAGGAAGCCGGCCAGGTCTCCGCCGCCGGCGGATGACGCCGCGCACGCTTACACAGGGCAACGTCTTATAACCGGACTCCCCCCATGACCGGAGGGGAGTTGAGTTTCATGCCACGAGGCATGGGCGCGGTAGGTTCTTAATGCCTTGGAAATGAAGAAAATCAGGCGGTAAGTGACTAAAGTTTGAAATTCTATTCATCGCTCTTGGTGAATTCGCCATCGCTCTTCATCCAACGTCTTATGGATACAATTTGTTATCTGCATTCGCTTAGCGACAAGATTTCGGCTTTCCACACTTGGTCCGGAATTAGGAGCATTTCTGATTTCGGACATTGTAATTTCACCGCACCGCGATTTTATCCATTCGGCAATACTGGGGGGCTCTCCCTGCAACGGAATATTGAAGCCGATCGCATCAGGCCCCTCAGAAATTCTAACAATATCACCAGATGAAATTTCCATCATTCTTTCCAGAACTCTCGGAGGAACTTCCATTTCTCGGAAATAAACTCTGATGAGGCCAAGAAGTTGAGCATACTTTTTTTGCGCTTGGATTGGTGACATACCAAGATAGTGCTGTCTCCCAAATCTCGGTCTGTGCAATCCGAGGTGGTTGCCTATTCTTTGAACTCCCCCCATCCAAACAAAAAAACATGCACTATCACAGCTGCATTTACGATCTCGACAAGCTGCCCGAAGACTGGGGTTATCGGGCCAGGACAAATATTCGTGCAGTCCTCCAAAAACAAATGGCGCGTTTGTGTGTAATAAGAACTTACGAATTGTTCTTCCCATTGCCATTGCTTCGGTGACACTGCCTCCGGGAGAATTTAAGTTAATCTTTCTTATAAATGGTGCGTGTGTCGTGATTAACTTAAGTAGGGTTTTGTTGTCTCCTTCTTGAATTCTCCCTGAGAGGTATATTTCCTCGCATGGTGATGGGACCAGACTGCCGTCTGTGTTGTCGAAATTGAGAGGCCCATGTTTCACGCAAGTAAATTCAGCGGAATAGACTTCCTTGCCGTAGCTAAAAACAATGAGAAATAAGACAACAAACGAACTCAGTTTTAACGAATTGGCTGGATACATTCTTTATACCCGCTTGCAAAAAATTCTCAGCTACCACTTTCGTGCCTTAACGACCCCAATATGCCGGCAACGTGAACCCGGCCGCTGCGAGCGCAAAAGGAGTGGCGTGCAAAATTTCGTATGCGAAAGTAATTTTGAATGGAGGATTAGGCATTGGACCCTTTGGTTGGAGTATCGTTCCTTACGGCCTCGGCATCCGCCCGCAATACAAATTCGCGTTGTAGCAAGCTTTCAGTAGCGCTCAGCACTCTATCCAACGTGGAAGCATTCGGAACAAAACCCCGGTGAGCAGCTGCATTCCCCACATCTATCATTGCCAGGAACGTTTCTTTTTCGTCCTCACCCAATCTTCCTGCAATCACCATTGCATTGAGTTTACCTCTAAAGCCTCCAGACACATCGCCGACAGCGTTCAGCATAGTTTGATCTAGAAGGGTTCGAGTGCCCATGGCCGCCAAGGTTGCCAGATCATGATCCAAAGCAAGGTATACCTCATCCAAAACAGACCGAATTGCTTCGTCATCAATCCTATCTACCCAATTTGGCTTTTGCCGTTTGCTAATTGATGGCCAATTTGTTCTCCGAATACCTGGCACCATGATGGGTTCCCCGGTAACAGGATCACTCCCAAATTCGTCCCATTCTGAAAACCAAAACTCGTGCAAAATACTTAGTTCACCGCAACCGCAACATTCCAAGACTGAAATAGTGGTTTCCCAGGAAATTGGTCCATCAGTCCCAGGTTTGCCAAACTTGGCTCTTTCAAATGAATTTCTCTCTCCACCACATTTGTTGCAGTTGGCCTCAATAATTTTTTCCTCATTTCCATTGGGCATCACCCTTGGTTCCTGGTCTGGCTCAATTGACAGCTCAGGCTCAGGCTCAATCCTTCTCCAACCCTTTGGAGTTACTGAGAGAGTTGAACCACTCCTGTTTTCAATTAAGTTTTCCTGGGTTGCGTACGAGATTAGCCGTGACACCCTTCTATTGTCGATGGTGCCAACCATGGCCGCCAAATGACCAGCATCTGGCAATTCAACATTGCCTAGCGGATCATCTCCTAGCCGATTAGCTAACCAATTGAGTAGATTGTCGAGCTGTTGATCAACACCAGGTAACGGGTTGGAAATGAGATCATCAAGATTTGCGCTGGTTACCATGAAAAGCTCACTGGACTTCGCGACACTGTAATAGACCGCGTGGCTTAAACGTGCGGCAACGGCGGGATCTGATGCCAAACGATTGCCTATCATGGCTAGAGCACTACCTGAGATTTCGTACTCTCCGCACCGAGGGCAACTAACTCTGTGTTTATCGCGAAAATCTCGGGAACTAGAATGATCTACCGCAGTCTCGCAGATAGGGCATGTATTCATTTGTTGACCTCACTTTACCAGCCTACAACCCAGGCAAGAAATAAATCAAGGTTACTTTATTAATCCGAAGAACGGCTACCGGGACTCAGGCGTTGGCCAGAACCTCATCCAGATGGCGCGGTTCGTAAAGCCGTTTATGGAATAGGAACATCCCACCATGTTTTACGAGCCGAAGAACAACGATCACGGACTTCCCTACAACCCGTTCAAATCCTGCTGCATTCCCCGGCCCATCGGCTGGATATCGAGTTTGGATGCCGGGGGGCGGGCCAACCTCGCGCCGTTCAGCCAGTTCCAGAACCTCACGTTCGATCCGCCCTACGTCATGATCTCCGCCAACCAGAACGAATGGGGACGGCGTAAGGACACGGTCGCCAACGCGGAGGCCACCGGCGAGTTCGTCTGGAACATGGCGACATACGACCTGCGTGAAGCGGTGAACGTTTCCGGCATGGCGCTGCCGCCCGGCGAAGACGAATTCGAGCGGGCCGGGCTGCGGAAGCTTCCCTCGAGACTGGTCAGGGCCCCCCGGGTTCACGGCGCACCGGTCCATTTCGAATGCCGCTACCACACCACGCTGCGGCTTCCCGGCAACGGCACCATAGGCACGGCCGATATGGTGATCGGCGAGGTGATCGGCATCCATATCGACGACGGGTTCATCACGCCGGACGGCAAGATCGACGTCTTGAAGGCCCGGCCCATCGCCCGGCTCGGCTACTACGACTACACCTCCATCGAGAGCATCTTCGAGATGCGCATCCCCGAAGGGGATGGCGCACTTCACGGCGGCATGGAAGGCGACCCCGTCAAGGCGGAGCCCAACTGACCCTCGATCGGCCCGGCGAGCGGATAGGGGATCAGACCTCGGTCCCGCCGACGGTGAGGCTGTCGAGCTTCAGGGTCGGCTGGCCGACGCCCACCGGCACGCCCTGGCCGTCCTTGCCGCAGGTGCCGACGCCGGGATCGAGGGCCATGTCGTTGCCGATCATGGAGACCCGGGTCAGGGCGTCGGGGCCGTTGCCGATCAGGGTCGCGCCCTTGACCGCCGGGCCAACCTTGCCGCCCTCGATCTTGTAGGCCTCGGTGCAGGTGAAGACGAACTTGCCGGAGGTGATGTCCACCTGGCCGCCGCCGAAATTGACCGCGTAGAGCCCGTCGTCCACCGAGGCGAGGATCTCTTCCGGGTCCTCTCCGCCGTTG
This sequence comes from Rhodospirillales bacterium, assembly GCA_965221855.1. Taxonomy (GTDB): domain Bacteria; phylum Pseudomonadota; class Alphaproteobacteria; order Rhodospirillales; family UBA2165; genus JAJDXO01. The sequence goes on along the minus strand of CBDCSV010000005.1, from coordinate 185,935 downwards.
AGCATGATGGTGTTGGTCATCCTCGGCATGGGCGCGTGGGCGTAGCTCTCGCGCCGTCCGTTGCCGGTGGCCGGGAGGCCCATGAGCCGCGCGTTCATCCGGTCCTGCATGTAGCCCGTCAGGATGCCGTCCTCGATCAGGGTGGTCCGCCGGGTCGGCGTGCCCTCGTCGTCGATGGTCAGCGATCCCCGCCGGTCGGCGAGGGTCCCGTCATCAATGACCGTGACCCCCTTGGCCGCCACCCGCTCGCCCATGAGTTCGGAGAAGGCCGACGTCTTCTTGCGGTTGAAGTCGCCCTCCAATCCATGGCCGATGGCCTCGTGGAGCAGGATGGCGGGCCAGCCCGGGCCCAGCACCACCGGCATCTCGCCGGCGGGCGCGGCGACCGAGTCCAGGTTCACCAGCGCCTGGCGGTAGGCCTCGTCGACCGCCGCGCGCCAGGTATCCTCGGTGAGGTATTGGTCGTAGGCCGTGCGGCCGCCGGCGCCGTAGGAGCCCTGCTCCATCCGGCCGCCGTCGCCGACCGCGCAGGAGACGTTCAGGCGCACCAGGGGCCGGATATCGGCGGCGCGCGAGCCGTCGGCGCGGATGATCTCGACCGCCTGCCACTCGCCCATCAGGGAGACCGAGACCTGCTTCACCCGGCCGTCCTTGGACCGCGCGTAGGCATCGATGTCGGTCAGGAGCTTCACCTTGGTCTCGAAAGGGGTGAGCGAGAGGGGGTTCACGTCCCCGTAGAGGGCCTGGTTGGTGCCCGCCGGCCCGTCGGCGAGGGCGCCGCCGTGCCCCGCATGGACCGCCTGCACCGTATCGGCGGCGCGCTTCAGGGCCGCCTCGGAGAGTTCATTCGAGTGGGAGTAGCCGGCGGTCTCGCCCGCCACCGCCCGAAGGCCGAATCCCTGGGTGGTGTCGTAGCTGGCGTTCTTCAGCTGTCCGTCATCGAAGACGAAGCTCTCGGACTGGGCGTATTCCAGGAACAGCTCCCCGTCATCGGCGCCGTTCAGCGCCTCGCCGACCACGCGGTCGACCCGGGCCTGATCGAGGCCGGTGCGGGTGAAAAACAGCTCTTCGGCGGCGGCGATATCGGACATGGCGCGTTCCCCGTGGGTTGGCGTGCGGGTGATCGTTCACCCCATCATATAGCCCGCGGGCGGCCTCGCGAAAGCGCCGATCAGTCAGGGCAATCGCATTTGATTTGGTTCGTGAACGGAATGGCTTCGTAAACGGAATGGAAATGAGTATCGCTGCTGCTGGAGCTTCTTTGACGTTTGATGGAGGTTTCGGTGGAGAGATTTCGGGAGAGTTTTTCGGGTCTTGATGATCCGCGCACGGGCAACGCGTTGCGTCATGATCTTCTTGAGATGCTGTTCATGGCGCTGTGCGCGGCGCTGTGTGGAAGCACGTCGTGCGTTGACATGGCGGACTTCGCCGAGGCCAAGGAAGAGGTGCTGCGCGAGTTCCTGACCCTGCCCGCTGGCCCGCCCAGCCACGACACCTTCTCGCGGCTGTTCCGGTTGTTGGACCCGCGGGCCTTTCATGCCGCCTTCCAGCGCTTCATGTCCGATTTCGCGACCGCCCGGGCGGAGGTTGTTGCGATTGATGGCAAGAGCCTGAGGCGCTCCTTCGATCGGGCCTCCGGAACCTCGCCGCTCCACCTGGTCAGCGCCTGGGCCGCCGATCAGCGGCTGGTTCTAGGCCAGATGAACGTGGGCGCGAGCAACGAGATCACCGCCGTGCCGGCCTTGCTCAAGCTGCTCAGCCTCGAAGGCGCGGTGATGACCATGGACGCCATGCACTGCCAGAGCGGCACGGCCCGCGACATCCACGAGGCCGGCGCCGATTACCTGATGGCGCTGAAGGCCAACCAGCCCGACCTTCTCGCCGACGTCAAACTGCTGCTGGACGATCCCCAGGCGCCCGCCGACGGCGTGGACCAGACGGTGGACGCCGGCCACGGCCGCATCGAAACCCGCCGCGCCGAGGTGCTGCACGATATGGACTGGCTCGCCGAAGCCCACCGGTGGCCGGCCCTGGCCGCTGTCGGCAAGGTCACCTCCAGCCGCGAGACCGACGGCCGGGCCACGACAGCGGTGCGCTACTTCATCGCCTCCTGGCCGCTCACCGCCGACGAACTGAACCGCCTCGTCCGCGGACACTGGGGGATCGAGAACCAACTCCATTGGGTGCTCGATGTGGTCATGGACGAAGATCAGGCCCGAGCCCGCAAGGACAACGCCCCGGAAAACCTCGCTCTCCTCAGACGCCTCGCCCTCAACGTCATCAAACGCAACAAGGACAAGGGATCAAACCGTCTCAAGTTCAATCGCGCCGGGTGGAGCGACAACTTCCTCCGAAAACTCATCGCCGAAATAGGCTAATGCGATTGCCCTGCCCCTTCGATGGCCTGACCCAAAACCTCGAAGCTGGCGTAGGTTACGGCGCTGGCCCAGTAATCGGCATCCTTGCCCGTCACTTCCTTGTGGCGTTTGAAGTAGGCTTTCAATTCCGGTGTGTCGGGGTTGATCCCGCCGGCGCCGAGAATACCTTCAGCCGCGTCCTTGAACTTGCCTTTGAAGGAAGGGAACGGCGTCGCAACGGCGGTATAGTATGCCTTCACATCCAGCTTGTTGATCCGGGCCTGGGCGGTCAGGGCAAAAGTGTCCGGCGGATAGGACCAGGCGACGAAGGCATCCGGGTTGGACGCCTTGGCGCCCTTCACGATTGGTGAAAGATCTTTTGCGCCCAGGGGATAGGATTTGTCATAGACGATCTCGAAGCCCGCTTCCTTGAAGACGGGGCGCGCCGCCGCGGCAAGTTCGATGCCGAAGGCGTCGGCCACGTTCACCATGGCGACACGGTTGCCGATTTTGCCGTCACTGCGCATTTTCTTCAGGATCTTGACGACAAAGCCCGTGAAGGTCGATGTCGAGCCCAGCATGAAGAAGATGTTGTCATAGCGTTTGGTCAGCGTCGGGATTTTATCCGTAATGGCGGAGACGGCGAGCTGCGGGTAGCCGAGCTTGTTGAAGATCGGCGCCGTGGCGAGGTTGAAGCCCGTGCCGAACGGGGCGAGAATGAAGTCCACCTTGTCCTGCGTGGCGAGGCGATTGATGTTTTTGATGGCTTCGCCCGGGTTCGTGCGATCGTCATACTCGATGACCTCGACCTTGGCGCGGCCGTTCTTGAGCTTCAGGCCGCCGCGCGAATTTACGTCATGCACCCATAGTTTCACGTTGGGCCAGTGGGTAACCGTCGCGCCGCCGGCCAGCGGGCCCGTTTTCGGGGCCGACATGCCCATTTTAATCGTTTGTTGCGCTGCCGCGTCACCGCCGAAAACGCCGGCAGCCGTAAAAGCGGCCGCCGCCACGGACAGCATTAGCTTTTTCGAATTTAGAAAGGTCTTCATTCCCTGTCTCCTTGAAGAGTGTTCAAAACGATCATTTTCCCCTCCCAAAACGTGGTTGTTTCCTGCCGTTTCCATTCCAGGCGGGAGGGAGGGGTCTGCGGCTAACCGCATATTGTTCGGCATCCGTACAATTATTTACATAGACCGATCTTGCCCCCGGAGTCCACGCCGGATCACGCTCATCAAGCACTTATGCGCGCTGACCGGACAGGCGCGCCTCACGTAATTCCCTAGGCCTCCCGCCCGAGGCTCTCCATCAGTTCCCGCCATTCCCGGGGGCTCAGGCCCGATGTCTCTTGGTCCACGTCTTCGCCGGCGAGCAGCCGCCTGACCACGCCGAGGCCCGCCGCCGAGAGGTGGGTCCCGCCGGCCCGGTAGTCCATGAACGCCTCGTGGGTGATCGGGCACCACGCCTTGAGGCTTTCCAGCATGGCCTCGGCGTAGACCCGGATTTCGTACTGGGCGTGGTCATCGGCGCGCAAGCTGAGGAAGTGCAGCAAATTGTGGAGGTCGGTCTTCCAGTACCACTGGGTATAGGTGTTGAGGGTCAGGTTCATCCGCGCCAGTTCCCGGGCGAGGCCGTCCCGCCCCTCGTCGATCACCTCGCCCGCCTCGCTCTCGTTGAGCATCTCGATGTAGTGGTCGTAGGTCTGCCGGGCGTCCGACTTGAGCAGGTCGAGCACCCGGGCGGCCTCTTCCCCTTCCAGCACCGCGCCCCGTCCCTGCCGGTTGGACCGGGACTGGGTCGCCAGCTGGTCCGGGGCGGGGATGTAGAACTCCCGGTCGAGCACGCTGTAGCGGGCCGAGTATTCGTTGACGTTGGCGGTGCGGTGGCGGATCCACTGCCGGGCGACGAAGATGGGCATCTTGATGTGGTACTTGATCTCGCACATCTCGAAGGGCGTGGTGTGCCGGTGGCGCAGCAGGTAGCGGATCAGCCCCCGGTCGGTGGACACCCGCTTGGTCCCCTTGCCGTAGGAGACCCGGGCCGCCTGCACGATGGCCGCGTCGTCGCCCATGTAGTCGATCACCCGGACGAAGCCGTGATCGAGCACCGGCGCCGGCGTATAGAGCAGCTTTTCTAGAGCGCGAACCGTCACTCGGCGGGTATAGGCTGTGGCGGCGCGGGCCTCGTCGATTTCCGCCTGCTGTTCGCGGGTCAGTTCCATGGCTCCCCCTTACCCGATTCCCGTCGCGGGGAGCAAGCGCCTGGGAATGAATCGGCCCGTCGGGGGCGTTGGAATATATTTCCAACGAAAATTTCGATTCAGGCCCGATCGCGTGGGCCGTAATGGACATTCATGGACATTAATGGACATTTGATGACTTGGTTAAATTCCAATTCGGCGCCTTTGCGCGCATTTTTGTGCGCGGAAACCCCAAGGAAATTCATATGGCGAAATCATGGGCCGAGACCCGCGAACCATGCCCCCCTATCAATGTGTGCGATTTGCCGCTCTTTGCCAGTCCCCCATCCGAGTAAGTGTCCCCTCTCGCCCTTCTTTCCAGCCTTCGTAGCCGAAGGCTACTTCGGCGGAGTAGGCCAGGGGGAGAGGGTTAGGGTGAGGGGGTCACAAAAAAGGGTGAAGGGGTCATAGAGGCGGGGGTGATATGGAAATTTCCCCCTCACCCAGCTACGGCTAAGGCTCGCAGGCTCGCCAAGCCTCCGCGTCCCTCTCCCCCTGAAGAAGGGGGAGAGGGTAGGTTGGGGGGCCTCCGTGCGCGCCGCGCGCTTTCCTTGGCCCGGCGATGGGACTATATTCGTAAACGCCGGCTTGCCGGCTATGGCGATAAACGCCTTGTGGAATAAGCGTAGCGGACCCGGGGGCAGTGCCCGGCGCCTCCACCAATTCCCAATAGCTCCGGACCCGGTCCGGAGCCCGTATGGGGGCGAAACAGGATCGACGCGCGTGGTAAAGGCTTGGTTTTCGCCCGGCATGGTACCGCCGTTATCGGGCCGATTTACAGATGCCAACGATAACGAGGCATTTGCTGTAGCCGCCTAAGGCTGCAACGGGGTCCGGGGGGCACCTGGCAACAGAAGCCCCTCACTTAATCGTTCCGCCCGTGCAGGGGAGCGGGACAAACGTTCCGCCCGTGCAATGGCCGGAATGACGACAGGGTGGCGAAGCGCGCGCGATGACCGAACCGAGTTATCCCTATCAGCAATGGGTCGAGGAGGCCCTGACGGGGATTCTCAAGCGCGCGCTCCGCCAAGCGGAGGAACAGGGCCTCGCCGGCGACCACCACTACTACATCAATTTCAAGACCCGGGCCGAGGGCGTCGACATGCCGCCCTTCCTCCGCGCCCAGTACCCGGAGGAGATCACCATCGTCCTCCAGCACCAGTTCGAGGATTTGCACGTGGAGGAGGACGGCTTCCGCGTCGCGCTCTATTTCTCGGGCCGCCGCCAGGCCCTGTACGTGCCCTTCTCGGCGGTGGTGTCGTTCGCCGACCCGGCGGTCGATTTCGGCATCCAGGTGGCGCAGCTCGCCCCCGACATCGCCGGCGGCGACGCCGACGAGGCGGCGCCGGGCGACGGGCCGGCCGAAAGGGAAGACGCGGCGGACGGGGACTACGTCCCGCCGAACGCCGAGACCGCCATCCTGCCGGACGCGGACGAGGGCGGCGGCGAGGCCGAGGCGGACGAGGCGGACGAGGAAGAAGCCGCCGATGAAGCGGCCGCCGAAGCCGGCGAAGGCGCCGAGGTCATCGCGCTGGATAAATTCCGCAACAAGAGCTAGGCGCTGAAAAACACTCTAATTTGTGGATTAAGCCTTTTCACCCGCCCACATTTAGTTATCTCTTGACATTATTCCATTTTCGATAGAACAATGTTCTATGGATTCGCAAGGCCTCAGAGATTGCCTTAGTCGTCTGGAACTGAGCCAAACTGCTCTAGCCGGATTACTTGGGGTTACGCCACGCGCAGTTAGCCTTTGGCTTTCAGGCACGCGGTCAGTTCCTGGACCGGTGAACGCTTATCTTCGGTTGTTTGAAACGCTGCCAATTGGGATGCGTCAAGCCGAGCTTGCGAGGAATTCTTCGGAGATGAGAACCATGAAAGACGGTATGTACACAATCGAGTATGTTGGTACAGCTGGAAGTGGACATTGTACCCTGGTGTTTGATGGCGGCAGGATTTACGGGGTTGACCCAATGGGAGGCAAGTACGATGGCCAATACCGGTTCAATCAAGATACTGGTTTGGTCGACGCCACCATACGTGTTGAGATGCCGGGTGGTGTCCCATCCGTAGTCGGCATTCAGCAACCCTTCGACTGGATTCTGGAAGTTAGTGCTGAGATGAACCCGGATTTGGATGAGGGCCACATCAGCGCACAGACTAATCTCGGCCAGCCGATAAACGCGTACTATCGATTTATTCGGACGTTGCCGCAGGCGGCATAGGTGGAGGATAACGCGGACCTCCGGCAAAATACCCTGAGCAAGAGGGCGTCGGCGAGGGCGACGGGCCGGAGGAGGATCACATCCGGTCCTCGTCCGAAACGGTGATGCTGATCGAAGCGGACAAGGGCACGGATGCGGGCGAAGGCGCCGAGGTCATCGCGCTGGACAAGTTTCGCGATAAGAGCTGAAGAGAAGAACCCTCACCCCACCCCTCTCCCAGGTCTACTCCACCGAAGTAGCCTTCGGCTACGAAGGCTGGAGGGGAGATGGAATTTCGCTACAGCGCGTAAACTGCAAACGGCCTTGACGGAAAATGAGCAAGAAAACTGGACACCTGAGGCGCCTCCGCTCAAGACTATTTGATCGAGGCAACGCGAAATGCCCAATATGTCTGATCGAATTTGCGGAAATTGAAGTCGAGAGGGGACGAAAAGTTACCTTGGAACACGCGCCGCCCAAGGCTATGGGAGGACAGGTTACCTGCCTTACCTGTTCACGATGCAACAATTCCGGCAGTGTACTTGATCGCGCAGCTGCGCAAGAAAAGAAGGCAATAGATGACTACAAGTCCGGCCGTGGTACGGAGATAGAAGTCAGCCTCTTTGGCGCACGACGTTCGGGTCTTCTTCGTCCCGAAGAAGGAAAACCTCCAAGATTCCCTATGCCGACTAAAGTAGGACAATTGCGCGGAAAAATGGAACTGAGGTCATTGCCTGGAGGTTCGGAGCTTGATGTGAACAAGGGAATCGGGATTAGGATCAAGCGACCAAATTCTGACCACGTGAACACAAGCCTGTTGCGATCTGCGTACCTATTGGTCTTTTCGTTACTTGGTAGCTATGGCTACCGGTACGCGGAGAGTGAGGCCATTTGCAAGGTACGCGAACAAATTATGAAACCTGAAAAAAAGATAATGGATTGTCGCATTGGGAGCTATTCGGGATTAGAGGAAGATCTAGAGCATTTTCTGATCACACCCGGTCATAGCCTGCGGCAGTGAAGTAGTTTTGGCACTCGGATTGGGTGACTGTGTCGATGGCGGTTGCGATGGCGTCGTAGAGGTCGTCGACGGTTCTGGCTGCGGTCTTTTTGAGGAGGGCCTTGAGCTTTGCGAAGGCCATCTCGATTGGGGCCATTGCGCTGGCGGCGGCCCTCGTTTGCGGCAACGCATACGCCGCCGGGGCGCCCGGCAAGGTGGAGATCGGGCAGGGCGAACCGATCCAGATTCGCGCGTTGCTTTCCGGCTCGATGGTAAAGGAAATTTCGCCCGTCATCGAAGCCGCCATCGAATTGGCGATCAAGGATTTCGGTCCCATTCACGGGCACCGGGTTTCCCTCCGGACCCTCGACGAGAAGTGCTCGGGCGAGGGCGGGCGCGCGGCGGCCGAGGCCGTCGTCGGCGAGGTAAACGTCGTTGGCGTCATCGGGACGCTATGCTCCGGCGCGGCGGTGGAGGCTTCGCCGGTCCTCGGCGCGGCCGGCTTCTCGATGATCTCGCCGGCCAACACGTCGCCCCGGCTCACGTCCGACCTCGCCGGCAATGTCGGTCCGGACTATCACGAGGGATATTTCCGCGTGACGAACAACGATCTCGTGACGGCGCGCGTCGCCGCGAGGTTCGGCTACGAAGAGCTCGGGTTGCGCAGGATGGCGGCGGTCCACGACGGCGACGCCTATTCCAGCGCGCTTGCCAACGCGTTCGCTGCCGCGTTCCGCGGGCATGGCGGCATTGTTCCGATCGTAACCCAAGTCGCCAAAGGGCAGACCGACATGTCCGCCGTTCTCGCCGAGTTGGACGCCGCCGGCCCCGACGGCGTGTTGCTCGTGCTCTTTCCGGTGGAAGCCAGGGCGCTGATCTGGCAGGCGGCCGGGTTCGGCGGCTTGGCAGGCGTGAAGAGGATCGGAGACAGCGCCATGCAGACAAGAGCGTTGCTCGCCTTGCCCGAGGCCGAGGGGCTCTACTTCACGGCACCCGATCCGGGAGACGCCGGGAACGTCAACCAGGCGACGGGCAGGAGTGCCGCCGACGTGCTGAGCGCGATCGAAACCGCCTTGGGCTGGCCGCCGGCATCGGCCTACTGGGCGCACGGCTATGACGCCGCGACATTGCTGCTGTCCGCGATTAAGCAGGTTGCGGTGCCCGGTGACGGGACGCTCTCCATCGACCGCCAGGCGCTCCGCGATGCGCTGGCCGGCACCGCGGGCTTTCGGGGCCTGCTCGGCACGCTGGCTTGCGATGAATTCGGAGACTGCGGCACGGGCCGCGGCGTGATCCAATTCCACGCGGATTCCAGCGTGGAGGATCCGTTGCTTCTGCCGGTCGTATACAGAGGGGGACCTGATCCGCGCGCGCCCGGACGGTAACGGCCGCATTCGCGGCCCCGCCTAAGAGGCCGCGCGCCGTCGGCGCGAAGCGCGGCGCGGTCGCGTCCCTCCGAACCCGGCCAAACGCGCGATCTTCCGCCCGGCGGACTCGGGCGCACCCTTGGCCGGCCGAAATCGGCCGGCGGTAAAAATCGGCTCGCCCACCGGGGAGTCCACTAGCTTGTTGACGTTTTCCCGAATGTGCTTTATCGGTTTTGCAATGCCAGTAGGGAAATCATTGGTTTTGGGACGCTAGTAGGGAAATCTCGGATGGACTTTGAAGAGGAAAAGCACGGAGAGGTTGTGGTCGGACTTGTTTCCGGTCGTGTAGACGGGCTCGCCGCGCCGGAGTTTGAACAGTATCTCAACGGTATTGTGGAGCGTGGAGACAAAGACGTTTTGCTTGACTGTTCCGGGATGGACTACATCAGCAGCGCGGGACTTCGCGCGTTGCTCGTCGGCGCCAGAGCCTGCAAGCAGAATGGCGGAAATCTGGCCCTGTGCGCTCTGAAGCCCGAATGCAAGAAGGTGCTGGAGGTGAGCGGCTTCTTCGCATTCCTGGAGAGTTTTGACACGCGCGAGGATGCCCTGGCGGCCGGGCAGGATTGGGTCGGCCGAGGGGCATAGCCATGCTGACTCTCGTTGAAGAAATCGTTCTTCTCATGATCGACGACAAGGGTTCCTTCATTCCCGTGCGCGAAACCGCCGTCGACTACAGCATCGCGGGCGCCACCCTCATGGGTCTGGCTTTCGCCAACCGTATCGATACGGACTCCGAACACCTGACGGTGATCGATTCCTCGGAGACCGGAAGTGCGTTGCTTGACCGGGCCCTCGGCTTGATCACCTCGTCGGAAGAGTCCAAGCTCCCGTCCGCCTGGATCGAGGTGCTGGCCACGGACGAAGCCCGGTCCATGCGGGAAATGGCCCTCGACAGTTTAATCGAGCGCGGAATTCTGGAACGTTCAGGCTCGAAGTTCATGTGGGTCTTCGAGCGGGTGCGCCATCCGATCGTCGGCGACCGGGAGGAACGCGCGGTCAAGCGGCGCATCGCCGATGTTCTGCTCTCCGACGGCATTCCGGAGCAGCGGGATGCGGCCCTGATCTGCCTCGCGGATGCTTGCGGCATCTTGCCCGCCATCTTCTCCGTCCAGGAGATCAAGAAAGCGCGCCCGAGGATCGAACAACTGCGTAAGCTTGATCTCATCGGCCGCGAGATGAACGGCGCGATCGAGGAGATAGAGAGGTCCATCATAATTGCGATGTCGCACATGCCCCATTAGGCGGCCCCATTAGGCGGCCCCATTGGGCGGCCCGTGATCGGAATGATCCGGTCGGCGCGGCCCGCGCATGGCTGTCGGCCTCCAGCGGGCAGGAAATTGGACGCCGCATGGCAATAGGAAGAGCCCGTATGTTTAGACGCGCGACGACAGTTGGCCTGGCGGTTTCCGCGGTTATGGCCGTCCTTGCGCTGTTGTCGCCTCCCGCCCACGCCGCGGTCGAGACCGAAGCCAACTTCGTTTTGAACAGCTTTGCGTTCCTGGTATGGGGCGCGCTCGTCATGTGGATGTGCGCGGGCTTCACGATGCTCGAAGCCGGCTCTGTCCGCACCAAGAACGCATCGGTCATCTGCCTCAAGAACATCGGCCTCTATTCCTTTGCCGGCCTCATGTACTACTTCGTCGGCTTCAACATCATGTATGTCGGCGTGGAGCCGGGCGGCTGGTTCGGTACGCTTTCGCTGTTCCATGGCGCCACCGGCGAGGAAATCGCATTGCTGGCGGACCAGCCAGGGGCCGCGGCGGCCGTTGTCGCGAACGGCCATTCGACGATGTCCAACTGGTTTTTCCAAATGGTCTTTGTCGCGACAACTGCTTCGATCGTGTCCGGCACCTTGGCCGAACGGGTCAATCTGTGGTCGTTCTTCGTCTTCATAGTGGTCCTGACGGCGGTGATCTATCCCGTGGTCGGTGCCTGGACATGGGGCGGCGGCTGGCTCAGCGAACTGGGTTTTTCCGACTTCGCGGGGTCGACCATCGTCCATTCCACAGGGGGCTGGGCGGCGTTGGCGGGTGCGCTGGTCGTGGGCGCGCGCAAGGGCAAGTTCCGGCGCGACGGCTCGGTGAAGCAGACCCCGCCTTCGAACGTTCCCGCCGTGACGCTCGGCGTCTTCATTCTCTGGCTCGGCTGGTTCGGCTTCAACGGCGGTTCCCAGCTCGCGTTGGGCTCGGCCCTCGATGCGGTCGCGTTAAGCAACATCATCGCCAACACCAACCTTGCCGCGGCCGCCGGCGTCGTTGCCGCAATCGCCCTGTCGCGGCCCCTTCTCGGCCGCGTCGATCTTCTCGCCAGCCTGAACGGAGCGATTGCGGGTCTGGTTTCGATCACCGCGGGTCCTGATCTGGTGGAGCACTATTGGGCAGTCGTGATCGGCGGGGTCGGCGGCTTCATCGCCGTAGCCGGGACGAAGCTGTTGGAACGGCTGCGGATCGACGATGTCGTGGGCGCGGTGCCGGCCCATCTTTTCGCCGGCATTTGGGGGACCCTCGCCGTGGGTATTGCCGCGGGCGGCGATCTTCTGGCGCAGATTTACGGAATCCTGGCTATCGGCGCCTTCGTGTTCGTCGCGTCCGGCCTCGTGTGGTTCGTGATCGAGAAGACCATGGGGGCCCGGGTCTCGGAGCGCGTGGAGGAACTGGGCCAGGATGTGGCGGAACTGGGCATCGAGGCCTACCCGGAGTTCCTTGTCGTGCCGGACGAAGACGATGACTGAGCGGGAGGCCGGCACGGTCCCGCGATACCGGTTCGGATTTGATACGATCAGGCCCGGGCGCAGATTGCCCGAGGGCCGACAATTCAGGAGACAGATGCAATGGAAGTGACGACCGAACGGCAGGGCGGCATCTTGTCCATTTGTGTGGACGGGCGCATTGACGGTTCCAATGTGGTCGAATTCGAGGAAGCGATCAGGGAGGCCATCGGGGACGATGATCGCGTCGTGATCATGGATCTCGAGAATCTGCGTTACATCAGCAGTGCCGGTCTTCGTGCCGTGCTTCTGACCGGCAAGACCTTGAAGGGCGGGGGTGCGGAACTCGTGCTTTGCTCGTTGTCCGAACCCATTCGCAAGGTGTTCGAGATCAGCGGCTTCGACACGCTCTTTGCGATCCACGCGTCCCGCAGCGCGGTCCAGTCGTCGCTTTCCGACTAGCGCCGCCTTGTTTCGAACCACCACATCGTGAGGAGCAGTCATGTCCTCGTCCCATTCCACCCACGATGCCCCGGCGCAGGCCGTCGCCCTGCCGACTGAACTGGCGGAGATCAACCACGATGTGCTGGACGACGCCATTCTCAAGAAGCTGATTGATCCGGAAGTCTACTACTCCTTCGTGCAATGCCGGGCGACCGGCGTACCGATGGAAAAGCAGTTCGCCGACGCTCTGGCCGTTTCCGTCCGGGAGTGGGCGCAATCGAAGGGCTGTATCGGCTATTCGCACTGGTTCTCTCCGATGCGGGGTCCGGTCCACGGGGAGAAGCTCGAAACGTTCGTCGGCGTCGACTTCGACGCGGACCGCCTCGTCGTCGCGCTGACGGGCCGGGATCTCTTCCAGACCGAGACCGACGGATCGTCCTTCCCCAACGGCGGGTTGCGCGAGACCCACGAGGCGGCCGCCTACATCGGCTGGGACACCGGATCGCCGCCCTTCGTTTACCGCAAGACGCTTTATATTCCGTCCGCATTCGTGTCCTGGACCGGCGAAGCGCTGGATCAGAAGACACCTCTTTTGCGGGCCAACATGGCCGTCAACGAGCACGCACTGAGGCTGTTGCATCATCTCGGGGACGAGGCAACGACCGAGGTGGTGTGCAACGTCGGGTGGGAGCAGGAGTTTTTCCTGATCGACAGGAGCATGTATCTGGCGCGCCCGGATCTCGTCGCCGCGGGACGCACGCTGCTCGGCGCCGCGCCGCTTCGCGGACAGGAATTGTCCACCCACTATTTCGCCAGGCTGACGCCCAGGGTGAACCGTTTCATGGAACAGGCCCGGGAGCGGATGTGGCGCCTCGGGATATCAATCCGGTGCACCCACAACGAGGTCGCGCCCGCCCAGCACGAGATTTCGCCGATCTTCAATATGGCCAATCTCGCCGCCGACAATAACGTCCTGGCCATGGATGTGCTGCGCGACCTGGCCGCCGAGCACGATCTGGAGGTCCTGTTTCACGAGAAGCCGTTCGCCGGCATCAATGGCACCGGCAAGCACAACAACTGGGGCCTCAACACGGATACGGGCGCCAATCTCTTCGTGCCCGGGGAGACCGAGTTTGAAAGGCGGCGGTTCGTCGCCTTTACCGCCGCGCTTCTGCGCGGCGTCAACCGGCATGGCGATCTTTTGCGCTGCGGCGTATCGACCGCCGGCAACGATCACCGGCTTGGGGCCCAAGAGGCGCCGCCGGCCATCATAACGGTACACTTGGGCGCGGGCTTGGAGCAGCACTTCAGGAATGTTGCCGAAGGCGGGCCATTCGGCGCCTATACGGGGCAGCACAAGGAGATCGAAATCACGGCGCCGGTGGCCGACATCAGGGCCAGCCTCGAGGATCGCAACCGCACGGCGCCGTTTCCGTGGTGCGGCAACCGGTTCGAGTTTCGCGCGGTCGGCGGGAATCAGCACATTGCATTCCCGCTTACGATGGTCAATGCGGGGGTTGCGGACAGCCTGAAGGCCATGTGCGACGAGGCCGACGCAGGTAAGGACATAGACGAGGTTATCCGTGACACGATCAAGGAAAACCAAGGCGTGCTGTTCAGCGGAGACGGCTACTCCGAAGACCTCTACCGGCATGCCGACAAGTGGAACCTGACACATCTGAAGAGTAGCCCGGAGGCCTACGAGACGTTGACGTCGGCCAAGAACGTGGCGCTTTTCGTTAACCTCGGAATCTTCAACGAACGGGAGATCGCCGCGCGTCAGAGCGTTCTTCAGGACGCCTATGTCACGGAGATCGGGATCGAGGCGCGCGCATTGCTGCGGGTTCTCTCGACCATGATCGCTCCCGCCGCAATGCAGGACGTCGATTCAGGCAATGGGGCCGGATTCTCGTCCTCGCTTCTAGACAAGAAGAAGGAATTGGTCACCGAATTGCTGGCGTGCGCCGATGCCTTGTCGGAGGCTATCGGCGGCTGGCCGGAGGATGATCTGGCGGGCGCCGCGTCATATGCCCATGAGACGATCAAGCCGGCGATGCAGGCTGCCCGCGATGTGGCGGATCGTCTCGAGGACCTCGTCGATGCCGGTCTTTGGCCGATACCTACCTACTCGGATTTGATCTACAATCAGTAACCGGCATCACTGGACCCAAATCGAAACATTCGCCAGGTAGTTGCGTGTTTCGCGGTCGATGGGGAAGTGCAGCAAGCCGTCGCGGCCGAACCAGCGATCATGGATTTCGTCGTAGCGGCTTGCGTGGCTTTCGATCCCGGCGAGCAGATCGACGAAGATACTGTTGACGAAATCACGCCAAGGGCTGTCGTTCTGGGGGAGAATGCAGGCCAGAGGCTCGGTCGCCAGAACGCTTGTGCGCGGCAACAGCACGACGCTTTTGTCCAGCTGCACCCGCTCGGCCTCGGACAGCAATACCGTGCCGATGTTGGAGATGCCATGCACATCGCCTTTCACCAGGGCGTTCATGGCCTCGCCGATGTTGGCGTACGCGCGGACGGTGACCAGCGGCAACTGTTCCGCGATCACCGAAACCGTCGTGGTGCCTTCAACGACGCCGATTTCCAGCCCGTTGACGTCGGCAATCCGGCTGGCGTGTTCGCGGTATGCCATGATGCGCGTGCCGTCGCGGAAGAACGGCAGGGAGAAGTCGATCAACTGCTCCCGCTCCCAGGTCGGTGTCGTCAGCCCGCATACGATATCGAGCTCGCGATCGGCGACGCGCTTGAGGCGATCGCTCGGCGTCACCGGGAACAACTTGAGTTCGACGTCCCGTTCGAGCCGGCGTTCCATGCCGAGCCGGATTTCCTCGAGGAGGTCGACCGAAAATCCCTCGAAGCCTCCACCGGCCGTCTCGTGGGAGAAGACGCCTCCGCTGGCTCGGGTTCCCGCACGTATGACGCCGTCGTCGGCGATGCGTTTCAGAACGCTTTCGGCCGCCGCGTCCCCGCCCATCATCAACAGGCATAAAAGCGTCAGGACCGAAAGAGGGCGAACCGGCCGATCACGCCATCCGAGTGCCGAATGTTCAACCGCCCGCATCGGACGCGGACGTTTTGGCCTCTTGTTTGCCGGGCTAAGGACAAAGAGCCTGCCGATAAGACTGGGACAGGCCCGTGTAATTGAATTCTTAACCATCGTGTGACACCATAACATCTAATCAGTTCTTTTCGTAACACAGATTGTGTGCGTTTTTGGAGAACTGGAGGTTCTAAACCTTCGGGTTGTATAGTTCTAGCGGGTAGTATAGTTCTAGATTGTGGTGGGCCATGATAACTGATCCCCTGACCGAACACATCGCGTGTGACGATATTCCCGACATGGTCCGCAGCTATGACCGTTATATTGCGTCGGGGCTGTATGACCGGAGATATCCGCGGCCGAACAGGCGCACGCTCGGAATGCTGCTGCAACACCTTCCCGCGGGCGGCCGTTTTCTCGACTTTGGCGCGGGCACCGGCCGCTATGCCGAACCCCTGCTGCAATTGACCGATGCCCGCGGCGTAGCCTACGACATCTGCCCGACCGCGGGCCGGATAATGACGGAACGTTTGGATGGCTTTGTCGAAGACGGCCGCGTCATGATTCGCAACGGCTCCCCGGCCTTGCTGTCCGAGGAGTTTCGTTCCGCATTCGATCTGGTATTTCTGGCATTCGGTGTGCTTGCGCATATCAGCGGCCGGGCGGACCGGCAGGACATGCTGTCCATCTTGCGTCAGACGCTGCAACCGGATGGTGTCCTGATCGCCGGCTTGCCCAACAGGGCGCGGAGGTTTCGTGCTGAACGCCGCGCCTCACAGCGCCTAGTCGTGGATGGCGAGCTCGAGGAAGGCGATGTTCTCTATCAGCGAGGCCGCAACGCCGACACGATACCGATGTTCTATCATCTGTTCACGCCCGAAGAAGCACGCCGCGAGTTCGAGGCCGCGGGGTTTCATGTGGAGCACATTCAGGCCGAGAGCGTCTGGGCCGAGGAGACGGTCGTCTCCTCGCCGTTCGTCAGTTGGCTGGACGATATCTTGTGCCGTTCGCTGCCCGCCGGGTGCGGCTTCGGCTTTCTCGTCATCGCCCGGTCACGGATGACCGAGGGATCGTGACGGTCGTACCTGTGCTGAATTCCTTACTGCGCGCGGCCGTCATCTTCGTGTTGGTCGCCGTTTCGCTCTTTGCGGCCACCCCGACGGTCGCCGACGACCTCGACGGGATTCGCGAGCGCGGACGTCTCGTGGTGGGCGTGAAGGAAGACTATGCGCCTTTCGGATTCCGCAATCCCGAAGGGACCCTCGTCGGTTACGATGTCGATATCGCCCGGGCTTTCGCCGAGACGATCGGCGTGCCGGTGGAACTGGTGCCGGTGACCAGCGCCAATCGTCTGCAGAAACTCCGGCGCGGCGAGATCGATGTCGTCGTTGCCACGATGGGCGACACCAGGGGCCGCCGGGAACTGGTCCACATGGTCGAACCGCACTACTATGGTGACGGCGCGAACGTACTGCTGCCGCCCGGCTCGGGCATCTCGGATTGGGCGGATCTGCGCGGCAAGACGCTTTGCACCATTCGGGGCGCGCTCTGGGGCCGGCTTGCCGAGGAACGGCTGCTGATCGACACCATCGGGTTCAACACGACGCGCGGAACGTCGCTGGCGTTGCGCGTGGGCCACTGCGCCGGCTGGCTCTACGACGAGGTCAATCTGCTCAACGAGCTCAGGAGCGGCGAATGGGAAGGCTACGAGGTGTCGCTGCCGACGCGCTTCATCCTGCCGTGGGCGGTTGCGATCCGCAAGGAAGAGGCGGGAGGCCGCCTGGATCGTCTCCTCGGAGACCTTCTGGCGCGATGGCATCGCGACGGCTTTCTCCAAGGTCTCGAGCGCCGCTGGGACCTGCCTCCGTCACCCTATCTCAAGCTCGCACGCGAGAGATGGACCGAGCGGGACGAGACGGAAGAGCACGTCTGCCGTCGCGATGACGCCGGCCGATGGCCGCTGTCTTGCCGCGAAGCGTCGCTGGTGACCAGCGAAGGCCGCCGAGACCTCTCCGGCATGGCCCTTCTTTTGCTCGAGACGACCGGGCTGGATGCCAGCGTGCTTTACGATCCGACCGATCGCGGCATCTTTCTTGTGGGCCTTGGCCTGACGGCGGCGCTTTCCGTCGTCACCGTGGTCTTGAGCATCGTGCTGGGGATCGTTTTCGGCTGGCTGATGCATCGCCGGGTGCTCGTTGTCGCGCCGCTTCTGCGGATCGGCTGCGCGGTCTTGCGCATGACGCCGCCGCTGCTGCAGCTCTATATCGTGTTCCTTGGCCTGGGCGGGGTCGTGTTGGCGCTCGGCTTCACGCTCGACGCGTTCACGGTCGCCGCGTGCGTGCTTTCGCTCTATGCGGCGGCCGCCAATGCCGTGGCCTTCTGCCATGCTTCGGACGTCGTCGCGAATCGGAAAGGGGTGTTGCGTTTCAGGCTGAGTGACATCCGCGCCGCGCTTGCCCTGTGTTTTGCTGCGTTGATGGGCAATTGCGTCAATATCGTCAAGGCGACCGGGATGGCGAGCACCCTGGCGTTGCCCGAGTTGGTCTCCGCCAGCACCTCGATCATTGCCGACAAGGGCAATGACGGCATCATGATGAATCTCCTTCTTCTGGCCTACTTCGTTATCGTCATCCTGGTAATCCAAGCCTTTCGTCTTGTCGAACGAAGGGTCACCGCATCATGACCATCGCCGAGATCGCCAAACATCTGGCCGCGTGGACGCCCTATCTGCTGACGGGCTTCTGGTGGAACATCGTCGTCTCGCTCACGGCGATGGTGATCGGGACGGCGGTCGGCCTGTTGCTCGCGGTCATGCGGGACAGCAGCGTTCGGGGCGCGAAGAGCGGAGGCAATGTACTCACGGCGGCGATGCACGTAGCGCCGACATTCGTGATGCTGTTCTACCTCACCTATATGGTTCCCGAGCAATTGGAGTTTTTCGGGCTGAGCGTACAGGTGCCGGTCTGGTTGAAGGCGTCGCTCGCTTTCGGCATCGCGGTGGCGGGTTTCGTGTCCGACAATGCCCTGGTCTGCATACGGCACTTCTCGAAAGGTCATTTTCTGGAAGCGTTGTTGTTCCTGCCGTCTTGGACCAACTACTTCCTGATCATCGTCATGGCCTCCAGCACGGCGTCGGTGATTGGCGTCCCTGAGATGGTGTATCGCGCAAGAACGGTCATCGGCGCGGTCGATCAAATCAGTTTCGTGTTCTGGGCCTACCTCTACGTCATGATCTGGTTCTTGATCTTCAGCATCCTGCTCACCATGATCATGCACCTTCTGCGCAATCGGTTGACCCAGCGGACCAACGGTTTGCTGAGGCAGGATGAGACAGATCTGGGCGGGATTCCATGACCCTTTCCCTTCGGCTTATGGTGACCGTGTTGACGTCGGTCGGTTTGGCCATCGTCGGTGTTGCAATCGTCATGGGCCTGCTTGCGCACGATGCCCTGGTCGAACAGGCCGAAGGCCGTGGGCGGCTGATCGCGGGCCTGATCGCCGCCGAGGCCAACCGCTCCGAGGCGTTTCTCCACGAAATCGATGCCGCGTCCCTGCTGGAGATGGAGGCGCAGTCCGTCGCCATCGCCCGGCTCGCGGACACGCGCCGGACGGAAGACCTGATCATGTCGCTGGTCGAGATCACCGCCGACAGCGTGATCGACGACATCTGGCTGCTCGACAGTTCGGGCCAACCGATCGCGCGCGCCGTCAACGGTGTCGGCGTCGATGTCATCGGATACGCGGACCTCACCGAGGCCGGCATAGACCGGCGTGAACTGATACCGCTTCTTGCGGGAAACCGTTTCGCCGTGTCGCTGCGGTCGACGCTGCGGGACAAATTCGAGCGGACATTGCATTACGTGAGCGTGCGGCTTGGTCCCGACCGGTTCGTCCTCGTCGGCAGTGTCGAAGACGAGGCCGGCGAGATCGTACCGGCCGCCGGCCTCGCCGAGGCGCTCGCCGATCAGGAGGGCATCGAGGCGATCTGGGTGGTTGACGACCGTCTGGAGGTCACCGCCGCGGCCATCGGCAGTGCGCGCGAGGCCGCTCTTCCGGCGGCCGGAAGGGAACTCGCCGAACGCGCCCTCAACGCGGCCGTGATCGACCGTGCATCAGACAAGGCGGCATTTTCAAGAATCGATCAGGACGCGCTGCATGTCGCGGCGCCGATTCTGGGCCGCTGGAGCATCGCCACCGGCGTGGTCGTCATGCGCTTGCCCCGCACCCATTTGGATAGCCTGTTGCTGGACATCACGATCCTCGGCGTGATCGCCGCCGCCGTGGCCTTCGCGGCGGGCTCGGTGATCACCATCGTATCGGCCCGCCGCATCGCGCGGCCCGTGGTCGCGCTGACCCGCGGCGCCGAAGAGATGGATAAAGGAGATTTCGAGCCGGCCTCCCTCGATGTCGTCGCCGACCGGAGAGACGAGCTGGGCACTCTTGTGCGGGTGTTTCAGACCATGGCGCGCGATGTGCAGAACCGCGAGCAGCACCTGGAAGGTCTTGTGCGCGAACGCACGGCGGACCTGGAGCAAAAGAACGAGGAACTCGAAAAGGCGCGGAAGCGCGTCGATGAGGAGCTCCGTATCGCCCGGTCCCTGCAAGGCGCGATCCTGCCGCGCGAAATCCCGGAAAGTCAGGCCTACGCCGGCAGCGCCATGATGACGCCGGCCCAGGAGCTGGGCGGCGACTTCTACGACTGTTTCACGCTGCCGGACGGAAGGCTGGGTATCGTCATTGCCGACGTGTCGGGCAAGGGCGTGCCGGCGGCGTTCTTCATGGCGATCGTCAGAACCATGATGCGCTCCGCCGCCCATGAGTACGGCAGCCCGGGCCGATGCATGCGCGAGGTCAACGAGGCCGTCTGCGAGCAGAATCCCCACAGTCTCTTCGTAACCATGTTCTACGGTATTCTCGATCCCACGAGCGGCCGTTTCGACTACGCCAACGCCGGACACAACCCGCCGTTCCTGGTCGGTGCGGACGGCCAGGTCGCGGATCTCCCGACCACCAGCGGCGTCGTGGTGGGCGTTATGCCCGGTCTCGACTACAACGAGGCCACGGTCGAGATGAATCCGGGCGATACCCTGTTTCTCTACACCGACGGTATCTCCGAAGCGATGAACGACGCTGACGAGGAGTTCGGCGAGGAGCGTTTGGCGGACGTTTTGGCGGAGGATACACAAGCGCCGATTCGTTCGGTTATCGACAACGTGTCGAATGCGGTCGAGGCGTTCGTCGTCGATGCGCCCCAGTCCGACGACATCACCTGCATGGTCCTGAGATACCTCGGTTAGCCCGTGTCAGGATACCGTTAGGCCCGGCACCCCCCCCTCCCTGACCCTCCCCGTCGGAGGGGGGAGGGAATTGGTGCATTGGTCTACCTCCCCCCATGGAGGGGGAGGTCGAGACGGCCGGCAACCGGCCGGGCGTCGAGGGTGGGGGGGGATATAGGAATTCCTCTCACCCAGCGCTGGCCGCCGTTCCGCCGATTCCGGGACATGGCCTTACGCGAGGGCACTTTGGTCGTCGGCGTCGGCCCGTTTCCGGAGAGTGACGATGTTCCGTTCGTCAATCCGGCGGTACTGAACCTCGTCCATCAGTTCGTGCACCAGAAAAATACCCAAGCCGCCGATGGATCGCTCGTCAATGCCGGCGCTGGTATCCGGCGTCGTGTTCTGGGAGGGATCGAATGGCTTGGCATCGTCGGTGATCTCGATGACGATGACGTCTCCGTCCATGCGAAGGGCGAGGTCGAGGCCATGCACTTCGTCGTCGTCGTAGCCGTAGCTGATCGTATTGGTCAGCAATTCGTCGACGGAGAGGTTGACGGCATAGGTGATGGCGGCGGGCATGTCGTGGGATTCGCAAAACGCGTCGATTTGCTCCGCCGCGGTGCGAAGCTCACCAAGATCGTTGTTCAGCGATATCTTCATTGCGACAGATTCCTAACCGGCGGCAACGGGACTTGGAGCGGAAGATCGTGACGACACCGCAAGAGCCTCGATAAGACAAATCGTACCATAATGGACCTGGGCTGTATTGACAAAAGGGGTTTCCAGCAGGGCAATCGCATTTGATTTGGTTCGTGAACGGAATGGCTTCGTAAACGGAATGGAAATGAGTATCGCTGCTGCTGGAGCTTCTTTGACGTTTGATGGAGGTTTCGGTGGAGAGATTTCGGGAGAGTTTTTCGGGTCTTGATGATCCGCGCACGGGCAACGCGTTGCGTCATGATCTTCTTGAGATGCTGTTCATGGCGCTGTGCGCGGCGCTGTGTGGAAGCACGTCGTGCGTTGACATGGCGGACTTCGCCGAGGCCAAGGAAGAGGTGCTGCGCGAGTTCCTGACCCTGCCCGCTGGCCCGCCCAGCCACGACACCTTCTCGCGGCTGTTCCGGTTGTTGGACCCGCGGGCCTTTCATGCCGCCTTCCAGCGCTTCATGTCCGATTTCGCGACCGCCCGGGCGGAGGTTGTTGCGATTGATGGCAAGAGCCTGAGGCGCTCCTTCGATCGGGCCTCCGGAACCTCGCCGCTCCACCTGGTCAGCGCCTGGGCCGCCGATCAGCGGCTGGTTCTAGGCCAGATGAACGTGGGCGCGAGCAACGAGATCACCGCCGTGCCGGCCTTGCTCAAGCTGCTCAGCCTCGAAGGCGCGGTGATGACCATGGACGCCATGCACTGCCAGAGCGGCACGGCCCGCGACATCCACGAGGCCGGCGCCGATTACCTGATGGCGCTGAAGGCCAACCAGCCCGACCTTCTCGCCGACGTCAAACTGCTGCTGGACGATCCCCAGGCGCCCGCCGACGGCGTGGACCAGACGGTGGACGCCGGCCACGGCCGCATCGAAACCCGCCGCGCCGAGGTGCTGCACGATATGGACTGGCTCGCCGAAGCCCACCGGTGGCCGGCCCTGGCCGCTGTCGGCAAGGTCACCTCCAGCCGCGAGACCGACGGCCGGGCCACGACAGCGGTGCGCTACTTCATCGCCTCCTGGCCGCTCACCGCCGACGAACTGAACCGCCTCGTCCGCGGACACTGGGGGATCGAGAACCAACTCCATTGGGTGCTCGATGTGGTCATGGACGAAGATCAGGCCCGAGCCCGCAAGGACAACGCCCCGGAAAACCTCGCTCTCCTCAGACGCCTCGCCCTCAACGTCATCAAACGCAACAAGGACAAGGGATCAAACCGTCTCAAGTTCAATCGCGCCGGGTGGAGCGACAACTTCCTCCGAAAACTCATCGCCGAAATAGGCTAATGCGATGGTAACGTCAAGAGTTATGTGTCAGGGAGACTGGGGTACTGATTCCCTGAGACTTGTTTTCGTGAATGAAGACCGCGAAGAGGATGCGGTCCATTGAGGTTTTATCCTTGAAGGTTCCCATGGGCCGGGTTCGTCTGCGAACCTCGCGGAACCTCCGTTCGATGGCATTGGTGGTCCTGACCTGCTTTCGCTCGGCGAGGTCCTTGTAGCGGAAGCAGGTGAGCAGGTCGTCGAGGTCGTTGCGCAGGCAGGCGACGGCCTTGGGGTAGGTATCTTCCCAGGCGTCG
This sequence comes from Rhodospirillales bacterium, assembly GCA_965221855.1. Taxonomy (GTDB): domain Bacteria; phylum Pseudomonadota; class Alphaproteobacteria; order Rhodospirillales; family UBA2165; genus JAJDXO01. The sequence goes on along the minus strand of CBDCSV010000005.1, from coordinate 162,951 downwards.
GCGAAGCGGCGGGCGGCGGTCTCGGCCTTGCGGCGGTTGGGGGCATTCATGACGGCGTGGACGTCGGCCTTGACGGCCTGCTGGTCGGCTACGCGGACCTTGTTGAGGATGTTCCTGATTTTGTGCGCCCAGCACCTCTGAACGGGGATGCCGTGATAGACGATCGGCAAGGCGGCGAGCAGGCCTTGGCCGCCATCAACGCAGATCATCTCAAGGCCCTCGCCGGTGAGGCCGCGGCGGTGCAACGCGGTGAGGAAGCGCTCCCACTCCGCGGCGCTCTCGCTGGCGGCGAGTTGGAAGTCGATAATCTCCTTCTTGCCGTCGTGCCGTATGCCCAGCGCCACCAGGACCGGCCTCCTGAGCGCGCCGGCGCCGGTCTTGCAGGCCAGCACCACGCCGTCGAGCATCAGCGCCTTGTAGGCGTTCTTCAGCGGCCGGCGGTGGAATGCGGCGACCGACAGATCGAGGGTCTTGGCGACCCGGCTCACCGTCGCGGCCGAGACCGGACGCCCGAGCAGGGCAAGCAGGACCTCGCCGACCTTGCGGGTCGAGAGCCCCAGCACGAAGCCGGCCAGGATGGCGCGGTCGATCTCTGGAGCGCGCCTTGCGTAGCTCTTCAGAACCTCGGTCGGGCAGAAGTGCCGGGTGCGCGGCACGTTGAGCTCGATGTCGCCGAGCTCGCTGAGCAGGCGGCGCCGGTAGGTGCCGTTGCGCCGGTCGCGCATAGCGCTGCCATCGAGGCCGTCGAGCCAGCGATCCACCGCCTCGGCCATCCGGCCCTTGATGATCTCGGCCAGCGCCTGGCGGCCAAGCGGGCGATAACCCTCGCCCCAGTCCAATCCGCCTGCTTGCATCTCCTTCACCACCTCAAAGGCTTGTGGTAGGTTCTCAATCGTTACAGCTTGCTGTGGCATCGGGGTGCTCCTTCTTGCGGTTGTCGTAAACCACAGGGAGTACCCCATTCCCAACTGACACATAAATTTTTACGTCACCAATGCGATTGCCCTGTTGCCAAGGCCAAATATGTCGATATATTCTATTTACATCGACATATTTGAGTGAAGTGTCGATAAGATCGACATGTTCGGAACATGTGTCGACGGGAGCAGGATACATCGATATGGCGTTCGACCCCAACCGCCCCTTCAATGACCTTCCTGACCTGCCGCCGGCTTCGGAAATCGAAACAAAGGCCGTTCTTCGCAGTTGCATTGCCGCACGCACGGCCCTGGCGGAGCTCCGCGTCTCCGGGACTCTCATCCCGAACCAGGCGATGCTGATCAATTCGATCCCCCTTCTCGAAGCGCAGGCGAGTTCCGAGATCGAGAACATCGTCACGACGGCCGACCGGCTGTTCCGCTATGCCAACGACGCGGCGGGCCGAGCCGACCCTGCCACCAGGGAAGCTCTGCGCTACCGCACCGCGTTGCACCGCGGTTTCGAGATGCTGACCCACCGGCCGGTTTCGGCCGCCATCGCGGTCGAAGTCTGTCGAACGATCAAGGGCGTGGAACTGGACATTCGCGACACGCCGGGAACGGCGCTGGTAAACGACTTGACCCAGCAAGTCATCTACACGCCGCCGGAGGGACGGGACATTCTCCGGAGCAAGCTGGCCAACTGGGAACGCTACATTCACGAGACCGAGGAGATCGACCCGCTGATCCGCCTTGCGGTGATGCATTATCAGTTCGAGGCGATCCACCCGTTCATCGACGGAAACGGCCGAACCGGACGCGTCCTGAACCTGCTCTATCTCGTCGACAAGGGCCTGCTCGACGTTCCGGTCCTTTATCTCAGCCGGCACCTCATCCGGAACAAGGCGCTCTACTACCGGTATCTGCTCGCGGTGACGACCCGGCAGGATTGGGAAACGTGGATTCTCTTCATTCTGGAGGCCGTCGGAACGATGGCGGAGTGGACGACGGCAAAAATCCGCGCGATCCGGGAGCTTCTCGACGAGACGGGCGCCACCATTCGACAGAGATTGCCGAAGATCTACTCCCGGGAACTGACCGAACTGATCTTCGTGCATCCTTACTGCCGGATCGGCGACGTGGTCAAAGCGGATATCGCCAAGCGCCAAACGGCCGCCGTCTATTTGAAGGCCCTCGCAGCCGAAGGCCTCCTCGAGGAGATCAAGGCGAGGCGCGAGAAACTGTACATCAACCCGCCGCTCCTGGCGCTTCTGGCCGAGCGCGAGTGATCAAACGCAATTCGCTCTAGACGAACCCGTTCATCGGGCAAGCACCGGGTATTTTCTTCAATTCATTGAAAATAATGGAGAAGTGGTGCCCAGGGGCGGAATCGAACCACCGACACCATGATTTTCGGCGCTACACCACGCACGAACGCGATCCCGAATTTGGTTGACCAACGGGATTTCGACGAACACGCCGGGATCGTCGCATGCGCTTGAGTCCGGAGAAGCGGCCGATGATCGCGCGCGCCACTAGTCCGACTTCGCCGCCGGGCCGCGCTCGGACGGGATGGCCCGCTCGAGCAGAGAGATCAATTCCGGCAAGTCTCCCTGTACCGTTTTCCAGACGATATCGAGATTGATGTCGAAATACGCATGGACGAGTCGATTGCGCATCCCGACGATCCGCTCCCACGGTATCGCCGACAAATGTTGACGTGTGGGCTCGGTGACCTGCGTTGCCGCCTCGCCGACGATCTCGACATCCTTGACCAGCGCAAGGACCAGTTGGCGATTGTTGTCGAGGTCGCCGCGCGTCCGTCCCCGAGCGAAGCCCACCGCTTCCCGCGCGGCGTCCAGCATGTGCAGCAAACGGATTTCGTCATCCCTGCGCATACTGGACTTCCGCCGTGTCGAGGACTTCCTGGCGGAAATACCGGCTCAGGTCTTCCGGGGTCCGCAGGTCCACCTTGCGGCCGCCGAACAGCGGCGACAACTCGATCTCCATGCCCGCCACGCCCAACAGGCCGGGTGCGCGATCCGGCGCGAACTCGACCAGCACGTCGATATCGCTTTCGGGGCCGAAATCCGCCCGCAGCGCCGAGCCGAAAATCGCCAGACGCCGGATGCCGTGCGCCCGACAGAAATCGGCCAGTTCGGACTTGGGAATAGACAGTTGCGCATTCATGTCCAAATGGTGACGTAAAAATTTATGTGTCAGTTGGGAATGGGGTACTCCCTGTGGTTTACGACAACCGCAAGAAGGAGCACCCCGATGCCACAGCAAGCTGTAACGATTGAGAACCTACCACAAGCCTTTGAGGTGGTGAAGGAGATGCAAGCAGGCGGATTGGACTGGGGCGAGGGTTATCGCCCGCTTGGCCGCCAGGCGCTGGCCGAGATCATCGAGGGCCGGATGGCCGAGGCGGTGGATCGCTGGCTCGACGGCCTCGATGGCAGCGCTATGCGCGACCGGCGCAACGGCACCTACCGGCGCCGCCTGCTCAGCGAGCTCGGCGACATCGAGCTCAACGTGCCGCGCACCCGGCACTTCTGCCCGACCGAGGTTCTGAAGAGCTACGCAAGGCGCGCTCCAGAGATCGACCGCGCCATCCTGGCCGGCTTCGTGCTGGGGCTCTCGACCCGCAAGGTCGGCGAGGTCCTGCTTGCCCTGCTCGGGCGTCCGGTCTCGGCCGCGACGGTGAGCCGGGTCGCCAAGACCCTCGATCTGTCGGTCGCCGCATTCCACCGCCGGCCGCTGAAGAACGCCTACAAGGCGCTGATGCTCGACGGCGTGGTGCTGGCCTGCAAGACCGGCGCCGGCGCGCTCAGGAGGCCGGTCCTGGTGGCGCTGGGCATACGGCACGACGGCAAGAAGGAGATTATCGACTTCCAACTCGCCGCCAGCGAGAGCGCCGCGGAGTGGGAGCGCTTCCTCACCGCGTTGCACCGCCGCGGCCTCACCGGCGAGGGCCTTGAGATGATCTGCGTTGATGGCGGCCAAGGCCTGCTCGCCGCCTTGCCGATCGTCTATCACGGCATCCCCGTTCAGAGGTGCTGGGCGCACAAAATCAGGAACATCCTCAACAAGGTCCGCGTAGCCGACCAGCAGGCCGTCAAGGCCGACGTCCACGCCGTCATGAATGCCCCCAACCGCCGCAAGGCCGAGACCGCCGCCCGCCGCTTCGCCGACGCCTGGGAAGATACCTACCCCAAGGCCGTCGCCTGCCTGCGCAACGACCTCGACGACCTGCTCACCTGCTTCCGCTACAAGGACCTCGCCGAGCGAAAGCAGGTCAGGACCACCAATGCCATCGAACGGAGGTTCCGCGAGGTTCGCAGACGAACCCGGCCCATGGGAACCTTCAAGGATAAAACCTCAATGGACCGCATCCTCTTCGCGGTCTTCATTCACGAAAACAAGTCTCAGGGAATCAGTACCCCAGTCTCCCTGACACATAACTCTTGACGTTACCTGTCCAAATCACCTTGTTGGCGTCGACACTAAAATCGGCGACCTTCAATTCCTGAACAAGTTTTTTCTTCCAGACGCCCGCATCGTCCAGCTTGGTATAGACCACACCGTCATAGTCCGAAGGCTGTATCGAGACCGTAGTCACCTGACAGTTTGATCCGTCGGCGCCCTGATCGGGCAAGCACCGGGTATTTTCTTCAATTCATTGAAAATAATGGAGAAGTGGTGCCCAGGGGCGGAATCGAACCACCGACACCATGATTTTCAGTCATGTGCTCTACCAACTGAGCTACCTGGGCATCCGGGCGTCCGCTCCGCTACCGGCGCCGGGCGCCGCGGGCGGACGGGGGTGTATAGAGAATTCTTTGGGGACTGTCCAGCGTGCCCGCCGGGGACTAGCCGGCTTCCCGCGGCGGATACCTGTCGGCGACATACTGGTCGACGATCGCCTTGAATTCGTCGCCGATATTGGCGCCTCGAAGGGTGACGGTCTTCTCGCCGTCGACGAAAACCGGCGCCGCCGGCTGCTCGCCGGTACCGGGCAGGCTGATGCCGATATTGGCGTGCTTGCTTTCGCCGGGACCGTTGACGATGCACCCCATGACGGCCACCTGCATGGTCTCGACGCCTTCGAAGGACCTGCTCCACTCCGGCATCTTGTCGCGGACATAGGTCTGGATTTCGTCCGCCAATTCCTGGAACACGGTGCTGGTCGTCCGGCCGCAGCCCGGGCACGCGACAATCTGGGGCACGAACGAGCGCAGACCCATCGACTGCAGAATCTCCTGCGCGACGATGGCCTCCCGGGTCCTGTCGCCGCCGGGCTCGGGCGTCAGTGAAATCCGGATGGTGTCTCCGATCCCCTGCTGCAGGAGCACCGCCAGCGCCGCGGTGGAGGCGACGATCCCCTTGGACCCCATTCCGGCCTCGGTCAGGCCGAGATGAAGCGCGTAATCGCATCGCGCCGCCAGATCGCCGTAGACGGCAATCAGATCCTGAACGTTCGATACCTTGCACGAAAGGACGATGCGGTTCGCGGACAGCCCGATATCCGTCGCCAGCGCCGCGCTTTCCAGCGCCGAGGCGACCAGGGCCTCCCTGAGAACCTCCTGCGAGTCCTTCGGATCGGGCCGTTGGGCATTCTCGTCCATCAGGCGGGCCAGCAAATCCGCATCGAGACTGCCCCAGTTCACGCCGATCCGGACGGGCTTGCCGAACTCGATGGCTTTCTCGATCATCGTGGTGAACTGGACATCCCGCTTTTCCTTGAAACCCACGTTGCCCGGATTGATCCGGTACTTGGCGAGGGCTTCCGCGCATTCGGGATACTTGGTCAGCAGGGTGTGGCCGTTGTAATGGAAATCGCCGACCAGCGGAACGCCTTCCCCCCGGACATCCAGCATTTCCCGGATCCTCGGGACTTCGCGCGCCGCCTCCTCGGTGTTGACGGTAATCCGGACCACTTCGGACCCCGCCCGCGCCAGCGCGGCCACCTGCTCGGCGGTCGCGGCGGCATCGGCCGTATCGGTATTGGTCATGGACTGGACGACAATCGGCGAGGCGCCGCCGATGATCACGCCATCGACGTCCACGGGCAGCGAGGCGCGCCTTGGGGCCGCACCGGTTGCCGGGGGAGCCGCGTCCGACATCTCGTTCATTTGCGCTTCTGCCTTAATTTCAGCATAATGTCTGATATTCTAGCGTATATCTACCCTTCCGGAGAGGTTCTGCCAACCTGGATCACGACGCCCGTCATGGATGACACGCCCGCGATAAACGTTTCAACGCCCGGAATTGGCGGCGGTTTGCATGCCGGCCCCGAGGCGCCCTCCGGCAAGGACGCCGCCTATGAGAATTTTCCCGTGGGTTCATGGCTCTTGCCGGCCCATCTGAGACCGCACATCGCGAAATTCTACAGGTTCGCGCGGGCCATCGACGACATTGCGGACTCGCCCATTCTGCAGCCCGAGGAGAAACTCGAACGCCTCGACGGCTTTGCCGGGGTTCTGCAAAGCGGCGAGCGAAGGGACGGCTTCGAGACGGCATTGCTCATGCGGGACAGCCTGCGGGAGACGGCGGTGACCGACCGGCACTGCCTGGACCTCGTATCGGCCTTCAAACAGGACGCGACCAAGCGCCGCTACCGGGACTGGGACGACCTGATCGACTACTGCAACCGGTCGGCGGCGCCGGTCGGCCGCTACCTCCTGGACCTGCACGGGGAGGACCGGGCCGGTTACCTCCAGTCGGATGCGTTGTGCAATCTTCTCCAGGTCCTGAACCATCTGCAGGACTGCAAGGAGGACTATTTGCTCCTCGACCGGGTCTATATTCCGGCGCCCTGGTTCGACGCCGCCGGCCTGCACGTCAACTCCCTGCTCGACCGGCGGCTGTCCGGTCCGGGACGCGGGCTGATCGACAGGGTGCTCGACGAGGCCGCCCCGCTGCTCGAACCGGCGGCGGAACTCCCCCTGGTCCTGAAGGACGCCCGTCTGTGCAGGGAATCCGCGGTCATCGTTCGAATCGCCCGCAGGCTGGCGGACAAGCTTCGCCGGCGGGATCCGCTGGCGGCCCGCGTCGCCCTGAGCAAGGCGGAATACGCGGCCTGCTTCCTTGGCGGCGTCGTTGCGCCAAGGACCCCGGTCCGATAACCATGCCGCCCCGCCTCGCACTCGACCCGCGGATATTCTGGTTCGGCCGCTCCCGGCCGGAAGGGACGAATATGATCCGGTTCCATGGGGGCGCGCCATGACCCCCGAAGCCGAAGCCGCCGACATTGCCGGCCTGGTAAGGGAATCCGGAACTTCGTTCTACTGGGCGATGCGTTTGATGCCCGCCCGGCAGAGAAACGCCATGTTCGCCATCTATGCGTTCTGCCGGGTGGTCGACGACATTGCCGACGACGCGGGATCCGAATTGGAAAAACAGTCCGCGCTGAACGAGTGGCGGGCGGAAATCCAAAGAGTGTTCGAGGGCCGGCCGGCGACGCCCATCGGGACGGCCCTTGCCGATGCGGCGAGGACATATCCGCTGGCCCGCCGGGACCTGATCGACGTCATCGACGGCATGCACATGGATTCGGTGGACCGGTTGAGGATCGACGATCTCGCCGAGCTGTTCGTCTACTGCGACCGCGTGGCCTGCGCCGTCGGCAGGCTGTCGGTCGCGGTCTTCGGCGAGACCGGCCCGATGGGACAAAGGCTGGCCAGGACCCTGGGCGATGCGCTGCAACTGACCAATATTCTCCGGGACATCGACGAGGACGCCGGCCGGGACCGCGTCTACCTGCCGAAATCAATGCTGTCGCGGGCCGGTATCGGCCACGACGACGCCTCGTCAATCGTCCGGCATCCGAATCTGCCGGCGGTCCTCGAGACAGTTTCCCAACTGGCCTCCAGCCGATACCGCGAGGCTGAATTCGCGATGCGCCATTGCGACGCCAAGCGCGTTCGGACCGCGAAGATCATGATGCGGGTCTACCGCCGTTCATTCGAGCGTCTCCAACAACGGGGATGGAGCCCGCCGCGGGCGCCAGTTCGGCTGTCCAAGCTCGAGAAGCTCGGCATCGCAATGGCATCCTATCTTTGAATTGACCGGCGGGCGTATGAACGGGGCCGCGTTCGCTGGTGGACCGGTGTGAGAGCCACGACCAATAGGCAAGGAAAACCTGAATGCCGGCCCCTACCCCGCCTCGACCGAGCTTCCAGCCGCGGAGCCGTCCGCCAACTGCGGCGGCAGTTTGAATTGGACGGTCTCTTCCACGCCGCTGACCGGCTGCAAATCGATGTCGCCCAGCTCGGACAGCCGATCGATCAACTCCTGAACCAGTTCTTCCGGCGCCGAGGCGCCCGCGGTAACCCCGATCGTCTTCACGCCCGACAGCCAATCCGGGTCAAGGGACGTCGCATCGTCGATGAGATAGCTGGGTACGCCCGTCTCCGAGCCGATTTCCCGCAGCCGATTCGAGTTGGAACTGTTTTGCGCGCCGACGACAAGTAGCAGGTCGACATCCCTGATGATGTCGCGCACGGCCTGCTGGCGGTTTTGAGTGGCGTAGCAGATGTCGCGGACATCGGGGCCGACGATTGCCGGAAACCTCAGCTTCAACGCCTCGATGATGTCACGGGTATCGTCGACGCTCAGGGTCGTTTGGGTAACGTAGGCGACGTTCTCGGGATCGGCGACCTCCAAGGTATCGATGTCCTCGATGGAGGTTACCAGATGCACGCCGCCGGGAATGCGCCCCTGGGTCCCTTCGACCTCCGGGTGACCCTCGTGTCCGACGAGAACCACGTCCCGCCCGCGCATGGCGTGGTTTTGTCCTTCCTTGTGGACTTTCGAAACCAGGGGACATGTGGCGTCGATGACCGGCAAGTCCCGGTCCAGGGCTTCGTTTTCGACCGCGGTCGACGTGCCGTGAGCGCTCAAAATGGTGACGGCGCCATCCGGAATGTCGGAGACCTCTTCGACGAATACGGCCCCCTTTTCGCGAAGCGTATCGACGACCCGCTTGTTGTGCACGATCTCGTGGCGGACATAGACCGGCGGACCGAACCGCTTGAGAGCCCGTTCGACGATTTCGATGGCGCGCTCCACCCCCGCGCAGAAGCCGCGCGGCTGAGCCAGGTAGACGGTGAAACTTGGGCGCGAATTACTCATTGATCCAATAAGGCACCGGACCGGTGCGGCTCGTAGAAACCCTTGTTTTCGTGTGGACAACGTGCACCAAACCCAATTGCAAAATGGCGCTAAACCCTTGGGCTGTCAAATTAATTCACGGCGTCTCCAGCGAATGTGAGGAGAGAAATCCGAATTGTCCAAGCTTCCGTCCCATGGCGGCCGTCATTTCATCGCCTGCTTGCTGTTTGCATTGGCCGTCCTTGCGGGTATGGCCGGCCTATGGGTCGAAATCGAGGCATCGTGATCGTCGAGAATATGGCCGATCTGCTCGCTCAGCTGGTGCCCCGCCTCGGTGACCTCGGCAATGGTTTCATCCGGAAACGACTGTCCCCGGTCATGCTCGACCAGCGTCAGGCTTCCGATGACCTTGTTTTCCCCCGCAATGATGGGCACCCCGAGCGCATAGTAGCCCGGGTCGACCTCGCCGCGGCTGACGACATGGCCGGCCTGCCGGATGGCTTTCAGGTTGGCCCGGAATTCATCCCATTCGCCGCCCAGCCCGGCCTTCGAGATCTCCAGGCGGTGGTTGAGAAAAAGCTTGCTGAGGCGCCGCTCCGGGAGATAGGCGAGGATCACCTTGGCCGTCGCCCCATAGAACAGCGGCATCGGCCGGCCACGGGTATAGGAAACGCTGAAATCGGAAATCACCGGCTCCTGGTGGATGCACAGCACCTTCTCGCCGTACAGGCTGCAAACCAGGAACAAGCCCGGATTTTTGCTGCCGGTGCGCGCCGGCAATACCTCGTTCGCCGCCGCCACCAGCGGATCGCAATTGCGGATTTGCCGGTCGAACTCGATGATCCTGGGCCCGAGAACGTGGGCCCCCTTGCCGATGGACAGCAGCAGCCCCGAATCGCAAAGCTCCTTGACGTAGCGGTAGGTGGTCGAGCGGGTGAACCCCATTTCGGAAGCGATCTCCTCCAGGGTCCAGACCGGCTCGGCCTCCGTATAGAGGTCGAGAATACTGAGCAGGCGTTCAAGGCTCGACACGGGGCGCTCCCTGACTATCTTACGGGATCGATAACCTATCATACGCCGGAAAAGAGAAACGGGGCAATACCATGGAAAAAGCAACCTTTGGCGCGGGATGTTTCTGGGGCGTGGAAGCCGCCTTTCGCAAGGTGGACGGTGTTTCGGAAGTGATCTCCGGTTACTCGGGCGGCGCCAAGGACGACCCGACCTACGAGGAAGTGTGCACCGGCAGGACCGGCCACGCGGAAGTGGTTCAAATCGACTTCGACCCGGCGAAGGTGTCCTTCGACCAGCTTCTCGACAAGCTGTGGGAAGTGCATGACCCGACGACCCTGAACCGCCAGGGCCCGGATATCGGCACCCAATACCGCTCGGCCGTCTACTACCACTCCCCGGACCAGGAGGCCGCCGCCCGCAAGGCCATTGCCCGGCTGGAGGAATCCGGGCGCGTCCGCAACCCGGTGGTCACCGAGGTCGCGCCCTTCTCCGTTTTCTGGCCGGCGGAGGAATACCACCAGCGCTATTTCGAGAAAGCCGGCTACCGCCACTGACCCTTCGACTTGGCGGGTGGGTTTCTCAGGCATCGTTCCGTCATCCACGAATTATAATTATTTTCCGTATCTGCGCGATTTGCGTTGGCATGGACATTCATATTCATACTTCGAAGTGCGTCCGCGCCCCTGTTTCACCCGGTTATCCTTGTTAGGATGAAAATTCTACGAATTTAAGAAAATATTTCAAAAAAAGCTTGCGACACATGCGACAGATATGGTATGGTTTTTTCTCAGGATCGGGAGCCGTGCGCACCGGTCCGGCCGTTCGAACCCCAGCCGCCGTTTCCGGCGGCTTTTTTGCGCCCGCTTTCAGCCCCGCGGCCTTCGCCCCGGGGCTTTTTCATTTGCAAAGGAACAAGCATGTAACTTCCCTTTTCGCTCTCGAACCCGGTGTCGCAGCAGCGCTGGAATTACCACAACAGGCCCATGGACACCCTCAAGGTCCAGATGGGCCTGGAACGGTTGGGCTTCATGGAGCCCCGGGACGGCGACATCTACGTCTCCACCGATTCCGACCAACTGTTCGGGGCCATGAAGGACTTTCAGAAGGCAAACGGCCTCGAGGTGGACGGCATCGCCAACCCGGACGGCCCCACCCACCGGGCCATGAACAAGGCGTTGTCCGCATCGGCCGCGCACCGGCCGGCGACCCCCCTCATTACCCGGCCCATCCCGGCCGCCGGCGCCGCCGTCCGGCACAAGAACGAGCGGGACATCCGGGTGCTGGGCAGGCGCTCCGATCCCGGCGACTTCCCGGTCCTCATGGCCCAAACCTTGCTGTCCAGGAACGGCGAGGCCGCCGCGCCCGAGGTCGCCGACCTGCTGGGGCAGATCTACGCCAGGAACCCCGACATGGGCCGCAAGGCCCGCATCGAACTGGCGGGCGTCATGGACGAGACCTCCATGCGCCACATCGACGACGCGGCCAAAATCCCGCCCGGGGACCGGGAGCCGCCGCAACGGCCCATAGACCCGGAGCCGGAGCCGCCAACTCTTGAATCGGCGGAAGCCCAGAATGACACCAATACCCTGCCGCCACCGGGCGATAGGCCTGTCGATCCCGATGTCCTGAAACAGATATTGGAATATGAGGACGAAGGCCACGGCGACATCGCAAATGCCGTCAGCTCGCCAATTGACTCTTTCCGAGTTGGCGACACAATCTCGGAATCAAGAGCCCAAGCCGAGGCCGTCGCCCAAAAACGCCATCTGAATGGCCTTGAAAAAGACGCTTTTCGGCACGTCTATTGGTCCTATAGAATGGCCCAGGAAGCCGGGGTTGAAGTCTCCAAGCAGTTCGGCGACGCGCATGAGCGAACTGCACTCGGCATCTATGAGGGCAAAAGAAATTCAAACCCCGACGGCGAGAAGTTGATGGACCTCTACAACAACCGGGTGGGTCGAGAACTATTCCAAGAGCACCCTCAAGCGACACCCGACCAAATTACCGAGATTATTTTGGACGCGATGAGTTCGGGGCGTATTCAACTCCGCAACTTTTCCATCAAACGGGGGCCGTAGAAAAGAAAGATAAGTGCCGGGCTCAACAGGGTGAGCCCTGACAGTGAGGTAATCCCGAACCAAACCATGTAGGCCTTTGGGGGCACCGCGCATTCCTCGGGTGTCCTGCAATCGGTGTCCTGCATAAAGACAGACTCAGGCCAAAATACATAGCCTACCCAAAGGATGACGATGGCGGCGATGCCGATCCAAAGTCCAACGGTAAGCTTCGTCAGCTTGATCCTGAGCCCTGGCCGGTCCCGCGCGAAGTAAATCGGGATAGGGCAGACGAAGATGAATGTACCGATTAGGAGCAGAAGGACAGGCAACAGACGAAATACACCGACATGCTCGTTAGTGAGGTAATCCCACGCAAGGCTGCCGGGCTGCAACGTTACGACTAGGAAGACAACGCCAAGGGCGGCCCACCCGCCAAAAAATATGTTGAGCGCGGTTCGGCGCATGCTGGATCAACCTCTACCACTCTTAAGCGATAGTATGGCCTAGTGTGCAATTGTGGCAATGATGTGACCGAAAGCCGGGCTGACCAACGGGACATCCGGGTGCTGGGCAGGCGATCCGATCCCGGCCATCGAAACGCGCCTTCGGGAATTCCAGGATGTCCGACGCCATCGTTGATCGGCATATTGTCGCCACAATGTTGAGTAGTATCATCGGTTGGGGTGCAAGCCCCGATTGAAGAAACAGGAAACGGAGAGTCAATCCATGCGCCTCGATTACCGTCCGGCAATTCTCCTGGCCTGCGCCGCGGGGCTGGCGCTTGCGCCGGCCGAGCCCGTTGGCGCGGCCGACCGGTCTCACCGAATCGTGTTCAAGAAGACGACACCGAACGACGATATCTGGCCGGCCATTCTGAAGGCGTTTTATGATGATGGCGAGCTACAAGTCATCGCAAACGTGAACGAAACCAGTGTCTCGCGGATCGAACGAAGGATTCGCGAAAAATCGACTTGGATCGGTTGGTTCGATCTGGATGAGGACGGCAAGGACGAACTGTTCGTCCTCGTCAATCAGTCATACTCCTGCGGGTCGATAGGCTGTGACGGAACGGTGTTGGAGCATGACGCAAATGGATGGCGCCGCCTCTCCTCTCTTCGTTCTGTTCCAATAAACTCCGAACGGCCGCTTATCGTGGAGCTCCGTGATTCCGAGCGCGCGTATTTTTATCGGAAGTCGGATCGGCGCCGGGCAAGACTGATTGAGAAATACGGCCCCCAAAAAGAAACGCCGAACTAGGCCCCTACCACAACCGACGGAGAACGCGGCAAATATGACCGAAGGTCAATGCATGGATAGGCTTATTGTGGCATATGCTGTAGCCATTTTGGTCTCAGTTGCCGCATCTTCTTCTGCTTTGGGTCAAAACCTCGAAATTCCCGAAACACCGATTTTTTCGCGAAGCGATTGCATGGTCCGGATTGATTTCAAAGAACCGGCGGAGAAAGGAGAAGAATATCCGGCATTAGGAACGTTTCTTGACCACATCTTGCTATACGGAACCAAGCATCTGATGCCCCTAGGTTTCACGTCCGGCACGCCGGGAACTGGCATTTTCTTGATCTATTATTTGCGCTGTGATCAGAAAATCGAGTTTACCGAACAAATGATCGGCGCATTTGAGAAGCAAAACCCCGGCTACTTCGAGAAAGTTTCGGTTAGCCGAGATCGCATTTCGCCAAACTTTGAAGTTTCAATTTCATGCGGCGACTGGTGGACGGATGGGTGGGCAGGGTGCCAATGACGCCATCGACGAACTCCCCGGCAAGCTGAACCAGCGTGACATCCGGGTGCTGGGCAAGCGCGGCACGTCATTTGCGGGCGGAGACAGCCCGTCCGGTGGGCTGGCGACGTCCCGGTCCTCAATGGGATAAGCTGTTTCCCTTGACCGACGCGGCAAACAGGGAGGTCCGCCATCACCGCATTCGTCACCCTCTCCAGCGCGACCAAGCTGGACGAAACGGCACGAGGAAAGGTCGCGATTCTCGGCTCCCAGGGCTCGGAGGGACCCGCGTCGTGGGCGGCGAAAGCCGGTGTCCGCGCCGTCATCCTCAACGACTGCGGCATCGGCAAGGACGAGGCGGGCATCGCCGCCCTGCCGTTCGGCGACGGGATCGGCCTCCCCGCCGCCTGCATCTCCCATACCTCGGCCCGGCTCAGCGACGGCGAGGACATGCTGGCGCGGGGCGTGATCAGCCGGGCCAACCGGCTTGCGCGGAAATTCGGGGTCCAACGGGGCCAAACCTGCATGGAAGCCGCGCATTTGCTGGCAAACGCCCCGGCATTCGCGGGCAACGTGCCGGTGAGCGGAGAGCCCCAACGGCATCTGCTGGCGGAGCTGGACGGGATCAAGGTCTGGGGTCTGGATTCCAGCGTCTTGATGGATGCCTCGGACGCCGGACAGATCGTCGTCACCGGCTCCCATGGCGGCCTCGTCGGCGGCGCCGGCGAGCCGGCCCGCGGGATCGCCATCCGGGCCGGGGTCTATCACGACGCCGGCATTTGCCCCGATGGTTCCTCCACGAGCCGCTTGCCGGCATTCGACGAACTGGGCATCCCGGCCGTACTGGTGAGCGCCGCGTCGGCGCGGATCAGCGATGCGCGGTCGTGCTACGGGGACGGGGTGATTTCGACGGTCAACGGCCGGGCCGCCGCCGCCGGCGCGGCGCCGGGCATGACGGCGCGGGAATTCGTCGAACGGGCCGCCGGCTAGAGCCGATCTAGCCGCCGAGGGTGATCGTGCCGACGTAGGTGCTCTCGCCAAGCTCGGCGCGGGCGACCGCCGCGGGGAAGCCGGGGTGGCTCACTTCGATGGCGTAGACGCCGCTGTCGGCCTTGAGCCCGTCGAACTGGAAGTCGCCGTAATTGTCGGTGGTCGTGCGGGCGAGCTCGTCGCCGGCATATTTCAGCACCACTTCGGCGCCTTCGACGCAATCCTCGACCCCGTCCCTGGCGGCGGCCACCGTTCCCCCGATAAACTCGTTCCGGTACTTGCCGAGATTCTTGTAGTGAACCCGCGGCTTGGTATCGAGATCGGGCCGGAAGTCCTCCAATCCCTCCTCGCGCCGGATGCGGGCCATCTCCGTGTCGTCCACCTTGACCGCGCGGAGCGCGCCGGTGGGGCACGATTGAACGCAGCGGGGATGATTCCAGCCCCGGTCCAGAAGGTGCGCGTCGAACGGCCAGGCCTGCGGTATCTCCTTTTCCTCGTTCCAGTAGACCGCGCCATAGGGACAGGCGTCGACGATCCGCCGCTGACCCTTCGAATTGACGGGATCGATGATGACGATGCCGTCGGCCCGCTTGGTGATCGCGTCGTTCTCCGCCGCCTCCATGCACGGCGCATCGTCGCAGTGATTGCACATGACCGGCGCGTAGGTGACGTCGACCATGGGCGGCTGGCCCCGCTCCCGCTTCAAGATCTCGATCCACTTGTGGCCGTGAAGGGGCATCTCCGCGGCAACGCCGGGATGGTCGTTGCCGGTGTACTCGTCGACGGTCGAGAGGTAGCAGTTGCCGCAATTCTCGCACTTGGCGGCATCGACGATCATGTTCCATTTGCTCATCGTCCCGCCCCCCTACTTGGCCGGCACCAGTTCCGGCGCGGGCGCGGGCTGCGCGGCCGGTGTCACATCGTCGAGGTCGGTCTCGCCGTTCCACTTCGCGACCTCGATCAGACAGGCGTTGTAGGCCGCCGAGTGAGTCTTCAGCGACTGGCTGCGGGCCGGCGTGAGGTTGTTGATGCAGCCGCCCCGGTCGACCGAATAGCCGGGCTTGCCCATGGGATCATAGCGCGCCGCCGCCTGACGGCAGTGAACGACGCCCGGCATCAGCCGGTTGGTGATCTGCGCCGCGCACACCACCGCGCCCCGGTCGTTGTAGAGCTTGATCAGGTCGTTTTCCCCGATGCCGCGGGCGGCGGCATCCTCGGGATTGAGGCGCGCGATCCAATAGTAATAGCCGTCGATCTCGACCCGGTGATCCATGAGGTCGTTGGTCGCCGAATCCTTGCCGTCGCCGTTGGTGTGGAAGGAATAGCGGGCGTGAGGCGAGATCAGCTGCAACGGATACTTCTCCAACAGTCCGGCGGTGCCGAGCCCCTCCCAGGACGGGATATACTTGTTCAGCGGCGGACGTTCCGGATCCTGACCGTAGCGCTTGAGGCTCTCGGCCTCGAACTCGATCTTGCCCGATTGGGTCTGCAGCCCCTCGCGGAAGTTCTCGCCGTAGGAGCCGGGCAGCGGATGCGGCTCCGGCACGTCCTTCTTGCGTCCCTCGGCGAACCAGCGGTAGGCGGTCCGCGGCCGGCTGGCCTTGGGTTCCGCAGGCACGACGAAATAGCCCTTCCTGAGGAACTTCTTCCACGAGATGTGCTTGGGCAGGTCGGAGGCGTCGAACATCCGCTTCACCCAGTCGCGCTCGGTCATCCCTTCCGAGTAGTAGGCGCTGTGGCCGAGGCGTTTCAGCACTTCGAGGAAGATGGAAAAATCGGACTTGCTTTCGCCCAGCGGCTCGATGGCCGGGTGCTGCATGGTGATCACCCGGTGATTGAGCTGGCCGATCCAGTCGTAGCCGTACCCTTGCGGGCTCGCCCATTCGCCGATGTCCCAGCGCTCGAAGTTGGTGCAGGCGGGCAGGATCAGATCGGCGAACCGCACCTCGCCCTCGTGCCAGATGCTCTGGGAGACCACGAACTCCAGGCTCTCCGAGTTGTACATCCGGGCGTAGCGGTTGCTGTCCGGCTGGGTCGAGATATAGGAGCCGCCGTACTTGTACATCATCTTCACGGGCGAATGGCCGGGGGACGGATAGTGGACAGGAAAGAACTGCCCCTCGATGAACCGGGGGTCGATGGGATAGCCCTCGGTCTTGCCGTCCATGATGGCCTCGGGCAGCTTCAGCCGCGGGATGGTCTGCTGCACCGGGTTCATGCTGATCAGGTGCGGCATCCGCTGATAGAGCGAGATCGCGTTGCCCGAATTGGTGAGATCGCCCGAGAAGCCGCCTTCGGCGTAGCCCGGGAAATAGAACGAGTAGTCGATGGGCGAGCCGAACTGGAGGTTGCCGAAATTGACGCCGGGCTTGCCGAGCCCCTGCATGGCCATCAGGCAGACCATGGCCCGCGCCCATTGGGCGCCGGTGGAGGTTCTGCACGCGCCGCCGAGCGTCACCCCCATGCCGCCGGCGGCGAGGTAGGTCTTCTTCGAGCCCCATTCACGGGCCAGCGCCCGGATGTCCTTGGCCGGCACGCCGGTCTCGGCCTCGGCCCATTCCGGGGTCTTCGCCTCGCCGTCCTCCTTGCCGAGGATGTAGTCCCGCCATTTGTCGAAGCCGGTGGTGCGCTCGGCGACGAATTCCTTGTCGTAGAGGTCCTCGGTCATCCAGACATGGGTGATGGCGTGAGCCAGCGCCGGACTGGTGCCCGGGCGCGGCGCGAACCACTTGCCCCCCACCCAGGCGGCGGACTCGTTGAGGTACGGATCGATGTGGACGGACTTGATGCCCAGTTCCTTGGCCCATTGGCGGCGTACCGTGCCTTCGAAGGAGCCGTAGACGCCGTTGGTCACCTCCGGGTCCGACGACCAGTAGACGATCATCTCGCATTCCTGGAGACAGTCCTCGACCAGGCCGTAGATTTCCGGCGCGCCGTTGCGCATGGAATGGCCGTAGTGATGCATGGCGCCCCAGTACCAGCCCTCCCAGCTATCCGGATTGAGGAGGGTGGTGGTCGCGCCGAGGATGTTGGCGAACCGGTTCATGGCGCTGATGTAGTAGCCGATATTGCCCCAGGTATGGTGCGAGGTGCGGCTGACCATGATGGCGCCCGGGCCATATTGGCGGTTCACCTGCTTGATCTCGGCCTCGACGATGTCGAGCGCCTCTTCCCAGGATATGCGCTCGTAGCCGGAGACCCCCCGGTTCCGGATGTTGCGCTCGCCGTTGGGGTCGAAGTCCACCCGCTTCATCGGATAGAGGTTGCGCTCCTTGGAATAGATCAGCGATTTCGAGGTCTGGCCGTGGGGCGCCAGGGTGGTGCGCCGGGGCGGGCGGAAGGTCTTGCCGCGGGCCTCGATTTCCCAGGGCTCTGGATCATCGCCGTCGAACTCGATGGGGGTGATCCGGACGATCCTGCCGTCCTTCACATAGACGAACACGGGGCCGCCGTTGGTGTGGCTGGTGTAGCGGATTTCGCCGTTCTCCACCGGGGTGCCGTACTTCCAGCCGATATGCTGGGTCATCATCACGGTGGTCGAGAACCAGTAGGTGTCTTCGTCCTCGCCCTCCATCATCAGCTGAAAGTTCTTTATTGCCTCGATCTGCTCCAGATGGTCGATGGGCGGCATAAGCAGCCGGCCGCCGATATGGGCATTCTTGAAAATCAGCTGAACCTCGGCGTTGTCCTTCACGCCGGCGCCCGAGTGAATACGGCCGTCCTGGAAGCGGAACCACCGGCCGCGCCCGTCGGCCTGGCTGAGGAATTGCGCCGTCAGGTTCCGTTCCTTGAGGCGTTCGCGAAAGGCCGGATAGCGCCATGCGGTAAACCGCAGCACCCAGAGCAACGCATACAGCACAAATGAAAACTTCATGGGACGCCTCCCGTCCGGCGGCTCTCTACGGGCCGCTATATCAAATATCTTTATGTAGAATAATGCCATCCCGGCGGGCGGTGGAACAAGCCGGCCAAGGCACGTATGCGATCGTGATGCATCGTTCGACGCCCGAACAAGACGCCTGGGGATTATTGGAATGTCCGGCGCAGGTAATTGCTGAGCGTATCGACGACGGTAACCGCGCCGAGGATCACCAGCAGGATCGCGCCGACCTGGGGGTAGTCCAGGATCCGGAGCGAGCCGATCAGCTCCGTGCCGATGCCGCCCGCCCCGACCATGCCCATCACCGTGGACTGGCGGAAATTGTACTCCCAGCGGTACATGGTGACGTCCGCGTAGTAGGGAAAGACCTGGGGGAAAACCCCGTGCGTAATCACCTGCATGCGGGTCGCGCCGGTCGCCTGGGCGGCCTCGATGGGCTCCGGATGGGCGTGCTCGATGGCTTCGGCGAAGAATTTGCCGACCATGCCGACCGAATGGAGACCAAGGGCCAGTACGCCGGGCAGCATGCCGAAGCCGACGGCGGCGACGAACACGATCCCCATGATGAGTTCGGGAATGGCGCGGAGCGTATTCAGGATCAGGCGCGCTGCCTGATAGACCGCCGGGTGGGGCGAGGTATTCCGGGCCGCCAGTATCGCCATGGGCACGGACATGGCGACGGCCAGGGCGGTGCCCGCGATGGACATGGCGATTGTGTCGATCAATGGACCGATCCACTGTTTCCACCTCGAGAAGTCGAGCGGCCACATCTCGCTCATGATGGTGCCGATGGCCGGCAGCCCCTCCGCGAGGCGGGCGCCGTTCAGCATCTCCGTGACCCAGAGACTGATGAATACCAGGACCAGGACGGCCGCGATCCTGGCGGTCATGACACGGCGGCGGCGGCGCTCTTCGGACAGGAGCTGGTTGACCCTGTCCGGGGTCTGAGAGATCGCCAGCGGGTCGATCATGGCCGCGGTCCTTCAGGGAGAAAACCCGGCGGACGGCCCGCCGGGCTTCACACTTTCCGCC
Source organism: Rhodospirillales bacterium (assembly GCA_965221855.1). Taxonomy (GTDB): domain Bacteria; phylum Pseudomonadota; class Alphaproteobacteria; order Rhodospirillales; family UBA2165; genus JAJDXO01. Next base: position 143,208 of record CBDCSV010000005.1, on the reverse strand, counting down.
GGGCTCAGGAGCTCGGCTTCACGTTGGACCGGATATCGCGGATGATATCGTAGTCCTCATCCTTGATTTCCGCGAAACCGTCGGACTTGAACGGCTTCAGGACGGCATCGCCCTCGGGCGTGCCTTTCTTAAGGCCGTAGAAGGCCGAGCGGACTTTCTTTTGCACGTCGGGCTTCAGATCGGTGCGCATGACCCACGGATATTGCGGAATGGGCTTCGAATAGGCGACCACGCGTACCTTTTTCAGATCGATGATGCCGCGTTGGACGAGGCTCTCGAAAATCGGCCGGCTGAGCCCGCCGACCTTGGCATTGCCGCGCTGCACGTTGACCGCGACGGCGTCATGGGCGCCCAGGAAGTTCTCCTTGTAATCCTTGCCCACGTTCACGCCGGCCGACATCAGGGTGAACTTCGGCGCGAAGTGGCTGGAGGTCGACGCCGGGTCGCCGAACGCCACATCGACGCCGGAGCCCTTGATATCGGCCATCGTCCTGATGTCCGTTTGGGCGTTGGCGATGACCACCGACTGGTAGGTGGTCGATCCGCCCTTGAGGCGCGCCGCAAAGGGCTGGATGTCGAGCTTGCCGCCCTGCATCTTTTCCTTGGCGATGGTGTAGGAGGCGGGACCGAAATAGGCGAGATCGATACGGCCGAACCGCATGGCTTCGATCATCGACGAATAGTCGGTGGTCACGACCAATTCGATTTCTTTTCCCAGTTTCTTGGTGAGGTAGTCCTTGAGACCCTGGTTTTGCTGGATGATGGTCGCGGCGTTCTCATCCGGCAGAAGCGCTACTTTCAGCTTCTTGGGATTGTAGTCTTCGGCGCTCGCTGTCGCTGATACACCTATGGTCAGAAAAGCCGCGGCAAACACGCGGAAAAAGGTACGTCTAAGCATTATTTTACTTCCCCCTAGGGAATGGTTGACGAAATAGGAAATTGTTAAGTTTCCGGCGGGTGAAGGTTCGAATTCGGTCCTCGATTGTCGGCTATGGTTCTCCATAAATTGCTGACAGCGCGCCCTCGGTAAGGGCATCTGGAACGTCGTCGAACACGACATGCCCGTTCGACAATCCGATGATTCTATCGGCGAATTCACGGGCATATTCCAGCTGATGCAAGCTCACAACAACTGGTATTCGGTCTTCCTTGCAGATTGCACGGAGTTGGGTCAAGACCCGATGTGACGAGGACGGGTCCAATGAGGCCACCGGCTCATCCGCCAGTATCATCCTTGGGTGCTGCGCCAGCGCGCGGGCGATCCCCACCCGCTGCTGCTGTCCGCCGGACATGCTGTCGCAGCGGCTGAACGCCCGGTCGAACAGAGACACGCGGTCGAGACAGGCGAGCGCGAGGCGCCGTTCGCGTTCGGAAAACGGCCACAGCGTCCGCCAGAACGAATGTTTTCCCAGCCGGCCGGCCAACACGTTCTGCAGCGCGGTCTGCCGCCCGATCAACTGATGCTGCTGGAAGATCATCGCCGTCCTTGTGCGGTGTTGGCGAATGTCCCCGGCGGTTTCGAAGGTGCGGTTTTCGGCATCCATCACCCGTCCGGCCGTGGGCGGAACCAAAAGGTTCAGGGTGCGCAGCAACGTCGATTTGCCGGCGCCGGACGGACCGAGCAGAACCGTGACCTGATCATCCATGATATCCAGGGAAAGGGGGTGAAGGGCCCGGGTGCCGTCGGGATAGACCACTTCGACGTCCCGAATTCGAATTATCGAATTCCGGTCGCCGTCCGGCTCGGCGTCCTCGATCCGCGCCTGTTCGTCGGTCCGCTCATCGTCTACGCTTTGAAGCATCAACCCGCTCTTTCGCCGCCTGCATAGCACAGCAAATTGAAAAATCAATGACTCACGAATTGCCTAGTGTAACTTGAGCAATTGGAACCCGTTGGACCCACCTGACAAGGCCGGCATTGGATCATGGACGACATCGTCATCGCTCAACCGGTAGATTCAGACATCGCCGATACTCTCGACCCGTTCGGCCGCGTCTGGATGAATCCGGGTCCCGACCCCCTGACCGCGCCCGAACTTGCCGACCGGTGCCGCTCGGCCAAGGCGCTGATGGCGTTCATGACCGAGCGTATCGACGCGGAATTTCTGGAGCGCTGCCCCGACCTCAGGATTATCGCCGGCGCGTTGAAAGGCCATGACAACATCAACGTCGCCGCCTGTTCGGAACGGGGGGTGGCGGTCTCGATCGTTCCCGACCTTCTCACCGAGCCGACCGCCGAACTGGCGCTCGGACTGATGATCGCCGTTTGCCGGAATATGCTGCCCGGCGACCGGCATGTCCGCTCCGGCGGATTTGCCGGCTGGCGGCCGAGATTTTTCGGCAACTCGATAAATGGCGCGACCGTTGGCATCGTCGGGGCGGGCAAGGTCGGCCAGGCCCTTCTGACCCTTTTGCGGGGCTTTAGGTGCCGCCGGCTCTACTTCGACAAATCGCCGATGAGCGAAACGCGCGAACGTGAACTGGAGGCCGAGTACGCGGCGCTGGACGATCTCGTCGCCCAGTCCGATTTTGTGGTTTTGGGCCTCCACCTGACGGACGACACCATCGGGATGGCGGACACGGCCTTCCTCGAGCGCATGAAACCGGGCAGCTACCTGATCAATCCGGCGCGGGGTTCGCTCGTCGTCGAGGCGGATGTCGCCGCCGCGCTCGAAAACGGGCACCTCGCGGGCTATGCCGCCGATGTATTCGAGACCGAGGATTGGTCGCGGGTCGATCGTCCCGGCGCCGTCGAGCCGGTGCTTCTCGCCTCGGAAAGCACCGTCCTGACCCCCCATATCGGCTCCGCCGTCACCGAGGTGCGGCGGGAAATCGTCAAATCGGCGGCCGCGTCCATTGCCGAGTGCCTTTCGGGCAACGTGCCGGCAAACGCCGTCAACAAGGAGGCGCTAGCCTAGCACCCGGTCCAGATCGGCGATCAGGTCCTCGGGATCCTCCAGTCCGACGGAAAAGCGGAAGAACCCGTCGCCGGCATAGTCCCGGAAATGCTTGAGCTGCCTGCCTTCGAGCCGGAACGAACTGTCGTTGAGTTCGCCGGTGGGCATCCACCAGATCAGCGACCGATGGTGGCCCAGGGAGACCGCGTAGTGGATCACGGCGAGTTTCTTGGTCATGCGCTCGGCGATCCCGGCGCCCGTTGCGGCGTCGCCGACCTGAAACGCCATCATCCCCCCGAAGTTCTCCATCTGCCGCTTGGCGAGATCGTGCTGCGGGTGGCTCGAAAGGCCGGGATAGATCACCCGGCCGACCCGGGGATCGCCCTCGAGCCATTCGGCGACCGCCAGGGCGCCTTCCTGGTGGGCCCGCATCCGGATCGGCAGCGTCGCGGCGCCGCGCGCGATCAGCCACGCGTTGAACGGAGACAGCACACCGCCGTAGTGAACCGCCGCCTCCGCCCGCAACCTCTCTATCAGGTCCCTCGGCCCGGAGACGGCCCCGCCGACCGCATCCCCGTGACCGCCGATATACTTGGTGCTGGATTGCATCACCAGATCGACCCCGAGCCCGGCCGAGGACTGGCCGACGGGAGAAGCAAATGTCGCATCGCACGAGTGCAGGGCGCCGGCGGCCCGCGCCACGGCGGAGACGGCGGGCAGGTCCGTCAGCCGGCAAATGGGGTTGGCCGGGGTTTCCGTATGGATGAGTTTGGTATTGGGGCGGATAGCGGCCTCGACCGCCGCGAGATCGGTCATGTCGACAAGCGAAACCTCGATGCCTAGGCGCGGCAGCGTATCGCGGACCAGCTCGGCGACACCGGCGTAGGAGATGTCCGAGACGACGGCGTGATCGCCGGCCGACAATGTCGTCAGAAATATGGCGCTTGCCGCGGCCATGCCGGAACCCAGACAAAGACAGGCCTCGGTTCCCTCGAGCGCCGCGATCTTTTCCTCCAGCATCCGGACCGTCGGATTGCCCCAACGGGTATAAATGTAGGGCGCGTCGTCCTCCTGATCGTGCGCCGAGAAGCCGACCAGTTCGTCGGCGACGAAGGTCGTCGACATGGCGATATTGGGTGCGGCCGCCCGCGTCGCGGGATCCGGCCCCTCGCCCGCATGGATGGCCCGTGTCGACGGTCCGAGGTTGGAATTGGATTTGGTCATGGTGTGGCCTTCGTACCGGTGGCTCGCTCGATCCGGGTTGGATTTTATCCCCGGAACGGCGCTACAATCGATGCAAACTTAGAACACACAGGGCAGGCCTTCCATGTTGACCATGACCTCGGCGCTGACCCGCGCCCGGCGGGTGTTCGGCGGCAAGACGGCAATCATCGATACCGAAGCAACCTACTCATGGGCGGAGGAAATCGACCGCATCGCCCGGCTGGCCAACGGCCTGGGATCGCTGGGCATCGAGCCGACCCACCGGTTCGGGATCGTCTCGCCCAATACGTTCCGCTACCAGGAGGCGCTCTATGCCGGATACTGGTCCGGGGCGGTGCCCGTGCCGATCAACATGCGCCTCGCGCCGCCGGAGATTCAGTACATCCTGGAAAACGCGGAGTGTTCGTGGCTGCTGCTGGGTCCCGGATTCGAAAATCTGGCCGATGCGCCCGAACTCGCCCCGTGGAAGGATCATCTGGTGTTCCTGGGGCCCGAGACCGATGAGGTGCCGTGGCCATCCGCCGACGGGCTGATTGCCGACTACGAACCCTTGGCCCCCCACCCCGCCGCGGAAGACGATATCGCGCTGATGCTCTATACGGGCGGCACCACGGGGCGCAGCAAGGGTGTTCCCCTCACCCACCTGAATATCGTTTCGAACGGGATGCAGGTCGGCCTCGTCATGGGCGCGTCCATCGATGACATTTACCTGCATATCCCGCCCATGTTCCATGCCGCCGACCTGCTGGCGACCGGCTTTACCCTCGTCGGGTCGGCGCACTGCTTCCTGCCCGTATTCACGCCGGTCGACGTGTTGACCGCCATCCAGGATTACAAGGTCACGTCCTGCATGATGGCGCCGACCATGATCATCATGACCCTCGGCGAGGAGAGTTTCGGCAGCTTCGATCTCTCGTCGCTGCGGGTGATGCTCTACGGCTCGTCTCCCATGGCCGCCGAATGGATCAAGCGCACCATGGAGGCCTTCGAAGGCGCCGATATCCTGCAGGGCTACGGCCTGACCGAGACATCTCCCATCTTGACGACGCTTGATCCGCCGGAACACCGCCAAGCCATCGAAAGCGGCGACCTGGAAATCCTCAGAAGCGCCGGCCGGCCCGTCGTCGGCGTCGACATGAAGATTCTCGGCCCGGACGGAAAGGAGGTTTCGCCGGACGATAGCGGCGAGGTGGTGGTCCGCGGACCCAATGTCTCCCACGGTTATCTCAATCGGCCCGAAGAAACGTCGGCGGCATTCAAGGACGGCTGGTTCCACACCGGCGACGTCGGCCGCCTCGACGAGGACGGCTATCTGTTCGTACAGGACCGCAAGAAGGACATGGTCATCACCGGCGGCGAAAACGTCTATACCACGGAGGTGGAGGCCGCCCTCTATCAGCACCCGGAGGTCCACGAAACCGCGGTGATCGGCGTGCCCGACGAGAAGTTCGGCGAGGCGTTGTTCGCCGTCATCGTTCCGGTGCCGGGGTCGTCGCTCGACGAAGACGCCGTCATCGAGCATTGCAGGGGGCGCATCGGGAACTATAAAATTCCCCGCAAGATGGCGTTCGTCGAAGAGATGCCGAAGAGCGCAATGGGTAAAATTCTCAAGGCCGAACTGCGAAAGACGTACGGCGGCAGCGAGAAGATTTCAGCGGCCCAACGCTGAACACAACAGGGGAGAATCATCGTGCCGGATTCCGCAAGCGCGGCCGTCGATACGGAGAAATTCCGTCTGCGCCGTTTTATCGAACGCCTCGATGCCGAGGGCGAGGTCGAAACCCACGACGAGAACGTGGCGCTGGCCGACATTTCGAAGATCGTCGAAGCCAGCGACAAGGCCTTGCGGTTCAAGAGCGCGGGGCCTGAGAAACAGGAGCTTGTCGCCAACGTCATGGGCAGCCGCAAGCGTCTTGCGGTCGCGCTCGAGACCACGGTCGAAGAGATTGTGCCGACGTTCCAGGCCCGGCTAAACAACAAGCAGCCGGTGGTGCATGTGGACAGGGATCAGGCCCCGGTGCAGCAGGTGGCGCTCGAAGGCGACGACGCGGACCTCACCAAACTGCCGTTTCACCCCCAGCACGCTTTCGACGGGAGCACGTATATCTCGTCGGCCATCGACTATGCGTTCGATGCCGACAATGACGTCACCAATTTGGGCTGCCGGCGTCTGAGCCTTCGCAACAGCCGCGAATGCGGAACCAACGTGACCGCACCCTCCGATTTGCAGCGCATCTATCGCGCCGCGGTGCGCCGCGGCGAAAAACTGCCCATCAGCTTCGCGCTCGGCTCCCACCCCATCGACTTCATGGCCGCCGGGATGCGAATCCCGGCGGACGAAATCACCCTCGTCGGCACATTGCGCGGCGAGCCGGTTCCCCTGGTCAAGAGCCTGACCAACGACATCATGGTGCCGGCCGATGCGGAGATGGTGATCGAAGGCTACCTCGACGAACGCGGCTATGTGGAGCCCGAAGGACCCTATGGCGAGTATGTCGGCTATTACGGCGCCATGCACATGGATCCGGTCTTCCACGTTACGGCCATTACCCACCGGGAGGACGTGCTGCACCAGACCCTGCTGCACGGCTCGGGCAAGAGCCTCGCCAAGGTGGAATCGGCGGCTCTGATGAGTATCCGGCTCGAAGCGCAGCTTTGGGGCATGCTCAAGGCCGCCCGGGTCGATGTCCGGGCCATTCACGTGCCGCAGGCCGGGGCCGAAGGGCAGCAAATCCGCATCGCCATCAACCAGCAGCGGCCGGGTCAGGCGCGAAACGTCATTTCCACCGTGCTGGGCGGCGTGTTCAGCGCCAAGCACGTCTTCGTTACCGACGCGGACGTGAATATTCGATCCCAGGACGAAATGGACTGGGCCATGGCTTCACGCTTTCAGGCCGACCGGGACATCATCGTGATGACCGGGTTGATGGGGATGCCCATGGACCCGTCATTGGAGTCCGACGGGCCGACCGGGGCCAAGGCGGGCTTCGACCTCACCATGCCCATGTCCAAGAAGGGTTCCCTGATGGCCACCGTCTCGGGCGCGCCCGACCTGCGGGGCTCGGCGCGTTACCAGACCGTCGAGCAGGCGCTGGAGGCCGGTCCCGTCTACTTTACCGAGATCATGGACGCGCTCGGCAGCCGGGACGGGCGGGAAATCGCCCTGGAGCTTGATGCGCTTCGTCAGGCGGGCCGCCTGGTCCGGGATGAAAACGGCCGCTACCTTTTGGGCTCGGCGGAAAACGGGGCGACGGGCCTCACCGAAGAGGCCCACTGGCATGCGACCGAGGGCGATCCCAACCGCCACGTGAGCACGGACAAGATCACCATCACCCGCTGAGCGCCGGCGCCTCCCCGTCACCGTCTAGATGCGGCCAGCCGGGAGAGGTGCTTCAGCAATGCCTGCCGGTGCTCGGCGGCCTCATCGGACAGGCCGGATGCGGTCAGATTGCGCCGCTCGAACGGATCGCGGCCGAGGTCATAGAACTCCTCCGATCCGTCGGTAAACCGAATGAGCTTGTAGCTGTCGTCGCGAATCGCCTGGCCGTGCTTGGATGGCGGACGGCCGCCTCTTCGTCCGCCGCCTGGACGGTTCGCGGCCCGAAGTCTGCGACGAGGACGCTCGCCGAATTTATCGGAGAATACGAACGCCCGGGCGCCTTCCGCGGCTGGGGATTCCAGGACCGGCAGGAAGCTCACCGAATCGAGAGCGATCTCCGCTGGGACGGCCCCGCGGGCATCGACACCGGCCATTTCGAGAATCGTCGCAAACAGGTCCGTCGAGTTGACCAGCGCCTTGGACGTGCGTCCCCCGCCGGTTACGGCAGGCCCCGCGACGACCAGCGGAACCCGCACCCCGCCCTCGTAGAGGGTGTCCTTGGCGGTTCGCCGGGTGAATGGCGCGCCGACGACCCGCGCGGGGCTGCCATTGTCGCCGATGAAGATGACGTTGGTCTTCGCCAGCTCGCGATCACCGATCCCCTCGAGCAGACGGCCTATTTCCGTGTCCATGGCGTTGATCATCGCCTTGTAGTGTTCGCCGGCGTCCCGGCCCTGCGGACGGTCGGGAAGGCTCTTGAATCGGCCGGCCAGCAGATTCTCCGGCGGTTTGTGGAACGGGGCGTGGGGCGCGGTCATCGCCAGCCACAGAAACCACGGCTTCCCCTTTCGCGGTTCCAGCCAGCGGAGGGCATCATCGACGAATTCGGTCGTCGCGTACCGGTCGACCCGCTCGGCCCGGCCGTTCACCACCTTTTGCCAGGAGAAGTAGTCGCGCAGGCCGCCCCGCATGAAACCCGCATAGTGCGGCACGCCCATCCGCGCCGGGTTGTCGTCTCCGCCGTTCTGTTGATCGGACAGATGCCATTTGCCGATGACCGCACTGTCGTAGCGCTCGCCGGCATGCGCCTCGAGGAGCTTGAAGATCGACGGCTCGCTCAGGCCAATGCCCGGATTTGGTCCGCCGGACGGCCCCCCGACGCCGGTGCGGAAACCGTAGCGCCCGGTCAGGATCGTCGCTCGCGTGGGCGAACACGTGGATTGAGCCCAGAAATTCTCGAATACCACGCCGCGCTCGCACAGCGCGTCGATATTCGGCGTCGGGGCCGTGTCCCGTCCGATCCCGTAGCATCCCAAGGCCTCGACGCCCATGTCGTCGGCAATGATCAACAGGACGTTGTCCCTGGCATGGACGGCCGATCCAAAAGCGATTGCGCCCACAACGGCGCCGGCCAGAAAAATGCTCTTCATGAAATTCGCTCCAGGAAATGGATTGCGGTCGATGTTGGTCATAACGCCGGATCGCGGGAGGTCCGTTGCTCCAACTCCTCGATGGTGCCCGGCCAATCCTTCTTGAGCAGCCGGGAGAGGGAGCGATCCGCCAGGAGTTTGCCCCCGGTCTGGCAACGAGGACAATAGTTCGTCTCGTTGGTGGCGTGGCGAATTCGCTGTATTTCGGTGCCGCAGTGCGGGCACGGTTGGCCGAACTTGCCGTGGGCCGCCATCTGGTCGCGGAAGGCGGTGACTTTTTCGGGAAATGCGTCTCCGCGTTCCGCGCGAAGCCGATTGATCCAAAGATCGAGCTGTACCCGGACGGCGTCGAACAAACGGGAGACCTCTTCGTCGTCGAGCGATTGGCTCATGGCCACCGGCGACAATCCCGCGGCCAGCAAAATCTCATCCGAGTAGGCATTTCCGATTCCGCTGAAAATTTTGGGATCGGTCAGCGCCCGCTTGAGCGTGTGATTTCGCTCCCTCAGACGTTCCCCGAAATCCGGGAGGCCGCAATTCATGACTTCGAGGCCACCCGGGTCGAGGAGATGGAGTTCCGCGCCGGCCATGACGTGCAACGAGGCCCGCTTCTTGGCGCCGGCCTCGGTCAGGACGAGGCTCCCATGGTCGAAGTCGAAAGCGGCGAGGGATGTCTTCGCGCCGAGGGAAGCCTCCGGCTTTCGCCAATGGAGCCGCCCGGCGATCATCAGATGCAGGACCAGCCATATCCCGTTGTCGAGACCGATTGCGATGCGCTTTCCGATCCGGCGGAAGTCGACGACCCTTCGGCCGCGCGCTTCATCGAGGCCCGGTTCGACCGTTCGCAGCAGGAAAGGCGAGTTGCGGCGCACCTGCCGCAATGTTTTTCCCGACATGCGCTCGCGCATCGCTTCCATATAGACGGTGATATCCGGAAGTTCCGGCACGGCGTCCCCATTTGATCCGCGTCACGGTTTTCCGTGAACGGCGGCATTAGTATAATGCTTAAATGTACGTCGGAGGGGAGAGGTGGAGAGTTTCGATACCACGCTTGTGACCATTGGCGCGTTGCTGCTCCTGGGCGTGATCGCTTATGGGGTATCCCGCCGCATCGCGCTCCCCCAGGTCACCATCCTGATTTTACTCGGCGCCCTCGTGGGTCCCGGGGGGCTGGACCTGCTCCCCGACCAGACAAAGGCGTGGTTCCCCCTCGTTTCGACCCTCGCCCTGCTGTTCGTCGGATTCCTGCTTGGCGGCCGCTTGGCCTGGGACAAGCTCCGCGCACACGGCAAAGCCATTCTTGGCGTCTCCGTCACCCATGTGGCCGGCGTGACGGTTTTTGTATTTCTCGGATTGTGGGCAATTGGCGTGCCGTTCGAGATTGCCCTGCTGCTTGGCGGTATAGGCGCCGCCGCCGCGCCCGCGGCCATCCAGAGCGTCGCCTTGGAGATGCGCGCCCGAGGACCGTTCACCGACACGATGCTCGGGGTCGTGGCCATCGACGATGCCTGGGGATTGATCGTGTTCTCGGTACTCCTGGCCATCGTCGGGACGGGCGGAGCCGCTGCGACCGGTCATGCCCTCGTATCGGGCGGCTGGGAAGTCGGCGGCGCCTTGGCGGCGGGCCTGTTGCTCGGAATACCCTCCGCGCTTGTCGTGCGCCACCTTCGCGGCGATGACCCGATGCAGGCGGAAGCGATCGGCATGATCTTTCTTTGCGGCGGAATTGCCCTGTGGATGGAGGTATCTTTCCTGCTTTGCGTCATGATGATGGGCGCCGTCGTCGCGAATATGGCGAAGGACGGCGGCCGGCCGTTCGAGGTTGTCGAGCACTTCGAGTAGCCGTTTCTCGTTCTCTTCTTCGTCCTGTCGGGCGCGGCGCTCGAGTTCGGCAGGCTGGTGTCGCTGGGCTGGATCGGCGGCGCCTACATTCTGCTCCGCAGCGTCGGACTGACATTGGGCGCCTGGGTCGGCTGCTGGTGGGCCGACATGCCGCCTGATCAACGCTGGTGGATGGGCCTTTCTATCCAGCCGCAGGCCGGGGTCGCCCTCGGCATGGCGTTGGTGGCCAAGTCGGCCTACCCCGATATCGGCGATGACATCCTGACCATCATCATCGGTTCCACGGTGGTCTACGAGATATTTGGACCTGTGCTGACCCGCCTGGCGATCAGGCGCGCCGGAGAGGCGAACGATTGACCGGCGCTCAGCCTTCCATTCGGTCAATGATATCCTGGGGCACCGGCTCGGCCTTCATGCCCTGTGGAGACTCCGGATCATCCCTCGCCCAGACACGGAGCTCGTGCCCCTCCGCGGTGGTCTCGCCGTTGTTGATCACCCGGTATTTGCACAGGAACAGCTTGCCGCGCCACTCGTCCACCCAGGCCTCAATGGTAATTTCGTCGCCGAACCTCGACGGCCCCTTGAAGTTGGCCTGCGCATCGACGATGGGCAGGCCCCTGAGGCCCCGTTCCGGCCACATGACCGTCCACGGGAGGCCCTTTGCCCGGAACATGCGTTCGCAGCACCGGTCGAACCACTCGAAGTATCGGGGGTAGAAAACGATCTTGGCGGGATCGCAGTCGGCGAAATCGACCACGAAGGTCTCGCGGTAAGGTGTCATTGTCCGTGTGTGCTCGTCTTGCGGGATAAGTTACTCGGCGGCATGGGCGACGGGATCGTTCCCGGCTGGAAGGGCGGCGGCAAGCCGGTTGCCCTCGCTGTCGGCGAGCGCCGCCTCGCGGGCTTCGGCGACGCGCGCCGGAACGCCGCCGCTCGCGGAACCCGCCTCGAGCGCCGGGCGAACGAGGGTTTCGACGATCCGCCGGTAGTTCCTGCTGCCCCGCTGGTGGGTCGCGCCGTAGCCCTTGATCAGCCTCGCCAGCTCCGCCACCGCGAGAGCGAAGGCCGGGCCGATGCCTTGCGCCTGATCGACGAGTTCCAGCCACTCGTCGATCAAGGCCTGTTCGGCCGCCCACCGGTAGCTGCGGGGCCGCCACCATTTGAGCTTCGCCAGCACCCAGACGCGGAAGAAACCGGAGACCGTACTGGTTCTGATTTCCATTCCCCAATAGGACCTGCCGAGGCGCCCGGTCCGCTCCGCCCAGGCGAGGACCTTGTTCGCGAGACCCGGCGGCAGCATGTCGCACAGTTCGCCGAAGCCGGGTTTGAAATACTCGGTGACCCTGACCGGATCGGCCGGGCCGGCGCCCGTCTCGCCGCGGATGCGTGCGTACCTCTCGGCCCGGGTCTTGGCCTGGGCGACGCGGATGATGTCCTCGAAGGTCATCCTCACCGCCAGATGGCGGGCAACCTCGCGGCAAAGCTCGGGGTCCGAAGCCTGAAAGGGCGCCAGGCGGTCGAGATACCTTCGGGCGTAGTCCATATTCTGATAGTCCACCAGCCGGCGCAGCGCGTGGCCCAGCACGGCGTGGGCTTCGGCGGGGAATGCGGCGTGCGCCCGGCCCTCGAGATCGGCCAGCGGCACCGCCCGGTCGGCGCGCTTGGCCGCTTCCTTCAGGACCGGTTCGGCGCCGGATTTCGCAAGTCGAAGGCCCGCATCGAAGCCGGCGAGGTTGGAGGCGACGGCCTTGCCTTCCGCCTCGATTCCATCGGTGAAGTCCGCCTCGGAGATACCGAGCAGGTTCGTGGCCGCGATCGCCCCCAGCATGACCGAGTTGATGACCGCACCCGCCTCCTCGGAAGCGTCCATGGCATCGAACAGGATGGCTTCCTTGGCGTTCTTCTTGAGCGACGCCAGCATCTTCTTGTCGTCGAGGCGGCCGTCGCCCATGTCCATCTTCTCGAGGGTCAGGAACACGCGGTGCGTGGAGGCGATGAGCGTCGTCCGGTCCGAGGTGATGTATCCGCTGGACAGCGCCCGGGCCGCCTCGGCCAATTCCGTCGCGATCATCAGGTCGACCTCGCCCGGAACCGGATTCAGGGAGAAGACCGGCCGCGGGGCGCCGGCGGGCGATGCCTCCGGCAACAGCTCGATATAGTAGGTCGTCGCGCCGGTCCGTTGGGCGACGCCGGGGACCGACGTCGCCTGCACCGGAAAGCCCTTGGCGATGGCGGCATTGACGATCCAGTTCATGAGGACGCCGCCGCCCTCCCCGCCCATGGCGGCGATCAACAGCGTAACCGGCTTTCTGGTTCCGGCGTCAGGCATGGGTTTCCCCGCTGCCGGCCATCCATCCGATCAACGTCCGGCGGACATTGTGGACCAGCTTTTCCACGGCGGACGCGTTCTGCACTTTTTCCGCCCGGTAGAAGGACGGGCATAGAACGGCCGCGTGGGCCACTTCACCGCAAAGACCGCAGCCGACGCAGGACGGAATCACGGTGGCGACCGGATCGGTCCTGAGCGGATCGGGACTGGGCTTGATGGTCAGGGACGGACAGCCGCTGAGGCGCATGCACGAGTGGTCGCCGGTACAGATCTCGTCGTCGACCCCGTAGCGGGGCGTTTCGACGCGGCGTCCCGCCTCCAGCAGCTTCGCGTTCTCGGCCTTCAGCCTGCGCTGACGGGCCAGCATGCACTCGCCGTCGGCGATGATGACCTTCAGCCCGCCCTCCTCGGTGGTCATCGCGTCGCGCAGGGTATCGACCATCACATCGACGCTGTAGGTGCGGACGGTTCGCAGCCATTTGACGCCGACGGAACGCAATGTCTTTTCGATCTCGCTGGTCTGTTCCGAATGGCTGGGCGATCCGGCGGACGACGGAATCCATTGCTGGCCGGTGGCCGACGAATAGCCGTTCTGCATGATCACCAGGACGGAGTCGGTGTCGTTGAACAGGCTGGAGAGGACACCCGTCTGCAGCCCGTTGTGCCAGAAGCCGCCGTCACCCATGACGCTGATGGTCCGCTTCTTCTGCAGCGGTACGACGCCGGCCGTGCTCGCCAGGCTCATCCCGTAGCCGAGAATGGAATTTCCCATGCTGAACGGCTCGAAAATGGCGAACGAATGGCAGCCGATATCGGTGGAAATGTGAACGTCGCCGATCTCCTCCTTCAACAGCTTGATCGCCGAGAATACCGGCCGCTCGGGACAGCCCGTGCAAAAGCCGGGCGGACGGCCCGGGACCGCCACATCGGCGCCCTCCCTTCCGGCCCGGGTCGCGTTTTCCAGCCTAGCCGCGCGGTCCCGGATAAACTCCAGGTTCACCCCATGGGGCTCCGAATCGCCGAAGAAATCGACCAGACCCTTGAGGACCGCCTCGGCCGTATATTCACCGGCCATGGGCAGCACGTCCTTGCCGGCGATGCGGGTCTGAATGTCGGCCTTGCGCAAAATCGTGTTGATTTGCTGCTCGATATATTCGGGGTTGCCTTCCTCGACCACCAGGACCGATTTCCTGCCGGCGCAGAAATCGCGGATCTGACCCGGGACCAGCGGGTGCGTGACGTTGAGCACCAGCAGCGGAATGTCGGTGTTGCCGAAATCGTCCGCCAGGCCCAGCGCCGCCAGACGCTTGACCACCGTGTTGTAGAGCCCGCCCTGGAGAATGATGCCCACGTCGCCCCGCTCTCCGTCGAAATGTTCGTTGAGATCGTTGTCGAGGATGAATTTCTCCGCCGCGGGCAGCCGGTCCTCGACCTTCTTTTTCTCCTGCATGAACGTAACCGGCGGGTGGGCGAGGCGGTCAAAATTGAAACCGGCGCTGTCGGACTTGCTGTTGAGGCCCATGCGCGGCGGCCGGTTGTCCTTGGCGCCGAATTCGCCGAACACGTGGCAGGCGCGGATGCGCAGTTCGAGGATCACTGGCGTGTTGGACGCTTCGGACAGCTGGAACCCCTTTTCCACCATGTTGACGATCGACGGCAGATTCGGGCGCGGATCGAGCATCCACATGGAGCATTTCATCGCGAACGCATGGGTGCGCTCCTGAATGACGCTCGCCCCTTCGCCGTAATCCTCTCCGGCGATGACCATCGCGCCGCCGGTGACGCCGGGCGAGGCAAGATTGGACAGCGCGTCCGCCGCGACATTGGTTCCGACGATGGACTTCCAGGTCACGGCGCCCCGGGCCGGATACATGATGGAGGCGCCGAGCATGGCGGCGGCCGAGGCCTCGTTGGTGTTGGCCTGCACATGGACGCCGAGGTCCGCCATCAGCTCCTTGGTCTGGACCAGAACGTCGATCAGATGGGAAACCGGCGCCCCCTGGTAGCCGCCGACGTAGGAGACGCCCGACTGCAGCAAAGCCTTGGTGACCGCGAGAATGCCTTCGCCGCGGAAGACGTCGCCGTCTCCGAGCTTCAATTGCTCGATCTCTTTCGCGAATGACCGTTCCATTCCCAACCATCCCGGCCTGCCCGGCCCGGTTAACGGCCAGAGTATAGCGATGGAACCGCTACGGTCACGAACATTGCTCTTGACGTCCGGCCAAAATTATTTAACATGTTAAATATATTTCGGAGATGCCGTTTCGGGGAGGATTTCACATGCTCGACGATCCCAATACCGCCGACGAATTCGAAGCCAATTGCCGGGACGCGGAGAAATTTCTCGCCCGCTTCAAGGGCGAAACCCTGGGACACCACATCGGCGGCAAGCCGGCCGCCGGCGGCGGCGGGACCTTCGAAAACCTGACCCCCATCGACAATTCGGCCATGAATACCGTCGCCGCGGGCACGGAAGCCGACATCGACGCGGCGGCCCGCGCGGCCACGGCAGCCTTTGCCGGATGGCGCGACCTGCCGGGCGCCCAACGCCGCAAGATGCTGCACGGATTGGCCGACGCGATCGAAGCCCGCGCCAGGGAAATCGCCCTGGTCGAGAGCATGGATACGGGACAGCCGATCCGGTTCATGAAGGCCGCCGCCGTCCGGGGCGCCGAAAACTACCGCTTCTTCGCCGACAAGGCGCCGGAAGCCACCGGCGGCGATGCCATGCCGGCCAAGGACCACATCAACTATTCGATCCGCCAGCCCATCGGTCCGGTCGGCGTGATTACGCCGTGGAACACGCCGTTCATGCTGTCGACCTGGAAAATCGCCCCGGCGTTGGCCGCCGGCTGCACCGTGGTCCACAAGCCCGCCGAATGGAGCCCCCTGACCGCGACGCTGCTGGCCGAGATCACCGCCGAGGCCGGAATTCCCGAGGGCGTGGTCAATCTGGTTCACGGCCTCGGCGAAACGGCGGGCAAGGCGCTGACCGAGCATCCGGATATCAAGGCCATCGCATTCGTCGGCGAGTCCGCCACCGGCAGCGCCATCATGGCGCAGGGGGCGCCCACCCTGAAGCGGGTGCATTTCGAGCTCGGCGGCAAGAACCCGGTGATCGTGTTCGACGATGCCGACATGGACCGCGCCCTCGAAGCGGTGGCTTTCATGATCTACAGCCTCAACGGCGAACGCTGCACCTCCTCCAGCCGCCTTCTCGTCCAGCGCTCGATCCACGACGAGTTCGTCGAGAGACTGGCCGCCAAGGTCGAATCCATCCGGGTCGGCCATCCCCTGGATCCGACCACCGACATCGGCCCCCTCATTCACCCGCGCCATTACGAGAAGGTGATGAGCTACTGGGACATCGCCAGGGGGGACGGCGCCGACATCAAGGTCGGCGGCGGCCGCGCCGATGTGAGCGACGACGGCAACTGGGTTCAGCCCACCCTGTTTACCTCGGCCAGCAACACGATGCGGATCGCCCAGGAAGAAATCTTCGGGCCGGTGTTGACCGCCATTCCGTTCGATGACGAAGCGGATGCGCTCGCCATCGCCAACGACGTGGCGTACGGGCTTGCCGGCTATGTCTGGACCCGGGACGTGGGCCGCGCCCACCGCCTCGGCCGGGGCCTGGATGCGGGGATGATCTGGATAAATTCGGAGAACAACCGCCACCTGCCGGCGCCGTTCGGCGGCATGAAGGCCAGCGGAATCGGCCGGGACGGCGGCGACTACTCCTTCGAGTTCTACATGGAAACCAAGAATATCTGCGTCGCCATGGACAGCCACAAGGTGCCCAGGATCGGCGGTTAGGTCACTCGGCGTTACTCGGCGACGCTCTCGTTCATCAGCAGCCGGCCGAAGCCCGGTATGGGATCGGTGACGCCGAGCCTGCGAAGGGCGTACCAATAGGTTGCCGCGTTTACCGTGACGATGGGGCGGCCGAGGCCGGCTTCGAGTTCCTCGATCATCCCGACCATGCCGAGCGCGCCGCCCACATGGAGGAACGCGTCGACATCGTCGTGATCGATGCGTTTGAAGGCATCGAGGATCTCATCGACGGTCACCTTGATGATGTCGATGGATTCCTTGACCTCCAGCCAGGTTGCATGGGGCGCTTCGAACCCGAAATGGCCGTAATATTCCTGGACGCTCCTGGAGTATTCCTCGGACATGGGCGACAGGACCCCGATCCGCTTGGCGCCCAGGGTCCTGAGCCCGGCGACGCAGGCGTCGGTCGCGGTGACGAAAGGCACGCCGTCGACCCGTTCGGCGATCTCCTCCCGGTAGCGGGCCTGGCGTTCGGGCGACCAGAGGCGCATCTCGATGGAGTTGCCAGTGATGATCATGTCGGGATAACAGCCGAGCGCCGCGGGCAGCGCGTCCAGCACCGCCTCGGCGACCTTGTCGTGTACCGAGATGTCGAAACGGTACATCTGATTGTTGATGCCCGCCGGCCGCATGCTTTCGTATTCGGGCTGCATGTTGGCGTTCTGCGCCGGGATCATGACGGCGACGACGCCGCGGGGGCCAAATCGATCAGGCATGGGTTCCTCCAGGGAAATCCTTGGCCGAGGGGGTAGCGCTCCGCCGCCGGAGCGGCAAGAAATTTGTAACGCTCGGGGCGGTCTATTGACAGAGCCCGGCGCCGAAGGCTCTGATTCCAGGCGAACCAATCATTCGAAGAGGCGATCATGTCCAGCGACGTCCCCAGTATTCTCTCCCACGTTTCCCTCGGCACCAACGATTTCGACAGGGCCGCCGCGTTCTACGACCGGGTGATGCCGGCCATCGGGGTCAAACGGATCATGGAACATCCGGGCGCCGTGGCGTACGGCAAGCAATTTCCCGAATTCTGGGTCCAGACGCCCTTCGACGGCAAGACGGCCACCACCGGCAACGGTGTCCACGTCGCGTTCCTTACCTGGTCCCGCGAGGAGGTGGACGCCTTCTACGCCGCGGCAATGGAGGCCGGCGCCACCGACGATGGGCCGCCCGGTCTGCGCCCGCAGTACAACCCGGGATACTACGCCTGCTTTGTCCGGGACCCGGACGGCAACAAGATCGAGGCCATGTTCATAGACACCGAACTGGCCGAACGGAGAACCGCAACCGTAAACTGAAGCCAAGCGCGACTGGAAAACCTGGGGGGCAACAATGGCCGACATCCCGCGTCTCAATAAGGTCATCGGCGTCTTGGAGAAAGGCGGCATCGCCTTTTCGGCGTTCGTACCGGCCACGACCCAGTCCGCAGTGCAATTCGCCCAGACCAGGTACGACGGCATCGTCCTGGAGATGGAACACCTGCCGTGGGACGGTCCGACGCTCCGGGATTGTCTTCAGTACATGCTGCTCCGCGGCCCCATCGTCTCCGGCGGCACCCTCGCACCCAGTGTCGTTCCGTTTGTCCGGGTGCCCGTCAACGGCGTCGAAATGGCCCAATGGCACGCCAAGCAGGCCTTGGACATGGGCTGTTACGGAATTGTCTGGCCGCACATCAGCACCGTCGACGAGGCGTACAATGCCGTCGCCGCCTGCCGCTATCCGAGGCTGCCCGACAAGCCCAACTATGAGCCGCGCGGCATTCGCGGCGACGGACCGGCCGGCGCGGTCCGCTACTGGGGCATTTCCCAGCAGGAGTACTATGCCCGCGCCGACGTCTGGCCGCTGGACCCCGATGGAGAGATTTTCGTCATTATCCAGATCGAGGACCAGGAAGGCCTGCGAAACCTGCCCGACATGCTGAAGAACGTCCCGGGCATCGGCGCCGTCCTGATCGGCGAGGGCGACTTCGGCCAGGAACTCGGCTTTCCCCGTCAGTACGATCATCCGCTACTGCTCGAAGCCATCGACGAGCTTGTCGCGGTGTGCAAGGAACACGGCGTGGTCGCGGGCCATCCCCATGCCAATGCGGGCAACATGCAGGCGCTCGTCGACCAGGGGTTCAGGTTCCTGATGTCCGGCCCGGCGGTCAGCTATCCGGGCCTGGAAAAAGGCCTGGAAATCGCCGGCCGCCGCTAACGAAACGCCAGGGAGAGAACGATGATCATCGATTGCCACGGCCACTACACGACCGAGCCGCCGAAGATGAAGGAGTGGCGGGAAAACCAGCTCAAGGCGGTGGAGGACGGCGACTTCAAGCCGACGCGGGCGCTGCTGGAAATTCATGATGACGATATCCGCGAGGGCATCGAAGGCAATCAGCGGAAGCTTCAACAGGAACGGGGCACGGACCTGACCGTCTTCTCTCCCCGCGCCGTCGGCATGGGCCACCATCTGGGCACCGCCGAAACCAGCATGGAGTGGACCCAGCTGTCCAACGACATGATCCGCCGGGTTTGCGACCTCTACCCGGAGAGCTTCGTGCCGGTCTGCGCCCTGCCCCAATATCCGGGCGTGGAACCCAGGAACTGCATTCCGGAACTGGAGAGGTGCGTCAACGAGATGGGATTCATCGGCCTAAACCTGAACCCGGATCCGTCGGGCGCCATGTGGTCGGACCCGCCGCTCACCGACAAGGGCTGGTGGTACCCGCTGTATGAGAAAATGGCGGAGCTGGACGTACCGGCGATGATCCACGTTTCCGGCTCCTGCAATCCCAACTTCCATCATACCGGCGCCCATTACATCGCCGCCGACACCACGGCGTTCATGCAGCTCATTCTCGGCGACCTGTTCGCCGACTTCCCGACCCTCAAGTTCATCATTCCCCACGGCGGCGGCGCGGTGCCGTTTCACTGGGGCCGGTACCGGGGCCTGGCGCAGGACATGGGCAAGCCGCTGCTGACGAATCACCTGCTCAACAACGTCTTTTTCGACACCTGCGTCTATCACCAGGCCGGAATCGACTGCATGACCAAGGTGATTCCGACGGAGAACATTCTCTTCGCCTCCGAGATGGTCGGCGCCGTGCGCGGTGTCGACCCGGAAAGCGGTCACAATTACGACGACACCAAGCGCTACATCGACGCCACGCCCAACCTCGACGACGGCCAGCGGGCGCAGGTCTTCGAAGGGAATGCGCGCCGGGTGTTCAGCCGGTTGAAGATATAGGCCTGTGCGGCGCGGGAATTCCTAGGCCAGCATCCTGGAGAGGTATTCCTTCACCTCGGGCGCGCGATGCCGGGCCTTCTTGTTGCTGGGATAAAGCTCCTCGTCATAGAAGAAATCGGGGAGTTCATCGTCCTCGATCGTGAACCCGGCCTTTTCGTTGAATTCCCATTCCAGCTTGAGGGCTTCGAGGCCAAGCTCATCGAAAAACTCGACGGGCAGGTCCGTGCCGTGCGCGTCGTTCAACGCGTTGACGATCAGGTCCTTGTGCTCGTTGGTCACCGACCGGCCGAACAGGCAGAGACCGAGGGAGTCGGCCGCGGCGCAGGCGGTCTGGATTCCGAGGCTGGCCTCGGTGAGGTGCTCGGTGTCCTTGTCGGCGCATTCGTACTGGGGAATGTTGCCGGCGGTGTGATCGGCGCCCTGCGCGGTCACCATCATGGATATGCCGGTCACCTCGATGACCCGGGGATCGTACGCCGAAATGCCCTGCTTCTTGATGACCGGGATGCGCTCGACACCGTAGTGTTCGCCGACCCGCACCGTGCCCTGGGCGTAGAGCCTGCCCTTTTCGTTGCCGGCGCGGATATCCTCGAGAACCTGGATCATGTAGTCCACGTCGCCGAATTCGCCCTCGCCGGCCTCCATCAGCACGCCGATCGTCGCGCCGGCCTCGATGGTGTCGATGCCGAGGTCGTTGGCGATATTGTTGACGATCGCCACGTCGTCCGGATCGGTGAGGCCGCAGTTGCTGCCCATGAGCCCGA
Organism: Rhodospirillales bacterium; assembly: GCA_965221855.1. Classification (GTDB taxonomy): domain Bacteria; phylum Pseudomonadota; class Alphaproteobacteria; order Rhodospirillales; family UBA2165; genus JAJDXO01. The sequence continues at coordinate 122,347 of CBDCSV010000005.1, read as the reverse complement.
GGGTTTCGTACTCCATCGGAGACACCATCTCGTTACCGTCCTCGTCGGCATAGATGTTCGAGCACTGGATCATGCAGCCGGGCATGCAGGCATGGGTCGTCTCGCCGCCCCGCGCCAAGTTGACCTCGCGGATATGCGTGCCGCCGAGCGTCATGGTGCCCTCGTCCGGGCCGATCAATTCGCCGGACGAGAAGTTGCGGGTCGGCAGGCCGCCCACCTTGTTGGTGAAGTCGCCGACCATGGCCGTGCCGTAGTCGCGGAAATTCTGGATGGCCGGGTCCGCGTCGAGCTTCTGGCCGTACTCGCGAACGGCGCCCATCAGCTTTTTGCGATCGTGGAAGGTCGGCATCTTGAGCGTATCGACGACGATCGCCTTGACCCGCTTCGAGCCCATGACCGCGCCGACGCCGCCGCGCGCCGCGATGCGGACCGGACGCCCTTCGACGTCCGAGAAGCTGATCCCGGCCATCAATCCCTGGTACTCGCCGACGGAACTGCACAGACCCACGCTCAGTTTGCGGCCGTACTTCTCGTACAGCATGTCGGCGGCTTCGAAATTGTTCTTGCCCAGATACGGCGCCGCATCCTCGAACGTGATGTCGCCTTCCTTGGTAATTCGAATGACCACCCAGTCGTCGGACTGGCCATAGAGGGTCATGCCGCCGATTTCCAGTTGGCCCATGGCATAGGCCATGGTGCCCCCGGCATTGGCTTCCTTGATCCCGCCGGTCAGCGGGCTTTTGCACCCGACGCTCAGCCGGTTCGCGTTGGAAAAGTTGGTCCCGGCGAACGGACCCGCGGAAAAGATCAGGGGATTGTCCGGCCCCAGGGGATCGACGGTCGCCGCGCCCTTTTCCAACAGGGTCTTGGCGATGAAGTGGCGGCCGACCTTGATGCAGTCCAGCCCGTCCAACTCCTCGGTGTCGATGGATTTGTCATTGAGATTGATGTGATGATATTTGCGCATTCTCTGTCCCCGCGTCCGGCACATGGGGAGCCCGGCGGCACCGGCTCCCCGCAATCGATTGCACTCATTTTGCCCGGTCATGGCGGGAGATTCCAGTCTCAACTTCCTTAAAACCCCATCGGAACCGGGGATTTCCAATCCGCGCCCAGGACAGGCAGAACTCGGGAATTGACCCCGGGCGCCAGTCCCGTAATCTCGGCAATCGAAAGGGTGACCCGCATGTCTCTCTACTACGTCCAGAAGCTGATCTACGAACTCAACCGCGACCCGCAGGTTCGGAGCCGCTATGAGGACGACTTCGAGGAACTGCTCGAGGACTACGATCTCACCGACGAGGAACTCCGCGCCATTCGCGAACCCGATATCGGTTTGTTGTATGTCCTGGGTGTGAACGGACAATTGCTGATGCATTACGCGGCGCTGCGCGGCTATCCCTGGGATGACTACATCCAGTCGATGAAAGACGGGCTGGACGAACACGGGCCGGTTCGCGCAGGGCTATATGCGCGTACGGGCGGAGGCGCCATATGAGCCTCGTATTCGCCGGTGTCTGCTCTCACGCTCCGGGAATCACCGGGCGCGCCGAACGCGCCGATCCGGCGGTCAGGGAAGAGTTCTACGCCAATTTCTTCCGCATGGGCCGGGCAATCAAGGAATCGGGGGCCGATACGCTATTGGTCGTCGCGGCCGAGCATTTCGCCAATTTCTTCATGAACAACATGCCGGCCTATTGCGTCGGCATGGCCGACTACTACGAGGGCCCGATCGAGGACGAAGAGTGGCTCGGCATCAACCGCTTCCGCGTCAACGGCAATGCCGGCCTGTCGGAGCGGCTGGTGAACCATGTCATGAACGAGGTCGACGTGGCCTATGCGCAGGAATGGAAATTCGACCACGGTATCGCCGTGCCGCTGCATTTCCTGACGCCCGACTACGACCTCGATGTCATCCCCGTCAACATCAACTGCCAGGGGCCTCCCCTGACGCCGCTGCACCGGGCGTGGAAATTCGGCCAGGCGCTGCGCGCGGCGTGCGACGCGCAGCCCGAAAAGATCGCGCTGGTCGGCACCGGCGGCGTGTCCCATTGGCCGGCAACGCCCGATTCCGGAAAGATCAACGAGGAATGGGACAGGGAATTCCTCGGCCGGTTCGTCGCCAACGACAAGGATGCCCTGCTTTCCTATACGGACGAAGAGACCTATGAGCGCGGCGGCCAGGGCGGGTTCGAAATTCGGACCTTCATCACCGTCGCCGGCGCCTGCGAGGGCCGGCCGGGCGATCTCTGGTTTTACGCGCCGATCCCCATCTACGCGGTCGGCTGCACCGTCGCCACCATGCAGGTGGCCTAGGCGAGCTAGAGCATTTTCTGATCACACCCGGTCATAGCCTGCGGCAGTGAAGTAGTTTTGGCACTCGGATTGGGTGACTGTGTCGATGGCGGTTGCGATGGCGTCGTAGAGGTCGTCGACGGTTCTGGCTGCGGTCTTTTTGAGGAGGGCCTTGAGCTTTGCGAAGGCCATCTCGATTGGGTTGAAGTCGGGTGAGTAGGGCGGCAGGAAGCGGAGCTCGGCGCCGGCGTCTTCGATGGCCTTACGCACGCTGGCGGGCTTATGGGCTGGCAGATTGTCCATAATGACGATGTCTCCGGGTTTGAGGGTTGGGACCAGGATTTGCTCGACATAGGCAAGGAAGGCTGCCCCGGTCATCGCCCCATCGATGGTCATGGGGGCGAGGATGCCGTCGAGCGTGAGAGCAGCGACCAAAGTGGTGGTCTTCCAGTGGCCGTGAGGGATGGCGGCTTGGCAGCGCTGCCCGCGCGGCGCGCGGCCATAGCGCCGGGCCATCTTGGTCGATGTGCCGGTCTCGTCGATGAAGACCAGCCGCTCCGGCATCAGGCCGGGCTGCGCCTCGGCCCAGGCCTGCCGGCGCGCCAAGACATCAGGACGTTGCTGCTCGCTGGCGTGCGCGGTTTTTTTTGAAGGTCATGCCGTGGCGGTCGAGCAGCCGCCAGACCGTGCTCGGGGCAACCCGAAGCCCGTGCACCTCCTCCAGACAGGCTGCGATCTCGGCCAGGGTGATGTCCGGTGTCTCCGTGACAAGCGCCAGAACCTCCTCGGCATACGCTTCAAGGCGGTGAGAGCGGCGGTCCCCGCCTTGCGGCCGGGGCCGCACATCACCCCGCTGCCGCCACTGATCAACCCATTTGATCGCCGTCGAGGCCGCAACCCCAAAAACCTTCGCCGCAGACCGACGCGACATCCCGCCGTCCACCGCCGCAACCAACCGATGTCGTAGATCATTCGAAAGTGGTCTCGTCATGCAGGCTGGCCTCCTTCACCAGCCCACATCTTGAATCAGAAATCAGAGACTTTGGGAATCCCTAACGATTCCGTCAGATCAGAAAACTCTCTAGATCCGCATCAGCGCGATCATCTTGTCGAATTCGGCGGTTCCCGGCCGGAACAGGTGGTCGATCACCGTGAAGTGGTTCTCGCCGGGCACGGAAACGTACTCGGTCTCGAATCCGTTGTAGTTCCTCAGCTCCCCATAGGCGACGGTCTGCTGGTGAAAGCCCTCGGGCTCGTCGCCGCCGACGATCGCCAGCACCGGGCACGGGACGGTCGGCGCCCGCTCGAGCGCGCTGTTCCGCCGCGCCATCTCGGCATCCATCCGCACGTCCTCGTTGATGGAGGTGTGCATGATGGGCTCCGGTTCGTACACGCCGGATACGCCGACGGCGCTCTTCAGGATATCCTCGGGCAGGCCCAGGGACTTCCAGTCCTGCCGAAGCATCATGCCCGTGAGGTGCCCGCCGGCCGAGTGACCGGCCAGATGAAGACGGCCGGCATCGATCCCGAGTTCATCCGCGTGGGTGTAGCAGTAGGCCACCGCGTTCTTGACTTCGTCGACGATGATGTCGAGGTCGGCCTCGGGGCAGAGATCGTAGTTGACCGAGATGTGGGTCGCCCCCGCGGCGACGATCGGCAGCGCAAGATGGCTGTAGTCGCTCTTGTCCATCATCCGCCAGTAGCCGCCGTGGATGAAAATCTGCGCCGGCGGCGGCGTGCCGAGTTCGTCGCTCTGCGCCGGAAACACGTCGATGGTTTCCTTCGGCCGGTCGCCGTACCGGACGTCGTAGATCCCTTCCAGGCTCTCGCGCGCCTCCGCCGCGCGGACGGGCAGCGCCTCCAGCAGCGGCATCGGGTTCTCGATCGTTTTCCGGGGGTTCATTTGATATTCGATTTCGGCGTCGTCCGCCTCGCGCCAGTTGAATGCCATGGTTCTCGTCTCCCTTGGTGCCGCTGGAACATGCCGGATGGACATGCAACACTCCGGTCATCATGACCGATAAATTGCTTGAATTCACCTTTCATCGCGACGGCGGGTCCGCCTCGCGCGAGGTTACCGTTTCCAATCTCGTAATCGCCGGCTGGGCGGGACGCGACCTCGACGCGATCGAAGAACACATCAGGGAAATGGAGGCCATCGGCGTTCCGAGGCCAAGCTCCGTTCCGTGCTTCTACCGCGCCGCGAATTCCCTGCTGACCCAGAACGAGAGCATTCAGGTCGTCGGAGAGGACTCCAGCGGAGAGGTCGAATATTTCGTTCTGTCCCTCGACGACGGCCTATGGGTCGGCGTCGGCTCCGACCACACGGACCGGAAGGTCGAGACCTACAACATCGCCGTCTCGAAGCAGATGTGCGCCAAGCCCGTTGCGGCCGACCTCTGGCTCTTCGATGAAATTTCGGAACATTGGGACCGGCTGCGGCTGAAATCCGAAGCGGTCATCGCCGGGAACAAGGAGCCTTATCAGCAGGGCACCCTCGCCGACATGCGAACGCCCGATGATCTGATCGGCAGGTACCGGCCCGACGGCCGGCTGCCCGCGGGAACGCTGATGTACTGCGGCACGCTGGTCGTCGACGGCGGCGTCCGGCCCGGCGAGGCGTTCTCCATCGAGCTGCACGACCCGGTGTTGAACCGGAGGATCTCGCACAATTACGCCATTTCGGCGCTTCCAGAGGAAGAATAGGACGGAGGCCATAGGCCATGGGAAAAGGCAAACCGCATATCGAATTTCTGAGCATCGACATGGAGGACGGATGGGAGACGCCGCCCGGCTATCCCGACACCTTCAAGCAGAAGATCCTCGCCCAGGATATCGACGAACCCAACAGGACGGGCAGCCGGTCGCGGCTGCTGAAGATCGCGCCCGGGGGCTATTCCACGGAGCCCTTCGTTCACGAGCATTGGGAAGAGGTCTATCTGCTGAACGGCGACCTGATCGTCGGCAACGACGCAAACGGCGAAGGCGGCGAAAAGTTCCATGCCCCCACCTACGCCTGCCGCCCGCCCGGCGTCCATCACGGTCCGTTCAAGACCGACGAGGGGTGCGTCATGTTCGAGATGCACTATTTCTACGACGCCGGCGAGGAGTAAAGGCGCGGTAACGTCAAGAGTTATGTGTCAGGGAGACTGGGGTACTGATTCCCTGAGACTTGTTTTCGTGAATGAAGACCGCGAAGAGGATGCGGTCCATTGAGGTTTTATCCTTGAAGGTTCCCATGGGCCGGGTTCGTCTGCGAACCTCGCGGAACCTCCGTTCGATGGCATTGGTGGTCCTGACCTGCTTTCGCTCGGCGAGGTCCTTGTAGCGGAAGCAGGTGAGCAGGTCGTCGAGGTCGTTGCGCAGGCAGGCGACGGCCTTGGGGTAGGTATCTTCCCAGGCGTCGGCGAAGCGGCGGGCGGCGGTCTCGGCCTTGCGGCGGTTGGGGGCATTCATGACGGCGTGGACGTCGGCCTTGACGGCCTGCTGGTCGGCTACGCGGACCTTGTTGAGGATGTTCCTGATTTTGTGCGCCCAGCACCTCTGAACGGGGATGCCGTGATAGACGATCGGCAAGGCGGCGAGCAGGCCTTGGCCGCCATCAACGCAGATCATCTCAAGGCCCTCGCCGGTGAGGCCGCGGCGGTGCAACGCGGTGAGGAAGCGCTCCCACTCCGCGGCGCTCTCGCTGGCGGCGAGTTGGAAGTCGATAATCTCCTTCTTGCCGTCGTGCCGTATGCCCAGCGCCACCAGGACCGGCCTCCTGAGCGCGCCGGCGCCGGTCTTGCAGGCCAGCACCACGCCGTCGAGCATCAGCGCCTTGTAGGCGTTCTTCAGCGGCCGGCGGTGGAATGCGGCGACCGACAGATCGAGGGTCTTGGCGACCCGGCTCACCGTCGCGGCCGAGACCGGACGCCCGAGCAGGGCAAGCAGGACCTCGCCGACCTTGCGGGTCGAGAGCCCCAGCACGAAGCCGGCCAGGATGGCGCGGTCGATCTCTGGAGCGCGCCTTGCGTAGCTCTTCAGAACCTCGGTCGGGCAGAAGTGCCGGGTGCGCGGCACGTTGAGCTCGATGTCGCCGAGCTCGCTGAGCAGGCGGCGCCGGTAGGTGCCGTTGCGCCGGTCGCGCATAGCGCTGCCATCGAGGCCGTCGAGCCAGCGATCCACCGCCTCGGCCATCCGGCCCTCGATGATCCCGGCCAGCGCCTGGCGGCCAAGCGGGCGATAACCCTCGCCCCAGTCCAATCCGCCTGCTTGCATCTCCTTCACCACCTCAAAGGCTTGTGGTAGGTTCTCAATCGTTACAGCTTGCTGTGGCATCGGGGTGATCCTTCTTGCGGTTGTCGTAAACCACAGGGAGTACCCCATTCCCAACTGACACATAAATTTTTACGTCACCAAAGGCGCCGCCCCATTGACGGCTTCATGAATTTATGTAAATATTTTATATAAATTCATGAACGGCAGGGAATGGGGAAAACATGCCGCGCAAGCGAGCCCCGGCAATCACCCACGAGACGTTCCTCGAAGACGGCCGCGATGACCGGTTTCGGGAGTTCATTTACGCGTTCCTCATCACTTCGGTGCGCATGGAAAAGGTGCGCGAGAAGATCGGCGGCCTGATCGGCCTGAACGGCTTCCGGTATCATATTCTCACGGTGATTTCCGAACTGGCCGCCGACGCCCCGGTTTCCGTCGGCGACGTGGCGCGCGCGCTCCATGCGGGCCGCACCTATGTCACCATGGAGACCGGCCGACTGGAAAAACAGGGCCTGATCGCCAAGACCCCGAACCCGGAGGACGGCCGGAGCGTTCTCGTCACCCTGACGACGAAGGGCCGCCGGGCGATGGAGGATTTGGCCCCCTACCGCCGGGAGATCAACGATGACCTGTTCGCCGGGTTCTCCGGTGAAGATTTCCGGGCCTTTCACGGATTGATGACCAGGATGGTTTCGACGACCGAAGACGCCTTGGCCACCGCCGACAGGCTGGCCGGGGCCCGGCGCAAATTGGACGACGCGGCGTAGCCGCCGGCCGGCAGAAGGAGAAAGCCGATGATCAAGACGGGACAGGAGCACCTCGAAGGGCTCCGCGACGGACGAACGGTCTATATCGGCGACGAACGCATAGACGACGTGACCGCCCACCCGGCTTTCGAGAAGGCCGCCGAGACGGTCGCGGCGCTCTACGACGCCAAGCACGACCCCGAGCACCAGGACGTTCTCACCTACGAGGAAGACGGGGAACGTCACTCCACATGGTTTCTGCAGGCAAAATCCCGGGACGATCTCCGCCGCCGCATGGCCGCCCACAAGCTGATCGGCGATTTCACCATGGGCATGATGGGCCGCTCGCCGGACCACGTATCCTCGTTCGTCACCGGCATGGCGACCGCGCCCGGGGTCTTCGACAGCGAGGAGTACAAGTTCGGCGGGAACATCACGGCCTACTACGAGCACATGAAGAACAACGATATCTTCGCCACCTATGCCGTCATCCCGCCGCAGGCCGCCCGCAACCCGGAATTCTATGAACGGCAGAACCTCCCGATCCCGACCCTCCGGGTGGTGCGGGAAGAGGACGACGGCGTGGTCATCTCTGGAATGAAGATGCTGGCGACGTCGGCCGTGTTCTGCGATGAGATCTGGATCGGCAACCTTATCCCCCTCGCCCCGAGCCAGGTGAAGGAGGCGGTGACATGCGCGGTCCCGTGCAACGCGGCCGGGCTCACCATGTGGATGCGTCAGCCCATCTCGCTCAACGCCAAAAACCAGTTCGACCAGCCGCTCACCTGGGCATTCGACGAGACCGACGTGCTGGTGATGTGCGACGAGGTCAAGGTGCCGTGGGAGAAGGTGTTCGTCATGGACGACCCGATCCGCGCCCGCGAAATCTACATCAAGACCCCGGCCCACTGTTACGGCAACCACCAGTCCAACGTCCGGTTCTGGTCGAAAATGGGCTTGATCCTGGGTCTCTGCAAGAAAGTGACCGAGGCGACGGGCGCCAACGAGGTGCCGGCCGTCCGCGAGGTGCTCGGCCGCATGTCGGCGCTGGAGGCCACGCTGTCGGGCATTATCCACGGACAGATCGAGGCCGCCGAGGATTGGCCCGACGGTTTCAAGACCTTCAACCGCCGAATGATGTATGCCGGGCTCAACTGGTGCACCGAGAACCACTCGGCAATCGTCGATATTCTGCGGGAGCTCTCGGGCGGCGGGGTGTTCCAGATGCCGGCCAGCGTGACCGTCGTGCACGACGAGGCCCTCAAGCAGCAGTTCGACACCTATTTCCAGACGCCGCAGATGAACGCCCTGGACCGCATGAAGCTGTTCCGGCTCGCCTGGGACGTGGTGGGGTCCGAGTTCGCCGGCCGCCAGCAGCAGTACGAGAAATTCTATGCCGGCGCATCCTTCATCGTCCGCAACCACTCGTTCCGGGAAACCCCGTGGGACGATTTCGACGCGTTCGTGCAGGATTTCATGGACGGCTATGACGTCCCGGAACCGGCGGCGAGGAAGGAGGCGGCGGAGTAGGCAGCCCGTATTTCCCGTCAGGGTTACGGGCCGAAGCTATACCCCGAGATACCGCTGCTTGAGGTCCTCGTCGGCGCGCAGCGCGCCGGAGTCGCCCGACCAGACCACCTTGCCGCGCTCGACGATGTAATGGCGGTCGCCGATCCGCGTCAGCGTATCGACGTTCTTGTCGATCACCAGGATCGACTCGCCGTGGGCCTTGAGGCTCTCCAGGCACTTCCAGATCTCGTCCCGGACCAGGGGCGCCAGGCCCTCCGTCGCCTCGTCGAGGATCAACAGCTTGGGATTGGTCATCAGCGCACGGCCGATGGCCAGCATCTGCTGCTCGCCGCCCGACAGCTGGTTGCCCATGTTGCCCAGCCGCGCATGCAGGGCCGGGAACATGGCGAGGACTTTCTCCAGGTTCCACGGGTCGGAGGAACCTGAACGATTGTCCTCGGTCGCCACCAAATTTTCCATCACCGTAAGATTGGGAAAGACCTGGCGGCCCTCGGGAACCAGACCGATCCCCAACTGGGCGATCTTGTAGTCCGGCGTGCCCAGAATTTCCTGGCCGTCGAAGGTGATGGAGCCGGCCTGCGGCGGCACGATGCCGATGATCGAGTGGACGGTGGTGGTCTTTCCCATGCCGTTCCGGCCGAGCAGGGTCACCACCTCGCCCCGTTCGATTTCCAGGGATATCCCGAACAGGACCTGGCTCTCCCCATAGGAGGTTTCGAGATTGGCGACCTTAAGCATGCGCCGCGTCATCCTCCCCCAAATAGGCCGCGCGAACTTCCGCATTGCCGCGGACTTCCTCGGGCGTGCCGGTTGCGATCCCCCGGCCGTAGACGAGTACGGTCACCCGATCCGCCAGGGAAAAGACGGTGTCCATGTCGTGCTCGATCAGCAGCATGGAGTATTTGCCCTTGAGGCCGCCCAGAAACTCCCTGATCCGCGCCGAGTCCTCGGCCCCCATGCCGGCGGTCGGCTCATCCAACAAGAGCAATTTGGGGTCGGTGGCCAGGGCCATGGCGACTTCCAATTGGCGCTTTTCGCCGTGACTCAAATTGTCGGCGAGGATGTTCGCCCGATCCGCCAGCCCCAGATCGGACAAAATCTCCATTGCCGGTTCGGTGAGGCTTGAATCTCTTGCAGCCGGCTTCCAAAACCGGAAGCTGTGGCCCTGACGGGCCTGAATGGACATGGCGACATTCTGGAGCGCGCTGAAGTGGCGAAAGACGCTGGTGATCTGAAACGACCGCGCGAGGCCCAGATGAGAACGCTCGGCGGCGGAGAGGCCCGTAATGTCCTGCCCATCGAACAGGATGCGGCCCGAGTCCGGTTTCAACATCCCCGAAACCTGCGCCAACAATGTGGTCTTGCCCGCGCCATTCGGGCCGATGATCGCGTGGATTTCCCCCTGTTGGATGTCGAAGAAGAACTGATCGGTGGCCACAACGCCGCCGAAGCTCTTCATCAAATCCTCGACCTTGAGAATGGGATCAGCCATCACCGGCCTTCGATTTGGGAAGCAGGCCCCAAACGCCCTGCTTGGCAAACAGGACGAGCAGGACCAGAAGCGGTCCGAAAATCACGGGCCAGTTTTCGGTGAACCCGGAAATGATTTCCTCGAAGAGCAGGAAGGCGAAGGCGCCGACGACCGGGCCGAACAACGTCCCCATGCCGCCCACCAGCACCATGATCATGATCTCGCCGGACCGGAACCAATGCATGAACTCGGGCGTCACGAACTCGGTCAGGTTGGCGAGCAGAAAACCGGCAATTCCGCACATGCTGCCCGATATGACGAATGCCAACAGCTTGTAGCGGTAGGTGGGAAAGCCGATGGCCTGCATCCGGGCTTCGTTCTCATGGCAGCCCCGGATGACCATGCCGAAGCGGGAATTGATCAGCCGCCACGATATGTACATGCAAAGGACGAGAAAACCGAGGATCAGATAGAACAATATCCACTCGTTCCCGAGGTCGATGAAGGCGGCGAACTCGCTGCGGTCCGTCGGCAAACCATCGTCGCCGCCGTAGGTTTCCAGGCTGATGCCGATGAAGAACAGCAGCTGGGTCATGGCCAGCGTGATCATGATGAAATAGATGCCGCTGGTTCTGAGGCAGATGGCGCCGATGATTAAGGCGACGACGGCGCTGCCGCCGATGGCGACGAACAGCTGCAGCCAGCCGTTGGTGATTTCATGAAAGGCCAGGATGCCGACCGCGTAGGACCCCAACCCCAAATAGGCCGCGTGGCCGAAGCTGATCATGCCGCCGAAGCCGAGAATGATATCCAAACTCAACGCGGCGATGGCAAAGATCATCACACGCGAAATCAGCGTGATGTAGAACGTCTCGTCCAGGGCCGTCACCAAGGGCGGCACGGCAACGAGAACGACGAAGCCGATGGCGAGCAGCCAGCCTTTCAGGCGCGTGAGTTCCATGACTAGCCCGTCCTCGCCGGAAACAAGCCCTGGGGCTTGAAGAACAGCACCCCGGCCATCAGGATGTAGATCAGCATGGACGCGATCGCCGGCCCCGCGGTCTGGGCAATTTCCAGCGGGAAGATTTTTTGCATGGCGATGGGCAGCATTGAGCGCCCCACCACTTCGAAAACCCCGATAATCACCGAAGCGACCAGGGCGCCGCGGACGGATCCGATACCTCCGATGACGATGACGACGAAGGCCAGGATGAGCATTTCATCCCCCATACCGGATTCGACGGAGATGATGGGCGCCGCCATCAGGCCTGCGAGGCCTGCGAAAAACGCGCCGAGGCCGAACACGAAGGTATTCAGGAACCGGATGTTGACGCCCATTGCGCGGATCATCTGGGTGTTGGAGGCGCCCGCGCGGATCAGCATGCCGACCTTGGTCTTGGCGATCAGGAAATAGATCACCGCCGCGACCAACAGGCCGACGCCGATAATGAACAATCTGAAGACGGGATAGGGCGTGTCGGGAAATATTTCGACGTTGCCGGCAAAAAGCTCGGGCGTCGGCATGGGCTGGGGATCGACGCCCCAAACCAGCTTGACGCCCTCGTTAAAGAACAAGATCAGCCCGAAGGTCGCCAGCACCTGATCCATGTGGTCGCGGAGATAAAGGGGCCGAAGGGTCAGCATCTCGATGATGATGCCGAGGATCACCGACGACGGAATAATCAGCAGAAAGGCGATGAAGAAGCTGCCCGTCCAGGCAACGAACGTCGAGGCGAAATAGGCCCCCATCATGAACAAGGCGCCGTGCGCCAGGTTGACGACGTTCATGATGCCGAGCACCAGGGTCAGGCCGGCGGAAATCAGGAACAGAAACACCCCGAACTGGATACCGTTGAGCGTCTGTTCGAGGACAAGCAGGGTACTCATGACAATAGACCGGGGATCTGTGTCGCCAATTTACTCAGGCATTGATTGACTTGGCCGGGAAAGCACACGCCTTCCCGGCCAGACAGTCAATTCGGACAGAGTGACGAGACCGGTTTACCAGTCCATCGAACACTGGGTGTGATAGGCATCCTTGTGGCCGCGGAAGACGGTCTTCCGGGTCACGATGGTCGGATTTCCATCCTTGCCAGCAACAACTTCCCGCAAATAGTAATTCTGGATCGGGTTGTGATTGTTGTTGAACTGGAAGCCGCCGCGCGGGCTGTCGATATTCGCCGTCCGCATACCGGCCCGGATGGCGTCATGATCCGACAGGTTGCCCTTGGCCGCCCGGACACCCAGGTCCATCAGCAGCGCGGCGTCGTAGCCCTGCACCGAATACATGGTCGGATGCTTGCCATACTTCTTCTTGTAATCCGCGATGAACCGGACGTTGGCCGGGTTGATCGACGTGGGATCCCAGAAGCTGGCGTGACGGTTGCCGATGGCCGATTTGCCGAATGCGCCGAGGGTCAGATAGTCGACGACGAATGCCGTGTTGATCGGGATCGTCTTGTCGAGGCCGGCGGCCTTGTACTGCTTGATCAAGGCGATGCCCATGCCGCCCGGCGCGAAGGTGAAGATCGAGCCCGGCTTGGCGGCGCGAATCTGGGACAACTCGGCCTGGAAGTCGGTCTGGCCCAACTTGAAGAACGTGGTGCCCGCGATCTTGCCTTTGTAGTACCGGGTGAACCCCGAGACCATATCCTTGCCCGCCTGGTAGTTGGGCGCCAGCAGCCATACGTTTTCCACCTGGCCCTGCAGCGCCTGACCCATGGCTTCGGGCGTATCGTCGTTGTTCCACGATGCGCGGAAGAAGTACGGGTTGCAGCGTTTGCCGGAAAGCTGGGACCAGCCGGCGTTGGTGCTGATCAGGAAGACCTTGTTGTCCAAAGCCTGCTTGTAGACCGCGGCAAGAACGTTGGACCAGGTGATGCCGGCGACAAAGTGAACCTTGTCCTGCTTGATCAGCTTGTCCATCTGCTGGCGGCCGACGTCGGGCTTGTTCTGGGTGTCGGCAATCACATACTTGGTGGGCAAGCCGCCGATCTTCCCGCCAAGATGATCCAGGGCGAGCTCGAAGCCTTCCTTCTGGACCTTGCCGAAGATGCCGCGGCCGCCGGAAAGGCCACCGAGGAAACCGATACGGACTTCCTTGTCCTGGGCGACGGATGGCGTGCCGGCCAAAGGCTGAATCATCAGCGCTCCGAGGGCAGCAAAAGCCAATAGTTTGATTTTCATAAACTCCTCCCAAAGAGTGATTCAAGGGTACTGCCCCAGGGGCAATGCGAATACTTGGATCGGGCCTGAGCCCGTGTCGGACACAACTATAGGAGAAAGCCGCCCTAAATCTCAATGGTTTAGCGGTCACAATCCGGGAAAAACTGCGAGCCGGTCCCGGCAGGCTCAAGCCGTCCCATCGACCATTTTCACGAGGTCGCGCCGCAAAACCTTGTTGGCCGCGTTGCGCGGCAGGCTCTCCACAACGACATATTCCTTGGGGCGTTTGAAACCAGCCAAACCGGAGGACCTGAGGTAGCCGTCCAATTCGGCTCCATCGACCTCACCCGCGGCGGCGATGCATGCCACGGCCTTCTGGCCCCATTTCGGATCGTTGACGCCCACGACCGCACAGTCTCCGACGCTGGGATGCTTGAGCAGAAGGCCCTCGATTTCGCCGGGATGGATGTTTTCGCCTCCCGAACGGATCATATCGTCGGCGCGGCCGATAAGGTCGACGTCCCCGTCCGCGCGCCGCAGGCACACATCACCGGTGTAGTACCAGCCGTCGCGTACTTTCTCCGCGGTGGCATCCGGCCGGTTGAGGTACTCGCTGAAAATCGTATCGACGGTGGCGTCGACGATCAGTTCCCCCTCCTCGCCCGGCTGCACCAAATCCTCCGGCTCCCCGTCGATGGCGATGACCCGCGTGCGGGTATAGAAGCCGGGACGCAGCCGGATATGCTGCCCCACCGGGTCGGGGTTGTAGAGCGAGCACATGGTCTCGGTCGTGCCGTAGATGTGCCGCACGGTCCCGCCCCACTCGGCGTCCATTCGCTCCAGAAGCTCCGGCGCGATCTCCCCGCCGCCGTAGAGCGCCAGTTCCATGCCGGAAAAGGCGCCCGGATCGTAATTGGGGGCCTGGGTCATGGCGTAGTAAAGCTGCGGAACCGCGAACATGTAGGTGATGCCGTGAGCCGCCGTCATTTCGTTGGCCCGCACGGGATCGAACGCGGACTGAACGAAGTACGTGCCGTTGTACGCCAGGGTCACCAGAAATACGCCGTAGAAGCCAATGGCGTGGCTGAGGGGCATGAACCCGAGTGTTCGCAAGTGCCGGCCGTGCCGGACACCCGCCTGCGTCGACAGCCAGAGTATGCGGTGCTCGGTGGTCCGCTGAGCGAGGACGACGCCCTTCGGCAGTCCGGTGGTGCCCGATGTAAAGAAAATGAAGGCCGGATCTTCGGGATCGAGATCGGGAGGCGGGCCCAGGGACGACCCATCGCCGCGGCAGTCTCCGAATGCAACGGTTCCGTCCGTCGGCTCTCCGAGCGAAACCAGCGGGCCGTCCGGGGGCAGCGCCGCCCCGACCGCGTTTGCCAATTCGGCATCCGGCTGGATGACCGCGGCGGCGATTTCGCCGTCCTCGATGAGCCCCGCGATATCCGCCGGCGGCAACCGGAAATTGAGAAGCGCCGGCACCGCCCCCAGCCGCTGCAGCGCCAGCAGGAGGACCGCGTGATCGAACAGGCTCGGGAGCACCGTCGCCACCCGGCTTCCCTTGCCGATTCCCAGTTCCTTCAGTCCCGCGGCGACAATTTCGATTTCCGCGACGAGTTCCGCGTAGGTCAGGGCCCGGTCGGTCACGTCATCGACCATGGCCAACTGATCGGGGCCGCGTTCCGCCGACATCCAGACGAGTTGAAAGCAAGTCAGCATCGCGGGCTAAACGCCGTCGGGGAGGCGGACCTTCACTTCGTTCGAGCGGCTGTCCTTCGACAGAAACGATTTGAGGGCCTCCAGAAAATACGGGTCGTCGACGGAGCGCATGACGTTTTGAATCTCGAATTCGGTCGCTTCCTCGAGCGACCGCCGCCAGCCCATATGGAAGCTGTCCTTGGCCATCCCCTGAAGGTGGGTGGGACCCGCGGCCAGATCCCTGGCGACGTTCCAGGCATGCGCCCGTAGCTCGGAATCGGGATAGACCCGGTTGACGATTTGCCAGTCCTCCGCCTCCTTGGCGCTCAGGGTGCGGTTGGTCATCATCAACTCCATGGCGCGGCGAAAGCCGACGATCTTCGCCAGCGTGTAGGAGGTGGTGGCGTCATTGGCGAGCCCGATGGAATGCCAGGCGCACAAGAACGATGCGCTTTCGCCGGCGACCACCATGTCGGAGCAAAGCGATATCCCGAGCCCCGCGCCGGCCGCCGGGCCGTTGACCGCCGACAGGACGGGCTTCGGCATGCGGACGATCCGGTGAAAGACCTGATGCCACCAGTGGGCCAGGTGACGGAAGTGAGTGGCGATGGGTTCCAGCCCGTCCCCGACGTCGGGAATCTCCTTGAGATTGAAACCCGCGCAGAACGCCTTTCCGGCGCCGGTGATCAGGACCGCGCCCACCTCGCCGTCGTCCTCGGCCCGCATCAGCGCATCGAATGTTTCCTGAACGCCCTGAAAATCCATGGCGTTGGCGTATCGAGGCAGATTGAAGGTCAGCCTGGCGACCCCTTCCTCGACCTCGTATAAAATGTGCTCGTACCCGTATTCGGACATCTGAGACCCCTAACCCCAAACTTCGGCGGCGGTTTCGACGATCAGCGACAGCTTCGCCTTCTCCACGTCAACCGTAACAGGGTTGCCGGCGACCGTGCTGGCAAATCCGCATTGAGGGCTGAGGCAAAGCTGATCGAGGTCGATGTACTTCGCCGCTTCGTCGATCCGGGATTTCAGCGAATCCTTGGATTCCATTTCGGGCGTCTTGGAGGAGACGATTCCCAATACGACCACCTTGTCCTTCGGCACGAAACGGAGCGGCTCGAAATCGCCCGACCGTTCGTTGTCGTACTCGAGGAAAAAGGCGTCGGCATCGAGCTTGTTGAAGAACATGTCGGCAAAGGTCTCGTAGCCGCCTTCCGACAGAAATTTGCCCTTGTAATTGCCGCGGCACATGTGGACGGCGACGGTCACGCCGGCCGGCCGGCCCCGCAGGCAGTCATTGAACAGATCGACATAGTCGGCCATCAGCCGATCCGGATCCAGGCCGTCCTCGCGGACGCGCGCCTGCACCTTCGGATCGCACAACATGGGGATCGGCACGTCGTCGAGCTGAATGTAGGTGCATCCGTCCGCCGCCAGCGCGGCGATCTCCTCCCGGTATACCGCCGCCAGATCGGCGAAGTAAGCGGCCGTATCGGCGTAGACGCCGTCCTGGATCGTCTTGCCGAGCCGGAACAGATGCATGGTCGGCGGCGAAACGATCGTCGTCTTCGGCGTTTGCGCCGTGCGCGCCTTGAGATAGCCGAATTCGTCTCCGGCGATGGTCCGCGAGCGTCCGACCTTCGAAACGACGATCGGCGCCGTGAAGGCCTGCTCATGGCCATGATCGTCATGAAAGGTAAAAAGCGACTCGCCGACTTCCAGGCCATCGACCCGCTCGACGAACGTGGACCAGTAGGAGGCGCGGCGAAACTCGCCGTCGGTGACGGATTTCAGCCCCACCGATTCCTGCAGCGCGATGACTTCGTCGATCGCCCGGTCTTGGACCCGGGTGAACGCCTCCTGGCCGATTTCGCCCGAATGAAATTTCTTGAAGGCGTCGTTGATGGTCCGGGGCCGCAACAGGCTGCCGACATGATCGGCGCGGAACGGCGGCGCTGATCGCTCGGCCATTCGGGTCCTCCCTGGTCTTGTCCTTCGTTGTCGTGTTGAAACCCTAACCGGCAGTTTCTAGGATCATCAAGCAAACATTAAGCGCCCAGAGCCGATCATGGATTGTCGGAATCGCTTTGCGATGCCGACAATCCATGTGAATCGGCTCTACACTATTGAAATAGATCGGATTCACATGTTTTGACGAAACCGCGCCGAGGTTCCGTCAAAACATGACCCGATCTAGGGGGACGAACGGGAGGCATCATGAGCAGCGACCGCCGGGAGCAGACGCGCCGCGTCTGGCTCGAAACGCTGGAGAAGTACAAACGGGACGGGGACGCCGCCGGCAGCGGCGATTACTGGTCGCCGAGCCTCGATTGCGCCTCTCGCGACGAAATCATCGGCATTCAAAACGAAAAGCTCGCCGCGGTGACGCCCTTCCTCTACGAGAACAGCGATTTCTATCGGCGGCGGTTCGACCGTTTGGGCCTTGCGCCGACCGATATCCAAAACGTGGACGATCTCCCGAAGTGGCCGGTCGTCGACAAGGCGGAGATGATGGCGGACGTCGAGAAAACGCCGCCCTACGGCACCTACTCGACCCATGACGACGAACTGTGGGCGGAGCGGGGCTGGATGATTTTCTCATCGTCCGGTTCGACCGGCGTGCCCCGGGTATTCCGGTACTCGCAGATCGACCGGGAATATTGGGCCTGGGCCAATGCCCGGGCGATGCACTCCCACGGCATCCGTCCCGACGACTCCGTGCTCATCTGTTCGGGCTACGGCCCCCATGTCTTCGCCTGGGGCGTCCAGTTCGGCCTGGCGAAGATGGGCGTGCCGACCATCCCCGGCGGCGGCATGACCGGCGAAATGCGCGCCCGGCTCGTCGATCGCTTCAAGCCGACGGTCATCTGCGGAACGACCTCGTACGCCCTGCACCTGGGCCGGGTCATGGAGGAGCTGGGGCTGGACCCCGCGGCAAGCTCGGTCAAGCGGATGCTCGTGGGCGGCGAGCCGGGGACCGGAATCAAGAACACCCGCGACCGGCTGCAGGGCTTGTGGGACGCGGAGATGGTCGAGTTCTACGGCTGCACCGAGGCCTCCCCTCACTGCGGCGGATATTCCTGTCCCGCATCGGAGGCCGAGGACGGCACCGTGACCACCCATCTGATGGAGGACATTCAGATTTGGGAACTGGTCGACGCCGAGTCCAAGGAGAACGTGGACGAGGGCGAGCGGGGCCTGACGGTATGCACCTGCCTCAACTCGGAAAGCTCACCTCAGTTGAGATTCCTGGTCGGCGACTACACCACCTACACGACCAAAAAATGCGCCTGCGGCCGCACCCACGTCCGCGCCGTCGGATCGTTCTCCGGGCGGGCGGACGACCTGATCAATCTCCGCGGCAACAAGATGTACCCGGACCAGATCGAGGAAGCGGTCCGCGCGGTGCCGGGGGTCGGGGACGAGTATGAAATCGTCCTGACCACCAATGACAACGGCCTCGACATCATGACGGTGCGGGTCGAGCATGGGGACGACGTCGGGGACGCCGTGGGCAGCGAGGTTCGCAACCGCTGCGAAGTCCGCGTCGACGTGGAGGTCCTGGCGCCCGGGACGCTCCCCAAGACCGAGTTCAAGGCCAAGCGGGTCCGCGACGAACGAGCCGGGTGAGTTATTCAGCGAGCGTCGACAGGCCGAGAAGAGCCGGATTTTCGTGAACCGCCAGCTTTATCGGGATTTCCCGCAAATAGTCGCGGAACCGTCCCTTCGCCTGAACGCGGTCGAGGAACGATGACGCCTGCAATCTCTCGCCGAGGCGCGGCAGGATCCCGCCCATCAGATAGACCCCGCCGCGCGCGCCCAGGCTCAGCGCCGTATCCCCGACGAAGCCGCCGAGCATGGCGAAGAAGCGGGACATGGTTTCCGCCGCCAATTCGTCGCTATCCATCGCCCCGGTGATCTCGGCGGGGTCCGCGAATACCGCCGGCGAATTCCGAACCGCGGCCAGCGCCCGGTAGAGGTTTACGATTCCCTGGCCCGACAAGACCCGCTCGGCCGATACGTGGCCGAATTCCCGCCGCAGCACCTGAAGGAGCTCGTACTCTTCGTCGTCGGCCGGCGCCATCGCGACGTGTCCGCCCTCCGTCGGGACGACCGCCGGTCCATTTCCGCCCGGTACGAGCGCCGCGACGCCCAGGCCCGTGCCGGGTCCGATCACGGCGACGGGCGCGCCTTCGATCGCCTGGCCGCCGTTTATGGTCTCGACATCGTCCGGTTGCAGGAGCGGCACCGCCATGGCGTTCGCGGCGAAATCGTTCAAGACGCTGGCCGCCTCGTAGCCGAATCCGTCCCTCAGCCCCCGAACCGAAACGGTCCAGTCCGAATTGGTCAGAACCGCGGCCCCGTCCGATACGGGGCCGGCAACCGCGACGGCGGCCCGAGTGATCTCCTTGTCCGGTATTTGATCCAGGTAGCTCCGGAGCGCGTCGTCGAAGGTGGCGAAATCGGCGGTCCGGAAATTGACCATATCGCCGAGTTCGCCGGGCCCGCCGGCGATGGTGAACCGGGCGTTTGTCCCGCCGATATCTCCGAGTACGGTTCCGGTCACGTCACTTCGCCGCCGGGCCCCGCCGAACCTTGATCAAAGCCTGGACGAACGTCCGCCCCCACTTCTTGACATCGTTGCGTTCAATGGCCGCCATCATCGAATCATAACGCTCCCGGCGCTCCTCCAGAGGCATGTCGAGCGCCATCGCGATGGCGTCGGATACGCCATCCTGTCCGAACGGATTGACCACCAGCGCGCCGTCCAGATAGTCGGCCGCGCCGGCAAACCTGGACAGGATCAGCGCGCCCGGATCATGCGGATTCTGGGACGCCACATACTCCATGGCCACAAGGTTCATTCCGTCACGCAGCGGCGTCACGAAGCCGGCCCGGCTCTCGTGATAGAAGCGCGCCAGCTGGGCCCGGGTGTAGCTCTTGTTGATGTAGTTGATCGGCACCCAATCGAGATCGGCGAAGCGCCCGTTGATATGCCCGGCTTCGGCCTCCAGTTCGTGGCGAATTTCACGATATTCCGGCACTTCGGCCCGGGACGGCGGCGCGATCTGAAAGAAGGTGACCTTGCGCTGGAATTCGCTGTATTTGGCCAGGAACCTCCCATAGGACCGAAATCTCTCGATCAGACCCTTCGAATAGTCCAACCGATCGACGCCGATGAGCCAGTCCGTGTCGCCATGCTGGCGGCGCAGGTTCCGGTGCCAGGCGAGGCTCTCCGCGTCCGCGCCGCTGCGCTTGAACTGATCCGCGTCGATACCGACGGGAAACACGCCGATCCGGACACGCCGGCCGTCGAGCTCGGCATGCCTGGCCGTCACATTGGCGCCCACCTCGTAGCGCAGGTAGTCGAGGAACGCCCGCTTGTACTTCTCGGTCTGAAATCCGATCAGATCGTAGTCGAACATCGACCGGACCAGCTGGTCGTGGTTGGGGAGCGCCGTCATGATTTCGGTCGCCGGGAACGGCGTGTGCAGAAAGAAGCCGATTTTCTGTTCATGGCCCCGCGCCCGGAGCTCGGCCGCTATGGGGATGAGATGGTAGTCGTGGACCCAAATGATGTCGGTCTTGCGGAGCAGCGGAGACAGTCGCTCGGCAAAAAGCCGGTTGACTTCGATGTACCGGGAATATTGCTGGCGGTCGAAATAGGCCATATCCAGCCGGTAGTGCAGCAGGGGCCAAAGAGTGCGGTTGGCGAAGCCGTTGTAGTACTCGTTGTAGTCCCGCCGCGACAGTTCCATGGTGGCGAACGTAATGCCGGCTTGTTCGCTGATGGCCGGGTCCGGGCGGTGGTCGGTGCCGACCTTGCCGTTCCACCCGAACCACAACCCCCCGCTGTCTCCGAGTGCGTCGAGCAGCGCCGTCGCCAAACCGCCGGCCTGCGCCTTCTTGTCCCCGGGATTGGGAACACGATTTGAAATGACGACCAGCCGGGGCGGCCTAGAAGACATCGTCCCAGGGCCTCGACAGCTGCATGGCGGAATTTATCAGACCCACCATCGAATAGGTCTGCGGGAAGTTTCCCCACAGTTCGCCGGTATTCGGATCCAGGTCTTCGGACAACAGCCCGACATGATTGCGCCGCGACAGCATCTCCTCGAAAATTTGCCGCGCTTCCCCGGTCCGCCCGATTTTCACCAGCGCGTCGATATACCAGAAGGTGCAAATGATGAAGGAGTTTTCGGGATGGCCGAAATCGTCCGCCTTGGCATAGCGCATCAACAGATTGCCGCGGCGAAGTTCGGCGCCGACCGCGTCCACCGTTCCGGCGAACCTGAGATCGTCGGAATCGAGAAATCCAAGCTCCAGCAAAAGCAGGAGGCTGCCGTCGACATGGCTCCCGCCCCAGGTGTCGACGAAACTGTTGCGCTCGGCGTTATAGGCATTCTCGTCGATGGCCGCGCGAATCCGATTGGCGTGCCCGTTCCAATAGGCGGCCCTGTCCTCCAGCCCAAGCTGTTCGGCGATGCGCGCCAACCGATGGACGCCCGCCCAGCACATGACGCTCGAGTAGGTGTGGACATGGGCGTCTCCACGGAGTTCCCAAAGGCCGGCGTCCGGTTTGTCGTACAGATCGACGCAGCGTTCGCCGACCGGTTCGAGATAACGGAACAGGTCGGCGTCGCCGAGACGGGAAAGGCGGTTGTCGAAGAATGTCTGGGTCACCGCCAGGATGACCGAGCCGTACCCATCGTTCTGAATATGCTCGTAGGCCTGGTTGCCGCGGCGCACCGGCCCCATGCCCCGATATCCGGGCAGGGTCTCAACCAGTTCCTCGATCAGCTGGCGTTCGTAATGAATGCCGAAGACGGGCTGTATGACCTCACGCTCATCCTCCTCCTCTTCTTCGGCGATCAGGTTGGTGATGTAGTGGAGGAATTCCTCCATGGTCTTCGTGGCGCCCAGCCGGTTGAGCGCGCGAACCACGAAATACCCGTCCCGAAGCCAGCAAAACCGGTAATCCCAGTTGCGCTCCGCGTCCTTGGCCTCGGGGATCGACGTGGTCAGGGCGGCGACGATCGCGCCGCTCTCTTCGAAGTTGCACAGCTTCAGGGTGATGGCGGCCCGGATCACCGCATCCTGCCACTCGAAGGGGATCGAAAGGTACCGGGTCCATTCCCGCCAGTACTCGCAGGTGCGTTCGAAAAAGTCCCGGGAAGTGCCGGCGATTGGCGTGTTCAGCGTTTCGTCGGGACCCAGCATGATATTGACGGGCTCGTCGATCACGAACGCGGTCTCGTTGAGGATATAGGTCACCGGGACATCCGTCGTACAGCGCAGCACCACATCCTCGCCGATGTAGCGTATGTGGTTGGAGCCTCGGGTCGTCGGTACCTGTTTCGCCCCCCAACCCGTTGCCGGACGGAGCCGGATACGAATCCGGGGCCGTCCGGAGAGAGCCCGGATTTGCCGGACCACTCCGATGGGGCGGAATATCCGGTCCGTCCGCTTGAACCGGGGCGCGAAATCGACGATTTCGAGCACCCCGTCCTTGTCGTCGCGCAGCGTCGTGACCACCACCGCCGTGTTCTTGATGTATCGCTGCTCGCTGGAGGCGCAACCGATCAGTTCGACCTCGAAATAGCCGTAGTCCAATGAACCGTGATCATTGGCCAGAAGCGAACAGAACATCGGGTCGCCGGCCAAATCGGGGAAACATCCCCATACATACCGGCCGCGCGGATCGATCAGCGCCGCGATGGCGCAGTTGCCGATAACCGCTAGATTGAGATCCGCCGAAGGTCTTGTCATCCCGAACTCCCGCGCGAGAGCATTTGCAGCCAAGTGTAGAGTATCTGCCGGTCGTGGACGACCATTTGCGCACGGGTATCCGGGTGGGCGCCGACGCGTACGGATACCCCGCCGAGTTCGTTCGCGGCCTCGAACGCATATTCGTCGGTGGTGTCATCGCCGAAATAAACCGGCCGGCGGCCGGCGAATGGCGATTCCGCCATGAAATGCCTGAGCGCCGATCCCTTGTTGGCGGCGAGGGGCTTCAACTCGGCGAGCTTTTTCCCCTCGATTACCTGAAAGGCGCTGCCCAGCCTCGTCCGGCTGCGATGCAACTCGATCAAGATGTCGCCCTCGGCCTCCGGCGCCAGCCGGAAATGGAGCGCGATGGCGTAGGTCTTGTCTTCGGCGATGATGCCCTCGCGGTCCGAGAAACGTTCGGTCAGACGCTCGATTTCCGCGCGGAAGGCGGCATCCGGCCGGTAGCTCTTCGCCGGCTCGCCGGGCCGGGTGCGAATTTCCAGGCCGTGAACGGCCGCGGTCGCGTACCGGGAGGGCTCGAACATTCTCTCCACGTCGGCAAGTCCGCGGCCGGTCACCAATGCGAATGCGCCGGAAAGCCGGTCCCGGGCCGAATCCAACGTTGTCCTCAGCTCGCCGGGGACGTGAACGCCTTCCGGGGTGTCGGCGATATCGACCAATGTGCCGTCCACGTCGCAAAACACCGCCAGTCCGTCAGGGTCCGGCGGCGGCAGGTCGGATAGGTCTGCAATATTCCGGGACATCCGGGTCAGCTGTCGTCGTCCCGTTCCGGGCGGTAGCGTTTCCCGCCGCCGAGCTTGTAGAGCCGTTTGTAGTGGCCGGTCCTGAACCGGCGGCTTTCGAACAGGGTGCGGATGAAAGTCACCTGCTCGACCTCCAGGTCCAGCTTGCCGGCGATCTCTCCGTCGGTCAGGCCCATGTTCTCCCGCTGCGCGTCGACCTGATCCCAATCCTTCAGGCGATAGGGATCGCCCATGCGCGTCTGGATGTTGTGGCTCATTTGGAAGATCCGCTCGCCGAACTCCTCCACCATGTCCTCGGTGACGCCGGCCTGGTCGTAGAGGGTATATCCGGCCATGCCGCTACTCCGCCGCCGCCTCGGCGGCATCCTCGGCGGCCTCCAGCCGCCGGATCGGATCGGCGAGCGGCGCCTGGGTGGCGATGGGACAGACCCGCATGCACTCGAAGCATTGGGCCAGAAGGCCGCCCGAGCCGACGGACATCTTGTACCAGAGCGTCTTGTGCTCGGGCTTGTGGAGCAGGCTTTCCCGCTCTTCGGCGCTCGCCGCGCTCATCACCTCGTTCATCACCGACGAGATGGTCTCGTATTGCTGGGTCATCTCGGCACAAGCGGCCATGTCGTAGTTCATCTCCGCCTGGTTGCCGTCTTCGTCGATGGCGCCGCTGAGGCACTGGACCGGGCAGAATTTCATGCACGGCGTGCGGCCGGTGGAGCGGTACATGCTGACGCAGCTGGGCGCCGGACAGGGGTTCTCCCGCATCGGCTCGTCGGGCGGAAGTTCCAGCTCGGTGAAGACGGACGCGAAATACATGTAGCCGTATTCGGGGTGCAGCAGGATGTCGCCGGCCAGCGAGCGCGCCCCGATCCCCGCCATTTCGGCATGCAGCTTGAGGCTCTGGAGCGGGACCCGCGGGCCCAGTTCGGGATCGATGTCCGGCGGCGTGTAGATGGCGCGCTCCCCGAACGTGCGCTCGATGAAAAACGACAATCCGTAGGCGATGGTGTAGGCCCGCCCTTCGGTGGAGCCGAAGAACGCCATGGCCTTCGCGGGCACCGTCCAGGCGCCTTGGGTCTGGCCGCCGACGCCGAGCGAGATCACCGATTTCACCCTGGGCATCATGTCGTTCGGGCGGTGTCCGGCGGGCGCGATGCGGTTGATTGCGTCGAGATCGGCAACGCCGGCGACCAGCGCCCCCTTGCGCAGGCAATATTCGAGGACCTTCTTCTTGGCCTCCTCGGGATCGATGTCGCGTTTGCGCTTCGGCATCGGCTACGCCGCGGGCTGGCCCGCTTCCTCCTGGAAGTCCCCCTCCAGACCGGTCAGCCAGTCGGCCCGGTAGTTCGCCTTGAAGGTCGCGATGATCTCGTCCATGGGGACATCGGCATAGGTGCCCCGGTCGCGGAGGTATTCCATGTGCTTGTTGCCGGCCTGATCGAACTCGTGAAACAGGGAGTCGGTCTCGCCATCGAAATCCAACGGCTTGAGGCCGAACTTCTCGCACATGGATTTGTTGAAGGCGGGAGTGCATTTCACCCACTTTTCGCCCATGTGGACGTCGCAGTAGGAATGCCAATAGAAGACGTCGTCGCCGAGCGCCTCCAGCAGCTTGTCGGTCGCCAGATGGTTGATCACGTCGGCATAGCCGGGACGCGCCGGAATCCCATGGATACGGCAGCACGCCGCCATCAGCGCCGCCTTTGGGACGCACCACCCGCGGCCCGTCTCCACCGCGACGCTCGCCATGTAGGATCTGGGGTCGGTCGGCGGCAGATACGGGTCGTAATAGATGCCGTCCCGGATGGCATAAAACAGATTCAGGACCTTGCCCCTCGTGTCCGTCGCATCGCCTACGTGCTCGGCGGCATAGGCCCGGACCGCGGGGTGATCCATGTCGACGAACCGGCCCGGGTTCAAATAGGTTTCGGCGGCGGCCATGTCGTCCATATCAGGCGATCCCAATTCTGAAATTCCGGTTAAATCGTATCATATGGATCAGCCATGTCATCCCGGAGCGTCAGAGCGTCGGACGGGTAACCATTAGCCAGATGATGATCACCATCGACATGAAGGCGGGCCAACCCAATACAAACCAGTAGCGCATGTAGCGATGATACTCCGGAGGCAGTTCTTCGGACCGCGCGACCGCATCGGATGCGAACTTGGACATTTTAATTTGCAGCCAAACAACAGGAAGCCAGCAGGCGCCCGCCAGGACATACAAGGCGAGAGAGAGGACGATCCATAAATCCGTCCATGCGTGTCCAGCCAGCCAGACAAGGATTGCTCCTGTAACGGGTTG
The DNA here is from genome assembly GCA_965221855.1 of Rhodospirillales bacterium. Classification (GTDB taxonomy): domain Bacteria; phylum Pseudomonadota; class Alphaproteobacteria; order Rhodospirillales; family UBA2165; genus JAJDXO01. Next base: position 96,349 of record CBDCSV010000005.1, on the reverse strand, counting down.
CACGATCCCGGCCGGGGTGGTGAACAGCCAATCCGCCAATACGACGTTCTTAGCCGCAACCGAAATCGCCGCCACATCTCCTCGCAGGTGAGTGGCATACATGGAAAATGCCGTTCCCATGCCCGTTCCGAAAAGCACTACCGCGCTGAGAATATGTACCCACTTAGTGAGTTCGAACGCGTCCATCTAACGTCGCCTCTCTATCGCGAGCATCACCAAAATGGACACCGCGATTGGGACGTTTTTCGCCACCGAGCCGTACAAGTCGAGCCACAATCCCGACTGGAGTACGGTCAGCACAAAGGTGTACCCGATCACGCTCAGCAGCATCAGAACGCCGACCGCCATGACCCTGATTTGGAAGAGGAGGAAAAGACCAAGAACCAGATTGAGGGCACTGGTCCCATAAACCAAGACCGGCGCCAGTTCGTTGCCGATCCCCAGCGCGACGGTCCGCTCGACGGCGACTTCGACCGGCTGCAACACCATGCCGACCAATCCCGAGTAGATCCAAAGTACCGCGAGAGCAATGCGAAGTGCGGGCCGAAGGAAATAAAGCCGAGCATGCCACCGATCCTGGACTTGGCTGGGCCGGGACGCGTAGCTGTCCTCCACTGAAGCCGGCGAAACGCCTGTCGCGATTTTCAGTTCGGCATGAGAATTTGCCGAGCCAACATTTGAGTCTTCCAACATCCGGAGCATGGTGATGCCCACGGGTCCTCGTGTAGCCAAATCACCGAACCTGGCGCCCAATGCCGCCAGCCAGACCGGGACGGACACATACGACGCCGCACCGAAACCCAGCCAGCTACGAACACATGCGACATAGGATCGAAACGAAATTATTTCGGGACCAACGGCCTCGAGAACCCGTCCGGAGGCGGTTTGCGAAACCAGGCTGCCCGCAACGGCCTCCGCCAAATCCTCCGCGGAAATCGGCTGAACTTGTTGATGCCCTCCATCAATTAGCGGAACGATGCCCGGCAATGCGGCCAACGCCCTCAACATCGATGTGCCGCCATAAGATCCCGTTGCCGAGTAGACCAGCGAGGGTCTGACGATCGTCCAATCGAGGTCCAACGTCTGAAGGTACGAATCGGCCCTGTGTTTCGATCGGACAAAGCTAGTAAGCTCGGGATTCCCCAGCGCCGAAATCTGAATGACCCGGCCGACGCCACTTTCTTCGCACGCATCAAAGAGTGCTTTGGGCGCGCGATAATGCACGTCCTCAAAGCTGCCACGGCGGCCGGGCCTTAATATCCCCGCGCAATTGATGATCGCGTCAATACCTGTGAGCCGCGGCAGCCAATCCGATACGCGAACGTCGGTTGAGAAGTCGCATTTGAGGTTTTCGATCGCACTGTGCCGGCCGTCGAGCCAACTCCCGGACCGGGACGCGCAAACCACCTGGTGGCCGTTCCGGATGAGCGCCGAAACCACGTGGGCCCCAATGAATCCCGACGCGCCGGTTACCAGGACCCGCACGAAAGCCTACCCCCGCTTGTCCACGAAACGGGGGGCCTTGACGCTCTTTTCGAATTCCTTGGCCAAGGTCCCCAATTCCAGGAACTCGACCTCCGGCGTCACTTCGAAAACCCGCTTCGTATCGGCGACGAGCCGGTCCCGCATCGCGGCTTCGTCGGCATCGCGCCTAAGCTCCACCGACAGTTTGAGGATGTCGTTGCCGTCCTCGCTCGCCAGCGCCTCGGCCTTGAAGTCGTTCACCGCGGTGATCTCGAACATGAAGTCCTCGAACTCCTGGTGGTTCATGTTGACGCCGCGCACCTTGAAGAAGCCCGCCGTCCGGTGGGCGTGCTCGATCACCGGAAACACGGCGAAATCGCTGCCGGTTTGGCCTTCGGACTTGTAGATCACCACATCGCCCGAATTCCAGCGCAGGAACGGCGCCCCGTTGTGGGAAAACAGGGGCGTGACCACCAACAGGCCCGCCTCCCCTTCGCCGACCGGTTTGTGGGTCTCCTCGTCGACCACCTCGATGTAGGCGAGATCGGTCCATATGTGAAAACCGTCCCGCTTGTCGCTTTCGGCGGCCATCATCGAGCACTCGGTCATGCCGAAGCAGTCGTAGACCGTCGCGCCCCACTCCCGTTCCAGTTTGTCCCGCTTGGCCCGGGATACCGGCTCGGCGGTGCACATGATCCGGTCGACCGAGCCGTTCGCGAGATCGATCCCCTCGGACTGGGCAAGGTTCGCGAGGTGAAGCCCATAGCTCGACATGCCCATCCACATGGTCGGTTTCAGCGCGTCGATCAGCTGGAGTTGCAGCGCCGACGGCGCCGAGTTCCCGGCGCCCGACCAGACCTGGCCGATCCCCATGAGGCGCCCTGCCCGCGCCCACATGTGGCCGGCCGGGTGAATGCCGAGGGGGAACGAGTTGTGGGCGACGTAGCCCGGCGTGGTTCCCGCGCATTCGTAGGTCCGGGTAAAGCCGACCATGTTGTAGCGGATGTCGTCGTAGGTCTTGGGATAGAACAGGGGCCGCCCGGTCGAGCCGCCGGACCGCCAGTATTCGCACACCTCCGGCCCGCGGTGATGACAGAATCTGGTGTAGAAGTCCTCCGTCGGCATTTGGCGCAGCGTTTCCTTGTCGAGGATGGGAATTTTGCCCCACTCCTCGGGATCGTCCAGTTTGTCGAGGTCGATGCCGGAGAGCTTGTCCTTCCAATAGGCCGACGTGCGGGCCTTCTCGACGGCCACCCGTTTTTGACGGCGCTGCAGCTCCTCGATCTCCTTGCGGTCCCTGGGCATCTTGAGCGGCAGGTCGTCGAGCGTATTCACTGTCATCGCTTTCCCCGTCCGCGCCTATTCGCCGCCGGCCAGCGCGCCGATCCACCGGGCCTGGGCGTCGTAGCCGGCCGACGTCTTTCCGCCGGCCTCCAGCGCCTTCATGTCATCGAGCCGGGCTTGTTTTTCCGGCGTGTCCTCGGCGATTTCCTCCAGGGCGTCCTTGATCATGGCGTCGTAGTCGGCGCCCACCGGACAAACGTCCTGGCATCGCCGGCAGCCGGTGACCACCCCAGCCCCCCGAAGAATGCTTTGCCAGAGGTTGAAGCTCTCTTCCGACACCAGCAATTCCCGCCGGCTTTCGATGTCGGTCGCGTCGAAGATATCGGCCAGATGCTCGGTGAGCTGGGCGAACCCGTGAGGCGAGCGGTAGCGGTCGCAGGCCGGCCAATCCCGGTCCCAGTGACCGATCACGTCGCCGGGGCAGGCCGACAGGCACCGCCCGCACTCCGGGCCGAGACAAAGCGCGGCTTCCATCCTTTGGTCGGCTTCGCAATCCACCGAGCACAGAACCGCCGTCAGCATCAGGCGCGGACCGAACTCGGGCGTCAGCAGCTGGAGATTGAGGCCCAGCGTGCCGAGGCCGGCCTCCACCGCCGCGTGGTTGAGAGACAGGAGCGTATCCAGATGTTCGCCCGGATCGTTCCGGTAGCGCCACGGGTCCACATGGGTGGGCGGGATGACGATCGCCGGATACCCCTGGTCCTCGAGCCAATAGACCATGTCGAGGGCGGTTTCCTCGAGCATGGTGAGGGTGAGTTCGTCGTTGTAGTACTTGTGCCGTTCGTCCCATCTCGGGATGCGGGTGGTGCCGACGGTGAGCTTCTTGCCGATGACGATCACCCGCTCGCCGTCATAGTCGGTAATGTCCGACGGACGCCGGGGATCGTCCGGATCGGGCGGCGCGGCCTCCAGGATCAGCCCGTCGGCGATGCCGACGATGTCGCCCCCGAACTCCCTGGCTTTCGACTTGATCTGCCCGGCGGTGAGCGGGGCCTGGAACTCGGATACCATCAGGCCTTCTCCGCCTCCGCTTGCCGCTCTTTCTGGCGTTTCTTGAAATCCTGAAGTTGGCGGGCGACGATCCCCTGATAGCCGTCGGGACCCACCCAGCGGATATTCCAGTCGTTGAGCCCGTCGATGCCGGCGCCGTCGGCCCGCGCCAGCTTGAACCCGGCGGCCTTGTCCTTCTTCTCCGGCGTGGTTTCCGGGATCACCTTCTGCATCTTGGCCAGATGGGCGTGATAGTCGTTGCCGACCGGACACACGGCGAGGCAGCGGGGACAGTCGCCGAAGGACCCGACGACCCGGAGAAGCCCCTGCCAGAATCCGAAGATCTCCCGGTCCTCGAGCAACCCGCGCCGGTCCTCCGCCGGCTTGGCGATGAACTCGTTCCAGAACTTGAGGATGGTGTGAAACCCGAATTCCTGGGCTTCGGTCGCGCAGGCCCGCTTGTCGATATCGAAATGCCCCACCGCGTCCGGCGGGCACGACATCAGGCAGCGCGAGCACGATTCGCCGATGCAGACCTGCTCGGTCATCGGGCTGTCGGCTTCCAGTTCCGCCTCGGTGAGGATACCGGTGAGATAGAGCCGCGGCCCGAACTCGGGCGTCAGGATGTTGACCTCCAGGCCGAAGGTGCCCAGCCCCGCCTCGATCCCCAGGTGCCGGGTCGACAGCCGGCCGTAACTGGCCTTCTTGTAGCTCCAGTCCGTCTCCTGGGCGGCGGTGACGAAGCTGGGATGGCCCGCCTGCTCCAGGCGTTCCGCCAGCCGGTAGGCGATGCGGTCCATGCGCCGGAGCACCAGCATATCCATGTACTGCACCGGCACGTTGGTCTTGCATCGAAACGCGCCGACCGGGATGCGTTTGACGATGACGACGACGCTTTTGACGTAGGGCGAGATGCGCTCAGGCGTCTGCGGCCACTTCGGGTCCGGCGGAAATGCGTTCAGGACCTGGGCATCGGCGATGCCGACAAGGTCGGCGCCGAGTTCCCTGGCCAAGTCCTTGACCGTTGCCGCGTCCATCAGGCGCCGCCGATTTGCAGCTTCGACTTGATCACCTTCATGGTCGGCGTCAGCGGCATGTCGCCGACGAGTTCAAGCTGTTCCGGCCATTTGTTTTTGGCGATCCCGTTTTCGTCGAGGCAGGCGGTGACCGCTTCCAGGGTCGGTGAAGCGCCGTCGGCGGGCTGAATGACGATGCACGCCTTCTCGCCCAGCACGTCGTCCTTCACCGGCACCACCGCGCTCATGGCGACCTCCGGCATTTTGTTCACGACGGCCTCGATGTCGGCCGGATTGAACTTCACCCCGCCCCGGTTGATGATGTCCTTGATCCGCCCGGTGATGGTGAGGTAGCCGTCCGCATCAATGGTCGCGAGATCGCCGGTCCTGAACCAATCCCCGTCGAAGGAACTCTCGTTGGCCTCCGCATTGTTGTAGTAGCCCGGGAATACCGAGGCGCCGCGAATCTGAAGCTCCCCTTCCTCCCCCGCCGGCAGCGGAGACCCGGCCTCGTCCACCACGCGGATTTCATTGCCCGGCGTCGCGCGCCCCGCCGAGCCGGCGCATTGGTCGAGAGTGTCGGACGGCCGGTTGTAGGTGCCGGCCTGAAGCTCGGTCATGCCCCAAAGCTGGAGGAGCCTGCCGTTGGGCAGCAGACCGTCCACCCAGCGCGCCAGGTCCGGCGGCACCGCCGATCCGGAACAGACGATGATCCGGATGGACGACATATCGAGCCCGTCATAGAGGCCGGCCTGGCGGCACGCCGCGTGATGAGCAGGGCCGGTGAACAGTATGGTCGGCTTGGCGCTCTCGATGAGTTTGACGTAGTCCGCCGGCGCGAAGCCCGGCAACAGAAGATTCGCCGCCCCGGCGCAAAGCGCGATCTGCAGGGCGAACAGACCGTACAGATGGCTGAAGGGCGCCGGGCAGAAGACGATATCGTCCGGGGTCACGCCGAACTCGCCGACGGCGTGGCGGGCGTTGTTGGTGAACGGGTAGGAGGAAACGATCACCCCCTTCGGACTGGACGTGGTGCCGGAGGTGTAGAGCATGACATTAAGATCGTCCGCGGCGACCGCGGGCTTCGGGCCGGCATTGGCATTGGCATTGGCATCGGCATCGGCATCGGCATTGGAATCGGCACTGAGTTCAGCCAGCGGGACGGCGCCATCGGGCGCGCCGCCCAGCACGACGACGAATTCCAGCGCGGGCAGCCGGTCCTTGAGCCCGGTCATCACCTCGGCGGTCGGATAATCCCTGAACGCCTCGACGCAGATCACGCCGCGGGCGCCGGAGTGACCGAGCAGCCCTTCCAGGTCGCCTTCCCGGTAAGGCATATGGACGGTCTGCATCACCGCGCCGATGGATGCGAGGGCCAGATACGAGATGACGAATTCGGGCACGTTGGGGAGCTGGACCGCGACGATATCGCCCTTGCCGAGACCAAGCTGCGCCAGGCCCTGGGCCAACCGGCCGACCCTCCGGTCCAACGCCGCATAGGTGATCGGGTTCCCGCCGATCACCAGGGCCGGATGGTCGGGACGGCTCGCCGCGTGGCCGGCCAGCCAATCGGTCAACAGGTGGTCCCGCCACCATCCGTCCGCCTTGAACTTGGCCTTGGCTTCGTCGGTGTAGGCGACCAGGCCGTCTCGGTTCACCCGGCTTTCTCCCTCGGCTGTCATCCCTCGTTCTCACTTTGGAAAATTTTGTTGGGCTTGCCAACAGTTTGAACGCCAAATGGTTCTTTGATATTGATTCACCCAGGCGACATTTTGGCGACATTCAGGCGGGAGGAACGTCATGCCGGACGGAATTTTTGGCAATCCGGGAAATTTGGTGGAGCCGGATCGGGTCCATAAAGCCTGCTACACCGACGACGGGATATTCGAGCAGGAGCTCGACAAAATCTTCCACAAATCGTGGATTTATATCGGCCACGAAACCCAGGTTCCCAAGGTCGGCGACTACTGGACGACTTGGGTCGGCCGGGAACGGATGATCCTGTGCCGGGGCGAGAATGGCGTGCACGTGCTCTACAACCGCTGCCCCCACCGCGGGGCCATGCTGTGTCAGGGCCTGAACGGAAACGCCGGCAAGACGTTCCGGTGCGCTTATCACGCCTGGACCTTCAATCTGGACGGGTCGCTGTTCCGGATCCCCGTCGAGGAAGGCTATGACGGCACCGCCTTCGATCCCAAGGACCCGCTGTTCTCCATGAAACCCGCCGAGCAAATGGGAATCTATCGGGGATTTGTCTTCGCCAAGCTGTCCGAAGGCGGACCCGACCTGGATACCTGGCTGGGCCAGGGCGCCCGCGCCGCGTTCGACGACATCTGCAACCGCTCGCCGGAGGGCGAGGTGGAAATCGTCCAGAATTGCTTCCGGGTGATCCAGCATTCCAACTGGAAAATCTTCCTCGAGAACCAGTTGGACGCCCTGCACCCCTCCATCACCCACCATTCGACGGGCGAGGCGGCGGCCGAGATGCAGAAGATCTACAAGCAGCGCACCGGCGACGACCCGCCCATGGGCTATCAGTTCCTCGCCGACTTCACCCTGCCCTATGAAAAGTGGGATTCCCTGAGCACCTTTGGACATCCTTACGGTCACACGGTGCTCGGCGGGTACATGGGCCTGCGGCCGCGGGATCCGATCACCGTGTCTCACGAAGAGGCGCTCACCAGGGCCTACGGCGCCGAGCGGATGGATGAAATCCTCTCGACCAACGTCCACCACGTGCTGGTCTATCCGTGCCTGTCGGTGCAGCCGCCGCTGCAACAGCTGCGCGCCGTCCGGCCGCTGGCCGCCGGCAAGACGCTGACCGAGATTTGGCATTTCAGGCTGAAGGGCGCCCCGGAAGGGATCTACGAACGCTCGCTTGCCTACTACTACCACGTCAACTCGCCCTCCACGATGGTCAACGCCGACGACCTGCAGAACTTCAACGCCTGTCACGAAGGCTTGAGTCTCGGCGGCGGCGGCGACTGGGTGAGCTTCCACCGCAATGCCGGCCAGGATCCGGTGGAAAACGGCGTAACGACCTCGGTCACCGGCATGAGCGAGCAACCCATGCGGAACATGTTCGCCGCCTGGAAAGAATACATGTCGGCGGGGGGCTAGATCATGGCCAAGGACAAGAAGGCCAAAAAGCCCAAGAACGGCCTCGAGACGCAGCGGGCGGTGGAGCAATTCCTCTACACCCAGGCTGAAATTCTCGACGAGCGCCGCTGGGATGACTGGCTCGACCTGTTCACCAAGGACGGCAAATACTGGATGCCGCCCCGGGAGGATCAGGAAACCGGCGAAGGCATGCCCAACATCTTCTACGAGGACTTGTTCCTCATGGACATGCGGGCGCGCCGGGTCGAACATCCCTACGCCCACTCGCAGAAGCCGAAGAACAAGATGAGCCACGTCATCGGCAATGTGGTCATCGAAAGCGAGGACGAGAAGACCGGCGACGTCGTGGCGCGGTCCAAATTTCACGTGGTCGAGTTCCGCAACGACAACCAGCGCTATTTCGCGGGCAAGTACCGGCACCACCTGAAGAAGACCAAGGACGGCTACAAGATCCAGCTTCAGCGGGTCGATATCGTCAACGCCGAGGGGCCGTTCGACTACGTCCTTCAGTACTGGCTGTAGGGTCTGTACTCAATTAACGGATTCCCGTTTTTGCGCCCCCCCTCCCTGGCCCTCCCCCTCGAAGGGGGGAGGGAATACGCGGATCGGTCTACCTCCCCCCTGGGCCTACTCCGCCGAAGTAGCCTTCGGCTACGAAGGCTGGAAGGGGGAGGTCGAGACGGCCGGCTTTCAGCCGGGCGTCGAGGGTGGGGGGGTGCGCGAAGCTTCTTCACCCCATGGGGATATGAACCCAAATGGAACCAAGCCGCTCTAGCTGGTCACTCTCTGCAAGGTGAACTGGCGGTTGGAGGTGTAGGGCCGGACCTGTTCCGGCCAGCGGCCGTATTCCACCGCCTCCCCCCACGCCTTCGATTTCAGGACCTCGGGGCTTTCGATCTCGTAGATGGCGGTGAATTTCGGCCTGTCGCCGGTGGGAATTTCCTTCACCTCGCCGCCGATACCGAAGACCAGCGGCACCTTCTCCATCCGCGAAACGGATACCACACCGGGAATTTTCATGATCTCGGGGATGTGTTCCGTGTCGTAGACCTCGTTCAGCAGGGCTTCCTTGCCGGGCTCGACGTCCATGGCGGCGATGAGCAGGTAGTTCCCCGGTTTGGGCATGGTCCGCCCTAGTGAATGTCCGCGTCGGGATTGGCGTGGGCGAGGATGATGGATTGGTCCACCTTCGCTTTCAGCGCCGCCGGATCGCTCAGCCTTTCGGTCCAGCCGTCCAGCAGCCCGTCGAGCGTCGCCATCCCTTCCCTGCGCACCATGCCGTAGCCCCGCGCCCAGATCGCCGCCTTGGCGGTCTGGACGGCGAGTTCCATGTCGACGGGGGCGGCGGCCCGGATGGCGTCCAGCCACCGCCCGATGGCCGCGTGTTCCTCGCCGTATTGGGAACCCGCGCGGCGGAACCCCTTGCGCCCGGCGAGCAGTTTCAAACCGGCGAACCCCCAGGCGGACGAGGTCGGCCAATGCAGCGACCAGCCGCTCCCGGCGCGGCCGCTTCCCTTGGGCACCATCCACGCGAGCCAGCGGGGGAGGAAGCCGGCCATTTCGGCGTGACCCGGTTTGAAGTAGTCGCGCAGATTCAGGATCGCGTCTTCCGGCAATTCGAGCTCGCCCCGGATGCGGTCGAGGCGTCCGGGCCGGGTCTTGAGCTGCGCCACGCGGATGACATCCTCGAAGCTCATCCAGGCGGCGAGCCGCTTCGCCGTCTCCTCGGTGAGGGTCATGCTGTCCGACGTATCCAGCGCCTTCACCGTCCACAGATGTTCGAGGAACAGCCGGGCGTAGGCGTCGTCCTGGTAGTCCACCAGCCGCGCCAATGCATGACCGACGACCGGCCGCAGACCCTCGGGATATCGGTCGAGTTCGGTCTCGAACCCGGGCGGCGGGCCGTTATAGGCGAGCCCGTCTTCCTCTTCGGGGAGCGGCGCCTTCAGGCGCGCCTGCTCCACGCCCTGCTCGAACCCTCTCAGGTTCCGGTCGACCGCGACCCCCTTGCCGCGGATGGCATCCCGGCAATCGTCGACGGAGAACGGGAATACGCCCGAGCCCGCGATGGCGCCGAACAGCACCGCGTTCCACTGGGGCGACACGCCGCCGGTCAGTTCCTTCATCGGCAAGGCGATCAAATCCCTGGAGGCCCGGCTCAAGCCGTCGAGCACCGGCCGCGCCGGGACCGTGCCGTCGCCCGCGGCGACCTTCTCGGCCGTCGAGTAGGTGCGCTCGGTCGCGGTGATCACCGTCGTCCGGGCGGTGACGAAGCCGCGCTCCAGCGCCCGGCCCGCCTCCGTGGGCTCCAGCGCCGCCATCAGGTCGATGTCGTCGGAACCCGGGAACAGGGCGAACAGGGGCGGCTCCGCCGGATTCTTCTCCGGGAACAACTCGAACAGGTAGGTCGTGGCGCCGGTCCGCTGGGCCACGCCCGGCGTCGAGGTCGCCTGCGCCGGATACCCGGATTTCTCCGCCGCGGTCACCAGCCAGTCGACGAGGACGCCGCCGCCCTGGCCGCCAAGGGCGCCGATGAGCGCCGCCACCGGACGCTCGACGGTCATTCGTACGCCCCCATCAGGGACAGCAGCCGTTTGTTGACGGCGTGCGCCGCGCGGCGAAGCGGCCCCGCGTTGAACAGGCCTTCGGCGCGATAGAACGACGGACAGAGCTGGGCGGCGTGCGCCACTTCACCGCAGTGACCGCACGCAACGCAGCTGTCCTCGACCGTGGCGATGGGCGTCTCCTTCAGCGGATCGGCGGAATGTTTGAGAGACAGGGACGGGCAGCCGTTCAGCCGCATGCACGAGTGATCGCCGGTGCACACTTCGGGATCGACGCCGAAGCGCTCCTGGATGACGGCCCGGCCGTCCTTCATCGCCTGCGCCTTTTGCGGGCGCTCGCGGCGCTGGCGGGCCAGCATGCACTCGTTGTCGGAGATCACGACACGGAGCTGATTGCCCCTTGCATCGAGGGCGTCCCTCAGCGCGTTGATGGTCTGCGGCAGGTCGTAGCTGTCGACCCGCTTGATCCATTTGACGCCGAGACCCTTGAGCGCGTTTTCGATGGTTACCTCGGAGTCCACGCCGACCGGCGTCTCGCCCGACGACGGCAGGCGCTGATGGCCGGTGGCCGCCGCATAGCCGTTCTCGAGAATGACCAGCACGGCATCGTAGTTGTTCCATTGGGCATTGATGGCGCCGGACGACACGCCGTTGTGCCAGAACCCGCCGTCGCCCATGACCGCGATCACCGGCTGATCGAGGGCCGGGCCGACCATGGTGCCGCTGGCCAGCGACAAGCCGTAGCCGAGCACCGTGTTGCCCACATGGAACGGCGGCAGGGAGCCGAACAGGTTGCAGCCGATGTCCATGGATACGTGCATGGGGCCGCGCTCGCGCATCAGGAGTTTCATGGCGGCGAAGATGGGACGCTCCGGGCACCCGGTGCAGAAGGACGGCGGCCGGGCCGGCAGCGGTTCCGGCATGTGATCCCTGAGAATTTTGTTGGCGGTGTCGACGGCACCCCGCGTCGCCTGGTAATTCGATTTGGCGGTCGCGGCATACGGCTCGGGCGCGAAGTCGGTCATGTACTCGGCGAGGCCGGCCCGCACCGTGTCGACGGTGTATTCGCCGGCCATGGGCAGGACATCCTTGCCGTGGATGGCGCAATCGATCCTGGCCTTGTGGGCATATTCGGCGATCTGGGTTTCGATGAAGTTGGGATTGCCCTCCTCGACCACCAGGACGCTTTCCCTGCCGGTCATGAACCCGGTGATCTGTTCCGGCACCAGCGGGTAGACGACATTGAGCACCATGATCGGCACGTCGGTATTGCCGAAGGCATCCGCCAGCCCAAGCTGGCGAAGCGCCCGGATGACCATCGAGTAGGCGCCGCCCTGGGTGATGATCCCGAACGGCCCGCCCGCCCCCGGGAAAATTTCGTTGATGTCGTTTTCCCGGACGTAGTTTTGGATGGCCGGCAGGCGCGCGTCGAACTTGTGCTTCTCGTGGGCATAGGACGCCGGCGGCAGCACGATTTTGGTCATGTCGTATTCGGCCCGCGGCACGGGATTGCGGGTCGAGTATTGCGGGACCTTGTTGTCCTTGGCGACGAAGGAGCCGGTCATGTGGCAGGCGCGGATGCGGAGCTGGAAGAAAACCGGGAGGTTGGACGCTTCCGACATCTCGAAGGCCCGCTCGGTAAGATCGACGATCTTCTCCATGTCGTAGCGGGGATCGATCAGGGGCAGCGACGACTTCATGGCGAAGGCGTGAGTCCGCTCCTGCATGATCGACGACCCTTCGCCGTAATCCTCGCCGATGATGATCAGCGATCCGCCGGTCACCCCGGTGGAGGCCAGGTTGGAGATGGCGTCGGACGCGACATTGGTTCCGACCACCGACTTCCAGGTGACGGCGCCGCGCATCGGGTAGTGGATGGAGGCGCTGAGCAGCGAAGCCGCCGCCGCCTCGGAGGCCGACTGTTCGAACTGAATGCCCATGGGATCGAGGATTTCGTCCTTGGCGTCGGCCATCACGTCGATGAGGTGCGACATGGGCGCGCCGGGATAGCCGCCGATATAGGAGACGCCCGCCTGCAGCAGCGCCTTGGTCACGCAAAGGATCGTCTCGCCGTGGAATTCCTCCCCGGCGCCCATCTGAAGCTTGCGGACTTCCTCCGCAAACGACCGGTCGCCGACGGCGACCTTCTTGACCGGAATTGCCGCGCCCCCGTCCATGGTTCTCCCATCCAGTGAAGGCCAGTGAAGAATTGTTCGCGTCGCCGACAAGTGTAGCCAAGCCGGGGCCGCCCACAAGCAAAACAAAACCCCCGGGGCTTTGCGGTTAATCGCGTGCTTTTTGCGTCGCAAAAGGCTATCTAGGTGCCGGAATTGACGGGGGGAAGACATGGACACGCCGATACCCAACGATCTCGAGGCCTTCTGGATGCCGTTCAGCCCCAACCGGGCGTTCAAGGCGGATCCGCGTATGGTCGTAAAGGGCGAAGGCGTCCACTACTGGACCGCGGACGGACGGCAAATCCTGGACGGGATGTCCGGCCTTTGGTGCGTAAATGCCGGACACGGCCGGCCCGAGATTGCCGAGGCCATCTCCGCGCAGGTGCTGGAGCTCGACTACGCGCCCTCGTATCAGGTCGCTCACCCGAAGGCCTTCGAGCTGGCCAACCGGATTTCGGCGATGATGCCCGACGGGCTGGACCATGTGTTCTTCACCAACTCGGGCTCCGAGGCCGTCGACAGCGCGCTCAAGATCGCGCTGGCCTATCACAAGGCGAACGGCCAGGCCTCGCGGACCAAGCTGATCGGCCGGTCACGGGCGTTTCACGGCGCCGGCTTCGGCGGCGTCTCCGTCGGCGGCATTCAAGCCAACCGCAAGGATTACGGCAACCTGCTGTCCGATATCGACCACCTGCCCCACACCCACTCCCTGGAACACAACGCTTTTTCCAGGGGACAGCCCGAATGGGGCGCCCACCTCGCCGACGCGCTGGAGGATTTGGTTTACCTGCACGGCGCGGAGACCATCGCCGCGGTGATCGTCGAGCCGATGGCGGGATCCACCGGCGTGCTGCCGCCGCCGGCCGGCTATCTGGAACGGCTGCGGGAAATCAGCGCGCGGCACGGCATCCTGCTGATTTTCGACGAGGTCATCACCGCATTCGGCAGGCTGGGCGCCGGGTCGGCGGCGGAGCGCTTCGGCGTGACGCCCGATCTCATGTGCATCGCCAAGGGGCTCACCAATGCGACCGTTCCCATGGGCGCGGCCATCGTGCACGGCGACGTGCACGCGGTGTTCATGGACGCCCCGGAGGGGGCGACCGAGCTCTATCACGGCTATACCTATTCGGGCCATCCGGTGGCCAGCGCCGCCGGCCTCGCGGCGCTCGACATCTATGCCCGGGAAGGCCTGTTCCAGCGGGCCGCGAACCTCGCGCCCCACTTCGAGGACGCGGTGCACGGCCTCCGCGAATGCCCCCATGTCGTCGACATACGGAATATCGGCCTCGCCGCCGGCATCGAATTGGAGCCGCGCGGCGGCGCGCCCTCGGCGCGCGCCCATGACGTGTTCGTCGAGGCGTTCAAGGCCGGCGCGCTGATCCGGTACACCGGCGATATCCTCGCTCTCTCACCGCCCCTGATTGCCGAAAAGGACCACATCGATCAGTTGGCGGCGATCGTCAAATCGGCGCTGGAAGCGGCTGCCTGACCCGCATCGCCGCTTATCAGGATTTCGCCGACAGGCGGGTCACGTGCCCCATTTTTCGCCCGGGACGCGCCTCCGCCTTGCCGTACATGTGCAGGCGGGCTTCGGGGTCCGCCTCGTATCCGGGAACCAGGTGCATGTCCTCGCCCAGGATATTGGTCATCACGGCATCGTGGTGCCGGGCGGGGTCGCCCAAGGGCAAACCGCAAACGGCGCGGACCAGCTGCTGGTACTGGCTGGTCTCGCAGGCATCGATGGTCCAGTGGCCGGAATTGTGGGGACGCGGCGCCATTTCGTTGACCAGGACCCGGCCGTCCTCGGTCACGAACATTTCGACCGCCAGGAGCCCGACCAGGTCCAGGGCGTCCGCCGCCCGGGCGGCGATCCCGGTTGCCGCGTCGGCGACCGCCGCCGGCACCGCCGCCGGCGCGGTGGTGGTGTGTAATATGTGGTTGCGGTGAACGTTCCGAACCGGTTCGAAACATTCGATGCCGCCGTCCCGGCCCCGCGCGGCGATCACCGAGATTTCGCATTGAAAATCGACGAAGCCTTCCAGAACCGCAAAGGGCTCGACCGCGCCTTCCGATGAGCGGCCGCCGATCGCCTCCCAGGCCGCGGCGGCCTCGCCGCGTGAATCGATCCGCGCCTGCCCCTTGCCGTCATACCCCAGGCGGGACGTCTTGAGGATCGACGGCGTTCCGATCTCCTCGACCGCCGTTTTCAAATCCTCGATCCGGTGCACCGGACGCCACGGCGCGGTTTCGGCGCCGACGCCCTCGAAGAACGTCTTTTCCCTGGCCCGGTCCTGGCCGATGGAGAGCGCTTCCGCATCGGGCCGGATGGGAACGGCGCCGCCGACCGTTTCCAGCGCCGCGGCCGGAACGTTTTCAAACTCGCAGGTCGCCCCATCGATGGACCCGGCGAACGCCCGTAGCGCCGCCAGGTCGCCGTAGGGCGCATTGGTATGGCGGTCCGCCACCTGGGACGCGGGACAATTTTCCTCCGGGCAGTAGACATGGGTCCGGTAGCCCATGTCCCGGGCGGCCTCGGCGAACATCCGGCCGAGTTGGCCGCCGCCGAAAATGCCGATGGTGCCGCCGGGTTCGATGCGGTCGCTCATGGCCGGGAATGGATGCCCTTAATCCTCGGGTTTATCGGCGACGGCGTCCGTCTGGGCGGCGCGCCAGGCTTCCAGCCGGCCGGCCACCTCATCATCGGACGTCGCCACCACCGAGGCCGCGAGCAGGCCGGCGTTCCTTGCCCCCGCCGTCCCGATGGCCAGCGTTCCGACCGGAACGCCGCCGGGCATCTGGGCGATGGAAAGGAGGCTGTCCAGGCCGCTCAAGGCGCTGCTTTCGACCGGGACGCCGAACACCGGCAGGATGGTCATGGACGCGGTCATGCCCGGCAGATGCGCCGCCCCGCCCGCGCCCGCGATGATGACCTTGAGGCCGCGCCCCTTCGCCTCCCTGGCATAGGCGTAGAGCCGGTCCGGTGTCCGGTGCGCCGAAACGATCCTGGTCTCGAAGGGAATCTCCAGGGCCTCGAGCACGTCGGCCGCATGGCGCATGGTGTCCCAATCGGACTGGGAGCCCATGATGATGCCGATGATCGGGTCTGCCATGTGTGCGAATCCCCGCCCCTGGAAAGGCACCGAATGAACCGTCCGGCGGGCCGAATGTCAATGATTTCAGGTATCGCGAAGGGCCGTCGACGGGCCCGTGACAGGCATGGGGCTTTCCCTTGGGGGCCGGTTTGCCCATGATGGTCCCGGTCTCCAGTCCAATCGAGGTTGCAGGCGGATTATGTGGCGTCCTCCGGAGCGCGTCAGATGGGAGCCGGATCCCGGCGAGTGGCCGACCGCGGCGGCGGCCGGGGCCTCCATGCTGTTCAGTCCCGTCACCGTCGGCACGATGGAACTGAAGCAGCGGACATGGGTGCCGGCGATGGTGCCGTGGCGCGCGACCTCCGAGGGATTCGTCACCCCGGAGGTGCTCGACTGGTATGGCCGGTTCGCCGACGGCCGGCCGGGCGCGATGGTGGTCGAGGCGACGGGCGTGCGCGACATTCCGAGCGGCCCGCTGCTCCGCATCGGCGACGACCGGTTCATTCCGGGCCTGGAGGATCTGGTGGGCACGGTCCGGGAACGAAGCCGGGGGCATACCCGGCTCTTGATCCAGCTGATCGATTTTCTGGCCATTCGACGGCGCCCGGACCCGGACAAGTATTTCGCCCGGTTCCTGGAGATCACCGGCGATCATCGCGAAAAGCTCGGCGGCGGCCTGAGCGACGGCCAAATCCGGGAATATCTCGCCGCCATGGAAGACGCGGAATTGGACGCAATCCTCTCGCCGCGGGAGCTGGAGTCCCTCCGGATGGGCTACCGGGAACGGGTGACCGACACCCATCTGCCTCACATCAGGGAATTGCCGGAGGTTCTGCCGGACATATTCGCCGACGCCGCCGTCCGGGCCAAGAAGGCGGGCTTCGACGGGGTCGAGCTTCACTATGCCCACGCCTACACCATGGCGTCGTTCCTGTCGGCCCTCAACGACCGGGATGACGGGTACGGCGGGCCCGTGGAAAACCGGGCCCGGCTGCCCCTCGAAGTCTACGAGGCGGTGCGGGCCGCCGTCGGCGGCGATTATGTCGTCGGCTGCCGCTACCTCTCCGACGACATCGTGGACGGCGGGAATAGTGTGGACGATGCCTGTTATATCGGCGCCGCGCTCGCCGGGGCGGGCATGGACTTCCTGTCCCTGTCCCGGGGCGGCAAGTTCGAGGACGCCCAGCAGCCCAGCGTCGGCGCCGCCGCCTACCCCTATACGGGGCCCAGCGGGTACGAATGCATGCCCCAGTACTATTCCGACGATCAGGGGCCGTTCGGGCGCAACGTCGAGCCCGCCGCGCGCATTCGGAAAGCGGTCCATGACGCGGGTCACCGGACCCCCGTCATCGTCACCGGCGGCATGCACGGCTTCGAGCAGGCCGAAAACGTCCTCGCCCGGGGCAATGCCGACATCGTCGGCTTCGCCCGCCAGGCGCTGGCCGATCCGGACTGGTTTCTCAAGGTGAAGACCGGCCGCGGCGCGGAAGCCATCGTCTGCGAATACACCAACTACTGCGAGGCCCTGGACCAGAAGCACGTTCCGGTGACGTGCAAGCTCTGGGACCGGGTGGAGATGGACGAGCCCGGCATTCTCAAGACCCCCGACGGCAAGCGCCGCCTCACCCCGCCCAAATGGGCGGGTTAGCGCGCCGGTCATTTCAGGCCCATATCATTTCAGGCCCATGCAGTTGGCGTAGTAGGTCACCGTCGCCTTCGGTATCGCCGCCTCCTTCCTTCTCTCCGTCACCTTTCTGCCGGCCCTGCTTTCGTTTCTCCCGGTTCGCGCCCCGAAGGAGCGGCGGCTTCCCGGACCCACGATGAAGTCCTTCGCGGTGTCCGTGCTGAACCACAGGAGGGCGGTGATTTTGGTTTGGCTGGTGATCGTGCCCGCGATGATGCTGGCCATTCCGCGCAACGAACTGAACGATGTCCTGGTTCATTTCTTCGACAAGAGCGTCGAGTTCCGGCAGGACACGGATTTCATGGACGAGCACTTGAGCGGCAATACGCTGCTCGAATACTCGCTCAGGGCCTCGTCCGAGGGCGGCGTCACCGATCCGCGTTTCCTCGCCGAGATTTCGAAATTCGCCGAGTGGTACCGTGAACAGCCCCGCGTGCGCCATGTGTCCGTCATCACCGATACGTTCCGGCAGCTCAACAAGAGCATGCACGGTGACGACCCGGCCGAGTACCGGATACCGGACAGCAAGGAACTGGCGGCGCAGTACCTGCTGCTATACGAGCTGTCGCTTCCGCGCGGCCTGGACCTGAACAATCAGATCGACAGTTCCAGGTCGGCCACGCGCCTGTCGGTTTCGGCGCAAACCCTGAATTCGCAGGAAGTTCTCGAACTGAACGCGCGCGCCGGCGCCTGGCTGAAGGAGAACGCGCCCCATGTGGCGGATATCAACAGTACCGGCCCCGCCGCCCTGTTCGCCTATATCGGCCAGCGCAACATCCACGCCATGCTGATCGGGACGATCGTCGTGCTCCTCGCCATTTCCGCCATCCTTCTCTTCGCCCTCAGATCGCTGCGGCTCGGCCTGATAAGTCTGGTTCCCAATCTGGTTCCCGCCGTACTGGGCTTCGGCGTCTGGGGTCTGACGGTCGGACAGGTGGGGCTCTCGCTCTCCGTCGTCGTCGCCATGACCATCGGCATCGTCGTGGACGATACGGTGCATTTTCTCAGCAAGTACCAGCGGGCGCGGCGCGAATACGGCATGGGGTCCGAAGAGGCGGTGCGTCACGTGTTCGAGACGACCGGCCGGGCCCTGCTCACGACGACGGTCGTGCTGGTGGCCGGGTTTCTGATTTTGATCTTTTCGCCGTTCGTTCCCACCGCGCAGGTCGGAATCCTGACCGCGATGATCATCGGCTTCGCGCTCATCGCCGACCTGACGCTCCTGCCGGCGCTGCTGACGTCAACGGCGAAGCGAAAATCGGGCCCGGACGCGGCGTAAAACCGGGCCGGTCGTGACGTGAGTGTCGTGGCGGCCGCCGCCGCGCCGGCACCCCCCTTCGAAGGGGGAGACGGTTGAGGTTAGGGCGCGCGGCCGGGCGGGACGGTCCCGGTCGGTATTACTCGAAGAAGAAGCGGTTCTCGCCGAACGCCGGCTCGAGCTGGTCGAGCCACGTCGCCTGGGGATCGAACTTCGCGAAGAATGGCCGGGCCACCCAGTGGGGATCGCGGCCCTGAAGGAAGCGGAGTACGAAGACCTTCTCGCCCTGCACTTCCTGTACGCCCGTCACCTCGACCTTGCCCGGCGTGGCGCTCATGGACGGCCCCCGGACGGTGCGGCTCAGCCCCGACACCTGATGGACCGCGTCGCGGAATATCTCCCAGCAGCGCACCAGCGGCAGCTCGAAGTAGTGCCTGGGGCCGGTATCCCGCTCGACGAAGAAGTAGTAGGGAATGATGCCGAGGCGAACCTGCTCACGCCACATCCCAGCCCAGACGTCCGGGTCGTCGTTGATCTTGGCGAGCGCCGGCGCCTGGCTGCGGATGACCGCGCCGGTGTCCCGGATTCTGCGGATTGCGTCTTTTACGATGTCCGTGCGGAGCTCTTGCCCGTGGTTGAAGTGGGCCATGATCGCGACGTGGCGGCCGGACTCCACCAGCTTCTCCATCAGCCGCAGCATGTCGTCGGCATCTTCATCGTTGACGAATCGGTGCGGCCAGAAGGTGAGAGACTTGGTGCCTATCCTGATATTCTGGATATGGTCCAATGCCGGATCGTCGATCAAACGGCCGAGATACCGTTCCCATACCCGGGTTTTCATGATCATCGGATCGCCGCCCGTCACCAGGATATCCGATACTTTCGGATGGGCGGCCAAATAGCGGTGAAGGCGCTCGTCATCCTTCGCGGATATCTTCAATTCTTCGTCCTGCACGAATTGCGCCCAGCGGAAGCAAAAGGTGCAATAGGCGTGGCAGGTCTGTCCCTGGCTCGGGAAGAACAGAACCGTCTCATTGTACTTGTGCTGAAGCCCCTCGAAAACTTCGCCGTCCTCTTTGGGGATATTGAGTTCCTGCTGCCCCGCCGGGTGAGGATTGAGCCGCCCGCGGATTTCGGCGACCGCCTGGTCCAACTCCTGCCTCGGGCCCTCCCGCATCAGAATATCGGCGATTCGGTCGAAGTCGTTCTCCTGCAACATGCCCCGCTGCGGGAAGACCAGCCGGTAAATCGGATCATCCGGCACCTTGTCCCAATCGATCAGGTTCTCGACCACATAGTGGTTGGTGCGGAACGGCAGCACGGAACTGACGACGCGTATGGCGAACCGATCATCGTCCGTCAGCTGCTGAACCTGCGGAATCGCGTCGAAATTCCTGGCGGTTATGGCCTGAAATTTGGTGGGCTCGCTCTGTTTCGATACGGGATCCGGAGTCAACCGTTCCGAAGCGCTGCTGGTAAATGACATTTCAAGTACCGTCCTTCGTTGATTGATTGCTTGTCAGAACGGCCGGGCGTTCGGAATAAACGGCCCGCCTCTGAAACCATTTCGTGATCGTCGCTGCCCCTGAATTAAACACCCGATGGGCGGGTTTGTGAACAGCTTTTCATTCCGGGACAGGTCCGGCACCGGCTGAAACCGGCGGGGATATGCCGAATTCACGCGGGGCGTCAGTAGATGTCGAACGGCAAATACCGGGCGTTGATCGTCCCGTAGGCGCCGCCGGCGCGAATCGCCCTGATCGCGCCGTTCAGACGCCGGCGCGGCGCCTCGTCCTCTTTGCGCACGGCGATGCCGATGCCCTCGTCAAGGCGGTAGGTGCCGCCGGCATAGGCGAAGCCCGCGCCCCCGGGGCTCTTGAGCCACTTCCAGAAGCCGAGCGCGTCGCCGAACGCCGCGTCCACGCGGCCTTCGATCAGCGCCCGGTCGAGCGCGCCCCGGTCGTCGTACAGCCTTATGCCGGCAAACTTCGACCGGTTGTCCTCCAGCCTCCGAGGCGATGGTCACGGGACAAGTGTCAACGGCGGAGCAAAATCCGGCCGCGAGGCGTCATAAAACCAGGCCGCTCGTGAGGTCAGTGTCATGGCAGCCGGTCTGCCGCCCTTGCCAAATTTCCAAAAACGAATCTCCTGCTTTTGACCCACAAAGGGCTTTCCCGCCGGTAACGTCAAGAGTTATGTGTCAGGGAGACTGGGGTACTGATTCCCTGAGACTTGTTTTCGTGAATGAAGACCGCGAAGAGGATGCGGTCCATTGAGGTTTTATCCTTGAAGGTTCCCATGGGCCGGGTTCGTCTGCGAACCTCGCGGAACCTCCGTTCGATGGCATTGGTGGTCCTGACCTGCTTTCGCTCGGCGAGGTCCTTGTAGCGGAAGCAGGTGAGCAGGTCGTCGAGGTCGTTGCGCAGGCAGGCGACGGCCTTGGGGTAGGTATCTTCCCAGGCGTCGGCGAAGCGGCGGGCGGCGGTCTCGGCCTTGCGGCGGTTGGGGGCATTCATGACGGCGTGGACGTCGGCCTTGACGGCCTGCTGGTCGGCTACGCGGACCTTGTTGAGGATGTTCCTGATTTTGTGCGCCCAGCACCTCTGAACGGGGATGCCGTGATAGACGATCGGCAAGGCGGCGAGCAGGCCTTGGCCGCCATCAACGCAGATCATCTCAAGGCCCTCGCCGGTGAGGCCGCGGCGGTGCAACGCGGTGAGGAAGCGCTCCCACTCCGCGGCGCTCTCGCTGGCGGCGAGTTGGAAGTCGATAATCTCCTTCTTGCCGTCGTGCCGTATGCCCAGCGCCACCAGGACCGGCCTCCTGAGCGCGCCGGCGCCGGTCTTGCAGGCCAGCACCACGCCGTCGAGCATCAGCGCCTTGTAGGCGTTCTTCAGCGGCCGGCGGTGGAATGCGGCGACCGACAGATCGAGGGTCTTGGCGACCCGGCTCACCGTCGCGGCCGAGACCGGACGCCCGAGCAGGGCAAGCAGGACCTCGCCGACCTTGCGGGTCGAGAGCCCCAGCACGAAGCCGGCCAGGATGGCGCGGTCGATCTCTGGAGCGCGCCTTGCGTAGCTCTTCAGAACCTCGGTCGGGCAGAAGTGCCGGGTGCGCGGCACGTTGAGCTCGATGTCGCCGAGCTCGCTGAGCAGGCGGCGCCGGTAGGTGCCGTTGCGCCGGTCGCGCATAGCGCTGCCATCGAGGCCGTCGAGCCAGCGATCCACCGCCTCGGCCATCCGGCCCTCGATGATCTCGGCCAGCGCCTGGCGGCCAAGCGGGCGATAACCCTCGCCCCAGTCCAATCCGCCTGCTTGCATCTCCTTCACCACCTCAAAGGCTTGTGGTAGGTTCTCAATCGTTACAGCTTGCTGTGGCATCGGGGTGCTCCTTCTTGCGGTTGTCGTAAACCACAGGGAGTACCCCATTCCCAACTGACACATAAATTTTTACGTCACCCCTGCTTGCATCTCCTTCACCACCTCAAAGGCTTGTGGTAAGTTCTCAATCGTTACAGCTTGCTGTGGCATCGGGGTGCTCCCGGTTGTCGTAAACCACAGGGAGTACCCCATTCCCAACTGACACATAAATTTTTACGTCACCCCCGCCCGGGGCAATGACACACCGATAAATCCCGGGTAAAGAAACTGTTCACTGGCTTTAGGAAGGAGACATCCCATGAAGCTTACTCTCATGCATAAGACTCTCGGCGCCGTCGGCGGCCTCGCGCTGCTGGCCATGTCGGCAACCGCCGTCCAGGCCAAGGACTACGTCCTCAACACCGCCTCCACCGGCGGCACCTATCACCCGGTCGGCACGGCCATCGCGACATTGTCCAAGGTCAAGTTGCTGCCCAAGCACAAGTTCAGCCTGACCGCGGTGAACTCCGCCGGTTCGGGCGCAAACGTCCAGGCGCTGGGCGCCAACACGGCCCAGTTCGCCATCTTGCAGGGCCTCTTCGGTTCCTACGCGGTGACCGGCACGGGTCCGGTGTCCGCCCCGCAGAAGAACCTGCGCTCGGTCAGCATGCTGTGGCAGAACGTCGAGCAGTTCGTGCTGTCCAATCAGCACGTCAAGAAGGGCACGGTCAGCGACCTGGTGGCCCTCAAGGGCATGTCCATGGGCATGGGCCGCCAGAACTCCGGCACCATCGGCTCCAACCGGGTGCTGATGTCCGGTCTCGGCATCGACATCGCCAAGGACTACAAGCTGGTCTATGCCGGCTATGGTCCGACCGCCGACGCGCTGGCCAACGGCCAGGCGGTCGGCGCCGGCATCCCGGCGGGTCCGCCCACCGGCGCGATCACCAAGCTGATGGCGTCCAATGCCACCAAGTTCACGCTGCTCAACATCACCGCCGATGAAGCCAAGAAGATGGACGGCGGGCGCAATCTGTGGGTGCCCTACACCATCAAGGCCGGCACCTATCCGGGACAGACCAAGGACGTCCAGACCATCGCGCAGCCGAACTTCCTCGGCGTCAACGCGGACGTCGACGCGAACCATGTTTACCTGCTGACCAAGTCGATCTACGAAAACCTGCCGTTCCTGCAGGCGATCCATCCGGCGACCAAGGCGATGAACGTGAAGAAGTCCATGGCCGGCCTTCCGGCGCCGCTGCACCCCGGTGCGGCCCGCTACTACAAGGAAGTAGGGCTCTCCATCCCCGGTCACTTGATGGCCAAGTAAGTAATCAGACCCCTTATGTACGGTGACCGGTTGACGGCCGGTCACCGTATCGCTCACATGTGCCGACACGCTTCCAGCGGGATTGCGCCATGACCGAGCCTGTACCGAACGCCGAAGACCGGGCAGCCGCCGCCCCTGATCGGACCGGCGCCGCGGAGACGGCGCCAAACCCTGATTTGTTCGACCTCGACCGGGCAATTCGAAAGCCGGGCCTGCCGGCGCTGATCGTCGGCCTCAGTTGCCTGTTCGGCATTTGGCACATTCTCACCAACCTCGTCCTCAATGAGCCGGGGATGTGGCAGAACGCCATCCACTTTGCGGGTTTCGCGTTCCTCGCCGCCATTTCCCAACCCCTGTGGCGCGGCTCCTCCAGGGGAGGGCCGTGGGTTCTGGAGTGGATCTTCGGCATTGCGATCGCGCTCAGCGCCCTTTGGATCGCCTACAACGAATCCGGCCTCTACGAACGCACCCTCGCCAAGACGGGCCAGGAGTGGCAGTTCTCGACCCTCGACTGGTTCACCGGCATCATCGTGATCGTCGGCGCGGTGGAGCTGACCCGCCGGATGACCGGATGGATCATCCCGTCGCTGGTGATCTTGGCCCTTGCCTACAATGCGTTCCTCGGCGAGTACCTGCCCGGCGTCTTCCGCGCGGCGAGCCTGCCGGTATCCGACGTCATGTTCCGCTCCCTCTACAATGACGAGGGCATGTTCGGGATCATCACCACCATCTCGTCGGCCAATATCACGCTCTTCATGATCTTCGGCGCCTTCCTGGTGATCTCGGGCGCGTCGGACTTCGTGATCGAGGTCGCCAAGGTCATTGCCGGGCGCTTCCGGGGCGGCGCGGCGTTCGTCGCGGTCATCGCGTCCGCCTTGACCGGCACCATTTCCGGCTCGGCGGTCGCCAATACGGCGTCCACCGGCGTGATCACCATCCCGCTGATGAAGTCCAACGGCTTCCAGCCCAAATTCGCCGCCGGCGTCGAGGCCTCCGCCTCCACCGGCGGTCAGCTCATGCCGCCGATCATGGGGGCCGGCGCCTTCGTCATGGTGTCCTATACGGGCATCCAGTACGGCACCATCGTGCTGTTCTCCATCGTGCCGGCGATCCTCTACTTCCTCTCGGTCGCCTTCGTGATCCGCATCGAAGCCGTCAAATCCGACATCGACCTCGCCGACGTCGCCAAGGCCGACCGGGTGAAGATCGCCGCCGGGGCCCTCAACTTCGTCCTGCCTCTCGGCGTGCTGACCTATCTGCTCGTCACAGGCCGGACACCGAGCTTCGCCGCCTGCGTCGCCATCGCCACGCTGGTGGCCGGCAGTTGGCTGACGCCCAACAAGATGGGGCCGGAGAAGATCGCCCGCGCCCTGACCCTCGGCATCCGCACCTCGATCATGACGGCGGTGCTGCTGGTGACCGTCGGGCTGATCAACAATGCGGTGACCACATCGGGGCTCGCAAACAGCTTTGCGCTGATGATCGCCGAATGGTCGCAGGGTTCGCTGATCATCGCCCTTGTGCTGGTGGCGCTCGCCTCGCTGGTCCTCGGCATGGGTTTGCCGGTGACCGCGGCTTATATCGTGCTGTCCATCCTCTCGGCCCCGGCCATCGCCGGCATGCTCGCCGACGGCATCGTCGTCGATCTGTTGGCGGCCGGCATCGGCGATCCGGCCAAGGCCGCCATGTTCGCGCTGGTGGACTCGCCCCACGCGGCGAAGGCGGCGGCGGGAATGACCGTGGAAGAGGCGCGCCAACTGGTCGACGCCATTCCGTTCGAGCTCGCCATCGTTATCCGGCCCGCCCTGGTCGATACCGAGCTGATGACCACCTTCCTGCTGACGGCCCACCTGATCGTTTTCTGGTTGAGCCAGGATTCGAACGTCACGCCGCCCGTCTGCCTTGCCGCCTTCACCGCCGCCGGGATCGCCGGATCGAGACCGATGGCCACGGGCGTCTCGGCCTGGAAGATCGCCAAGGGCCTCTACATCGTGCCCTTGCTGTTCGCCTACACGCCGCTGGTCGGCGGCAGCTTTGCCGAGATCATGCAGGTCGGCATATTCAGCCTGTTCGGCATATATGCCTTCAACGCGCTCATTCAGCGTTACGCCGAAGGGCCGTTGTCGGTGATCAGCCTGCCGCTTCTCGTCGCCGGTTGCGCGTTGAGCTTCTGGCCGTTGGAATTGATCGCCAACCTCTCCGGCGCAGCGATGGTCGCGTTGGGAATAGTCATCACCCGCAGGGCTTCGAGGGCGCCGGGGCATGACGGGTGATGCTGAATCAAAGAAGCTCGTCATACCCCGGCGCAAGTCCGGGGTATCCAGATTTTCAATTCTTGAACCACAGAGACAGTGAGACGGTGAGAAGTTTACCATTCTTCCTCTGTGTCTCCGCGCCTCTGTGGTGAAATTCCTGTTTCCTGGATGCCCCGCCACTTTGCCGGCTGGCCGGCAAAGCCGGTCCAGTGGGCCGGGGCATAACGATCTGGATTGTGCCCTCAACTTCCCCCCTTGCCGGGGCGGCCTGCCGCCCGAAGCCGGCCTACGCCGTCCGAAAGTCGGCTTCGGCCGGCTGAAGGCCGAAGGCGCAGGGTGGCGGTTTGCGTTTGGAGGATGAGCTATGCATTTTTGTACGACCTTTTTGGGAGGTACCTCCCAAACGGGTGACAATAAATGTCTATTAATGTCCATGAATGACTATTACGGTGAAAACGGCCGAATTGGAATATATTTGTAAATCATGGTTTTTCAACACCTTGCCGGTATGCAAAAAATGCATGGCTCGCGGCTGTTCGTGCCGCCTACGCCGGTTCGACCCGTACCGCCGAAAACTTCAATTCCGGGATTTTGCCGAACGGATCCAGGGCTGAATTGGTCAGAATATTGGCGGCCGCCTCCTCGTAGCAGAACGGCATGAAGACAAGTCCCTGGGGCATTCCGGGTTCGCGCCGCGCCGCCAGCTCGACCGCGCCTCTCCGGGTCGTCAGCCGTACGGACCCGCCCGGCTCGATCCCCAGGCTCTCCATGTCCTCCGGCGAGATGTGCACCGTCGCTTCCGGTTCCAGGGCGTCGAGCTTCGACGCCCGCCGGGTGATGGCGCCGGTATGCCAATGTTCGAGCAGCCGGCCGGTGGTCAAGATCAGCGGATAATCCTCGTCCGGCGTCTCGTCCGGCGGGAGGACGTCCGCGGGAACGAAGCGGCCGCGGGTGGACTCGGTCGGAAATCCGTCGCCGAAGATCACTTCCTGGCCGGGCTGGTCCTCCGCTTCGCACGGGTATGTGACGGCGTCCTCCCGTTCCAGCCGCTCCCAGGAAATATGCTCCATCGACGGCATGCAGCGCCGCATCTCCTCGTGAACGTCGCGGGGGTGCCCATAGGTCCAGTTCAGCCCGAGCCGATTTGCGATCTCCTGGATGATCCACCAATCCTGGCGCGCATCGCCGGGCATCTCCAGCGCCTTGCGGCCCATTTGCACGCGGCGGTCCGTGTTGGTCACCGTTCCGTCCTTCTCGGGCCACGCGGAGGCGGGGAGGATGACGTCCGCGAAGGCGGCGGTCTCGGTCATGAAGATGTCCTGGACGACCAGATGCTCGAGTTTCGCCAGCGCCGCGCGGGTATGCCGGGAATCCGGGTCCGACATGGCCGGATTTTCTCCCATCACATAGATGCCGCGGATGTCTCCGTCATGGATGGCCTCGGTGATCTCGACGACGGTGAGCCCCGTGTCGGGATTGAGCTCGGTATCCCAGAAAGCCTCGAACTTCTCTCTCGCGTCCCCGTGGGTCACCAGCTTGTAGTCCGGATACATCATGGGGATGAGGCCCGCATCCGACGCGCCCTGCACGTTGTTCTGTCCGCGCAGCGGATGGAGGCCCGCGCCGGGGCGGCCCACGTGGCCGCACAGCAGCGCCAACGAGATCAGGCATCGCGCGTTGTCGGTGCCGTGAACGTGCTGCGCGATCCCCATTCCCCAGAAGATCATGGCCGCGCGCGCGCCGGCGATTTTCCGGGCGACGGTTCTCAACGTATCGGCCTCGATGCCGCAGATGCCTTCCATCTTCTCCGGCGGAAACGCCTTCACGTGCCGGGCGATTTCGTCGAATCCCTCGGTGTGCGCCTCCACATACTGCCGGTCGTAGAGTTCCTCGGTCACGATGACGTTGAGCAGGGCGTTGAGCAGCGCCACGTCCGAGCCCGCCTTGAACTGCAGGTAGTGGGCGGCGTAATTGGCGAGATTCTTTCTCCTGGGATCGATGACCACCAGTTCGGTCCCCCTGGCCGCCGCGTTCTTGATGAACGTCGCGGCGACGGGGTGATTGCCGGTGGGGTACGCGCCGATAACGACGATCAGGTCGGAGTTGAGGCATTCGGCGACCGGCGCCGTCACGGCGCCGGAGCCGATGGTTTCGAGCAGCGCCGCGACCGAGGAGGCATGGCACAGGCGCGTGCAATGATCGACGCTGTTGGTCTTGAAGCCGGTCCGGACGAGTTTCTGAACCAGGTAGGCTTCTTCGTTGGACCCCTTGGCCGAGCCGAACCCCGCCAGCCCCTTCGGGCCCTGTTCATCGAGAATTTTCTTCAATCCCGAAGCCGCCAGATCCAGGGCCTCGTCCCACGACGCTTCCCGGAAGGTGGCCAGGGGATTTGCGGGATCGAACCGGGGATCGGCGGTTTTCGGCACGGCGTCGCGGCGAATCAGCGGCACGGTCAGCCGGTGAGGATGGTCGGCATAGTCCATGCCGAACCGTCCCTTAACGCACAGCCGGTTTCGGTTGGCCGGACCGTCGCGGCCGTCCACCTGGACGATCCTGTTGTCCTTGACGTGAAACCTGACCTGACAGCCGACGCCGCAATAAGGGCAGACGCTATCGACGACCTTGTCCGCCGCCACCTCGCCGTCTTCCAATTCGACCCCGGCCGGGAGAAGCGCGTTGGTCGGACAGACCTGCACGCATTCGCCGCAGGCGACGCACGAGCTGTCCCCCATGGGGTCTCCCATGTCGAATACGATGGCCGAATCGAACCCGCGATGGGCCATGCCGATGACGTCGTTGGCCTGGACTTCCTGGCACGCCCGGACGCACAGGTTGCATTGGATGCAACGGCCCAGATCGACGGCGATCGCCGGATGGGAGCTGTCGGGCGCGACCCGTTCGCCGGCCGGAAAGCGGCTTTCCACGACCCCCATTTCGTCGGCCCAGCGCTTGAATTCGGCCTGCGGCTCGTCCTGGTCGGCGAGCAGCAGCTCGATCACCATTTCCCGCGCCTTGCTTGCCCGCTCCGAGGTCGTCGAGACCCGCATATCCGGCTCTGGTTTGCGGATGCACGACGCCGACAGCACCCGCTCTCCCTCGATATCCACCATGCAGGCGCGGCAATTGCCGTCGCCGCGGTAGCCCGGCTCATGCAGGTAACAGAGGTGAGGCAGCTCGTTGCCGTGCCGGTGCGCCACCTGCCAGATGGTTTCGTCCGGGCGGGCCTCGACTTCCGCCCCGTCGAGAAGGAACTTCACACCCTCCGTCATTCGATCTCTCCCTCAAAAAACCGAAAAGCCGACTGCACGGGGTTCGGCGCGGCCTGCCCCAATCCGCAGATCGAGGCCTCCCGCATGGCCAAGCTCAGATCGTCCATCAGCGGCTGGTCCCAGCGGTCCTGTTCGAGCAGTTTCACCATTTTCTCGCAGCCGACGCGGCATGGCGTGCATTGACCGCAGCTCTCGTCGGCGAAAAACCTGAGGAGGTTGAGGACCACATCCCGAATCCGGTCCTGCTCGGAGAAAACGACCACCGCGGCCGACCCGACGAAACAGCCGAACTCCTCCAGCACCCCGAAATCCAGCGCCAGACCGTCTTTCGACGCCGGCAATATGCCTCCGGACGCGCCGCCCGGCAGATAGGCCTTGAACACGTGCCCCTCGGCCATGCCGCCGCAATGTTCGTCGATCAATTGGCGGACGGTCACCCCCGACGGCGCCTTGACCACGCCGGGCCGCCTGACCCTTCCGGACACCGAAAACAGGTGGGGGCGTCCCTCGTCCAGATACCATTGGGCCCCGTTTCTGGCGATATCCGCCACCCAGTAGAGGGTTTCCACGTTGTTGATCAGGGTGGGCCGCCCGAAAAGTCCCGAATGGGCCGGGTAGGGCGGCCGATTTCGGGGCAGGCCCCGCTTTCCCTCGATGCTCTCCAGCATTCCGCTTTCTTCGCCGCAGATATAGGCGCCGGCGCCGCGCCGCAGATGAATCCGGACGCCTTCGGCGAGGCCTTCCTTCGCCACCGCTTCGATTTCCCGCTCGAGCAGCGCGTGGATATGGGGATACTCGTCCCTCAGATAGATATAAATGTCCTCGACTTCGATGACCGCGGCGGCAATCAGGGCGCCATCCAAGACCTTGTGGGGCTCCGTCTCGAAGCAAAACCGGTCCTTGAACGTCCCGGGTTCTCCTTCATCGGCGTTCACCGCCAGCACCCGCGGCTTGGCCGTACCCTCCAGGAAACGCCATTTCCGCGCCGTCGGAAATCCGGCTCCTCCCATTCCCCTGAGATCCGCCGCCTCGAGCTCGCCGATCAGGTCGGCGCCGCCGAGCCCGCCATTCCTGAGCTTCTCCAGCGCCCCATAACCGCCGGCCGCCCGATACTCGTTCAGCGGTACCGCGTCCGGCAGTCCCGGCATCGTGTCGCCATTGGCCAGCGCCTTCGCGACGGCGCCCGCTTCGGCCCCGTGCACCTGTTTCTTGCCGACGACGGCAACCGGCGCGGCGAAGCACCCGCCGACGCACGGGACCTTTACCACCCGGGCGTCATTTCCGATTTCGTCCGACAGCTCGGCATAAAGCTCGTTAGCGCCGGCCATCTCACAGGCTATCCCGTCGCAAACCCGGACGGTAATTTCCGCCGGCTCGGTTTCCCCTTCCTTCACGATGTCGAAGTGATGGTAGAAGGATGCCGTTTCGTAGACCTCGGCCTGCGAGATTTTCATTTCCTGGGCGAGCGCCGCCAGATGACGGGCGCTCAAATGTCCATGCGTGTCCTGGATCAGGTGCAGGAATTCGATCAGCAGGTCGCGGTTCCGGGGCGCATCCCCGATCAGCGAGCGAACCTCGGCCCGGGATTCACGATCGGCCTGACGGCCTTTCGGATAGGCGTTCTTGTTTCGAGGCGCATCCATAGTGGGTCTATTTGGCTCTTTCCCAGGGAAACCGGTCCAGCGGGGATCTTGTTGTCCCAAGGTCCTTTCTGGCGCACTGAGAATCTGGCAGAAGTATTCTAGACGGTTTGACGATCGTCAAACGTTGCCTGAAACGCCCGTGGCGGCGGCACTTGGCTCCTGTTCCTCGATCTCGCCATTTGCAGGTTCGACGCGGACCGACGGAGGCTCCTTATGGCCGATTCAAATGACCGGCGTATTGCCGAGCTTCTTTGTTCGAAACTGTGCCATGACCTGATCAGCCCGGTAGGAGCCGTCAACAACGGTCTGGAACTGCTCGGCGAAGACCGGAGCATGTGGGATGAGGCGGTCGCCCTGATCGGACAGAGCGGCAGGCAGGCAGCGGCGCGGCTGTCGTTTTTCCGCGTGGCGTTCGGCGGCGCCGGTCACGGTGAACCCATAACCGCCGAAGACGCCGCCGGACTGACGGCGGACTATTTCGCGGGTTCCAAAATTACCCTCGCCTGGACGTCTCCGGTGCCTATGCCGGCGAACACAATGCCGCGATCCCGGGCCAAACTGTTGCTTAATCTGGTTCTCCTGGCCGCCGAGACATTGCCCCGGGGCGGGGAGGTCGGCGCGTCGCTGGGAGAAGCGGCGAATTCCTTCTCGGTTTCGTCCAGGGGCGAGGGCTGCCGGCTGACCGACGCCGCGGCGGCCTGCCTAGCGGGCCGAACGCCCGCGGAGATTCTCGAAACCCGGGATGTGGTGCCGTATCTTTGCCGCGCCCTGGCCGAGAGCGAGGGCCTGACCATCGAACACGCCGTCTCCGGCAACGGCACCCTGGAATTCCGGGCCTTCTAGGCGAAACCCCCGTTCACGCGGGCTGAACGGCTTTCAGGCCAATTTATGGGCCAAATCATGGGGGTGTGCGGCTAGGCGGTTGCCCTGGCGCGCTTCGTGGCCGGCTTCTTCGGCGCCTCGTCGACATCTTCCGGGTCACGCAGGACGTATCCCCGGCCCCATACCGTATGGATATAGTTGTCGCCGTCGCACGCCGCCGACAGTTTCTTGCGGAGCTTGCAGACGAAAACATCGATGATCTTCAGCTCCGGCTCGTCCATCCCGTTGTAGAGGTGGTTCAGGAACATGTCCTTCGTCAGGGTCGTACCCTTGCGCAGGGAAAGCAGTTCGAGGATGCCGTACTCCTTGCCGGTCAGGTGCACGGATCTGCCCTCGGCCTCGACCGTTCGGGCGTCCAGGTTCACCGCCATCCTGCCGGTTCTGATGATGGATTCCGAATGCCCCTTCGACCGGCGCACGATCGCATGAATTCGAGCGATCAATTCGTCCTTGTTGAACGGCTTGGTCAAATAGTCGTCGGCGCCGGTTCCCAGGCCTTTGACCTTCTTGTCCGACTCCGTCAGTCCGGACAGAATCAGCACCGGCGTCTCGACCTTGGACGCCCTCAGGCGGCGCAATACCTCGTAGCCGTCCATATCCGGCAGCATGAGGTCGAGAATGATGATGTCATAGTCATAGAGTTGGCCGATTTCCAACCCATCCTCGCCGAGGTCCGTCGTGTCCAGGACCATGCCGGCCGAGGTCAGCATCATTTCAATACTCTTGGATATGGTGGGATCGTCTTCGACGAGAAGCACGCGCATCTGATCGTCCCAAATAGCCCTTCTGGGCGCCGAATCGGAATTGGTCAACAATAGGGAGCGGCTGCTTCATATTCAAGGGGCGTGCCCTAGACGGTAACGTAAGGATTTATGTGTCAGGCGGGAGTGGGGTACTCCCTGTGGTTCACGACAACCGCAAGAAGGAGCACCCCGATGCCACAGCAAGCTGTAACGATTGAGAACCTACCACAAGCCTTTGAGGTGGTGAAGGAGATGCAAGCAGGCGGATTGGACTGGGGCGAGGGTTATCGCCCGCTTGGCCGCCAGGCGCTGGCCGAGATCATCGAGGGCCGGATGGCCGAGGCGGTGGATCGCTGGCTCGACGGCCTCGATGGCAGCGCTATGCGCGACCGGCGCAACGGCACCTACCGGCGCCGCCTGCTCAGCGAGCTCGGCGACATCGAGCTCAACGTGCCGCGCACCCGGCACTTCTGCCCGACCGAGGTTCTGAAGAGCTACGCAAGGCGCGCTCCAGAGATCGACCGCGCCATCCTGGCCGGCTTCGTGCTGGGGCTCTCGACCCGCAAGGTCGGCGAGGTCCTGCTTGCCCTGCTCGGGCGTCCGGTCTCGGCCGCGACGGTGAGCCGGGTCGCCAAGACCCTCGATCTGTCGGTCGCCGCATTCCACCGCCGGCCGCTGAAGAACGCCTACAAGGCGCTGATGCTCGACGGCGTGGTGCTGGCCCGCAAGACCGGCGCCGGCGCGCTCCGCAGGCCGGTCCTTGTGGCGTTGGGCATACGGCACGACGGCAAGAAGGAGATTATCGACTTTTGTCTCTCAGGCAGCGAGAGCGCCGCGGAGTGGGAGCGCTTCCTCACCGCGCTGCACCGCCGCGGCCTCACCGGCGAGGGCCTGGAGATGATCTGCGTCGATGGCGGCCAGGGCCTGCTCGCCGCCTTGCCGGTCGTCTATCACGGCATCCCGGTCCAGAGATGCTGGGCGCACAAGATGCGCAACATCCTCGACAAGGTCCGCAAGACCGACCAGGAGGCCGTCAAGGCCGACGTCCACGACGTCATGAACGCAGACACTCGGCCAAAGGCGCTCAGCGCCGCCCGCCGCTTCGCCGACGCCTGGGAGCAGACCTACCCCAAGGCCGTCGCCTGCCTGCGCAACGACCTCGACGACTTGCTCACCTGCTTCCGCTACAAGACCCTTGCCGAACGAAAGCAGGTCAGGACCACCAACGCCATCGAACGACGGTTCCGGGAGGTCCGGAGACGAACCCGGCCCATGGGAACCTTCCAGGACAAGACCTCAATGGACCGCATCCTCTTCGCGGTCTTCATTCACGAAAACAAGTCTCAGGGAATCAGTACCCCTCTCTCCCTGACACACAACTCTTGACGTTACCGCCCTAGACCCTCGGCGCACGAGGCGATTTTGCGCCGGCGGACGCCGGCTTTGCCGAGCCCTAAACCGTTGCTTTGCATAGGTTTTTTGGCGGTGGACGGGTCCGGCGCAACGGGCCGCGGACGCCACAACGGGGCCCGGCCGCGTGGGCGCCGAAAATATTCCAAGTGAGCTCGATAAGCTCTCGGATCAGAGAATCTGTGGCCGGGTAACAGCCATACTCGGGGCTGTCGATTTAACCCGCGTTTCCCGCCAGGGTCATGGTCCGCGCGTGAGCCTCCAAACTATCTCGAGGCACTCGCCAGAACCTCCGATTCAAATTTGATCAATTTCCGGCACTCCTTCAGGGCCTGGTAATGATTCCCTTCGAGGATTTTCCGGGATACGGCCATCACCATTTCCAGACTACGCTGGTCGGGCAGGGCATCGAAAAGCTCTTTGACCAGCTTGAAGTAAATCTTGTGGTACTCGTTCTCGTTTATTTGGTCCACGTACATGCTGAGAATGATGTAGTAGAGCCTTTTGGCCAAGGTATCGGCGTTTTCCTCGGCAATAATGTCCTTCTCCCGAAGCACGGGAACCGTATTTTGAATAATTATTTCGCTTTTCTGGCCGGCATTCGTGATCACGGCGGTGCCGATGAGCACTTTTTCGTTGGGCTTTAGGGTCAATTTCAGGGGCATCTAAGCGTTTGACCTCGTTGGACGGTCACTGAAGATGACCGCGTTGATTCGGTTGCCAGTCTATCACTGGCCACATTGCGCGCCAAAACCGCCGGAAATCAGAACAGGCGCAAGATCGACTGTCCGGACTGCCGCCCAATACTCAGATCAATGGCGCCAGGCCGCCGGTGAGGCTGAAGGGCCGGCGGGTCCCCTGATTCCTCGTTCGAGCCGTCGTCGGCCAGTTTGGCCGCGCCTTCTTCCAACGTGTCGATCAGGTTTCCGGCGAAGTCCAGCCGCAAGGTCAACACGCTCGCGCCGGCGCCCAGGTCGGACGCCGTTGACCGGAGAGTGGTCAGCGCGCGGTCGAGGTCGTCGATCGCCTTGTCGATGTCCGCGTCCGCGCCCCAATTGCCGGCCGCGGCCGCAATCGACAGGCCGGATGCATCCGACGGGACGCCCGCCACCGTCAGGGCCGAGCCGCCGTCCTCGCCGAAGGTCACCCGAAGGTTGTCCGGGGAGCCCTTGATGAGGTTGGTCCCCTTGTAGCCGGCGCCGTTCGCCAGGTTGTCGAGCTCGGCGCGCAGATCGTTGAACCGGGTGGCCGAATTGGACCGGCCGGCGGCATCGTTGCCGGACTTGGCCGACAGCGCGATGCCTTTCATCCGGTTCACCAGATCGATAATCGACTCGATACCCCGGACCGCCGCTTCGACCGTACCGATACCCTGTTCGATTTTGTCCCTCAGAACAGCCAGGTCGCCAACACGATCCGACAGGCTTCGGGCCTGGAAGAGCGCGATGGCGTCCTCCGCCGCGGCGTCGGCCTCAAGGCCCGCGGAAGGTCTGTCCCGGGTCGGTGCGGTCGGGCCGGTGGTGCGTTGCGGTG
The DNA here is from genome assembly GCA_965221855.1 of Rhodospirillales bacterium. GTDB lineage: Bacteria > Pseudomonadota > Alphaproteobacteria > Rhodospirillales > UBA2165 > JAJDXO01. The sequence continues at coordinate 61,216 of CBDCSV010000005.1, read as the reverse complement.
CCGAGAGGTTGGTGCGTGCGGCGCCTGATGGATCAATATCGTCGCCCAAAGCTCGGTCTCCCATTCTAGGTTCGATAAGACAGGCTCTTCTGCCTGCCGGGGCATACTTGAGGTCCGTCTCCGCATCATTGATTGGATCGGGCACGGCGTTAAATTTTACCGTGGCGTCTACTCGAACAGCATTCGGCGGAATTTCGGTCAATCACAAAAAGATCACTTGTCGGGTCATTGGTCGAAATCTATATTTCGCCGCCAAATTCTGGGGCCAACTGGGAAACGACAAATGATGATAACGCTGCCGCCCGATTATAAACCTTCCGACGACGAAGAGTTTATGAACCCGTTGCAGCAGGAGTATTTCCGCCAAAAGCTGGAAAACTGGCGCTCGGAACTCCTGGATGAGGCGAGCGAAACCCGTCAACACCTCCAAGAGACGAGCAGTCTCGAGCCCGACCTCGCCGACAGGGCCTCCGTCGAGACCGAGAGGTCTCTGGAACTTCGCACCCGGGACCGCGCCCGAAAACTGATCGCGAAAATCGACGACGCGCTGGAACGGATCGAGCTCGGCACATACGGCTATTGCGAGGAAACCGAGGAACCGATCAGTCTTCGCCGGCTCGAGGCCCGGCCGATTGCGACGCTGAGTATCGAGGCGCAGGAGCGGCACGAACGGATGGAGCGGACCCACCGGGACGACTAGTTTCCCGGGTGATCGGATAAATAATCGCGCTCCCGAACCCATTTTCGCAGGGACCGGCCATGACCACAGATGCCGATGCGGCCCCGACCACAGGCGAAACGGAGACCGTAACCAAGGACTACTTCGTCGAGCGGGACGGCGAGAGGTTCGCGGCGCTTCACCTGCTGATGGATTTGTGGGGCGCCGAAGGCCTGGACGATCCCGCCTTGATCAAGAAAACCCTGCGGGAGGCCGCCAAGGCGGCCCGCGCGACGGAACTGCATGTGCACCTGCACCAATTCAGCGAGAACGGCGGGATTTCCGGTGTGCTGGTGTTGGCGGAATCCCATATCAGCATCCATACGTGGCCGGAACGGGGGTTCGCGGCCATTGATGTCCTCATGTGCGGCGACTGCGATCCCGAAGCCGCGCTGGAGGTGTTCCAAACCGCGTTCAACTGCGATCGGATATCGGTTAACGAGCAGCGCCGGGGCCGGCGGCCTTGAATTGGTTTGACGAGGCGCTTCACGACGAATGGGGCGGCCAGGGATACACCCAGCGGTTCGAGGTCACGCGAACCATCTGCGAGGTCTCAACCGGCCACCAGAAACTGGTGATATTCGAAACTCCCCGTTTCGGGCGCGTGCTGGCGCTCGACGGGGTGGTCCAGACCACCGAGGCGGATGAGTTCTGCTATCACGAAATGCTGGCCCATGTTCCGGTCTTCGCGCACGGACAGGTTCGGGATGCGCTGATCGTCGGCGGCGGCGACGGCGGCGCCTTGAGAGAGGTCTTGCGTCACGACGGCATCGGCTCCGCGACGCTGGTCGAAATCGACGATACCGTGATCGATGCGTGCCGCGAACACATGCCGGGCCTGAGCGACGGCGCATTCGACGATCCGAGATGCACGGCCCTGATCGAGGACGGCGCCGCCTTCGTCCGGGACACCGACCGGAAATTCGACGTCATCATCGTCGACTCGACCGATCCGATCGGCCCCGGCGAGGTCTTGTTTACCCCCGGATTCTACGCCGATTGCCGGCGCTGCTTGCGCGAGAACGGGATCCTGGTGACCCAGAGCGGCGTGCCGTTCCTGCAGCCCGACGAGCTTGGAAGCGTGCATCGCAGCCTTGGTTCCGTGTTCTCGGACGCCACGTTTTATCTCACCGTCGTCCCGTCCTACGTGGGCGGCTACATGACGCTGGGGTGGGCATCGGACCGCCCGGAGCCGCGTGAGATGGAACCGGACGAATTGGCGGAGCGCGTGAGGCGCGCCGGTCTGTCTTTCAAATACTATTCGCCGTCGATCCACGGAAGCGCATTCCAGCTGCCGCCGTTCATCGCCGGAATGCTCGAGGCCTAGATCGGCTCTAGAGCGTATTTGAGATTGATTGAATCATTTTAGGGATTCCCAAGTATGGGCGAACCATGATTCAAGATGGATGCTGGGCAAGGAGGCCAGCATTCATGGCGAGACCTTATTCGATTGATTTGCGAGAGCGTGTTGTTTTGGCGGTTTTGGCGGGGGAGAGTTGCCGCGCTGTAGCGGCTCGGTTTGGGGTTGCGGTTTCGAGCGTGGTTAAGTGGTCGCAGCGCTACCGGCGGACGGGGAGTGTTGCGCCCGGCAAGATGGGCGGTCACCGCCGCCGGGTTCTTGAGCCCCATCGGGAGTTCATTGTCGGCCGGATCGACCAGGAGCCGCATCTGACGCTGCATCGGTTGAGAGACGAGTTGGCCGCTCGGGGTGTCAGGGTATCCCACAGCACGGTATGGCTGTTTCTGCGCCGTGAAGGGCTGCGCTTTAAAAAAAACCCTGTTCGCCGTTGAACGGGCGCGCGCGGACATCGCCCGCCATCGCAGGCGCTGGAAGGCGTGGCAGGCAAAGCTTGATCCCGAACGGCTGGTATTCATTGATGAAACCTGGATCCGGACCAATATGGCCCCGCTGCGCGGCTGGGGGCCGAAAGGGGAGCGGGTCCGCGGCTTTGCCCCCCATGGGCGGTGGCACACCCTGACCTTCATCGGCGCGCTGCGCTGCGACCGGTTCACCGCGCCCTGCGTCTTCGACGGCCCCATCAATGGCGTGTGCTTCCGCGCCTACGTCGAGCAGCTGCTCGTGCCGACCCTGGTGCCCGGCGACATCGTCATCATGGACAATCTCGGCAGCCACAAGTCAAAAGCCGTGCGAAACGCCATCCGTGCCGCCGGAGCCAAGCTGTGGCTCCTGCCCAAATATTCCCCCGACCTCAATCCCATCGAGCAGACCTTTGCCCAAATCAAGCACTGGATGAGAAACGCCCAGAAGCGGGAGATCGACGACTTATGGCGCCATCTCGGGAGCCTCATCGACACCATCGAGCCACAGCAATGCGCCAACTACTTCAAAAACGCAGGATACGCTTCCGTCAAAATATGAAACGCTCTAGACGTCCACCTCGATGATTTCCTGCGGGAATTCGTGGATCGAGGGGCCCACCCCGTCGTCGCCGACGATGTAGTTGTCGCAAATCCAGTTGAACGCCCCGTCGCCGACCCATCCGGGGTGGCAAACCAGGTTCATGTCCTTCTCGATCTTCATCGGTTCATCGAAGCGGACCAGGGGCCGTTCCACCAGATCGTAGCCCTGGCCGTGGCAGTAGAGCCTGGACTCCTTCGGCTTCCCCCGCTCTTCGAGCCACTCGTTGTGGGCATCCCAGATTTCCTTGCAGTCCGCGCCCGGCTTCAACCGGTCCAATGTGTGCTTCTGGGCCTCGAGGACCAGCTCGAGATTGTCCTTCATTTCCTGGCTTGCCTTGCCGAGAACGATAGTGCGGCCGATTTCGGTGAAGAAGCCGCCGTGGCCGTTATTCTCGACCAGCAGCGAGAACACGTCGCCCTTCTGGATGACGCGGTTCTGGTTGTGTCGTCCGCCGATGGTCGCAGGCGTTCCGGGCGGCGCCGACGAGCACAAATAGATCCCCTGCTCGCTCGCCAGGTTTTCGCCCTTGTGGCGGGCCACGGCGGCAACGTCCGAATCGCGCATACCCGGCTCGATCGCCTCGATGGCGGCCTTCATGGCTTCCACCTGCTGCGCCGCGCAACCCCTGACCCGTTCCTTTTCCTCCGGGCTCTTGATCACCTTGATGCGGTCGACGGCATCCGAGAAGTCGACGAAGTTGGTGTTGGAGAAATTGCCCCGCTTCAGATAGTCGACCATGGCGAACGACATCTGATAGGTCCCCAGAAGGCCGATGGTCCCCCCCTGGTAGGGTTCGAGCGCCTTGGCGGCGAGCTCGGGATCGTAATCCGCGGTGTAGGAAGCCGAGGCAAAACTGGGGGTGGTCAACAGGCGCTTGATCCCGCGGTGGATGCCGTCGCCTTCGACGGGAAGTTCCCGGTCGCCGCCGAACGGACCCTGATGGATCAGGGTCATCGCATCGTCGCGCGGAAAAACCACCGTCTGCGGATAGCCGTTCGTGGCCGGAAGGTCGGTGAAGTATTTGCAGTAGCCGCCCATGTGGTCGTTGTTGTTCTGCATGAGGAGGACATCGACGCGCGCCTCCTCCATCGCGCCGCGGACAGCTGTCCAGCGGCGCTCCATCTCGGCGTCGGACAACGGCATGTTCAGACGTTCGGACATTTCAACCACGGTATTCTCCCTTCCCTGTACCGGCGCTCACCCGCCGGAAACGATATTGATCATCTTATCCCGTTCGCCCGCCAAATAGGCGCGGAGATTTGGCTCCTGAATGGTCAGCAGGTTCTGCTCGTACTGATCGCTGCGTCCGCCGGTAAACGGCGTCATGAAGACGTTCTCCATGTCCCAAAGCGGACTTTCGTCGGGCAGCGGCGCGGTCTCGAATACGTCGAGGCCCGCCCCGGATATCTTGCCGCTGTCGAGGGCGTCGATGAGCGCCGCCTCGTCGACCACGCCGCCGCGGGCCACGTTCACCAGCATGGCGGTCGGCTTCATGGCCTCGAAAACACGGGCGTTCACGATCTTGTCGTTCTCCGGCGTGAACGGCACGAGGACGATGAAGAAGTCCGCTTCGCCCGCCGCTTCGAGCAGCTCGTCACGGCCGTAAATCCGGTCGAAATTGGGCGCCTCCCGGGGCGAGCCCGAGATTCCGTATACGGTCATCCCGAACGCCTTGAGGACACCGGCCAGATGCCCGGCGATGGCGCCGACGCCCAAGATGACCGCCACGCGGTTGTCCAATACCCGGGGCAGGAACCGGTCCCACACATGGTCCCGCTGGTTTCGCGCGAGCCGGCCGACCTGCCGGTACAGGGCCATCATATGGAGAACCGTGATCTCCGACATCTGGGGTCCGTGAATGCCCCGGCCGTTGGTCAACAGAATGTCGGGCCGCGCCTCGAGCACGCCGGTCAGGTGATCGGTGCCGGTTATGCTGCACTGAATCCATTTGAGCTTCCCGCACATGGCGAGACGCGCCGGGGTCAGCCACCGGGCGATGGAAAACAGGATTTCGGCGTCCGGAAGATGCTCTTCCGCCGCATCGCCGTCGGGCGCCAAAAGAAAATCGACGTCCGGAAAAATCGGCGAGAGACGGCCGCGATAAAAGTCCGCCTCGGAATCGACGACCAGCAAATTGGTGACCATCCGCGGATTCTTCCTCCCCTGGCCTCCCCTGGAAATCCGCCGCCGAAAGGGCCGCGGATCATGCTCATTTTTATGCGGTCAAGGCACCACGCGGCGAGTTGAAAGTCAAGCGATGGGGCTTGCGCCTGCCTCCTCCGGCGGAGGTCCGGGGTATCCAGGTTTCCAATTTTCTTTAACCACAGAGACAGTGAGGCAGTGAGATAGGAGGAGTCGACCATTCCTTCTCAGTGAACTCTGTGTCTCCGTGGTGAATTTCGTGGATGCCCCGAACAAGTCGGGGCATGACGAGTGTTGTTAGAGGCCCCTATTCCGTCATACCCCGCTTTATGCGGGGTATCCAGATTTTCAATCTTTCAACCACGGAGACAGTGAGGCAGTGAGATAGGAGGAGTCGACCAGTCCTTCTCGGTGAACTCTGTGTCTCCGTGGTGAATTTCGTGGATGGCCGGGCCACTTTGCCGGCGGGCGGGGTTACGCCGAATAGTAGTTGAGTTCGAGGATCACCCCGTTGGGATCCTTGATGAAGATCTGATAGAGGCCGCGGTCCGACAGGTCCCGGTCCCAATAGCCGATATCGCGATCCTTCAGCAGGTTCAGGACCTCGTCCGCGTCTTCGATGGTGAAGGCGATGTGGTTGTCGATCCCGCTGTCTTCCATGTCTTCCTTGGTGCCCTGGCCCTCGGGCAGCGGCGTGCCGTCCAGGTCCTCGCTCTCGTCCTTGACCAGGTGAATAATCGCCTTGTCCCCGGCATACATCCAATAGCCGGTGGATTTCAGTTTGGGCCGGAAGCCGGCCTCCAGGCCGAGAATGTCCTCGTAGAACTTTCTGCTGTCCTCCAATCGCTTCGATGCGATTGACCAGTGATCCAATGAATTAACGATCATTTTGGGTTCCCCCCGAAATAGGCCCCCATTTTGCCATGGGCGAAGAACCTCATCCAGTCTGGCCCTCATTTGGCGCCCGGGTCATGGTCCGCGCGGCGCTGGAGGTTTTTCCATGGGTTCATCCCCGGGGGGCCCGGGTTGTTCCGTCAATTCGTTGAACGAGGGTTTTGGAAATCTAATTCCAAGACCAACCGTTTGCGCCGCAATAAACGAAAGCGGATCATTGGAAGATTTTCTTTCCATGCCTTAGAGCGCTATTTTCAAAGGATTTCCGCCGTTTTTCCCCGGTTGCGGAGAAATTCTATAAATTTATGAAAAAAATTAAAAAAAAGCTTGCGACATATGCGACAGATATGGTATGGTTTTTTCCTAGGATCGGGAGCCGTGCGCATCGGTCCCGCCGTTCGAACCGCAGCCGCCGTTTCCGGCGGTTTTTTTGCCGCTCGGCCGCCCGGACGCGATGCAGGCCATGATCCTGAAATGGAGACTAAGCTCCGAATTCCCGGCGAAGCGCACTGCCGTGTTCACCGAGAGACGGGACCGGCCCCGGCTCCCTGGGCGCGCCCGTCAGGCGCGCGGGCGGCGCGGGGATCGCGGCGGGCCCGGTCCCGGTGGCGACTTCGACGCGGCGCAGGTCGGGATGACCGGAGAATTCGGCCACCGAGTTGACCCGGCCGAAGGCAATGCCCGCGTTGAGGAGTTTCGCCGCCATCGCTTCGCGGTCATGCCGATCGAACACGGACTGGATCTCGGCCTCCAGCCGGTGGACGTTCTCCACCCGCTGCGCCGCGGTCGAATAGGGGCCCTCCGTCGCATATTCGGGGCGGCCCAGAATATCGGCGGCGAAGGACGCCCATTCCCGTTCGTTCTGTATGGACAGAACCAGGAGGCCGCCGTCGGCGCACCGGAAGTTCGAATAGGGGGCGATGGAAGGATGGCGAAGCCCCACCCGGCCCGGCGCCTCGCCGCCGTAGTCGTTGTGGAGCAGCGGCACCGCCATCCAGTCGGCCATGCCGTCGAATAGGGAGACCTTGATCCCCTGCCCCGCGCCGGTTTGCCGGCGGGAAATCACCGCCTCCAGGATGGCCGAATAGGCGTACATGCCCGCGGCGATATCGCAAACCGAGACCCCGACACGGCCGGGCGCCTCGGGGGTTCCGGTGATGGAGGCGAGCCCCGTCTCGGCCTGGACCAGCATGTCATAGGCCTTCATGTCCCTGGACGGGCCCTCCTCCGCGTAACCGGAGATGTCGGCGGTGATGAGATGGGGATGCGCCTCGCGGAGCGCCTCCCCGCCGAACCCGGCCCGATCGGCGGCCCCGGGGATCAGGTTTTGGACGAAGATATCCGCTCCGGCGATCATCCGATGGAGGAGCGCCCGGTCGTCGTCATCCTTGATGTCGAGGACGATGCTCTCCTTGCCTCGGTTGAGCCACACGAAATAGGCGCTCTCGCCATGAACGACGCTGTCATAGGCGCGGGCGAAATCGCCGCCTTCGCGCTCGATCTTGATGACCCGGGCGCCGGCGTCGGCCAGCCGCGAGGTGCAATAGGGCGCGGCCACCGCCTGTTCCAGGGTGACCACCAACAGACCGTCCAGCGGACCCGCCATGGCCCATCTCCTTCGATTGCCTAAGCCTAGGGCTATCAGGAAACGGCGGTGGAATCGAGGCGCACCGGCGCCCATAATGGGCGGATGACCGAAACGGCCGTACCCGTGCGCCGCACCCTGCTCTACATGCCGGGCGCCCGCATCGAGATATATCCCAAGGCGCTCGCCAGCGGCGCCGACATGGTCTGCGTCGATCTGGAAGACGCCGTCGCCGCGGGAGCCAAGGATGCAACCCGCGCCGCCACCCTGGCCGTGTTCGCCGGCGCCCATGACGGTTCCGTCGAGCGCCTGATGCGGATCAACGGGGTGGAAACCGAGGCCGGACGGGCCGATCTCGCCGCCCTCGCCGAAGCCGATGCCGGGCCCGACGGCGTGGTGATCCCCAAGTGCGGCGATCCGGACCACGTGCGTACCGTTGCCGAGGCCACCAGGGGCAGCGAAATGCTCATCCACCCGCTGATCGAGTCGGCGCGCGGTCTTGAAGCGGCTTTCGAAATCGCGTCCGCCGACGAGCGGGTGGGCTTCATCATGCTGGGCTCCCAGGACATGGCCCTCGACCTCCGCGCCGAGCATGCGTGGGAACCGTTGCTCTACGCGCGGTCCCGGCTCGTCGCGGCGGCGCGCGCCGCCGGCATCGACGTGCTCGATGCGCCCTGGTTCCATATTCAGGACCTGGACGGGCTTGCCGCCGAAGCCAAGGCGGCACGGACACTCGGCTTCACCGGCAAATCCCTGATCCACCCCACACACGTGGAGGCGGTCAACGGCGTGTTCTCGCCCACCGCCGAAGAGGTCGCCGAGGCCCGCGGCCTGATCGCCAAGTTCGACGCCCAGGATCAGGCGGCGGTCATGATCGACGGCCAATTCCTGGAGCCGCCCATCGTCGAGCGGCTCAAACGCATCGCCGCCGCCGGCGACAGGATCGGTCTCTGACTATTCCGCCGCCTCGGCCCCCGCGGGGGTCCGGTGGAACAATTCACGAAGGCTCTTGGCTTTCTCCCGCGCCGCCGACCCGTGCTTGTCCTTGACCGGACCATACCCGCGGATCGACTGGGGCAGCGCGGCGAGTTCGACGGCGGTCCCGTAATTGGCCGCATTCAGGTTCGACAGGATTTCTTCCAGCGTTTCCCGGTAGGCCGAGAGCAGCTCTCGCTCCATCTTGCGGTCCTTGGAGTAGCGGAAGATGTCGAGCGCCGTGCCCCTGAGGCCCCTCAGTCTGGCCAGCAATTGGAGGGCGAAATACCACGGCGCCGGATACGCCATCTTTTCGGGCCGGCCGGTCACCGGATCGATCCTGGCGAACATGGGCGGCGCGAAGTTGAATTCAATCTTGAAATCGCCCTCGAATTGTTCGCGAAGTTTCGCCTCGAAGCGGCCATCGGTAAACAATCGGGCCACTTCGTACTCGTCCTTTACCGCCATCAGCTTGTAAAGCGAGCGGGCCGCCGCTTCGGTCAAATCCGTGCGGCCGGGCGCGATGGCGGCTTCGGCGTCGCGGACCCGTGCGACCGCCGAGCCATAGGTCTCGGCGAAGCCGGCGTTTTGATAGGCCGTCAGTGATTCCACCCGCCGTTCGATGACCTGATCGACGGTCTCGGGCGATGGGGCGTCCCGTTCGCCGCCGGCCAGCTCCAGCACCCGGGGCAGGTCCTCGGCGGCGGCCCGCCCCCAGGCGAGCGCCCTGAGGTTGGCCTCCACCGCGACACCGTTGAGGCGGATCGCCTGCTGCAGCGCGCCGAGCGAAACCGGAAGATATCCCTTCTGGAGGGCAAAGCCGACCATGAAGATGTTGGACATGATCGTATCGCCCATGATCCGTTCCGCGAGGTGAGTCGCGTTCAGCATGGTGGCGCGCTCGGCGCCGATCTGCGCCGAGATGGCGTCCCGGTATCCGCCGCCGTCGATGGACATGTCGGGCTGCTCCGCGAAGCTCGCCAGCGGCACCAGGTGGGAATTCACGACCGCATGGCTGCGATCCCGCGACAGGGTGGAAATCATCTCCTGGCTCGCCGCCGTGATCATGTCGAACCCGAGAAGGACATCCGTCATGCCGGCGCCGATGCGGGTCGCGGCCAGGTGCCCGGCCGACCGGGCGATCCGCACGTGGGAGCCCACCGCGCCGTTCTTCTGCGCCAGCCCCGTCTGATCGAGAACCGATACCGCGAGGCCGTCCAGGTGCGCCGCGACGCCGAGCAGCGCGCCGACGGTAATCACGCCCGTCCCGCCGATACCGTCCAAAAGCACGTTGCAGGCGACATCGAATCCGGCGGCGGCGGGAATCGGAAGGCCGGCCGCCGGATCGCCGCCCGATGCCGTTTCCGGCTTGGCGGCCTTCCTGAGCGTGCCGCCCCGGACCGTCACGAAGCTGGGGCAAAAGCCGTCGAGACAGGTGAAATCCTTATTGCAGGAAGACTGGTCGATGGCCCGTTTGCGGCCGAACGGCGTTTCGACCGGACGCACCGCCACGCAGTTGGACGTCTCGCCGCAATCGCCGCATCCCTCGCAGACCAGTTCATTTATGAACATGCGCCGGTCCGGATCGGGGAATGTGCCGCGCTTGCGCCGCCGGCGCTTCTCCGCGGCGCAGGTCTGGTCGTAAACGATGGCCGTGGCGCCCGGCACCTCGCGGAGCTCCCGCTGCAGCCGGTCCAACTCGTGGCGCTCATGGACCTCCACCCCTTCGGCGAAGGGGGTGTCTTCGGGGTACTTTTCGGGCTCGTCGGTGACCACCAGGATGCGGCCCACGCCTTCGGCGCGAAGCTGGCGGGTGATGTCCGCCGGCGTCAGATTGCCCTCGACCGCCTGGCCGCCGGTCAGCGCGACGGCGTCGTTGTAGAGGATCTTGTAGGTGATATTGACCCCGGCCCGGACCGCGGCGCGTATCGCCAGCAGGCCCGAGTGATAGTAGGTGCCGTCGCCCATGTTCTGGAACATGTGCTCCGTCGTCGAGAACGGCGCCATGCCGACCCAGGTGCCGCCCTCGCCGCCCATGTGGGTATAGGCGCCGACCGAGCGGTCCATGTAGACCGACAGCGTATGACAGCCGATCCCCGCGAGGGCGCTGGACCCGTCGGGCACCTTGGTCGAGGTGTTGTGGGGACAGCCGGCGCAGAACCAGGGCTTTCGCTCGCCGAGATCGGCATTGCGGCCTTCCGCCCTGGTCCGCCGCGCCAGCGCGCTCAGGGCGTCGTTGAGACAGCTTTGCCGTTCCTCGTCCAGGAAGCGGTTGGCAATGATCCGCGCCAACAGCGTGCCGGTCAATTCGCCGGATTCCGGCACCAATGGGCGGCCCTTCTCGTCCTGTTTGCCGACCAGCCGGGGACGCCGGCCGTCGGGAAGATCGAACAGCACCCGGGCCAGCTGGTCTTCGATGACGTTGCGCTTCTCCTCGACCACCAGGACCTCCCGGTGCCCGGCGCAGAACTCCCGCACCGGCTCGGGGACCAGCGGCCAGGGCATCGCCACCTTGAACACGCTGATGCCGAGATCGGCCACCTGTTGGTCCGTCAGGCCCAGTTCCTCGAAGGCCTGGCAGACATCCGTCCAAGCCTTGCCCGTCGCGACGATGCCGAGACGTTTGGTCGCGGCGGCATGGGTCCGGCGATCGAGCTTGTTCCAACGGACGAAGGCCTGGGCCGCCTTGAGCTTGACGTCCACATGCCGGGTCTCCCTGGCGACCGCCCCGTCCGGCCAGCGGAAATGGACACCATCGGGCGGAATCCGGAAATCCCCGGGCTCGGAGAGCCGCATCCGGTCCAGGGAGCCGTCGACGGACGCGGCGCTCTCCACCGTATCGGCAACGCACTTGAGGCCGACCCAGCACCCGGAATAGCGGCTGAGCGCGATGCCCGCCAAGCCGAAATCGAGTATTTCCTGGACATTGGCCGGATTGAGGATGGGGATCATGGCGGCGATGAGCGCCTGCTCCGACTGGTGCGCCGTGGTCGAGGACTTGGCCATGTGGTCGTCTCCGGCCAGCACCAGCACCCCGCCGTGCCTGGACGAGCCCGCCAGGCTGCCGTGCTTGAGCGGATCGCCGGACCGGTCGACGCCCGGCCCCTTGCCGTACCAAATGGCGAACACGCCGTCGTGTTTCGAGGGCTCGCTGACCCCCAACTGCTGCGTGCCCCAGCAGGCGGTCGCCGCCATATCCTCGTTGACGCCCGACTGGAAGGTGATTTGGTGCGCATCCAGGTGCTGCTGGGCCTGCCACAGGGCCGTGTCGTATCCGCCGAGTGGCGAGCCCCGATATCCCGAGATGAACCCCGCCGTATCCAGACCGGCGGCCTTGTCCCGGCGATGCTGGACCAGCGGCAATCGAACGAGCGCCTGCACGCCGGTCACGTAAACGCGGCCGCCGTCGGAGGTGTATTTGTCTTCGAGGCTGAATGAGAATGACCCGTCCATCCGGACGCTGCTCCCCGTGTTTCGGCTATTTAACCGCTTGCCGGGTCCGAGTTCAAACGGCGCCGGTCCGCCGTTGTTTCGCCAGCGCCTCGGCCCGCGCCTCGCGATGCACCATATACAGTCCGCTGCCGACGATCAGCGCGGCGCCGGTCCAGACGAAGGCGTCCGGCACGTCCCCCCAGATGATGAAGCCGAGAATGACCGCCCACAGGAGCACCGTATATTCGAAGGGCGCCACCGCGCCCACCGGGGCGACGACGAAGGCCTGGGTCATGCCGGCGTAGCCGATCAGGGTGAACACGCCCATGGCCGCGAAGACGGCCATGTGCTCCGGCGGCATGGGGCTCCAGACCCAGGGGAGCGCGGCGCTTCCGATCAGCATCATCCCCAGCATGACATAGAACACCAGCCGCAGCGTCGATTCGGTCTCCCGCAGCCAGCGCGCCGTGAGATTGATGGTCGCGAACGACAGCCCCGCCAGGAGCGCCAGGATGGCGGCCGGCTCGAAGACCCCCGCCCCCGGGCGCAGCGCGATGACCACGCCCGCGAACCCCATGAAGATGGCGAACCAGCGGTGGATGCCGATGTGTTCCTTGAACAGGGGAACCGACAGGGCCGCGGTCATGAAGGTCGAGCCGAAAACGATCACCGTCACGTCGGCGAGCGGCATATATATCAGCGCCGTGAACATCAGCGCGGGTCCCGGGAACGCCAGAAGCAGGCGGATGAAATGGCCGCCGGGGCGCCTGGTCGGCAATTGGGCGAGCCGGCCGGTCGCCATCGCCCAAAGGAGAAACGCCGCGACGATGAACCAGCCCCGGACCGCCAGCACTTGAAGCACATGATAGTCGGCGCCCACCAGCCATTTGCCCGCCGCATCGACGCCGCCCATGCCCAGCATGCCGACGACCATGCAGCCGATGCCGAACAGGCGCCGGTCGCGGGACGGCGCTTGGACGCCGGTCATCGGTTATCCAATTTGAATGACATCGCCGCCGGGCTGGGCTTCGTAGAGTTTGGCGACGAGATCCGCCCGCCGGTCGAGGGTCGCCCGCTGATTGACGTAGCCCTTGTCGGTGATCTCGTTGGCGTCGATCTGCGGCGGCTCGGTCATCAGCAGGACCCGTTTCACCGAACGGCTGGAGCCTCCCGCCTCCTTGTTGTGGGCCGCCAGCTTCCCGGCAATGAAATCGCGGACCGCCGGACTGGCGGCGATGTCGTCCGGCGACGCGTCTTCGGCCAGGCCGCCGATCTCGCGGCAGCCGACGGGATTGGGCCAAACCAGAAGGCCGATGAACGGCTTGTCGTGGCCGCAGACGACGGCGTCCTGGATGGCCGGCGCCGCGGCGGCGATCAGGTCGGGCCGCAGCACGCCGGGATGCACCCAGGTTCCCGTATCCAGCTTGAAGTCCTCGGTTACCCGGCCGTCGAACAGCAGACCCTTGGCCGGGTCGTCCGGGTCCTCGAACCGCATGCCGTCGCCGAATTTGAAAAAGCCGTCCTCGTCGAACGCCGCCCGGGTGAGGTCGGGGCGGCCGAGATAGCCCGGGGTGATGGTCGGACCCTTGCCGCGAATCTCCATTTTCTCGGCCACCGGGGAGAGCTTGACCTCCACCCCCGGGGCCGGCACGCCCACGTTGCCGGCGCGGTCGATGATCCAGTGGGTCGCGGTGATCATCGGCGCGGATTCGGTCGAGCCGAAGGCCGACGCCATGACGATCCGTTCGCCGACCGTGTCCAACGCCAGTTTCTCCAGCCGCTCCCACAAATCCTGCGACAGCGCCGCGGCCGCGTAGAAGATGAAGCCCAAATCCTTGAAGAAGGTCTCGCGCAGCTCCCGGTCCTGCTCCAGGTAAGGCACCAGCATGCCGTAGCCGACGGGCACGTTGTAATGGGCGGTGGGTGAAATCTCCCGGAGATTGGCGACCGTCTTCTCGATCAGACCGGGCGCCGGTTTCCCCTCGTCGACGTAGAAGGTCCCGCCCGTCTTCAACACCAGTCCCTGGCAGAAGTTGCCCCCGAACGTGTGATTCCAGGGCAGCCAGTCGACGAGCACCGGCGGGACTTCGTCATAGAACGGGATTTGCTGGATGTTCATCTGCTGATTGGCGCACAGCATCCGGTGGGTATTGATGACCCCTTTCGGCATGCCGGTGGACCCGGAGGTGAAGAGATATTTCGCCGCCGAATCGGGATCGACGGCGGCAAACGCGGCATCCACGTCATCCGTTGCCGTGGTTCCCCGGAGCTCGCCGATTTGCGTGGCATCCCTGCCCGCGGGCGCATCCGCGCCATAGAGAATTTCGGCCTCGCCGAAATCCACGGCGTTCAGGACCTTTTCGAACATCCCGCCGCTCTCCACGTAGACCAGTCCCGGCTTCACCAGCCCGTTGATCAGCTTCACCTTGGCGAAGTCCCGGCTCATCAGCGAATAGGCCGGGGACACCGGCGCGACGGGAATGCCGACCTGCATGGCGGCCAGCGACAGAAGCGCGTGATCGATGGAATTGCCCGACAGCAGCATCACCGGCCGCTCCGGACCCAAGCCGCGATCGAGCAGGGCCTGGGACATGCCGTCGCAGATCGTCCGGGCCTCGGCGTAGGTCACCTTCCGCCAGCCGCCGGCGGCATCGCGCTCGGCCAGATATGTCTTGCCGGGCCGCTCCCCGGCCCAGCGGCGGAGCATGTCGCCCCACTGGGTCTCATAGGCCCGCAGCGGGTCGCCATTGGTCAGCAGAACGCTCCCATCGGCGAGGGTTTCCATGCCGATGGACGGTTCCGACATATTTATTCGGCGAATTGGCGCGGGAGCCATGGGCGGAACTACCTGGCCGCCATCCTCAACGAGCCGTCCAGGCGGATCGTCTCGCCGTTCAGGTAACGGTTCTCGCAAATGTGGAGCGCCAGTTCGGCATATTCCTCGGGCTTTCCGAGGCGCGCCGGGAACGGCACGCTGGCACCCAGCGACTCCTGCGCTTCGGGCGGGAGAATATCCATCAGCGGGGTCAGCAGAACGCCCGGCGCGATGGTGCAGACCCGCACGCCGCGCTGGGCGAGGTCGCGGGCGATGGGCAGCGTCATCGAAACCACGCCGCCCTTGGACGCCGAATAGGCCGCCTGGCCGATCTGACCGTCATAGGCGGCAACCGATGCGGTCATGATGACGACGCCCCGCTCGCCGTCCTCGAGTTCGTCCGCCTGGGTCGCATGGACCGCGAACAGACGCGTCGTGTTGAAGGTGCCGATGAGGTTGATGGTGACGATCCTGGAGAACAGGCCCAGATCGTGGGGACCATTGCGCCCGACCACCCGGGCCGCGCCGCCGATGCCGGCGCAGTTGACCAGAATGCGCGCCGGCCCGTGGGCGTCCGATCCGGCGTCCAGCGCGGCCTGAACGGCGCTTTCGTCGGTAACGTCGCACGGCGCGAAAACGCCGCCCAGTTCCTCGGCGACCTGCGAGCCCAGGTCTTCGTTCAGATCGGCGATGGTTATCTTCGCGCCCTTGGCGGCGAGAAGGCGGGCCGCGGCCGCGCCCAAGCCCGATGCGCCGCCGGTGACGAATGCGGCGTGTCCGTTGACGTCCATGTCGGTTCCTCGGAAGTTTCGGAAGTTTACGTACTGGCTCTCGGCTTGTCCCAGATGGCCGTGTTGTCGTCCGTCCGTTCGCCTTCGACCTCCGCCAGCGCCGGCGTCGGGTTGTAGTGCGCCGGTTTCGGCTTGCCGGCCGCGAGGCGCGCCTTGGCCTCTTCCGGGGTCTCCAACAGGGCCTTGGCCTTCAGCGCCTCTTTCCGGTCGACGGGCAGCGGGTCCATGAGATTGCCCGGCGGCATCATGTCGGCATGGTAGTACGCCATCTTCTGCTCGTCGGGATCGATCTTGTGGTCGAGATTGAGGTCCCGCTGATTGACGCCCTTGCGGGGCTCGACGGCGACACCGTCGACGATCTCCATATCGAGCCACCATTTCTTCACCGGGTTCCGGACCCCGTGGCGCAGGAAGTCGTCCAGCCACACGGCGATGGGCACCAGGAACGGCTTCGACCAGCGCTGGTTCACCCCGAACCAGGAGGCGACGCGGGTCATGATCGGACCCTGGGCGGTCACCACCTTGTTCAAGGGGCAGGTCTTCATGCACCGCCCGCAGGCGAGACCCTTGGGATTGGTGACCCGGTAGCGGGTGCAGCGCTCCACGTCGGGCTTCCACATTTCATAGCCGTTGAACATCACCTTATTGCCCCAGGAAATACTGTCACAGGGGCATTCGCGGGCGCATTTCCAGCAATTGCTGCAAAAATACTGGAGGCCGAAATCGACCGGCTTGTCCACCTCGAGCGGAATGTCGGTGGTCAGCACGACGGTCTTCAGGCGCGGACCGATGAAGGGATTGAGAATCACCTCGCCGATCCGGCTGAGCTCGCCCAGGCCCGCCCAAAGGGTTACCGGCGTGTGCAGCACGTCCGAATCCGCGTTGGTCTGGGAGCGGGACGAGAACCCGAGCTGGCGCAGCATGTCGCCCATGATCCCGGCGATCTCGGCGCCCCGCATGTAGGCGCGCATGGACTGCGCCCCGGAAATGAAATCGTCGCCGGAGGCCCCTTCCATGGTCTCGTATCCCTGGTCGATCAGCATCACCACCGCATATTTGTGGTAGGGCGTGATTTCCGAGCCGTCCTTCTTGTGGGAATACCAGGCGTACTCCGGCACTTCGCAAATGCCGGTTACCTCGGAGCCGAGGAAATAACTCAACGACTTGATGGCCCGCGCGTTCGCCGCCGGGTCGTCATAGCCGGGCGCCACCGGCGCCACGTCGCCGCCCTGGTGCGGCACCATGGACTTGATCAGGCTGACCATGGCCTGGGCGAAGGGGTGCTTGAAGGCGAACCGGTTGCGCTCGATGCGCGATTTGTCGCCGAGGTCGCCGCGGGCGGCGCGCTCGAAAAACTCGGCGCGTTTCGGCACCCGGGGAACTTCCTCGTCGATGATCATCGTGGTCGGCCGCTCGACCCGGTCCACCTGCTCCATGGGGAATATGCCGAGGTCGCTGCGGCGCTTCCTGCGCCGGTTCCACTCGATTCCCGGCACCGCGCCGCCGACACCGAGCCAATAGCCCAGACCCTTGGCGTTCCGCGCACTGGCGTGCAGCGGCTGGTCGGTCTCCAGTTCGTATGCCGTCGTCACCACGGCGATCTCGAATTCCCTGCCCAGATAGGGATTGGTGATTCCGCCGCCGTCGCGCAGCGCCACGCCGGCGATGACCGCCAGCCGGTCCATATCCACGCCGCCCTTGTAGGCGTCGTGGGCCGCGGACTCGAAGCCCATGAACTGGATGTGTTCGGCAACCGCGATGGCGACCTCGTAAGCCCGCAGGGACGCCGCTTCCTTTTCCAGATCGAGGCACCAGGCATGGGCCAAATTTTCCGGCTCGGGCATCCGTCCATGAGCCTGGACGATGACCACCGCATGGGTGTGGCCGGCCGGCGCCGCATCGGCATACCACGCGTTCTCCGGGATTTCGCAGATACCAACCTGGGCCACGTCCAGGAAGTAGGCGGCCCCCTTGATGTCCACCGAACGGCGATGAAGGTCGTCGGGAACCGGCGCCTTGGGCGGCAACGGGTCGTTGACGCCCAACCCCCGGTAGATGTCCATGTACTTGGCGAGGGAGACGCCGAGCGGTCCCTTGTCGGCGCCGTTCGCGGCGGGCCTCGCCGCCTCGGGGCGCGCCGCTTCGCCGGCGAGTACGCTCACATCCCGCTTCAACCGCTCGAGGGGGAACGGCCCGTATTCGAACGGCCGCTTGTCGTTGCCGAAGAAAATCATTCCATCTCTCCCAACTCTTATTGTTATTCTTAATAAATGTTCGGATATCGAACAATGTGCCGATTATGCACGATGATACCATAGACGCAATTGCGGCGTTTGAACGGATTGCGGCGAGTCCGACTGGTGGAAAGTCGCCGGTTTGGCGTTGATGGGCAGGGACATTGCTTGATCCGGCGCCCGTGCTATGACCTAGTTCAACCTCGGCAGCCGCGGATGGCGCAGATGAGCCAATCTTCCGACCTCGGACCCAACCAAGCCCTCATTGGCCGGCCCGGCTCGCGCCATCGGCTCGCGACGCCGGCGCTGATCATCGAGCTGGGCGCGCTCGAACGCAACATCGCCAAAATGGCCCGGGATCATGCGGCGATCGGCCTCGATCTCCGGCCCCACGCCAAGACGCATAAATCCGCGGCCATAGCCCGCAAGCAGATCGATGCCGGCGCCTTGGGAATCTGCTGCGCCACGCTCCGCGAGGCCGAAGCCATGGCGGCCCGCGATATTCCCGGCGTCCACCTCTCCTCGCCCGTGGTCGGCGACGGCAAGCTGCGCCGGCTCGCGGCACTCAACGCCGAAGCCGAGGGGCTGATGGTGGTGGTGGACAATCAACAGAATCTGGCGCAACTCGACGAGGCCGCCAAGGCGAGCGGTGATTCCTTGAACGTGCTGGTCGACATCGATGTGGGCATGGCGCGAACCGGCGTCGGGACGGTGGCATGCGCGGTGCGCCTGGCCCGGGCCGTATCGGATGCGGAACATCTCACCTACAGGGGAATCCAGGGGTATTCCGGAATGGTTCAGCACATCGAGCACCTCGGCGAGCGGACGGAAGTGTACGGGGCCCACCTCGATCACCTGCGCGATGTGGTCGAGGCGTTGAGCGATGCCGGTCTGGCGCCGGAAATCGTCTCGGGCGGCGGCACCGGCACCCATGGGATCGACCGCGAGGCAGGCCTGTTCACCGAACACCAGGCGGGCTCCTACATCTTCATGGATGTGGAGTACAACGCGGTCGAATTCGGCGGGACCGGCGAGCCTCCCTTCGAGACCGCGCTGTTCGTCCAGTGCTCGGTGGTGAGCAACAACGCCGAGGGCTTCGTCACCATCGACGGCGGCTTCAAGTGCTTCGCCACCGACGGTCCCAAGCCCCAGGTCGCCGCGACAAGTATCGAGGGCGCCGGGTTCGACCGGTTCGGAGACGAACACGGCAAGGTCATTCTCCCCGAGGGCGCCAACGAGAAGCCCGGTCTCGGCGAGGCGATCCTGCTGATCACTCCCCACTGCGACCCGACGGTCAATCTCCACAACTACTATCACGTCGTCGACGGCGATACGCTGGTCGATATCTGGCCGGTGGACGCCCGGGGCGTTTTGTAGCGGGTTCATGCAGGGCACCTCTCCATACCGCCGCGGCGATCCCCGGGACACGCTGGTTCAGGAAATCCGGGAGCAAAAAGGCCTCGATGAGGTTCCCCTGTTCCGCAAGGACGGCCCGAAGTCGGACAAGTTCGATGTTTTCGACTTTATCCGGGACTGGGAATCCGACACCCCGCGGCGGAACGGCCCGGTCAACCCGGACAAACCGGAAGGTGAAGACCCGGCGCGCCTCACCGCCCTGATCCGCGCCAAGGCGCTGGAGCTCGGCGGCGACGACGTCGGTTTCGCGCTGCTCAAGCCGCACATGATCAACCACGATAGCGCCTTCGATCAGCCCTACATCGTCTCGATCATTGTCGGCGAGAATTATGCCCGCGTCCTCGAAGGCGCGCTCGCCGTGGAGATGGAAGCCTACCGGGTATATGTGGAGTGCGCCCGTATCTCCACCGAACTCGCCGAATATATTCGCGGTCTCGGCTTCGCGGCGCTCGCCGAACACAACGGGACGGGAGAAATCCAGGCCATCCCGGCGCTCTACGACAGCGGCCTCGGCGAGCTCGGCAAGCACGGCAACCTTATCCATCCCGAACTCGGTCCCAGCTTCCGGCCCGGTTTCGTCATTACCGATGCGCCGGTGGTCACCGGAACGCCCAATATCTTCGGCGTTCAGGCCACGTGCGAAAACTGCCGGATTTGCGAGCGGAATTGCCCGCCTGGCGCCATCAAGCCCAGCGGCGATTTCGTCGTTACCGAAGGGGTGAAGCGATGGCTGGTGGATATCCCGGCCTGCTATGAGGCATCCCGGTTCCGGGACGAATACTGCCACATTTGCGTCGACGTCTGCCCCTATCAGCATAGAGCGAACAAGGACCCGGAACGCGCCGGAATCTACAAGACGCTGATGAAGAAACGGAAGCGGGCCGGCTACCGGACCCCGGCCTGGTTCATCGAAGACGAGGAACGGATTCTCGGGGACGCGGACAAAAATTAGCCGTCACGCCGCCGGCGCAGGGCGCCGTGACGGTTGAGCCATAGGAAGTACGCCCAGGCGGCAA
This sequence comes from Rhodospirillales bacterium, assembly GCA_965221855.1. Taxonomy (GTDB): domain Bacteria; phylum Pseudomonadota; class Alphaproteobacteria; order Rhodospirillales; family UBA2165; genus JAJDXO01. Next base: position 40,776 of record CBDCSV010000005.1, on the reverse strand, counting down.
GGGCAAGCATCGCCGCGGCGATGATGGGCGCGGACAGCCCGAAGGCCGAGGCGCCGAGCCCGAGAAACAAAGCCCCCAGTGCCGGAAATGCGCGGAAGGTCGTCCCCATGAGGCCCATGACCCTGGCCCTCATGTGAGGGGCGACGACACTCTGGACAATGATCTGCCCCGCGACCGACACGGTGTTGGTGCCGAACCCGGTTACCACGACCAGGGCCAGCGCAATCCAGAAATTCGCCGTCAGGCCGAAGGCGATCAGCGCCAGCGCGCCGATGCATAGATTGACGGCAAATACCCTGGCGAGCCCGGTGGCCCGGCCCCTGACCGCCAGCCAAAGGGACGAAAAAACCGCGCCCAGGCCGAACGCCGCCAGCAGCCAGGCGAGGCCGCTTTCGCCGCGCCCGAAAATGTCGACGGCGAACGCCGGCATGAGTTCGGGCGCCGAACGCAGGCAAATTCCCATGGCCGCGGAGAACAGGATGAAGGTACGAATATGCAGATTGCCCGCCGCGTATTCGAGGCCGTCCTTGAAGTCCGCAAGGATGCCTTGGGACGATTCCTGACGTTCCTCCGGCTCGATGGTCCGGACCAGATACAGCATGAGGATGAAATAGATGAAGCCGACGGTGATCAACGCGAAGACGACGCCCGGAGAATACGCCACCAATAGCGGTCCGGTGATGGCGGGCCCGATAAATCGGCCGGTCTGAACGGATCCCGACTGCAAGGCGACGGCGGGAGAGATATGGTCGCGGGGGACGACCTTGGCCACCAGCGCCAGGTGCGCGGGGTTGGAAAATCCGTTTACGCACCCTTGCGCGAACGAGAAAACCAACAGCAGGTGGGGCGTCATGATGCCGCCGAGGGTCGCAACGGCAATCAAGGCGATAACGAGCGCCATCGCCATTTGAGCGAGGCGGCCGATACGCAGCGAGCCGTACTTGTCGACCACCGCGCCGGCGATGGGCCCCAGGAGGATCATCGGCACCATCTCGGTGAAGACGACGAAGCCGAGCCATTTCGGATCTTCCGTCAGCTGCCAGGTCAGCCAGCCGAGCGCCGTCCGGTAGGCCCAGAAGCACACCGTAATGACCGACATGCCGTACCAGTAGCGCCGGAAATTGACGTTGGACATGGCCCGGCTGATGCCGCCGAGCGCCTCTGGTCCGGCCATCGTTCCCCCTCGAAGTTGCGGGCAGTCTAGGCGGTCGGCGAGGCGACGGCGAACACCGTCCCGCCCCTGTCCGGCAATCGGTCGCCGGCCGCTTCAAAAGTATTCGGGCAGCGCTCGCGCAAGGGCGGTCCGGATCCGTTCCTTGACCGGTTGATCGGCGCCTGGCCGCTCGAACGCGCGGCCGGTGACGCGCTCGTAGAGGGCGATGTAACGGCCGGAGAACTCCATCAGGGTTTCCGCCGGGATTTCCGGGATCGGTTCCGAATAGGGATCGCACCGCTCCGACACCCACAACCGGAGGAATTCCTTGTCCAGACTGTCCGGGTTCTCCCCGGCCGCGAACCGGCTTTCGTAGGTCTCCGCAATCCAATAGCGGCTGGAATCCGGCGTGTGAACCTCGTCGGCCAACGTGATGGCGTCGTTCCCGTCGACGCCGAACTCATACTTGGTGTCGACGAGGATGAGGCCGTTCCGGGCGGCGATCTCCCGACCGCGGGCAAACAGGGCCAGGCTCTTGTCCGCCAGTTCGTCCCACTGGGCTTGGGACACAAGCCCCCGCGCCACCGCGTCCGCCGGCGTGACCGGAACGTCGTGCGCCCCCGCCGCCCCCTTGGTGGTCGGAGTCAGGATGGTCTCGTCGAGCCGCTGGTTCTTCTTCATGCCGTCGGGGAAAGGGTGTCCGTAGAGCACCCGCCCGCCCCGCTCATACATGGGCCAGATGGCCGTATCGGTGGAACCGGTGAGATAGGACCGGACCACCATCTCCACCGGCAGCATCTCCAGCCGCCTGACAATGGCGACGTTGGGATCGGGATCGTCGATCACGTGGTTGGGGCAAATGTCGCGGGTCCGGTCAAACCAGAACCGGGCGGTCTGATTGAGAACCTGTCCCTTGAAAGGAACCGCGGCCAGCACCCGGTCGAAGGCCGATTGCCGGTCGGTGGTGATGAACACGCTCCGCCCGTCATCGAGCGCGTAGGTGTCCCGCACCTTGCCCCGATGGAAATTCGGGAGCTCCGGAAACTCCGCCTCGGTGAGGCAGTTGGCGATGAAGGTCTCTGCGTCGGTCATGCTCGGTCAGGGGCTAGAGATACGGCTGGAGCCAGCCGAGGGAGGCATCGGTGGTCGTCCTGGGGTGGTACTCGGCGCCCAGGAATCCTTTCCAGCCGGCCCGGTCCATGGCCTCGAAGACGTAGGGATAGTTGATCTCGCCGGTGCCGGGCTCGTGGCGGCCCGGCGTGTCGGCGAACTGGATATGGCCGATATGTTCCAGGTTCTCCTCGACCGTCCGGACCAGATCGCCCTCCATTATCTGCATATGGTAGAGGTCGTGCTCGATGCCGAGATTGGCGTGCCCCGCCGCCTTGATCAGACCCACCGCCTGCTCGGTGGAATGCAGCAGAAAGCCCGGCCGGTCGGCGGTGTTCACCGCCTCCGTGATAATCCGCACCCCGATCCCGCTCATGGCGTCCGCCGCCAGATTGAGGTTTCCGGCAAGAGTTTCCAGACAGGCGTCCCGCGTGAATTCCTCCATGGAGGGCCACCCGGCCAATACGTTGACGTTCATGGGCCGCAGCGCGTCCGCGTACCGGAAGGTCTCTTCGAGATAGGCCTTGAACGTGTCCTCCGCGCCGGGCATGGCGGCGGCGCCCGGTTCTCCCTGGTCCAGCGCCCCGACCTTGTGATTGAACACGGCGACGGGCAGTCCGATGCCGTCGATCGCCGCCTTCAAGTCATCGAGGCTGGTTTCATAGGGGAACTGAAACTCGACCGCTTCGAAGCCGGCGTCCCTGGCCGCCCGGAACCGCTCGAGAAACGGCAGTTCGGTGAACATGGTCGAAAGATTGGTCGAAAAGCGCGGCACGAGATGAAATTCGCCTTAGGCCTTAGGATTCAATGTGGTAGTGAGGTGACTTGCATACGATCTCGGACTGAGGGACTAACGCAAGCCGACGGGAAGGTTCCTTAATTCTCAGTGATTTGTTAATTCCACCCATAGCTTTCGGCAGCCGCGGTAACGTCAAGAGTTATGTGTCAGGGAGACTGGGGTACTGATTCCCTGAGACTTGTTTTCGTGAATGAAGACCGCGAAGAGGATGCGGTCCATTGAGGTTTTATCCTTGAAGGTTCCCATGGGCCGGGTTCGTCTGCGAACCTCGCGGAACCTCCGTTCGATGGCATTGGTGGTCCTGACCTGCTTTCGCTCGGCGAGGTCCTTGTAGCGGAAGCAGGTGAGCAGGTCGTCGAGGTCGTTGCGCAGGCAGGCGACGGCCTTGGGGTAGGTATCTTCCCAGGCGTCGGCGAAGCGGCGGGCGGCGGTCTCGGCCTTGCGGCGGTTGGGGGCATTCATGACGGCGTGGACGTCGGCCTTGACGGCCTGCTGGTCGGCTACGCGGACCTTGTTGAGGATGTTCCTGATTTTGTGCGCCCAGCACCTCTGAACGGGGATGCCGTGATAGACGATCGGCAAGGCGGCGAGCAGGCCTTGGCCGCCATCAACGCAGATCATCTCAAGGCCCTCGCCGGTGAGGCCGCGGCGGTGCAACGCGGTGAGGAAGCGCTCCCACTCCGCGGCGCTCTCGCTGGCGGCGAGTTGGAAGTCGATAATCTCCTTCTTGCCGTCGTGCCGTATGCCCAGCGCCACCAGGACCGGCCTCCTGAGCGCGCCGGCGCCGGTCTTGCAGGCCAGCACCACGCCGTCGAGCATCAGCGCCTTGTAGGCGTTCTTCAGCGGCCGGCGGTGGAATGCGGCGACCGACAGATCGAGGGTCTTGGCGACCCGGCTCACCGTCGCGGCCGAGACCGGACGCCCGAGCAGGGCAAGCAGGACCTCGCCGACCTTGCGGGTCGAGAGCCCCAGCACGAAGCCGGCCAGGATGGCGCGGTCGATCTCTGGAGCGCGCCTTGCGTAGCTCTTCAGAACCTCGGTCGGGCAGAAGTGCCGGGTGCGCGGCACGTTGAGCTCGATGTCGCCGAGCTCGCTGAGCAGGCGGCGCCGGTAGGTGCCGTTGCGCCGGTCGCGCATAGCGCTGCCATCGAGGCCGTCGAGCCAGCGATCCACCGCCTCGGCCATCCGGCCCTCGATGATCTCGGCCAGCGCCTGGCGGCCAAGCGGGCGATAACCCTCGCCCCAGTCCAATCCGCCTGCTTGCATCTCCTTCACCACCTCAAAGGCTTGTGGTAGGTTCTCAATCGTTACAGCTTGCTGTGGCATCGGGGTGCTCCTTCTTGCGGTTGTCGTAAACCACAGGGAGTACCCCATTCCCAACTGACACATAAATTTTTACGTCACCGCAGCCGCTATATTCTTGACAAACAGCCCGGCAAACACCATATTTTTGTCGGAGGCTTTGTGGCGCTTCGGCGCTGCATTGCCTTTTCTTTTATTATTCACTTTCAATTTCATCAATCTCGCCATCCTCCAATTCCAGACGAGTTCGGAGATCGGTTATGTGTGCAAAACTCCAAATCTGGAAATTGGGATTGCCACGACGCTCACGGATTGTGCGACACCTAAGTCCGGCAATCTGATCCACAAATGGTTTTAATTCTGGTCGCGCAGGTTTTGTAATTGATCCGGTGCGAAACCCCCAAGAAACGCAGTAAGCTATAAGGTCGGCGATTTGAACCCCTGTTGTTAAATCGCTATGCACAAAGAATGGTTCGGGCACGATCAAACTAGCTCGATGTCGACCAGTCGCACTTTCCTTAAAATACCGATGCGATTGCTCGACCAAGATATGGCTCTTGGATTTCTCGAGCTCATCAAAAACGATTACGCCCTGTTCTCGTGGCCTTTCGTCTTCAAGAAAATAGAAGAATCTCTCAAATAAATACGCGTAGTCCTTGCGCAACCCATCTGACGAAGTTGGCGGCGCATCCACCTCGACAATCGACGCAAATGCCTTGCATCTGAAAGACGCGCAGATTTCCAATACTTTCTGAACATATTGGAGTTTTGCCAGTGCAAGAGCTTTAAGATGGTAAATGGCAGCGGCCTCGCCATTGTCCAGCGCTTCCCTCGCAAACGCGGCGATCGAATTTTCCGGTACTTGGACATTCAATTCTCGGTGTTGAAATACCTTTCTTTTTAGGAGCGTTCTACCTTTCAACTCATCCTTGCTGGCACTATAACGCCGGCCAAATATTCTGGTCTCGGCATCATGCAACGCCGTTATCAGGTTCCAAATATCACGATCTTGAACCGCAATTCCCGCCAGCACCTCGTAGGGCGACGCCTTGCGGTCATGACCGCTCTCGTCGATAAACAGAAACCAAGCCATAGTCGGCATGCTAGAGTATTGCAATCTATACCCCAAGCAGCTGAGCCGATTTCAGTCGGGCGGTGGTTCAAAGCGCAATCTTCGCTGTACGGGGAAGAATCGCAAGTCCCAACGCTCGGCGACCAGTCCCCAGATGCCCTGGGGCGCCTTCAGCATGATGACCACCGCAACGAGGCCGAGGAGGATCAGATACCACGTGCCGAACTGCGCCAGCGGTTCGCGGAGCAGGAAGAAAATCAGCGTGCCGATGATCGGGCCTTCGATGGTGCCGATGCCGCCGATAACGACGATGAAGATCACCGTCGTCGTCCAGTTGATATCGAAGGCCGCCGCGGGGCTGATCCGCAGCTTGGTGAGGAAGATCAACGCGCCGATGGCCGTCGTCCCGAAGGCGACGAAGATGTAGATCATCAGCTTGGCGCGGAAATTGTCGACGCCCAAGCTCGACGACGCCTCCTCCGAATCCCGGATAGCCGTCAAGGCGAGGCCGTGGCGCGACCGCAACAGCCCGTAGACGATGGCGATGATGCAGATCACCACCGCCAGGGCGACGAGGTAGATCACCGCATCCCGGCCCGAGCGCGACGAGGCGATATCGCGCACAACGCTCACCGGCAGGCTGATGCCCGATCCGCCGCCGAGGGTCTGAATCTGCGCGAAGCCCAGGAGAAATACTTCGGCCACCACCCATGTGCCGATGGCGAAGTAATGACCCCGCAATCGAAAGACCAGGAAGGCCACGGGCAGGGATACCACGGCGCCGATGAGACCGGCGAGCGGGATGCTCCAGACCGCCCCCACCGGCGTGAATATGGCCAAGGCGAACAGCATATAGCCGCCGAGACCGACGAAGGCCTGCTGCCCCACCGAGACCAGCCCGGCGTACCCGGCGAGCAGGTTCCACATCTGGGCGAGCGCCAGAATATAGAAGATCTCCACCAGCAGCCGCATGGTCGCCCGATCGGCCCACCATGGCGCCGCGGCAAGGAACAGAAGCAGGAGAATGCCGGCGACCGCGCCGCCCCGGCTGGCGCGGTTCGAGCGGATCACCGAATAGCGGCCCTGGGCCGTCGCCTCAGTCATCGCGGGTCCTCGGGAACAGGCCGTTTGGCCGGACGGCGAGTACGACCAGGAAAGCGATATGGCCGGCGAGAATCTGAAATCCGGGATCGATCTTCGCGCCGATGTTCTGGGCGACGCCCAGGATAATCCCGCCGGCCAGGGTTCCCCAGAGGGATCCGAGGCCGCCCATGATCACGGCTTCGAAGGCAAACAGCAGACGCGACGGTCCGACCGACGGATCGAAATTGGTGCGCACCCCGAGAAACACGCCGGCGATGGCGACCAGCACCAGGGCCAGCGCCATGGCCAGGCCATAGACGTGGCGGTGGTCGATCCCCATCAATTTCGCCGTCACCGGATCGTCCGAGGTGGCGCGGAACGCCCGGCCCAAACTGGTCCGGTTGAACACCACCTGAATGGCGAAGATCAGTACGACCGCGGTCGCGAAGATGATCAGGGGGAACACTCCGACGGCGAGATTCTCGGTGAGATTGATGCTGAGGGTCTCGAACGCGCCAATCTTCAGGCGCTGGGAATCGGCGGAGAAAACCTCCAGCAGCAAATTCTGGATGACGATGGAAAGCCCGAAAGTGACCAACAAGGGGGGCAGCAGGTCGGGACCCAATGTCGGGTTCAGCACACCCCGCTGCAGGACGTAGCCGAACACCGCCATGATCGGGATAACCGCGATCAGGCTGACAAACGGTCCGACGCCGGTGCCCTCCACCACGACCAGGGCGACAAAGGCCGCCAGGACGATGAAATCGCCATGGGTGATGTTCACCAGCCGCATGACCCCGAAGATGATCGCAAGGCCGGTGGCGAACAGGGCATAGAGACCGCCCGTCAGCACGCCCTGGAGAATGGAGTTCACCCACTCGATCATTGGGATTTCCCCAGATAGGCGTTGGCGATGTCGTCGCGGCTCATCCGCGCCGGGTCGCCTTCCAGGGAAATCCGCCCCTCCTGAAAGCAATAGACCCGGTCGGCGACGTCGAGGGCCTGGTTGATATCCTGCTCGACAATCAACAGGGAAACGCCCTCGGCCTTGATGGCGGGGACGGATTCGTAGATGTCCTTGATGATGATGGGCGCCAGGCCAAGGGACAGTTCGTCGCAGAGCAGGAGTTTCGGGTTGGCCATCAACGCCCGGCCGATGGCGACCATCTGCTGTTCGCCGCCCGACAGCGCGGTGCCCGGATTGTCGCGCCGCTCCTTCAGGCGCGGGAACATCCCGTAGACCCGGTCCAGGGACCACGTGCCGGGACGGCCGTCGTAGCCGCCGATCACGAGGTTTTCCTCGACCGACAGGCTGGGAAACAGCTTTCGGCCCTCGGGCACCATGGCGATGCCGAGACCCGGGATATCCGATGCCTTGCGCCCGGCGATCGACCGGCCGTCATAGGTGAATTCATCCGCCGCGTATTTGACCAGCCCGGTGACCGAGCGGAGGAACGTGGATTTCCCGGCGCCGTTGGCGCCGATCACGGCCACCGTTTCGCCCTCGTCGAGGGAAAAATCGATCCCGAACAGAGCCTGGAAATCGCCGTAAAAGGCGGTGAGATTTCTGACCGCTAGAAGGCTCATTCGACCGAGATCCCCATATAGACCTTTTGCACCTCGGGCGAATTGATCACCGCCTCGGGGTCGCCGTCATCGAGCTTTTCGCCGAAATTGATGACGATCAGCCGGTCGACCACGGAAAGCAGCGCATGAACGATATGCTCGATCCAGATGATCGACATGTTTTCCGCGCGTATGCCGTTGATGGTCGCCAACAGATCGACCACCTCGGGCTCGGTCAGGCCGCCGGCGATTTCGTCCAGCAGAAGCACCCGCGGCTTGGTGGCGAGGGCGCGTGCGAGTTCGAGCCGCTTGCGCTCCAGAAGCGTCAGGGAACCGGCAAGCGCATTGGCCTTGGACGCAAGCCCGGTGCGTTCGAGGATCGCGGCGCAATGGTCGGTGCTCTCGGCTTCGCTGTCGCCGCCGCCGAAGGCCGCGCCGACGAGCAGGTTTTCGAATACGGTCATGCCGCCGAAGGGATGGGGGATTTGGTAGGACCGGCTGATACCCGCCCGGCATCGGTCGAAAGCCGAGGCCCTGGTAATGTCCCGCCCGTCATAGGTGATAGCGCCCTGATCGCTGCTGAGCGTGCCCGTAATCAGATTGAACAGCGTCGACTTGCCGGCCCCGTTCGGACCGATGATTCCCAACGCCTCCCCTTCCTCCAAATGAAGGAAGAAGGAATTGATCACCTGCAGTGACCCGAAGCTCTTGCCAAGATTCTCGACGCTGAGAAGCGGCACCCTGGTCTCCCTGTTTCGGCCAGCCTTCCCGGAATTATATCCAATGTCATGGGCGGGTCACTCCGTAGTGCGGGGATGGCACTCGTAAGTCAAAGGCCGCCCATGCCCAGCATCAAATTGACATACAGGTCCGATCAGGCGGGCCGTGAAGCATTTCGCCGGATGATCAGCTCGCGAAGGACCAGCAGGGCGCCGACGACCGCGCCGGCAATATCCGATTGCGCGCCCCAGGCGCCGGCCCCGGCGGGAAACAGAAGCGCCAGGCCGGCGGCCATGTAGAGGATGCGGAAAACCGCGCCAATCGGCCGGAACAAGTGGCCCATCAAGCCGATGGATACCAGCCACACCCCGCCGAGCGCGGTAACGAACGCGAGCCCGACCTCCACGGCGCTCCCCTCCATCAGCAGGCTCGGCGAGGCGATGAACAGGAAGGGAATGACGAAAGCGAGCCAGCCGAAACGCATGGCGGCGAAGCCCGTGCGCATGGGATCGGAGTTCGTCAGGGTCGCGGCGGCGAAGGCGGCGATGGCCACCGGCGGCGTGATCATCGACATCATGCCGAAATAGAGAATGAACAGGTGCGCCGCGATAGGCGCCACGCCGACCTCGACCAATGACGGCGCGACGAGGGTCGCGAGCAGCAGATAGACGCCGATGGTCGGCATGCCCATGCCGAGAACGATGCAGATCACCGCGGCCAGCAGCAGCATGACGATCAGATTGCCGCCGCCCAGCTTGACCAGAAACAGGGTGAGCCCGAAGCCGAGGCCGGAAATATTCAGGACGCCGATGATGATCCCGGCCGCCGCGCCGATCATGACGATGTTGAGCACCGCCATGCCAGTCGCCCGGAGCGCGTCCAGGAGATCGACAATGCCCAGCCGCTTGCCCTTGTAGCCGAGCACCATGGCCGTAGCGATGATGACCGCCGCCGACGACAGCGCCGACAGTTCGGGCGAGAAGTTCCACCAGAACAGCGCGACGATCAGAACGGCGAACGGCAGCGGGAAGAACCATCCCGCCTTCAAGACCTGCCAGCCGTTGGGGATATCCTCGGCCGCGACCCGGTCGATGCCGCTGCGGGCGGCTTCCAGGTCGGCCTGAACGAATAGCGCCACGTAATAGAGGATCGCCGGGATCAGCGCGGCCAGCACCACCGAGGCATAGGGAATCTGCAGGAAGTCGGCCATCAGGAAGGCGGCGACCCCCATGATCGGCGGCATCAGCTGGCCGCCGGTGGAGGCCGTCGCCTCGATGGCGCCGGCGTCGTGCGCCTTGTAACCGCCGTTGCGCATCAGGGGGATGGTGATGACCCCGGTGGACACGACATTCGAGACGACGCTTCCCGAGATCGACCCGAAGAGCCCGGAGGCGAACACGGAGATTTTCGCCGGCCCGCCCCTGTAGCGCCCCATGAGCACCATGGAGATCTCGGTGAAGAACCGCGACCCGCCCGATTTGAACAGCACGTTGCCGAAGAAAACGAAGGCGGTGACCACCGTGGTCACGATGATCATCGGCGTTCCCAGGATCGCGGTCGGATCCCAGGCGAGATAGTAGGCGAGCTTGTCCCAGGCCAGCGGACGTCCGGCCAGTTCGCCGGGGATCAGGTGTCCGACGAGCGCAAGGGCCAGGAAGATGATCACCAGGCCGAAGAGCACGTTGCCGGTGGTCCGCCTCAGCCCTTCGAGCACCAGCAGGATGACGGCCAACCCGGCGATCATGCCGTCCAGCGGGCGCTCGACGACCGCCTCGGCCAGTACCGGGAACTTCCACGCCATGTAGCCCGCCGATAGGAGCGCCGCCGCCGCGGCGGCCAGGTCGTACCAGGGCACGCGGAGGCGGGCCGTCTTGCGCTTCGCCGGCTGGGTGATGAACACCAGCGGCAGGGCGAGGGTCAGCATGCCGCCGAGATATTGCTCGGTGTAGAGCTCGAGCCCCAAATAGGTGTCGTAAACATTGAGCGCCCAGCCGATGGCGCCGAGGGTGAGCAGAGTCGCGAATACGGCGACAAAGCGAACCGCGGCCGGCGATGCCAGCCGCGGTTTCTCGCCAATCTCCAGTTCGTCCGCCAAGGCCCTTAGGACTTAGGCGGCCACTGCCCCGTCGCTTGGAAGAACTCGATGGCGCCCGGATGATATTTGAGCGCGGACAGACCCTTGGTGGCGGTCATCTTCTTCGGATTGAACAGCACCAGACCGCGGAACGAGGCCACCAGGTCCTTCTTGTTCCCGGCCAGGGCCTTCATCACCGCGCCGACGGTCTTGTTGGGCACGCCTGAATTGGCGATCAGGATCAAATCGTATCCCATGATCTGGGTCGGCTGGGTAACGCCGGGCTGACCCTTGCGGGGCCGCTCGGTGTGCACGTAGGCGACGGGCACCCATTTGCGCAGCCGGGCCATGCCCTCGGGCGACGCGTCGAGCGGCAGCAGCCGGAGCCCGCCCACCTTGGCGTTGACCTCCCGCACCTTGCCCGAAGCCACGGCGAAGAACAGGGCATCGGCCCGGCCGCGGGAGAACTCGTCCGCCCCCCTCAGCACGTTGGGCACCCGCACCGGCTTGATGTCGGCAACGGTCATGTTGTGGTTGGCCAGGTGGGCGTCGATCAGATGGCCGACGATTTTCTGCGTCGTATAGCCGTAGGCCAGCCGCTTGCCCTTCAGGTCGGTGAACTTCTGCACCGGCGAATCCTTTTGGACGAAGAAACCGACGGCCAATGGCCGGAGCCGGGCAACGACCCGAACGTTCTCGTGGGCCTTGTTGTAGATCACCTTGCCCGTATAGGCGAAGCGCGCTTCCAGGTGGCTGGTGAGCGCGAACTCCAAATCGCCGGCATTCATCGCCGGGACGTAGATGCTCGATCCGCCGGACGGACGCACCCGCATCTGCATCCCCGACTTTTCGGACACGACCTTGGCGATGGCGGAGCCCACCCCGTGGGTCAGGGCGCCTGGCCCGGACGTGCCGATACCCAGCGTCTGCGCGTGAGCACCGGCGCCAATGACGAGCGTCGTGGCGGCACCGGCCGCCAACAAATATTTGATCATGGATACCTCCCCGGTTTGGGCACCTTCATGACGGCGGCCCATCTCTTTTCATCGTTGATTGAAGGCCGAGCCGGAAATCGAGTCAAAGAAAAAATTGATCGTGATCCGTTTCCTGCATATGGGCTTCATCCGCCGATGAGGAATTGGATTGTTCATCACCGGCCTGCTCGCCATGATGACCGCCGTGAATTTCATACTCAATCAAGGAGGAATGAATGGCAGACGCACCCGACCTGAGCTGGCAGGGACTCGTCGGCATGTGCCGGGACAAGGGATTGTTGGCCAAGGAACTCTATGTCGTGTTCACCAGGCCGACCGGCGGCATGGAGGCCATCTTCGAAACCCTGGAGGAGCACCTCGCGTTTCAGGGCGAGTTGGAAGCCAAGGGCATCATGTTCGGCGCGGGTCCGTTCCCCAACGATGCGGGGGACGAATGGGGCGGCGAGGGTATGGTGATCATCCGCGCCGACAGCCTGGAAGAGGCCACGAAGATCGCGGATTCGGATCCCATGCACGCCAGCGGCGCGCGGGACTATACGATCCGGCCGTGGCTGCTGAACGAAGGCCGGGTCATGGTCGACCTCACCTATTCCAGCGGCCGCTACAAGATGGACTGAGGGAACCGCCAGTTGAACGTGAAAACGCCCGGGCGGAGACCCGGGCGTTTCCGAATTCAGCGTGATTGCCGGCTATTTCATGCGCCACAGGCGGTGATAGCCGAAATTGGCGTCGTTCGGCCTGCGAACCCCGCCCACATGCTTCTGGGCCATCATGGCGGCAGGCGCATATTGGAACGGCATGTAGGCCACCACTTCCGTCTTCGCCTTCTCGAAGGCGCAGTGCGCGGCCTTTACTTCCGCATCGCCCCGCGCCGCCTTTACCTTGGCGATGGCCGCATCCAGCTTCGGCGAATTGATCCGCCAGATATTGTTCTTGTGCTTGGAATGCAGATCCATGTTGAACACCGTCGGATGGATCAGCGGCCCGCGCGGGTTCATCCACGCCGGAGTCTCACCCTTGACGATCTTGAAGACCACACCGGTGGGCCCGCGCCCGCCGACCTTGATCTCGCTTTCGACGCCGACCTTCTTCCACATGGCCTGAATTATCTCGATGGTCTTGCGGAAGGACGGAATGTTCAGCGTCCAAATCTCGATCTTCGGCACCGGCTTGCCGAAGTCGGCCAGCAGCGCCTTGGCCTTCTCGACATTGAACTCGGGATAAGCGATCCCCTCGCAGTGCCACGGTGAACCGGGCGGGAACGACTGATCGGCGAAGATCGGGGAGTTCCGGCCGACGATCCGGATGATCGCCTTGCGGTCGATGGCGTGGGCCAGCGCGCGGCGTACCCGGACATCTTCGAGCGGCGGATGGCTGGCCTGGAAGTTGATCGAGAAATGCAACTGGCCGCGCGTGCCGTTGGCGATATTGAACTTGTCGCCTTCCTTGCGGGCGCGCGCCAAGCCGGAGCCGTTCAACGACCACATCACATCCAGATCGCCTGCCGCGAAGGCATTCCATGCCGCCGCGGTCTCGGGTCCGGTGGTGATGCGATAGAAAATCTCGTCCAGATGCTGCGAACCGGGATCCCAGTAGTTCGGATTCTTGACCAGAGTCACGCCCTTGCCCGGTACCCACTCCTTGACCATGTAGGGACCGGCGCCGGCGGACATGCGGTTATAGTTCGGGTCGTCCTGGAACTTCTTGGCGAAGCTCGGTGCGTTGGTGAACCAAACGTAGATACCGCCGTCCGCCATCACGTCGCGGAAGGCCAGATTCGGTTCGCCGAACTGGAATTCGACGGTGTGCTTGTCGATCGCCACGACCTTTTGAAGGTTGGAGCCCAATTGCGCCCGGAAACGGCCGGCCAAGCTGCTGCCCAGCAGGCGGTTCCAGTGATGGACATAGGCCTCGGCGGTCAGTTCTTCCGCGGGATTGGCCGCGTGCGGGGCAAACTTCACACCCTTGCGCAGCTCGACCCGCCAACGCTTGAAATCGTCGGCCGCCGTCGCCTTGACGGCCAGCTTGGGCACGATCTTGCCATCGGCATCCTTTTCGAACAGCTTGTCGTGAACCGCATTGAGGACCTGATACCGGCCCATGCCGCCCTGCGGCACCTTGATGTGGTCGAACCCACCGATATCACGGTTGATATGAACCGTCAGTTTGCCGCCTTTGGCCGGCTGCTCCTGACCGACGGCGCCGGTCGCGGCAACGGCCAAGGCAATGGCCGCCGCCGAGCCGGCAAGCAGCGCCTTGAAACCCATGGATCGTGTAATTGTCGGCATAAAGAACTCCCATAAATGAATGACGCTTGCTTGTTGTTCTGCGTCGATTGCTTCCCGGTGTTTCGATGACAGGCGACACCCCGAAACGAGAAAAAACCCTACGAAACACTCTTATTCAAGTCAAAATTTCCGCAGCATGATCCGGTGGGCAAACGGCAAAAAAACGGGGCCCGCGCCGAACGGCGCGGGCCCCGTCGTCTCACAACGTGGTTCGGCTATTTTTTGCGCCAGAAACGATGATATCCGAGCAACGGATCGTGAGGCGGCACCACACCGCCCACGTGCTTCTGCGCCATAATGGCGTTCGGCGCGTACTGGATGGGCATGTAGGGCACCACTTCCGTCTTGGCCTGCTCGAACGCGCAGTGGGCGGCCTTGATCTCGGCGTCGGTGCGCGCGGCACGGACCTTGGCAATCGCCGCATCCAGCTTCGGCGATTTGATGCGCCAGATATTGTTTTTGCTCTGCGAGTGCAGGTCCATATTGAACACCGTCGGGTGAACCAGGGAACCGCGCGGATTGGCCCAGGTCGGGGTCTCGCCCTTCACGATCTTGAACACCACGCCGGTCGGGCCGCGGCCGCCGACCTTGAGCTCGGATTCGACGCCCACCTTCTTCCACATGGCCTGAATGATCTCGGCGGTCTTGCGCATCGCAGGGATGTTCAGCGTCCAAATGGGCAGTACGGGTACGGGCTGGCCGAACTCGGCAAGCAGCTTCTTCGCTTTCTCCGGGTTGAACTCCGGATAGGCGATATTGTCGCAGAACCACTTGCTGCCCGGCGGGAAGGATTGATCGGCGAAGGTCGGGGCATTGCGGCCGACGATCTTGATAATCGCCTTGCGGTCGATCGCGTGGGCCAACGCGAGACGAACCCTGTTGTCCTCGAGCGGCTTATGGATGGTCTGGAAATTGATCGACATGTGCAACTGACCGCGATGTCCATTGGCGATGTTGTACTTGTCGCCTTCCTTGCGGGCACGGGCCAGGCCGGACCCGTTCAGCGACCACATGACATCGAGATCACCCGCCGCAAACGCGTTCCACGCCGCCGCCGTTTCCGGCCCGGTGGTGATGCGGTAGAAAATTTCGTCAAGGTGCTGTTCCTTGGGATTCCTGTAGTTGGGGTTTTTGACCAAGGTCACGCCCTTGCCGGGAACCCACTCCTTGACCATGTAGGCGCCGGCACCCGCCGACATCCGGTTGTAGTTCGGATCCTTTTCGTTCTTCTTGGCGAAGCCCGGCGCGTTCAGGTACCAAATGTAGTTGCCGCCGGTGGCCATGGCCTCGATGAACGCCAGATTTGGTTCGGCGAACTGGAACTCCACCGTGTGCTTGCCGGGCCCGGTCACCTTCTGAAGGTTGGAGCCGAGCTGGGCCTTGAACCGGCCCGCGAGACCGCTCCCCAGCAGCCGTGCGAAGTGATGGGTATAGGCTTCGGAGGTCAGTTCCTCGCCGTTCGAGAACTTCACACCCTTCCGGAGTTCGACCCGCCAGGTTTTGAAGTTATCGCTGGGGCTTGCCTTGACGGCGAGTCGCGGCACCGGATTTCCCCCTGCGTCGAGCTCGAACAAGCGCTCGTGCACCGCCCAAAGCACTTGATAACGGCCCATACCGCCCTGCGGCACCTTGATGTGATCAAACCCGCCGATATCGCGGTTGATGTGAACGGTGAGTTTGCCGCCTTTGACCGGCTGGTCCTGGGCCGCGACATCACCGGCGGCAAACGCAACCGCCGCCGCAACACCGGCAAGCAGTGACAGCTTAAGTTTGTGACGTGAAATAGCTAAATCCATTGACTGTCTCCCAAATAAACTGTGGACGGCGACGGCCGTTGGCCATCGTCCGCTTCGCCTCGGATAAATTCATGAGCGGTTTGCGGTTTCTTTTCCTCCCCGCCGACGTGACGTTAAGCACGTCCCGGCGGCCTGTCAAATCACGGGCAGTCTAAACCGTGTAGACGACGGAGCCTGTCGTCTTCCTTCCTTCAAGATCGATGTGCGCCTGGCGCGCCTCCCGAAGCGGATAGGTCCCGCCGATCGCGATGTCGATGGTGCCGTCCCGAATCAAGCCGAACATCTCATTGATGGTCGAAAGCAGCGTTTCGCGCGTGGTGTTGAAGTGGTTGCCGCTGATCCGTTGGAAATAGAGCGATCCCTTGTGCATGAGATCGAGCGGCTCGACCTTGGGAAAATTCCCCGACGCATTTCCATAGCCGATGAGGAAGCCCAGCGGCGCGAGACATTCCAGGTCGCCCTCGTAGGTGGCGGCGCCGACCCCGTCAAAAATAACCGGTACGCCGGCACCGTCGGTGATTTCGTTCACTCGCCGGGCGAAGTTCTCGGTGGTGTAGTCGATAACGTGATGACACCCGTGGGCGCGGGCAATCTCCGCCTTCTCGTCGCTCGACGTGGTGCCGATGACGGTTGCGCCCAATGCCGCGGCCCACTGGCAGGCGATCAGTCCCACACCGCCGGCGACGGCGTGAATCAGGATGGTCTCGCCGGCCTTCACCTCGTAGCACGTCCGAATGAGATTGTGAGCGGTCAGGCCCTTGACGATCATCGCCGCGGCGACCCGATCTCCGACATCATCGGGAATAGGCAACGCGAAGCGTTCCGGAAAATTCCGCACTTCGGCATATGAGCCCATCGGCCCGGTCCCGTAGGCGACCCGGTCCCCGATTTTGAATTCACTTACATCGGGGCCGACCGCCTCGACGACGCCTGCGCCGTCGGACCCGATCACCGCCGGAAATTCGTCACCGGGAACCCCGTAGGAGCCATTGCGGTGGTAGACGTCGCGAAAGTTGAGCCCCATGGCGTTGTGCCGAATGCGCAGCTCGCCGGGTCCCGGCTCACCGGGATCATGGTCCTCCCATTTGAGAACCTCGGGCCCTCCGTATTCATGAATGACAATGGCTTTCGGCATTGCGTCCCCCCGCAAATAATCGTGAGCAAAATGAGCCGTCTGAAATTTGAATGCCCGAAACCGTAGTCAAATCGATCACCGATTTCACGCCAAAACTCCGGCGCGGCGAAGCCCCAGGACCGCCCCAGGCCGCATGGTTGATAATCCTCTTCAAATCTCTCATCCTTTGGGCGTCCGATCCGGACTGAATTTATTTTGTGGCTGTCGCCGGCGTCCTATTTCGGGCCCAAGGCATGAGCGGCAAGCCGGGGGAAGATGGAAATGATCAAAGTTGCGGACGTCAAATACATTAGATTGCGCGCTCCCGACCTCGACAAGATGGAGACGTTTCTCACCGATTTCGGGTTGGTCCGTTCCGATCGCACGGACACCGCCCTCTATATGCGGGGCACCGACGACGAGCACCACATTCATGTGACGGAATTGGGTGAACCCGGCTTCATCGGCATGGCCTTCGACGCCGCCGGCGAGGCCGATCTGGATATGATCTCCCGGCTGGACGGCGCCGGTGACGTTCACGAGATGGATGAACCCGGCGGCGGAAAACGAGTCATTTTGCACGACCCCGACGGCCTGCGGATCGAGATCGTCTCGGGTATGGAAACGGTCGAGCCGATCGAGGTGAAGGAGGTTTTCGAATTCAATTCCGGCTCCCGGCGCCGCCGCGTCGGGCCATTCGTCCGGTCCGGCCCCCGGCCTTCGCAAGTCAAGCGATTGGGCCATATCGTCCTGAGCTGCGGAAAGTTCAAGGAGTGCCAGGAGTTCTACATGGGCACATTGGGAATGCTGACGTCGGATTATCTTCACGACGACAACGACGACAGTATCATCAAGGCGAACTTCATGCGCTGCAACCGCGGCCAGGAATATGTCGACCACCATACGGTGCTGATTACCGACCGGGGCGAAGCCGCGCTCGGGCACGTGGCCTTCGAGGTCGAGGACTGGAACGATCTCAATGTCGGTCACTGGTACCTGCAGACCAAGGACTACGTCCACAACTTCGGCATGGGACGGCATATTCTCGGCAGCCAGCTATTCGACTATTGGGCCGATCCCTGGGGCCACAATCATGAACATTGGACCGATGGGGACCTGCTGAACGAGGATACGCCCTACGGGAAGTACCCCTTGCACACCGCCCGTGACATTCAGTGGGGGCCCGGCCGATAGGCCCCCAACGCCGGTTCCGGGCCCGGACAAACTCTACAATAATTTCATATATTGAGATTTTTGTAGAAATACGGATAATCGCCGTCGAAACCCAACTGACGGCCGAGATGGGGAGAGGACCAAATGATCAAAGTCCGCGATATTGCCTATGGGCGGTTTCGGGTGCCCGATTTGGACCTGGCCGAAAAGTTTCTTCTCGACTTCGGGATGGTCCGCAGCGCCCGCACGGATACGGCGCTCTACATGAGAGGGACGGATCCCCATCACCATCTCTACATCGCCGAACTCGGTGAGCCGGAATACGTTGGAACGGGCTACTACGCCGACAGTGAGGAAGACCTTGCCGTTATCGCGACCGCCGACGGCGCCGGCGGGATCGAAGACATCGACGAGCCCGGCGGCGGCAAGCGAGTCCGCCTGACCGATCCCGAGGGTTTCCGGGTGGAGATCGTCCACGGCATCGAAGCCGTCGATCCGCTGCCCGTCAGCAACGTATTCGACCGCAATTTCGGCACCGCGCAGAGCCGCAAGGGAGACCTGGTGCGCCTGCGAAAGGGGCCCGCACAGGTGAAACGCTGCGGACACGTGGTGTTGAACGTAAGCGACCCCATGGCCTGCGATGCCTGGTACAAGGAACACCTCGGCTTCATCAGCTCCGACGAAATGTATGACGGGGACGAGGACAATGTGGTGTTCACCTTCAACCGGCTGGACCGGGGCAAGGAATTCGTCGATCACCACGTCCTGCTGACCGTGCCCCGGCAGCCCAAGGGCCTCGGGCACCTCGCCTTCGAGGTCGAGGACGTGAACGCGGTCTATCTCGGCCACGAATGGCTCAAAGCCAAGGGCTACAAGCATTCTTGGGGTATAGGCCGCCACATCTATGGATCGCAGATATTCGATTATTGGTACGACCCGTTCGACTTCAGGGTCGAACACTGGACCGACGGCGATTTGTTGAACGCTGATATTCCTCCGAACCGGGCGCCGGCCAACAACGCGCTACAGGTTCAATGGGGAACCGGCCCGGAATTCCGGCTGGAATAGTTGAGCCGTTCGGTGCGCCATCGACGCTTGCTCAGCTGGCTTGGCGAAGTTCTCCGCCGGCCTTTCTGATCAGAAAGGAGTAGACCCCGTCCGTTTCCTGCGAGCGTTCGAGCGTGTGACCCGCGCTTCGGCAGAAGGCCGGAATATCCCGCATGGAGGCCGGGTCGGTGGCCAGAATGCGGATCAGTTCTCCGGGAGCCAGCGCTTTGATCGCCTTTTTGGCCTTGAGCACCGGCAGCGGGCAAAGAAGCCCCTTGGTGTCGATCTCGGTGAACTGTCTCAATGGTTTTCCCTGGAAGTTGCTCTTGAACTCACCGCCGAAGGCTCACTGATGAATGATATTTTCCGGTCCTGCAACCCAATTAAGCCTATGGGCATGAATTGATATTTCATTGCCGGGCCTGGAGACGATCTTCACGACCCGATCCCCTGACAATCGTCCACGGCATCCCGCACCGCAGGCGCGAGCGATTTGAACCCGACGGCCCCGGCGAGCCTCTGGAGACCGGCAAGGCCGATGCTTCGCTGCTCGGGAGGCAGTTGGGCCGCGCGTACCACGTAGAACATCCATTGTCCGGGTGAACGGTGGTCGGCGACCGTTTCCGCCTCGTTGGGATGCCAGGCGAAAACATAGATGCTCGCGGGCCTGCCGGTACCGTCGATCCATGTACCGTCCGCCGTCCAATAGCCCATACGCGGAGCGATATCGAACCGCGGCGATTTCGTCCGCTCCCCCCTCTCGGCGTGCCATGTCTGAAACGCCGCCGACTGCTTGACCTCTATCGTCGCCCCCGAAGCGTGGCGCAGATCCCAAGGTGCCCAGTCGTACCCCTCCTGCCAGGGAAGGGTCCAATCCGGGCCCAGCAACTCCGCGATCATGCATTCGACGTATTCCCCACGATGCACGTTGTTGAGCACGGGCCGGTCGTACCGGCTCACGATCCTCCGAACAATCCTGTTGTGAAGCATGCCAGCCTCCCGCAAGTACCAATGCTCGTGTCGCGTTCATCCCGTGACACGCGTTGGTCCTGCCAGTCGCGACGCTGCGCTCGATCCGGGATCGCGAACCGCCGCGTCCATATTGCAAGTTCGTCTTCCCGTCTGCAACGCCACGCGGTCCCAATACCAGGGCAATCGCATTAGCCTATTTCGGCGATGAGTTTTCGGAGGAAGTTGTCGCTCCACCCGGCGCGATTGAACTTGAGACGGTTTGATCCCTTGTCCTTGTTGCGTTTGATGACGTTGAGGGCGAGGCGTCTGAGGAGAGCGAGGTTTTCCGGGGCGTTGTCCTTGCGGGCTCGGGCCTGATCTTCGTCCATGACCACATCGAGCACCCAATGGAGTTGGTTCTCGATCCCCCAGTGTCCGCGGACGAGGCGGTTCAGTTCGTCGGCGGTGAGCGGCCAGGAGGCGATGAAGTAGCGCACCGCTGTCGTGGCCCGGCCGTCGGTCTCGCGGCTGGAGGTGACCTTGCCGACAGCGGCCAGGGCCGGCCACCGGTGGGCTTCGGCGAGCCAGTCCATATCGTGCAGCACCTCGGCGCGGCGGGTTTCGATGCGGCCGTGGCCGGCGTCCACCGTCTGGTCCACGCCGTCGGCGGGCGCCTGGGGATCGTCCAGCAGCAGTTTGACGTCGGCGAGAAGGTCGGGCTGGTTGGCCTTCAGCGCCATCAGGTAATCGGCGCCGGCCTCGTGGATGTCGCGGGCCGTGCCGCTCTGGCAGTGCATGGCGTCCATGGTCATCACCGCGCCTTCGAGGCTGAGCAGCTTGAGCAAGGCCGGCACGGCGGTGATCTCGTTGCTCGCGCCCACGTTCATCTGGCCTAGAGCGTATTTGAGATTGATTGAATCATTTTAGGGATTCCCAAGTATGGGCGAACCATGATTCAAGATGGATGCTGGGCAAGGAGGCCAGCATTCATGGCGAGACCTTATTCGATTGATTTGCGAGAGCGTGTTGTTTTGGCGGTTTTGGCGGGGGAGAGTTGCCGCGCTGTAGCGGCTCGGTTTGGGGTTGCGGTTTCGAGCGTGGTTAAGTGGTCGCAGCGCTACCGGCGGACGGGGAGTGTTGCGCCCGGCAAGATGGGCGGTCACCGCCGCCGGGTTCTTGAGCCCCATCGGGAGTTCATTGTCGGCCGGATCGACCAGGAGCCGCATCTGACGCTGCATCGGTTGAGAGACGAGTTGGCCGCTCGGGGTGTCAGGGTATCCCACAGCACGGTATGGCTGTTTCTGCGCCGTGAAGGGCTGCGCTTTAAAAAAAACCCTGTTCGCCGTTGAACGGGCGCGCGCGGACATCGCCCGCCATCGCAGGCGCTGGAAGGCGTGGCAGGCAAAGCTTGATCCCGAACGGCTGGTATTCATTGATGAAACCTGGATCCGGACCAATATGGCCCCGCTGCGCGGCTGGGGGCCGAAAGGGGAGCGGGTCCGCGGCTTTGCCCCCCATGGGCGGTGGCACACCCTGACCTTCATCGGCGCGCTGCGCTGCGACCGGTTCACCGCGCCCTGCGTCTTCGACGGCCCCATCAATGGCGTGTGCTTCCGCGCCTACGTCGAGCAGCTGCTCGTGCCGACCCTGGTGCCCGGCGACATCGTCATCATGGACAATCTCGGCAGCCACAAGTCAAAAGCCGTGCGAAACGCCATCCGTGCCGCCGGAGCCAAGCTGTGGCTCCTGCCCAAATATTCCCCCGACCTCAATCCCATCGAGCAGACCTTTGCCCAAATCAAGCACTGGATGAGAAACGCCCAGAAGCGGGAGATCGACGACTTATGGCGCCATCTCGGGAGCCTCATCGACACCATCGAGCCACAGCAATGCGCCAACTACTTCAAAAACGCAGGATACGCTTCCGTCAAAATATGAAACGCTCTAGCTCGCCAAGCCTGCGCATCCCTCTCCCCCTTCTTCAGGGGGAGAGGGTCAGGGTGAGGGGGTCATAAGAGAAATGAGAGTGCGGGGGTTGCGCAAATGGCTTCCAAAATGCCGGATGCGCTTCCCAATGGAACGGTCACGCTCTATCGGGCGGGCGGCGGTCGCGCCGGGTCCGGCGCCGATTCCGGTGAAGGGGCGGGCGGAACGGCCGGCTGGGCGAAATTCTTGGGCGCGTCGGCGATCACGTCCGTCCCGCGCTCCCGGACCTGCAATACGCTCAGCCCCCGCTGGGCGATCCCCGTCGGCAGGAACCGGAAGATCCCGTCCCGCCCGGCGAAGCCCTGGGCCGCGGTGATTTTCTCGGGCCGGAACCCGCCGTCCTCCCGGGCAAGGACCGCCGCCAGCGCGGTGGCGTCGTAGGCGAGGGTCGCCAGCCGGTGCGGCGGCGCCCCGTAGGCCGCCCGGTACTGTTCGACGAATTCGGCCCGCGCCGCCGGCGACGGGGCCGCGAACCAGCCGCCGACCAGCGCCGGTTCGGCGCCGAGCCCCGGCGTATCCCACTGGCCGGTCCCCAGCATGCGGACCTTCTTCGGATCGAGATCGTAGTAGGGCAGCAGCGCCGCGATGGCCTGGAGGCGCTTGCCCCCCTCGGCGATCAGCAGCGCGTCGAACGGCGCGTCGCCCAGGGTCTGGAGGTTCTCCAGGCGCTTGAGCGCCGCCGCCGCGACCTCGTCGTCGCGGGCCCTCAAGGCTTCGACCTGATCGAGCAGGGCCCGGCGGCGGGCATCGTAATCGGCGAGGTCGCGGACCACCGGCGCGAAGTCGGCCGCCAAGGGGTCATAGTGGACGATATCGGTCAGGAACAGGCCCGGGGCCTCCGCCGATTGGCGCACCTGCTCGACCACCCTGAGGCCATAGTCGTTGTCGGGGGCCAATACGGCCAGCCGCCGCACGCCCCGCTGCCGGGCGAACGCGACGATCCGGGCGACCTCCTGACCCGGCAGGAAGCCCATGGTGAACACGCCGCCGCCGGCGACCGTCCGGTCGGTGGTGAAGGCGATGACGTTGATCCCGGCCGCGCGGGCCGCCGGGGCCGCCGCCTCGACCGAGCCGGACAGCAGCGGCCCGAGGATCAACGAGGCGCCGTCGCCGATGGCGCGCGCGGCCGCATCCGCCGCGCCCTCGGGCGTGCCCCGGGTATCGCGGGGCAAAAGCTCGAACCGCTGGTCGGCGAAGTGGAACAGCGCCAGTTGCGCGGCGTTCAGCAGATCCTGGCCGACCTTGGCGCTCGGACCCGAGAGCGGCAGCAGGATCGCGATCCGAGGCACCTCCGGCTCCGCCGGCGCGCCGGCGGGCGGCAACGCGGCTTGTTGGACCGGGGCCGCGGTGTCCGGCACCGTCTGGGCCGGCGCCGGGTCCGGTGATGGCGCGGGCTGGACGGCCTGCGGCGGGGGTGCCTGCGGCTCGGGCGGTTGTGGTTGGGGCGGCTGCGTCTGGGAGGGGGGCACCCCGGACGGGCTTTGCAAGCCGGGCGGCAACTGCGACACTTGGGTCTGACAGGCGGAGAGCAGAAGGATCAGCGCTCCCGCTCCAATCCCGCCGCGAGTCCTGAATGCCGAAAGCCGCAAATTCTTCCTCCCATGGGCCCGATACCGGGCCGGGCGATGGGCCCGGAACCGGGCCGGGCACCGCCGAGCCTAGCGGGGGCCCCGAGGGAAGTAAACCGGCCGGCGGGCCCAGGGCAATCGCTTTTGGGGCCGTCGTGCCCGGCCGCAGGTCTGTTACACCCCGAAAGGACCTTGAAACAGCCATGACATGTCCCGCATCGTGCGCTCTCGAAGTGAACATAGCGTGAATTGCCGTCATCTACCCCACCGAAGCGGGGGCAGGCGACGGCAGATTGGCATCGAAATCTTCAAAAGCGATTCCCCTGCCGGCGGGCCCCTGCCGCGCGGGCTTTACCTGGTCGCCACGCCCATCGGCAATCTCCGCGACGTCTCGCTCCGGGCCCTGGACGTGCTGGCCGCGGCGGACCGCGTCGCCTGCGAGGACACGCGGATGACCGGCAAGCTGCTGGCCTTGCTCGGCATCGACGCCGATCTCTCCCCCTATCACGATCACAATGCGAACCGCGCCCTGCCGGGCCTCGTCCGCCGCATGGAGGCGGGCGCCGCCGTCGCGCTGGTCAGCGATGCGGGGACGCCGTCGATCTCCGATCCCGGCTATCGGCTGGTCCGCGCCTGCATCGCGGCGGACATTCCGGTGACCGCCGTGCCGGGGCCCACCGCCGGGATCGTCGGGCTGATCCTGTCCGGCCTGCCGACCGACAAGTTTCTGTTCGCAGGCTTCCCGCCCTCGAAACCGGCGGCGCGGCGGAAGGAGTTCGAGAGCCTCCGGGCGGCGCCGGCGACCCTGATCTTCCAGGAATCCGCCAGGCGCCTGGCCGCCAGCCTCGCCGACATGGCGGCGGTGCTCGGCGACCGGGAGGCCGCGGTCGCCCGGGAACTGACCAAGCTCCACGAAGAGGTCAGGCGAGGCCCCTTGCGGGACCTGGCGGATCACTACCGGACCGGGGGCCCGCCCAAGGGCGAGGTGGTGGTGGTCGTCGGGCCGCCGCCGGGCGAGACGTTCAGCGACGAGGCGGTGGACCGGATGCTCCGCGACCATCTGCAAACCCTGCGGGTCCGCGATGCGGCGGCCGAGGTGGCGGAACTCACGGGCCTGCCGCGCAAGCGGCTCTATGCCCGGGCCCTCGAGCTGAAGGGCTAGAGCCTCGGGCGTGAATTTTGAATCGTTGGGGATTCCCTTTTATTTGAAATGGTGATTCCCTGTGCCCAGGAGGTGCTGTTATGGGCAGAGCGATTTCGACGGATCTTCGTTTACGTATGGTGCGGGGGATATCGGCGGGCAAGTCTCGTCGGGAGGTTGCGGAGCAGTTTGAGGTTGCTCCGTCGACGGCGGTGCGGGTTCAGGCCCGCTATGCGGCCACCGGTTCGGTTGAGCCGGCCAAGCAGGGCCGTTCCAAGGGGTCCGGCAAGCTTGGCCCCTATCGTGCGGCCCTTATCGAGAAGGTGAAGGCTCAGCCTGACATCACCATGCCGACCCTCGCGGTCTGGCTGGAGGCGGAACATGGCATCACGGCCGACCCGTCGAATCTGTCCAAACTGCTGTGCAAGGCGGGCTTCACCTATAAAAAAAACGCTGCTGGCCTCGGAGAAAGAACGCTCTGACGTCAAAGCGGCGCGCCGGACATGGATTAACCGTCGCCAACCCTTCATGCGCCGCCAGCCGGCGCGGCTCGTCTTTCTCGACGAGACGAGCGTGAAGACCAACATGACGCCGTTGCGCGGGCGCAGTCTCCGGGGAGAGCGGCTCATGGCCGATGCGCCCTTCGGCAAGTGGCAGACGCAAACCTTCATCGCGGGGCTGCGCTGCGATGGACTGGTCGCTCCCTGGATTGTCGACGGCGCCATGGACGGCCCAGCCTTCGATGCTTATGTCCGCACTCAGCTGGCGCCGAGCTTGAAACCCGGCGATGTGGTGATCCTCGACAATCTCAATGTCCACAAAAGTCCGCGGGCGGCAAAGGCCCTTGCCGAGCGGGGCGCCTGGTTCCTGTTCCTGCCCAAATACTCTCCAGACCTCAATCCCATCGAAATGGCCTTCGCTAAGCTAAAGGCCCTGCTCAGAAAAGCCAAAGCACGCACCTATGAAGCCCTCTGGCGCGCTGTCGGCGACATCTGCGCCCTCTTCGACCCACAGGAATGCAGGAATTACCTCAAAGATGCTGGGTATGTTGCAGATTAAACACCCGAGGCTCTAGAATGGCGGGGGAGCGGGACCGCCGGAGGGCCTGGGCGTTCGGCCTCGCCGCCGAGACCGCCGCCGCCATGTTCCTGCGCCTCAAGGGCTACCGCATCATCGAGCGGCGCCACCGCAATCCCCGGGGCGAGATCGACCTGGTCGCCCGGCGAGGCAAGACCCTGGTGTTCGCCGAGGTCAAGGCGCGGGCCGAAGAGGAAACCGCCGTCACCGCCGTCACGCCGCGCCAGCGCCGCCGCATCGAAGGGGCGGCGGCGGGATTCATGGCCCGGCGGAACGTGCCGCCCGATGCCCGGGTCCGGTTCGGTCTGATCGCCGTCTCGCCCTGGCGCCTGCCGCGGCATATCCCGGACGCCTGGCGGCCGGAATCATAGCGTGGGCGGCTCAGCTGATTTGAACAAAGGAACCGACCGTTCCGGGTCTGCTAACCCATTGATATTGAATCACTTTAAATCATTGATTTTCAAAGAATATTCGGCTATTGTCTTGTTTGTAATCTGAACCCCGGCACAATCTGGTAGTAGGATTTCCCCGGCGGGCGACTTCGGTTGCCCGCCCTTATTTTTTAGAGTTCGACCACGCCCAGCGCGTTGAAGCGACTTGCCCGCGAATTTAGTACAGGCCTTAAGCGGTCAAAGTACCCTTGCGCCCGCTTCCGGCGGATATAGGAGTTGGGCGCATACCTTTGGTATAGAAAATATGCGACCACGTCGCACATTTGTATCGGATATGAGTCCGACGAGTCCTTTCCATGAGGGTCCTCGATAATCCGTTTGATCGGAATATTTCTCGAACCCCCCGCGTAGCGAGGATCGTTCGGTATCGGATTGTAAACAGCCATCCTTCTGACCATTCGAAGTAGCTTCGTACCAGCGGTTGCATCGGTTATGACGATTCCGTGGTCGTCCCTAAACCCACCGGGAAAGTTCCCATGTATTAGTGTGTTCTCGAATCGCTGAAACAACGTACCCCATGCCGCATGAAATACGTCGTATCCCTGGGGTTTGTTTGCTTTGTCAACAATTACGTTGGTTATGGAAATAAAGTTCAGCTTGGCCAACTCGTCTAGTGTCGCACGCAAAATTGCTAGCCGCACATGCTTTTCCAAATTGAATGGACGATGATTGACAAACTCCGATGCGTGGATTTCACCTCTGACCGGAAGACCATAAACACTTCGAAGTGTTTTCCTAAACGCAATCAAGGCATCAAGGAATTCGCGCCATCGAGACTCGTGAATAACGATTCCGGTCAACGCAAAATGGCTGCTTGGCGACCCGGCCAGTCCAGTATCGCCACTCTCATCTACGTAAATGAGGTACATGAGCGCCATAATTGCGAATGAATGTTGCTTTTGCAATTTTGCCTTCGTCGGCCGCTATTTTTTTCCCCTCATTCGGACATGATTTCGCCGTGCTTGGCGGTTTCCCGCTAACAGGTCGTTAACCATCGGCGGATAGTTTTGGCCCAACCGCATCCCGGACGAGGGCCCGACCATGCCAGCCACGCCAATTCGCCGCGTTTTCCTTATCCCCATGTTCTCCGGGGCGCTTGCCGTCACCGCCCTGTTGGGCCTCGGCGCCTGCGCGCCCGTCGGGTTGGCGGTGGGCGCCGGCGCCGGGGTCGGCGTTGCCGCCTCCCAGGAGCGGGGCGTCGCCGGACGGACCTCCGATCTGAGAATCGAAGCGCGGATTTTCGAGAAATTCTTCAATGCCGACGTGGGGCTCCAGACCAAATTGGGGGTCGAGGTCTATGAGGGCCGGGTGCTGCTGACCGGCGCCACCGAAGACGTCCAACTCGCCGACAAGGCGGTGAAGCTCGCCTGGCAGGTGGACGGCGTCAAGGACGTCATCAACGAGATTCAACTCCGCAAGACCGGCGCCAAGGATTTCATCCGCGACACCTGGATCACCGGGCAGCTGCGCTCCAGGATCACCTTCGACAAGGAGGTTCTGGCGATCAATTACGCCATCGAAACGGTCAACGGCCGGGTGTACATCATCGGCATCGCCCAGAACCGGGCGGAACTCCGCCGCGTCATTGGTCACGCCGGCAACATTCGTTACGTCCGGGACGTGATTTCCCACGTCCGGGTCAAGGAAGCGGAAATCCAAAGCGCCGGCAACTGAGCGGCCGCACCGTTCCCCCGCACTTGACCATCCGCCGCCCGGCGGCTATGTCCGGCTGATATGTCCGCCGGATATGTCCAGTTGGCCGGCTGCCCGCGCGGACGGCCCGGACGCGCAATTGGGCGGATATACAGGGACAAGGCGAGCTCATGTCGCTCCTGGTCGCCATTCAGATGGACCCCATCGACGGCATCGATATCGATGCCGACAGCACGTTCGTCATGGCGATGGAGGCCCAGGAGAGGGGCTACCGGGTCTATCACTACCTGACCCAGGACCTGGCCTTCGATCATGGACGGGTGATGGCCCATGCCCGGCCTCTCGAGCTGCGCCGCACCCACGGGGACCATTTCACCCTGGGCGACGCGGAATGGATCGATTTGGCGCTGGCCGACGTGGTCCTGATGCGCCAGGATCCGCCCTTCGACATGGCGTACATCACCGCCACCCATCTGCTGGAGCATATCCACCCCAAAACGCTGGTGGTCAACGACCCGGTCCATGTGCGGAACGCGCCCGAGAAACTGTTCGTCACCCACTTCCCGGAACTGATGCCGCCGACCCTGATCACCTCCAACCGGGACAAGATCGCCGCCTTCCGCGAGGAGCACCGGGACCTGATCGTCAAGCCCCTGTTCGGCAACGGCGGCGCCGGGGTGTTCCACATCCCGCCGGGGGACGAGAACCTCAACGCGCTGATGGAAATGTTCACCGAGCTCTACCGGGAGCCGGTGATCATTCAGGCCTACCTGCCCGAGGTCCGCGAGGGCGACAAGCGGATCATCCTGGTCGACGGCGAGGCGGTGGGCGCCATCAACCGGGTGCCGGCCGACGGCGAGGCGCGCTCCAACATGCATGTGGGCGGCACGCCGCTGAAGTCGGAACTGACCGGGCGGGAGAAGGAGATCTGCCACGCCATCGGCCCCGCGCTGAAGGAGCGGGGCATGATCTTCGTCGGCATCGACGTCATCGGCGACTACATGACCGAGATCAACGTCACCTCGCCGACCGGCATCCAGGAGATCAACCGCTTCGACGGCATCAAGATCGAGGCGGCGATCTGGGACGCCATCGAGAGCCGGCTGGATATCGTCGAGGAATAACTATTCTCCCGACACCTCGGCCCCGAGGCTTCGGACACACCTTTCGACCCATTTCGTCCGCCGGTCCAGGTGAATCGGCTCCTCGCGCCCGAGTTCGCGGTCAAGCGCTATAAACGCCGACAGTGCGTGGTAAATCGCCGTCCGTTCGGTGGAAGGCCGGTTTCCGGTGGCTTCCGCATACGACGCTTCGGCGTGACGGCGAAATTCCCGGCCGAAGGAATAGAGATAACGCAAATCGCAATGCCAATCGTCTATCGCGGCTTCGTCGAAATCGAACAATCCGTTGAGCCGGCCCGTCTTCTCGTCGACGGCGAAATTGCCGCCCCAGGGATCGCCATGGGTGAATGAGAGAAATTCATGGCCTGCAGGGATCTCTTTCAGTTTGGCGGCGGCGGCGAGAAGAAATTCCCGCTGCCCATGATCGGCGAGCGCATCGGACAGGCGCGCCACAACGCCGTCGATCCCGGAAAATTCGCTTCGCGCCGGGACCCCGAGCGCACGAGCCTCTTCGACGTTGATCGCCCGGTGGAGTTCGCCGTAGGCCCGGCCGACATCTTCCGCCAACGTCCGGGACAAAAGGGGATTGTCCATGCCGCGGTCGGGATCCAGCTCGGTGACCTGAACGCCCGGCACCATGCTTCTGACCTGTATGTCCCCCCGGTCGGACGCGAGCAAGACCCTCGGAACCCGAAACGACATCCGGCCCCGAAGGGCTTCCAGGACGCGGCCCTCGATTTGCAGTTTCCGCCGAGAGTGTTCATTGGGCGCCGCGAATACCGCGCACCGGCCGCGCCATACCCCCACCCAACGCCAGGCCCGCCATTCGAGCGCAAAATCGGCGGGCAGGGGATGGGCGCCGGTCGCGTCCGCCACGGCGCCGCGAGCGCGCGCCGCCAATTCGGCGCTCAACGCCGGCCGCTCTTCAGCGGGCGTCATTCCAACAGGGATCGGTCCGCTCCCCCGCCTATTCCACATCCATCCTACCAAATTTGCCGGATTTGACCGACGCGGCAATTGCTCGAGAAATAATAGCACATATGTTCTGGTAATGTTCTTTTTCCCTCATTATAGTCATCGGCGGGAAGAACAGGCAGGTCACTAAAGCCATGGTCGCCAGGGTCAATACGGTCGCCTTTTCCGGCATCGATGTGCTGGATGTGGATGTGCAGGTGCAGATCGGCGGCGGCATGCCGGCCTTTTCGGTGGTCGGCCTGCCCGACAAGGCGGTGGCGGAAAGCCGGGAGCGGGTCCGCGCCGCCATCTCGGCCATCGGCCTCTCCCTGCCGCCCAAGCGGATCACCGTCAACCTGTCCCCCGCCGATCTCGCCAAGGAGGGCAGCCATTTCGACCTGCCCATCGCGCTGGGGCTACTGGCCGCCATGGGGGTATTGCCCGAGGATGATGTCGCCGGCTTCGCGGCCTTGGGCGAGCTTGCCCTGGACGGCGCCGTTACGCCGGTGGCCGGGGTGCTGCCGGCGGCGCTCGGCGCCGCGGGCCGCGGGCTCGGGCTGATCTGTCCGGCGGCGCAGGGCTCCGAGGCCGCCTGGGCAGGGGAGATCGAGGTCTTGGCGCCCGGCAGCCTGCTGGCCCTGATCAACCATTTCAAGGGCACGCAAGTGTTGAGCCCGCCCGCGCCGGAAATGGCCGACGACGCGGCGGCCGCCGCCGATCTGGCCGACATCAAGGGCCAGGAAAGCGCCAAGCGGGCCCTCGAAGTGGCGGCGGCCGGCGGCCACAACCTGCTGATGGCCGGCCCGCCGGGGTCGGGGAAATCCATGCTCGCCGAGCGGCTGCCGGGCATTCTCCCCGAGCTCGACCCGGCCGAAGCCCTCGAAGTGTCGATGATCCACTCCATCGCCGGCGCGCTCGACGGCGGGCGCCTCAGGCGCCGCCGCCCGTTCCGCAGCCCCCATCACTCGGCCTCCATGCCCTCGCTGGTGGGCGGCGGCCACCGGGCGAAGCCGGGCGAGGTGTCCCTGGCCCACCTGGGCGTGCTGTTCCTGGACGAGTTTCCCGAGTTCAACCGCGCCGCCCTGGAGGCGCTGCGCCAGCCCATGGAAGCGGGCCGCGCGACCGTCGCCCGGGCCAACGCGCACGTCACCTATCCCGCCCGGTTCCAGCTGGTCGCGGCGATGAATCCCTGCCGCTGCGGTTACCTGGACGACCCGGCGCTGGCCTGCAACCGGGTGCCCAAATGCGCCGCCGACTATCAGTCGAGGATTTCCGGGCCCATGTTTGACCGCATGGACCTCCATGTGGACGTGCCCGCCGTCAGGCCGGCGGATCTCTCGCTGCCGCCCCCGGCGGAAGGCTCGGCGGAAATCCGCGCCCGGGTAGCCGCCGCCCGCGCGATCCAGCGGGACCGCTTCGCGGGCGTGACGGCCGCCGAGGCGGGCGGGCGCGCCGTCAGGTGCAACGCCGACGCCGACGGCGCGCTCCTGGAGGAAATCGCCGCGCCGGAGGCCGACGGCCGGGTCCTGCTCACCGAAGCCGCCGAGCGGATGCGCCTGTCGGCCCGGGGCTATCACCGGGTCCTGCGGGTCGCGCGCACCCTCGCCGACCTGGACGGCTCCGAAATCGTCCGCCGCCTGCACGTGGCCGAGGCGCTGTCCTACCGCCGGGTGGTGCCCGGCCGCCAGGCGGCGCTGATGGCGGGGTAGGGCGGCGATCGGGTTCGGCGCCCCTGGCCGGCAGCTAGGCCCGTTTCAGCATCGGGCCCAGTTTCCTGCCGCCGAAGATATGGACATGAAAGTGGGGCACTTCCTGCATGCCGTCCTCGCCGTGGTTGGCGAGGATGCGGTAGCCGGGGTTGGCGAGCTCCAGCCGGCGGGCGACGGCGCCGACGGCGCGGAAGAAACCGGCGATTTCCCCATCGCTCGCGGCGCCCGAGAAATCGTCCATGGAGACGTAGGCCCCCTTGGGGATCACCAGCACATGCACCGGCGCCTGGGGATTGATGTCCTCGAAGGCCAGCGCGTGGCCGTCCTCGTAGACCTTGGTGCAGGGAATCTCGCCCCGCAGAATCTTGGCGAATATGTTTTCCGGATCATAGGCCATCTACCCCATAACCTCCCGCAATCCTATCCTCATTCCTCAAACCCCGGCTGAAGCATCAACTGGACGTCCACAATTCGCGAGACCGCGGACAAGACTATCTCGGGCTCCGCAGACTTGCCAATCAAGTCAAGAGCGTTTTTGAGCGCCTCATGGCCAACTTGGTAGAGCTTGTCGGATTCGGATTGTGCAACAGGCCGCTCGGAGCGATCCGATGCGAGAGAATCAAAGAAGCTCGACAATGCAAACAAGACTACTTTGTCAGCCACGTTTAGTTCCAGCTGCGAGAGACAATTCGAGGCGAGCACAGCCAACTCCCTCAGCGGCTGCGCACCGCCCAAACTCCCCTCGCTGGAAAATCTGTCGAACTCGAGCCTCAGCCGCGCCACCGCGAGGATTTCCATCCTTACTGGTACTTTCTATTCGATGAAATCTTCTTTGGTGAACAGCGCCGCCAACTCGATGCCCTCCCGCGCAAGATTTTCCTTGGCGCCCTCCAACCGGTCGACGATCGTCACTACGGATCGGACCTCGAGCCCAAGTTTTCGTACCTCGCCGACGGCCTTCAAAACCGAACCGCCGGTCGTTGTAACGTCGTCGCACAGGACCACCGGCTCTCTCGCGGCCGGGTCCGGCAAATGCCCGTAGATTTGCTGTTCGGTGCCGTGCGACTTCTTTTCGCCACGAACGTAAAATCCGAGCACCTCGTTCCGCGTCAGGCTCTTCATCACCACCTGAGAAACGATGGGAACCGCTCCTACGGCCAAACCTCCGATATACCGGCATGAAGCCTGATCCATATGGTCGAGCAATAGCGAAGCGATGAGATCGGCACCCTCCGGGTGCAACATCGTTTGTTTCATGTCGAAGTAGAATTTGCTGGACCGCCCGGATGCCAACTCAAATTTGTCCGATCTCAAAAGAGAGAGTTCGTCGATCAGATCCCGGAGGCGCGATCTCAGGTCCATTGAAGATTTCGAGCCGGCCCTGTCCAGCTCGATTGCCGACGCCCGTTCCATGATCAGCACCCATTTCGGTTTTTACCAAGTAGCGCCAATTTATGATCCGCGAGCCAGGGAAGCTAGCTAAAGTTGACCGCAAGACCGGTCAAGCATTCCATTGCCGCCGCGCCATTCGGTCGAGTGGTGGAATCGCGCAACGTCAGCCGCGGGATTTCTTCTCTTCGAGGCCCGAGACGCCCTCGCGCCTGGCGAGTTCGGCCCACACGTCGCCGGGCTCGATCCCGGCGTCCGCCCACAGGACGAACAGGTGGTAGAGCAGGTCGGCGCTTTCGCCGGTGATTTCCTTCTTCCCGCCGGCGAGGGCGGCGATCACCGTTTCCACCGCCTCCTCGCCGAGTTTCCGGGCGATTTTTTCGGTTCCCTCGTCGAACAGCTTGGCCGTATAGGAGCCGTCGGGGTCCGAATTCTTGCGCTCCGAGATAACCTCGTAGAGGCGCTCGAGTATCCGGATGGCGTCGCCGTTTTCCTTATCGCTCATCCCCACCCTCCATCCAATCGTCCGCCCTCATCGGTATGCCGTTTTCGTTCATGTACGCCTTGGCCTCGGACACCCGGTGGGTGCCGAAGTGGAAGATGGAGGCGGCCAGCACGGCACTGGCATGGCCGTCCCGCACGCCCTCCACCAGATGGCCGAGATCGCCGACGCCGCCGGACGCGATCACCGGGATGCCCACCCCGTCCGCGACCGCGCGGGTCAGTTGGATGTCGAAGCCTGCCTTGGTGCCGTCCCGGTCCATGGAGGTCAATAATATCTCACCCGCCCCGTACTCGGCCATGCGTTTCGCCCATTGGACGGCGTCGATGCCGGTTTCCCTGCGCCCGCCGTGGGTGAACACCTCGAAACGCAGGTCTTCCCCATCGCCTTCCCCCGGGCTTTCCCTCTGGCCGGCGCGCTTGGCGTCGATGGCGACGACGATGCACTGGCTGCCGAATTTGAGCGCCGCCTCGCGGACGAATTCCGGGTTGCGGACCGCCGCCGTATTGATGGCCACCTTGTCGGCCCCGGCGAGCAGCAGCTTCCGGATATCGTCGAGGGTCCTGACGCCCCCTCCGACGGTGAGCGGCATGAAGCATTCCTCCGCCGTCCGCGCCACCACGTCGAAGATGGTGTCCCGCTCCTCGTGGCTGGCGGTGATGTCGAGGAAGCACAGCTCGTCCGCGCCCTCGGCGTCGTAGAGGCGCGCCTGCTCGACGGGGTCGCCGGCGTCCACCAGATCGACGAAGTTGACGCCCTTGACCACGCGGCCCTTGTCCACGTCGAGGCAGGGGATGATCCGGTTCTTCAGCATGTCAGCCGCCTTCCGCCAGCAACGCCCGGGCTTCGGCCGCGTCGATCGCCCCGTCATAGAGCGCCCGGCCGGAAATGACCCCGTCCAGCAGGCCCCGGCCCGCGTCCCTCAAGGCCCGGAGATCGTCCATGGACGACACGCCGCCCGACGCGATCACCGGAATTTGGACGGCCTCGGCCAGTTCCACGGTGGCGGCCACGTTGGGCCCCTCCATGGCGCCGTCCCGGTCGATGTCGGTGTAGACGATGGCGGCGACGCCGGCATCCTCGAACTTGCGCGCCAGATCGAGGGCGGTGATGTCGGCGGCCTCGGCCCACCCCTCGACGGCGACCCGCCCGCCCCGTGCATCGATCCCGACGGCGATCCGGCCGGGAAAGGATTTGCATCCCTCGGTCACCAGACCGGGGTCCTTCACCGCCGCGGTGCCCAGGATGACCCGGGCGACCCCCTTGCCGAGCCAGGCCCCGATCATCTCCAGATTGCGGATGCCGCCGCCCAGTTGCACCTTCTGGCCGCCCGCGGCGAGAATGGCCTCGACCGCCGCGCCGTTGACCGGCCGGCCCTCGAAGGCGCCGTTGAGATCGACCACGTGCAGCCAGTCGCAGCCCGCGGCGGCGAAGGCGCGGGCCTGGGCCGCCGGATCTTCGCCATAGACCGTCGCCGCGTCCATTTCGCCCTTGTAGAGCTGGACGCAGTCGCCGTCCTTGAGATCGATGGCCGGATAGAACCTCATGACATCACCAGCATATATCTCCGTCACGATATCTCCATCAGGGGGACCAGCGGAGGAAATTGGCGATGAATTCGAGCCCCACCCGCTGGCTTTTCTCCGGGTGGAACTGGGTGCCCACCAGATTGCCCCGCCCGACGATGGCCGTCACCGGACCGGCATAGTCGACCCGCGCCAGGACATCGCTTTCGGCCTCGGGCGCGAAGCCGTAGGAGTGGACGAAATAGGTGTGCGCGCCGGGGGAAATGCCGTCCATGACGGGGTGAATGCCCGGCTCGAATTCGAGGGCGTTCCATCCCATGTGGGGAATTTTCAGGGTCTCGTCGGCGGGCTCCAGGGCCGTCACCTCGCCGGGAATCCAGCCGAACCCCTCGGTATCGCCATGCTCCCGCCCCCAGCTCGCCATCAGCTGCATGCCGACGCAGATGCCGAGGAACGGCTTGCCCCGGCTCCGCACCTGTTCCGTCAGCGCATCCGTCATCCCGCCGATGGCCGCGAGGCCCGCTTTGCAGTCCGCGAAGGCGCCGACGCCCGGCAGCACGATATGGGTGGCGCCGGCGAGCGCCGCGGGATCGCGGGTCACCTCGACCGCGCCGGTCCGGCCGCTGTCCGCCACCGCCCGCTCGAAGGCCTTGGCGGCGGACCGCAGATTGCCGGATTCGTAGTCGATGATGGCGACCCGCATCAGACGCCTCCCGCCCGGGCCGGATCGCGCCGCGCCATGTAGCGGAGAACGGCGGCTTCCGCGCCGGGGGCGAGAATGATCCCGCGCTCCCGATAGCCGCGCCGGCCCAGGCTCCGCCGCCTGACGTCGTTCGCGAAGCCGCCGACGAGGATAGAGGCGCCGATGCCCGACGCCGCGCCGGTCGCACCGTCCATGCCCACCAGCGCGCCGAAGCCTCCCGCCGCCGCCTGCAGGGCGGCGAGACCCAGCGCCGTGCCCCACATCCGGTGCCACAGGGCCCAGAAGACGGAGAACAGCGCGGCCGGCCAGCAAAAGCCCTCCTTCACCGCCACCGCGTCCTCCATCGGATCGGTGACGGCAGGATCGTCTCCCGGCCGGGGAGCCGGGATATGGACGGTGTAAACGCGCATGAGGCTGGTTCCGGCGGTCTAGTCTTTGCCCGCGCCGCCGGACAACACGCCCTTGGTCGACGGCACCGTATCGGCGGCGCGCGGATCGATGGTCACGGCCTGGCGCAGCGCCCGGGCAAGGGCCTTGTACGCGCTTTCGACGATATGGTGGTTGTTCTCGCCGTAGAGGTTGTCGACATGGAGCGTGACGCCGGCGGCCTGGGCGAAGGCCTGGAACCATTCGCGGAACAGTTCGGTGTCCATCTCGCCCAGCTTGGGCCGCGAGAACGCAACCTTCCACACCAGGTAGGGCCGGTTGGAGCAGTCGACGATCACCCGGGTGAGCGCCTCGTCGAGGGGAATCTGCGCCGAGCCGTAGCGGGTGATGCCGGCCCGGTCGCCGAGCGCCCGGTTGACCGCCTCGCCGATGGCGATGCCGGTGTCCTCGGTGGTGTGATGGAAATCGATATGCAGGTCGCCCTTGGCGCGCACGGTCAGGTCGATCAGGCTGTGCTTGGAAAGCTGCTCCAGCATGTGATCGAGGAAGCCGATCCCGGTGGATACGTCGTAGGTTCCCGTCCCGTCCAGGTTGACGGTGACGGAAATCTCGGTCTCGTTCGTGTTGCGCTCGACGCTTGCCTGGCGCATGAGCCGATCTCCTTCAGGTTAGGCGCGGTCTTGTAACAGGCCCGGCGCATTTCCGCCAGCGTGTTGACCGGAGGCGGGCCGGGGGCTACATGAGACCGGCAGGCCGCGCGGAAGCGCGCATCAACCGCCTGAAACCGCCTGGAACCACATGGGAACTGTCCGATGGCCGATCCCCGATCTCCCCGTCCTGGCTGGCCCGACTGGCATGCCACGACCATTCTCTGCGTCCGCAAGGGCGATGACGTGGTGATCGCCGGCGACGGCCAGGTGAGCATGGCCGATACGGTGATCAAAGCCAACGCCACCAAGGTGCGCCGGCTCGGCAGCGGCAACGTGATCGCGGGGTTCGCGGGCGCCACCGCCGACGCCTTCACCCTGTTCGAGCGCCTGGAAGCCAAGCTGGAGCAGCACCCCGAACAATTGACCCGGTCGTGCGTCGAATTGGCCAAGGACTGGCGGACCGACCGCTATCTCCGGCGTCTCGAGGCGCTGATGGCGGTGGCCGACAGGAATGTCTCGCTGCTGGTTTCGGGGACCGGCGACGTGCTGGAGCCGGAGGACGGCCTCATCGGCATCGGCTCGGGGGGCAACTATGCCCTCGCCGCCGCGCGGGCCATGGTCTCCCACGACGATTTCGACGCCGAAACCATCGCCCGGCGGTCGCTGGAGATCGCCGCCGGCATCTGCGTCTACACCAACACCAACGTCACCGTCGAAAAGCTGTAGTTCATGACCACCTTCTCCCCCCGGGAAATCGTTTCCGAGCTGGACCGATACATCGTCGGCCAGGACGACGCCAAGCGCGCGGTCGCCGTGGCGCTCCGCAACCGCTGGCGGCGCCAGCAGCTGGACGACGACCTCAAGGAAGAGGTGCTGCCCAAGAACATCCTGATGATCGGCCCGACGGGGGTCGGCAAGACCGAGATCGCCCGGCGGCTCGCGCGCCTCGCCCAGGCGCCGTTCCTCAAGGTGGAGGCGACGAAATTCACCGAGGTGGGCTATGTGGGCCGGGATGTGGAGAGCATCGTCCGCGACCTGGTCGAGGTCGCCATCCACGCCACCCGCGAGCGGCTCCGCAAGCAGGTCCAGGCCAAGGCCGAGGTCAACGCCGAGGAGCGGGTGCTGGACGCGCTGGTCGGCGAATCGGCGAGCGCCGACACCCGCCAGAAATTCCGCAAGATGCTCCGCGAGGGCCAGCTCGGCGACAAAGAGATCGAGATCGAGGTTTCCGCCGGGTCGAGCGGCATGCCGACATTCGAAATTCCCGGCATGCCCGGCGCCCAGATGGGGATGATCAACCTGAACGACATGCTGGGCGGCGCGTTCGGCCAGCGCGCCAAGCCCAAGCGGGTGACGGTGTCCGACTCCTACGATCTGCTGATCGCCGAGGAGAGCGACAAGCTGCTGGACGAGGATCAGATCGTCCGCGAGGCCATGACCACGGTGGAAAACGACGGCATCGTGTTCCTCGACGAGATCGACAAGATCACCGCGCGCTCGGACCGCCACGGCGCCGATGTGAGCCGGGAAGGGGTGCAGCGGGATCTGCTGCCGCTGATCGAGGGCACCACCGTCGCCACCAAGCACGGCACGGTCAAGACCGACCACATCCTGTTCATCGCGTCGGGGGCCTTCCACCTGGCCAAGCCCTCGGACCTGCTGCCCGAACTGCAGGGCCGGCTGCCCATCCGGGTCGAGCTCAGCGCGCTGACCTACGAGGATTTCGTCCGCATCCTCACCGAGCCCGAAGCCAGCCTGATCAAGCAGTACACCGCGCTGATGAACACCGAGGACGTCACCCTGGAGTTCACCGGCGAGGCCATCGAGGAAATCGCCCGGCTGTCGGCGGAGATCAATTCCGGCGTCGAGAACATCGGCGCCCGGCGGCTGCACACGGTGATGGAGCGCCTGCTGGAAGAGATCAGCTTCACCGCCACCGACCGCGGCGGCGAAACCATCGTCATCGACGCCGAGATGGTCCGCGACCGGGTCGGCGAACTGCTCAAGAACGCCGATTTGACGAAGTTTATCTTGTAGAGAGCGATTGGCTTCCCAGTAGAACCATCACGCTCTAGCGAAGTTCTTATCCGGATTCCGAATCCGCCACCTCGTCGAACCCCATCTCGGCGAGGATGCGCTCGATGGTGGTAGTTAGCTCAGCAGTTTCTGTCCGAGGATCTGGGCCTGTGCATCCTCGCGGCGAATAGCTTCTAGAGCGTTTCATATTTTGACGGAAGCGTATCCTGCGTTTTTGAAGTAGTTGGCGCATTGCTGTGGCTCGATGGTGTCGATGAGGCTCCCGAGATGGCGCCATAAGTCGTCGATCTCCCGCTTCTGGGCGTTTCTCATCCAGTGCTTGATTTGGGCAAAGGTCTGCTCGATGGGATTGAGGTCGGGGGAATATTTGGGCAGGAGCCACAGCTTGGCTCCGGCGGCACGGATGGCGTTTCGCACGGCTTTTGACTTGTGGCTGCCGAGATTGTCCATGATGACGATGTCGCCGGGCACCAGGGTCGGCACGAGCAGCTGCTCGACGTAGGCGCGGAAGCACACGCCATTGATGGGGCCGTCGAAGACGCAGGGCGCGGTGAACCGGTCGCAGCGCAGCGCGCCGATGAAGGTCAGGGTGTGCCACCGCCCATGGGGGGCAAAGCCGCGGACCCGCTCCCCTTTCGGCCCCCAGCCGCGCAGCGGGGCCATATTGGTCCGGATCCAGGTTTCATCAATGAATACCAGCCGTTCGGGATCAAGCTTTGCCTGCCACGCCTTCCAGCGCCTGCGATGGCGGGCGATGTCCGCGCGCGCCCGTTCAACGGCGAACAGGGTTTTTTTTAAAGCGCAGCCCTTCACGGCGCAGAAACAGCCATACCGTGCTGTGGGATACCCTGACACCCCGAGCGGCCAACTCGTCTCTCAACCGATGCAGCGTCAGATGCGGCTCCTGGTCGATCCGGCCGACAATGAACTCCCGATGGGGCTCAAGAACCCGGCGGCGGTGACCGCCCATCTTGCCGGGCGCAACACTCCCCGTCCGCCGGTAGCGCTGCGACCACTTAACCACGCTCGAAACCGCAACCCCAAACCGAGCCGCTACAGCGCGGCAACTCTCCCCCGCCAAAACCGCCAAAACAACACGCTCTCGCAAATCAATCGAATAAGGTCTCGCCATGAATGCTGGCCTCCTTGCCCAGCATCCATCTTGAATCATGGTTCGCCCATACTTGGGAATCCCTAAAATGATTCAATCAATCTCAAATACGCTCTAGCTGCTTCTCCGGCCGGCCTTCAGCCGGTGTTCACGGCCATCCTTGAGGTGCAGGACCGCATCTTGCGGTTCGTCCAGGTCAAGAATCTCGGATTCGGCCAGCCCTCTGAACAATCCTCGGATGACCCGGTTGACCGCGCCGTGTCCGACAACCAGATAACGGTGCCGCGGGGACAAGGCATCGAACAGATCGCGCACCCGCTCGTCCGCCATGGCGTAGCTCTCGCCCTCCGCGGGAGCATAGGCCCAGCGATGGAGACGCCGCCGGTCCCGTTCTCCGGGGAAGGCCTGATCGATTTCGCCGGCTGTCATTCCGTCCCACTTGCCCCACGAAATTTCGCGCAGCCGGGTGTCGACGACGACGCAGCCCGGATCCATTTCAAGCGTGGCGGCAAGTATCCCGGCCGTATCGCGCGCGCGGCCCAGCGGGCTGGTCAGGATCCGATCGAT
>CBDCSV010000004.1:0-82664 GCA_965221855.1 Rhodospirillales bacterium | reverse complement strand
AAGCCTTCGGCGTACCGGCGGACCAGCAATCCGATCACCGCCGGCACGGTGACGATGACGAACACGCTGATGGCGGTTTCGGCCACCGAGACCTCCTTGCCGCTCCCGTCCATCAGATAGGCGTGTGCGAACACGACGACGAGGGGGATGGTCACCACGCTCAGCAGGCTGATGACCGCGGTCAGCGATATGGAGAGCGCCACGTCGCCCCTCGCATAGGCGGCGAGCAGGTTGGACGTCACCCCGCCGGGCGCCGCGGCGATGATCATCACGCCGAGCGCCAACTCGGGCGGCAGCGGCCAGATGCTCACCAGCGCGAACGCAACCACCGGCAGCAAAATGACCTGGCAGGCCGCGCCGACGAGAAAATCCTTGGGCTGCTTGGCGACCCGGGCGAAATCCCCGAATGTCAGGCCCAGGCCCAGCGCGA
This sequence comes from Rhodospirillales bacterium, assembly GCA_965221855.1. GTDB lineage: Bacteria > Pseudomonadota > Alphaproteobacteria > Rhodospirillales > UBA2165 > JAJDXO01. Next base: position 82,234 of record CBDCSV010000004.1, on the reverse strand, counting down.
ACATGATGAAAGCGAGCGCCAGCGGCAGCACCACGTCTGTCACGATCCCCATGAAGGCCCCCTTAATGTTCCCCTATTCCGGCCTAACCCGACCGGGGCCTTAATAGCCCGAAGCCGTGCCCCGTGTCCAGCGACCGCCCAAGATGAGGGGGAATTTCCATATCACCCTCACCCCAACCCTCTCCTAGAGGGAGAGGGTGCTTGCCGTGCGTTCCCTCTCCCCCTTCTTCAGGGGGAGAGGGTCAGGGTGAGGGGGTAGGCTTGAACCGCAAATCCGCAAAAACGGGAATCGCCAAATCGAGTACCGACCCTAGCCGGACTTGTCCGATCCCCGGGTGGCGAGGAAGTCGTTGATCGCCCGCTCCAGTTCGGCGCGCTCCTTGCAGCCCGACGGGCAGAGCCGGACCAGCTTGGCGAGATTCGCCCGGGCCGATTCGAGGTCGTTCATCTTGAGAAACATCTCGCCCTGGTATTCGAGGGCGCCCTTGTGGTTGGGCTTGATGCGAAGCGCGATTCTGTAGGACCGGGCGGCGCGCTTGAGGTCGCCCTTCTTGCGGTGCGCGAAGCCCATGTAATTGTGGGCGTCCGCATTGTCGGGCTGCGCCTTGAGCACCTCGGCCATCAGCCTGATCCCGGCGTCGTAGCGGGCCTCGTAGATCGCCCGCTTGCCGTTCTCGAAATCCTTCTTGACCGAACGCGGCGGCGGATCGGAACTGCCGATCGCCGACGCATCGGACACCATGGCCGCCGCGCCGAAAACGGCCGCGAAGACGATTGTCAGAAGAACGGTTATGCGTCGCATGCCTTTGATCTCCCTTTGGACCGCATGTGGACCCGCAGATTATAACGCGATCCGGCGTTCGCCGCAGTCGCCGATCACGCATGCTTGATCGAAGGGCCAGATAGGACGACATCATCTCACCGCATGATGGACCTCCGGAATTCACGCGGCTAATCTCGGCCCATGCGAAAGACGATTATTGCCGCCGCCGCTGTGGCCCTCGCCGCGGGCTCGATCCTGCCGGTGAACGCCGAGGCCAAGGACGAGACCAGGGACGAATTGGTGATCGGGATGACCCAGTTCCCGTCCACCTTCCACCCGAACATCGATTCCATGATGGCCAAGTCCTACATCATGGGCGCGACCCGGCGGCCGATCACCTCCTACGGACCCGATTGGAACAAGATTTGCCTCATGTGCACCGAAATGCCGACATTGGAGAACGGCGGCGCGGTGCGCGAGAAGACGCCGGACGGCAAGGACGGCATCGCGGTGACGTACAAGCTCGACCCGAACCTCAAATGGGGCGACGGGACGCCCCTCACCGCTAGGGACGTGATCTTTACCTGGGAGGTGGGCCGCCATCCCAAAGCCGGCGTGGCCGGCCTCGAATTCTACCGGCGCGCCTACAAGGTCGCCGCCCCGGACGATCACACCGTCACCTTCCACTACGACAAGGTGACGTTCGAGTACAATTCCCTGCTGTTGAACATCCTGCCGGCGCACCTCGACCGCGAGGTGTTCCGGGAGAACCCGGCCGAGTACCGCAACCGGACCCTGTTCGACCGGGACCCGGCCAATCCCGGACTGTATTTCGGCCCCTACGTCATCTCGGAGGTCAAGGCCGGCGAACGGGTGATCCTGACGCCCAACCCCCACTGGGCGGGGGCCAAGCCCCATTTCCGGCGGGTGGTGGTGCGCTCGATCCAGAACACCGCGGCCATCGAGGCCAACCTGCTGTCCGGCGACATCGACATGATCGCCGGGCAGATCGGCCTGAGCATCGACCAGGGCCTGGCATTCAAGAAGCGCCACGGAGACCGCTACCGGGTGGTGTTCAAGCCCGGCCTGATCTATGAGCACATCGACCTCAATCTCGACAATCCGATCCTCCGGGACAGGCGGGTCCGCGAGGCGCTGATCCTGTCCATCGACCGCGGCGCGCTCTCCGAACAGCTGTTCGAAGGCCAGCAGCCGGTGGCCGACAGCAACGTCAATCCCCTGGATTGGGTGGCGGACCCGAAGGTGCCCAAATGGCCGTTCGACCCGGCCCGCGCCGGGCGGCTGCTCGACGAGGCGGGCTGGCCGGTCAAGCGCCGGGGCATCCGTCACAACGCCAAGGGCGAGCGCCTCACCTTCGAAATCATGACCACCGTCGGAAACCGCACCCGCGAACTGGTCCAGCAGGTGCTCCAGAGCCAATGGCGGCAGGCGGGCATCGAGGTCAAGATCCGCAATCAGCCGCCGCGGGTGTTTTTCGGCCAGACCGTGAGCCAGCGGCGGTTCACCGCCATGGCCATGTTCGCCTGGATCTCGGCGCCGGAGAGCGTGCCCAGGACGACGCTCCATTCGGACCACATCCCGACGGCCGAAAACAACTGGGGCGGCCAGAATTACACCGGCTTCAGGAATGCCGACGCGGACCGGCTGATCGAGGAGATCGAGGTGGAGCTCGACCGGGCCAAACGGGAGAAACTATGGCACCGATTCCAGAAGCTCTACGCGACGGAACTGCCGGTGATCCCGCTGTATTTCCGCGCCAACACCTTCATCATGCCCAAGTGGCTCACCGGCGTGACGCCCACCGGCCACCAGGCGGCGACCACCCTGTGGATCGAAAACTGGCGGGCCGTATCCAACTAGGCTCCGGCCTCGATTGAGCCGCCGTCGCCATATCGAATTCCCTCGCCCCCTTTCAGGGGGAGAGGGATGCGGAGATAAGGTCATTCCCCTCCGGGGATTGACCGAGTTGGCGAGCGAACAGCGAGCCTAGCCGTAGCTGGGTGAGGGGGAATTTCCATTTCATCCGCTACCCCCTCACCCTGACCCTCTCCCCCTGAAGAAGGGGGAGAGGGGACACCACCGAAACTCCCTCGCCCCCGTTAGGGTCAGGCGGCGTGAAAGCGGGACTCCCCTAATCGGGTCCGGACCCTCGTTCGACTCGGAGGAACGGACAGGCGCCGCGCGAGGCGTCATAATGGGCCTGAGATGTCCACCGCCGAACAACCGCCCGGGCGCGACGAAGCCCTCCTCGAATTGATCGCGGCGATGAGCAGGGAGCTCGGCGCGGGCGCCCGGTCCCCCGAGGTGCGCCTGGATTCGTCGCTGGAGCGGGACCTCGGGTTCGACAGCCTGGCGCGGATGGAGCTGCTGAGCCGGATCGAAGCCCGGTTCGATTGTTCGTTCCCGGAGGCGCTGCTGGCCGAGGCGGAGACCCCGCGCGATCTCGTCCGGGGCCTCGGAACCGCGCCGCCGCCGCCCGGGGCCGTTCCCGCACCGCAAACCGGCCTTTCCCCCGGCGCGGGCCGCCTTGTGCCGGGCCATGTGGAAACCCTGATCGACGCCCTTCGGTGGCAGGCGGACAATCACGGCGGCAGCACCCACATCCGCCTTCTCGACGATCAGGGCCAGGCCGTGGAAATCGAATACGGCGGGCTGCTCGACCGTGCGGCGCGGCTGGCGGCCGGGCTCGCCGGTCTCGGGCTGGCGCCCGCCGAAACGGTCATGCTGATGCTGCCCACCGGCGAGGACTACTTCGCGAGCTTCATGGGCGTTCTGCTGGCGGGCGGCGTCCCGGTGCCGGTCTATCCGCCGGCGCGGGCGGCGCAGATCGAGGAGCATCTCCGCCGCCAAGCGAAGATCGGCGGCAACTGCCGCGCCAGGGTGGTGATCACCGACCCCGGGGCGGAGCGGTTCGCGCCCCTGCTCGCCTCGCTGATTCCCACCCTGAGCCATGTGACGACCGCCGATGAACTGATCGGCGAGCCGGCCGCCGGGGCCGCCCGGACGCCCCTCCGCTACCGGGCCGGGGCCGGCGATACGGCGTTCATCCAGTACACGTCGGGCAGCACCGGCGATCCCAAGGGCGTCGTCCTCACCCACGCCAACCTGCTGGCCAACATCCGCGCCATGGGCCGGGTCCTGGAGGCCGGGCCGGACGACGTGTTCGTGAGCTGGCTGCCGCTCTATCACGATATGGGGCTGATCGGCGCCTGGCTCGGCAGTCTGGTGCACGGCATCCCGTTGGTGCTGATGTCGCCGCTGACGTTCCTCGCCCGCCCGCAGCGCTGGCTGAGCGCCGTCAGCGAATACGGCGGCACGATTTCCGGCGCGCCCAACTTCGCCTACGAAGCCTGCATCAGGCGAATTCCCGACGACGTTCTGGACGATCTGGACCTGTCGAGCTGGCGGGTGGCGTTCAACGGCGCCGAGACGGTCAGTCCGGCGACCATGGACGCCTTCTGCGAGCGGTTCGCCCCGTGCGGTTTCCGGCGCGAGGCGATGATGCCGGTCTATGGCCTCGCGGAAAATTCCGTCGGCCTCGCCTTCCCGCCCCTTGGACGGGGTCCCCGGATCGAGGCCGTCGACCGGGACCGGCTGATGAGCGGCGGGGTCGCCTCATCTGTCGGCGAGGACGCGGCCGGGGCCGTCCGCCTGCCGAGCTGCGGCGTCCCGCTGCCGGGCCATCAGATCCGCATCGCCGGCGCGGACGGCCGGGAGCTGCCGGACCGGCACGAGGGCCATGTCCAGTTCCAGGGGCCGAGCGCCACATCCGGGTATCTCCGCCGGCCCGACAGGAACGCCGAAATGTTCAAGGGGGACGGGGGCGACAGGGGCGACTGGCTCGACAGCGGCGATCTCGGTTTCATGGCCGGCGGCGAGCTGTTCATCACCGGCCGGGCCAAGGACATGATCGTCCGGGCCGGGCGCAACATCTTTCCGGCCGAACTGGAAAACGCCATCGGCGAACTCGAAGGCGTTCAGCGGGGCAACGTGGCGGTGTTCGGCGCGCCGGATCCGGACACCGAAACCGAGCGTCTGGTCGTCCTGGCGGAATCCCGGCACCGGGACGAGGCCCGCCGGCAGGCGATCAAGAGCGAGATCACCGGATTGTCGGCCGATCTCGTGGGCACGCCGCCGGACGACATCGTCCTGGTTCCGCCGCGCTCGGTCCCCAAGACGTCCAGCGGCAAAATCCGGCGGCAGGCGGCGCGGACGCTCTACCTCAAGGGCGAGGCGGGATCGGCGCCGGGCAGCGTCCGGATGCAGCTTGTCCGGCTTGCGCTGGCCGCCCTCCCCGGACTGGCCCGGCGCTGGGGCGCGCGGACCGGATCCATGCTCTACGGCGCCTGGGCCGGGCTCGTTCTCCTCGCCGTCGCCGTCCCGGCGTGGCTGCTGGTCGCAATGGCGCCGTCCGCCGGATGGGGCCTGGCCATCGCCCGGATCGGGCTGCGGCTGATCCGCGCCCTCACCGCCATGCGGATCACCGCCGGCGGGATGGAGAACCTTCCCCCTGAAGGCGCCTTCGTCATCGCGGCCAACCATTCGAGCTATCTGGACGGCCCGGTCCTGCTCTCGTCCCTGCCGGGACGCCTGTGCTTCGTCGCCAAGGGCGAACTCGCCTCCCAGCTCGTCGCCGGCACGTTCCTCAAACGGTTGGGGACGGCTTTCGTGGAGCGCTTCGACCGGGCCCAAGGGGCGGCCGACGCGGACCGGCTCGCCGCCGCCATCCGCCGGGGCCGGCCCCTGGTCTATTTCCCGGAAGGCACCTTGAGCCGGATGCCCGGACTGCTGCCCTTCCGCATGGGCGCCTTCGCCGCCGCCGTCGCCGCCGGCGCGCCGGTCGTGCCGGTGGTCATTCGCGGCAGCCGGTCGGCGCTCCGGGACGGCGCCGTCCTGCTCAGGCCCTATCCCATCCGGGTCGAGGTTCTGCCGGCCCAGGCGCCGCGCCCGGCGGGGGGCGGCGAAGCCTTATCCGATTGGGACGCGGCGGTCGAACTGCGCGACCGGGTCCGCGCCGAGATGCTGCGCCATGTGGGCGAGCCCGACCTCGCCCACGAAATGATCTATCCGCCGCCCCCCGAAGATTGAGAAGCCGGGGCAAATGGCCGGAGCGGCTTTGTTCGGGGCATTCAGGAATTTCCCCCTCACCCAGCTACGGCTAAGGCTCGCAGGCTCGCCAAGCCTCCGCATCCCTCTCCCCCCTTCGGGGGGCGAGGGTTAGAGAGTAGTCCCCTCTCCCCCTTCTCCAGGGGGAGAGGGTCAGGGTGAGGGGCTCAAAGAAATGAGAGTGAGGGCCTGCGCGAACGGCTTCCAAAACGCCGGATGCGCTTCCCAATGGAACCGTCACGCTCTACGCTCGCGGGATGGATGATGCTCCTCCGTCCGGCGGCGGCGTAACCCGCGAAATTCTCGTCGAGCGCGCCCGGCGTCTCGCGCCGAAGTTCCGCGAGCGCGCCCGGGCGGCCGAAGCGGCCCACCGAGTCCCGCCGGAAACCGTGTCCGACATCATCGAGGCCGGGGTCCATAGGATCTGCCAGCCCCGGCGGTTCGGCGGCTATGAACTCGACTGGACCGCGTTGTGCGAAACGGTCATGACGCTCGCCGAAGGGGACGCCTCCCAGGCCTGGGTGGCCAACGTCTACGGCGAGCACAATTGTTATGTCTCCCTGTTTCCGGAACAGGCGCAGGCGGAGGTCTGGGGCGAGACGCCGGACGCGCTGGTCTCCTCTTCCTATGCCCCCACCGGCTCCGCGGTCGAGGCCGAGGGCGGCTACCGGCTCTCCGGTACGTGGGGGTTTTCCAGCGGCGTGCACTACGCCGAATGGGCGCTGCTGGGCGCCATGGCCGAGCGGGTTGGCGGCCGCGACGGCCATCTGTCCCTGTTCCTGGTTCCCGCCGGGGAACGGAAAATCATCGACGACTGGGAGGCCATGGGGATGGCGGCCACCGGGTCGTGCAGCATCCGGCTGGAGGACGTCTTCGTCCCCGGCCACCGCGCCCTGGACGAGCGCCTGGTGTGGCGCGGCGAGACGCCGGGCAGCCGGCTCCACGCCGGGCATGTCTACCGCATGCCGCAGCGGGGCGTGGCGCAGCTGGCGTTGGCCTCGGTTCCCGTGGGCGCGGCGGCGGGAGCGGTCCGGGATTTCGAGGAGCGGCTCGCGTCGGGAGAAGCCATGGGCCGCCCGCTCAAGGAGTTGCAGGCGCCGCAGCTGCGCCTCGCGGACGCATCGGCCGGCGCCGAGGCCGCCCGGCGGATGGTGCTGGGAACGGCGGGCCGGATCATGGACAAGCTCCGGGACGGCGAAGCCGCGGACAATGACGATATCGCCTGCGCCATGCGCGACGGCGCGTATGCCTGCAACCTGGCGCGCCGGGCCGTCGATACTGTTTTCGAGGCCGCCGGCGGCGGCGGCGCCCGCACCGGCAACCATCTTCAGCGCACCCTCAGGGACGTGCATGCCGCGTCGAATCATATCGCCCTCGGCTGGGATTTCGCCGGCAGCCTGTTCGGCCGAATCCGGCTGGGCCTGGAGAAGCCGATCTAGCCGCCGTTGTCGGGCGCCGATCTCTGCTTCGGGCGCGCCGGGCAGAACCCGGAAAAGCGAGCGGAGATCAAACACAAAATCGTGACCGTGCGGCGCTTGCACCGCGAAAAAGACAATGTATAGTATCAACCATTGGTGAGCTCGGGCCTCCGCTCGGAAAAACGCTCAAATTTCCAAATTGTCCGACGACGAACCAGGAGTGTGACCCATGACCAAGCGTTCCAACATTATCAAAACGGCTTCCATCGCCAGTGCCGTCGCCTTCGCGGTGGCCTCCGTCGGTACCGTTTCCACACCGGCATACGCCCAGGCAAAAGAGAAGTGCTACGGCATTTCCCTTGCGGGCAAGAACGGCTGCGAGGCCGGTCCGGGCACGACCTGCGCCGGTACGTCCAAGGTCGACTACCAGGGCAACGCCTGGACCCTGGTTCCGGCCGGCGACTGCATGAAGTACGGGGTCGAAAAGGCCGACGCCAAATTCAAGCTTCCCGGCAACCGCACCGGCTCGCTCAAGCCGCTCGATCGCGACATTCCGGGAGCGTAGGGCAGCCTTCATATTCCCGTGTGCCGGCATCGGCCGGCGCACGGGGAATATTCCCAGGGTTCCAGGTATCCGACCCGCCGAGCGGGATATGGGCGATGACTTTTGGCACCGATAGCGACAGGCCGTTGCGGGATTTGCCGGCGAGGCCGGGCGTCAGCCTGAAACCGCAGCATTATGACGACATCCTGTCGGGCCTTCCGGATATCGGCTGGTTCGAGGTTCATGCCGAAAACTACATGGGCGACGGCGGCCCGCCGCACCATTACCTGACGAGAATTCGCGAAAGCTACGGCCTTTCGATTCATGGCGTCGGGCTCTCCATTGGCGCGGCGCATCCGCTGGACCGGGACCATCTTGCACGTCTGAAGGCGCTGCATGACCGCTACCGGCCGGACTTGTTTTCGGAACATCTCGCATGGTCCAGCCATGGCGGCGCGTATTTCCCCGATCTCCTGCCCGTGCCCTACACCGAAGAGGCGCTGCGGGTGGTTTCCGGCCACATCGACGAGGTTCAGGAGACGCTGGGCCGCCGGATGCTGCTGGAAAATCCATCGACCTATCTTGCGTTCGAAACAAGCGCCATGCCGGAGACCGAGTTCCTGTCGCGGATCGTCCGGCGTACGGGCTGCGGACTGCTGCTCGACGTGAACAACGTCTACGTCTCCGCGACCAACCACGGTTACAGCCCGGAATCCTATCTCGATGATTTTCCCATGCATGCGGTCGGCGAAATTCATCTGGCGGGGCATTCGGAAGACAGCGACGAGACCGGGGCGAAAATCCTGATCGATTCCCATGACGGGCCTGTCGCGGATCCCGTTTGGGCCCTTTACGGCCGCGTCATGGAAAGCCATGGACCGATCCCGACGCTGATCGAATGGGATTCCGACGTGCCGGATTGGAAGACTCTTTTCAACGAAGCGCTTGCCGCGGAGCGCGTGATGTCCCGCCGGAAGGAGCCACGCCGTGCCGTCGCTGGCTGAAACCCAGCGCGCTTTCGCTTCCGCGCTGGCGGACCCGGAGCGGGCGCCGCCGGCCGAAATCCGGCGTCCCGGCGGCGCCCCCGGCGTCAAAGGGCGAATGAAGCGTTTCGACGTCTACCGCAACAATGTCGCCGTCGCGGCCATCGACGCGCTGGCCGACATTTTTCCGGCCGTCCTGAAGCTGGCGGGCGAGGAATTCTTTCGGGCCGCGGCGAGGGTCTTCGCCGGCCGGTCGCCGCCGGCCTCGCCGCTGCTGTTTCGCTATGGCGCCGGCTTCGGAGACTTCCTCGATGGGTTTCCCCCGGCGGCCTCGACGCCTTATCTCGGCGACGTGGCGCGGCTGGAATTCGAGCGCCTCCGGTCCCATCACGCCGCCGACGCGACGCCGATCGGGATCGGCCGTCTGGGCGAAATCCCCGCGGAAGAGGTATCGTCGGTCCGAATAAGGCCGCACCCGTCGGTAGCCCTTGTCCGCTCGAGGTTTCCGCTGGTCTCCCTTTGGGGCGCCAGTACGGGACAGATTTCTCCGGACCATGTCCATATGAGCCGCTCCGAGGACGCCCTGATCGTCCGGCCGGGCCTCGAGGTCGAAACCTTCATCCTGCCTCCCGGCGGCGGCCCCTTCCTGGGCGCGCTGCTGGCCGGCCGGACCCTGGGAGAGGCCGCCGAGGCCGGGGAGCGGGCGGACGACGTCTTCGACCTTTCCGCCCACCTGGCCGGACTGTTCGAGGCGGGCGCCTTCATCGAAATCCTGAAGCCGGGCGCCGCGGAAAGCGGCCGGACGCCGTCCCGGTCCCATTCGGCCATTTGATTGGGGTTCGCCCCAGAGGAGCATCCATGATCCAGTCCCTGATTGCCCTTCACAGCCGCGTTGCGGAGACCTTGTCGCTGGCGGCCGACCGCTGGCTGATGGGGCTCCTCGCGCGCCTCGCCTTCGCGGCCGTGCTGCTGGTCTACTTCCTCAATTCCGCATTGACGAAGTTCGAAGGCGGCCCGTTCTCCATCGCCGATGCGGCGTATTTCCAGATTATCCCGCCGGTCATCGAGGCGGCGGGCTACGACGCCTCCAAGGTTGCGTTCTTCCCATGGGACCTTATCGTCCTCGCCGGCAGCTACGGCGAGGTCATCCTGCCGCTGCTGATCGTGATCGGCCTGTTCACGCGGATCGCGGCGGCCGGAATGATCGTCTTCGTGGCGGTGCAGACCTATGTCGACATCGCCTTCCACAAGGTCGGCGCGGAAACCGTCGGCGCCTGGTTCGACAATATCTCCGGCGCGGCGATCGTGGATCAAAGGACGTTGTGGGTCCTGATGTTTCTGTACCTGATCCTGAAAGGCCCCGGGCTGATTTCCGTCGATCACATCCTCGGGAAACGCTTCGGCACACGGACGCGGTGATCGGATCCGCGGGCCTGGCCGCCGATACCATTTTCGAGACCGCCGCCGGCGCCCGCGACGGGAACCCGCGGCAGCCGGTCCGGGCGGCGGAAAGCATTCAAACGTGCGATGTCTTCGAATTGAGCCATCATCTTTTCCCAGGTCCTGCCGGCCGTGACCGAGGGTCGGGTCTTATGCCCCGGCGTCGCCGGCCGCCGGCGTCTCTGATGTCGTGATCGGCCGGCGGGGCAGCATCAGAAGATTGACCGCAATTTCGGGCTCTTCTTCGCGCAGCGGCGTCATGTAGAGATATGGCCGGGCCCGGGTAATCGAGTGGACGACGAGGATTCGATAGTCGGGGAAGGTGTCCAGGTACCACCGCCAGGATTTTCCGACGGCGTCCAGACGCCGCGAATGGGCCTCGACGAGTATTGCGGGACGGTGGGTTCGAATAAGTTCGAGGGCCCCTTCGAGGACATGGGTATCGAAGCCCTCGGTGTCGATTTTCATGAATCCGAGACGCGGTTTCAGGTCCAGTTGCGCCGCGAGATCGTCGAGGCGCCTTACGCTGACGCCGCGGGTTTCGTATCGCGCGTTGCGGGCGGCGAGATGATGGCTTTCGTCGATCAGCGTGTTGGTGCCCTGAAGGTCGGCATTTCCCACGCTGACATGCATGTTTCTCCGCTCCGATGTGGCGCCGAGGGCGCAATCGAAGAACGTGACGTTGTCCAGGCCATTCAGCGTACAGTTCAGGGCATTCTGCTCCAGCATTTCCGGCACCGGCTCGAAGGCGTAGACCCGGCCCTCCGCGGCCGCCCTGGCCATGGTGACCGTGTGAAATCCGATATTGGCTCCGACATCGATCACCGCGTCGTCCGGCCGGATGAGCCGCTGCATCAGATATGTGATGTCGGGTTCGAACAGCCCGGGATCGAAGCGGAGCATCCTGCGCTGTCCGCTGTCGCCCATGATGTAGCTTTCGAAATCGGAGAGATACAGTCCGCCGGCCTGTTCCGTCACCGCGTGCGACATGTAGAGGGGATTGCGAAGCCCGAACAGGTACTCGCGCCGCCGAAGCATCGGGCCGAGCGGAAAGGCCAGCCTCCCTAGCCAGCCGCGGGCCAGCGAATTCCAGATCAGACGCTTCAGCATGTTTCGGTCATCCGCCGGGGTTTTGTGCCCCGGTTCACCGTCGTCCTGCAATTTCCGGGGAAAACCACGGGTACACATACCCTCACGTTGGAAAATCCCTCATACAATTATGGCAATATAAGGCGAAGTTCCATTTATTTTCGCAATCGGAAGGCCAATCGCGGTTTGGATCATATGGCGCTCGGTTGGGATTTCGCCGGCGGCCTGTTTGGCGGAATCCGGCTGGGCCAGGAGCAGCCGATCTGGCCGCTGCCATTCGGCCGCCGAGGAGGCTGAGAGACTTGGCTACTCCGGTTCGGGAGGGACGTTGCGCGGCTCGTACATTCTCGGCATGACGGTCGCGAGGGCGTAGCCGGCGCCCGCGACTGAGGCCGCTTCCGCAATGCGTATGGTGACATCGACCGTGCGGGCGCGGATGTCGGAGAGGTCCTTGAGGGTGACCACGGGCGGAAACCGGACGGGCACGCCTTTGTGCCTGTACATGTGGTGAAGCGAAGCCGAGCCGTCCTTGTCGACGCTGAGCCATGCGCCGTGGCAAAGCGCGTTGCGCCAGGGCCGGAGTTCATCGAGGCGTGCGCGCAGATCCTCGCGAACCGTGTGGGGAATAACGTCGGCTTCAGTCAGAACATTCTCAAGTTCCTGCGTGAGGCGGTACAAACTGTCGGTCTGAGACCGTACTATCCGCTCGTACCATTGGGAAAGGGCCTCATCGCTCGCGTCGCGCACTTCGGCCGCCCTTTCGGCCGTGGCGAGAAGCGTGTAGCAGGTCAATGCCAGTGTGTGCTCCAACTCTCCGAAGGCCGCGACCGTCTTTCCGAGTTCCTGCCAGAAGACGGCAGGCCCCTGGCTCACCGGCCAGTCGGGATGCAGATGGCCGCGCTTGATGGGCAGATAGCGGCGCATCCGTTCGCGGGCCTGCCAGATTGCGCTCGTGTCGCGGGATTCGGCGAGGCGGCGGATAAACCACCTGCCGTTCTTCTTGTTGGGGCGCTGCTCCTGTCCGGCGATGCGTCCGGCGCGCAGCAATCTGCGTAGCGGCCGGCCCTGGCGGTTCTGGTCGTCTGGCAGGAGGCGAGCCTTGTCGAGCCACCGCGCGGCCTCCACGGCGCGGACTTCGTCGCGCCAGTCGCTTTCGAGCCGTTTCTGCAGATGAAGATTGATGGCGTAAAGATCGGGCATGAAGCGCTCTGTTTCGTTGGCGATGGGGAGGGTGGATTACCCGACCGTGTGGAACCCTGTCAACGACGGGGCGGCTGGCCGCCAGGGCAATCGCATTTGATTTGGTTCGTGAACGGAATGGCTTCGTAAACGGAATGGAAATGAGTATCGCTGCTGCTGGAGCTTCTTTGACGTTTGATGGAGGTTTCGGTGGAGAGATTTCGGGAGAGTTTTTCGGGTCTTGATGATCCGCGCACGGGCAACGCGTTGCGTCATGATCTTCTTGAGATGCTGTTCATGGCGCTGTGCGCGGCGCTGTGTGGAAGCACGTCGTGCGTTGACATGGCGGACTTCGCCGAGGCCAAGGAAGAGGTGCTGCGCGAGTTCCTGACCCTGCCCGCTGGCCCGCCCAGCCACGACACCTTCTCGCGGCTGTTCCGGTTGTTGGACCCGCGGGCCTTTCATGCCGCCTTCCAGCGCTTCATGTCCGATTTCGCGACCGCCCGGGCGGAGGTTGTTGCGATTGATGGCAAGAGCCTGAGGCGCTCCTTCGATCGGGCCTCCGGAACCTCGCCGCTCCACCTGGTCAGCGCCTGGGCCGCCGATCAGCGGCTGGTTCTAGGCCAGATGAACGTGGGCGCGAGCAACGAGATCACCGCCGTGCCGGCCTTGCTCAAGCTGCTCAGCCTCGAAGGCGCGGTGATGACCATGGACGCCATGCACTGCCAGAGCGGCACGGCCCGCGACATCCACGAGGCCGGCGCCGATTACCTGATGGCGCTGAAGGCCAACCAGCCCGACCTTCTCGCCGACGTCAAACTGCTGCTGGACGATCCCCAGGCGCCCGCCGACGGCGTGGACCAGACGGTGGACGCCGGCCACGGCCGCATCGAAACCCGCCGCGCCGAGGTGCTGCACGATATGGACTGGCTCGCCGAAGCCCACCGGTGGCCGGCCCTGGCCGCTGTCGGCAAGGTCACCTCCAGCCGCGAGACCGACGGCCGGGCCACGACAGCGGTGCGCTACTTCATCGCCTCCTGGCCGCTCACCGCCGACGAACTGAACCGCCTCGTCCGCGGACACTGGGGGATCGAGAACCAACTCCATTGGGTGCTCGATGTGGTCATGGACGAAGATCAGGCCCGAGCCCGCAAGGACAACGCCCCGGAAAACCTCGCTCTCCTCAGACGCCTCGCCCTCAACGTCATCAAACGCAACAAGGACAAGGGATCAAACCGTCTCAAGTTCAATCGCGCCGGGTGGAGCGACAACTTCCTCCGAAAACTCATCGCCGAAATAGGCTAATGCGATTGCCCTGGGCTGGCCGCGCAGCGTCTCGATCATGATGTCTTCCGCGCCGTCCGTCATCGCCTGCTAGGTCGAGTTCTTGCGCTCGGACTGGCTCGTCGGTCTACTGTCGGAAGAGATTCGCGCAGTGGATAAGCAACGACGGAAGGGAGATGAGAGGTGAACGTTTTCGGATGCACGTCAAGCAGGGGGGTAACGTCAAGAGTTGTGTGTCAGGGAGAGAGGGGTACTGATTCCCTGAGACTTGTTTTCGTGAATGAAGACCGCGTAGAGGATGCGGTCCATTGAGGTTTTATCCTTGAAGGTTCCCATGGGCCGGGTTCGTCTGCGAACCTCGCGGAACCTCCGTTCGATGGCATTGGTGGTCCTGACCTGCTTTCGCTCGGCGAGGTCCTTGTAGCGGAAGCAGGTGAGCAGGTCGTCGAGGTCGTTGCGCAGGCAGGCGACGGCCTTGGGGTAGGTATCTTCCCAGGCGTCGGCGAAGCGGCGGGCGGCGGTCTCGGCCTTGCGGCGGTTGGGGGCATTCATGACGGCGTGGACGTCGGCCTTGACGGCCTGCTGGTCGGCTACGCGGACCTTGTTGAGGATGTTCCTGATTTTGTGCGCCCAGCACCTCTGAACGGGGATGCCGTGATAGACGATCGGCAAGGCGGCGAGCAGGCCTTGGCCGCCATCAACGCAGATCATCTCAAGGCCCTCGCCGGTGAGGCCGCGGCGGTGCAACGCGGTGAGGAAGCGCTCCCACTCCGCGGCGCTCTCGCTGCCTGAGAGACAAAAGTCGATAATCTCCTTCTTGCCGTCGTGCCGTATGCCCAACGCCACAAGGACCGGCCTGCGGAGCGCGCCGGCGCCGGTCTTGCAGGCCAGCACCACGCCGTCGAGCATCAGCGCCTTGTAGGCGTTCTTCAGCGGCCGGCGGTGGAATGCGGCGACCGACAGATCGAGGGTCTTGGCGACCCGGCTCACCGTCGCGGCCGAGACCGGACGCCCGAGCAGGGCAAGCAGGACCTCGCCGACCTTGCGGGTCGAGAGCCCCAGCACGAAGCCGGCCAGGATGGCGCGGTCGATCTCTGGAGCGCGCCTTGCGTAGCTCTTCAGAACCTCGGTCGGGCAGAAGTGCCGGGTGCGCGGCACGTTGAGCTCGATGTCGCCGAGCTCGCTGAGCAGGCGGCGCCGGTAGGTGCCGTTGCGCCGGTCGCGTATGGCGCTGCCATCGAGGCCGTCGAGCCAGCGGTCCACCGCTTCGGCCATCCGGCCTTCGATGATCCCGGCCAGCGCCTGGCGGCCGAGCGGGCGGTAGCCCTCGCCCCAGTCCAGTCCGTCTGCAGGGGGATGTTCTTGATCCTGGGCCTGTGGCGAAGCTACGATCCAGGCAATAACGATGGGCACCCTAACGACCTCATCCAGGAGGGCGAGGGCGCACGGATCGCGCGCAGGAACAATCTGGCACTTGCGGGAATTGTCGTTGCGGCGTGCGTGGCCGGTGCTGGACCGGATGATCTGAAGGTGTTCGGCGTAACGGCAAGCGGAACGAGAGGCGTGCTCACTGCTTGCGGCATTGTCCTTGCGTGCCATGCCTACTGGTATGTCATGCGCTGGCGCCATCTTGCCGACGACGCGGTGATTCTGATTTTCCCGCTTGCAATGAGCCATCCACCCTTGCCACTCCAGGAAGAAGGCCCAAGGATGCTCCGCCAGAAATCGGCGGTATTAGTCGCGAATTGGGCGTGTTTCCTGCTCGTCGTGGTATCTGCAGCGATCTCGGTCTGGTGGGGAGTCGGCGCGGTGACCAGCGGAGTTGCCTGGACGAATTGATGGACCCCCCCCCCTCACCCAGCTACGGGTAGGCTCGGCGTTCGCCTCGCCAAGTCGGTCAACCCCCGGCGGAGAATGACCTTATCTCCGTATCCCTCTCCCTCCAGGAGAGAGGAAATAGGTGGACCAATCCCCCTTGCTCCGGCCCGCGCACGGGCTAAATGAATAGATCACTGCCGCCACCGCCGGGGCGGCGTTTTGGTTTGGAGGGGCGCTATGCAAGTTTGTACGAGTTTGTTGGGAGGTACCTCCCAAACGGGTGACAATAAATGCCTATTTTTGTCTATTTCTATTAATGTCCATTACAGCGGAAACGGCCGAATTGGAATTTAACCAAGTCATCAAATGTCTATTAATGTCCATGAATGTCCATTACGGCCCACGCGATCGGGCCTGAATCGAAATTTTCGTTGGAAATATATTCCAACTCCCCTGATGCGCCCATGAGTGCCCTCGCCGCCGCCGAGACCGCCCAACCGGACATTCTCTCCGTCGAGGGATTGACGGTGGAATTCCAAACCGACGACGGACCGCTGACCGTCGTCGACGGCGTGTCCTTCGGCCTCGCGGCGGGCAGGACCACCGGCATGGTCGGGGAAAGCGGCAGCGGCAAGTCGGTTTCGGCGCTGGCCCTGCTGGGGCTGCTGCCGCCCAACGGCCGGGTCACGGCGGGCCGGGCCCTGTACCGGGGAACGGACCTGCTGAGCCTTCCCGCCGGCGAGTTGCGGCCCCTCCGGGGCAGCCGCATCGCCATGGTGTTCCAGGAGCCCATGACGGCGCTCAACCCGGTCTTCAGCATCGGCGACCAGATCGCCGAGGTCCTCCAGATCCATCAGCGGCTTCCGAGGGGCGAGGCGTGGGACCGGGCCGTCGGCATGCTGCGCCGGGTGGGCATCCCCGACCCCGCGGCCCGGGCGCTCGCCTATCCCCATCAATTGTCGGGCGGCATGCGGCAGCGGGCGGTCATCGCCATGGCGCTCGCCTGCGGGCCGGACATCCTGATCGCCGACGAGGCGACGACGGCGCTGGACGCGACGGTCCAGGCGCAAATCCTCGAATTGATGACCGACCTCCAGCGGCAGTACGGCATGGCCGTCCTGTTCATCAGCCACGACCTGGGCGTGGTGTCGGCCCTCGCCGACGACGTGGTCGTCCTCTATGCGGGCCGGGTCATGGAGCGCGCTCCGGCATCGGCGTTCTTCGGCCGGCCCATGCATCCCTACAGCCAGGGCATGCTGGAAACCCTGCCGTCGCTGACGCCGCCCGGACACGACCTGCCGACGATCCCGGGAACGCCGCCCGATCTCGCCCGGCTGCCGGGCGGGTGCCGGTTCGCGCCCCGGTGCCCCCGGGCCGCCGGCGATTGCCGCTCGGCCGAACCGCCGTTGATGGAAGCCGGCGCGGGGAGCTTCGCGGCCTGTATCCGCCCCGGCCCCGACGGAAGCCAGAATGGGGGCCCGGCATGAGCGGCCCCGCCCTGATCGAGGTCGAGGGGCTGACCAAGCGGTTCGAGCTCCGGGACCCCGGCCTGTTCGGCCGCTCGCGGGGCGCGGTGCACGCGCTCACCGACGTGGACCTCCGGATCGAGCGGGGCGAAACCCTGGCCGTGGTCGGCGAATCCGGCTGCGGAAAGTCGACCCTGGCGAAGTGCCTGGCCCAGCTTCACGCGCCGACCGCCGGCGCCATCCGCTTCGAGGGGGAGGATATATTCCGCGCGCCCCAATCCGCCCGGAAAGCCATCCGCCGGCGGGTCCAGATGGTGTTCCAGGACCCGTTCGGGTCGTTGAACCCGCGCATGACCGCCGCCGAGATCATCGCCGAGCCGCTGCTCATTCACCGGATCGGCGATGCCGCCGAGCGGAACCGGCGGACCGCCGAGACCGCCTCCAGGGTCGGCCTCCATTCCGGGGACCTCGGCCGCTACCCCCACGAATTTTCCGGCGGCCAGCGCCAGCGCATCGCCATCGCCCGGGCGGCCATCCTCGAACCCGACCTGATCATCGCCGACGAGCCCCTGTCCGCCCTCGACGTCTCCGTGCAGAGCCAGATCCTCAACCTGTTCATGGACCTCGGGCGCCAAAGCGGCCTGACATACGTGTTCATCAGCCACGACCTCGGCGCCGTGCGCCACATCGCCGACCGGATCGCCGTCCTGTATTCGGGCAGGGTCGTGGAGACGGGCCCCGCCGACGTGCTATTCTCCGGTTCGCGCCATCCCTACACCCAAAGCCTTATCGAGGCCGTTCCCCGGCCGGGCGCCGGCAAACGCCTGCAATGGAAGACCCTGGGGGGCGATCCGCCCTCGGCCATCGATCCGCCCGGCGGCTGCGCCTTCCACCCCCGGTGCCCCAAGGTCCAGGACATCTGCCGCGGGGAGAGACCCGATCCGGCGATCCAGCCGGACAGCGGCCCCGGTCACGCCAGCGCCTGCCATTTCGCGGCGGGCCCCGAACAGGCCGGAGCCTGACGCCGTGACCAGATATCTCCTGGACCGGATGGTGCAGTCGGCGGCCGTTCTGGCCATCATGTCGGTGGTCATTTTCTGGCTCATGGGCCTGATGCCGGGCGACCCGATCGATCTGATGATCAGCGCCGACCCCCGGCTGACCCCCGAGGACGCGGCGCGGCTGCGCGAACTTCACGGCCTCCACCTGCCGATCTCCGAACGCTACCTCAACTGGCTGACGGCGGCGCTCTCCGGCGACCTGGGTTTCTCCAGGCTGTTCGCCATGCCGGTCCTGGAGGCCGTGCTGCCCGCCCTCGGCAACACGGTGCTGCTGCTCGGCATCAGCTTCGTGCTCGCCGTGGCGATCGCCTTTCTGTCGGGCATCGCCGCCGCAATGAACCAGCACCGGAAACTGGACTACGCGATCAATCTCCTGGCCTTCGCCGCCATCTCCATTCCGTCCTTCTGGCTCGCCCTGATGATGATCACCCTGTTCTCGGTCACCCTCGGCTGGCTGCCGGCGAGCGGCACCGAATCCGTGGGCGGCGGCGGCCTCCTCGACAAGGCGCGGTTTCTGGTCCTGCCGGTCCTTACCCTGACCATCGTCAGCTTCGGCTCCCACACCCGGTTCGTCCGCGCCTCGATGATCGAAACCCTGCGGCAGGACTATATCCGGACCGCCCGGGCCAAGGGGGCCGGCGAGGGCCGGGTGGTCTTCAAGCACGCCCTGCGCAACGCCCTGATCCCGGTGGTCACCATTCTGGCGCTGGATTTCGGATTCCTGTTCTCCGGCGCGCTGATCATCGAAACGATTTTCGCCTACCCCGGCATGGGCAAGCTGATCTTCGACGCGATCATGGGCAACGACTTCAATCTCGCCCTGGTGACGCTTTTGTTCGCCACCGCGCTGACCCTGTTCTGCAACCTGGCGGCCGATCTCGCCTATGCCTGGCTGGACCCGCGAATCTCGTACACGGGAGACGGTGCATGACCGCCGCCGCGGCGCCCGCGCCCGCGTCATCGGCGCGCCACGCGTGGCGGCGCTTCGCCCGCCACCGGCTGGCGGTGGCGAGCTTCTTCGTCCTGGTGCTCTTGTGCCTGCTGGCCTTCAGCGCCCCCCTGTTCGAGCTTGCCCTCGGGACCGATTCCGAGCGGGTCGATCTGTTCTCCCGCCACGCGCCGCCGTCGGCCGAGGCCTTTCTCGGCACCGACGAGCTCGGCCGGGACGTCTTCCTCCGGCTGCTCGAAGGCGGCCAGGTGTCCCTGCTCGTCGGCCTCACCGCGGCAATCGCAGCGGCGGTGATCGGCACATTCATCGGATTGGTCGCCGGTTATTTCGGCGGACGGTTCGACGCCTTCCTGATGCGTTTCACCGACGGCATCATCGCGCTCCCCCTGCTGCCGCTGCTTATCGTCCTGGCGGCCATCGATCTCGACAAGCTCGGCGTTCCGGCGGCGATCGCCAATTCGGAGAACATCAGCCTCTACCGCATCATCCTGATCGTCGCGCTGGTCGGCTGGACGACGGTGGCGCGTCTGGTGCGCGGCGCGGCGCTGAGCATCCGCGAGCGCGAATACGTGCAGGCGGCCAGGGTTCAGGGCGCGGGAAGCTGGCGGATCATGCGGGTCCACATCCTACCCAACCTGATCTCGCCGATCATCGTCGCGACCACCCTGTCGGTAGGCAACATCATCCTGCTGGAATCCGTATTGAGCTTCCTCGGTCTCGGCATCCAGCCGCCGATCCCCAGCTGGGGAAACCTGCTCACCAACGCCCAGGCGCTGATCTCGACGGCCCCGCTGCTGGCGTTCTATCCGGGCTTCCTGATTCTGCTCACCGTGCTGGCGTTCAATTTTCTCGGCGACGGTTTGCAGGACGCCCTCGATCCGAGGGCGGTGCGCCGCTAATGGGCCATGAACACCGGGACGGTCATGTGCTTGAGCATGTGCCGGGTGGCGCCGCCAAGCACCAGTTCGCGAAGCCGCCGGTGGCCGTAGGCGCCCATGACGATCATGTCGGCGCCGAAATCCGCCGCCCGCGACAGCAGCAGATTGCCGATGTCCATGTCCTCCGCGGTGATGGTGTGGGCCTCGGCGTTGACCCCGTGGCGCGCGAGATGAAGGGCGATATCGGCGCTCGGGACGTCGCCGTGGCCGGTTGCGCCGGTGGCGGGATTTGCGGCCAGGATATTGACCTTCCCGGCCTTTTCCAGCAGCGGGAGCGCGTCGTTGACCGCGCGGGTGGCGAGGCGGCTGGCGTCCCAGGCGACCATGATGTTGCCGCCCATGGCCGGATACTCGCCGGCATGGGGCACGACCAGAACCGGGCGGCCGACGGAGAGAATCAGCCGGTCCGGGACGTCCTGGAGCACCGGCAAATCGGCCGCCTGCGGATCCTGCTGGCCGGCGACGACGAGGTCCACATACCGGCCGTGCAGCGCCAACTGTTCGACCGGATCGCCGCTCACCACCCGCCATTCCGCGGCGGCGCCGCTCGCCTTGGCGTATTCCTCGAACTGCGCCTCGGCCATCGCCGCCGTCTCCGCCGTGTAGGCTTCCTGGATCTTCATGAATTCCTGGGTCATCTCGGGCGAGGCGATGCTCGGCAGGTTGGCCGCTCCCTTGACGAAAATGCCGATCAAATGGGCGTCATGGGTTTCGGCCAGGCGGATCGCCGCGGCCAGCCGAGCCGCGCTGGCATTGCTTCCGTCCACATGTACAAGCAGGTCTTTCAGGGCCACGTCGTCGTCCTCCGCAAATTGTCCCGCGGGATCATAGAGCGGCGGGCCGGGCGACGCCAACCGCGGCTATCCCGGCGAGGACGACATCGAGCGCTTCGACGACAGCTACGGCCGCGCCCGGGTTTTCCCGGCCGCCGCCGCCGGTTGCCGGGCCCGCCAATGCCCGCTACGCTCCCGCCCAAAGTGTCGTTCACCCGCCGAGGGAGCATTTCCATGACCATACGCGCCAACTCACCCGCCGCCCGGGATGTCGCATCCCTGATTCATCCCTACACCAACCTCAGGACCCATCAGGACGTCGGACCGGTGGTCATGAGCCGCGGCGACGGCGTTCGGGTGATCGACGATCAGGGGAAGGAATACATCGATGCGCTGGCGGGCCTGTGGTGCGCGTCGCTGGGTTTCCAGCAGGAGCGCCTGGTCGAGGCCGCGGCCGGGGCGATGGCGAAGCTGCCCTTCTATCACACCTTCACCGGCAAATCCCACGAGCCCGGGATCGATTTGGCCGAGAAACTCCTAGAACTCGCTCCGGTGCCCATGTCCAAGGTGTTTTTCGCCAACTCCGGCTCCGAGGCCAACGACACCGCCATCAAGCTCGCCTGGTACTTCAATAACGCCCATGACCGGCCCGAGAAGAAAAAGATAATCTCCAGGACCAAGGCCTATCACGGGGTCACCATCGCCACCGCGAGTCTGACCGGCCTGCCCAACAACCATCGGGATTTCGATCTGCCCATCGACCGCTTCCTGCACACCTCGTGCCCGCACCACTACCGGTATGCCGAACCCGGCGAAACCGAGGTGGAATTCTCGGACCGCTGTGGCCGCGATCTCGAGGAACTCATCGAACGCGAAGGCGCGGACACCATCGCCGCCTTCATCGCCGAACCGGTGATGGGCGCCGGCGGCGTGATCCCGCCGCCCGAGGGGTACTTCGAGCGCATCCAGCCGATCCTCGAGGCCAACGATATCCTGTTCATCGTCGATGAGGTCATCTGCGGCTTCTTCCGGACGGGAAAACGCTTCGGCACCGAGACCTTCGACCTCCGACCCGACATGATGACCATGGCCAAGGCGCTGTCGTCGGGCTATCTGCCCATCTCGGCGCTGATGATTTCGGACCCGATTTATCAGGCGATGGTCAGGGAGAGCGAGAAGATCGGCGTGTTCGGCCACGGCTTCACCTATGGCGGACACCCGGTTTCCTGCGCCGTCGCCAATGAGACCTTGAAGATTTACGACGAGATCCAGATATCAAGTCATGTGGAACGTGTCGCGCCCCATTTCCAGGCCGCGCTTCGCCGGGCGGGCGAACACCCGCTGATCGGCGAAGCCCGGGGACTGGGCATGGTCGGCGGCCTGGAGATCGTCAAGAACAAGGAGACCGGCGAACCGTTCGATGCCTCGCACATGGTCGCGGCATTCGCGGCCCGTCACGCCGAGGACGGCGGCGTGATCACCCGCGGTATCGGCGACACGCTGGCTTTTTCGCCGCCGCTGGTGATCGACGAAGATCATATCGACCGGTTGTTCGGCATCGTGGAAAAGGCCCTGGACGAAACATCGGCGATGGTCGAACGCGAGGGCCTGAGGGATTAGCCCGCATTCCAACAAACCGGGCCAGATGCCTAAAAACGCTGGGAAAATTGGCGTTTTAATTGTGGAGCCGGGAAGTACAATGTGGGATGAATAGCCGAATTCGGCTGTCATGGAGGATGGCCCCCGGCCGGCGAAGACGGAGCCCGGGGGATCGGGACCCAACGAACACATGGACTACGAACGGTTTTTCGTGGAAAGGCTAGGCGACCTTCGCACCGAGGGCCGCTATCGCGTGTTCGCCGACCTGGAACGCAAGGCGGGCGGTTTCCCGGGCGCGGTCAGTCACCTTGGGCCCGGCACCGAGGACGTAACCGTCTGGTGCTCCAACGACTATCTCGGCATGGGTCAGAGCCCGGTCGTGCTGAAAGCCATGCACGCCGCCATCGACAAATGCGGCGCCGGCGCCGGCGGCACCCGCAACATCGCGGGCACCAACCATTATCATGTGCTGCTGGAACGGGAACTGGCCGACCTCCACGGCAAGGAGGCGGCGCTGCTCTTCACCTCGGGCTACGTGGCCAACCTCACCACGCTCAGCACCATCGGCGCCATGCTGCCCGACTGCGTGATCCTCTCGGACGCGGACAACCACAATTCGATGATCGCCGGCATCAGGCACTCGCGCGCCGACAAGCGCATCTTCGCCCACAACGACGTCGGCGACCTGGAGGCCAAGCTGCAGGGCATTGAGCCCGGCCGGCCGAAACTGGTGGCGTTCGAGTCCGTTTATTCCATGGATGGCGATATCGCGCCCATCCGGAACATTCTCGACGTCTGCGGCAAATACGACGCCCTCACCTTCATCGACGAGGTTCACGCGGTCGGCATGTACGGCGAAAGCGGCGGCGGCGTCGCCGAGCGCGACGGCCTGATGGACCGGATCGACATAATCCAGGGTACGCTCGCCAAGGCCTTCGGCGTCATCGGCGGTTACATAGCCGGTTCCGCCGCCATGTGCGATTTCGTCCGTTCCTACGGCGACGGGTTCATTTTCTCGACCGCCATTCCGCCGGGCGTCGCCGCCGGCGCGCTCGCCAGCGTGCGGCACGTGAGGGCGCACAACGATCTCCGGGTACGCCTCCAGGAGCGGGCCGCCACCCTCAATGCCAAACTGACCGCGGCCGGAATCCCGGTGATGCCGTCGGTCAGCCATATCGTGCCGGTCATGGTGGGCGATCCGGTGCTGTGCAAGCAGGCCGGCGACGCCCTGATGGAGCGCCACGGCATCTACGTCCAGCCGATCAACTATCCGACGGTTCCACGCGGCACCGAGCGGCTGCGGTTCACGCCGACGCCGCTCCACACCGATGCTCATATGGACGCGCTGGTCGCGGCGCTGAAGGACGTTTGGAGCCGGCTCGGCATAAAGGCCGCGGCCTGACCGGGCCCCTTCATTCTATCGCTGGCACGCCGTGTGCTAGAGCGTATTTGAGATTGATTGAATCATTTTAGGGATTCCCAAGTATGGGCGAACCATGATTCAAGATGGATGCTGGGCAAGGAGGCCAGCATTCATGGCGAGACCTTATTCGATTGATTTGCGAGAGCGTGTTGTTTTGGCGGTTTTGGCGGGGGAGAGTTGCCGCGCTGTAGCGGCTCGGTTTGGGGTTGCGGTTTCGAGCGTGGTTAAGTGGTCGCAGCGCTACCGGCGGACGGGGAGTGTTGCGCCCGGCAAGATGGGCGGTCACCGCCGCCGGGTTCTTGAGCCCCATCGGGAGTTCATTGTCGGCCGGATCGACCAGGAGCCGCATCTGACGCTGCATCGGTTGAGAGACGAGTTGGCCGCTCGGGGTGTCAGGGTATCCCACAGCACGGTATGGCTGTTTCTGCGCCGTGAAGGGCTGCGCTTTAAAAAAAACCCTGTTCGCCGTTGAACGGGCGCGCGCGGACATCGCCCGCCATCGCAGGCGCTGGAAGGCGTGGCAGGCAAAGCTTGATCCCGAACGGCTGGTATTCATTGATGAAACCTGGATCCGGACCAATATGGCCCCGCTGCGCGGCTGGGGGCCGAAAGGGGAGCGGGTCCGCGGCTTTGCCCCCCATGGGCGGTGGCACACCCTGACCTTCATCGGCGCGCTGCGCTGCGACCGGTTCACCGCGCCCTGCGTCTTCGACGGCCCCATCAATGGCGTGTGCTTCCGCGCCTACGTCGAGCAGCTGCTCGTGCCGACCCTGGTGCCCGGCGACATCGTCATCATGGACAATCTCGGCAGCCACAAGTCAAAAGCCGTGCGAAACGCCATCCGTGCCGCCGGAGCCAAGCTGTGGCTCCTGCCCAAATATTCCCCCGACCTCAATCCCATCGAGCAGACCTTTGCCCAAATCAAGCACTGGATGAGAAACGCCCAGAAGCGGGAGATCGACGACTTATGGCGCCATCTCGGGAGCCTCATCGACACCATCGAGCCACAGCAATGCGCCAACTACTTCAAAAACGCAGGATACGCTTCCGTCAAAATATGAAACGCTCTAATCTTCGGGATATCCGGGTCCCGTAGAAGCACCGCGCCGCCGTGTATGCCGACAACACCCTGACGCCGAAAGAAGCCGTCCGCCTGTGCGCTCTCGGCATTCTCTCGGATGGCCCGAAGGCCTATGGCGATCTGGCGAGCGAGATTCGGTATTTCGTCAGCCGGGTGACCGGCCCGTCGCTGGAACTGATGGGGGAATCCATCGAGCTGCTGCGCTACGAGGGGCTGGTCGAGCCGGCCGACGGGGAAATTCCGGAGGGACAGGACCAGATCCTGCAAATGACCGGCGAAGGGCGGGAGATGCTGGCGAGCCTGCTCGCCGCCGACGTCCGAGCCGAGGCGTCCAGCCTCAACGAGCTCGTCCTGGCGTTGAAGTTCCGGTTCATCCACCTGCTGCCCGACGGCGAGCGCGGCCGGCAGATCGAAACGGTGATCGAAGCCTGCGACACCGAACTCGCCCGCCTGGGAGACCTGGCCGAGGGGCTCGAAGGCGATGGCGGCCTGCTCGCCGAGTGGCTGGGCCACGACCTGGAACGTCTGGAGAAACGCAGGCGCTGGCTGGTAACCCTCAAGGCCCGGGGGTAATCGCGGCGCCGATTTTGGTGCTAGAACATATGCTGGCCGCCCGTGACCCAGATTTCGGTGCCGGTGACGTAAGACGATTCATCGGTCGCAAGATAGAAGATCGCCTTGGCCACGTCCTCGGTGGTGCCCATCCGCTCCAGCGGTATTCGGGGGATGAGCATTTCGTATTCTGGCTGGATCATGTCGGTTTCGATCTCACCCGGGCAAACGGCGTTGACCCGCACGCCGAGCGAAGCAAATTCGTTGGCCATTTCACGGGTGAGCGCGGAGAGCGCGGCCTTCGAGGACGAATAGGCGGATCCGGCAAAGGGATGGATCTTGTGGCCGGCGATGGAGGTGATGTTGACGATCGCCCCCCTGCCCTTTCTGAGGGCCGAAGCAAAGCCGCGCCCCAGTTCCAGAGGCGCGAAGAAGTTGATATCGAACACCTCGCGCCACGCATCAATGTCGCCGTTCAGCACCCCGAGCCGCTCCTTGTAGGGCGTCTTCGGCGACATGCCCGCGTTGTTGACCAGGGCGTGCAGGGCATCGTCCCCGAGCTCTTCATTGGCGCGTTCGATCATCCGCCGGACGCTCTCGGGATTCGAGAGATCGGTCGGAATGTGACAGGTCCACCGGGGATCACGGCCGCATTCGGCGGGGACATCGTCCCTGGAGCAGGTGATGATCCGCCAACCCCGCCGCATGAAATGGATCGACGTCGCGTGACCGATTCCCCTGCTCGCGCCGGTGACGATGACAGTGTGCTCGAATTCGGCCATGGGCTCCCCGGTCTGGCGGCAGGACGCGCGGCGGCGCCGCGGTTCAGTGAGACATCAAAACCGGCAGTTCGGCCTCGGACAGGACATGACGGGTCACGCCGCCGAGGATGATCTGGATCACCCGGCTATGGGTGTAGGCGCCCATGACCAGCAAATCCACGCCGTCCTTGCCGGCCTGCAGCAGCAGCGCCTTGCCCACCGAATAGCCGGCCGGCGAGACCGTCTGCTGTTCGCTGGAAACGCCGTGCCAGCTCAGATACCGGACCAGTTCGGAGGCTGATATGCGGCCCGCGGATTTTTCGGTCTCCACCGTTGTGATCGTCACCTTGGCCGCCTTTTGCAGGGCCGGCATTGCGCCGGCGACGGCCCGGGAAGCCTCCGCGCTGCCGTTCCAGGCGATCGCCACATTGGTCGGCGCCGTGGTCCGGGGATTGGGCGGGACGACCAGCACCGGTTTTCCGGTCTCGAAGATTGCCGCGTGCAATGTCATCAAGGACGGCCGCTCGACATCCCGGTCGGGACGGCCGATGACGATCAGGTCGGCCAGCCGGCCGTGCCGGGCCACAAGTTCGTCCTCACGGCCGGTTTCGGTCGACCAGTTGACGGAAATCTCGTCGCTCGGCCCGTCTGCCGCCTCGGCCAGGCCGTGCGCCTCGCGAAATTCCTGATAGTGGCGGTATGCGATCTGCGTCCGGCTTTCGGCGTCCCGGTCGGCAAGCTCCATCATCTCCTCGATCATGGCGCCGGACATGCCCTCGCCGAGCAGCGGTACCGCTTCCTTCGAATCGGGCTGAGCATGAAAAATTTCCAGGTGCGCGTTGTTGCGGCCGGCTATTCCATGGGCCACCGCGAGCACCGCCTCACCGGAGGGCCCGCCATCGAGCGGAACCAGGATGATCTTATGGGCCAAGGCTATTCACCAGGGCTTGTTGGGCACGTATTCCAGCTATTGATCATGGACGGGGCCGAGAAAAAATTCAACGAATTTCCAAAGGCTTAAGCCGGACCGGCCTGCTCCCCGGACGCCTCGATCTCGTCCCGCCGCTCATCGACGCCCTCCGGGTCCTGATGAATGAGAACCTCGGCATTGGGGAAGGCGTCCTCCACCCGGTACATGACCTCGTCCGAGATCCTGTGCGCCTCCTCCAGCAGGAGATGGCCCGGCAGCTCCAGATGGAGCTGTATAAAGGTATCCGGCCCGGCCGTGCGGGTGCGCATGTCGTGCACGTCGAGAACCTCGGGATGGCCCATGGCGATGTCGCGAATCCTGATCCGGTCCTCGTCGGGCAGTTCCCTGTCCATCAGACTGTTGATGGATTCCCGGGCGATGGACAGCGACCCCCACGCCATATAGGCGACAATGGCGATGGCGAACAGCGGGTCGGCCAGCAGCCAGCCCTGATAACTGGCGAGCACCAGGGAGACGATGACCGCGGCGTTGACCAGGATGTCGACCCGGTAGTGAAGCGAGTCGGCCGCGATCGCGACCGAATTGGTCTTCTTGACCACATAGCGCTGGAACAGCACCAGCCCGAGGGTCAGGACAATGGCCAGGACCATCACCGCGATGCCGACGGCGCCGTTTTCGACCGGCATGGGATTGATCAGCCGGTCAGCCGATTCCAACAGCAGGAATATACCGGAACCGGCGATAAACGCCGACTGGGCGAGCCCGGCCAAGGGCTCCGCCTTGCCGTGCCCGAACCGGTGCTCCCGGTCCGCCGGCTGAAGCGCATGACGGACCGCCAGCAGATTGACGATCGATGCGCCGGCATCGAGCAGGGAATCGACCAGCGAAGACAGCAGGCTGACCGACTCGGTGAACAGCCAGGCGCCGGTCTTGGCGAGGATCAGCACCGAAGCCACCGAGACGGACGCGTAGGTCGCCGCCCGCATCAGCCGGCCGGCCTTGTCCCTCTCCAATATTTCCCTTGGTAACGCGGTGCTCAATTCTCCCCCCGCATTGCGTCACCCGGCGATCACGGGTGCAGCTTCTCGCTGCGCCATCCACCGTCTTCGCGATAATACGCGGTCCGGTCATGAAGACGGAACCGTCTATCCGTCCAGAACTCGATCCGCTCGGCGATCAGCCGGTACCCGTCCCAATGGGGCGGCCGCGGCACGGCGCCGACGCCGAATTTCGCCGTGAACTCGGCTAATCGCTTTTCCAAATCGAAGCGGCCTTCCATGGGCCGGGATTGCTCGGACGCCCACGCCGCGATCTGACTGGCCCGGCTCCGGGTGGCGAAATAGGCGTCCGCGACCTCGCTGGAGACCTTCTCGACCACCCCGTCGATCAACACCTCCCGCTTCAGGGCCTTCCAGTAGAAACACAAGGATGCGCGCGGATTTTCGGCCAGTTGGACGCCCTTCCGGCTTTCCGAGTTGGTGTAGAACACAAACCCGCCGTCATCGTCGATATCCTTCAGCAGGACCATGCGCACCGTCGGCGCGCCATCGGCGGACGCCGTCGCCAGCGCCGCCGCGTCGGTGTTGTAGGGCTCGGCCTCCTTGGCCTCGTCGAACCATTCCCGGAACAGGGAGACGGGATTCGCCGGATTTAGCGTTAATCTTTCATCCATGACTTGATACTATACTGATGGACAAGTCGACGGACGCCACAAGAAAGCCACAATTGTGTGCTCGCGTGGGTCCAATTACGGATAATTTCGGTCTGGTCGACGCATATAATTCACATATCATTCCAGTTTCCAAGGCACACCACTCAGAGGACCAAGTCAATGAACTCCCGACGTCTCATCTCCGTAATTCTGATCACGGGCTTTCTGGCCGCCTGCGTCGGTACGCAAAACAACCCGAAGCAAACGATCGGAACCATTCTGGGCGCCGGCGCCGGCGCCGTTTTGGGCTCGCACGTCGGCGAAGGGAAAGGCCAGTTGGTGGCGGTGGCGCTCGGCACGCTTGGCGGCGCGTTCCTCGGCAGCGAGATCGGCAAGACCATGGACGAAGTGGACCGCATGAAAGCCGGCCAGACCCAACAGGCGGCGCTCGAGCGCAATCCGGTCGGTCAGGCGTCGAGCTGGGTCAATCCGGACAGCGGCAACAGCGGACGGATCACGCCGACCCGGACCTATCAGACGGCGCGCGGCGAGGACTGCCGCGAGTACCAGCACGAAGTGACCATCAAGGGCCGCACCGAAGTGATCACCGGCACCGCCTGCCGCAATGCGGACGGCACCTGGCGCACCCTCAACTAGACGAGATTCCTGCCCGGCGATTCGCCGGCGCGCCATGTTTGCGGACGAACGGACGCTTGGGACAAACCGCCTAAGCGCCCGCCGCGCTTGAACATCGGCCCGCGATAAGGTTTTTCTCGCCGCAACGAGGCGATTTTCATATGCTGTCCCCCGGAACAACATCGTCAAAACGAGGCGTAAATGAGCGATAGCTCGGGCCTGATGGCCGGAAAAAAGGGCCTGGTCATGGGCGTGGCGAACGACCGATCGCTGGCCTGGGCCATCTCACGGGCCGTGCACGCGCAAGGGGCGGAACTGGCGTTCACCTACCAGGGCGATGCCCTGTTGAAGCGGGTCAAGCCGCTCGCCGAAGGGATCGGTTCGGACCTGGTGCTGCCCTGTGACGTCACCGACGATGCCGGCGTCGATGCGGTGTTCGCCGAGCTCAAATCCAGATGGGGAAAACTCGACTTCCTGGTCCACGCCATCGCCTATTCGGACAAGGAAGAGCTCAAGGGGAAATATCTGGATACCACCCCGGAGAACTTCTCCCGGACCATGCTCATCTCGTGCTACTCGTTCACCGCCCTCTGCCGGCGGGCGCAGGAACTGATGACCGATGGCGGCTCGCTGGTCACCCTCACCTATGCCGGATCCGAGCGGGTCATGCCCCACTACAACGTCATGGGCGTCGCCAAGGCGGCCCTCGAGGCCAGCGTGCGTTATCTCGCCGAAGATCTCGGCGGCCGGGGCATCAGGGTCAACGCCATCTCCGCCGGACCGATGAAGACCCTGGCGGCGTCGGGCATCGGCGATTTCCGCTATATCCTCAAATGGAACGAATACAATTCGCCGCTCAGGCGCAACGTTACCGGCGAGGACGTCGGCGGCGCCGGGCTCTACCTGCTCAGCGACCTGTCATCCGGCGTCACCGGCGAAACCCATCACGTGGATTGCGGCTACAACATCGTCGGCATGAAGGCGATCGATGCGCCGGACATGACGGTGTCCAACGGTTCGGAAGCAGCCTGAGGCATGGCCGGCAACTCCTTCGGGGAATTATTCAGATTTACCACCTTCGGCGAAAGCCATGGCCCGGCCATCGGCTGTGTGATCGACGGCACGCCGCCCGGCCTGAAGCTCGGCGAAGACGATCTGCAGGTATGGCTGGACAAGCGCCGGCCCGGCCAATCCAGGTTCACCACCCAGCGCAAGGAAGCCGACAAGGCCCGGATTCTGTCCGGCACTTTCGAGGGCAAGACCACCGGAGCGCCCATTGCGGTGCTGATCGAGAATACGGACGCGCGCTCCAAGGACTATGACGCCATAAAGAATCTCTACCGGCCGGGGCACGCCGACTTCACCTACGATGCGAAGTACGGCTTCCGGGACTATCGCGGCAGCGGCCGGGCCAGCGCCCGGGAGACCGCCTGCCGGGTGGCGGCGGGCGCCGTGGCGCGCAAAATCCTGGGCTCGAGGATCAAGGTCCGGGGCGCGCTCGTCCAGATGGGCCCGCACGGCATCGACCGCAACAAATGGCGGTGGGGCCAGATCGGCGAGAACCCCTTCTGGTGCCCGGACGCCAAGGCCGCCGAACACTGGGCGGCGTACCTGGACGGCGTGCGGAAAACCGGTTCCTCGACCGGCGCGGTGATCGAGATCGTCGCCTCGGGCGTGCCGGCCGGGCTGGGAGATCCCGTTTACGGCAAGCTGGACGCCGATATCGCCAAGGCGCTGATGAGCATCAACGCCGTCAAAGGGGTCGAGATCGGCGCCGGGTTCGAGGCGGCGCGCCTCAGCGGCGAGGAAAACGCGGACGAGATGCGGATGAAGGGCGGAAGGCCCCAGTTCCTCTCCAACAAGGCGGGCGGCGTCCTCGGCGGGATATCGTCCGGCCAGGACGTGGTGGCCCGCTTCGCCGTCAAGCCGACCAGTTCGATTCTCACCCCGCGGGATACGGTGACCACCAAAGGCAGAAACGCCAAGGTGTCGACCAAGGGCCGTCACGACCCGTGCGTCGGCATCCGGGCCGTCCCGGTGGGCGAGGCCATGGTCGCCTGCGTGCTGGCGGATCACCTGCTGCGCCATCGCGCCATCGGCGGCAGGGTCTAGCCGGCGCGGCGCCATGCCCCAGCCCGGTCACATCGTCCGCGTCCCCCTTCCCGACCCGGAGACCCTGGACGAGGACACCAAAAAGTACTTCGCCATCTGCGAGGAAAAGCTCGGACTTGTGCCGAACGTGCTCCGCGCCTACACCGGAAATATCGAGAAGTTCCGCAACTTCACCGCGTTCTACAACACGCTGATGTTGGATGAGGACGCCTGCGGCCTCTCCAAGCTCGAGCGCGAGATGATCGCGGTGGTCGTCTCGTCGGTGAACCGCTGCTACTACTGCCTGGTCGCCCACGGTCAGGCCGTCCGCCAACTCTCCGGCGATCCCGAACTCGGTGAAATGATGGTGATGAACTACCGGGTCGCGGAGCTCGAGCCCCGCCAGCGGGCGATGCTCGATTTTGCCTGGAAGCTCACCGAGGCCCCCCACGACATCGCCGAGGCCGACCGCCGGTCGCTCCGCGACGCGGGCTTCACCGAGCAGGATATCTTCGACATCTGCGATACGGCGGCGTTCTTCAACTACACCAATCGCATGGCGCACGGGCTCGACATGATGCCCAATGCGGACTACCACAGGATGGACCGCTAACCGGACTTCCTCCCGGCGATCAGGAACTCGGCGTTTCCTTCCGGACCCTTGACGGGGCTTTCGCTCAGTCCGATGACCGACCAGCCGGGGAGCGAGTCCAGCCAGCCCCGGATGTCGTCGCACACCGCCCGATGGAGCGCCGGGTCGCGAACCACGCCTTTCCGGCCGACCTGCTCCTTGCCGACCTCGAACTGGGGCTTGATCAGGGCGACGAGGCGGGCCCCGGGCGCCGCCAGGGCCAGCGCAGCCGGCAATACCGTCTTCAGGCCGATGAAGCTGGCGTCGCATACCACCACGTCCACCGGCGCCGGAATGTCGTCCGGCGACAGATGGCGAGCGTTGGTCCGCTCCAGGACCACCACGCGCTCGTCCCGGCGGAGCTTCCAGGCGAGCTGGCCGTGACCGACATCGACCGCGTAAACCCGTGCGGCGCCCCGGCTCAACAGCACGTCGGTAAATCCGCCGGTGGACGCGCCGACGTCGATGCACACCTTGTCCGACGGATCGATCCCGAATTCGGTCAGCCCATGATCGAGTTTCAGGCCGCCTCGCGACACCCAGGGATGATCCCGGCCCCGCACGTCGAGGGGCGCATCCTCGGCGATCCGCGTCCCCGGTTTGTCCAGGCGGGTCTCGCCGGAATACACCAGGCCGGCCATGACGGTCGATTGCGCGCGCGCCCGGCTGTCCGCGAGGCCGCGGTCGACCAGCAACTGGTCCAGTCTGCGTTTGGAAGTCGAGCTTGTCTTCTTGCGCCCCGCGCCGGCGGGCCTCGCCATGGCTTCGGTGCGCCTCAGGCGCGGGCGGGCTGGTGGGCGCCGTCCTGTTCCGCCCCGGCGTCCCCTTCCAGTCCCAGCGCGCCCAGGGCGGTGGCGACGATATCGGCGGTGCGAAGCCCGGCGAGCTGATATTGAAGCTCGGGCTTGTCTTGATCGAAGAACATATCGGGCAGGATCATCGGCCGGATCTTGAGGCCGCCATCCATGATGCCCTTGGCCGCCAGGCATTGCATGACGTGCGCCGCGAAGCCGCCGATGGCGCCTTCCTCGATGGTGATCAGCACCTCGTGCTCCTTGGCCAGGCGCACCACCAGGTCCTCGTCCAGGGGCTTGCAGAACCGCGCATCGGCCACGGTCGTCGTCAGTCCGCGGGCGGCAAGGTCCTCCGCCGCCAGCAGCACCTCGCTCAGCCGGGTTCCGAAGCTCAGGATGGCTACCGCCGTTCCTTCCCGGATGATCCGGCCCTTGCCGATGTCCAGCGGCACGCCCATCTCGGGCATCTCCACCCCGGTCCCCTCGCCGCGCGGATAGCGGAACGACGACGGCCGGTCGTCGATTTCGGCGGCGGTCGCCACCATATGGACCAGCTCCGCCTCGTCGGCGGCCGCCATGACCACGAAATCGGGCAGGCACGCGAGATAGTTGATGTCGTAGGACCCGGCGTGGGTGGCGCCGTCGGCGCCGACCAGCCCCGCCCGGTCGATGGCGAAGCGCACTGGCAGCTTCTGGATCGCCACGTCATGGACGATCTGGTCGTAGCCGCGCTGCAGGAAGGTGGAGTAGATGGCGACGAACGGCCTGTAGCCCTCGGTGGCGAGACCGGCGCCGAACGTTACCGCGTGCTGTTCGGCAATGCCGACATCGAAGGTGCGTTCCGGGAAAACCTTGCCGAACTTGTCGAGGCCCGTGCCCGACGGCATCGCCGCCGTCACCGCGACGATCTTGTCGTCCTTCTCGGCCTGCTTGATCAGGGACTCGGCGAAGACGCCGGTATAGGACGGCGCGTTGGGGGTCGGCTTGTTTTGCTCACCGGTAACCACGTCGAACTTGGAAACGCCGTGAAACCTGTCGGCGGCGTTCTCGGCGGGCTCGTAGCCGTGCCCCTTCTCGGTGACGACATGAAGCAGGACCGGACCGTCCACTTCCGAATCCCGAAGGTTCTTCAGAACCGGGAGCAGGTGGTCCACGTTGTGGCCGTCGATGGGGCCGACATAGAAGAAGCCCAACTCCTCGAACAGGGTGCCGCCGGTGAGAATGCCGCGGGCGTATTCCTCGGCCCGCAGGGCGGTAACTTCGAGCCGGCGCGGCAACTTGCTCGCCGTCTCCCTGGCGAAGTGGCGGAGCGACCGGTAGGGCTTGGACGAGATCAGCCTGGACAGATAGGCGCTCATGGCGCCCACCGCCGGGGCGATGGACATATCGTTGTCGTTGAGGATCACGATCAGCCGCGAATCCATCGAACCGGCATTGTTCATCGCCTCATAGGCCATGCCGGCGCTCATGGCGCCATCGCCGATGACGCACACGATGTTTCTGGAGCCGCCGTCGAGGTCCCGCGCCACGGCCATGCCGAGCCCGGCCGAAATGGAGGTCGAGCTGTGGGCCGCGCCGAACGGGTCATACTCGCTCTCGGTGCGCTTGGTGAAGCCCGACAATCCCCCGCCCTGCCGCAGGGTGAGGATGCGATCCCGCCGTCCGGTAAGAATTTTGTGGGGATAGGCCTGGTGGCTGACGTCCCAGATCAACCGGTCGTCCGGGGTGTTGAAGATATGGTGAAGCGCGACGGTCAACTCGACCACGCCGAGGCTGGCTCCGAGGTGCCCGCCGATATGGGAAACCACGTCGATGGTCTCGGACCTGAGTTCATCCGCCAACTGCTTGAGCTGGTCGGGATCGAACTCCCGCAAATCGGCGGGATAGTTGACGGTATCGAGAAGCGGCGTTTCGCTCATTCGGTTCTGATCCCCAGTTGGCCGAGGGTCGAAACTACGACCTAAGTGCTTGATATACTCTGATTCTATACCTCAGTTTCGCCGATTTACAACAAAATCCGCGAGTTGGCACAAATTCGCCGCCTTGTCGTCGAACGGCCCCAAATGTGCGGCGGCCTGATCGGCCAGCATCCGGGCCTGTTCGCGGGCCCTCTCGGCCCCCAAAAGGGAGACGAACGTCGCCTTTCCGGCCGCCTCGTCCTTGCCCGCCGTTTTGCCCAGCACCGCCGTATCCCCCTCCACGTCGAGCAAATCGTCGACGATCTGGAAGGCGAGACCCAAATCATGGGCATAGGCGCTCAGCATATGCATTTGATGATCCGTCGCGCGGCCGAGAATCCCCCCGGCGGCACAGGCGAAATTGATCAGCGCGCCGGTCTTCATCCTCTGGAGGCGGGTGATCTCGGCGACGTTGAAATCGCGATCTTCCGCAACCAAATCGATCATTTGCCCGCCAACCATGCCCTGCGCCCCCGCCGCCCTGGCCATTTCAAGCGCCAGGTCGCAGCGCACGTCCGAGTTGGGATGGGTATCCGGGTCGGTAACGACTTCGAAGGCCAGGGTCAGGAGCGCGTCGCCGGCGAGGATGGCCGTCGCTTCGTCGAATTTCACGTGGCACGTGGGCTGGCCCCGCCGCAGGTCGTCATCATCCATGGCCGGCAAATCATCATGGATCAGCGAATAGGTATGAACCATTTCGATGGCCGCGGCGACCCGTTCGGAGCGCTCGCGCGACACGTTGAACATGTCCGCCCCGGCCATCACCAGAAACGGCCGGATGCGCTTGCCGCCGCCGAGGGACGAGTAGCGCATCGCCTCCATGACCCGCTCCTCGTGACCGTCGCCGTCGGGCAGCAGGCCGGCGAGACAGTCCTCGACGGCCTCGGCCGAGCGCGCCAGCGCCGTTTCAAATTCGGAGGTTGCGCTCACTGATCGATATCGGCCGGTTCCGTCGCCGGATTGCCTTCGGGATCGACGCTGATCTTGTCTATGCGGGCCTTGGCTTCCTTGAGCTTGGCTTCGCAATGCTTCTTCAGCTTGGTCCCCCGCTCGTAGGCGGTGATCGCCTTGTCCAGATCGCTGTCGCCGTCCTCGAGCGCGCCGACGATTTCCTCCAGTTCCGCCAACGCCTCCTCGAAGCTCAGCTTGGCGATGGCGGCATCTTCGTTCTTCTCAGCCATGAATCTCCCCTGAAATGACCGGCGAAGTTTACGATCCCGCTTCGCCCGCCGCAATCAAGACCCGGACATGGGCGGCAACCGAATCGGCAAGCGCCTGAAGGTCATATCCGCCTTCGAGGCTGGAGACGACCCTCCCCCCGCTGAACGATGCGGCGACGGACGCGATTTCCCGGCTGACCCACCCAAAGTCGTCGGTGGTCAGTTCCAGTTGGCACAACGGGTCCCGGAGATGGGCGTCAAACCCGGCGGACACGAATATCATCTCCGGCGCGAACATCTCCAGCGCCGGAAAGATGGTCTCGCCGTAAACCGACCGGAATTCGGCCGATCCGGCGCCCGGCGGCAGCGGCACGTTGATCACCGTATCGCCCCGGCTCTCCGTACCGGTGCCCGGATAGGCGGGAAACTGGTGGCTGGAGGCGAAGAACATGCCGTCGGCCCCGGACAGGATGGCTTCGGTGCCGTTGCCGTGATGGACGTCGAAATCCACCACCGCGATCCGTTCGAGGCCGTGAACCGCCCGTGCATGCAGCGCGCCGATGGCGACATTGCTGAAAAGGCAAAATCCCATGGCCCGGCGGCTTTCCGCATGATGGCCGGGAGGACGGACGGCGCAAAAGGCGTTGGCCACTTCGCCGCGGGCCACGGCATCCACCGCCGCGCACACGCCGCCTGCCGCCCGCAGCGCCGCATGGCCGGAGGCCGGTGAAAGACAGGTGTCGGGATCCAGCGCCCGGAACCCGGTTTCGGGAACATTGTCGAGGATGGCCGAAACGTGGCCGGGCGAATGGGCGCGCTCCAGCATCTCAGCCGTCGCCTCGGGCGCCTCCCGCCGGTCGAGGCCGTCGAACTCGTTGGCGGAGAGGGCATCGAGGATGGCCCGCAGACGATCAGGGCATTCCGGGTGACCGGGGCCCGGCCGATGCTCGATGCAGACCGGGTGGGTATAGAGTGCGGTGGACAATAACAGGCTCCCATCGGGGTCTCGCGACGACAAGGCCCTCGATCGGATGTTACTAGCACACCCAGCCGAAAAGGCCAGGGCAATCGCATTAGCCTATTTCGGCGATGAGTTTTCGGAGGAAGTTGTCGCTCCACCCGGCGCGATTGAACTTGAGACGGTTTGATCCCTTGTCCTTGTTGCGTTTGATGACGTTGAGGGCGAGGCGTCTGAGGAGAGCGAGGTTTTCCGGGGCGTTGTCCTTGCGGGCTCGGGCCTGATCTTCGTCCATGACCACATCGAGCACCCAATGGAGTTGGTTCTCGATCCCCCAGTGTCCGCGGACGAGGCGGTTCAGTTCGTCGGCGGTGAGCGGCCAGGAGGCGATGAAGTAGCGCACCGCTGTCGTGGCCCGGCCGTCGGTCTCGCGGCTGGAGGTGACCTTGCCGACAGCGGCCAGGGCCGGCCACCGGTGGGCTTCGGCGAGCCAGTCCATATCGTGCAGCACCTCGGCGCGGCGGGTTTCGATGCGGCCGTGGCCGGCGTCCACCGTCTGGTCCACGCCGTCGGCGGGCGCCTGGGGATCGTCCAGCAGCAGTTTGACGTCGGCGAGAAGGTCGGGCTGGTTGGCCTTCAGCGCCATCAGGTAATCGGCGCCGGCCTCGTGGATGTCGCGGGCCGTGCCGCTCTGGCAGTGCATGGCGTCCATGGTCATCACCGCGCCTTCGAGGCTGAGCAGCTTGAGCAAGGCCGGCACGGCGGTGATCTCGTTGCTCGCGCCCACGTTCATCTGGCCTAGAACCAGCCGCTGATCGGCGGCCCAGGCGCTGACCAGGTGGAGCGGCGAGGTTCCGGAGGCCCGATCGAAGGAGCGCCTCAGGCTCTTGCCATCAATCGCAACAACCTCCGCCCGGGCGGTCGCGAAATCGGACATGAAGCGCTGGAAGGCGGCATGAAAGGCCCGCGGGTCCAACAACCGGAACAGCCGCGAGAAGGTGTCGTGGCTGGGCGGGCCAGCGGGCAGGGTCAGGAACTCGCGCAGCACCTCTTCCTTGGCCTCGGCGAAGTCCGCCATGTCAACGCACGACGTGCTTCCACACAGCGCCGCGCACAGCGCCATGAACAGCATCTCAAGAAGATCATGACGCAACGCGTTGCCCGTGCGCGGATCATCAAGACCCGAAAAACTCTCCCGAAATCTCTCCACCGAAACCTCCATCAAACGTCAAAGAAGCTCCAGCAGCAGCGATACTCATTTCCATTCCGTTTACGAAGCCATTCCGTTCACGAACCAAATCAAATGCGATTGCCCTGACGAAAAGGCGATGATTGGTTGATCGTTCGCGGTCCATCCACTAGGTTGCGAAGGTGGGCTTGATTTGACATCCTTTAAAGGATTGTGGGATACAATGGGTCAAAATGGGCTAAATTGGTGACTGGATGGGACAGCGGAATCAGACAGACGACAATATGGATTTGCTCGCGAAAGCCATGCGTCAGGCGTTCAGCGAGACCAACCCACAAGCCGACGCAAACGAGAAACTGGAGCGCCCGCCCGCCGATCGGGAAACGAAAATCGGCCAACCCAAAAAGAATTGATTCGTTGGAGACCCGGGCCGGATTCGAACCGGCATGATGCACCGTGCAAGGGGCATGCCTAACCTTTCGAGCCACCGGGTCCACCGGCGATACCGCGATTTACTTGACTGACGGCTAGGGGAGATTTAGGCTTTTGCCTACTCCGCGTCGCCGTCTAAGCAATTCGCGGTTTTAAGAACCCGGGGGAGTTTCCCGCTCTCCCGGGTTCGTCGTTCAGATTACTAGATATTGACGAGGCGAGTCTAGTACCCCCCACAGATAGAAGCTACGAGCGCGCCCCGCTGTCCATTCCGTTGTCGGAAATCAGGTCTTTGTACATCAATCGCTGACCGATCATCCCGGCGAAGACGTCGCCCATTTGGTCCAGCGTTCCCGCTTCCCGGATGTTGTGACGCTGTGCGAATTCGGCGACATAGCGTTGCAGATGCTTTTCGCTCATTTTGTGGTAGGTGCCCTGATAGCCGCGTTTCAGCATCGACCAGAACGACTCGATTCCGTTGGTGTGCGCCTGGCCCCGGACGTATTCCCCGACGGAATGGTTGACGGCGTGGTGATCGTATCCGGGCTTAAGCGCGTTATATGCCTTGGCTTCGTCAGTGTAGACCGTCGCACCCAGCGCAGTCTTTTCGGCGACGAAGCCGGCGACGTGCTTCGCTTCGCTGCTCGGAACGTGACGGGCGGCAACCTTGTTCGTCTCCCGGTCTTTTGATCCGACGATTGCCGCTTTGCCCACGGCCCCGCGGCCTTCCATCGTCTTGCGCTTGGAACGGGGCATGTTCTTACGTTTGCCGCCGATATAGGTTTCGTCCGCCTCGACGGGGCCGCCGAATTGTCCCAGGCCGCTTTCGTCCCATGCGTCCCGCAGCCGGTGCAGCATGAACCAAGCCGTCTTTTGCGTGACTTTCAGATCCCGGTGCAGCTTCATCGAAGACACGCCTTTGAGATTGGTCACATACAGATAAACGGCGAAGGCCCATTTTCGGAGGGGCAGGCGCGAGCTTTCCATCATGGTCCCGGTGCGGACGGAGAAATACGACCGGCAATCCTTGCAGCGGTACGGCATGGGCTTGGCGTTCGGAATTTCGGAAACGCGGACGCTCCCGCAATGGCCGCAATGGCGCTCCCCGTCCGGCCAGCGTATATCCTCGAACCATGCGACGGCCGCCGCTTCGTCGGGAAACATCTCTGCCAGTTCGATCAGGCTAATGCCTTCGCGGTGGGATTTTCCGGGTGCTTTTTGGGCCATTTCCTGTCTCCAATTCGATGATTAGAGACTAGACGATTTGACACCCTTTGGCAAGTTAAATATATAATCCCCCAGGTTTTTGATCGGCTTAACACAGGGGGAGTTAAACTTAACGCGCAAGAACTAAGAAACTGTCTCTACGCGGGACCGTTTAACGATCTAATTGTTGAGTTGGCCAGCGGTCGGCAATTTACCGATGCTTGGGGAATTCCAGCCCATGATGAGCACATTGGCTCCAACGGCGAACCTAGCGAGAAACTTAGGAAGAATTCACTCTACAGCAACATGAAGGACTGCGAGATTGTACTTAGGTTCTTTGCCTTTAGGAGCCCCTCAAATGTTCGGGGGTCTGTTCGGTCAACGTTAGACAGGTGCATGATAGAAAACAGGCACTTGCCCGATACAGAAATCCACACAATGCGAGAACTATTCAACGAATCTCTCGACCTAGCGGCGGAAGTATTTGGCGAGGAATTGTTTCGCTTGCCTGCCAATGATGCTGGTCGGCGTTTGCTATCTAGACCGCTCTATGACGCGCTGATGATTTCATTTGCAAACTTGCGTGATCATCGCGACGAACTGCTAGAGAACAAGAAAAAAATTAAGGAGGCTCTCGATAGCGCACTGAGTGAAGTTGAACTCTACGCCGTGATTATCGGTCGTCCGAATACAGCCGATGCGGTAAAGCGAAGAATCCGGAGGGTTCGCGACTTGATTTCGTCAGCCTTAGAAAAATGAGCCAATGTCTGGATTCTCAGACGCGGCGGTCGAGGCAAAGAGGCTTCTCGACGATATCGTCGCTAACCTTGAACTGATTACTACCCGTCAGCGGTTGCACGCCAGTGCCTCAGAGGTAATTAGCTGGGAGGGCATTTCGTCAGAAGCAAAGCAAGTACTGGCCGATTTTTTTTCAGCCAAGACGACCTCTCCAGACACGCTATATCGAGGCCTCTATGTCCAGTTTGGC
Organism: Rhodospirillales bacterium; assembly: GCA_965221855.1. Classification (GTDB taxonomy): domain Bacteria; phylum Pseudomonadota; class Alphaproteobacteria; order Rhodospirillales; family UBA2165; genus JAJDXO01. The sequence goes on along the minus strand of CBDCSV010000004.1, from coordinate 41,361 downwards.
TCAGTATTGGAAGCACATATCAAGAAGTGCACTGAAGAGGCAGCAACGTTAGCTGCGGAACGTGCGGAAACCTATGACGACTTGCCTGACGAAATTCGCCGAACAAACCTCGTAAACTCGGGCCGAGCACTTCAGACTCTGAACCGAGGTATCCCTGGGAGAGAAATAAACTACGACGAAATTTCGAGAAAACTTGGGACTTGCACTCCCGGCAACAGCAATTTCGAACTGAATATCAGTTGCTTTTCACTTTTTATCGGAAACTGTACCTCATTGAGAGTAGCTGAGTTGCTGGAAGAAATTGGTGTTCCGGGCGACGTTTGGCAGGAACTAGCAAAATCAAGAGTGCTGCGAGCGCATTTCAAATCGACGCAAACAAACGAGACTCAGAAACTTGCCATTGGTGCGCTAGATGAATATGTGCGGATTAGAAATGGCATTATGCACACAGGCGAAGCGGCCAAGACAGTGACAGAAAATGAGCTTCTTGATTCAGCAAATTATTTGAACATCCGCCAATCATGGCTGATTCCTTCCCACAGTCAACCTTTCTTTATAAGCCCCTTTTTTTACGCGTGATGCCGTGGCGCACTAGGAAGCGCTGTATCGACCCGTAGCTGAAGATGTGGCCCCTCTCCCCGAGAGCCGCGCGCAACTCCTCAATAGTCATGTCCCGCTTCCCCTCAAGAAGACCCAGGATCACATCGCGCTGCGCCTCGATACGCCCCGAGCGGCGGTCCCCGCCAAGCGCCTTCGGGCGGGCGTCTCCCTGCTCGCGCGCCAGCCCACGCCAGCGGCTCACACTCGCCGCGCTTACACCAAAACGCGCACCGGCCGCTCTATGGCTCAGGCCCGCAGAAACCAACGACAGAACACGATTGCGAAGATCAAGGGAAAGGGCTTTCGACATCTCAGCCGGCCTCCTCAACCCGGCCAACATCTTGAAGCACAAATCACAAGAACCGTGAACCCCCGTGAAAACCCAAATCGATTCAATCAGATCAGATCACGCTCTAATCGCGGCGCGTGAGCGCCGGCGATCGGCGGAGCCGGGGCACGGCGAGCGGAACGAGGCCGCGAGCGTGGCGCGAAGGGGGTCTGCATCCCTACTACCTATGCAGCTATGAAGGTCATCAGACGGCGAGCCGCTGGTGTCAGAGCATCCCCGGTGCCGCCATCGACCGCAGGGTCGGCGAGATGCTGGTGGGGCTGATGACATCGCTCACGCTGGACGTGGCGTTGCAGGTCCGATAGGGAATTCGTCGATTATGCGCGCCACGCCAACTGGTGACAGTTCAGCCGCTGAAAGTCCGGCAGGAGGAAAAAGATCAGCCATTACCCCGAGCCATGGGCCGTCATCCGCGAGGATGGAGGTTAAGCGTTGACAGAGGCGCGTTCGCGCAGGTCGACCACAGACCGGGGCGCTTGATCCCCGGCCTCGAACAATCAAGGAAATTAGCAATCAAGGAAATTAGAGAGTTTTCTGATCTGACGGAATCGTTAGGGATTCCCAAAGTCTCTGATTTCTGATTCAAGATGTGGGCTGGTGAAGGAGGCCAGCCTGCATGACGAGACCACTTTCGAATGATCTACGACATCGGTTGGTTGCGGCGGTGGACGGCGGGATGTCGCGTCGGTCTGCGGCGAAGGTTTTTGGGGTTGCGGCCTCGACGGCGATCAAATGGGTTGATCAGTGGCGGCAGCGGGGTGATGTGCGGCCCCGGCCGCAAGGCGGGGACCGCCGCTCTCACCGCCTTGAAGCGTATGCCGAGGAGGTTCTGGCGCTTGTCACGGAGACACCGGACATCACCCTGGCCGAGATCGCAGCCTGTCTGGAGGAGGTGCACGGGCTTCGGGTTGCCCCGAGCACGGTCTGGCGGCTGCTCGACCGCCACGGCATGACCTTCAAAAAAAACCGCGCACGCCAGCGAGCAGCAACGTCCTGATGTCTTGGCGCGCCGGCAGGCCTGGGCCGAGGCGCAGCCCGGCCTGATGCCGGAGCGGCTGGTCTTCATCGACGAGACCGGCACATCGACCAAGATGGCCCGGCGCTATGGCCGCGCGCCGCGCGGGCAGCGCTGCCAAGCCGCCATCCCTCACGGCCACTGGAAGACCACCACTTTGGTCGCTGCTCTCACGCTCGACGGCATCCTCGCCCCCATGACCATCGATGGGGCGATGACCGGGGCAGCCTTCCTTGCCTATGTCGAGCAAATCCTGGTCCCAACCCTCAAACCCGGAGACATCGTCATTATGGACAATCTGCCAGCCCATAAGCCCGCCAGCGTGCGTAAGGCCATCGAAGACGCCGGCGCCGAGCTCCGCTTCCTGCCGCCCTACTCACCCGACTTCAACCCAATCGAGATGGCCTTCGCAAAGCTCAAGGCCCTCCTCAAAAAGACCGCAGCCAGAACCGTCGACGACCTCTACGACGCCATCGCAACCGCCATCGACACAGTCACCCAATCCGAGTGCCAAAACTACTTCACTGCCGCAGGCTATGACCGGGTGTGATCAGAAAATGCTCTAGCAGTTGAAACCGCAGCGGCCCGAATATAGTTTAGTGCGCTGAATCACCATACCAAAGTGATTGACGGTGGAGGTCTTCATGCGGACGTTCAAGGTGGCCAAGAAGATTTTGTTGATTGCCGCCCTTTGGGCTCTGTCAATCTCCCTGCTGTCCGGCGGCGTCCTTGCGCAATCGCGATATAAGCCTTGGCAGAATCCCGACGAACAGGCGGCGAGCGGTATGCAGGGCGTTGTCGACGAACTCAACGTCTTGATCGACGCGGCCGAACGCTCGCGGGCCGCGAGCCCGGCTTTTCTCCGCGATCTCCGGAATTTGTCCCGCAAGTACGATAACCCGTGGCGCCGGAAGTTCCTGAGCGACGATTTCTCGGACGGCAATTTTACGGCTAACCCAAGCTGGGTTGTCACCGAAGGGAAGTTCGGAATCGAACCCGGTTTTGGGCTGCGCGGCGGTTTCTCGGAAGCCGCGGCCAGTGAGACCCGGGAGAAAGGTGACCTCTCCAACGAGGAAGTTGTTGGTCAGATTCTGGGTGGTTTGCTTGGGCAGGCGCTTGGCGATGGCCAAGCGGGCTCTTCGATAACCGCGTCGCGGTCAGGTGGCAAGTCCAATCAGGACCGGCGGGCGGCGATCCATGTTGCCACGGCGATCGGTAATGCTTTCTCGGCTGAGATGGTTTTTACCTCGTGGCGCCGCGAGCGAGGCGCGCTGGCCATCAGCACGTATCAGGGTAGAATGCGGCAAGCCGGCTACCGGCTGATTTACCGGTCAGGGGCAACACCGTCGTTTACCCTGCAGTCATATTCCACGCGGGGTGTAACCGATCTCGCGAATTCCTCGGAGGCGATCATATTGGAGGACAAGAAACCACATGTCCTGACATGGACCCGGGACGCGGTGGGTCGAATGTCGGTCAGCGCCGATGGGCGTGAGATACTCACCGCCAAGGATAGTGGCTTTCGTGATCCCTTCGAGGGGGTGGAATTGGTCAACACGGAAGGTGACTATATCCTCCGGCGGATCGTCGTGAACGGAACTTGATCGGTCCCGTCGGCGCTGCGGCGACCGGAAACCGTCACCGTCAGCAGTAGCGGATAGAAGCGCGGTAGGCTATGTCAGTGCGTTGCGGATGCAACGGGTCATGGCTGCATGATGGATCGGCGCGAGGTGTCGAGCCAGGCGGCACGGTCGATCCGGTTCAGGTCAAGGACATGTCTAGTGCGCTGCTTCAGATACTGAAGCTGCGTGCGTCCGTTGGCCTATGTGCGTTGCGGAAAGGTGCTTGATGAATCCGACCCGAACCTCTGCTGAACTCGCCCGCATTCGAGCTCGCTTGAAGGCGCTGGAAGCTGAGCGGGTACAGCTTTTGAAAGAAGCGGAGACACTCGGATTGGAGATGAAGCGGAGAGGCGGGGATTTTACGCGCCATGCCCGCGACACCCCTGGTCGCTCAGCCCTGGTTACGAACCAGTCACCTGCATCTGAGAAAGTGGCCCTATTTCGTCATCTGTTCACCGGGCGTGACGATGTGTTTGCGGTACGCTGGGAGAGCGTAAAGACCGGACGCGCCGGATATTCGCCACTCTGCTGGAACGAATGGGTAAGGCCTCTATGCGGGAAGCCAAAGGTCAAATGCAGTGACTGCCCGAACCAGAAGTTCATACCCTTTGGTGAAGATATGGTTGCAAGGCATCTGCGTGGAGAGTTCGTTGCTGGCGTCTATCCGATATTGAGCGATGATACGGTCCGATTTTTAGCGGTGGATTTTGACAAGGACTGCTGGGCCGAGGATGCCACTGCATTGCTGGCCACCTGTCGGGCAAATGAGGTGCCAGCCGCGCTGGAGCGATCAAGGTCCGGCAAAGGCGGCCATGTCTGGATATTTTTTACCGAACCGGTATCCGCACGGACGGTGCGTCAGTTCGGATCGGCGTTGATAACGCAAACGATGGATAGGCGGCCGGAGATCGGATTTGCCTCTTATGATCGCTTGTTTCCGAGCCAGGATACACGGCCGCTCGGCGGGTTCGGGAACCTGATCGCGCTTCCACTCCAGCACGAGGCTCGACAGAAGGGCAATAGCGTTTTCGTTGATACTACGTTGCGTGCTCATGAGGATCAGTGGGCTTATTTGTCTTCCCTGGAAAGACTGTCGCCGGAAACGCTTACCCGGCAGGTTGAAACCGCTGAACGGGCCGGTCGGGTCTTTAGCGTGCGTCTGCCTGTAGAGGACGAGCATGCCGATCAGCCTTGGGAACTGACGCCGTCGCGATCCGGCAAACCGAGCCATCTGGACGGTCCGATGCCGCCCGAGGTCAAGCTGGTCTTTGCTGATCAGGTCTATATTGAGCGAACGGAACTGTCCTCTGGCATGATTGCAAAACTGGTTCGCCTAGCGGCGTTTCAGAACCCGGAATTCTATCGCGCTCAGGCGATGCGGTTGCCGACTTTCGGGAAACCGAGGATCATCTCCTGCGCCGAGCTTCATGCTAGGCATGTGGCTTTGCCGCGCGGATGTTTCGACGATGCTGTCGCACTCCTGGCCAATCATGGCATCCGCGCCGGGATAGAAGATTTGCGCGAAACCGGAGCCAGCTTGCCGGAAACAGTGCGGTTTCGCGGCGAGTTACAGCTTGCCCAGCAGCAGGCGTTCAAGGCCCTGACGGCGCATGAAACCGGCGTGCTGGCGGCGACAACAGCGTTTGGCAAGACAGTTGTTGCCGTTGCGCTGATGGCGCATCGCGCCCGTAATACGCTTATCCTCGTGCATCGCCGGGAATTGCTCTCCCAATGGATTGAGTGCTTGAAGGTTTTTCTAACCATCGACCCGGAACAGATCGGCGTAATCGGGGGCGGCAAGCGAAAACCCACGGGTATTGTCGATGTGGCACTCATACAGAGCTTGGTTCGGAAAGGCGAGGTTGATAACAGCGTTGCCAATTATGCCAACCTGATCATTGATGAATGCCACCATCTGCCCGCAGTCAGTTTAGAGCGGGTGGCGCGGCGGTCAAAGGCGCGCTATGTGACCGGTTTATCGGCCACGGTGACTCGTAAGGATGGACACCATCCAATCCTCTTCATGCAATGCGGGCCAGTGCGTCACCGCGTGAATGCCAAGACGCAGGCCGCCGAGCTTGGGATTGCATACCGGGTTCGCGAACGGTCGACCCGGTTCAGACTGCCCGAGGCTCTGGCGACACTTGAGCGTCCGCCCATATCAGGGATTTACGCTGCTCTTGCGGAGGATCGCGAGCGCAATGACATGATCTTCGATGATGTTTTGCGCGTGCTTGAGGACGGACGCTCGCCTCTTGTCCTGACCGAGCGCAAGGATCACGTTGATGCTCTAGCTGATCGGTTCTCTCGCTTTGTAAAAGGTGTCGTCGTGTTGCGCGGGGGCCTGTCGGTCAAAGCCCGGAAAGCCGCACAGGCAGGGTTGAATGTTGCAGACAGTGAAGAGCGGCTGATCCTTGCCACTGGAAGATATATCGGAGAAGGCTTCGATGACGCCCGGCTGGATACATTGTTCCTGACAATGCCCATCGCATGGAAAGGCACGCTGGCCCAATATGTCGGACGCCTGCATCGCACGCATGCCGACAAGCAAGATGTGCTCGTCATTGATTATGTTGATGCGGCTATTCCGGTTCTGGCCCGAATGGCCGCCAAACGGCGCGCGGGCTATCGTGCGCTCGGCTATACACTGGAAGAGAGATAAGGCTGGGAAGCCGCCCCCGACACCGCTTCGACCGTCAGAGCAGAGCAAATAACAGAAGGCGGCATGTACGCCAGTAGCCTTGGATCAAGGTGGCTGCGGCTCGGAACCCAGGACGTTTGGAAAGCCAATAAAATCTCTCGAAGTGGCCGGTTTTGCCGTTTGCTCGCGACTTGAGATGATATGGACGAAGGCATGCGGATGCGGCTTCAGCGCCTCACGCCGGTCAACTCCTCGAGGAACCAAGCTCCGACGCCGGCGAAAAGATCGACCGTGCGCGGCTCGACGATAGCTTCCCTGACTTCGAAGGTTGAATCTCGTAAGTCGTTGATATTGGCCGGTTCTCATTTTTGGCTAGAGCGGGATCCGATCATGTTGCGGAGTATCCGGCGGCGTTGAAGTAGTTTTCACATTCTTTTGGTGAGAATGTCCGGGAGATTTGGCCGATGGTGTTCCAGAGATCGTCGACGGTTCTCTGGGCGGCTTTTCGGAGTTTGGCCTTGAGCTTTGCGAAGGCGAGCTCGATGGGATTGAAATCTGGACTGTATGGGGGCAGGAAGAGGAGTTGGGCGCCGGCGTCCTCGATCATCTTGCGGGCCTTGGGTCCCTTGTGGCTTGAGAGATTGTCCATAACGACGATATCGCCGGGTCTGAGTTCGGGGATGAGGATCGTTTTGACATAGGCTTCGAAGGCGTTGCGGTCGATCGCGCCGGCGATGACGAAGGGGGCGATCATGCCGCGCCGTGTGAGCCCGGCGACGAAGGTGGTTGTGTTCCGGTGGCCGTGAGGGACGGCCATGCGCAGGCGTTTGCCGCGCGGGGCCCATCCATGGGTGCGGTCCATGTTGGTCTTGGCCCAGGTCTCGTCGATGAAGATTAGCCGGTCGGGGTCGAGGCCGGGCTGGCTGCCGCGCCAGACGCGCCGTTCACTCAGCACATCCGAGCGCTCCTGCTCTGCCGCGTGGCCGGTCTTTTACGCGTGATGCCGTGGCGCACTAGAGCGTTTCATATTTTGACGGAAGCGTATCCTGCGTTTTTGAAGTAGTTGGCGCATTGCTGTGGCTCGATGGTGTCGATGAGGCTCCCGAGATGGCGCCATAAGTCGTCGATCTCCCGCTTCTGGGCGTTTCTCATCCAGTGCTTGATTTGGGCAAAGGTCTGCTCGATGGGATTGAGGTCGGGGGAATATTTGGGCAGGAGCCACAGCTTGGCTCCGGCGGCACGGATGGCGTTTCGCACGGCTTTTGACTTGTGGCTGCCGAGATTGTCCATGATGACGATGTCGCCGGGCACCAGGGTCGGCACGAGCAGCTGCTCGACGTAGGCGCGGAAGCACACGCCATTGATGGGGCCGTCGAAGACGCAGGGCGCGGTGAACCGGTCGCAGCGCAGCGCGCCGATGAAGGTCAGGGTGTGCCACCGCCCATGGGGGGCAAAGCCGCGGACCCGCTCCCCTTTCGGCCCCCAGCCGCGCAGCGGGGCCATATTGGTCCGGATCCAGGTTTCATCAATGAATACCAGCCGTTCGGGATCAAGCTTTGCCTGCCACGCCTTCCAGCGCCTGCGATGGCGGGCGATGTCCGCGCGCGCCCGTTCAACGGCGAACAGGGTTTTTTTTAAAGCGCAGCCCTTCACGGCGCAGAAACAGCCATACCGTGCTGTGGGATACCCTGACACCCCGAGCGGCCAACTCGTCTCTCAACCGATGCAGCGTCAGATGCGGCTCCTGGTCGATCCGGCCGACAATGAACTCCCGATGGGGCTCAAGAACCCGGCGGCGGTGACCGCCCATCTTGCCGGGCGCAACACTCCCCGTCCGCCGGTAGCGCTGCGACCACTTAACCACGCTCGAAACCGCAACCCCAAACCGAGCCGCTACAGCGCGGCAACTCTCCCCCGCCAAAACCGCCAAAACAACACGCTCTCGCAAATCAATCGAATAAGGTCTCGCCATGAATGCTGGCCTCCTTGCCCAGCATCCATCTTGAATCATGGTTCGCCCATACTTGGGAATCCCTAAAATGATTCAATCAATCTCAAATACGCTCTAGTCCGGCCGCCGGGCCCCGGCTTTTCCCCTCCCAGCAGCGAACGCCCCTTGCGGATGGCGGGATCGCCGAATTTCTCGCGCACCGCGTCCATCGCCCGCTCCACCTCGGCGGCCGATGCGTCCCGGCCGCCGTCCAGCAGGTCGGTCTGGCGCGAGGCCGGCGGGTCGGCCAGACGGCTGGTCCCGACGCCGATCAGCCGGAAGGAGCGCCCGTCGCATTGATCCTCGAGCAGCGGCAGCGCCGCCTGATACAGGGTTTCCGCGAGCTGGGTCGGGGCGGGGAGCGTCCTGGACCGGGTGACGACCCGGAACGACGACGTCTTGAGCTTCAGGGTCACGCCGGCCGCCGCCAATTCCTGCCGCTTCAGGCGTTTGGCGACCTTCTCCGACAGGGACCACAGGCGGCGGGCCAGCTCGTCGGCGCGCCTGGTATCCTCGGCGAGGGTGGTCTCGGCCGAGATGCTCTTGGCGCCCGGGCTGGGATCGACCGCGCGGGCGTCCCGGCCGTTGGACAGCCGGGCCAGACGCGCCCCGATCTTGCCGTAGCGCGCGATCAGCTCCGTTTCGTCGATCCGCCGGAGCTGGCCGATGGTCTTGAGACCGTCCCGTTCCAGGCGGCGGCGGAGGGACTTGCCCACGCCCCAGATGGACGAGACCGGGCGGGGCGCGAGGAAGTCTAGCGCCTCGGCGCGGCCGATGGCGGCGAAGCCGCGCGGCTTGTCGAGGTCGGATGCTGTCTTGGCGAGAAACTTGTTGTAGCTGAGACCGACCGACGCGGTGACGCCGGCCTCCTCCTCGATCCGTTTGACCAGCCGGACCAGCGTCTGGGCGGACGCCGCCCGGTGCAGGGCCTCGGTGCCGCTCAGGTCGAGAAACGCCTCGTCCACGGAAAGCGCCTCCACCAGCGGCGTCGTGTCCTTCATCATGCCCCGGATTTCCCGGCCGAGGCGCTGGTACTTCTCCATGTCGGGACGGATGACCACGGCGTCGGGGCACGCCTTCAGGGCCTTGAACATGGGCATCGCCGAATGGACGCCCCGGGTGCGGGCGATGTAGCAGCAGGCCGAGACGACGCCGCGCCGGCCGCCGCCGACGATCACCGGCCTGTTGGCCAGTTCCGGATTGTCCCGCTTCTCCACGGCCGCGTAGAACGCGTCGCAGTCGATGTGCGCGATGGCCAGATCGGCCACCTCCGGGTGGCCGAACAGCCGGGGCGAGCCGCATTCGGGGCAGCGGTCCGCCGCCGCCGGCTCGAACAGGGCGGCGCAATCGCGGCACAGGCGGGGCGCCTGCTCAGCCATCGCGGGTTTCCGCCGGCCGCGGCCATGCCGCGCCCCGCACCCCGCCTTCAATCTTGGTGCCGCCGAGGTCGATTCCCAGTCCCATGACGCCGCTCAATCCGGTTACGGCCGGTTATGGCCCACGACGGAGCATCATCGCGCCCAAGGGGCCAGGGCGCAACCAGGGCGCAACCAGGGCGCAACCGGCTCGCTTCCGCGAACTTCCCTCGCGCGTATGGCGCGGCTTATTCCGCGGGTGCCGGTGGAGCCGATGCGGCAGCCTTCGCCTTGCCCCGCTCGAGAACGCCCGCGAACAGGCTCAACAGCGGCGGTATAATCAGCAAGGTCAGCACCGCCGACAGCGCCAGGCCGCCGACCACGACCGATCCCAGCCCCCGGTACAGCTCCGAACCGGCGCCCGGGAACAGGACGAGCGGCAGCATGCCGCACACACTGGTCAGCGTCGACATGAAGATCGGCCGCAAGCGGTTGTCGGTGGATTCCAGGATCGACTCCATGGGAGACATTCCTTCCTCCCGCATGTGCACCAGGGTCTGGTGGACCAGCAGGATGGCGTTGTTGACCACGATGCCGATGAGGATGACGAAGCCCAACAGCGTCAACATATCCAGGGGCTGGGATTGGTAGGTGTTGAGCAGGGCCAGCCCGCCGACCCCGCCCGCCGTGGCGAGCGGTACCGAGAACATGATGATGAACGGATAGATGAAGCTCTCGAACAGGATTGCCATGACCAGATAGACGATCAGCAGCGCCAGCAGCAAATTGACCACCATATTGTTGAAGGTCCGGGTGAGGGCATCGGCGGTCCCGGACATCTTCAGGCTGATGCCGACGGGCAGACCCGCGGCCTTCATCGGTTCGATGATTTTCTCGCGTACCGTATCCATCGCGACTTCGAGAGCCATGTCCTTCGACGGCCCAATGCGGATGGTGATGTTGCGTTCCCGGTCGAGGTGGCGAATCTGATCCGGGCTCGCGGACACCTCGACGCGCGACAGCGAACTGGCCGGCAAAATCCGGCCCTTGGGCGTGACCACCGGAATGTTGTCGATACCCTGGGTCCGGTCGATCTGCCGGTACGGGCCGCGAACCATGAAGTCGGTCAGCTTGCCGTTGATGGTGACTTCGGCGACCTTGATGCCGTCATTGAAGGCATCGATGGCCTGGCCGAGATCATGCGCCGTCAGGCCGTTGTCGGCGAGACGCTGGGGGTCGGGCAGGACCCGGACCTCGGGGGTCAGAACGCTCAAGCTGGGTAGGGCGCGGGACTGGTGGCCTTCGCTGCGGGGGAATTCCTGGAAGATCCGCCGCTGCGCCTGGGCCGCCACATTGACGATGTCGTCCAGATCGGGGCCGCTGATGTCGAGATCGATGTTCCGGCCGCCGCCGAAACCCCGGCCGAACAGCGAGGTCTGGCGGACGAAGCCCCGGGCGCCCGGTTCGCTGTTGATGGCCCGGCGCATGATGGGGATCAGCTCGCCGACGCGGGTCGGGTCGACCGCCGCCGCCGTCGCCAAGGTAAAGCCGCGCCGGATGACGAACCAGAACCGCGCCACCTGCGGCGGGCCGCCTTCGGCCGCGGCCTGACTTTCCGGCGTGCCGAGCAGCGGCCTGATCTGGGCTTCGGCCTTCTCGGCCATGGAAACGATGGCGCCCAGATTATAGCCGGGGGGCGGGATCACCCGGGCGAACAGCAGGTTGCGGTTGCCCTCGGGCAGGTATTCGAGCTTCGGCAGAAACGCCCCGGTCGAGACGCCGGCAACGCCGCAAATCAGCGCCACCACGGCGATGGAGCGAATCCGGCTGGCGACGATGAAGCGGGTGTAGCCGAGGACGAAGACCCTGAACCCATGGGCGAAATGATCAATGCCCGGCAGCTTCAACATGGTCTCGCCGGTGCGGACGCCGCGCTTCAGGATTCCGTTGGCCAATGACGGGATCACCGTAATCGAGACGATGAGGGACAGGACCACGGCAACCGAGATCGCCACCGCGATGTCGCGGAACAGCTGTCCGACCTCCAGCTTCATCACCAGGATCGGAATGAACACCATGACCGTGGTCATGGCGGAGACGAAGATCGCGCCCCATACCTGTTTTGCGCCCCGGGCCGCCGCGACAGCCGCCGGATGGCCTTGCTGGCGCAGCCGGTAGATGTTTTCCAGCACCACGATCGCGGCGTCGACGACCATGCCGACGGCGAACGCAAAACCGGCGAGGGAGATGACGTTGATCGACCGGCCGAGCATGGCCATGGCGACGAACGAGCCGACGACCGACACCGGTATGGCGGCGGAAATGATCAGCGTTGCCCGGATCGAGCGCAGGAAGATCAGCAAGATCATCGCCGCCAGAAGACCGCCGACGACCATATTCTGCTGGACCAGGCCGATCGCCGAATTGATGTACACCGTGTCGTCGTGAACCTGGGTCATCACCAGGCCCGCATCCCGCAGCGGCCCTTCGTTGAGTTCGGCGACCACCGCCTTGATGCGGTCCATCACCTCGATCACGTTGACGCCGGTATCGCGGATGATGTTGACGACGAGGGATTCCCGGCCGTTGGACCGAATCTGGGTCTCGGTTTCCACGAGGTCGTATTCGATCTTGGCGACGTCGCCGACGGTCACCCGGGAAATGCGGCCGGTATCCCGGTCGAGCCGGGAGCGCAGGACCAGATTGTTGACCCGCTCGATCGAGTTGAGTTCGTTGTCCGTGCGGACCACGTAACGGCGCTTGCCTTCCTCGACGTCGCCCGCGGAAATGGACGCATTGGCGCCGCGGAGCGCGTTGGCGAACTCGGTAATCGTCAGACCGTACCGGGCCATCCGCTGAGGATCGACGATCATCCTGAGCTCGTGGCGGCGGCCGCCCCAGACGTTGACGATCCCGACACCGCTGATCCTCTCGAGCCGGTCCTGGACCACGTCTTCCATCAGCCGGCCGAATTCGTAGACCCGGCGCGTGCTGTCGGGTCTCGTCGTGACCGAGAACCAGGCGATCGGGTTGTCTTCGGCGTCGCGGGTGCGGATGCGCGGCGTCCGGGACTCGTCAGGGACACCCCTGACATTGGTGAGACTGTTGCTGACCAGCATCAGCGCCCGGTCCATGTTGGTGCCGATGCCGAAGGTCAGAACAATTCGGTTGCCGCTGTCCCGGGACGCGCTCTCGATCGCTTCGAGTCCTTCGATGCCCCTGAGCGCGTCTTCCTGACGGTTGGTCAGCTCTTTTTCCACGTCGAGGCTCGACGCCCCCGGCCAGGACGTGAAGATCGTCAGGACCGGTTTACGGGTATCCGGCGTGAGCTGGATCGGAATGGCGGTGAGCGAGACAAATCCCGCGAGCACGACCATCAAGACAATGGAAATGACCGCCGTCGGACGCTTAATGGCTAATTCGATTAATGGCATCGCGTATTCCCCAACGCAAAACGCTTATGTGCCGATGTCATTGCCGGCTCAGTTTCTGTTGAATGAAGGCCCGCCGCTCCGCGCGCGGCATGGCGAAGAATTTCTGACGTTCTTCGTCGCTCAAGCTTTGGATGACGGCTCGCGCTTCGGGACTCGGACCGCAGCCCCCCTGACCGCCGCCTTGACCGCCCCCGCCGGGTCCGCGCGCTGCTTGCCCGCCGCCCTGACCAGCGCCCTGACGGGCGCCTTGCGGTCCGCCGCCGGCATTTCGTTCCGCCAGTTTCGCCCGGATGAAGGCGCCTTTTTCCGGTCCGCTCATGGCGAAAAACCTCTGGCGCTCCTCATCGCTCAGGGACCGGATGATCGCCCCGGCCTGCGGGTTGCGGCCGCCAGCGCCAGGACCGCCGCCGCCGGGTCCGCGCGCCGCTTGCCCGCCGCCCTGACGGGCGCCTTGCGGCCCGCCGCCGGCATTTCGTTCCGCCAGTTTGGCCCGGATGAAGGCGCCTTTTTCCGGTCCGCTCATGGCGAAGAACCTCCGGCGTTCCTCGGCACTCAGGGACTGGATGATCGCCCCGGCCTGCGGGTTGCCGCCGCCGGGTCCGCCGCCGCCGGGTCCGGAGCGCGCCACCCGCACGGTCTGGCCGGGCCGCAGCATCTCGTTGCCGCGGACCACGACCTTCATTCCCGGCCGAAGACCGGAAAGAATTTCAAATTTATTGCCGAACCCTTCGCCGATCCGGACCTGTGCGGGCCGTACCCGGCCCTGCTGAAACACGTAGACGACCGGCCCGGTCTGGCGTGAAACGATGGCGTCCTTGGCAACCGTCACCACCTCGCGGCGTTGTCCCCGCGGCACCTGAAGGACCACGCTTTGGTTGGGTACCGCGTTGGAATTGGCGCCGAATTGGGGCATCAGCCGCACGGCGCGGGTCCGTGCCAAGGGGTCCTCGTCGGGGACGATGGCGCGGATCGATGCCTTGATGGATTTGCCATCGCTCAGCGCGACGTCCAATACCGCGCCCTTGGCGATGCCGCTCAGCCGGTCCGAGGGGATGTCGGCCTCGACCTCCATGGTGCGGTCATCCAATAGGGTCGCGATAGCCGCGCCGGGGCCCACGAAAGCGCCGGCCGAGACGTTTCGGTTGATGACCACACCGGCAAACGGCGCGCGGATTTTCGCGTCCTTGATGTCGAGGCGCGCCATATCCCGAGACGCCCGGGCGCGGCGCAGCGCGGCGGCGTTCTCATCCACCGATGCCCGGGCCTTGACGATTTCCTGACGCTTGTCTTCGTAGCGCGCCTGGGAGAATGCCGCGGAACGCCGAAGACCTTCGATGCGCTTGAGTTCCTGCTTCAGGAGTTCGACCGTCGCCTTGGCCGAGTTCAATTTTGCCCGCGCCTGATTGACCTCGGCGCTCTTCAGATCCGCCTCGAGCTTGAAGCGGTCGATTTCGATCTCGGCCAGCACCTGGCCCTTTTCCACCCTGTCGCCGACGTCGACCAGGACAGTCGAAATACGCCCGGCGATCCTGGATGCGATGGTGCCGCGCTGCTTGGCCACCAGCCGTCCGGTAATCGGTACGGTTTGAATGAGGTTTTCGCGCACCACGTCGCCGAGCTCGACCAGCGTCGGCGGCCGCCGCCGTCCGCCGAAGCCGCCCGGCGGTCCGCCACCCGGGCGCCCCGCCGCCGGAGCGCCGCCGCCGGGCCGTCCGGCGCCTTGGCCGCCGCCCGGGCCTCCCTGGGGCCGCTGGGAAGCCTGGCCGCCGCCGGGTGCGGACCGGCCCCCGGCATTTTGTGCCGCCAGCTTCTTCTGAATAAACGCCCGGCGCTCTTCGCGGGGGAGGGCGAAGAATTTCTGCCGTTCCTCGTCGCTCAGGTTCTGGATGACGGCCCGCGCCTCGGGACTTGGACCGCCTTGGGACATGGCCGGCGGAATCGATCCAATGACCAGCGCGCCGGCTCCGAGTGCCAGTGCGCCAAAAAAGCCCAACGGATAAATCGACTTCTTCAAATCTTCCCCCTCTCGACGGCCATCTCACACTTGGAGCGGCCGCGCGGTGAATACCATCAATTGCCGGTGGTTCGGGTCTTAAACGTCCGCCTCAGGGGTTTCCGTCGCCGGATCGAGGTACCACCGGGATTCAATTTACACCCGAAAAAGCGGATTTACCCCTGAAATAGTGTTTCGCAAGCAAAGTCAAGGGCTTAGTCGCTTTCGGTGACGTAAAAATTTATGTGTCAGTTGGGAATGGGGTACTCCCTGTGGTTTACGACAACCGCAAGAAGGAGCACCCCGATGCCACAGCAAGCTGTAACGATTGAGAACCTACCACAAGCCTTTGAGGTGGTGAAGGAGATGCAAGCAGGCGGATTGGACTGGGGCGAGGGTTATCGCCCGCTTGGCCGCCAGGCGCTGGCCGAGATCATCGAGGGCCGGATGGCCGAGGCGGTGGATCGCTGGCTCGACGGCCTCGATGGCAGCGCTATGCGCGACCGGCGCAACGGCACCTACCGGCGCCGCCTGCTCAGCGAGCTCGGCGACATCGAGCTCAACGTGCCGCGCACCCGGCACTTCTGCCCGACCGAGGTTCTGAAGAGCTACGCAAGGCGCGCTCCAGAGATCGACCGCGCCATCCTGGCCGGCTTCGTGCTGGGGCTCTCGACCCGCAAGGTCGGCGAGGTCCTGCTTGCCCTGCTCGGGCGTCCGGTCTCGGCCGCGACGGTGAGCCGGGTCGCCAAGACCCTCGATCTGTCGGTCGCCGCATTCCACCGCCGGCCGCTGAAGAACGCCTACAAGGCGCTGATGCTCGACGGCGTGGTGCTGGCCTGCAAGACCGGCGCCGGCGCGCTCAGGAGGCCGGTCCTGGTGGCGCTGGGCATACGGCACGACGGCAAGAAGGAGATTATCGACTTCCAACTCGCCGCCAGCGAGAGCGCCGCGGAGTGGGAGCGCTTCCTCACCGCGTTGCACCGCCGCGGCCTCACCGGCGAGGGCCTTGAGATGATCTGCGTTGATGGCGGCCAAGGCCTGCTCGCCGCCTTGCCGATCGTCTATCACGGCATCCCCGTTCAGAGGTGCTGGGCGCACAAAATCAGGAACATCCTCAACAAGGTCCGCGTAGCCGACCAGCAGGCCGTCAAGGCCGACGTCCACGCCGTCATGAATGCCCCCAACCGCCGCAAGGCCGAGACCGCCGCCCGCCGCTTCGCCGACGCCTGGGAAGATACCTACCCCAAGGCCGTCGCCTGCCTGCGCAACGACCTCGACGACCTGCTCACCTGCTTCCGCTACAAGGACCTCGCCGAGCGAAAGCAGGTCAGGACCACCAATGCCATCGAACGGAGGTTCCGCGAGGTTCGCAGACGAACCCGGCCCATGGGAACCTTCAAGGATAAAACCTCAATGGACCGCATCCTCTTCGCGGTCTTCATTCACGAAAACAAGTCTCAGGGAATCAGTACCCCAGTCTCCCTGACACATAACTCTTGACGTTACCGTCGCTTTCTCAAGCGCGTTCCGGATCGCGACACAGCCCATCTGCGAGAATTGCGAATCGCACCCGGCGCCAAAATCCCCTTCGACATAGCCGTCTCCCGTCGTGACGCGGACGAACACCTTTCCGGTCCCCGCCGTCATTTGGCGCAGCAGCTCCAGGCTCGCCGCGAAATGGGCGCGGCTATGCGTCGAATGAAACGTCCGGTCCGCGCTGGTCGTAAAATCCGTCCGCCCCTGTTTTCTAAGATTGTGGACCTGGCCGTTCACGTTGACCTCGAGGCCCGTAATGCGGCTGATCTTCTCGACTCGGGCGACCAGCGACACGCCGCGCTCGGAATGGATCAGCGCACCGATCTTGAACGTCGGCCCGGTTAGAAGCGTTCCTACCCCCTGCGGGCCAATCGCTTTCAGCCATCCGGGCTCGGCCCTGACATATTGACGGTCATCGAATTTGGATTTCGTCACTTCGAGCGATCCCGGCAATGTGCCGGCCGGAATACAGGCCGCCGTCAAAACGGCTGCCGCGATTGCAAATATTCTGATGTGCATGTTTGCCTCCCCTCCCGGCGGGTGCCGGGTCAGTCGCCAAACAATCCACAGATGGGAATCCCGCTTATTTCCGGGAATCGGTATTGTATTCAGCGGGTGGCCCGACGAAGGGGGCCATCTGTGGTCGGTTTGGCGATAGAGAGACATTGCGCGTCATTGAACCAAAAGGCAAGTTAAATATATAATCCCCAAAACCTGAGTTCGAATATCGCCGATTGCGGGGTCTTTTTTCTTCGACTCATCGGACAATAAAATAATTGAAGAAATCTTCGCTCGCTCCAAAGCTCGTTGGATACGACCAGGAAGCTCTGAATGACGTTTACCGTTCAGTGAGGACCAGACCTTGAGTCCTGAGAGCGCAAATTCATTGTTGAAGAACTCAATTATTGAATTCAGTCTTTGCTGACCATCCATCACCTCATACCGACCAATATCGTACTCATAAAGAAATACCGGGGGGACCGGTACATTCATTAATAGGGACTCAATTAGGCGAGACTTCTTGTGCTGATCCCAGCGCAGGCGCCGCTGATATTCTGGACGAACATTCACCCACCGCCTGGACTTAACGAAATCAAGTACTTGGGGCAACGTAAAGTCATTGCGGTCTTGATGAAGGCTGAACCTGCCCTTATCGAAAATTGTCTCGATTTGGCGGTCCGATAGACCTTTGTCCTGCATGGAAAGTTTAGAATCTTCGGCCTCATACTCCTCGTCAGAGTCGGCCAATTCAAGGTCAAGTAACTCGTCTTCGGTGGTCATGATGTCATCTCTGCAAGTAAGCAAAATGTCCAATGGACTGGTGTTCGGAAAATAGTTGCACAGTGCCGGTATTGATACGGGTAACAACTCCCATCCGACTAGCCTACCCCAAATTAAAGTCCGTCTCTTCCGGGAATTCGTCCTCTTCGTCCTTGCCGGCCAGTTTGGCCTTGGCCGCCTTGGACTTCTCGACCATGCGGACGGAGACGATGGACGCCTCGTAGAGGATGATGATCGGGATGGCGAGGCCGATCTGGCTGATCAGGTCGGGGGGCGTCAGGATGGCGGCGGCGATGAACACCATCACCAGCGCGTATTTCCGCTTCGCCGCGAGGCCCCGGGACGTGGCCAGCCCGGCGTGGGCCAGGAGCGTCAGCAGGATGGGAAGCTGGAAGGAAATCCCGAAGGCGAAGATCAGCCGCATGACGAGGGACAGGTATTCGTTGACCTTGGCCTCCAGTTGGATGGCGAGGCCGCCGGCGATATCGGCGGTCTCGAAGGAGATGAAGAACTTCCACGCCAGGGGAAAGATGAAGTAGTAGACCAGCGCCCCGCCGATGAAGAACAGGATCGGCGACAGGATGAGATAGGGCAGCAGCGCCTTCTTCTCTTCCCGGTAGAGGCCCGGCGCCACGAACCGCCAGAACTGATTGGCGATGAACGGAAAGGCGATGAACAGGGCGGCGAAGAACGCCACCTTGATGTAGGTGAAGAACGCCTCGTGGAGCGCCGTATAGATCAGCCGCCGGTTGCCGCCCTCCTGGTCCGCCAGGATGTCGGCCAGGGGCTGCACGAGAAATCCGTAGATGTCCTCGGCGAAGAAGTAGGTCGCCAGGAAGACCGCGAACAGGGCCGCCACCGAATACATCAGCCGGTTGCGGAGCTCCACGATGTGGTCCATCAGGGGCATGCGGCTGGAAGCGACGGTCCGCGCCATCAGCCCGCCTCTCTCTTCCCGGGCTCGGAATCAGGCGGCTCGTTGGGCCCGGTCTCCGGTCCGGCGATGGGCTCCAGATCGTCCATCGCCGAGGCCGCTTCCTCTTCCATGGCGGCCTCCGCCTTGGCCAGCGCCTCGCCGTCTTCCGCCCAATCGGCGTTGATGTCCCGGAAGTCGTCCTCGAGGGTCTGTTTGATCTCGCCCTTGGGGTCGATGGTGTTTTCCAGGTAGCCCTCGATGTCGGGGCTGGACGCGGCGTCGATCTGCTTCTTGACCTCGTCGAGCTCGGTCTCGCGGATCATGTCGTCCACATGGCGGCGGAACTCGGCGGTCATCGCCTTCGCCTTGCCCACATACTCGCCGAGGGTGCGGAGCACGCGCGGCAAATCCTTGGGGCCGATCACGATGATGGCCACGACGGCGATAATAGCGATCTCGGTCCAACCGATATCGAACATGGCTCACCCAAGGGTTCAGGCGAATGGGCCGGCAATCCCCATCCCGGTCGGGATCGTCCCCGTGCTCAGGTCTTCGCCGCGTCTTCCTTTTTCTCGGATGTACTCTCGGAGGTTTCGACGGCGGCGGCCTGCGCCTCGACCGGCCTGGCCTCGGGCGCGTCCGCGGCGTTCCTGTCGGCGCCGGAACCGGCGCCGGTCACTTCGTCCTGCATGCCGGCCTTGAAATTCTTCACGCCCTTGGCGACATCGCCCATCACCCGCGGCAGCTTACCGGCGCCGAAAATGATCAGGACGATCACTAAAATCAGGACGACCTGCCAGATACCGATTCCCATCGATATGTCTCCTCGCTTGGTAATCTATGTTGCGGCGCATAATGGCAGAAGGCCCGTCGCCCCGCAATCAAAGCCGGAAAACGCCGGACAAACGGCCGGGACCGGGTGCTGGAGCGCGATGACTCGATAGTGTGGCCGTGGTCGGCTGGAGCCGGTTCCCTGTCGTGGCGACCACGCGAAATCCCCCTCACCCAGCTTCGGCTAAGGCTCGCCTGGGCAGTCGCTTCGCTTTGTGCCCTAGGTCGCCAAGCCTGCGCATCCCTCTCCCCCCTTCGGGGGGCGAGGGTTTGAGAATAGTCCCCTCTCCCCCTTCTTCAGGGGGAGAGGGTCAGGGTGAGGGGGTCATGGACTCTTCGCCGTCATCGGGATCGAGGGGCTCGGCCATCAACGGTTCATCGTCATCGAAGACATCGCCGTCGTCGGCGTCCTCTCGGCCGGCCCTGCCGGCGCCGCCGACGGAGACGATCGCCGCCCGCTTGTCGAGCAGCCCGGCGGCCTTCAGTTCCTCGAGGCCCGGCAGGTCGTCCAGGTTTTCCAGGCCGAACTGGTCCAAAAAGCCGTCGGTCGTTCCCCAGGTCACCGGGCGGCCCGGCGTCCGCCGCCGCCCCTTGGGCTTGATCCAGCCCGCTTCGAATAGATTGTCGATGGTCCCCTTGCTCAGGGAGACGCCGCGGATTTCCTCGATCTCGGCCCGGGTTACCGGCTGGTGATAGGCGACGATGGCCATGGTTTCCATGGCCGCGCGGGAGAGCTTGCGCGATACGGTCCGCTCCACGTTGAGCATCGGCCCCAGATCCTCGGCGGTGCGGAAGGCCCAGGCGGCGCCCACTTTCCTGAGCTCCACCCCCCGCCCCTCATAGAGGGCCCGCAGCGCCGACACCAGGGCCGGGATATCGGCATCGTCGGGCAGCCGGTCGGCCATCGCCTTTTCGGGCACCGGATCGGCGGAAGCGAAAATCAGCGCCTCCAGAAGTCTCAGATGTTGCGGATCAACCTGTCGTTCCTCGGACACTCAACCGGCCTCCGTCATGTTGTCGATGGCCCGGACGAAGATGGGCCCGTAGGTTTGGCCTTGGCGGATATCCAGCCTGCCCTCCTTGGCAAGCTGCAGCGCGGCGGCGAAGGTGGACGCCAGCGCCGACCTGCGGATCACGTCGTCGGCGAGGTGCTCCGGCAGGAAGGTGATCAGGTTCGCCCAATCGGGAATTTCGCCCATCATGCCGACCATCCGCTTCAACGCCTCGTCGGGCGAGAACAGCTGGCTCGGCTGGATACGGAGGGTCCGGGCTTCCGCGCGGCGCCGCTGATCGCCGTAAGCCTTCAAGAGATCGTAGAGGGTCGCGTCGAGCTCGGGCTTGTTGACATAGGCGAACTTCTCCGGCGCGCCGCGCTTGAAGAAATCCTCGCCCAGCCGGTTCCGCGCCATCAGGCGCGCGCCTGCCTCCTGCATGGCCTCCAGCCGCTGGAGCTGGTAGGCAAGCGCGGCGGCGAGTTCCTCGCCGGTGGGCTCTTCCTCTTCGCCGAGATCGGGGAGCAACAGCCGGGATTTCAGGTAGGCGAGCCAGGCCGCCATCACCAGATAGTCGGCGGCCAGTTCGATGTTGGTGCGCCGCACCTCGGCGACCCAAGCCAAATATTGGTCCGCGAGTTCGAGAATGGAAATCCGGGCGAGGTCGACCTTCTGCTCGCGGGCGAGCACCAGCAGGACATCGATAGGCCCCTCGAAACCGCCGACGTCGACCACCAGGCCGCCGTCGGCCGCCGCCCGGGTCTCCTCGGGACGCCCCTCGAATTCTTCGATGGTCTCGTTCATGCCCTCAGGTTCAATCCAAACAAGCCGCCGAGAAACCTCATGATGGCTTCGGACGGATTGCCGATCAGCCACCAGAAAATGTTCAGATCCATCCCCGCCATGCCGCCCAGCCAGGGAAGCACGAAGAGTGCGGCTATGATAATGGCGAATCCCCAGCGCTCCAAACGCATGTAGCGTTCGGCAAGGGAATAGGGCAGCAGCGCCATCACCACCCGGCTGCCGTCGAGGGGCGGCAGCGGGAACATATTGAAGACGGCCAGCAGAATATTGAACCAGACCGACAGACCCAGGGTGCGGATGACCCATTGCCCGACGGGCCCGCCGGCGGGCAGCATGAAGGCCAGCAGCGCCATCGAGACGACGGCGAGGATCAGATTGGTGCCGGGCCCGGCCGCGGCGACCAGGATGGTGTCCCGCCTGACGTTGCGTAACCGCCAGAAACTAACGGGTACGGGCTTGGCGGCGCCGAACATCATGCGGCCGCCGGAGGCCAGCAGCAGCATGGCCGGCAGCAGAATGGTGCCGAAGAAATCGATGTGCTTGATCGGATTGAAGGTCACCCGGCCCGCCTTGTAGGCCGTATCGTCACCGAGCTTCCATGCCACCCAGCCGTGCGCCGCCTCATGGAGCGTAACCGCGAACAGCACGGGCAGGACCCAGGTGGATGCGCTGTAGACGATCCCGGCGATATCCATCAGCCGGCGGTCTCCGGCATCAGGGCGGCCAATTTCGCGCCCAAGGCCGCAAAATCCGGCGAATCGGGCGAATCGGCCATTTCCCGGCCACGGTCCAATCGGGCCAGCGCGGCGTCGGTGAGCGGCGCCGAGCCGGCCGCCACGGCCTCCATTTCGGCCATGTCGCCATTGCAATGAAGCGCGACATCGCAGCCGGCCGCCAGCGCGCCCGCGGCCCGGCCGGTCATGGAACCGCGAAGCGCCTTCATGGAAAGATCGTCGGATACCAGCAAGCCTTCGAACCCGATCCGTTGCCGGACGATCTCGGTGAGAATACGGCGGGACAAGGTCGCCGGCGCATCCCCGTCGATTTCCGAATAGACCACATGCGCGGTCATCGCCCACGGCATGCCGGCGAGGGCGCGGAAGGGCTCGAAATCGGTTTCGTCCAATTCGTCCAGGGGGGCGTCCACCACCGGCAGCGCCTCGTGGCTGTCGACGTTGGCGCGCCCGTGGCCGGGGATGTGCTTGATCACCGGCAGCACGCCGCCCGCCAGCAGGCCTTCGGCGGCGGCGCGTCCGAGAGCCGCGACGATGTCCGGGCCGGTGTGATAAGCCCGGTCCCCGATGATCGGGTCGGCGCCGGGCCGGGGCACGTCCAGGACCGGCAGGCAGTCCACGTCGATGCCGAGACCGGCGAGGTCGGCGGCGATCAGCCGCGAGTTGACACGCGCGGCCTCGACCGCCATGTCCGCGTCGCGATCATGGAGCTCGCCGAATTCGCGCCCCGCCGGCGGCGTCCGCCAGTGGGGCGGACCAAGACGGGCGACCCGTCCGCCTTCCTGGTCGATGAGGACCGGGGCATCGTCCCGTTCGACGCTGGCGCGCAAATCGGCGGCCAGCGCCCGCACCTGGCCGGGCGTCCGGCAATTGCGAGCGAATAGAATGAACCCGAGGGGATCTGCCCCGGCGAAGAACAGCTTTTCCCGTTCCGAGACTTCCGGCCCGGCGCACCCCAGAATGACCGCCCGGGGCGGCGCCCGGCTCACCGCCTAACGGCCCGGCCGCACGACCAGGCAGCCGACCTTGATCTTGGTGAGTTCGCCGCAGAGGGTCCTCGCGGCCGCCTTGTTCTCCAGGGGCCCGGCGCGAAGCCGGTAGTAGATACCCTTGGCGCCCAGGTCGGCCCGGACGACGGAGTGCCGCAGCCGGCCCAACAGATCCGAATGACGGGTCCTCAGCCGGGTCCATTCCCGCCGCGCGTCCTTGTTGGAGCGGACGGCGGCCAACTGGACGCGGTATCCGTTGCCGGCCGGTTCGGCGGCGGGCGCGGCGGACTTCGGCGCGGACGCGGCGGGCTTGGCCGGTTTCGCGGCAGCCGCCTTGGGTTTCGTCTTCATGGCCGGCGGGGCGGGCGGGACGGACTTCGGCGCGGACGCCACAGGCTTGGCCGGCGCCGCGGCAGCCGCCTTGGGTTTCGCCTTCATGGCCGGCGGAGCGGGCGGCGGTAGCGGCTTCTTCACCACGGCAGCCTTGACCGGTTTGGGACGTTCGATCTTCGGGACGTTATGGGCGGCAATTGGTTTTAGCGGCATTAGCGGTTTTGGCGGCTCGGGCGTCTTCGCTTCAGCGGTTTTCGCTTCGGCTGTTTTCATAGGCGCCGCGCCCGCCGGCCGGCCGGCGGGCGCGCCGGGCGGCGCAGTGGGCCGCGCGCTGGGCGGCGGCAGCGGGGCCTCGGGCCGGGGCAGCAGGTTCTCGGCCCTGGGCGGCGGCGGCAATGATTCCAGCCGGTCATAGACCAGCTTGTCCCGATTGGGAATATCGAGGCCGCCCGGCCGGTCGGGCTTGACCTTGACCGGCGCGGCATCGGCGCGCACCACCGGAATTTCGTCCCCCGGCGCCGGGCGCAATTGGCCGCCCCAGCGGGCCCAGGCGCCGGCGCCCGCCCCGACGAGCAGCACCAATATGATAAGGGTCCGTCCGATGCGCCGCTTGGGACGGCGCCGCTGGACGGGCTCGAACGCCAGTGTATCGGAACGATCCTCCGGGCCGGCTTCCGGCTCCGGGTCGATGCGCGGCCCTAGGACCGGCTCGTCGCGTGGTTCACGGCTCTGGTCATCTGAGATCATCAGCGCATCTCCTCGACGGGCGTCACGCCCATCACCTCAAGACCGGAGGCGATGACGAGCGCAAGGCCCCGCACCAATGCCAAACGTGCTCGGGTCAACCCTAAGTCCTGTTCGTTGAGAAACCGTAAACTTGCGTCTTCGCGGGTTCCCTTGGTCCAAAGGGCATGAAACAGCCCGGAAACGTCCAGAAGATAGTACGCGATCCGGTGGGGTTCGTGCGCCTCGGCGGCGCCCTCCACCACCCGCGGCCACCCGGCCATGGATTTGATCAGGTCGAGTTCGGCCTCGTCGGTGAGGAGGCCCAAATCCGCGCCCATCAGGCCGGCCGGCGAGAAATCCTCGTCCGGGAACATCTCGGCGGCGTGGCGCAGCACGGAATGGCAGCGGGCATGGGAGTACTGGACATAGAACACGGGATTGTCGCGGCTCTGCTCCAGCACCTTCTTGAGGTCGAAGTCGAGCTGAGCGTCGTTCTTGCGGGTCAGCATGATGAAGCGGACCACGTCCTTGCCGACCTCGTCGACGACTTCGCGGAGGGTAACGAACGTGCCGGCGCGCTTCGACATCTTCACCGGCTCGCCGCCATCCATCAGATTGACCATCTGGCAAAGCTTCACGTCCAGGTTGCCGCCGCCGGCGGTGAGCGCCTTGACGGCGGCCTGCATGCGCTTCACGTAGCCGCCGTGGTCGGCGCCCCAAACGTCGATCATGTCCCGGTAGCCGCGGGCGTATTTGTCGAAGTGATAAGCCATGTCGGTGGCGAAGTAGGTCCACGACCCATCCGACTTCTTGAGCGGCCGGTCGACATCGTCGCCGAAATCGGACGCCCGGAACAGAAGCTGGGGCCTCGGCTCCCAATCTTCGGGCTCCTTGCCCTTGGGCAGATCCAAGGTGCCCGTATAGACCAGACCCCGGTCCTCGAGATCGGCAAGCACCTTGTCGACGCCGCCCGCCTCGACGAGGGCGCGCTCCGACGAGAAGCGGTCGAAAGCGATGCCCAGCGCCGCGAGGTCCTCGCGGATCATCTCCATCATCGCGCCGACCGCGATTTCCCGGAACTGTCCGAGCAGGAAGCTCTCGCCCGGCACTCTTTTTTTCGCCGGGGCGGCCGGCCAATCGGAGCGGTCTTTTTCGGCCAGTTTTTCGGCCACCGGGATCAGGTAGTCGCCCGGGTACATGCCTTCCGGCATGTCGCCCACCTGCAGACCGAGCGCTTCCCAATAGCGGAAATGAAGAGAGCGCGCCAAGGCCTCGACCTGGGCGCCGGCATCGTTGACGTAATATTCCCTGGTCACCTCGAAACCGGCCTTGGCGAGCAGCGCGGCCAGGGCGTCGCCCACCACCGCGCCCCGCCCGTGGCCCACATGCATCGGACCCGTGGGATTGGCCGAGACATATTCCAGGTTGACCTTTCGGCCCGCGCCGATCCGGGAATCCCCGTAGGCCGTGCCCGCGCCGAGGATGTCCCCGATCCGCGCCTGCCAGAAGGCGGGCGCCAGCCTGAGATTGATGAAGCCGGGCCCCGCCACCTCCGCCTCGGTCACGTCGTCGAATTCGGTGAATTTTCCGGCGATGGCCTCTGCGAGGTCGCGCGGCTTCATTTCCGCCGGTTTGGTCAGGACCATGGCCGCGTTGGTGGCGACGTCGCCGTGCCCGGCTTCCCTGGGCGGCTCGACATTGACCCGCCCATAGTCCAGGCCGCGCGGCAGGGCGCCCTCCTCGGCGAGTTCGTCGAGAATGCCGGTCAGACGCGATTTCAGGAGCTGAAAGGGATTCATGAGGCGGTCTTTTAAGACCTCAATTCCAAAAGGTCGATCAGGATTTGCGGCTTACGAGGTTCCGGCCCGGGCGTCGATCAGCCGCGCATGTTCATCGAGGGCGAACCGGTCGGTCATGCCGGCGATGTAGTCGGCGACCGCCTTGGCGGTTTCGGCGCTGCCCGGCGCGCCGACCCGCGCCTGCCATTCCGCCGGCAGGCTTTGGGGCTCGCCGAGCAACAGGGTGAACAGGTCGCGGACGACGCGGTGCGCCTCGAGGGTCATCCGGTTCACCCGGTAGTGGCGATACATGTTGTCGAACAGGAAGCGTTTGAGCCGGCTGTCCATCTCGCGCATGTCGTCCGACAGGGCGATCACCGGCCGGTCCAGGCCGCGCACTTCGTCCGCCGAGGCGGGTTTGGCGTCGGCCAGCCGGCGGCGGGATTCGGCAAGCGCGTCGCCGACCCATTCCCCGATCATGCGCCGGATGGCCTCGTGCTTGCGCCGCGACTTGTCGAGGTCCGGATAGTCCTTGTCCACGCCGGCGAAAATATCGCCGACCAAGGGCACGTCCGAAATGTCCTCGACCGAGAACAGGCCGGCCCGAAGCCCGTCGTCGATATCATGGTTGTTGTAGGCGATATCATCGGCGAGCGCCGCCACCTGGGCCTCCGCCCCGGCATGGGTCGCCAATTCCAGATCGTGCCGGGCCACATACGCCGCGATGTCGCCCGGCACCTCGCGGTCCACCTTCGGGCCGGTCAGCGGGCCGTTATGCTTCACGATGCCTTCCAGGGTCTCCCAGGTCAGGTTGAGGCCGTCGAATTCGGGATACCGGTGTTCGAGCCGGGTTACGACGGCCAGCGACTGGGCGTTGTGGTCGAACCCGCCGAACGGCGCCATGCGTTCCGAAAGCGCTTCCTCGCCCGCATGGCCGAAGGGCGGGTGTCCGAGATCGTGGGCCAGCGCCAGCGCCTCCGCCAGATCCTCGTCGAGATCGAGGGACCGGGCGATGGAGCGCGCGATCTGCGCGACCTCCAGGGAGTGCGTGAGGCGGGTCCGGTAATAGTCGCCCTCGTGATTGACGAATACCTGGGTCTTGTATTCGAGCCGCCGGAAGGCCGCCGAGTGGACGATCCGGTCCCGGTCCCGCTGAAAACAGGTCCGGGTCGCGCTTTCCGGCTCGTCGTGAAACCGCCCCCGGCTTTCGCCGGGCCGGCTGGCATAGGGGGCGCGGGCGGTATCCGCCGGGGGCTGGGTCAGCATTGCCTCTGCTCGAAAACCCTTGTCTCGCGGCACAATAGGATGGGTTCCCGGGCGGCGCAACGCATGCCGGGAAGGGTTTGACAACCGCCGATATGGGATTACATAAGCTTGAAATAGCGCTAGATTTAGCGCGAATCGCCGTTTTTGAGGAATGAATGGAATGAGCGCCGAAGCCGGCCTGACCATTACCGAAAACGCCGCCAAGCGGGTTTCCGAGATCATCGCCGCCGAAGGCGAGGACGGGAACATGCTCCGGGTTTCCGTCTATGCGGGCGGCTGCTCGGGCTTTTCCTACAGCTTCGATCTCGACGGCGCCACCAACGACGACGACCGGATCTACGAAGGCCACGGCATCAAGGTGGTGGTCGACGAAATGTCCCTCGGCCTGATCGACGGCTCGGAAGTGGACTTCGTCGACGATCTGATCGGCGCCAGCTTCCGGCTCAACAACCCGCAAGCCGCCTCGGCCTGCGGCTGCGGGGTGTCTTTTTCTGTCTGATCCCGCGCTCCCGTGCTAAACAGGAGGCCCGCCGAACGCGGGCCTTTCTTGTTTCGGAGACCTCCCTTGAAGATCGCGACGTGGAATGTGAACTCGGTGAAGGCGCGGCTCGAGCACGTCCTCAAGTGGCTCGACGACTTCCAGCCCGACGTCGCCCTGTTGCAGGAGATCAAGAGCACCGAGGAGACGTTCCCGCGCGAGCCCATCGAGGACAAGGGCTACAACATCGCCATTTCGGGCCAGAAGACCTACAATGGCGTCGCCATCCTGTCCAAATACCCCATCGACGTGGAACTGACCGCGCTGCCCGGCGACGAGACGGACGATCAGGCGCGCTACATCGAGGCGTTCACCGGGTCGGCCCGGGTGGCGTCGATCTATCTGCCCAACGGCAACCCGACGGACAGCGACAAGTTCACCTACAAGCTCAAATGGCTGGAACGCCTCCACAGGCATGTGGGGGACCTGCTCGAAACGGAAGACGCCTTCGTGCTCGGCGGCGACTACAACGTAACGCCGGACGACCGGGACGCATTCGATCCGGTGGGCTGGGCGGACGATGCCCAGCTGCGGCCCGAGTCCCGGGCGGCCTTCCGCAAGATCCTCCACCTGGGCGTCATCGAGGCCTGGCGGGCGCTGCACGGCGACGAAGAGGGCAAGTATTCGTGGTGGGACTACCGCGCCGGTGCGTGGAACAAGGACAACGGGCTGCGCATCGACCACATCCTGCTGTCGCCCCAGGCCGCCGACCGGCTGGTCGCCTGCGAGATCGACAAGACGCCGCGGGGCTGGGAGAAGGCCTCCGACCACACCCCGGTGTGGGTGGAGATCGAGGATTAGGGTCAGGGCTCGATTGAGTCGCACTCGAAACCTTCCCCTCTCCCTCTGAATGGGGCGAGGGAGTTTAGGTGGTGTTCCCTCTCCCCCTTCTTCAGGGGGAGAGGGTTAGGGTGAGGGGGTCATAAAACATGCGACGATCAGGCATGGCCGACACATTGCCCCAAAAACTGCGCCGGGACTCCACCGAGGCCGAGAAGATCATTTGGCGCGCGCTCCGCAACCGCCAGCTGGACGGCCACAAATTCCGGAGGCAGCATCCGGTCGGAAAATTCGTCGCCGACTTCTGCTGCGCGGAAGCGATGCTGATCGTCGAAATCGACGGCGGACAGCATGCCGCCGATGAGGAACGCGATGCCGCCAGGACGGCGTACCTGGGATCGAAAGGCCACCGGGTCGTGCGATTCTGGAACAACGAGGTGCTGGAAAACCTGGAAGGTGTATTGGCGAGGCTTCGGGAAGAATTGACGACCCCCTCACCCTGACCCTCTCCCCCTGAAGAAGGGGGAGAGGGGAAGAGCGCGCCCTCACTGCATCGAGTCCCTCGCCCCCCTTGGGGGGAGAGGGTTGCGGAGGCTTGGCGAGGCGAACGCCGAGCCTTAGCCGCAGCTGGGTGAGGGGGAATTTCCAATTCTTGAACCACAGAGACGGTGAGGCGGTGAGATAGGGGGAGTTAACCATTCCTCCTCGGTGAACTCTGTGCCTCTGTGGTGAAATCTTATTTCCCCTCAACCCCCTCACCCTGACCCTCTCCCCCTGGCCTACTCCGCCGAAGTAGCCTTCGGCTACGAAGGCTGGAAAGAAGGGGGAGAGGGGACGCACGGCAAGCTCCCTCACCCGGCTCGGGCCACGGCTCGCGGGCTAGAACGTCAGGCGGAAGGTCAGCATCCCGGAATAGAAGGCGTCGCCGGAGCCGGACCCGGTCGCCGAAAGGGTCGCGCCGACGGAGAAGCCGCGCAGACGGTAATCCGCGCCGAAGCCCAGGCTGACGTTCGTGCGGGACGCCTCGGAGACAAGCTCTTCGCCCGACACGACAACCCGCGTTCGGGAGGGGCCGAAGGTCCGCTCCAGGTCGGCCGAGCCGCGCAACGTAAACGCGCCGCCGGCGCCGTCCGATCCGATCTCGGTTTCGGCCGCCAGTCCGATGCCGCCCGTGACGCGGGAGGCGTCGCGCACCCATACGAGCGAATTGACGGCATCGGCGAAACCGTCCATCTCGACTTTGGTCCGCCTCATCCGGATGCGGGGCGCAAGGCGCGTTCCGCCGTCCGTCGTCAGGCGCCGCCCGGCCTCGAAGCTCAGTCTGTGGCCGCGCGCCGACGCGCCGCTCTTGAGGAGGCCGCGCCTGTCCGACGAGATGTCCAGCCTGTAGCTTGCATAGAAGAAGCCGCCGCATGCGTAATTCCCGCCGGGTCCCGTCGCGCAGAGGTCGAAGGCCCCGACGGTCCCCCGGGCGTCGATCCTTCCGCCGCCGCCGGGCGCGGAAATGTCGGCCGAACCCCAAAGGTTGCACCCGAAGACCGAAGCGGAGAAGGTTTCGCCGAATTCGATGTCCAGGCCCGCGTCCAGCAGATCGCGGCTGAAATCCCATTTCGCCGCCGCGCTGCTGCGGGCCGGTTCAAAGCGGCGTCCGTCGCCGGAGAGCCGCACCCAGGCGGGCGATCCGAAGCGCGATATCCGCGCCCCCTGGGTGTTCGGCTCATGCAGGGCGAGCAGGAAACCGGGCAACGCTTCGTAGACGGCCGCGCGAGGCGCATAGACCTGGCTGAAATCGAAATCGGCGGCGGAGAAGTCCCTGTCCGCGGCGGCGCCGGGGGCCAATTCGGCGATCTCCCAATTCTCCGGATCGGAGCGGCCGGCCACGTTGACGCCCTTTTTCCGGACGGTGACGTCCCATGCGCCGTTGGGCGCCCTGGCGCCGGGAACGACGCCCTTCGCGCCGTCATGCAGCACGACCCCGTTGACCGCGATGGTGGTTTCGCCGCCTTCGTTGATTATCCAGCCGTCGCCGAGGACGTCCTTCATCCGGCGCCCGGAAAGCTCGATGCCGACGAACAGCTTCGGCTTGACCGCCGGGTCTCCCGGATTTTCCCCCGGCGTATCGCCCGCCGCGAAGACCGCGATGCGCGGCGCCGCGTCGATGACTCCCGCCGGCCCGATGTGAACCCTGCCCCCGCCGGCGAGGAAGATGCCCGCCGCTCCGCCGCCGCGGACATCGATGCGGCCGGTCACCGTCACGGCCTGCCGGCGGTAGCCCTCGTCGTCGAAGGCGGCGGCGAATGCGGCGTTTCCCTCTCTGCGTATGCCGATCAAAACGCCGTGCGCACCTGCTCCTTTCGTTTCGACGATGCCCCCGACCGCGACGTCCATGCTCCGGTCCTCCCCGGTTCCGCCGTGAAAGGCGGCAATGCCGGAGGCGTATGCGCCCGCCGTCGCGATGCGCGAACCCGCTTCCAGAGCGATCCGGATGCCGCCGCTTCCGGCGTGATAGGCCATGATACCGCGGGCGGATGCGCCCGCCGTCGCGATGCGCTGGCCTCCTTCCGCAACGATCCGGATGCCGCCGCTGCCTTGGTGAATGCCGTAAACGCCCATGGAACGCTCACCGCTCGTCCTGATCGAGCCTCCGGCGACATCGATATCGATATCGCCGGTTCCGCGCTGGTGCCAGGCGAGAATACCGTCCGCGCCGCTATCCTCGCCCGCCGTGTGGTGTTCGGTGACGATGGTATCCCCCGTCGAGCGGATGACGGTATCGCCGTCGCCCCGGTGGTAGCCGAAGATGCCCCTGGCTTCCTTTCCCTTCGTCGTGATCGTGTTGGACGCCGAGGTGATCGCGACGTCGCCCCGGCCGTAGCTCGTGCCGCGAATGGCGTGGGCGTCGTCGCCCTCCGTGACGATCCGGTTGGAGGAGGCCGTTACCGAAACGCCGGCCTCGGCGGCGTCGTCGTTCTGGTGCGACGCATAGACCCCGTGGGCGTCCTTCATCGTCGTCTTGATCGAACTGCCGCTGACGTCCAGCGAAATGCGCCCGGCGCCGTGATGGCGGCCATGGACGGCGTGGCCGGTCTTGCCCGTCGTGGTTATCGTCGCGGCAAATACGGTAATGTCGATGGCTCCGGTTCCGGTATGTTCGCCGAAAACCGCGAATGCCTGGAAACTGCCCGTGGTGTCGATGGTGCTGCCGACGGCTCCGCCGGCTTCGTCGAGGCTCTGGGTCACCTCGATGTCGATATCGCCGGTGCCCTTGTGCCAGGCATGGACGGCGTAGGTGTTGACCGCCGTCGCCGTCACGTCGATATCCACACCCTCCAGCAGGATTTCGATATCGTCGCCGGACGAAGCGTCCTTCTCGCAGACGACCCGTTCGCCGGCCGCGGGCGTATTGGTGCATTTCGCGGTCTGGCCCGACGCGTACTCCACAACCGCGAAGATACCGCATGACAGCACCGCCGTCCTGGCGAGACCGAGACCGGGAATGCGGCGCGTGTTCAGGGGAGACGCATGATATCCCCCTCTCGCCCGGCCTTGACCGCGGCGGCCGGATTGACGGGACGACGCCGCGCGCCCCGGCGCGCGGCGCGGTCGTTTTCCCGATTGTGTCGTAAAGGCCCGCGGCCGGTCGCGGCGTCCGGCGCGGGGGCGCCGGAATACGGCTTAATTAGGCAGGCAGGCAGGCAGGCAGGCAGGCAGGCAGGCAGGCAGGCCACTTCCCAGTTTTGCGGAACGCCCCGGCATCGGTGTCTTCAGCCTCAATATCCAGAACGATAAGCCGACTCCCTACCCTGGCGGTTACGACAACTAATGGTAGGGAAATACCGACGGCTTGTGAAATGCATGTTGAGCAGAATTCGATATCAAATTTGTTATGCTGAAATTTTCCGCTTTACGGCTTCGGCCTCGGGCGGCGAGCCCCCTGGATACCTCGGACTTGCTCCCGGCCATGACGTACTCCTTTTGCGGAACTCTCCAGCCGTCATGCCCGTGCTGGTTCGGGGCATCCAGGATGTTCACCAGGTCGACCACCGAGGACACGGAGTATCCACACTCGAATCCGCTCCGTGATCTCTGTGTGCTCCGTGGTGAAATATTCTTCCCCCTCACCCAGCTTCGGCAGTGTCCCCTCTCCCCCTTCTTCAGGGGGAGAGGGTCAGGGTGAGGGGGTCATAAAAGATGAGTGTGAGGGGGAGGGAATTTCGTGGATGGCGGGGCCACTTTGCCGGCTGGCCGGCAAAGCCGGTCCAGTGGGCCCGGCCATGACGAGCAGATATACGACACAAACCAGGCCGTCATCACCGGACCCGCCGGACCGGGGCATGGGGATCGCCGGAATCGGTCTCGCCCGGGCCGCCGCCGGGATCGCCCGGCTGATCAATGTCTGCCGGCCACAGCTCAGCGAAGGCACATTCTACAAGTGAAAATCGAAGCTCGACGGGGTGGCCCACGCGGAATCCATTGGTTTTCATTGATATGCGTACCGGCATACGGTACATATAGTCATGATCCGGAGCTTTCGTCATCGAGGCCTCAAGCGGATGTATGAGCGCGGAGATACCAGCGGGGTGGGAGCCGATCTATCGGATCGAATCGCGCTGGCGCTGGCCGACCTCGACGACGCGGGCAAACCCTCCGACCTCAATCTGCCTGGCTACCGGATTCATCCGCTGAAGGGCAATCTCAAGGGGCACTGGAGCATCTCGATTTCCGGAAACTGGCGGGTAACGTAAGGATTTATGTGTCAGGCGGGAGTGGGGTACTCCCTGTGGTTCACGACAACCGCAAGAAGGAGTACCCCGATGCCACAGCGAGCTGTGACGATTGAGAACCTACCACAGGCCTTTGAGGTGGTGAAGGAGATGCAAGCAGACGGACTGGACTGGGGCGAGGGCTACCGCCCGCTCGGCCGCCAGGCGCTGGCCGGGATCATCGAAGGCCGGATGGCCGAAGCGGTGGACCGCTGGCTCGACGGCCTCGATGGCAGCGCCATACGCGACCGGCGCAACGGCACCTACCGGCGTTGCCTGCTCAGCGAACTCGGCGACATCGAGCTCAACGTGCCGCGCACCCGGCACTTCTGCCCGACCGAGATCCTGCGCGGCTATGCAAGACGCGCCCCGGAGATCGACCGCGCCATCCTGGCCGGCTTCGTGCTGGGGCTCTCGACGCGCAAGGTCGGTGAGGTCCTGCTTGCCCTGCTCGGGCGCCCGGTCTCGGCCGCGACCGTGAGCCGGGTCGCCAAGACCCTGGACGCAACGGTCGCGGCTTTCCACCGCAGGCCGCTAAAGAACGTCTACAAGGCGCTGATGCTCGACGGCGTGGTGCTGGCCCGCAAGACCGGCGCCGGCGCGCTCCGCAGGCCGGTCCTGGTGGCGTTGGGCATACGGCACGACGGCAAGAAGGAGATTATCGACTTTTGTCTCTCAGGCAGCGAGAGCGCCGCCGAATGGGAGCGCTTCCTCACCGCGCTGCACCGCCGCGGCCTCACCGGCGAGGGCCTGGAGATGATCTGCGTCGATGGCGGCCAGGGCCTGCTCGCCGCCTTGCCGGTCGTCTATCACGGCATCCCGGTCCAGAGATGCTGGGCGCACAAGATGCGCAACATCCTCGACAAGGTCCGCAAGACCGACCAGGAGGCCGTCAAGGCCGACGTCCACGACGTCATGAACGCAGACACTCGGCCAAAGGCGCTCAGCGCCGCCCGCCGCTTCGCCGACGCCTGGGAGC
This sequence comes from Rhodospirillales bacterium, assembly GCA_965221855.1. GTDB lineage: Bacteria > Pseudomonadota > Alphaproteobacteria > Rhodospirillales > UBA2165 > JAJDXO01. The sequence goes on along the minus strand of CBDCSV010000004.1, from coordinate 7,116 downwards.
AGACCTACCCCAAGGCCGTCGCCTGCCTGCGCAACGACCTCGACGACTTGCTCACCTGCTTCCGCTACAAGACCCTTGCCGAACGAAAGCAGGTCAGGACCACCAACGCCATCGAACGACGGTTCCGGGAGGTCCGGAGACGAACCCGGCCCATGGGAACCTTCCAGGACAAGACCTCAATGGACCGCATCCTCTTCGCGGTCTTCATTCACGAAAACAAGTCTCAGGGAATCAGTACCCCTCTCTCCCTGACACACAACTCTTGACGTTACCAACTGGCGGGTGACCTTTCGCCTTGAGGACGGAGACGTATACGATGTCGACTTGGTCGACTATCACTGACGGGAGCCAAGAATATGCCGATGATTGATCCTCCCCATCCTGGACGTAGCGTCCGCGAAAACTGTCTCGAACCGCTAGGCTTGAGCGTGACCGAGGCGGCGCGTGTGCTCGGCGTTGCCCGTCACACACTGTCCCGGGTGCTGAATGGCCACGCGGGGATTTCACCTGAAATGGCGATCCGCCTCGAAAAGGCGGGCTGGTCCAATGCTGAATTCTGGTTACGACGCCAGACCACCTACGATCTCGTGCAAGCGCGCAGACACGAGGACCAAATCGCGGTACGGCGTTATCAGCCACATGCGGCGGCATGACGGTTCCACCTGTTCCGGTCCCCGCGGACTGATTGCCGCATCATAAAATACCAAATTGGCGACGCCGCGACGGCCGCTCAAGGCGCGCCCCAACCCCCTCACCCAGCCCGCCGGGCCGGGGCATGGCGATTTCAGGAATTAACCGTCCAGTTCCCGCTCGACGAGATCGGCCAGGGCCTCGGGGTCGACGATGGCCACCCGGTTGCGGCCGAGTTCGACCCAGCCCCGGCGGCGCCAGTTCTGGAGGTGCTTGTTGACCGCTTCGCGGGACGAATCCATGAGTTGACCCAGTTCCTGCTGGGAAATCTTGAGTTCCAGATCGCCGAAATCGATCCCGCCCGGGCCGCCCTCGGGATCGCCCGCATAGCCGGTCATGCCCAAAAGCCGCTTGGCGAGGCGCGCCGGCAGGGCGAGAAACGCCGAATCCTCGACCAGTTCGCTGGTCGCCCGCACCCGCTGGCAGAGCATCTCCAACAGGTGGGTCGCGAGACGGGGCTCGCTCTCCATGTAGTGGATGAAGTCCCGGCGCCGGATGCGCATGAGTTCCGAATCCACCGCCGCCACCGCGTCCGCCGTCCGGGGCCGGCCGTCGAGGAGCGCGATCTCGCCGAATACCTCACCGGCCTCGATGGTGTTGAGCACCACTTCCTTGCCGCTCGGCGCGCCGGCGCTGATCCGGATACGCCCGGACATCACGCCGTAAAGCGCGTCCCCGGGATCGCCCTTGGAAAACAGGATCTGGCCGGCGGCCAGCTCCCGGGTCACCGCCATATCGGCGATCTTGCCGATGACCTCCTCCGCCAGGTCGCGGAACAGGGAATTGGTGGTCAGCAGTTCGCGAATGCCGGCGCTCGACATTGCTCTCGATCCTCTCCCCACGCCCCCTTCACCGGCCCGGTTTCATGGCGAAAATGTAATTTCGAGTGTGAACGGGATAACGGAATTCGGGCCGCCGCCACGATACGATCCCGGAGAGTTGGCGCAAAGCGTTTTACCTCGGCGGAGGGAGCCTGAAGCATGGGCGAATTGGGCTTTGCTCCCCCTCACCCCCTTTCAGGGGGCGAGGGAGTATCGGCGGGGTCCCCTCTCCCCCTTCTTTCCAGCCTTCGTAGCCGAAGGCTACTTCGGCGGAGTAGGCCAGGGGGAGAGGGTCAGGGTGAGGGGGTCATAAGATATGAGAGTGAGGGAGTGCGGTTGTTCCCATCCCCAAGCTCGGCTAGCCTAGGCGGGTTATTGGGGAGAGAACCATGTCCGCGGAGCTCTGGCCCATCACCGGGGAATTCGCCGCTGAGATCGGCGACGTCGATCTGTCCCAACCGCTTGACGATGCGGATTGGCGGCTCATCGAGGACGCCTATAACCGTTACAGCGTGCTGGTCTTTCCCGGCCAGCACCTCGGCCACGAAGATCACGCGAAATTCGCGGCGCGGTTTGGGCCCGTCGCCAAGACCATCGATGTGGACTGGGAAGACGTGGAACTTCGGCTTCCGCCCGATATCTCGGACGTCTCCAACCTGGGACCGGACGGCAAGGTCATGGCGCCCGGCGACCGGAAGCTGGACATCCTGAGCGGCAACCGCCTTTGGCACACGGACAGCTCGTTCCTGACCACGCCCGCCGATGCCTCGCTGCTCTACATGCCCGCCATTCCGCCGGTCGGCGGCTTCACGGAATTCGCCGACATGCGCGCCGCCTGGGACGCCCTCGATGAAGAGCTGAAGGCGAAGGTGGAGGGACGGATCGCCATGCACTCAATCGCCACCTCGCGCAAGAGGATGGGGGTCGAACTGACCGAGGCCGAGCTCGCCGTCTTCCAGGCGGTGCCCCAGGCGATGGTCCGGACCCATCGGGCGAGCGGCCGAAAGTCCCTCTACATCGCCGCCCATGTCGGCGACATCATCGGCATGGACCGGACGGAGGCCGAACGGCTTCTCGAGACCCTGATGGCCCATGCCACCCAGCGCCAGTTCGTCTACGCCCACCGTTGGCGTCCCTACGACCTCGTGGTCTGGGACAACAAATGCACCCTCCATCGCGGCCGGCCCTTCGACGAAGGCCGCTGGCCCAGGGACGCGCAGCGGGCGACGGTCAACGATGTCGGGCCCACCTGCGAGCAGGAAGGCCTGACCCTTCCGGCGGACGCGGCGGAGTAGTCGCGCCTACTCGCAGCCGATATCCGTCTTCACCACCTGATGGAGCGTGGTTCCCGACAGGGCAATCGCTTTTGGGGCCGTCGTGCCCGGCCGCAGGTCTGTTACACCCCGAAAGGACCTTGAAACAGCCATGACATGTCCCGCATCGTGCGCTCTCGAAGTGAACATAGCGTGAATTGCCGTCATCTACCCCACCGAAGCGGGGGCAGGCGACGGCAGATTGGCATCGAAATCTTCAAAAGCGATTCCCCTGGGTTCCCGACGAACCGCCCCGGCGAATCCCGCCGCCGGGAAGATGCATCCAGTCGCCGAACGAAGCCATGCCGACCACCCCGTGGATCGGGACCGGCATGGGCGGAAGCCGGGTCCACTTGCCGGTTTTCGGGTCGTAGACATCGTGCTCGGTATGGACGCCGTCCTGGTTGGTGCCTTCGAGCCCCTCGCCGCCGAAAACGTGCAGGCAGCCCTTGTGCACGATGCCGTTGAGCCCGCTGCGGGGTTCCAGGAGCGGGGCCATTTTCTCCCACTTGCCGGTCTCGGGATCGAAGGCCTCGACCGCGTCGATTTGCGGGCTCCGGAAGCCGCCCCCTTCCCGGCCGCCGGCGACGAAGATCTTTCCGTCGAGGGCGACGGCGATCATGTGGTTCCGCTGGGTCGGCAGGTCGGGCAGGGTCTCCCAACTGTCGGTCCCGGGATCATAGACCGCGAAATCGGATCCCCTGGGCGGCCGTCCGCCGGCCACGTAGATCTTGCCGTCCAGGACCGCCGCCATCCCCGCCGAGCGGGAGGTCGGCATCCTTGCCCGCCCGAGCCAGCGGTCATTGTCGACATCGTAGACCAGATTGGTGTTCACATAGCCGGCCGCGCGGCCCCGGCCGCCGGCCGTCAGTTGCCCGCCGATGACATAAAGCCTCCCGTCGACGACGGCGGTCATGGCGTGGTTGATCGGTTGAGGCAGCCGGGCGACGAACGACCACTTGTCCGTCTTCGAATCGTAGACCTGCACCGTATCGACGGTTATGCGGGTCGACGGATAGCCGCCGATGACGAACAGCTTGTCGCCCATTTGGGTCACGGCGGTTTCGGAATTGGGCTCGAGCAGCGGCGCGCGCTTTTCCCACGTGGTCTGGGCATTCGAAACGGCGGGCCAAAGGGCGGCCGCCGCCACAATCGGTATCCAGGACGGTTTCATCGGATTCCCCTCCGTTATTTGTCCTTCCCCTGTAACGGGCGGCGAGGAACGTTCCGTCTCGTCCGCCTACTTCTCCTCGCTGGCCGCCTTCGGCGTGTAGCCGCAACTCAAGCCCCCATCGATGACCACTTCCGAGCCGGTCATCATGGCGGATTCGTCCGACGCCAGGAAGACGATCGCGTAGGTCACGTCCCGCGGCTTGCAGATCCGGCCGAGCGGAACCAGGTCGTGGAGCCGCTGCAGGTCCGCCTCGTCCTTCAGAAACTGCTCGATCAGCGGGGTTTCGATGAATGTCGGGTGGATGGAGTTGGCCCGGATGTCATACCCCTTCTGGGCGCAGTCCAGGGCCACGCACTTGGTCATGTAGCCGACCCCCGCCTTGGTGGTGCCGTAACCGATGGTGTTGGGATTTCCCATCTTGCCGGCGGTCGAGGAGATATTGACGATCGACGCCCGGCCGGTCTCGGCCATCAGCGGCAGCGCCGCCTGGCAGCCGAGAAATACGCTGGTGACGTTGACGTCGAGCAAGGTCTTGAAGTTGTCCTCGGTCATCGTTTCCGTATTGCCGTGAATGCTGATGCCGGCGTTGTTGACCAGGATATTGAGCCCGCCGAAGGCATCCTTGGTATCGCCGAGCACCCGGCTCCAGGCGGCGGCGTCGGTAACGTCGTGCCGCAGGGCGATGGCCGCCCCCTGATAGGATGCATTGATGCCGTCGGCCGTCGCCTCCGCGGTCGCCGGGTCGATGTCGGTGACCGCGACCCGGGCGCCCTCCTCCGCCAGATGCTCGGCTGTCGCCTTGCCGAGACCCGATCCGCCGCCCGACACCAGGGCAAGCTTGCCCTCCAAACGTCCGCTCATTGTCCTTTTAATCCCACGCTGAAAAGTTTCTCCACGAGATTAGAGCATTTCCGCCGCTTTGACAGGTCCGGCGGGTGCGGGGGTGACGTAAAAATTTATGTGTCAGTTGGGAATGGGGTACTCCCTGTGGTTTACGACAACCGCAAGAAGGATCACCCCGATGCCACAGCAAGCTGTAACGATTGAGAACCTACCACAAGCCTTTGAGGTGGTGAAGGAGATGCAAGCAGGCGGATTGGACTGGGGCGAGGGTTATCGCCCGCTTGGCCGCCAGGCGCTGGCCGAGATCATCGAGGGCCGGATGGCCGAGGCGGTGGATCGCTGGCTCGACGGCCTCGATGGCAGCGCTATGCGCGACCGGCGCAACGGCACCTACCGGCGCCGCCTGCTCAGCGAGCTCGGCGACATCGAGCTCAACGTGCCGCGCACCCGGCACTTCTGCCCGACCGAGGTTCTGAAGAGCTACGCAAGGCGCGCTCCAGAGATCGACCGCGCCATCCTGGCCGGCTTCGTGCTGGGGCTCTCGACCCGCAAGGTCGGCGAGGTCCTGCTTGCCCTGCTCGGGCGTCCGGTCTCGGCCGCGACGGTGAGCCGGGTCGCCAAGACCCTCGATCTGTCGGTCGCCGCATTCCACCGCCGGCCGCTGAAGAACGCCTACAAGGCGCTGATGCTCGACGGCGTGGTGCTGGCCTGCAAGACCGGCGCCGGCGCGCTCAGGAGGCCGGTCCTGGTGGCGCTGGGCATACGGCACGACGGCAAGAAGGAGATTATCGACTTCCAACTCGCCGCCAGCGAGAGCGCCGCGGAGTGGGAGCGCTTCCTCACCGCGTTGCACCGCCGCGGCCTCACCGGCGAGGGCCTTGAGATGATCTGCGTTGATGGCGGCCAAGGCCTGCTCGCCGCCTTGCCGATCGTCTATCACGGCATCCCCGTTCAGAGGTGCTGGGCGCACAAAATCAGGAACATCCTCAACAAGGTCCGCGTAGCCGACCAGCAGGCCGTCAAGGCCGACGTCCACGCCGTCATGAATGCCCCCAACCGCCGCAAGGCCGAGACCGCCGCCCGCCGCTTCGCCGACGCCTGGGAAGATACCTACCCCAAGGCCGTCGCCTGCCTGCGCAACGACCTCGACGACCTGCTCACCTGCTTCCGCTACAAGGACCTCGCCGAGCGAAAGCAGGTCAGGACCACCAATGCCATCGAACGGAGGTTCCGCGAGGTTCGCAGACGAACCCGGCCCATGGGAACCTTCAAGGATAAAACCTCAATGGACCGCATCCTCTTCGCGGTCTTCATTCACGAAAACAAGTCTCAGGGAATCAGTACCCCAGTCTCCCTGACACATAACTCTTGACGTTACCTTTGGTTACCCAGTGGATCGTCTATTCGGGCGAACAGGCGGCAGGGGTGTTCGACAGCATCCGGCAGGCCAAGCCCGATGTCGTGAACCACCTTAAGGCGCGGTTCTACTCAGCCACGAAGAAGTAGTCCCCGCAGCCGTGAAAGGCCGGCTTCTCGGGGGGGAAGCCGGCCTTTTTGCGCCCGGCCCAGGCCATCCCGGTGGCCGGTATCCGCACCAAAGCGCTTCTTGAACTCGGCTTTGAACTGGGGATCGTTCTGCGCCTTCATGAACCCTTCGCGGAGCGCCGCAACGGCCTCCTTGTTGGCGCCGGGAGCCGCCACCGCCATCCGGACGGCCGCCGAGCGGACCCACTTCACCGCTTCCCACTTCACGCCCGAGGGCGCCTTGCCGTGGATCTGCTTGTAGAGACCCGCCAACGAAGGCATATCCGGGAATTCCGGATCGTTGTCGATCACCTGGCCGTCAGGGGTCAGGGTCGGCAGGTAAAAGAGACCCATGGCCTCACCCTTGCTCACCATGATCGGCTGATAGCGCGCCCGGAAACCGGCAATGCCGACATTCGCCATCTGCGCTTCCTTCGACTGGATGGCGGTGAACATCTTGGCCGCGCCCCGGTAACAGCAGATGAGCTGCGGCTCGACGCCGAGCAGGTCGAGCGCGGCCATACCGGCGACGTCGAGGGACGTGGTCCGTCCGCGGATCGCCATCTTGATCCCGCCCGCCTTCATGATATCGGCCGGTGATTTGAGTCCGGGACCGGCATCCGTCCGGGCCATGGTGAGATGCTTGTCGTAGACCAGCCCGAGATGGGCGAATTCGCCGTGCTTGGCGCGCGCGCGCGTGGCGCCCATCACCTCTTCGGAGATCTTCGACGGCGAGAACAGGATGGTCGAG
>CBDCSV010000003.1:0-112574 GCA_965221855.1 Rhodospirillales bacterium | reverse complement strand
ACCCATCTTTTATGACCCCCTCACCCTGACCCTCTCCCCCTGAAGAAGGGGGAGAGGGTTGCGAAGGCTTGGCGAGTTAGGGCACAAAGCGAAGCGACTGCCCAGGGGTAACGTCAAGAGTTGTGTGTCAGGGAGAGAGGGGTACTGATTCCCTGAGACTTGTTTTCGTGAATGAAGACCGCGAAGAGGATGCGGTCCATTGAGGTCTTGTCCTGGAAGGTTCCCATGGGCCGGGTTCGTCTCCGGACCTCCCGGAACCGTCGTTCGATGGCGTTGGTGGTCCTGACCTGCTTTCGTTCGGCAAGGGTCTTGTAGCGGAAGCAGGTGAGCAAGTCGTCGAGGTCGTTGCGCAGGCAGGCGACGGCCTTGGGGTAGGTCTGCTCCCAGGCGTCGGCGAAGCGGCGGGCGGCGCTGAGCGCCTTTGGCCGAGTGTCTGCGTTCATGACGTCGTGGACGTCGGCCTTGACGGCCTCCTGGTCGGTCTTGCGGACCTTGTCGAGGATGTTGCGCATCTTGTGCGCCCAGCATCTCTGGACCGGGATGCCGTGATAGACGACCGGCAAGGCGGCGAGCAGGCCCTGGCCGCCATCGACGCAGATCATCTCCAGGCCCTCGCCGGTGAGGCCGCGGCGGTGCAGCGCGGTGAGGAAGCGCTCCCATTCGGCGGCGCTCTCGCTGCCTGAGAGACAAAAGTCGATAATCTCCTTCTTGCCGTCGTGCCGTATGCCCAACGCCACAAGGACCGGCCTGCGGAGCGCGCCGGCGCCGGTCTTGCGGGCCAGCACCACGCCGTCGAGCATCAGCGCCTTGTAGACGTTCTTTAGCGGCCTGCGGTGGAAAGCCGCGACCGTTGCGTCCAGGGTCTTGGCGACCCGGCTCACGGTCGCGGCCGAGACCGGGCGCCCGAGCAGGGCAAGCAGGACCTCACCGACCTTGCGCGTCGAGAGCCCCAGCACGAAGCCGGCCAGGATGGCGCGGTCGATCTCCGGGGCGCGTCTTGCATAGCCGCGCAGGATCTCGGTCGGGCAGAAGTGCCGGGTGCGCGGCACGTTGAGCTCGATGTCGCCGAGTTCGCTGAGCAGGCAACGCCGGTAGGTGCCGTTGCGCCGGTCGCGTATGGCGCTGCCATCGAGGCCGTCGAGCCAGCGGTCCACCGCTTCGGCCATCCGGCCTTCGATGATCCCGGCCAGCGCCTGGCGGCCGAGCGGGCGGTAGCCCTCGCCCCAGTCCAGTCCGTCTGCTTGCATCTCCTTCACCACCTCAAAGGCCTGTGGTAGGTTCTCAATCGTCACAGCTCGCTGTGGCATCGGGGTACTCCTTCTTGCGGTTGTCGTAAACCACAGGGAGTACCCCACTCCCGCCTGACACATAAATCCTTACGTTACCCTGCCCAGGCGAGCCCTAGCCGTAGCTGGGTGAGGGGGTTAAAATGAGCGGGAAGGCTTGAACCGCACATCCGCAAGGAAGGGAATTTCGCGATTGGGTAACGGCCCTAAAATAGGATTGATGGCGGCGGGCCTTCTGTTCCTCATGCCGCTCCTCTCCGCCTGCGGCTTCCAGCCCCTCTACGGCGGCCCGGCGCAGACGGACGTCCGGGCGAACCTCGCGGCGGTCGAGGTGGGGCTGATCGAGGACCGGATCGGCCAGCAGCTCCGGAACGAACTGGTCCGGCGCTTCCACCCCGACGGCCGGCCGCGGAATCCGTCCTACCGCCTCCAGGTCGAGCTGAATATGAGCAGGCGGGACCTGGCGCTCCAGAAGTCGGAGATCGCGACCCGGGCGAACCTGCGGATCACGGCGAGATATACGCTGCGGAAAAGCATGGACGGCAAGACCCTGATCCGGGGAACCAGCCGGATCAACACCAGCTACGATATTTTCAGCAGCGATTTCGCCACCCTGGCGGCGGAGGCGGACGCCCGCCGGCGGGGCGTCCGGGAACTGGCCGACGAGATCGCCAACCGGCTGGCGGCGTATCTCCAGTATTCCAAGAGAGGATGACGGCTTGGCGAAGATCGCCCGGGGCAAGGTCGACGGCTTTCTCCGCGATCCCGGCGATGACCTCAAGATCGCCCTGATCCACGGGCCCGACCGGGGGCTCGGCCGGGAGCGGGCCGAGACTCTCGCCAGGTCCGTCTGTCCCGACCTGAACGATCCCTTCCGGGTCGCGCGGCTGAGCGAGGACGAACTGAAGGCCGACCCCCGGCGGCTCGCCGACGAGGTCGCGGCGCTGGCCATGACCGGCGGGCGGCGGGTGGTGATCGCCGAGGCCGACGGCGAACCGGCGGGACGGCTCATCGCCGGGATGGCCGAAACGCCCGATTGGGATGCCCTACTCATAGTTGTGGCGGGGAACCTGACGCCCCGGTCCCCGCTGCGCAAGGCCCTCGAGCCGTCGCCGAACGCCGCGGTCGTCGCGTGCTACGCCGACGACGACGCATCGCTGGGCCGGCTGATGGACGAGGTGTTCGGCGCGTGGAAGGTGACGGCGGGCCGCGAGGTCCGGGAATACGCCGCCGAGCGCCTGGGCGGCGACCGGCTGGCCTCCCGGGGCGAGCTGGAAAAGCTGGCCCTGTTCGCCGGCGAGGGGGGCGAGCTGGGGATCGAGGACGCCGTCCGGGCCCTCGGCGACAGCGCCCAACTGTCCATGGACGATCTGGTCCTCGCGGCCGCGTCCGGGGAATACGCCGCCCTGGAGAAGCAGCTCCGCCGGGCGCGGGACGACGGGCTCGCCCCGGTGTCGATCCTCCGGGCGGCGCAGCGCCACCTCCAGCGGCTGCAACTGGCGCGTGCGGAAATGGACCGGGGAAAATCGGCGGCCGACGCCATGAAATCCCTGCGCCCGCCGGTCATGTTCATGTTCGCCGACCGGTTCCGGCGGCAGCTTGGCCTGTGGTCCCCGGCGGGGATCGCCGGCGCCATGGACCTGGCGGTGGAGGCGGAGCTGGAGTGCAAGTCGACGGGGCTGCCGGCGGACGCCGTGTGCGAGCAGGCCATGCTGCGCATCGCCCGCGCCGCCCGCCGCGGCCCCTCACCCTGACCCTCTCCCCCCAAGGGGGGCGAGGGAACTTTTCTCCCTCGCCCCCCTTGGGGGGAGAGGGATGCGGAGGCTTGACGGGCGGCAGCCCGGCTTAGCCGTAGCTGGGTGAGGGGGGATTCGCCAGCCTAGAGCGTTTCATATTTTGACGGAAGCGTATCCTGCGTTTTTGAAGTAGTTGGCGCATTGCTGTGGCTCGATGGTGTCGATGAGGCTCCCGAGATGGCGCCATAAGTCGTCGATCTCCCGCTTCTGGGCGTTTCTCATCCAGTGCTTGATTTGGGCAAAGGTCTGCTCGATGGGATTGAGGTCGGGGGAATATTTGGGCAGGAGCCACAGCTTGGCTCCGGCGGCACGGATGGCGTTTCGCACGGCTTTTGACTTGTGGCTGCCGAGATTGTCCATGATGACGATGTCGCCGGGCACCAGGGTCGGCACGAGCAGCTGCTCGACGTAGGCGCGGAAGCACACGCCATTGATGGGGCCGTCGAAGACGCAGGGCGCGGTGAACCGGTCGCAGCGCAGCGCGCCGATGAAGGTCAGGGTGTGCCACCGCCCATGGGGGGCAAAGCCGCGGACCCGCTCCCCTTTCGGCCCCCAGCCGCGCAGCGGGGCCATATTGGTCCGGATCCAGGTTTCATCAATGAATACCAGCCGTTCGGGATCAAGCTTTGCCTGCCACGCCTTCCAGCGCCTGCGATGGCGGGCGATGTCCGCGCGCGCCCGTTCAACGGCGAACAGGGTTTTTTTTAAAGCGCAGCCCTTCACGGCGCAGAAACAGCCATACCGTGCTGTGGGATACCCTGACACCCCGAGCGGCCAACTCGTCTCTCAACCGATGCAGCGTCAGATGCGGCTCCTGGTCGATCCGGCCGACAATGAACTCCCGATGGGGCTCAAGAACCCGGCGGCGGTGACCGCCCATCTTGCCGGGCGCAACACTCCCCGTCCGCCGGTAGCGCTGCGACCACTTAACCACGCTCGAAACCGCAACCCCAAACCGAGCCGCTACAGCGCGGCAACTCTCCCCCGCCAAAACCGCCAAAACAACACGCTCTCGCAAATCAATCGAATAAGGTCTCGCCATGAATGCTGGCCTCCTTGCCCAGCATCCATCTTGAATCATGGTTCGCCCATACTTGGGAATCCCTAAAATGATTCAATCAATCTCAAATACGCTCTAGAAGCGATAGTCCGACACGTCGAGGCCGAGGGCCTCGCGGCCCCAAGCCGTGAGATAGATATCCCAGTTGTTCTGGTGGTGGGCGCCTGCGGCCTTCACGTCGCGCAGCTTGCGCTGGATGTCGTTGTCGTTATAGAGCCCGTTGCCGCCCCAGGCGTAGAACAGCCGGTCGACCGCCTTCTGGCACAGGACGCAGACGTAGGCCATGTCCCGCTTGTTGCGGAGCCGCTCTTCGCCGGTGAGGGGACGATCCCGCAATATCTCCTCGGTTTCCCGGAGATTGCGCAGCATCAGGCTTTCCGCGGCCCGCGCATCGGCCGCGCTTTCGGCGATCCTCAGGTGGATGGACTGGAACTCGCCGACCTTTTCGCCGCCCCGGTTGATCCGCGTCTCCATGGCCTCGACGAACTGCTCGACGGCGCCCAGCGCCAGCCCGACCGAAACCGAGACCAGGGAGTAGGGCGCTACCGAAATGCGGGGCAGACGGAAGACGGGGTGGTCGTACATTTCGGCTCCCGGCGTGGTGCCGTCGAGCCCGTCCTTGGACGGGAAAGTGCGGTGCTCGGGCACGAAGGCGTCTTCGAACTCGACGAAGCAGGAGCCGGTGCCCCGCAGCGCGAACGTATCCCAGTTGTCGATGATCCGTCCCTTCCCGCGCTCGATCAGGATATGGAGCATGCCGGACCCGTCGGCGAGAACGGCGTTGTTGGCGAGCCAGCCCGCATGTTTGCACCCGGACGAGAACGTCGCCCAGCCGTTCAGCAGATAGCCGCCGTCGGCGGGGGTGAGGGCGCACTTCCTGGCGATGCTTTCCTCGGTGCCCGTATTGCCGCCGGAACAGATGAACTGGTCCGGGCCGGATGCCCATAATTCGTCCTGCGCCCGTTCCGGAAATCCGGCGCAGGTGTTGGCGTGCTCGGCGAAAACCGCATAGACCCAGGCGGTGGAGGCGCATCCCTTGGCGAGCTCGGCGCATACCTGGACCAGCACGTCCCATCCGTATTCGTAACCGCCGTACTTCCTGGGCATGCAGACGCGGATCAGCCCGTGGCGGCGGAAGTCGTCTAGGGTTTCCTCGGGGATGGCGGCGGCCTCTTCACAGGCCGGCGCGCGGTCCAGCAGATCGGGCACCATGGACCGCGCCCGGGAGATCAGTTCCGCCGGGCTCGGGATATCGATGTCGGTGTCGGCGGCGACGCCGTCCATGACCCTCTCTCTCCTGTTGGAGCCGGCACAGGCCGGCACAGGCCAGCATAGGATCGGCGTATTTCCCGGTAAAGGGCCGCCCCGAAACACATTGGGCATAGGGGCGGGGCCATGGGCATCGCCGAAAACCGGCGACGCGCGGGGCGGTTTTGCGTATTGTCCGGGCCATGGAACCCGATTTCGGCTGGCTCAACCTGCACGTCGGCGCATTGGTGGGGACGGCGCTGGTATTCGGCGGCATGTCGTTCTTCGCCTTCGTCTTTACGCCCATGGTCTTCAAGTTCGCCGAGCGCGAGGACGCGGCGCACTTCCTGCGCCAGGTGTTTCCGGTCTATCACCGGGTGATCGCGTGCCTCAGCTGCGTGCCCGCCATCCTGCTGATCCCCGGCGGCCGGGCCTACACGCCCGAGGTGACGGCGCTGTTGGCCGTGGCGCTGCTCAATCTCATCTCGGCGCGGTTCATCGTGCCGGCGGCCAACGCGGCCCGCGAGGCCGGCGACGGGAGGAGGTTTGCCGTCATCCACCGGTTGAGCGTGATCCTGCACACGGGCGAACTGATCGCTATTCTTGTGGTCTTGATCCGGCTGGCCCAATGAACCCCTGACAACCGTCGATGCCCGCTGCGGTCGGGATTTTGCCGGGGTGCCGTCCGGTACCGGACCGCGGGCGGCAAAAAGGCCTGCCCTTTGGGGGGGCCGGCCGTTTTAGTGCGAACTCGGAGCCTCAAGAGCTCGGGCGGTTTACCTTGTCAGATGGCGATCGCCGCCTGGCGCCACGCCGAGGTACCCTTGCAGTCAGGACATACCCGCTCACCAATATGGTGCGACGTGAAATCCTTCGAACACATCAAGCACTTGCGCTTCTTGATGTTCTGGTTGTCAGCCTGAGGCTTTTTGTTCATCTCGCTGCGAGACGACATGGTATCCTCCTGGGTGCTCTTTCCAGTCCGCAAAGTCACTCGCATCCGGCCCGACGACCGGGGCCACACGCGACTGCGCGGATTGGATTGTCTGTCCGAAGGGCGCGCCAATTGGGGATCCAGGAACGCGCCCGTTACAGAAAACTAGTATATAACGACACCCCGGCGAAATAGCTATGCATTTTTTGCATGGCTGATATGCGGGGCGTCAACGAACATTCATCTCAATCCTAAATGGTTCAATATTCATTGACCGCAAGCGGACCGCCAAACGGCCGGCCGTCGCGAATCTTGCGCCGCTGCCCGTTTTTCGCGCGTCTACTCTCCCGGCTGCGGGCTTGCCTCTTGTGCCGCGGCTGCCTTGGCGGCCGCCGGCGTGCCCGGCATGGGGGCTTCGGAGACGTCGTCGGGCTGGTTTTTGAACTTCCCGTGTTTCTTGTAGTAGGCGTCGGTCTTCACATGCTTGGAGACCACGAACGGCGCGCCCTTGACGAAGTCATAGAGGGCGACGATGCCGCCGGTCCACATGGTGCGGATCATGTGCATCTTGGCGCGCGACGCGCGAAGCTCGAACAGGTCCGCGTTTTCGTGGGTGTGGTAGGTTTCCCGGTCGTTCAGCACCTCGCGCACCTTTTCGGGCGTCGCCCAGTTGCAGCGGTAATGAATGGTGCCGTCGGGCCGGATCACATAGAGCACGTTGGGCATGGCGCCGTAGCCGCGATGGAAATCGCCGGCCAGATTGTCGACCAGGACCCGGCGGTGCTCGCCGTAGCGGGGCGCCACCAGCTTGGCCGCCGCCATCTTCTCGTCCATGGTTTCATGGGGGCCCAGGCGCTCGCCGGGATGGGCCTCGCGGACATAGATCAGCAGGAAGGTGACATCCGGGTACTCGCCGGTGATGCCCTTCATGGTCGGGATATTCTTGGTGTACATGGAGCAGGTGGACGACCCGGTCTCCAGCACCACCCACCTTCCCTCGAAATCGGAGAGCTTGACCTCGTTGCCGGTCTCCAGTTCGGTGAAGGTGTGATCGATGAACCTTTCACCGGCTCTGGGGCCGATGAACATATCGAAATTGTAGTCGTTGGGCTTAAACCGCTTGTTGTTGTAGACGGGGCCTTTTGGTTGCTCGCTCATCACACGTCCTCGTTCAGATTCCCTGTATCGGCCGCCGAGAGGGCGCTCCATCGCCCTTTCACGCCGCGAAGGGCAGGGAATCTAGCCCCAAAGCCGAAACCGTTCAACAGAACCAAAAGGTGCGTGGCTCGCAAATTGGTATGAGCGTTCCACGCACATTGGTTATGAGCGTTCCACGCTCGGGGGGGATGTGAGCGGCTTACGCGGCGTCCGCCGCGCGGAGGCTTCGGGCGATATCGTCGGCGATGGTCTCGATGCGCCGGCGAATCCAGATATGGGCCGGATCGTTGTTGCTGCGCTCGTGCCATACCAGATAAAGGGAAATGCCGTCACTCCTGAAGGGCAGCGGCGCCATCGCCAGATCCCGCAACGGGCCGATGTGCATGGGAGACATTTCGGTGGCGATCAGGTCGGTCCCCTTCACGAACGAGGGAATGGCGTTGAAGTTCGAGACGGTGAGGGTCGGCTCGGGCAGTTCCGGGATATCGGCCCCGCGCAGCGCCACGCTGCTCCCCAGACCGCCGGCGAAGCGCACGGTTATATGGTTCGAGTTGAGGTACTCGACGGAGGTTTTCGGCGGCTCCCGCACACTCGCATCGTAGAAGCACATCATTGCGCCGCTGATCAGCCGGCGTTGGAAAATATCCGGCGCGTCCGGCGGGAGGGGCGTCAGAACCAGTTGGCACCGGGCGTCCCGGAGCACGGAAATACTGGGCACCCCCGACGGCATGAACTCGAGCCGGAGCCGGATTCCGTCTTCGTGAGACTCGCGCCACAGCCGGGGAAAGATCAATTCCCGCTGGAGGTCGTTGGCCGCGACCACGAATTCCATCTCTTCGGTGCGCGGATCGAAGGGCCGCTGGTCGGTGAGGCTGGAAAGGCCGTCGAGCACGCGAAGCACCGGTTCCTTCAGCGAAATCGCCGTTTCCGTCGGCGTCAGGCCCTGGCCCGAGCGGACGAAAAGCGGGTCTCTCAACACGGTGCGCAGTTTCGCCAGGGAATGGCTGACGGCCGATTGGGTCACGTTCAGCCGGACGGCCGCCTTGGAGACCGAGGATTCCTCGAGAATGACAAGGAATGTCCTCAGAATTTTGCCGTCGACCTCATCTATATGAGAAATTTTCATATGGTTTATAAATTAACATGAATAGATTTAATGTCCAGGAGCCGATAGATTCCCCGGCCTCAACTTCCAGAGAAGTTTGCAGTCCGAGGAGGCTTCAATGAAGCGATCACTTATTCTTGCAGGCATGGCGTTGGCGGTGTCGACGCCGTTCGCCGCGGAGGTAAAAGCCGAAGAGCTGACCGTCGCGACCTTCATGCCGCCCCAGCATCACATCAACCGCAACCTGTTCGGCTGGTTCGGCAAGGAAATCAAGGCACGCTCCGGCGGTTCCCTGACCATGAAACTGTTCCCGGCGGGCCAGCTCGGCGCCGGTCCCGTCCAGCAGTACAAGCGCGTGGTCGAGGGCGTCGCCGACATCGTCTTCGGGGTCAGCGCCTACACCGCGGCCGTGTTTCCGCGCACCATGCTGATCATCCCGCCCGGCAAGTCGAAGAATGCCAAGGAGTCGACGACCCGGATGTGGAACGTCTTCGACAAGTACATGGCCGGCGAATACAAGGCGGTCAAAAGTCTCGGCGTATTCACCGTCGCCGGCAGCCTGTGGGCATCGACCAGGGACATGAGCACCATGGACGGGCTCAAGGGCGCCAAGCTGGTGCCGTACGCCGCCATGACCACGCCGATCATGAAAGCGATGGGGGCGGTGCCCGTACAGATGCCGGTGACCCAGATGTACACCGGTCTCTCCACCGGGACCATCGACGGCACCTACGCGTCCTATAACAACATCACGCCGCCGTGGAACTTCTGGGACGTCTCCAAATATGTGGTCGACAATATTCCGGTGCAGTTCGCCGCGACCTTCGTCGCCATGAACAAGGAGCGCTACGCAGGCCTGTCGCCGGCGCACCGGAAGATCATCGACGAACTTTCCGGCAAGACGCTCTCCATGGAGGGCGCGGCCACATTCGACGGGGCCGACAATCGCTCCGAGAAGATGATGCGCTCGTCGGACAAGATGAAGAAGGTGAAGTGGGTCAAGGTATCGGATGCCGAGCGCGCCAAGATGGATGCGGCGGTCAAGAAGGGCCTGGAGAGCATCTTCGCCGACTATGAAAAGCGCGGCATCAAGAACGCCCGGGAAATCTACAACGCTTTGAACCAATAGCGTTGCGATGGAGCCGGGGTCTCCCAATACCCGGCTCCATCTTTTTCCGGGCATCAGACCATGATCGACCGACAGAAACCGCTGCCGTGGCTCGATACGCTGGACACGATCATCGTCCGTTTCACGGTGATCGCCGGCGGCCTCGGCCTGGCCTTCATGGTCCTGCTGACGTTCTTCAACGTCATCATCATGCGGAAGATGCTCAACAACCCGATCACCGGGGCCGAGGATCTGCTGATCCTCAATCTCGTCCTGATCGTCGCGATCGCCATCCCCTTCGGCGGCCGGGTCGGGGCGCACATCGAAATCGAGATTTTCGAAACCCGGATGTCGCCCGGGTTCGCCCGCTGGTCGCTCTTCGTTCTCAAGATCGTCGGGATCGTGCTGGTCGCGCTGCTGTCGTGGCGGCTGTTCGAGTCCGGCGTTTCGGCGAGCAAGTTCGGCGAGGCGACCCAGCAGCTGCTGATCTCCTACGAGCCGTACTACTACGTCATGAGCGCGCTGGTCGGGTTCTACGGGCTCATCCTGGTGACCGACGCCGTTCAGCTGGTGGTCCGCGGCGCCATCAGCGAAATCGGCGGAATCCAGGACGAATAGATGATCAGCATGTCGCTCATCGGCGTCGTGGGGCTCCTTGTGCTGTTCGCCCTGCTGGCGCTCAGGTTTCCGGTTGCGCTGTCGATGATTTTCGTCGGCACGGCCGGCACCATCGCCGCCACCGCCAACCGGTTCCTCGGCCTCGGCATGTCGCCCGAACAGGCTTGGGAGCGGGGCTGGAAGACCGCCATGTCGAACCTGTCCGGCGAAGCGTTCGAGGCGGCGTCCAATTTCAACCTGCTGGTCATCCCCATGTTCATCCTGATGGGCAACTTGGCGGGCGCGTCGGGCATGTCCCGGGATCTGTTTACGGCGGCCTACCGGTGGATCGGCCACTTCAAGGGCGGGCTCGCGTCCGCGACGATCACCGCGTGCGCCGGGTTCGCGGCGCTGTCCGGTTCATCGCTCGCCTCCGCCGTCACCATGGGCCGGGTGGCGCTGCCCGAGATGAAACGCTTCAAATACGCGCCGGAACTCTCGACGGGCTCGGTGGCGGCCGGCGGCACCCTCGGATTTCTGATTCCGCCGTCCGGCGGCATGATCATCTATGCGGTCCTGACCGACCAATCCATCGGTCGCCTGTTCATGGCCGGCGTGGTCCCCGGCATCATTCTGACCCTGCTGTTCGTCGCGACCATCTGGCTGCTGGTGCGCATGAAGCCCGAGCGGGGGCCGGCCGGAGAGCGGGCGAGCGCCCCGGAGCGGCGGGAATCCTTGATCTCCGCGGTGCCGATTGTCGTGGTGGTCGGTATCACCATCGGCGGCATGTACACCGGCTTCTTCACGCCGGTGGAGGCGTCCGCCGTCGGCGCCTTTCTGACGTTTGCCGTCGGCGCGGCGCGCCGGTCGCTCAGGTGGTCCATGGCCCGCGAGATCATTCTTCAAACCATGAAGGCGACGGCGACCGTGTTCCTGATCATCATCGGCGCCTTCATATTCATCCCGTTCATGTCGCTCACCGGCCTCGCCGCCGACATGGTCACCTTCCTCACCTCGCTGCCCATCGGCGAGGTGGGCATCCTGATCGTGGTCATCCTGATCTATATGTTCCTGGGCACGTTCCTCGAGAGCATCGCCATGCTGGTGCTGACCATACCGGTGGTGGTGGCGCTCGCCACCCAGCTCGGCTGGGACCTGATCTGGTTCGGTATCATCGTTGTGATCGTCTTGGAGATGGGAATGATTTCGCCGCCGGTCGGCATCAACGTGTTCGTGGTCAAATCCATCGCCCCGGAAGTTCCCATGCGGACCATCTTCAAGGGGATTTGGCCGTTCTGGTTTGCGATGGCGCTGATGATCGCGCTGCTGGTTGCGTTTCCGCCCATCGCCATGTTCCTGCCAGAAACCATGCTCGGGCAATAGCGGGAGGCAATTGCAATGGTTGTGATCACACCGAAGGATAAATCCGTCGCCGCGCTGAGCGGCATTCACCTCTACCACGGAGACATTTCCAATTGCTCCATGCGGGTCCGGATGACCTTGGAAGAGAAGGGGCTGGATTGGGAAAGCCACCACATCGACCTCAAGAAGAAGGAAAATCTCGACGAGGGCTACTTCGCCATCAATCCCAACGGTCTGGTGCCGACGATGATCCACGAGGGCGAGGTTCATATCGAATCCAACGAGATCATCGCCTATCTGGACGAGACCTATCCCGAGCCGCCCCTCAGGCCGGCGGCCCATGCCGAGGCCATCGATACCTGGCTCGCGCGGGCGGCCGATCTCCATGTCAAGGCGGTCAAGCCCTATGTCTACGCGACAAAGATGGCGCCCAAGCTGCACAAGACGGCCGAGGAGCAGGAACTCTACGACTCGCTCCAGACCAACGAAGAGCTGATCGAGTTCCATGCCAAGCACGCGGGCGCCTCGCAGTTTTCGGCGGAAGACGTCAGGACCGCCGTCGAACTGCTGGACGCGGCCTTCTCCGATGCCGAAGAGGTCTTGAATACGTACGATTGGCTGTCCGGAGAAAAATTCGGCTTGGCTGACATCTCCTGGCTGCCCATACATTTCGTTCTGGTGGGCTGCGGCTACGACTTCGACCGGTTCCCCAAGGTGATGGGGTGGATCGAGGCGGCCCGGCAACGGCGGAGCTATCAGAAGGGCATTCTCGAGTGGTGCCAGGATTTCGCGGACGTTTAGGTGAACAGAGTTTTAAGGAGACATTGAAATGAGCAGACTGAAAGACAAGGTGGCCATCGTCACCGGCGCCGCCCAGGGGATCGGCGAGACCTACGCCAAGGCCATGGCCGCCGAAGGCGCCAAGGTGGTGGTCTCGGATATCGCGGATCCCAGCCGGGTGGCGGACGAAATCAACGCCGGCGGCGGGACGGCGATCGCCGTGACCGCCGACGTCACCAGCGACGACAGCATCGCCGACATGGTGGCCGAGACCGACAAGCAATTCGGCTCCGTTGAGATTCTGGTCAACAACGCGGCGCTGTTCGCCGAACTGCGCCTGACGCCGATCATGGAAATGTCCAACGAGGAGTGGGACCGGGTGATGACGGTCAACGCCCGCGGCTCGTTCCAATGCATCAAGGGCGTCGTCCCGTCGATGCTCACCAACGGGCGCGGCAAAATCATCAATATCTCGTCCGGCACCTTCTATTACGGCGGCCCCGGCTTCGCCAACTACGTGAGTTCCAAGGGCGCCATCCTGGGCCTGACACGGTCGGCGGCGCGGGAATTCGGCGACAAGAACATTTTCGTCAATTGCATCGTTCCCGGATTCACCGAGAGCGAGGGCGTCGCCAACCACCCGCAGCTTCACGTTGCCCGCGCACCCACTCTCGCGTCCCGCATCATCAAGCGCGACATGATGCCCGAGGACCTGATCGGCACGCTGATATTCCTGGCCTCCGAGGACAGCGATTTCCTCTCCGGCCAGAGCATCAATGTGGATGGCGGCAGATACTGCCAGTAGGGCCGCCGCGGGCGCTTTCCGTTTCGCGGACAGTGAGCGGGTTGTCCGTCATCTGGACTGACAACCCGGCTGGGCGTGATACTGTGCGCCGCGAATGGTCGAATGGCGAAACGCGCCGGGTTTCATAAGGCGCAAACGGGGCAAAACCCAGGGCGGAACGATGTTTGAAAAAGACTACGACGATATTCCGGGCACCTACGTCTATGACGGGCGCATGGCCATGAAAGGCTACGTGCTCAACAAGATGTTCATGTCGTTCATCGACCCGGCGAACCGGGAGCGCTTCGAGGCCGACGAATGGGCGTACATGAAGGAGTACGGCCTTTCGGACGAGCAGTGTCGGGCGGTCATGGACCGGGATTTGCTGCGCATCCTCCAGCTCGGCGGCAACGTCTATTACGTCTGGAAAATCGCCGCCATCGCCAAATGGAACATGCGGATGGTGTGCGCCAATCAGGCGGGGATGGAGTACGAGGACTTCCTCGAAAACCGTCTCGGCCTCGAACCGGCGGGAGACTGACCATGGCTCAAATGATCGGCGGCGTCGGTGTGTCGCACATTCCGGCCCTGGTGCCGTACCAGGACCAGGATAGGGAGAACGAGGGCGAGTATGCGCCGTTTTTCGAGGGTGCCCGGCCGGTCCGCGACTGGGTCCGGGAGAACCGGCCGGATACGGCGATCGTCATCTATAACGATCACGGCTTGAGTTTCTTCCTGGATGCCATGCCGACGTTCGCGCTCGGCGCGGCGCCCGGCTACGTGTGCGGGGACGAAGGCTGGGGCGCCCGGCCGCTGCCCCCGGTGCCGGGGCACCAGGACCTGTCCTGGCATATCATCGATACGCTGATCGAGGAGGAGTTCGATCCCACCATCTGCCAGGAGTTGGAACTCGACCACGGCGCATCCATGCCGATCCGCCTGTTGTGGAAGCCGGAGCCCGACTGGGAAATCAAAATCGTGCCGGTGGCGGTCAACGTCATCCAGCATCCGATTCCCAAGGCCAAGCGCTGTCACGATCTCGGCAAGGCCATTCGCCGCGCCGTCGACAGCTTCCCCGGCGACGAGAAGGTGATGATGCTGGGCACCGGCGGTCTGTCCCATCAACTCAGCGGCGAGCGCGCCGGGTTCAACAATCCGGAGTTCGACCAGTCGTTCATGGATCGCCTCGCCAATGATCCCGAGGCCCTGACCCGGCTCTCCTCCGGGGACATCATGCGCGAAGCGGGCGCCGAGGGCGTCGAGGTGGTCATGTGGCTGACCATGCGCGGCGCCCTGGACGAAAACGTGAACGAGCTCTATCGGAACTACTATTCGCCGGTGTCGGTGACCGCCTCCGGTCTCCAACTGCTGGTCAACGCCTGAACCAACCGGACATCAGACCCATGAACGAGATCAAACCATCCGTCCATCCGGACCTAAAGGCTCACCAGGACGGCATGAAGCCGCGGATCTACAAGCTGCGGGACCATATCTACTGCGCATTCGGCTTCACGGTGGTGAACTGCACCCTGATCGAGGGTGAGGATTCCTGCATTCTCGTCGATACGATGACCGGCATGGACAATGCCGCGGTGGTTGCCGAGGAGTTCAAGAAGATCACCGACAAGCCGATCAAGACGGTGATCTACACCCACTTCCATGCCGATCATGTGAGCGGGACGCGCGCCTTTCTCACCGACGAGGAGATCTCGTCCGGCGAGGTGAAGATCATCGGCCAGGAAGAACTCGCCGATCACGTGATGCGCGACGTCGGGCTGGTCGGACCCATTATCGGCCGGCGCGCCATGTATCAGTTCGGCATGCGGCTGCCGGTGAGCGAGGAAGGCACCGTCGGCGCCGGGTTGGGCCCGCCCCAGCGGCCCGGGCCGCGGAGTTTCGTCCCGCCCAACACCACCTTCGAAAGCGTCTACAAGGACGAGGTCGGCGGCATCAGGTTCGAGGTCCACCTCAATCCCTCGGAAACCGAGGACCAATGCTGCGTCTGGCTGCCGGATGAAAAGGTGCTGTTGTCGGCCGACGCCATCTACGAGTCGTTTCCCAACGTCTACGCGCTCCGCGGCACCCGGTTCCGCAACCCCATGGTCTGGGCTCAGGGGATTGATCACCTGCGGGAGTTCGGGGCCGAATTGCTGATCCCGCATCACGGCCGGCCGGTCGAAGGCGCGGACGAGATCGACGCCTTGATGACCGATTACCGGGACGCCATTCAGTTCGTCCACGATCAGACGCTTCGCTACATGAACAGGGGCTACCGGCCGGACGAGATCAAGGAAGTCGTCGAGATGCCGGACCGGCTCAAGGACCATCCCTGGCTCGGCGAGTATTACGGCTCGTACAAGCATTCGATCCCGGCGATCTATGCCGGGTATCTCGGCTGGTACCAGGGCGATCCGGTGGCCCTCAGTCCGACGCCGTGGCGGGAAAAGGCGAAGCGCTACGTGGTGATGATGGGCGGCCGGAGCACGGTTCTCGCCAAGGCAAGGGAGGCCATCGACAACGGCGACGATCAGTGGGGGGCGGAACTCCTGACGTGGCTGATCCAGGCCGACGTCGAAGACCGGGAGGCGCGCAACCTGAAAGCCCGGGCATTGCGCGCCTGGGGCTACCGGCAGAAGAACGCCACCTGGCGGAACTGGGGCCTGACCAGCGCCCTGGAACTGGAGGGCGAACTCGATTTGGCGGGCGGCGGCATGGTGCTGGGATCGCCCGACCAGGTCCGCGGGTTCCCGCTCGCCGCCATCCTCCAGGTCATGACCGTGCGGCTGAAGGCCGAGGAGGCCTGGGACACCAATCTGCGCGTGGCATTCGAGACCACCGACACCCACGAGGCCTGCGCATTGGAGATTCGGCGCGGTGTCTGCCAGTTCTTCCGCGACCCGCCCGCCGAACGGGATGCGGCGATGAAATTCTCCCGCGAGTTCCTGCTCAAATGGGTGTTCGGTCAGACCACCCTCGACGAGGCGATCGCCGCCGGAGACGTGACCATCGACGGCGAGGCGGCGACGGTGACCGAATTCATCTCCAAGTTCGAGGCATTCAACGAGGCGGCCAACATTTCGGTCGCGGCGCGCTAGAGATCAGGAGGAAGGCATGGCTGAACCCGCCCAGGCGGCAAACCCGAGGCCCAGGAAAAAGCGCCCGCCCCCCAAGCGAGCCGAGGTCATCAAGGTCGAGCGGATCGTCCCGCGGCTCACGCGGGTGACCTTCGGCGGCGGGGACATGGAGGCCTTCTCGATGCCCAAACCGGGCGCGCATATCAAACTTCTGTTTCCGGAGCCGGGCAGCGTCTGGTCGCCGGCCGACGCGGACGCCCCCCGGCCGCCGAGCCGCACCTATACGCCTCGGCGGTTCGATGCCGATACCCACGAACTGGACGTGGAGGTGGTTCACCACGGCGAGGGGCTGGCGGCCAACTGGGTGCGGACCGCCAAGCCGGGAGACGAACTGTTCATCGGCGGCCCGGGCGGGGGGCTGGATATCCCGGAGGGCACGACCCACGCCGTGCTGTTGGCCGATGAAACGGCCATGCCGGCAGCCGGGATGATCCTCGAGGCGCTGCCGGAGAACTGCGAGGCGGCCGTCTTCTGTGAAGTGGCGGACGCGGACGACGAACGGCCGCTGAGCGCGGTCCGGGACGTCTCGCCCACCTGGCTGCATCGCGCGGAAACCGGTGCGGTCCCGGGAGACCTCCTGGAGCATGCCGCAAAGACCCTGGGCGACATGCCGGCGACGACGCTCTGGTGGATTGCCTGCGAGGCGGGCGCCATGCGCCGGGTCCGCAGGCACCTGATGGAGGACCGGGGCGTCGAGAAGGCTTGGATGAACACCCGGGGATATTGGCGGCTGGGAGAGACCAACTACCCCGATCACGATTACGGTGAGGATTAGCGGGAAGCGCCGCCGTCCGTCATGCGGGCGGTTGGGCGGGAAAAAATTGCGGCCGGCTTCGGAACCCGGCCATATGCCAAGGAGAGCGGGTCAATCCGCCGGGCAAACGGACTGACAGGGACATACGGGAGACGGGCGATCAGTAACGGGTCCCCTTCGTACGACTACATCATCGTCGGCGCCGGATCGGCGGGCTGCGTGCTGGCCGACCGGTTGAGCGCCGACGGGGCCAGCATATTGCTGCTGGAAGCCGGCAAGGCGGATCGAAACTGGCTGATCCATGTGCCTCTCGGCGTCGGCAAGATCTGGCAGTCCCCGGCGTACAACTGGAAGTACAACTCGGAGCCCGAGCCGGGGCTCGACAACCGCTCCGTGTGGCACCCGCGAGGCCGGGTGGTGGGCGGATCGTCGTCGATCAACATGATGGCCTATGTCCGGGGCCATCGCGCGGACTACGACCGCTGGCGGCAGAAGGGGCTCGAAGGCTGGTCCTATGCCGACGTGCTGCCCTACTTCAAGCGCATGGAATCCTATGACGGCGGGGCTGACGACTACCGGGGCGATTCCGGGCCGCTGCGCTGTGTCGAGCATTGGGGGCAAGACCCCCTGTTCGATGCCTTCGTCGAAGCGGGCAAGGAGGCCGGATTCGGCTATACCGAGGATTTCAACGGCGCCGAGCAGGAAGGCGTCTGCCGGATGCAGTTTTCCATCGGCGACGGCAAGCGTTTTTCGTCCGCGACCGCCTATCTGCGCCCGGCGCTCAAGCGGGGCAAAATCACGGTCAAGACCGGCGCCCAGGCCGCCCGGGTGACGTTCGACGGCAACAGGGCGGCGGGCATCGCCTACAAGGACGGAAGCGGCGAGGCCCGGGCGCATGCCGGGCGGGACGTGATCCTCTGCGGCGGCGCGTACAACTCTCCCCATTTGCTGATGCTGTCCGGCATCGGGCCCGCCGATCATCTCCGGGAGATGGGCATAGAGGTGCGGGCCGACCGCGGGAACGTCGGCGAGAACCTGCAGGATCATACGTCGGTCGGCGTCGACTATGGCTACGCCAAGCCGTCCCACTATCACAAGTCGCTGCGCCTCGATCGGCTGGCAATCAATATGATCCGCGCCTACCTCTTCCGCGAGGGACCCGCCACCCTGCCGCCGGGCGCCGGCACGGCTTTCCTGAAAAGCCGTCCCGAGGCCGACATTCCCGACGTCCAGATGTTCTTCCGCCCGGTGAACATGTTCGCCAAGGAATGGTTTCCGGTGATCATGCCGCCGCCGCCGGAGGGCTTCGCGCTTCGGGCCTGCCATCTGCGGCCGGAAAGCCGGGGCTGGGTCAGGCTGCGGTCCGGCGATCCCTTCGATCACGCGCGGGTCTTCAATGATTTTCTGTCGACCGAAGCCGACCGCCAGGCGCTCCGGGACTGCATCCGGATGATGCGGGAGATCGCCCGTCAACCGGCCCTCGACGGCTATCGGGGCAAGGAGTTGGCGCCCGGCGAGGATGTTACGAGCCGGGAGGGTATCGATGCTTTCATCCGCCAGACCATGATGACCGTGTTCCATCCCATCGGCACATGCCGCATGGGGTCCGACGACGCTTCCGTGGTCGATCTGGAATTCCGCGTCCGCGGGGTCGAGGGCCTGCGGGTGGTCGATGCCTCGGTGATGCCCGATCTGGTGGGCGGCAATATCAATATTCCGGTGATGATGGTTGCCGAGAAAGCGTCCGATGTGATTTTAGGAAAACCGCCTTTGCCCGCGGCGGAGTTAAAGGTGTAAAAAATGGGCGAACCGAGACCGCATTTGGCCGAGATTGGCTGCCCGGGGTGGGTGCAGGCCTATGAAAGCCGACCGGCATGTGGTCTCTTGCATTTGGACTTGGATACACGGGTGTGCTGGGTTAGGCCGGCGGCCCATAAGAATCATCTCTAACAGGAGTTTTTACCCATGAAGAAAGTATTGGCAGTAACCGCACTCGCTGTTGGCGCCTCGGCCATGTTCGGCGCCACACAGGCGCAAGCAGCGGAACGTTGGACCTGTAATGTCTTTACCGGTCCGAAGCACTACGTGAACAAGGGCCTGAAGCCCTGGGGCAAGGAAGTCGGTAAAGTCACCAATGGCGAGGTCAAAATCAACTTCCTGCCGGCCAATGCCGCTCCGCCGCCGAAGCAGTTGAACGCCATCGTCGCCGGTACATTCGACTGCGCGTTCATCTTCCATGCGTTTACCGCGAAGCAGGCCGCCGGTCCCGGTTTCGGCATTCTGCCGTTCCTGAACTCGGGCAGCGCGGTACAGGGCGGTATCGCCTACTGGCGCGCCTGGAACGAAAATTTCGGAGACAAGAAGGAGTTCGACAAGCTGGGCATCAAGGTCCTCAGCATGTTCCAGTTTGGGGGCGTTCACTTCTTCACCGCGAAGGACAAGCCGATCAACTCCATCGCCGACCTGAAGAGCCAGAAGATGTGGGCGCTCGCGGGCACGTCTTCAAAGACCATGAAGGCCGCCGGCGTGAACCACGTCTCGGGCCCGGCGGCGCGTCTCGGTGAGTTTACCCAGACCAAGGTCGTTCAAGGCATCGCGGGCATCACCCGAGGCGGAATCGTCAACTTCGCCGGCGTTCAGTTCCCGAAGCATGGAACGTTCACGACCCAGTCGATGATGATGCCGTCCTTCGCCTGGATGGTGTCGAAAAAGAAGTGGGAATCGCTGAACGGCGGCCAGAAAAAGGCGATCGCGGCTATCTCCGGTGAAGAACTGGCCCGCAATATCGGCAAGGCGTCCGACGACTTCGAGGAAGTGGCCAAGGACAAACTGGCCAAAGCCGGCATTAAGGAGCATCGGGCGAGCGCCGCCTTCGAGGCGGAACTCGAAAAGGCCGCCAAGCCTCAGTATGACGCGTGGTTTAAACGTGTTCAGTCCATGGGCGTGGACGGCAAAAAAGTCGTCGAGCAATACAAGAAGTTTGTCGCATCAGGCTCCTGACCGGCGTCTGAAAGCAGACGGAAAAGATCTGCGCGAATTCTGCTGACGGCGGCATCGAAGGACCGGGTCTTTCGATGCCGCCTCCAGCATCATGGGCGGGGCAATCAACGAACCTGTGAGAGGCGGGTAATCCACATGATCGGGCTTACTGATTTTCTGCACAAAATCATCAAGGTGCTGGCGGCGATAGCGCTTCTGGTGATGATGGTTCTCACATTCAGTGACGTGAACCTCCGCTATTGGCTCGGCGAGCCCATCCTCGGCAGCAACGAGATGACCGAGTTCCTGCTGGGGACGATCGTCTTCTCGGGCCTGGTCATCGTTTCCGGTGAGCGTTCGCACATCATGGTGACCCTGTTCGAGCCGTTCCTGATGAAGAAGATCCCCTACATCTACAGGCTGCTTGGTCTGTTCACGAACATCGCCGGCATTATCGCGGTCACGCTGCTGATCGCGAACTACACCCAATTCATGCACACCCAGGGAAACGAGACCGAGATCCGCGAATGGGAGTGGTGGTGGCTGGGCACGCTCCTGACCGCTCTGGCCGTGATCGCCATTCTCATGGCGATCCGATCCATACGGAAACCGCTCAGACAGATGGGCGCCGAAGACTTCGGCGCCGTCGACGCCGGGGACGGCGCCCAACGGCCCGAACAGGGAGGCGGAGCGTAGTCATGGCAGTCTCACTTCTTGCATTCGCCGTTCTCCTGGGCCTGAGCTTCGTCGGCATCCCGCTGGCCTACGCGACCCTCGCGGTCGGGTTCTTCGGTTTCTGGTACGTACGGGGCGATTTCTTCGGCGCGGTCATCCTTTCGGGCCAGGAGATATTCGATTTTTCGACCTTGTTCGGCCTGTCGGTGGTGCCCCTCTTCATCATGATGGGAACCCTCATCCAGCGGGCCAACATTTCGGACGAACTTTTCGAGGCCGGCTATGCCTGGGTCGGAAAGTACAAGGGCGGACTCGCCATGGCGACCGTCCTGTCCTGCGCCGGCTTCTCGGCGGTTTCGGGCAGTTCGCTGGCGACGGCCGCCACCGTGGCGCGGGTCGCCATGCCGCCCATGCGGAAGTACAAGTACAAGGACTCCCTGGCTTCCGGGACGCTGGCCGCCGGCGGAACGCTCGGGATCATGATCCCGCCCAGCGTGCCGATGATCATCTACGGCATCGTCACGGAAACCAATATCGGGCTGATGTTCATCGCCGGCGTGATACCGGGCATCCTGCTGACCCTCTCCTACATGGGGGCGGTGTACGGCAGTGTGCTGGTCAAGCCCGAACTCGGACCGCCAGGGGACGCGGTCGGTTGGGCCGAACGGCGCCGGACGCTCTACAGGACCTGGCCGATCTTCGTCCTGTTCCTGCTCGTGCTGGGCGGCATCTATATTGGCGTGTTCACGCCGACCGAGGCGGGCGCCGTCGGCTGTGTCGGCGCGTTCATGTTTGCCCTGTCGCGCGGCCGGATGCGGACCATTCGGGAGATCATCGATGTGGCGGCCGACGCGACCATCGTGACGGCGCGGATTTTCATCATCGGCGGCGCGGCATTGATCTTCGGCCAATTCCTGAATTTCGCCGGCCTCTCCGGGGCCTTGGTCGACTTCACCGACGCCCTCAACCTGGGCCCGTTCACCCTGCCGCTGATGATCTGCGCGATTTGCGTAATCTTGGGCATGATCTTCGAGAGCATCGGTATTCTGCTGCTGATCGTTCCGGTGTTCCTGCCGTCCCTCGAGGCGGTCGCCGGCGCATCGGGCATCCCGCCGGACTTCTACCTGGTCTGGTTCGGAATCATCGTGATCATCGTCGTCGAGCTCGGCCTGATCACGCCGCCCATCGGCATCAACGTGTTCACGGTAAAATCGGTGATTCCGGACGTGGACCTGACGAAGATCTTTATCGGCGTCGTGCCGTTCGTGATTGCCGATCTCGTTGTCCTGGCGCTGATATTCCTGGTCCCGGGCCTGGCGATCTTCCTGCCATCGGTGATGCCGTCGTTCTAGAGCGTTTCATATTTTGACGGAAGCGTATCCTGCGTTTTTGAAGTAGTTGGCGCATTGCTGTGGCTCGATGGTGTCGATGAGGCTCCCGAGATGGCGCCATAAGTCGTCGATCTCCCGCTTCTGGGCGTTTCTCATCCAGTGCTTGATTTGGGCAAAGGTCTGCTCGATGGGATTGAGGTCGGGGGAATATTTGGGCAGGAGCCACAGCTTGGCTCCGGCGGCACGGATGGCGTTTCGCACGGCTTTTGACTTGTGGCTGCCGAGATTGTCCATGATGACGATGTCGCCGGGCACCAGGGTCGGCACGAGCAGCTGCTCGACGTAGGCGCGGAAGCACACGCCATTGATGGGGCCGTCGAAGACGCAGGGCGCGGTGAACCGGTCGCAGCGCAGCGCGCCGATGAAGGTCAGGGTGTGCCACCGCCCATGGGGGGCAAAGCCGCGGACCCGCTCCCCTTTCGGCCCCCAGCCGCGCAGCGGGGCCATATTGGTCCGGATCCAGGTTTCATCAATGAATACCAGCCGTTCGGGATCAAGCTTTGCCTGCCACGCCTTCCAGCGCCTGCGATGGCGGGCGATGTCCGCGCGCGCCCGTTCAACGGCGAACAGGGTTTTTTTTAAAGCGCAGCCCTTCACGGCGCAGAAACAGCCATACCGTGCTGTGGGATACCCTGACACCCCGAGCGGCCAACTCGTCTCTCAACCGATGCAGCGTCAGATGCGGCTCCTGGTCGATCCGGCCGACAATGAACTCCCGATGGGGCTCAAGAACCCGGCGGCGGTGACCGCCCATCTTGCCGGGCGCAACACTCCCCGTCCGCCGGTAGCGCTGCGACCACTTAACCACGCTCGAAACCGCAACCCCAAACCGAGCCGCTACAGCGCGGCAACTCTCCCCCGCCAAAACCGCCAAAACAACACGCTCTCGCAAATCAATCGAATAAGGTCTCGCCATGAATGCTGGCCTCCTTGCCCAGCATCCATCTTGAATCATGGTTCGCCCATACTTGGGAATCCCTAAAATGATTCAATCAATCTCAAATACGCTCTAGGGCATTTTCTGATCACACCCGGTCATAGCCTGCGGCAGTGAAGTAGTTTTGGCACTCGGATTGGGTGACTGTGTCGATGGCGGTTGCGATGGCGTCGTAGAGGTCGTCGACGGTTCTGGCTGCGGTCTTTTTGAGGAGGGCCTTGAGCTTTGCGAAGGCCATCTCGATTGGGTTGAAGTCGGGTGAGTAGGGCGGCAGGAAGCGGAGCTCGGCGCCGGCGTCTTCGATGGCCTTACGCACGCTGGCGGGCTTATGGGCTGGCAGATTGTCCATAATGACGATGTCTCCGGGTTTGAGGGTTGGGACCAGGATTTGCTCGACATAGGCAAGGAAGGCTGCCCCGGTCATCGCCCCATCGATGGTCATGGGGGCGAGGATGCCGTCGAGCGTGAGAGCAGCGACCAAAGTGGTGGTCTTCCAGTGGCCGTGAGGGATGGCGGCTTGGCAGCGCTGCCCGCGCGGCGCGCGGCCATAGCGCCGGGCCATCTTGGTCGATGTGCCGGTCTCGTCGATGAAGACCAGCCGCTCCGGCATCAGGCCGGGCTGCGCCTCGGCCCAGGCCTGCCGGCGCGCCAAGACATCAGGACGTTGCTGCTCGCTGGCGTGCGCGGTTTTTTTTGAAGGTCATGCCGTGGCGGTCGAGCAGCCGCCAGACCGTGCTCGGGGCAACCCGAAGCCCGTGCACCTCCTCCAGACAGGCTGCGATCTCGGCCAGGGTGATGTCCGGTGTCTCCGTGACAAGCGCCAGAACCTCCTCGGCATACGCTTCAAGGCGGTGAGAGCGGCGGTCCCCGCCTTGCGGCCGGGGCCGCACATCACCCCGCTGCCGCCACTGATCAACCCATTTGATCGCCGTCGAGGCCGCAACCCCAAAAACCTTCGCCGCAGACCGACGCGACATCCCGCCGTCCACCGCCGCAACCAACCGATGTCGTAGATCATTCGAAAGTGGTCTCGTCATGCAGGCTGGCCTCCTTCACCAGCCCACATCTTGAATCAGAAATCAGAGACTTTGGGAATCCCTAACGATTCCGTCAGATCAGAAAACTCTCTAGACTGCCGCGCTGAAGCCCGACGCCTCCCCCTCAGCGGCGGCCGAACAGGCGTTCGATGTCGGCGAGCCGCAATTCCACATAGGTGGGACGGCCGTGATTGCACTGTCCCGAGTGCGGGGTCGCCTCCATCTGGCGCAGTAATGCATTCATTTCCGGCGCGTTCAGCCGGCGGCCGGCGCGTACGCTGCCGTGACAGGCCATGGTCGAGCATACGTCGGCCAGCCGGGACTCGAGTGAAAGGGTGGTCTCGTACTCGGCGAGGTCGTCGGCCAGATCTCGGATCAGTCCGGCGGCATCGATCTCGCCCAGCAGCGCCGGGGTTTCGCGCACCACCACGGCGCCGATACCGAATGCTTCCACCACCAATCCCAGTTCGGTCAGTTCTTGCGTGCGTGCAACAATTCTCTCCGCCGCGGCCTCGTCCAACTCCACCACTTCCGGGATCAGCAGCGCTTGCCGTTGGATGCCGCCGGCGGCGAGCGCCTTCTTCATGTCTTCGTAGACGAGCCGTTCATGGGCGGCGTGCTGATCGACAATGACGATCCCTTCATCCGTTTGGGCAACGATATAGGTTTCGTGAAGCTGGGCCCGGGCCGCTCCCAGCGGATAATGCCCG
Organism: Rhodospirillales bacterium; assembly: GCA_965221855.1. Lineage (GTDB taxonomy): Bacteria > Pseudomonadota > Alphaproteobacteria > Rhodospirillales > UBA2165 > JAJDXO01. The sequence goes on along the minus strand of CBDCSV010000003.1, from coordinate 87,739 downwards.
TGATCGTCCGCCTGGTAAGCCGCTTCGGGCGCGGACGGCGTTGTGACGTGGCTCCCATGGTCCGCCTGATCCGCCTGATCCAGCGGCCGATGGAACCCATGAGCGGCCTCCGCCAGCGCCGCGTTCCCCGCCATCGGCGGCGGCGCGCCGCCGCCGGCGGGTTGACGGGGCAGGAACCCGGTCCGCGGCGTATCGGCCGGCCGCATGGCGCCGAGGGCCGCCGAACCGACCGTGGTGGAGGCTCGATGCCCGGCTTCGGCGAGCGCATGCTTGAGGGCGCTGACGATCAGCCCCCGAACCAGACCCGGGTCGCGGAACCTCACCTCGGTCTTCGCCGGATGGGCATTGACGTCAACCGCCTGGGGCGGGATTTCCAGGAACAGCGCCAGCAGGGGGTGCCGGTCGTGGGCGAGGAAATCCCGGTAGGCGGCGCGAACCGCGCCTTGCAGCAGCTTGTCCCGCACCGGCCGGCCATTGACGAACAGGAACTGCATCTGGGCGTTGCCGCGATTGAGCGTCGGCAGGCCGATATGACCGGTCAAGTTGATGCCCTCCCGCGCCGCCTCGACGGGCAGGGCGTTGGCGCCGAAGTCGTTGCCCATGATGGCATCCAGGCGGTCGAGACGCGCCGAGAGGAGGTCCCCCTGCGCCGGCGGCAGTTTGAGAATCCGGCGTTCACCCTCCGACAGGGAAAAGGCGATCCCGGGATGCGCCATGGCCAGACGCCGCACGGCGTCAACCACGTGGTTGCGCTCGGTCTGCGGCGCCTTGAGAAATTTGAGGCGCGCCGGCGTCGCATAGAAAAGATCGCGAACCTCGACCCGGGTGCCCGGCGGATGGGCCGCCGGCTCGGGCCCCGAGACCGCTCCGCCTTCGACGTTGATTTCCCAGGCGCTGTCGGCGTCGGCGGTGCGGCTGGTGACGGTCAGCCGGGCGACGGAGCCGATGGACGGCAGCGCCTCGCCCCGAAACCCCAAGGTATGGATGTTCTCCAGGTCTTCGCCCGGCAATTTGGAGGTCGCATGACGCTGAACCGCGAGCGCCAGGTCGCCGGCGTCCATTCCGTGGCCGTCATCGGCGACCGACAGGGCGACCCGCCCGCCATCGGCCACCACGATGTCGATACGCCGGGCACCCGCGTCGATGCTGTTCTCGACCAGCTCCTTGACCGCGGAGGCGGGCCGCTCGACCACCTCGCCGGCGGCGATCTGGTTGATCAGATTGGGACCGAGAATGCGGATGGTCATCGGGTTTCTCCCGATCCCGCGCCTTGGCCCAGATATTCGCGCGCGAGGACCTTTCCCTGTTCGACGGCCGGCTGATCGAAGGCGTCCACGTTCAACAGTTGGGCGGCGATGATCGTCTCCAGCATGAAATGCATCATCAAGGCCCCGATGCTCTCCTCATTCACCTCGGGCAGGGTGATCCTGCGCGTCGGCCGTTGGTTGGCGATCAGCGTATCGGCGGTCGCCCGCTGCTCCGCGTCCAGGAGGTCGCCCATTCTGCGTCCCGCAAGATATGACAGATCGCCGTCGCCGGCGAGGTCCTCGGGCACCCGGCCTCCGGTGCCGGCGGACGGACCGAAAATGACGGTATAGGCCTTGTCCCTGGGGCCTGCCAGGTAGAGCTGCAGCTGGCTGTGCTGATCGACGGCGCCGAGCGCGTTGACCGGGGTGGTTCCCTCGCCGTTCTTGCCGAGACTTTCGGCCCATAACTGGCGGTACCAGAAGGCGAAATCATAGAGGCGGTCGACGTACGGCATCAGAACAAGCTGCGATATGGCCCGTTCCTTGGAGAGGGCGACCGCCAACGCGGCGCCAACCGCCGCCGGCGTTTCCTCCGGTCCCGCGTGCCCGAGAATGGGCGTCAGGACCGAGGCCGCCCCCCGGCGCACCGCCTCCGCATCCAGGCCGGCGATCATCGCGGGCAGCAAGCCGACGACGGAAAGCACCGAGTACCGGCCGCCGATACCCGGATCATGATCGAGGGTCTCGAAGCCGTGTTCCTCGGCCAACCGGCGCAGGGGGTTGTCCCGAGGCTCGGTTATGACAAGGAAATGGCGGCCGAGCGTCCCGGCGGGCAGGGCCTTTCGAAAGACATCCAGGCAGTAGAGGAACTGGGTCAGCGTTTCGGCGGTGCCGCCCGACTTCGAGATCACGATAAAGGCCGTGGCCGCCGGATCGGTGCGGGCGAACAGGCGATCGAAACTGACCGGGTCGATATTGTCCATGAAATGCAGCCGCGGGCTGTCGGGCCGTCCGCCGTCCGGAAGCGGCGCCCCCGGATCGGCGAGCGCCGACAGACTTTTGCCGCCGAGGCTGGAACCGCCGGTTCCCAGCACGATGATGTCCCTGAAGTCTTCGCGGAGGCGCTCGGCGACCGGCTCGAGCGCCGCCATGTCGTCGTTCCGTTCCGGCAGCCGCAACAGGGGCAGGCTGTTTTCCGCGTACCAGGATCTGAGGGTATCGAGAGCCGAAGAGGTGCGGCCCACCCAGGCGCCGAAGACATCCGGCTCGAGGCCGTCCGGACCGATCACGGGGCTCAAACAAGCATCGACATCGTGGATGTAGTACGCCACCGGCGATCAGTTCCAATCGGGTCCAAAGGGCAGCCCACACTAGCACTTGGGACGATGGCCAGCCAGCGCGTCCCCCGGGGAAGGCCCGACCGGCCGCCGCCGGTCAGTTGGCGGAGATGTTTTCCGGCTGGCCGACCACGACGAGCGTCAGGTTTTCCGGGCGCAACAGGCTCTTGGCGACCCGATTGACGTCGTCGAGGGTTACTTTTTCGATCAGCGAGTTGCGGATGTCGAAATAGTCTCGGCCCAGTTTTTCAAGCTGAAGGCCGGTCAACATGGCCGCGATTCGCGGGCTGGAGCCGAATCGCAGGGCGTAGGATCCGGTCAGATATGTCTTGGCGTCCCTGAGTTCGATCTCGGACACTCCCTGTTCGGCCATGCGCTTCCACTCGGCGCGCACGATATCGATGGTCCGGGAGGCCTGCGCATTCGCCGTTCCCGCGCCGCCGACAATCAGCGCCGAATGATCCAGGGGCGAAAGGTAGCTGAAGGCGGAATAGGCAAGGCCGCGTTTCTCCCGCACCTCCTCATGGAGCCGGGATTCGAACCCGCCGCCGCCGAGAACGTAGTTCATCACATAGGCGGCGTAAAAATCAGGATCCTCCCGCTTGATCCCCGCATGACCGAACCGGATGACGCTTTGGGGAATCGGCTTCTCGATCACCACCCGCTTGCCGGCGCCGGCCGCGGTGATATCCGGTACTTCCCAGGGCTCGGCCGCCGCGGGAAGTTCGCCGAAGGTCGTATCGAGCAGGGTTTTCAATTCCGCCGCCGTGATATCGCCGACCACCCCGATGACCAGGTTGTCGCGGGCCAGCCGCCGGGCGACGAAGGCCTTCAGATCGGCGATCTTGATAACCGGAACCGTCTCGAGGGTCCCATCCGTGGGGCGGCCGTAGGGATGGTCCGGGAACATGGTTTGGAACATGGCCCGATTGGCGAGCCGCCGCGGGTTTTCCGATGCCCGCCGGAGGCCGGCCAGGACCTGGGAGCGAATTCGCTCGATGGCTTCGGGATCGAAGCGCGGCCGGGTGATCGCCAGTTTCAGCAGGCCGAACGCGTCGTCCCGATTGCGGGTGAGGGTGCGCATCCGGCCCGAAAACGTGTCGAGCCCGGCGGAGAAACTGAGCGAGATGGAGAGATCTTCAAGGCGCCGCTGAAAAGTTTCGCTGTCCATGTCGCCGGCGCCTTCATCGAGGGTCGCCGAAACCAGATTGGCGACCCCGTCCTTGCCGTCCGGATCGAGCGCGCTGCCGCCGCGAAAGGCGAAATTGACCGAGATAATCGGGTTGGTGTGGTCCTCGACCAGCCAGGCGGTGATTCCCTTGGCGCTGACCGCTTCTTGAACCTTGACGGCGGCGTCGGCCAATGGCGCGGTCAATACAAGGGCGGCGAAGACAGCGGCACTCATACCGGCGAGGCGTGCTCGGCTCATGGATTCATCCTCTAACTCGGCCGTTTGGCCAGCAGCAGGCCGGTGACCGAGTTGCGTTCGATCATCACCGCCTTGGCCGCTTCATTGATCTGCTCCAGGGTGACCGCCTCGATGCGTTCGGGCCACGATTCCACATCCTCGATGGTCTGACCCGTGGCCAGCGCGGCGCCCAATACCCGCGCCCCGCGGCCGGCGGAATCCCGCGCATAGATGGCGCTGGCCGACATGCGCGATTTGGCGCGCGCCACCTCTTCGGCGGTCACACCCGATTTGAGCAGTTTGTCGATCTCCACCTGGAGCGCCGCCTCCAGCTTTTCCATGGAAACGCCGGGTGCGGGGGACGCGTAGTAGGTGAACGCGCTGGGGCCGATTCCGTCGGAGCGGTAGAACGCACCCGCCGAAACGGCGATTTTCCGCTCTCGCACCAGCGACTTGGACAGTACGCCCGTATTGCCGCCGATGATCTCACTCAGCACCTGCAGCGCGTAGATATGCCGTTTGTCGCCGTAGCCATGGCTCGGCGCCAAATAGCGTTTGCGGACGCTCGGCTGCCGCACCCGCCGGTCTCGAAGGATCACTCGGCGCGCCGCGTTGTGGGGCGGTTCCGCGGTCCGTTCCCGCTTGATGCCGGGTCCCCGCGGGATGACGCCGTAATACTTCTCGGCAAGGGGGCGGACCTGATCGGCGGTAACGTCGCCGGCGACCACCAGCACCGCATTGTCGGGCCAGTACCATTTGTCGTAGAAGGCCCGCAAATCCTCCGCGGTTATCCGCCTGATCTCGTGTTCCCAGCCGATGATCGGATCGCGGTAGGGGTAATTCAGATAGAGCGCCGCATTCACCTGTTCGAACAGCTTGGCGCCGGGCGAGTTGTCGGTCCGGGACCGGCGTTCCTCGAGCACCACAAGGCGCTCGGGTTCCACTTCCTTGGGATCGATGATCAGATTGCGCATCCGGTCGGCTTCAAGCCGCATGACGATGCCGAGCCGGTCGGCGGCGACACTCTGGTGATAGCCGGTGTAGTCGTAGGAGGTGAATCCATTGTCGCGCCCGCCGTTACGCGCCACGGTGCGCGAAAACTCGCCGGACTCCAGGTTCTTGGTCGCCTTGAACATCAGATGTTCGACGAAATGAGCGATGCCGGACTTGCCGCGGGGCTCGTCGGCGGACCCCACCTTGTACCAGACCATATGGGTGACGATCGGTGCCCGGTGATTGGAAATCACCACCACCTGCATCCCGTTGTCCAGGGTGAAGGTTTTCGGGTTGAACACCTCGGCGGCCGCCGGAAGGACGGAGAGCCAGGCGGCCGCCGCAACCGCGGCGGTGAGGAGCATGCGTCTGAACATCATGAGTTTAACGGGCTGCCTGCCGTTTTCCGTTGAGCAAATCGGTGCCGAAAGTATAGCCCGCGGATGGTCCGGGCAAACCGGCCTCGCACCAATGTGATGTTACGATTTCGTAATCCGGCGGTTTTGGGACGCCAGCCCGTATTTCTCACCAGGGTTACGGCCTGCGTCGCGTCCAGGCGTTCGATCCGCCAGGAGCGGCCCGAAAAGCGTAGCGGCACCTACGGTTGAGGGCCGTGACACCGCGGGCGGGCGCCGGGGCGCGACCCGAAGGGCGGCGCTCTCGGGCCGACAGCGTGCGTCGAGACGCTTGCCCGATGTCACCGCATCGTGCGCTCTGCGCGCGTGGACGCGCGACGCGCTGCGCGCCTCTCCTGCTCTGTCGGCCCGATAGCACCGCGCAGACCATGACCCTGGCGGGAAATGCGGGCTAGAACAGGCCTTCCAAAATCGCTTTCTTCCTTCGCTCGATGACCGGCACATCGCCCTCGTTGATGGGCTTGCCGAGCGCTTGGGTATCCCGGATGCGCTTCGATTCCGCGACCGGATCGACGGTGACCGAGGGGTCGGGCGGATCGCGCCAAAACACCAGCTTTTCCGCGAAATCATTGGATTCTGCGACGATCTGACGGGTCTCGCTGTCGACCTGAAGACGAATACCCGGATCCGTGTTCAAGGCGCCGGCGGCGCGCAGGATGGCGGTTTCCCCGGCGCTGGCGCCGGCCACCGGCCGCTCGGCGTCGACCGGCCGGCGCGCCGTCCCGCCCGCACTGTTGATGATGGTCCGCTCCACCCGGTCACGCGGGTTGACGGCCTGCGGGCGCTGGGCGCCCGGGGCCGGCGGGCGGAGCTGGTAGTCCGGCGGCGTGCTCAGCGGCGCGCGCGTGTAGACGGCGAACTCGTCCGGAGACCGCTTGGTCTGGCCAAGGGCCTGTTTGGTCTGTTCACAGGCGGTTAGGGCGACCATGGCCAGTAGACCTGCCCCAACTCCCAGAAACTGCCGGTTCATGACGGACCTCAAATTTTACGTATCCCCAATATTACGCTTCTTTCGCTCCCGGGAAAATAGCGTTTCAACGATTAACAATACAGCGCCGACGGTAATGGCGGCGTCGGCCACGTTGAAGGCCGGCCAGTGATAGCCGCCGGCGTGCAAATCGATGAAATCGATCACCGCGCCGAGCCGCACCCGGTCGATCACGTTGCCCAGCGCCCCGCCCATGATCAATCCGAGGGCAAGGGTCGTCGACGGCATTTCGGCGCGGCGAAACCAGACCCCGAGAAAGCCGACGATCACCAGGGCAATTCCCGACAACAGCCATGGACCCCAAACGCTGCCGGCATCGAACATGCCGAAACTGATGCCCCGATTCCACGCCAACACCAAATCGAAAAACGGCAGCACCGGGATACGGCGCGGCGGCTGCATGACCCAGGCCGCGATCCACCATTTGGTCAACTGGTCCGCGGCAATGACCGCGAGGCCCAAGGCGATGCCGATCGTGTGCCGTCGCGCCACGGCTATTCGGCGGCGGCGGGGAAGTGCTCCACCGCGTCGGCGCAGCGGTTGCAGATTTCGGGATGTCCGGCCACCGTTCCGACTTCCGGCAGCACCTTGTAGCAGCGGACGCATTTCTCGCCCTCGGCCAAGGTGTGCACCACCCCGACACCGGTGACGTCGTCGAGGGTGAACGCGTCCTGAGGCGGCGCGCCCTCAATCAGTTCGACATCGGACGTGATCGCGATCTCCGCCACGTCCATGCCGCCGACGGCCGCCAGGTGTCCGGCATCCGCGTAGATTTTGGGTGCCGACTGCAGGCTGGAGCCGATGCGCTTTTCGCCCCGTTCGATCTCCAGCGCGCCGGTGACGACCCGGCGCAGGTCGCGGATCTTGCGCCACTTTGCGGCCAATTCTTCGTCCCGCCAGGCGCCCGGCACGTCGGGGAAGGTGCGGAGGTGGACGCTCTCCTCCTCGCCCGGGAAGCGCGCCAGCCAAGCCTCTTCGGCGGTGAAGCAGATGAACGGCGCCAGCCACGCGGTCAGGCACGAAAACAGGTGATCGAGCACCGTGCGGGCGGCGCGGCGATTGATCGAATCCGCCCGGTCGCAATAAAGCGCGTCCTTGCGGATATCGAAATAGAAGGCCGACAGATCGACGGTGCAGAAATTGTGCAGCTCGGTGAAGAAGTCATGGAATTCGTAACTCGCACAGGCCTCTCGAAGGGCGCCGTCCAGTTCCCGCAGCCGGTGAAGGACCCAGCGGTCGAGCTCGGGCATCTCCGCCTCGGGCAGACGTTCGCCGTCATGGAATCCGTTCAGGTTGCCGAGCAGGAACCTGAGCGTGTTGCGCAGCCGGCGGTAAATGTCCGTGTGGTGTTTGATGATCTCCGGACCGATACGCAGATCCTCGGAATAGTCGGACGCCACCACCCAGAGGCGCAGGATGTCGGCGCCGTTGGTGTTCACCACATCCTGGGGCGAGACGATATTGCCCAGCGACTTGGACATCTTGTAGCCGTCCTCGCCCATGACGAAGCCGTGGGTGAGCACTTGGTCGTAGGGCGCCCGGTCCCGCGTCCCGCAGCTCTCGAGCAGCGAGGAATGGAACCAGCCGCGATGCTGATCCGTTCCTTCGAGGTAAAGATCGGCGGGCCATTTGAGATCGCCCCGTTCCTCGAGGACAAAACTGTGCGTCGCGCCGGATTCGAACCACACGTCAAGAATGTCGAAGACCTGCTCGTATTCGTCCGCGTCGTAGGCGTTACCGAGGAAACGGCCGGCATCCGATGAGAACCAGGCATCGGCGCCCTCGGCCTCGACCGCTTCGACCACCCGGTCGAGCACCGCCTCGTCGCGGAGGATTTCGCCGGTCTTCTTGTGGACGAAGACGGCGATCGGCACGCCCCAGGCGCGCTGGCGGGAGATCACCCAGTCCGGGCGGTTCTCGATCATGGCGTAGAGGCGGTTGCGCCCCGAGCCCGGGAAGAAGTCGGTTTCCCGGATGGCGCCGAGAGCCACGTCGCGCAAGGACCCGCCGTGCTCGCCATAGCCCCGATCCATACCGATGAACCATTGGGGCGTGTTGCGGAAAATCAGCGGCTTCTTGGACCGCCAGCTATGGGGATATTGGTGGGTCAGCCGGCCGCGGCCGATGAGCGCGCCGGCCTCCATCAGTGCTTCGATCACGGCGCCGTTGGCGTCGCCCTTGCCGCCCTTCTCGGTGATCACCTGCTTGCCTTCGAGGCCCGGGGCTTCCTCGGTGAACCGGCCGTCGGGGCCGACCGTGTAGGGGATGCGGGCATCGATGCCGCGCTCTTCCAATTCGGCGCGGTAGGTCATCCACACCTCGAAGTCATCGGTGCCGTGGCCCGGCGCCGTATGGACGAAACCCGTGCCCGCCTCTTCAGTGACATGGGTGCCGGCAAGCATCGGGACGTCGAAGTCGTAACCCCGTCCATGCATTGGATGGTCGCAGGCCAAGATATCGTCTGGATTTACGTCATGCAGGCGCTTCCAGGCGTCTATCCTGCAATCATCTCGAACCTGTCCCGCAAGTGTGTCGGCAATGATCAGCCTTTCGCCCGGCTGGGCCCAGTTGTCTTCCGGCGCGTCGGTCACCTCATAGAGGCCGTATTTGATGGTCTCGGAATACGAGATCGCCCTGTTGCCAGGAATGGTCCAGGGCGTGGTGGTCCAAATCACGACATTGCTGCCCTGAAGTTCCGTAACGCCCCTCGGCCCGGAAACCTGAGTCACCGGGAACTTCACCCAGATGGTGTCGGAGACGTGGTCGTGATACTCGACCTCGGCCTCGGCCAGTGCCGTCATCTCCACCACCGACCACATCACCGGTTTGGAGCCGCGATAGAGCAGGCCGTTGCGGACGAACTTCATCAGTTCCCGGGTGATCTGCGCTTCCGCCGCGAAGGTCATGGTGGTGTAGGGGTCGTCCCAGTCGCCGACAACGCCGAGGCGCTGAAACTCCTCGCTCTGTACCTCGATCCAATGGCTGGCGAATTCCCGGCACTCGGCGCGGAAGTCGATGATCGGCACCGCGTCCTTGTCCTCGCCCTTCTCCCGGTACTGCTCCTCGATCTTCCATTCGATGGGCAGGCCGTGGCAATCCCAACCCGGCACGTAATTTGAGTCCTTGCCCAGCATCTGCTGGGAGCGGGTGATGACGTCCTTCAGGATCTTGTTGAGCGCGTGGCCGATATGGAGATGGCCGTTGGCGTAGGGCGGCCCGTCGTGGAGGATGAACTTCTCCCGGCCCTTGGAGTCGGCCCGCAATTTGGCGTAGATGTCGAGCTTCTTCCATCGCTCGAGAATCTCCGGCTCGCGCTTCGCCAATCCCGCCTTCATCGGGAAGTCGGTCTTCGGCAGGAAGACCGTATCTTTGTAATCGACGCTCATCTCATGTGATCCGAATGGCCGTATCGCCAAGAGGGGCGGTTTTATCCCCCCTCGGCCCGGAAATCAAAGGCTGTTGCCCGGAATTCGATCAGTTTTTCCGGTCCCGCTCCCTGGCGAGGACGGCGCGCGCGTCGGCGCAGTCCCGCTGGATCGCCCGGGTCAGCTCGTCGATGCCGTTGAACTTCCGCTCGGGGCGCAGGTATTCCACCAATCCGACCCGCAAATGCTGGCCGTAAATGTCCTGATCGAAGTCGAATAGATGGGTTTCCAGGGTAATCCGGTCTTCATCGCCGAAGGTTGGGCGGCGGCCCAGATTCGCGACGCCGTCCCGCCAGTCGATGACGCCGCCCCGGTCGATCCCGGTGCGGACCGCGTAGACGCCGGTGGCCGGCCGGTTGTTGATGTCGAACTCCAGGTTGGCGGTGGGAAACCCGATGGTTCGTCCGCGCTCGTCGCCGCGCACCACCCGGCCCGAAATTTCATGATGGCGGCCGAGCAGCCGCGCCGCGCCGCGGGGATCGGCATCGGAGAGATAGTCCCGAATGCGGGTCGAAGAGATGGCTTCGCCGGTATCGTCGAGCACGGCGCCGACGCTCGACGTGCCGAAGCCCAACGCCTGCCCCCGGCTCCTCAGAAAGTTCCCGTCGCCTTGCCGGTTCTTGCCGAAAACGAAATCGAAGCCGCAGACGATATGGCGGGCATCGAGACTGGCCTTCAATACGTCGCCGACGAAGGCTTCCGCCGTAAGATCGGAGAACTTCTTGTCGAAATGCAGCACCATCAGGAAGTCGGCGCCCAGTTCCTCGATGATTCGCGCCTTGAGATGAAACGGCGTCAGGCGGAACGGCTCGATGCTTTTCTGGAAGAACATTCGGGGGTGGGGCTCGAAGGTCATCACGCCCCATGGAATATCCCGCTCCTTGGCCACCCCGCCTGCGGTATTGATCACTTCCTGGTGGCCGAGATGGACGCCGTCGAAATTGCCGATGGCGATGGAGCCGCCCCGGAAGTCGTCAGGCAAGTCATTGTAATGGCGGAAGATTCGCATCGGCGGGAAGGTGTCAGCGGGTCACCCCGCGGTCAAGTCGTTTAACCCTGGCGCGAAATGCGGGTTAACCCGCGTCAACGGGGATCGATGGGTACCTGGCCAGCCAGACCAAAGAGCTGCTCGACCGCGGCGGCCATGGAGAGCAGATCGGCGTCGCGCCTCGGCGGCGCAATCAGCTGCAGGCCCACCGGCAGGCCGTCCCCGGTAAAGCCGCAGGGCAGCGACAAGGCGGGGCAGGCGGTGAGGGTGACGATGGAGGGCAGGGCGATCCAATCGACATAGGTCTCCAACTCGGTGCCTTCGATTTCCGTAACGTAGCGGATGTCTACGTCAAACGGCGAAACCTGTGTCATCGGCGCGACCAGGAGATCGAAATCGTCGAAGAAGGAAACCGTGCGCTGGTAGAGGGCCCCTCGCGCGACGGTGGCCCGGGCAATCTCGTCCGGTGCGAGCGCCAGGCCTTTTTCCGCGTTCCAGATCACCTCGGGCTTGATCAGGTCCCGGTGCCGTTCGATCAAGTCCGCCATGCCGGAGGCGTACGCGGCGGCCCGGATGGTCTGAAAGATCTCCGGACCGTCTTTCAGGTCGGGATGGGTCTCCACCACCTCGGCGCCGAGTTCTTCGAGACGCGAGGCGGCGCCCGACACGATTTCCTTGATCTCGGCGGCGACGGGCAGGAAGCCGAAATCCCGGGTAAAGGCGACCCGCTTCGGCGGCCGGGGGCTTTCCGCCGATGTCTGGTAAGGGACATCCGGCACCGGCAGGCTGATGGGATCGGCCATATCCTCGCCGGCCATATTGTCGAGCAGCAGACCCACGTCGCCGACGTTGCGGGCCATGGGCCCGTTGACCCCCATGGTGTCGAAAGGGTTGACGTTGGCCCGGCGCACCCGACCCGGGCTCGGCCGATAGCCGACCACCGAACAGAAAGCCGCCGGTGTGCGCAGGCTGCCGCCAAGATCGGAGCCGCCCGCCAGCCATACCTCGCCGGTGGCCAGCGCTACCGCCGATCCGCCCGAAGAGCCGCCGCAGGTGAGCGCCGTGTTCCAGGGATTCCGGGTCTTGCCGAACACCTCATTGAAGGTGTTGGCGCCGGCGGCGAATTCGGGCGTATTGGACTTGGCGAGCACCGTGGCGCCGCGGGCCTCCATGGCGGTCACCGTGATGTCGGATTTTTCCGGCACATGATCGGCGTAGATGGGCGAGCCGTACGTGGTGCGAACCCCGCCGACGTCGTTCATGTCCTTGATGGCGACGGGCAGCCCGGCGAGCCAGCCGGGCTGGTCCGGATTCCCCGACAGGTTGGCGGCGAAATCCCGCGCCCGGTCTTCACACAGGGTCGGGAGCGCGTTGACCGACGGTTCCACCTCGGCAATGCGGGACAACGCCGCATCGATGAGTTCGTGGGGCGAAACGTCTTTGTTCTTGAGACGCTGGACGGCCTCGCGGGCGGTCATCTTTATCAAATCATTCATTCGGATTTCTTAGCATCCCCGATCCCGGAAGTCCCGGCCCGGATGGTCCGGTCTCCGTCTTGAAAGCCTGAAAGCCGTCCATTAGTTTGAAACCGGCGGAGCGGATCACGCTCCGATTTCACGAAGACCCGTCAATTCCGACGCGAGCGGCCGACACGGGGCCGCTCCACCGAGCGGCACGGAACCGGACGGGCGCGGGAAGGGGATTGGGAAACCGGTGAACGAAAGTTCCGCAAAACCCTTTGGTCCGATGGGCCCCGGCGGCGGCAACGGCTCGCGGCCGAGGTCGGGGATGGACTACAAGGTCCCCTCCCTGGAGGGACAGTATGACCGGGGCGCCAAGGCGCTGCTGCGGATCAGCAAAATGGCGCTCGGCTATCCCTGGCATTGCATCGTCGCGGTCATATCGGTGATCGCGGCGGGGATCTTCCAGCTGCTCATCCCCCTGTTCCTCGGCGACGCGGTCGACAATGCGACCGGTTTGCTGGAATCCGGGCAAGGAGGCGCCGAAGAGGTCAAATCGGCGCTGGTGTTCGCGGCGGGCCTGATTGTCGGAGCGGCCGTGCTCCGGGGCGGCTTCACGATGATGCACAACTATCTCGGTGAGGCGATCGGCCAGCACCTGGCATACCAGCTGCGGCTCGCCTACTTCGAAAAGCTCCAGCGCCTCAGCTTTTCCTATCACGACCGCATCCATTCGGGCGATCTGCTGACCCGCGGCATGTTGGACATCGAAGGCATCCGCAAGTTCATCGAGTTCGGTATCCTGCGCATGATTCTGCTGGCGGTGCTGGTCGGCGGCGGCGCCTATCTCTATATGGGCAGCGACCTGCTGCTCGGCCTGTTGAGCCTGAGCTTCGTGCCTTTTGCCCTCTGGCGGGGACTGGTTTTTCGGCTCCGCATCCGTGCCTTGTGGCGTCAGCTTCAGGAAGCGCTCTCGGTGCTGACCCGGATCATGGAGGAAAACCTCGGCGGCATTCGCGTCGTGCGCGCTTTCGGCGCTCAGGACTTCGAGATGGAAAAGTTCGATGCCGGCTCCAAAGTGGCGCTCGACATCTCCATGGAGCGGGTGAAGGTCCGCTACGGCAATACCTCCGTGATGACCTTTGCCTATTTCATCGCCATGGGCTTCGTTCTCTGGGCCGGCGGCGTGAAAATCCTTGCCGGCGAGTTGACGGTCGGTGAACTGACCCAGTTTCTCGCCTTTATGACCATCCTTCAGATGCCGATCCGGCAAATCGGCATGGTGATCAACGGCGTCGCCCGTGCATCCGTGGCCGGGGTCCGGCTGTTCGATGTCCTCGATATGGAAGTGGCGGTCGGCGACAAGCCGGACGCCCAGCCGTTGGCGCCCACCGAAGGGGTGTTGAAGTTCGACCGTGTCGGGTTTTCCTACGAGGGATTTCCGGGCGAGCGAACCGTTTCCGATATCTCCTTTGAGGTGCGGCCCGGACAGACCCTTGGAATTGTCGGTCCGCCCGGCAGCGGCAAGTCGACCATCGTTCACCTGATCCCGCGGTTCTACGATGTTACCGACGGCGCGATCACCATCGACGGCCGGGACATCCGCGACGTTACCCTGGATTCGCTTCGGAGTTCGGTCGGTGTCGTGCAGCAGGATACGTTTCTGTTCACGTCACCGGTGTCGGCGAACGTCGCCTACGGCGATCCCTTCGCCGAGCAGAGCCGCATCAAGGGGGCGACGGAGGCCTCGCAACTGCACAATTACATTGCCGCGCTGCCGCAGAGGTATGAAACCCTGGTCGGCGAGCGGGGCGTTTCCCTTTCCGGCGGCCAGCGCCAGCGCTTGTCCATCGCCCGCAGCGTCCTGCTGACGCCGACGGTGATGGTATTCGACGATTCGACCGCGGCCATCGACGCCGCGACCGAACAGCGCATCCGGGCGGCGCTGATGGATCTGACCAAGGACCGGGCGACCATCATCGTCTCCCATCGGCTGAGTTCGCTCATGCATGCCGACGAGATCATCTTCCTGGAGGATGGCCGGATCGTCGAGCGGGGCGCCCACGACGATTTGCTGGCTGCCGGCGGCCGCTACCGGGCGCTCTACGACCTCCAGATCGTCGGCAAGGAGGCAGGTGGCGGGCCGGCCGTACCGGAGCCGGCGGAGTAAGCCCATGTCCCTGACCGCATCAAGGAAAACCACGCCGCCCGGCCGGGAATCCATCGACCGGCTGAAGGCGCTGACGGCGGATCGGGACGAGGAGATTTTCGCCGCGGCGTTCGACGGGCGGATCATCCGTCGTTTCCTTGGCTTCGTCCGCCCTTACCGGATGACCGTCGCGGTTGGGATCGCCGCGATCCTGGCCTTTACGCTGACTCAACTGGCCATTCCCCTGGTCATTCGCGAGACCATCGACAGCGCGCTGGTCGAGGGCGCCGCGTCCGAGAACCTGCTGGAGATCGCGGTGGCGGTGTTTTTTGGCGTCATCATTACCAATTCCATCGCCAACTATTTTCAGTTGACGCTGGTGGCGCGGACTGCCGAGCGGATGTTGGTGGATATGCGCCGGGCCATGTACGGGCATCTGCAGCGGGTCTCGCTGAGCTTCATGGACAAGACCGAAGTCGGCCGGCTGATGTCCCGGCTTCAGGGCGACGTCAGTTCGATCCAGGAATTTCTCGAAACTTCGCTCATGGCCATCGGGGATTTCGTCCTCATCGTCGGCATTGTCATCGTGCTCTTGAGTCTCAATGTGGAGCTCGGCCTGCTGACCCTGTCGGTGGTGCCGGCGCTGGTCGTGTTCCGCCTCATTTGGCTGCCGGCCGCCCGCCGGGCCTTCATGCTGGCACGGCAGACGTCTTCCATCGTCAACGGCGCGCTGGCCGAAAACATCAACGGCGTGCGGACGGTTCAGGAGATGACCCGCCAAGGGGTCAACTTCGAGGTCTTCGAGGGCAAGGCCCGCGACAACCTCGACTCCCACCTTCGGGCGACCCGGCTCGCCCAGGTGATGGTGCCGACAGTGGATACGTTGACCGGTATAGCCATGGCCATCGTCGTCATCGTCGGCGGCAACATGGTCCTCGCCGATACCCTCGATCTGGGCGTCATGGTGGCCTTCCTGTTCTACGTCCAGCGGTTCTTCGACCCGATCCGCTCGCTGATGATGCAATACAACATGATGCAGCGCGCCATGGCGTCGTCTCAGCGCATCCTCGAAGTGCTCGACGTCAAGGTCGAGGTCGAGGACAAGCCGGACGCCATCGACCCCGGCTCGATCGACGGCGCGGTACGGTTCAACAACGTGACCTTCGGGTATCTGCCCGGCCAGCCGGTACTCAAGAACATCAACATCGACATCAGGCCGGGCGAGACGGTGGCCCTCGTCGGTCCCACGGGTTCGGGCAAGACAAGCACGGCCGCGCTTATGCACCGGTTCTACGACGTCTGGGAAGGCGAGGTGCGGGTCGGCGGCTACGACGTCCGCGACGTCACCCAGGAGAGCCTTGGGCGCAACGTCGCCATGGTGCTTCAGGAACCGTTCCTGTTTACCGGAACCGTCCTCGACAATATCCGCTACCACAAACAGGACGCGACGCTGGAAGAGGTCATCGAGGCGGCCCAGGCGGTCGGCGCCCATGAATTCATCGGCCGGCTGCCCGAAGGCTACGGCACCATGCTCGGGCAGCGCGGCGTCAACCTGTCCATCGGGCAGCGGCAGTTGCTGAGTTTCGCCCGCGCGGTCATCGCCGACGCCGGCATCCTGGTGCTCGACGAAGCGACCGCCAATGTCGACAGCTTTACCGAACGGCAAATCCAGCGGGCGCTGGCGAAACTGCTCGAAGGCCGGACCGGGATCGTCATCGCCCACCGCCTGGCGACCGTGCGGAACGCCGACCGGATAATCGTCCTGCAGGAAGGCGAAATCATCGAGCAGGGCACCCACGACGAACTGATCGCCATGGGCGGCCTCTACAACCGCCTCTACACCATGAACTATGCGTCCTTCGACGACGTGCCCGACGAGGAAATCATGGCCGCGGTCTCCATGGCGACGACTTAGCCCGCATTTTCCGCCACCACGGCGATACTCAGGGAGCGCATCATGTCTTTCACTGGATTCGGCCGGGATTTTTTCGAGTTTTTCGAAGAGCTGGCAACCAACAACGAGCGGCCCTGGTTCGAAGCCAACAAGGACCGGTATCGCGAAGTGGTGGTGGCGGCCTGCATTTCGTTCATCGAGGAAATGGCGCCGCGCCTCGCCGGGATTTCAAGGCACTACATCGCCGATCCCAGGCCCAACGGCGGGTCCATGTTCCGGATTTATCGGGATGTGCGGTTTTCCAGGGACAAGCGGCCGTACAAAGAGCACGCGGCCGTGCAGTTCCGTCATTCGGCCGGCAAGGATGCGCACGCCCCCGGGTTCTATCTTCACCTCGAGCCCGGAAAGGTGATCTACGGCGGTGGAATTTGGAAGCCGCCCGCACCGGAGCTCGCCAAGATCCGGACCGCGATCGGCAAAGACCCCGCCGCCTGGACCCGGGTCATCAACAACAAGGTGCTCAACGCGAAAACCGGCGGCATTATGGGGGATGCCCTGAAACGGCCGCCCAAGGGTTTTTCGGCCGGCGAAAAGCATATCGAAGACATCAAGCGGCAAACTTTCTTCGCCATGTGTTACGACACCGAACGCGCGGCCCGCGCCAAATCCTTCGTTTCCGACGTGGAGGACGGTTTCAAGGCGGTGACGCCGTTGATGAGGTTCGTTTGCAAGGCCGTCGGCGCGCCGTTCTAGGAACCCGAACCACGTTGAAATCCGCTATCAGGAAGAAATGTCGTTGAAGACCATTTTGGCGAGATCCAGGAGGTCGCCCCGCGGCATCTCTCCCGTCAGGGCGTAGGACAGCGGCCCATCGGTCCAGTAGAAGGCGATCATGCCGTCCTCGGAAATAACCCGGAACGTGGAGTCCTTGTCCTCGAACGCCTTGCGCACATAGAGCGTGACCCGTTTGGCATGGACATCTTCGTACATGAGCTGCGCGGCCGGCATTCCGGTGTCCGACACCAGACGGCCGCCGATAAGCTTGAAGCCGTTGCTCGCCAGGTCGGGAGTCATGAGCTTTTCGCCGATCCGCTCGGACAGCCAGTCGACCAGCAGCTGCTCCTCGTCGATGCTGACCTCGACCGGGCGCTGTTCGTCGTGGGAATAGACGGCGTGGGCATAGAGGGCGTTTTGGACGAAGCTCCGCCCGGCGGTCTGCTCCGGCGACCCGGCCTGGGTGACACCCCAACCGGCGGCGGCGCCGACCAGCAGAAGCAGGACCGAGGCGGCCAGCCTCGTCCAGCCGGGCCACCAGTTCCGTCCGGGCCTTCCGGTCAGCATTTCCTCCACACCCTCCGGCCACGGCGCCTCCAGGCCGTCGTCGTGGAGCTCGTGCATCAAATGCTTTTGGAGTTTGATGGCATGTACTTTGGCCGCCGCTTCGGGAGTTTCGGCAAGCCAGCGCTCGATTTCGGCGAGGGTGGCCAGGTCCAGCTCGCCATCGGCATAGGCATGGAGGTCGGTTTCGGTGAAACCCGTCTCGCTGGTCATTTGACACTCCTCAGGGTGGGGACGCCCTCGGCCATCATCCGCCGAAGCCGCTCCCGGCCGCGAGCCAGGCGCGACATGATCGTGCCGACCGGCACGCCCGTAACCTCGGCGGCCTCGGCATAGGTCATCTCCTCGAGCCCCACCAGCAGGACCACTTCCCGTTGTTCGTCCGGCAGCCGATCGAGGGCGCGCTGAAGATCTCGCGCCATCAAGGGGGCGTCCTGCGTCGGGCCGGCGCCGCGGCGCTCCTCGAGTTCCCGGTCCAGGGACACGGCTCGGGGGCGCCGGCCGAGGGTGCGCATGTTCTGGACGTGAATGTTGTGCAAAATGGTGAACAGCCAGGCCCGCATATTGGTTCCCGCCTTGAACAGATGCAGCCGGCTCAGCGCCCGCGAGACGCAGTCCTGCACCAGATCGTCGGCCGCCGCGGCGTCCCGGGTGAGGGCGCGGGCATAGCGCATCAGGTGCGGCATCTGCTCGATGATGTCCTTGCGTTTATCCATCGCGGGCTGTGGTCCAAGGAAATCCCGGGGTTAGGTCGGCGGGTCGCCGGGAGAGTGCCCTCGCACACCTCCCGGTCACCGGCGTCAACTATAACGAAGCGGCCGCCTATTTGGACATTTTGTCCTTCTTCATCATGGTGTCTTTCTTCATCTCGTCCTTCTTCATCATCGTGTCTTTCTTCATCTCATCCTTCATCATGGTGTCTTTCTTCATCATGGCATCCGAGGCACAGGCGGTGACCAGGAAGAGAGCGGCGAAGGCGGCAAGGATTTTAGACATCATCGAGTCTCCATATGGGATCGGGTTACGGTTGTCGGCGCCGCATTGCAGCGCCTCGATGATATCAATGCCGAGGCGGAGGAATTATTCCCCGCCCAAATAACGATTTATTTTCAATCGGTTACCCTATTCTTCATATTTTCGGGCGCGCCGTCCAAATAACACCGGAAGTTGTGACGGATGATCGGCATGGCCTGATCCACGTAGCCTTCGGTCCGCCCGCCCATGTGCGGGGTGATGATCACGTTGGGCAGGTCCCACAGCGGCGAGGTTTCCGGCAGCGGCTCGTCGACGAAAACGTCCAGGGCGGCGCCGGCGATCTGCCCGCTCCGCATGGCCTCCACGAAATCCCGTTCGTCGACAACGCCGCCCCGGGCGAGATTGATGAAACAGGCCGATGGCTTCATCGCCCGGAAGACGGGCCGGTTGATCATGCCGCGGGACTCGTCGGTCAGCGGCGCCAGCAAAATCACGAAATCCCCCTCCGCCACCGCCGCCTCCATGTCGGCGCGCGCGTACACCCGGTCGAGGTTGGCAACCTCGCGCGGCGTCCCGGAGACGCCCAGGACCCTGAGGCCGAATGCCCGGCACCGGGCGGCCAGGGCATCGGCGATCAAGCCGATACCGATGATGACGGCCGTCTTGCCTTCCAGCTTGGCGGCGGTGAACCGTTCCCAACGCTTATGGGTCTGGTTCTCGAGCATGAACGGCAGCCGCCGCACGAACGACAGCATCATGAGGAACGCCATTTCCGCCATCTGGGGGCCGTGGATGCCCCGCATGGAACTGAGAATCACCTTACTTACATCGACCCGGTCATCGAATCCGTCGACCCCGGTTCCGAGGGCCTGAATCCACTTGAGGTTCGTGGCTTCGGCGACCAGTTCGTCGGTCATTGCCGGCCCGAACCCGATCAGCACGTTTGCATCCGCGAAGGATGCCGTGGCCTTTCCCGTGACGTCTTCCACGGTGACCTCGAGTTCGGGAAACTCGGCGCGGATGAGTTCTCCATAGTCGCTGGCGTTGAAGGCAACGATGTGCACCCGGTTCATATCGGCGTCCCCCTGCATCGGCCACATTCGAAGTGTTGGCTTGAGTGTCCGGTTTGGCTAGTTTGAGAAAAATGAGCATAGTCCGTTTTTTACGGCGTGACAGGAGAGGAATTCCCTTATGCGGCTCGTTTCCTACCGGCATGACGATGCGCCCGGCGTCGGGGTCATGGTCGACGACACGGGCTTCGTTGCGCTCGACAAGGCGGCGCCCGATCTTCCTTCCAGCCTGCGCCGGATCATCGCCATGGAGGACGGACTGTTGCGCGCCGCCGCGGCGGCGGACGGCAGGGCGGCCGACCTGACATTCGACGACGTCGAACTCGAACCGGTCATCACCGATCCAAACGCCATCTGGGCGCTGGCGCTGAATTTTCAGAGCCATATCGACGAGACGGGCCTGACCACGTCGCCGGACTATCCCCATATTTTTCTGCGTCACGCCAAATCCCATGTCGGGCATCTGCGGCCGCTGCTGGCGCCGCCGCCGGACGTGGGTCAGGCCTTCGACTACGAGGGCGAGTTGGCGGTGATCATCGGCAAGCCCGGCCGCCACATTCCCAGGGACAAGGCGATGGACCATGTGGCCGGGTACTCCATCCACAACGAGGGCAGCGTCCGCGAATTCCAGAGCCACAACCGCCAGTTCGGCCTCGGCAAGAATTTCGAGGCGTCCGGCAGCTTCGGGCCGTGGATGATGACCCCGGACGAATTCGGCGACCCCTACGAGAAGGAGATCATCACCCGGCTCAACGGCAAGGAGCGCCAGCACGAAGGCGTCAGCGGGCTGATCTTCAATGTCGAGGCGCTGATCCACTACATTTCCATCGGCCACGTATTGCGGCCCGGCGATGTGATCGTCACCGGCACGCCGGGCGCATTGCCGCCCGCCGCCGACGATATCGAGGCGCAGATCGAGAGCCATGTGGACGATGGCGGCGGGGTCAAATATGCCGGCCGGGTTCACATGAAACCCGGCGATGTGTGCGAGGTTGAAATTACGGGCCTGGGGATTTTGCGCAACGAGGTCGAAGCGGACCTTCCCAACGCCTACCGCGCCGGCTGAGCGCCACGAATAAGAAAATACTTTGTTTCAAAATAACTGTTCTTTCAGGAGAAGGCTTCAGATGATTAGAGAAATTAGTTTTGCGTCGGCGGTCGCGGTCGCCGCGATGACGGCATTGGCGGCGGCGCCGGTAGCCGCGGAAACCGATAAAATGACGTTCTCCGCACCGGTTCCGCCGGTCAATGCGGCGGTCCGCCTCGCCAAGAATTTTTTCATTCCGACGGTAAACAAGCGTCTCGCGGCGGGAGGCGATTTCAGGATCGAGTGGACCGAAGCATGGAGCGGCAGCCTCGCCAATTTCCGCGACACCTTCGAAGCAGTCGAAGACAACCTCGCCCAAATCGCTCTCGTCATCAACTCGTTCGAAGAGTCGAACCTGCCCCTTGAGCAAATTTCCTTCAAGGTGCCGTTCAGCACCACCAACGTGATGCTGTTGAACAAGGTCAATAAGCAGCTTCACGAACAGTTTCCGGAAATGAAAGCCGCTTGGACCAAACGGAACCAGGTTTGGCTTGGCGCGGGGGCTTCCGATTCACTCCACCTCATCACCAATTTTCCGGTTACCAAATATGAGGATCTCAAAGGTCACCGCATAGGGGCGACGGGTGCCGCATCCGCCTGGTTGAAGCCGACGGGCGCGGTCCCGGTGACGTCGTCGATGAACCAGGCGCTCAACAATATCAAGAGCGGCCTCTATGACGGTTATCCCATCTCGATCATGCTGACCATGGTGTACAAGGTGCACGAAGCGGCAAAGTACATGACCCGGGTCGGTTTCGGCTCCACGGTCGGCGTCAGCCTGACCATGAACAAAGAGACCTTTGACGGCATGCCGCCCTACGCCCGGAAAATCTTCCGTGAAACCGGCGATCAGATGATGACCAAATACTCCGGGGTGACGATCGCGCTCGAGAAAAAGTTCTCGGGCATCATGGCCAAGCAGGGTCTCCGGATCACCGAGTTCCCGGCCGAAGAACGCAAGCGGTGGGCGCACAAACTGCCGAACCTGCCGAAGCAATGGGCCGAGACTTGGGACAAGCGGGGTCTGCCGGCCAGCAAGGTGTTGGCGGCTTATCTCGATGCCCTGCGGGCGGGCGGCGAAACCTTTGTCCGGGACTGGGACAAGGAATAGCCGTCCGCGGTATCGCTCATGACCGATGACCTGGCGCCCCGGCCGGCGGCTTCGCCTGCCGGCTGGGGTCACCGCCTGGGCCGATGGCTTGATGTCATCGTAACGGCCCTGAATACGTTGGGGACGGCATGGATTTTCGTGATGATGATGCTCATCGTCATCGATGTCGGGATGCGCGCGTTTTTCAACAGCCCGGTTCGGGGCGTGCCGCTGATTATCACCATGTCGATCGTGGCGATCGTATTCCTTCAGTTGGCCGACGCGCTGCGTGCCGGACGGCTCACCCGATCGGACATCCTGATCGGCAAACTTCTCAACACCAGGCCGGTTCTCGGCCATTGGATGCAGGCGGTATTTCATTTCGCCGGCGTCGTTCTGATGGTCGTGCTGGTGCGGTTTTCCATGCCGTTGCTGGAAAAGGCCTGGCGCCTCAATTCCTATGACGGCACCGAGGGGGATTTCACGTTTCCCGAGTGGCCCATCAAAGCGGTCGTGGTCGTCGGTGCGGGCGTTTGCGCCATTCAGTTTCTGCGGCTGTTCATTGCCGACCTCCGCTTCCTGGCGAGCCAAAGGGGAACGTCGGGGGAGACCTCGGCATGAGTTCCGTCGATATCGGTCTGGTGTCGATCATCGGCGTCCTGGTGCTGGTCTATATCGGCGTGCACATCGGCGTTGCCCTGTCGCTGCTGTCCTTTATCGGCGTTTCACTGATCCGCGAGGACATGACCATTGCCGGGAAACTGCTCGCACTGGCGGCGGGTGAGAGCCTGCGGCGGTTTGAATTCGGGGTCATACCCCTGTTCGTGCTCATGGGACTGCTGGTCAGTGTCTCAGGTATCGGCAAGGACACTTATGACGTCGCCAATCATCTGTTCCGGCGGGTCAAAGCCGGGTTGGGCACGGCGACGGTGGCCGCCAATGCCGTTTTCGCGGCCGTCACCGGCTCCTCAATCGCGTCCGCGTCCGTATTCACCAAGGTCGCCGTGCCGGAAATGCTGCGACTCGGCTACAACCCGCGATTCGCTGTCGGTGTGGTTGCCGGCTCCAGCGTTCTCGGGATGCTGATCCCGCCTTCCATGCTGCTGATTTTGTTCGGCATTCTGACCGAGAGTTCAATTGGCGCCCTGTTTATTGCCGGCATTCTGCCGGGCATTCTGCTGGCCGCCGCATTTTCCGTCCTCAATTGGGTGCTGGCCCACCGGTTCCCCAACTTCGTCGCGATTGGCGGGGAGGTTCAGAAAACGGAATCGCTCATGGGGGCCGGTGAACTCGCGGGCAAATTGGTCCCCATCGTCATTCTAATCTTTATCGTGCTCGGGGGCATTTGGCTCGGCTGGTTCACGGCAACCGAAGCGGGCGGTATCGGCGCGTTCGCGGCCTTGGTGCTGTCGATCCTGAAACGGACGCTGACCTGGGCGAATTTGTGGCAGGTATTGAAGGAAACCGGTCACGTAACCGCCGCCATCTGCTTCTTGCTGATCTCGGCGCATCTTTATTCGAAGATGATCGTCGTGTCCGGAATCCCGGGCGTGATGGAGGGCTTTATCCAATCTTCGGGCCTGGGTCCCGGCGAACTCCTCGCGATCTACATCGTCACCATCATTCTGCTGGGCACCATTCTGGATTCCGGTTCCATCATGCTGATTACCGTGCCGCTGGCTTTTCCCATCCTCCAAAATTTGGGTGTCGACCTCATCTGGTTCGGGATCGTCACGATCATCGCAGTTGAGATTGGACTGCTGACGCCGCCGTTGGGGATTGCGTGTTTCGTCATCCACAACAACCTGCAGCGGGATGACATCACGGTCGGCGATATCTTCATTGGCGCCGCGCCTTATGCGGCGACCATGCTGATTGTCCTGCTGCTGATCATTGCGTTCCCGCAGATTCCGCTGGCGCTTTTCTGATTGATGCGCCGGCTGAGCGCCACGAAAGCGATTTCAGTTCCATCCGCCGCCGCCCAGGGTCGCCTCGACAGGGAGATTCCAGGAGGTGGTGCGGGCGGGGAGACTCGAACTCCCACTCTGTCACCAGAACTGGATTTTGAATCCAGCGCGTCTACCAATTCCGCCACGCCCGCGACGCCGCCGGATGATAGCCGCCGATGCGTTCGGGTCAATCTCTCAGGCGCTCAGGTGGCCGGGCCTGCGGACGCCCGGCCGGTCCAGTCCCATCTGGGACAGGATGGCCGATGCGATGGGACTGTCCGCCGCATGAATCCGCGCCGCCATCTCGAAATGATTGCACTCGGCCAGAAAACAGGTCGTGACGGCGTGACCCCCGTCGGCCAGCATTCCGGCCAGCGCCTCGCCCTGTCGTTGAAACTCTTCGAGCTCGCGTCCGCCCCAGGCCACCGTCACGTCCCTTGGGAGGCGGTCGAGGCGGCGGTTCGGCGTGTTTCGCTCGACCGCCGCATCGTCGAGGAACAGATATTCGTTCCGGGCGCTCAGCTTTACCGGCGTCAGGTCGTAGGGCCCGCTGACGAGCGTCAAGCCATTGATCAGGCCATTGACGACGTCCGATTGGCAACCGTACCTGGACCAGTCGGCCAGGCAGGCGGCGGCGGCCAGGTGCGCGCCGGAAGATATGCCGCCGAGATGGATGCGCGACGGATCGCCGCCGAATTCCCGGGCGTGACGGTGGACGTGAGTGATCGCCGTCCGGCACTGGTCCAGGATCGCATCCAGCGTCGAGTCCGGCGCGAGATCGAACTCCACCGAGACATGGAGGCCGCCGGCCGGAACGACCAAATGCGCGGCGCCGCCCGCCTGATCCTTCGATCCCCGGCGCCAGGCGCCGCCGTGAAAAAATACGAGTATCGGCTTGTCTCCGCCCCCGGCGCCGTAGACATCCATCACTTCCCTCGGTCCGGTTCCGTAAGCCACGTCCAGCGCGCAATCGAACGCCTGTTTCGCGGCGGCCGATCTTTCGGCCTCGGCATCCATATAGGGTGCGTTGTCCGGAACGAGCGTCGCCTGATCGTATTGCCGGTCGAGTTCGGCCTGCGTGTAGCCGCCGTAAATGATGTCCTGGGCCATCCCCGATTTTGACATTGCCCGCGAGGCTTCGAAAGCCCCCGGGCGGCCGGGTGACGTAAAAATTTATGTGTCAGTTGGGAATGGGGTACTCCCTGTGGTTTACGACAACCGCAAGAAGGAGCACCCCGATGCCACAGCAAGCTGTAACGATTGAGAACCTACCACAAGCCTTTGAGGTGGTGAAGGAGATGCAAGCAGGCGGATTGGACTGGGGCGAGGGTTATCGCCCGCTTGGCCGCCAGGCGCTGGCCGAGATCATCGAGGGCCGGATGGCCGAGGCGGTGGATCGCTGGCTCGACGGCCTCGATGGCAGCGCTATGCGCGACCGGCGCAACGGCACCTACCGGCGCCGCCTGCTCAGCGAGCTCGGCGACATCGAGCTCAACGTGCCGCGCACCCGGCACTTCTGCCCGACCGAGGTTCTGAAGAGCTACGCAAGGCGCGCTCCAGAGATCGACCGCGCCATCCTGGCCGGCTTCGTGCTGGGGCTCTCGACCCGCAAGGTCGGCGAGGTCCTGCTTGCCCTGCTCGGGCGTCCGGTCTCGGCCGCGACGGTGAGCCGGGTCGCCAAGACCCTCGATCTGTCGGTCGCCGCATTCCACCGCCGGCCGCTGAAGAACGCCTACAAGGCGCTGATGCTCGACGGCGTGGTGCTGGCCTGCAAGACCGGCGCCGGCGCGCTCAGGAGGCCGGTCCTGGTGGCGCTGGGCATACGGCACGACGGCAAGAAGGAGATTATCGACTTCCAACTCGCCGCCAGCGAGAGCGCCGCGGAGTGGGAGCGCTTCCTCACCGCGTTGCACCGCCGCGGCCTCACCGGCGAGGGCCTTGAGATGATCTGCGTTGATGGCGGCCAAGGCCTGCTCGCCGCCTTGCCGATCGTCTATCACGGCATCCCCGTTCAGAGGTGCTGGGCGCACAAAATCAGGAACATCCTCAACAAGGTCCGCGTAGCCGACCAGCAGGCCGTCAAGGCCGACGTCCACGCCGTCATGAATGCCCCCAACCGCCGCAAGGCCGAGACCGCCGCCCGCCGCTTCGCCGACGCCTGGGAAGATACCTACCCCAAGGCCGTCGCCTGCCTGCGCAACGACCTCGACGACCTGCTCACCTGCTTCCGCTACAAGGACCTCGCCGAGCGAAAGCAGGTCAGGACCACCAATGCCATCGAACGGAGGTTCCGCGAGGTTCGCAGACGAACCCGGCCCATGGGAACCTTCAAGGATAAAACCTCAATGGACCGCATCCTCTTCGCGGTCTTCATTCACGAAAACAAGTCTCAGGGAATCAGTACCCCAGTCTCCCTGACACATAACTCTTGACGTTACCGGCGGCCGGGCGCGCGGTTTGCCCTGGGGCTCGGAATCGGATAGCAAGCCGCATGCTCCGCCGCCTCTACGACTGGACCCTCGACCTCGCCGGCCACAGGCACGCGCTCTCGGCGCTGGCGCTGGTGGCCTTCGTCGAGAGTTCCGTCTTTCCGGTCCCGCCGGATGTCCTGATCATCCCGATGGTGCTGGCGGCGCGGGAAAAGGCCTGGAAAATAGCCCTCGTCTGCACGGCGGCCAGCGTTCTCGGCGGCATTTTCGGCTACGCCATCGGCGCCCTGCTGTTCGATCAGGTGGGCAGTCCGGTGCTCAATTTCTACGGCTATGCGGAGCGCTTCGACGAGTTCAGCGCCTATTACAACGATTGGGGCGCCTGGGCAGTCTTCATCGCCGGCCTGACGCCGTTTCCCTACAAGGTGATCACCATCCTCTCGGGCGTCACGGGGCTGGACCTGCTGGTGTTCACCATTGCCTCCATCCTCGCCCGGGGCATGCGCTTCTTCATCGTTGCCGGGCTGCTGTGGTACTTCGGCGAGCCCATCCGCGCCTTTATCGAAAAGCGGCTCGGTCTCCTGTTCGTGATCTTCGTGATCCTGCTGGCCGGCGGTTTCGTGCTGGTCAAGTTCGTCATCTAGGCCTTTAATCCGGGCTCATGGCCGGCCTTGTTTCACGTAACCTGTTTCCATTGATGACGCTCGCGGCGCTGGGCGCGCTCGGGGCCGCCCTGATTTCGCAGTTCGCCTTCGATCTCGAGCCCTGCGTGTTGTGTATCTATCAGCGGGTTCCATATGCGGCGGTGGTGTTTCTGGGCGCCGTCGGGATCTGGGTCACCACGATCAACCGTGCCCATCTCGCGGTGCTGACCGGATTGGCATTTGCCGCGGGCGCGGGCGCCGCGCTCTATCACGTCGGGGTGGAGCAGCACTGGTGGTCCTCGGCGGCCGGCTGCGGCGGCGCCGCCGACATTCCGGCCAGTTTCGAGAATTTCCGCGCCGGCTTGCGGGATTTGAAACCGGTCATACCGTGCGACGAAATCGAGTGGACGCTTTTCGGGGTCTCCATGGCCACCTACAATATGGCCGTATCCCTGGTATTGGCCGCGGTCTGCCTGTTCGCCGCGCGCCGGATGGATGGAGGGAAGTCCGCGTGAATACGGCGGCCAAACGCGCCAAGCGATTTTCACGAATGCCCGGCGATCCGCCGCGGGACGAAATGCTTGCCCGGATGATCCGCGTCGATCAGGCGGGCGAGTACGGCGCCAAGCGAATCTACGAAGGGCAGTTGGCGGTCCTCGGACGGTCGAAGGACGGTCCGGTGCTTCGCGAGATGGCGGCCGTCGAAGAGCGGCATCTCGAAACCTTCAACGAACTGATGGTGCGCCGCCGCGTGCGGCCGACCGTGCTGACGCCAGTCTGGCATGTGGCGGGGTTTGCCCTGGGCGCAGGCACGGCGCTGATGGGGCGCGAGGCGGCCATGGCCTGCACGGTGGCCGTCGAGGAGGTGATCGAGGAGCACTACGCCGGCCAGGCCAGACGCCTGGAACGCGAAGGCGATCCCGAGCTGACCGGGATCGTCGAGAAGTTCGGCGCCGAGGAGGCCGAGCACCGGGAGACCGCCCTCGAACACGATGCCGAAAAGGCGCCGGGCTATGAGCCCCTGACCGCCGCCATCAAGGCCGGATCCCGTCTCGCCATCTGGTTATCGGAGCGGGTCTGATCGAAGGCGCCCGGCACCGCTGCTTCCTGGATGAGTGAGACACTCCCTCAGCAGAGCCCCCGCGCCATCATCAGAGCGAGTGCCTGGATGGTCGGCGCGATGCTGTCGTTCAGCGCCATGGCCATCGGCGTCCGCGAGCTGCACGACACCATGGGCTCTTTCGAGATCGTCTTCTGGCGGGGTGCGCTTGGCCTTCCGGTCCTGCTGTTCCTCGCCTGGCGGGCCGACTGGCAGCCCATGCGAACCCAGCGGCTCGGGTTCCATATCTTCCGCAACCTCATTCACTTCGTCGGTCAGTTTTCCTGGGTGGTGGCCGTCGCCATGCTGCCCCTGGCCGAAGTGTTTGCCATCGAGTTCACCGTCCCCATATGGATACTGATTTTCGCCACCATATTTCTGGGTGAGAGGCTGACGGGGGGCAAACTGATCGCCGTCGTGGCGGGCTTCACGGGCATTCTGCTCATCGTCCGGCCCGGATTCGAGGAAATCCACGTGGGCACCTGGATCATGCTGGTCGGCGCGGTGGGGTTCGGCGGGGCCCTCACCTGCACCAAGAGCCTGACGCGCACCGAATCCCCGCTCACCATCCTGATCATGATGTCGATCATTCAGCTGCCGCTGGGGCTTATTCCGGCGACCTTCGACTGGGTCAATCCAACCCTCGAGGATGTTCCGTTTCTGGCGGTGATCGGCTTTACCGGAATGTTCGCCCATTACTGCATGGCTCGCGCCTTCACCCTCGCGGACGCCACGATTGCGATGCCCATCGACTTCCTCCGCCTGCCGTTTATCGCCGTGGTCGGGTTCTTCCTCTATGACGAGGCGCTGGAGCTGTGGGTGCTGTTGGGCGCGCTGATTATCTTCGCCGGCAACTACTACAATCTCCAAAAGGAGCATCGGGCGGCAACGGCACAAACCTAGCTCGACTAAAAAAGGGCGGTCCCGCTGGACCGCCCTTTTCCTCGCCGGACGAGAGTATTCTATGTTTTCCCGGTCTTCTTATATTTGTTCCAGAAGCGTTTCGGCGCTGCTCTCGCCGAAGGAGCCGGCGGGCTCGATGTTGAGCTGCTTGACGACGCCGTCCTCCACATACATGGAGTAGCGCTGAGAGCGCGGGCCGAGGCCGAAGCCGGAGCCGTCCAATTCCAGACCGACGGCCTGGGTAAATTCCCCATTGCCGTCGGCCAGCATGAGGACCGTATCGCCGACGTTCTGGGCGGCGCCCCAGGCGCCCATGACGAATGCGTCGTTGACCGCCAGACAGACGATGCTGTCGACGCCCTTGGCCTTCAGCGCATCCGCATTGTCCACGAAGCCCGGCAGATGCTGGGCCGAGCATGTGGGCGTGAAGGCGCCGGGCACGGCGAAGAAGGCGACGTTCTTGCCCTTGAAGACTTCGTCGGTGGTGATTTCATCGATCCCTTCGGCGGTTTTGCGCCGGAGGGTGACGGCGGGAATGGTGTCGCCAACGCTGAGTGCCATGATGTCTTGTCCTTTATGGTCGGGAATACGGAAGATGCGTCTTTATAGGCCGCGGCCCCGGCGCCGTCAGCGAAAATTTCGGGAAATATATACGATAGTGTCAAACGATCAGAAAACTCGCGGGTCGTGCAAGAAAACCGGACAAGCGGCGGCATCCTCGTAACCGCCTTTGTAGGAAAATGGGTCGTCGTGGGGCTTGGTGCCGCATAGCGGGCATTTTTCGGTAAGAGGTTATTATTCGTCTGTTATTTTGATTCTGTTGGCTGGTTTCACACAAGAGGTTGAATAAGTGAACCCGAGGAAGTGGGAGATTTCCCCGGGTTCTGAATCGCGCAAGATGTTGACGGATGACTTGGTGTGGTCTCACCTCGCGCATAGGATGACTTGGTTTTAGAAGTTGTACCGGACGCCGGTCGCGCCACCAAATCGTCAGCGCCTTCGCCAAGAGCATGTTACCCGGGTCACGATCCACTTGTCGGGAAGGTAGCTCGTCCTGTACGGACAGCCGCCGGCGATGCCGGCGTATTTTCCGGTGCCGCCCAGGATCAGGTGATTACCCGCACCGCCGCCTCCGACGGCAATGGTTCCCGCCCGCCTCTCAAACCGCACATACAGCACGTCGCCTGCCCCGTCCGTCATCGTGCACGGCGCCTCCAGGTCGATGCCGGTATCCGAACTCGTGGCGTAGACCACGCAGGTCACGCGATAATCCGCGCCGTCGGTAAACGGGCCGCCGCTGGTCGCGACGATACTGGCCGTCCCTTGCAGCGGACCCCCGGTGATCGTCCGTCCCGCGTGTTTCAAAGTGGTGTAGTCGTGGACATGGGTCACGACGAGTTCGAAGCTGCCGCTCTCCTCGGCGAAGGCGGTTTGCGGCGCGCAAAGGGCGAAGAAAGCGGCGATCGGCAATAGCCGTAATGCCGGAATTTTTTTCATTTCGATTCTCCGTATTCAGGTATTGCAGACGAGGGCCACTCCCCGTCCAAGGGAGTGGCCCTCGTTGGCGGCGGTCAGATTATGCGGGCGGGCTGCGTCGGGACTGTCATCGGATCCCGCCACCCGCTCCAGCCTGCCGCGTTTACGGTGGCTCATCCGTGAGCGTGACCGCATCGGGGGACGCTTCGTGCCGGGCGAAACCCACTCCTGCGCCGACATAGGGCTTGAAGCGCCGTGCCTCGCCGAAGGAGAAAATGCCGTTCGCCATGAGGGACATGGTTTTCGGATCGCCTGGGATCTCCACATCGCCGGAGGCCAGCAGGTTCCCCTGATAAGTCACTCTCCCGTCTGCGAATTTGTCCCAAGACGATGATCGGTAGCCGAATTCGATTTCTCCGCGCAGGGGGCCGCTGGTCTCATAGCCGACCGCCGCCAAAAAGCGGGGCTTCTGTCCAGCGGGATGTTTGCCGTGATTTCCCCATACCGGGCAAACAGGAGGATGTAGTTTGTCCTGGTCCGTCATCGTCTTTCTTCCCCTGATTCTCAGTCAAGTTTCCCGTCAATTTTCGCTATCATATCAAATTTAGTATGCAATTCCCCAAAATTGAGTATACCTTAATATGAAATAACCTTCGCCCTTACTCGATTTTTTTTTCCATTTTAGAACCTGAAAATGAAACTCATGGGCCGTTTGCGTGCGTTTTTTTCGCGACCTTCCAAACCATTTCAGTCCCACGGGAAATTTATGAGGATTTTGAGTTTGTTGGCATTGCCCAAGGAACAGAAGAAACAATGATGAACAACGTCGAAGCCCTATGGGCGGTTAATTTCGGAGACGTATACGGCCCCGGCCAACATAACGGTGGAGTGGTCGTGCTCGAAACAACAAGGATTTTCGGTGGTGATTCTTGCTTCTACTATGTCGGCAAGTACGATCTAACCGACTATAGGTTGACCGCTCAGGTTAAGGTCACACATTTCAACGGACCAAATATAACGGCCTTCGGAATGTCAGAATCCGGACCATACGACATTCAATTTGAGGGAGTGGTTCTAAGTGATTCGGTTGTCGGTGAAATGTGGAAAACTGATCAGCCGAATTATCCTGTGCCGATAACTCTTACGCGCTTAGAGAACTTGCCCTGATCGCTGGCATAATTCCGAGGATTGGCGGTCCTTTTTTCAAAAAACCCAGTTTTATGCGGAGAGTGTTCATGGGCTTGAAGCCATGCCGAGAGTGCCAGCACGAAATCTCGTCGAATGCCAAGACATGTCCAAATTGCGGGGCTAGAAGGCCGGGCGAAGGGAAATTCCTTCATGCCCTTCCTGGACTTTTCGCCCTTGTGCTAGAGCGTATTTGAGATTGATTGAATCATTTTAGGGATTCCCAAGTATGGGCGAACCATGATTCAAGATGGATGCTGGGCAAGGAGGCCAGCATTCATGGCGAGACCTTATTCGATTGATTTGCGAGAGCGTGTTGTTTTGGCGGTTTTGGCGGGGGAGAGTTGCCGCGCTGTAGCGGCTCGGTTTGGGGTTGCGGTTTCGAGCGTGGTTAAGTGGTCGCAGCGCTACCGGCGGACGGGGAGTGTTGCGCCCGGCAAGATGGGCGGTCACCGCCGCCGGGTTCTTGAGCCCCATCGGGAGTTCATTGTCGGCCGGATCGACCAGGAGCCGCATCTGACGCTGCATCGGTTGAGAGACGAGTTGGCCGCTCGGGGTGTCAGGGTATCCCACAGCACGGTATGGCTGTTTCTGCGCCGTGAAGGGCTGCGCTTTAAAAAAAACCCTGTTCGCCGTTGAACGGGCGCGCGCGGACATCGCCCGCCATCGCAGGCGCTGGAAGGCGTGGCAGGCAAAGCTTGATCCCGAACGGCTGGTATTCATTGATGAAACCTGGATCCGGACCAATATGGCCCCGCTGCGCGGCTGGGGGCCGAAAGGGGAGCGGGTCCGCGGCTTTGCCCCCCATGGGCGGTGGCACACCCTGACCTTCATCGGCGCGCTGCGCTGCGACCGGTTCACCGCGCCCTGCGTCTTCGACGGCCCCATCAATGGCGTGTGCTTCCGCGCCTACGTCGAGCAGCTGCTCGTGCCGACCCTGGTGCCCGGCGACATCGTCATCATGGACAATCTCGGCAGCCACAAGTCAAAAGCCGTGCGAAACGCCATCCGTGCCGCCGGAGCCAAGCTGTGGCTCCTGCCCAAATATTCCCCCGACCTCAATCCCATCGAGCAGACCTTTGCCCAAATCAAGCACTGGATGAGAAACGCCCAGAAGCGGGAGATCGACGACTTATGGCGCCATCTCGGGAGCCTCATCGACACCATCGAGCCACAGCAATGCGCCAACTACTTCAAAAACGCAGGATACGCTTCCGTCAAAATATGAAACGCTCTAGCCTAGTCGAAGAACGAGAAAGCGGGATAGTCCTGCCAATCGCTCCAGACCCGCGGCCCCGTGGCCAGGGGCGCGGACACGCTGTCGCACCGGCGCCGAATATTCGACAGACCGCGGGCCGTCTGGTCGTGGCAGTAATCGGCAAGCGCCTTGCGTGAACCGAAGGCGCGGGCGTCGACGGCGGGGTGGAAGCGGATTTCCAATCTTACCCCCTCACGCTTGAGGATATTCCACAGGTGCGGCACCAGCGTGTCGTCGCCCACCCAGGCGTAAGCGCGGCGCTCCGCGGCTGTCAGGGGCCCGCCATCCAAATTGCGAACGTAGCTGATGGTCACCGGCTGAACCGCCGCGGGGAGTCCCGGTGCAAGATTATAGGGCGCCTGAAACAACGAGCTCTTGAACGGCCGGACGGTATCGCCTTCGGTGCTGGTGGCCTCGGGGAATATGATCACGCTCCTGCTGAGCGCAAGCTGGCCCGAGACGGCATCCACGTGGCTCGCCGTTTTAGTCGTCTCGCGGTCAATGAATATGGTCCCTGCCAGCTTGGCCAGGTAGCCGATACCCGGCCAGTTCGATACGTCCGCCTTGGCGACGAATACGGCATCCAGGCGGGAGGCCAGGGCGGGAATATCCAAATATGAAATGTGATTGGAGGCCACCAGGGTCGATTCCTCGCGGACCGGCGCCCCGACCGGCGATACCCGGATTCCCGCGATCCGGCAGGCAGCCCGGTGCCATGCCTGCACGACCTTCGGCCTACGGGATCCGGCAAAAAAATAAACCGGGTGCAAAATGACCGTAACCCCTGCCAGAGCGATGATTCGAACGATCGCGCGGACGGTGGGGCGCATCAGGCCTGGGTCCGTTCGGGACCGGTTTTCAGAATCCCCGAAGCTATCTTGTCTTCGAATTGATAATGCTTTGCATACCGCTTGGGGACGTTCTCGGTCTCCACCAGGAGGCACACGTCCACGGTATTGAATACGTCGTCGATGACCGCGCCGTCGCCGATGACGCCGCCCAGGCGAAGATAGCCCTTGATCAACGGCGGCATCTCCCGGAGCGCCTGGCGCATGTCCACCTGCTCCTTGGGCATCCGGTCCATCTTGACGTAGCGCTCGTCCAGCGCCCGCGGACGCCAGTCCGCCGGGGCCGAATGGTAGTAGTAGAGGTACGACAGGGCGCGGGCCATCTGATCCAGGTCGATCCCGGGGAAGCTGGCGCAGCCGAACATGAGGGTGATCCGGTTGTCCATCAAATAGTCCGAGATGCCCTTCCACAGCAGTTGCAGGACGGCCCGATCCCGGAACGCCGGGTCGACGCATGACCGGCCCAGTTCCAACACCTCTCCCGGATATTTCTTCAATGGATCCAGGTCGAACTCGGCCGCCGAGTAGAAACCGCTGGTTTCCACGGCCCGGGACCGCCGCAGCAGCCGATAGGTGCCGACGATTTCGGGGGGCGCCTCCGGGACCGTTTGATCGACCACCAGGAGATGGTCGCAGAAATCATCGAAACGATCGAAATCGAGTTTCTGCCGCGCCATTTCCTCGGACGGCGCGGCGCCCATGTTCTCGTAGAATACGCGGTACCTCAGCGCCTGGGCCGCCCGGACATCCTCGGCGGTCCCGGCAAGGCGAACAGTCAAATTGGCCGCAACATCTTGTGTCATCTGTGCCAACAGTCCCCAAATATGACCAGAAGCGCGTTAGGTCGCGCGACTTCGGAGACACGATTGCTGCACTCCGGCGAAAGGATTTTGACATTTCTCGCCGCTTTCGGCAAATCACGCCCGGTTGAAACCTCCGGCGCCGCAAGGCGGTTCGAGGGGCCCGTCCCCCGGCATGGTCCGCAACCCGCGGACCGCGTGAATAAGCCGCTCGACGGAGGCGGGGCATGACGGGTTTGACATGGCGCGCCGCCAAAGCGTGGATGCCCGTGTCGAGCGCGGGCGTGACGGCTTCTTGAACCACGGAGACAGTGAGACAGTGAGGCGTTAACCATTCCTCCTCGGTGTCCTCCGTGTCTCTGTCCGGCCTGGACATTATTTAACATGTTAAGTAAAATTTAAGCCTACACCCGGTGTGAATGGCGAGGAGGGACGAATGTCGAGCGATCTGGATTGGCTGAAGGGGTCGGCGCCGCCGATCATCACCCCGTTCAGGAACGGCGAAGTGGATCTCGATGCCTATGCGGGCCTGGTCGAGTTCCAGATCGGCCATGGGTCTCACTGCATCCTGGTCAACGGAACGACGGCCGAACCGTCGACCATGACCATTGCGGAACGCAACCGGACGGTCGATACCGCGATCGGAATCGCCAAGGGAAAAGTCCCGGTCGTCGCCGCCACCGGGTCCCAGTCCCTGGCCGAAACCAAGGAATTGACCCGTCATGCGGTCGACGCCGGCGCGGACGCGCTGCTGATCGTCACGCCTTATTACATCCGCCCGCCGCAGCGGGGCATCATCGAATACTATCTGGACGTCACGAAGGACCACGACACGCCGTGGATGATCTACCACATTCCCGGCCGCGCGGCGGTGTCGGTCACCCTGGACACGGTCAGGGAACTGAAGGACCGCTCGCCCGGCTTCGTCGGCATGAAGCACGCGGTCAACGACCTCGGCTTCGTCACCGAGTGCATCGACGCCATCCCCGATTTTCGCGTCTTCGTCGGCCTCGAGGAACTCAGCTACCCGATGCTGTGCATCGGCGCCGCCGGCCTGATGAACGCGGTCGGAAACCTGCGGCCCGACCTCCTGTCGCAAATGTGCGAGGCGGCCTGGGCCGGCGACATGAAGACCGGGCGGGATCTGCACCAGCGCCTGCTGGAGCTCAATCAGTCGGTGTTCTTCGACACCAACCCCATACCCATCAAGTACATGATGAAACGCATGGGATTGATGCCCGCCAACGAGCACCGGCTGCCCATGATGCCGGCGACGCCGGAGTTGGAGAAGCGACTGGACGGGGTGCTGGAGCGGGCCGGCCTGATCTGAGGCGGCGGGACCGTGAATGGCCCGGCCTTGCGCCGGGGTATGACGGAATAGGGGCTCCAACAACCCGCGTCATGCCCCACCCCACCGGACCGGCTTCGCCGGCCGGAGGATAGGCTCTGGGCGGGGCATCCAGGATTTTTCACCACGGAGATCACCGAGATCACGGAGATGGGGCGCCGACAGCCGAATACACCTTCTCCGCGATCTCTGTGCGCTCCGTGGTAATTTTGCACCCTCTCCCCCCGAAGGGTGTGGAGGGGGGTGGATTCCGGCGGCAAATCGCACACATTGATAAGGGAAGCACCGTCCGCGGGCGCCAACCCATGATTTTGCCTGGGATTCCCGCGCGCAAAAATGCGCGCAAAGGCGCCGAATTGGAATTTAACCAAGTCATCAAATGTCTATTAATGTCCATGAATGTCCATGAATGTCCATTACAGCCCGCGCGATCGGGCCTGAATCGAAATTTTTGTTGGAAATATATTCCAAGCCCGGTGATCCACGAATCGAGGGGGCGGCGGCACACGTGGATGGCCGGGCGGCGCCGGCCGCACTACTTTTTTTTCGGGGACCTTCGGGATGAGTGAAGTCCATGTCGTGGCCTACATCGAGGCCCTCGCCGCCCGATCGGATGCGGCGGCCGGCGTTATCCGTCACCACGCGGCGGTGTGCGCGCAGGAGCTGGGTGAGGTCGGCTTCCGCGCGCTCGCCCGGGCCGGCCATCCCGGCCAATTCGCCCTGCTGGAGACATGGAGCGGCGAAGCCGCCCGTCTGGCCCACATTTCGTCCAGCCACGTCAGCGAGTTCCGGGGCGACCTGGAGCCCCTATTGGCGGCGCCGTACGACGAACGGGTTCATGCTCCCTTGTCGATCACCGGCTATTCGGGCAGATCCGGCGACTTCACCTACGTCATTACCCATATCGACGTCACTCCGCCCAATACCGGTGAAGGCGCCGCGCTGGTTTCCGCCCACTGCGAGGCGACCCGGGGCGAAGACGGCAATATCAGGTGTGTCGCGTTCAGCCAGTCCGGCCGTCCCAATCACATGTCCTTGGTGGAGATCTGGGAAAACGCCGGCGCCCGGCGCGCCCATACCGGACGGGATGCCACCGTCGCCTTTCGGCGTGCAATCGCACCCCTCTCCGGGGCATTATATGACGAGAGAATTTACGAGGCCCTGACATGAGCCGATCGAAACAAACCCACAGGACGGCGACCCACTGGGGCGCCTACGAGGTCGATGTGGAGGACGGCAAGGTCCGGGCCCTGCGGCCGTTCGATCAGGACCCCGACCCCTCGCCCATCGGCGCCGGCATGCCCGAGGCCGTCGAAGACGCGGTCCGGATCCCGCAGCCGATGGTGAGAAAGGCGTGGCTCGACAACGGCCCCCTCGGCCACGGCGGCGGCCGGGGCAACGGGCCTTTCGTCGCGGTCTCATGGGACCGGGCGCTCGACCTGGCGGCGGGAGAGATCGGCCGTATCCGCAAGGAACACGGCAATGGCGCCATCTATGCGGGGTCCTACGGCTGGTCGAGCGCCGGCCGGTTCCACCATGCGGTCAGTCAGCTCCACCGCTTCATGTCGGCGGCGGGCGGCTACGTGGCGAGCCGGGAAACCTACAGCCTGGCCGCGGCCGAGGTCATCCTGCCGCACATCGTCGGGATGGGCGCCTTCGAGCAAATGGACACCAACACGCCGATGAAGATGTTGGCCGAAAATACCGAGTTGTTCGTCTGCTTCGGCGGCATCCCGCTCAAGAACACCCAGGTCGAAGGCGGCGGCATGGGCCGGCATCACATGCCGGAAGCGCTCAGGCTGTGCGCCGAGCGGGGCGTCAAATTCGTCAACATCTCGCCGATCCGCAGCGACCTCGACGACATGGTCGATGCCGAATGGCACCATCCCCGGCCGAATACGGATGTGGCGATCATGCTGGGTATGGCCCATGTGCTCTACACGGAGGGGCTGCACGACCAGGCGTTCCTCGACAGATACTGCGCCGGGTTCGACAAATTCGTCCCCTACCTTACCGGCGAGAGCGACGGGAGACCCAAAACCCCCGAATGGGCCGCCGAAATCAGCGGCATGGAGGCGGACGCCATCGTCTCGCTGGCGCGGGAGATGGCCGCCAAGGCGACGCAACTGAACCTGAGCTGGTCCTGCCAGCGCAGCGATCACGGCGAACAGGCCTTCTGGATGGCGGTGACGCTCGCAAGCATGCTGGGCCAAATCGGCACCCCCGGCGGCGGCGTCGGGTTCGGATACGGCGCGGTCAATTTGATCGGCCGCCAACGGACCACGGTCGCCAAACCGACCTTCCCGCTGCTGCCGAACGAGGTGCGGGACTTCATCCCCGTCGCCCGGGTCTCCGATATGCTGCTCAACCCGGGCGGCGCGTACCATTACAACGGCATGGACCGGGTTTATCCGGACATTCGGATGGTCTATTGGTGCGGCGGCAACCCGTTCCACCATCACCAGGACATCAACCGGATGATCCGGGCCTGGCAGAAACCGGAAACCGTCATCGTCCATGAACCGTGGTGGAACGCCAACGCGCGGCACGCGGACATCGTCTTCCCCGCCGCCATCATGCTGGAACGCAACGACATCGGCGCCTCGCGAACCGACAGCTACTTGTTCGCCATGCAGAAAGCGATCGAACCCTTCGGCGACTCGCGGCCCGATTACCGGACATTTTCGGGTCTCGCCGAGCGCCTGGGCTGCGGCGAGGAATTTACCGAGGGCCGGAGCGAGCAGGAATGGATCGAGCACATCTATGACCGGTTCCGCCAGGCCGCCGGCGAAAGCGGCGTCGAGACGCCTTCCTTCGAGGAGTTTTGGGAGGCCGGGCACTTCCAGCTGCCCGAGCCGGACCCGCAGCCGTACCTGGGCGCTTTCCGGGCGGATCCGGAAGGGTCGCCGCTGCACACGCCGACCGGCAAAATCGAGATATTCTCCGAGACCGTCGACGGCTTCGGCTACGACGACTGTCCGGGCCATCCGGTATGGCAGGAACCCATCGAATGGCTGGGCGGCGCGCTCACCGGCACCTATCCGCTGCACCTGATCAGCAACCAGCCGCACACGCGGCTGCACAGCCAGTTCGACAACGGCGGCTACTCCCAAGGCAACAAGGTGGAGGGACGCGAGCCCATGCATATCAGTCCGGAGGATGCCCGGGCGCGCGGCATCGAGACCGGCGATATCGTCCGGCTCTACAACGACCGGGGAAGCTGCCTCGCGGGCGCCGTCGTCACCGGCGAAATCCGCGCCGGCGTCGTGCGCCTGCCCACCGGCGCGTGGTTCGATCCCGTGGAGCCCGGCGTGCCCGGAAGCCTGGACGTCCACGGCAACCCCAACGTCCTGACCCCCGACAAGGGGACGTCCAAGCTGGCCCAGGGACCGTCGGCCATGTCGGCGCTGGTCGAGGTGGAGAAATTCGAGGGAGACGTTCCGCCGATCCGGGCCTTCACACCGCCGGAAATCGTTCAGGAATCCGTGTGATCCGGCTGGCGCACCGCCGCGTACCCGCCTAAGCGGGACGCGATCGACGGGATCGGCCGGCCCCGGCGTTTTGCCCATGAATTCCGGGAGCTCGTGACCAGGGAGCAGATGTCATGAAACGCAGCCTTCTCGCCGCCGCCGTTCTCGCCTTTGCGGTTTCCCCCGCGACCGCGCAGGTCTTCAAGACCGAACTGCACGACGTCACCGTGGAGACGGTTGCCGCGGGCTTCGCTCACCCCTGGGGCCTGGCCTTCCTGCCCGACCGTTCCATGCTGGTCACCGAACGGGACGGCGATCTCAACCTGGTCGGCCCCGGCGGAAAAACCACAAAGGTCGCCGGCGTTCCAAGGGTATGGGCCGGCGGACAGGGCGGGCTGCTGGACGTGGTCGCCGATCCCGACTTCGCCAGGAACCGGACCATTTTCCTGAGCTATTCCGAGCCTTCCGCCGACGGCGACGATGCAGGCACGGCGGTTGCCCGCGCGCGAATCGTCCTCAGCCAGACCCCGCGGCTCCAAAAGGTTCAAGTCATTTTCTCCATGAATCGGAAAAGCGGCGGCGGACGGCACTTCGGCTCGCGTATGGTGATTTCGCCGGACAAGAAGCTGTTCATCACCACGGGCGACCGCGGCCAGAGGGAACGCGCCCAGGACCCCATGGATCACGCCGGCAAGGTGTTGCGCATCAATCGTGACGGGTCGATCCCGGCCGACAATCCCTTCGCCGACGGCGCCAAGGGCCTGCCGGAAATATGGTCCATCGGGCACCGCAATGCGCAAGGCGCCATCTGGAATCCGCGGACGCGGTCCCTGTGGACCGTCGCCCACGGCGCCCGGGGCGGCGACGAAATCAACCGCCCCGAAGCCGGAAAGAATTACGGCTGGCCGGTCATTTCCTACGGCAAGCATTACTGGGGCGGCTCCATCGGCGAAGGCACCGCCAAACCGGGCATGGAACAGCCGGTCTACTTCTGGGATCCGTCCATCGCGCCGTCCGGCATGGCGTTCTACACCGGTGAGGCGTTCCCCCGCTGGAAGGGCAACATCTTCGTCGGCGCCCTCAAGTTCCAGCTGCTGGCCCGCCTGGAGGTCAGGGACGGCAAGGTGGTCAAGGAGGAGCGCCTGTTCGGCCGCGAGTTCGGACGGATCCGGGATGTCCGGCAGGGACCGGACGGCTTCCTCTACCTGCTGACCGACGCGGGCGACGGCAAGCTGCTCCGGGTCAGGCCGCCGGGCACGACCTGACCTATTGAGCGGGCGGTTTTTCCGGGCCACACTCGGTCCCCATGAGCCCGCTCGACCAATCCCCCAACATGCTCCCGCCGGTACGGCAGCTTCCGCCGTTTCGGCTGTTCCGGCCCACCACGGCCGCCGAAGCCATCGAGATTCTGGGGTCCGAGGAAACGCCGCCCGTCTGCTATGCGGG
Source organism: Rhodospirillales bacterium (assembly GCA_965221855.1). GTDB lineage: Bacteria > Pseudomonadota > Alphaproteobacteria > Rhodospirillales > UBA2165 > JAJDXO01. The sequence goes on along the minus strand of CBDCSV010000003.1, from coordinate 47,019 downwards.
CGGCACCGATCTGTGCCTGTCGGTTCACGAGGGCCGTCCCGTTCCGTCGCTCCTGACCCTCAATACGCTCGACGGTTTGCGCGGCGCCGAGGTCCGAAACGGGACGTTGGCAATCGGCGCCCTTGCGACCCTGGATGAATTGAGCGCCCATGATCAAGTGACGGCGATCCCCGGTTTGGCCGGGGCGCTGGGCGCCATCGCCAATGTCCGCATCCGGTTCCGGGCGACCATCGGCGGCAACGTCATGGCCCGGCGGACGGCCTACGAAGTGCCGATCCTGCTGGCCGCCCTGGATGCCCGGTTGATCCTCGAGTCGTCGGCCGGCCGGCGAGAGCTGGGGGCGGCGGATATCTGGACGGCCGGGGATCTGGATCGCTCGCTGCTGACCGAAATCGAAATTCCGCTGGCCGAGGGTCCGGCGCTCGATTACGACCGGACTCTCCGGCCATGGATGACCCAGGCCGCCGCGACGGGCGGGATCGAACGGGTCGCGGTGGGCACCCGGTTCCTCCGGCCGGCGCTGCTGTCCGGCGATCCGGACGACTCGGCCGAGACCCGGTTTGCCGGCCTTCCGGTCGAATTCAACGACGTGCTGCTGACCCGCGGCTATGTGGCGGGAACGGGTGCGGCGCTGCTGAAACGGCAGCGGGTTCGGCTGGCGAAGGGATGATCCGTGAGCGATACCGTCTCCATCACCTGCACCGTCAACGGTGAGCCTGTTGCAGCCGAGGTGCCGACCTCGGCCACGCTCGCCGACTTCATCCGCGAGGCCTGCGGGCTGACCGGCACCAAGATCGCCTGCGGCCACGCGGTCTGCGGCGCCTGCACGGTCCACCTCGACGGCGTCCCGGTATCGTCGTGTTCGGCCTATGCCTTCGAGGCCGACGGATCGGAAATCCGGACGGTCGAGGGCCTGGAGGATGCCGATGGCGGACTCGATCCCGTGCAGGCGGCCTTCGCCGATCTCAGCGCGTTCCAGTGCGGCTACTGCACTCCGGGAATGATCATGCTGACCCGGGCGCTGCTGGACCGGGACCCCAACCCCTCCGGCGAGACCATCCGGAAGTGGCTGAGCTCCAACATCTGCCGCTGCACCGGCTACGAGCTGATCGCCGAGGCGGTCGCCAAGGCTGCGGAGGCCGCGAACGCGGGAACAAAGCGATGAACGAAAGCGCGCGCCTCGATGTTGTCGGCCGGCCGGCGCGGCGCAAGGACGCCGGGGAGAAGGTGCGCGGCAAGGCCGGCTACACGACCGACATATCGCTGCCCGGCATGCTGCACGCCAAGGTGCTGCGGAGCGCAATCGCCCATGCCCGGCTTGTCGGCATGGATGCCTCGGCCGCCCGCGAATTGCCCGGCGTTCATGCCGTTCTGACCCGCGACGAAATCGGCGACGATATCGCCCCGACCTACGGCTATTTCATCAAGGATCAGCCCATCGTCGCGTTGGACAAGGTGCGCTACGAAGGCGACACGGTGGCGGCGGTCGCCGCCGAAACCGAGGCCATCGCCGATGCCGCGCTGCGCCTGATCGAGGTCGAGTACGAAGAGCTTCCGCCGGTCGCCTCGATCGAAGACGCACTCTCCGACGGCGCGGCCGAACTGTTCGAAGAGGCGCCCATGGGGATCGTTCCCGCCTACGGCGCCGGCGCCTCGGCCGAGCTTCGCCCCCGGCCCAACGTCTGCTACCGGTTCGACTACGAGACCGGTTCGCCTGATGTCTTCGAGACCTGCGACCATGTGTTCGAAGACACCTTTCACTTCTCCCGCATGCAGCATTTCCACCTGGAACCCTTCGCCGCGGTCACCCAATGGCTGGACGGCGACAGGGTAGAAGTGTCGACCAGCTGTCAGAACCCCTTCGCGCTCCGCAAGGAACTGGGCCGGGTGTTCAAGGTGCCGGAAAACAATATCAGCGTCCGCGTCCCGTTCGTGGGCGGCGGCTTTGGCTCGAAAAACAACTGCAAGGCGGAACCCATCGCCATACTGCTCGCGCGGATGACCGGCCGGCCGGTCCGGTTCGCCCTCACCCACGATGAGAACTTTCTCACCAACACCCAGCACGCGGCGATCCTGAAACTGAAGACCGGGGTGATGAACGACGGCACGCTGGTCGCCCGCGACAGCGAGATTTTCCTGGATTCCGGCGCCTACTCCGATGCAAGCCCGCTGGTCGCCGAGAAGGCCGGTTACCGGATTCCCGGGCCCTACCGTTACCGGCACATCCGGACGTCGTGCTACTGCGTCATGACCAATACGGCGCCCGCCGGTCCATTCCGGGGTTTCGGCGGCACCCAGACAAGCTGGGCGTGCGAATCCCAGATGGACATGATCGCCGGCCGCCTGGGAATCGATCCCCTTGAATTCCGCATGAAGAACCTGATCGATCTCGGCGAGCCGTTCGTGCCCGGCGAAAGCGGCATGGACAGCGATCTCCGCGAGGGACTGGAACTGGTCGCCCGCGAAATCGGCTACCATGAGCGCAAGAAAAATCCCCTCCCCAACCGGGGGGTCGGCCTGGCGCTCGGCTTCAAGGACGGCGGCGGGGTGAACAAGCCAGCGCAGGCCCGGGTCAAGGTGTCCACTTTCGGCGATATATTCCTTCATTGCGGCACGGTGGAGATCGGCCAGGGCGCTCATTCGGCGCTCTCGGCGGTCGTCGCCGAAATATTGGGCGCGCCGGCGGGACGGGTCCGCTACATGCCGATCGATACCGGCCACACGCCGTTCGACCAGGGCACCAACGCCAGTTCGGCCGTTTCGGTCATGGGCCAAGCCGTGGAACGGGCCGCCCGGTCGCTCAGGGCGCAAGTGCTGGATTTCGCCGCCGACCGCCTGGGCGCCGAGCCGCAGGACCTGGACCTCGAGGATTGGCACATTCGCAAGGGCAACGAGGCCCTGCCGCTGGCCCCGATGATCATGGGATATTTCGGCGGCACGGGCTGGGAATTTACCGCCGACGGCTTCCACAAGGCGGAGACCGACCATGCCGCGCCCCTGGAGACCCAATGCGTCTTCTGGGAGCTGGGCTGGGGGGCCGCGGACATCGAGGTGGACCCGGACACCGGTCTCATCACCGTCCACAAGCTGGTGGTTTCGGGAGACGCCGGCCAGGCCATCAACCCCCTCGTCTGCCGGGGACAGGACGAAGGCGCCGCGGTCATGGGCCTGGGTCAGGCCTTGTTCGAGGAAATGGTCTACGACGGAACGCGGCTCGTGAACGGCGACGCGCTCGCCTACCGCGTGCCCATGGCCCAGGACCTGCCCTCGGACTTCGTCTCCATCACCCAGGAGCAGGGGCACGGCCCCGGCCCCTTCGGCGCCAAGGGAATGGGCGAAGGCGGCATGCTGCCGGTCGCGCCGGCCATCGCCAATGCGCTGTTCGACGCGACAGGGGCGCGGGTGGCCGCCCTGCCGCTGTCCCCGCCGCGGGTAAAGGCGGCGCTGGAGAAAAAATCCTAACCGATCTTGGGCGGCGGCGGGCCGCCGAAGGGCTTTTTGAACGGTCCCACCGACAACATGTCCACTTCGACCACGGCCGGGCCATCGACCGCGATGGCTTCCGCCGCCGCTTCGGCAAAGGAACCGGTGTCCTCGACGAGCCGGTGGGGCAGACCGATGGCGGCGCAAAGCTGTGCAAAATCCGGGTTCCGCATGTCCGCGAAATAATGCCGACCGCCGAACTTGGCGTCCTGGATGTTCTTGATCACCCCGTAACCGCCGTCGTTCATCAGAATAATGGCCATATCCGCGTTCTCCTGGACGGCGGTCGCCAACTCGCTGACGCACAACATGAGGCCGCCGTCGCCGGTGAGCAGAACCGATTTTCGGCCGGGCGCCGCCACCGCCGCGCCGACCCCCATGGGAACCCCTTGTCCGATTCCGCCGCCCAGCGCATGAACGCCGTCGTGGGGACCATGAATTCGAAACAGCCGGTTTCCCCAGGTGCTGTTGGACAGCGTGATGTCCCGCACCCAGGGCGCATTTGCCGGCGTTACGCTCTGCAATGCGGCGCAAATGTCCGCATATGGTCCCAATTCGTCCCGTGTCCGCTCTTCGGCCGCCGCCTTGGCCTCGGCAAGGTCCCGTGCATAGGAATTGTCGATCTTCGGCCCGTCGGCAAGCCGTTCCGCGAGACCTTCCAGCACAAGGGCCGTGTCGGCGCAGATAAACTGCGAGCTCTTGAAACACCGGTTTTTGGACGCCGGGTCGGCATCTATCCGTACCAATGTCTTCGGGAACGGGAGCGTGTAGTTGCGGGTCTCGTTGCCGCGAAGGCGCGAGCCCGCCACGACAACGGCATCCAAGGTCTCATAGAAAGCTTCGGATTCGGGGGTCATGTTGAATGCGCCGAGGCTCAACGGGTGATCCTCGCTGACCACCCCCCGGCCGTTCACCGAGGTCACCACGCCGACGCCCTTGTCCACCAGCCTGGCGACCGCGCCGCCGGCGTGACGGGCGCCGCCGCCGAGCCACAGCAGCGGCCGCTTGGCCGTCCGCAAGGTTGCCGCCAGCTCATCCAGGTCCGCCGGGTCCGGCCGGATCACCGGCGCGTCCAGGGGCGAAACGTCATCGGGAATATCCACGGCGGCCGCCTGGATATCCGCCGGAATCTCCACGCTCACCGGCCCGTTGGGGGCCGTCAGCGCCATTTGCGCCGCGATGCGGAGCACGTCCAGCGCCTCTTCGGGCCTCGAAATGCGGAACGCGGCCTTCGAGACGGCCTCCAGCATTTTCAACTGCGCCTTGGCCTCGTGGATGTAGGCCATGCCCTTGTCGAGGTAAGGCGTGTCGATCTGGCCGGTAATATGCAGCAGCGGCGTTCCGGCGGTCTCCGCCTCGACCAGCGCGCCGGCGCCGTTGCCGGCCCCCGTGCCGGTGCTGGTGAAACAGACGCCCAGGCGATTGCCGGCCCGCGCGTAGGCGTCCGCCATGTTGACCGCGCCCGCCTCGCCCCGGCTCGGGACGAACCGGATTTTTCCGGCCCGGCCGATTGCATCCAGGATCGGCATGTTGTGGATGCTGATGACGCCGAAGGCGGCGCCGGCGCCGCCGGCGTGGAGAAATGCCGCGACGAGGTCGCCGACGGTTTTTTGCTGATCAGACAAAGCGGGACACGCCTCCGGCGACTTCCACCTGCACGCCGGTAATGAACGAGGCCTGGCTGGACGCCAGGAACAGAACCGCCGCGGCGGCTTCCTCGGGCTTTCCGAAACGGCCAAGCGGAATGCCCCGGTCCCTTGCCAGGCCCTCGAACCATTCGTCCATGGAAACGCCCTCGGGCGCGCGCTCCTTGAAGCGGTCTTCCCACTGGCCGGTGGCGATGGTCCCGACCAGGATGGAATTCACCCGGATTCCCTTTGGCGCGAATTCGGTGCTGAGGGACTTCACCAGGTTCAGAATACCGGCCCGGGCCGAGGCGGTGGCCACCAGGTGCGGCTCCGGCTGGCGGGCGAGAAGCGAATTCACCATGACGACGGCGCCCGCGCCGGACGCTTCGAGATCGGGCAGAAACGCCCGGATCGGATTGATGACGCTGAAGTATTTGAGTTCCAGTTCCGCCCGCCATTCGTCGTCCGTGGTTTCGGCGAAGGTCGCCCAGCGGGCCTGACCGGCATTGTTGACCAGGACATCCGCCTTGCCGAAGGTCCGGGCGACGGAATCGCGAAACCCGGCGACCGCGTCCTTGTCCAGCACGTCGCAAGGCTCGGCGTGGACCCGGTCTCCGTGGACCGCCTTGAGCGGATCCAGCGCCTCGTTCAACCGGGCTTCGTCGCGGGCGAAAAATGCCACCTTTGCGCCTTCGTCGAGCAGCGCCCGGACAGTGGCGAGGCCGATCCCCGAAGAGCCCCCGGTCACCACCGCGACCCGGCCGGTAAATCCCAAATCCATGTCTAGTCGAGCCCCTTCAGGAATGCTTGAACGGCTTCGTTGAAAACCTCCGGCCCCTCCACATAGCAGGCATGACCGAGCCCGGCGAGCCCGACATATTGCGCGCCTTCGATCCCGGCGGCCACCCGCTTGCCGCCCTCGTCGGGCGTGATCACGTCTTCATCCCCGCAGAGCACGAGAGTCGGACACCGAATGCCCGGCGTGTCGGCGAAGATATCGGATCGGGCCAGCATATGCGTCGCCGCCTCGTAACCCTCCTGCGTAACCTCGGCCATGGTTTCCCTGACGCGGACCCGCAGGCCGGGGCCGGCCCGTTCGGTCAGGAGCCGCGACGAGCGTTTCCCCGCAAGGCCCTTGGGGCCCAGGTCCCGAATGTCCGCCAGCCGGCCCTGGATGGTGTCCGGGTAATCGGCCTCGGTCGCGCTTCCATAACCCAGCGCGCAACTGGCAAGGACCAGGCCGTCGAGCTTGCCGGGATGGCGCGCGGCGAAGGACGCCGCCATCAGGGCGCCGAGGGAATGACCGACGAGTGTGCAGGACACGATGCCCAGGGCATCCAGGAAGTCATCGAGCGCGCCGGCATAGTCGTCCGCCGCCGGTGCCGTGGCGGACAGCGGCGAAGAACCGCCATAACCGGGCGCGTCCCAGGCGATCACCCGATGATGCGCCGAAAGCGCGGCGAATTGACCGGACCAGCTGGACCCGTTGGACCCTATGCCGTGCAGCAGCACGACGGCGCCGCCACGGCCCATGTCGTAGTAGGAGATTTCGAGCCCGCCGGCATCGGCCGTCTTGGGCGGCGGCATGTCCACGAGGATCGTCACGGCGCGGGCCGCCTACATCTTTTGCCGGCGGGTGACCGCGTCCAGGCCGCCGGCGACCGCCCATTCGGCGAAATTCTCCGGCGTCCGGGCACAGTTTCGGGGCTTCCACTTCGCGGTGACGTAATCGACGTCCGAGTAATATTCGATCAGCCCGCCGCACGGATTTTCCACGTACCAGAAATAGGCCGACGAAATGGGGTGCCGTCCGGGTCCGATGGCGGTTTTCCAGCCTTTGCCCGCGATATGGAGACCGCCGCCGAAAATCTCATGAAGATCACGCACCTCGAATGCCGCATGATTGAGGCTGGCGCTGCCGTCCTTCGTCTCGAGCAGAAAGAGATTGTGGTGCTCGCCTTCCGGCTTGCAGCGGAGAAAGACCGCGTCTCCCGGATACCGGTCGGACAGGTGAAACCCCAGCACGTCCCGGTAGAAGCGCTCCGCCGGTTCGAGGGCGGGGACATTGAAGACCACGTGGCCCAGCGAAACCGGCCGGGCCCGGTCGTAGAACGTGCTCGCCCTGTCGATTCGCGCCCGGTCGCCGACCATGTTCATCGGCGTGCCGCGCACCTTGACCTTGCGTTTCCTGCTCAGGCAAAAGCCGATCCCCAGGCCGGACGGGTCCGTGCACCGCAAGGTCCCGGCCTTCTCGGCAAACCCGACGCCATTGGCCGCCAACGACCGCCTGAGGCGATCGAGTTCGGCCCTGGAGGAGACGCCCCAGATGACCTCGCGGGCCGTGGCGCCCCGGCAAATGGCCTTGGGCAGCGATTTGTCGCCGCGCGGTTTGATGATAACCTGGCTGCCGTCCAGGGTCTCGTAGGCCGCGCCGGCATCGCTTGCGCGCAGCCGTTTCAGACCCCAGTCGGCAAGGAACCGCCGGCATTTGTCCATGTTGGTGACGCCGTAGGTGATGGCGTCTATTCCGGTGATGGCCACTGATTTGTTCTCCAAAATTCAGATAACGGTCGTCGCCGCCATGTTGGCCAATCCGCGGGCGACGCTGAGGGCGGTCAACATGGATGTCTTCAGGTTTTCGGGGATCGGATTGCCCTTGAGTTCGATCCTGAACGAACCGGCGACGCCTTCCGCTTCGATCTCATGGATATTGCAGTCGGTGGTCGGATCGGCGCACAGCTCGACCTGCGTATCGTCGAACCCGATGCCGGCCAGCGCCACCGTCGCCGCCACATTGGCGTTCTTTGGATACAGCCGCGCCGCGTCCCGGGCGTCGCCCTGATAGAAGGTCGTCGCCGAACGGAGATTGCCGAGGTCGCACAACGATTCCGCCGGCGTTCCCATCCAGGCCGCCGGCGGTTTGCGGGACCGGTAGGTGACGCTGGTCAGACCCGCGATGCGCGCGGCCGAGAGCGCGTCGACGGCCCCGATGGCGCCCGAGGGCAGGATCAGGTGCGCGCCTCCCTCCCGGGCGGCGCGCACCAGACGCTCGTGGCGATCCCGGTCGGAAAGCGAGCCAATCGACACCACCATCAGATCGATGCCCGCCCGGAGGATGGATTCACCGTAATCGTCGACCGCCGTGTGCCCCGCGCATTCCGCAACGATGGTGGGCCCGGCGGCGACAAAGGAGTCCAGGGTTTCGTAGAGCGGCACGCCGCCGCCCAATGCCTGGCGGGCGGCGTCGCAGCGCCCCGGCCGCACGAGTACGCCGGTAACGCCGATACCGCGCCCCGCGACGCGCGGCAGTTCGGCAAGCACCTTGCGAACGATGCCGCCGTAGCCGATCAGTCCGACCCGGACTTCCTTCATGGGTTTCCCCTCGTTCCCCGTGGAGCCCGGTCAGCGCCTGAGCTTCGAGACCGGGTGATCGTCGGGATAGGTGGGCGTGACCGGGGCCTTGGCGCCCAGCATGACGCACATCAGCGCCTCTTCCTGGCCCTCGTTGACCAGACCGCGATAGAGGCCCGCCGGAACGGAGATCAGGTCCCGTTCGCCGAGGTGGGTCTCCCATTGTTCCGACTCGTCCTCGGTGTGGAACATCAGCTTGATCTTGCTGCCCCTGAGGATGAAGAACACCTCCTCCACATCCCGATGAATGTGAAGAGGCCCTTCACAGCCCGCGGGCAGCACCATGGTCGAGAAGGTGAAATGCTCCGCCGGTACGGTGTTTTCGTCATCTTCGATACCGGTTCCGCCCGTGCCCACGTAGCGCATCTGGGAGCGCCGGTACTTGGGATCGTAGTCGGCTTGGAACTTGAGCGCGTCCCAATCGAGGGTGCGGGTCGCGTAACGGGCGATCCGCGTGGTCAGCCATTCCTCCAGGCTCGACCCCTCGGGACGGGGGACCGACGCATCGTCGGTCATCAATTCGGTTGCGTCAGGCATTGTTGTTATCTCCTCCGGAATAGTGCGTTCGCTAGTTCAGGACGTATCCGCCGTTTACCGGCAGGCATTGGCCGGTGATGAAGCTGGCGCCGTCGGATAGCAGGAACAGAACCGCTCCGGTCACATCGTCCGGGTGCTGCGGCCGGTTCATGGCCCGTCCATCGATGTAACTCCGTTTCCGCTCGTCCGGCACGTACTCGGTGGCCTCGACCAGCGTGAGCCCGGGCGCCACGGAGTTGACCGCGATCCCCTTGTTGCCCAGCTCCCGGGCCATGGAACGGGTCATCGAGATGACCGCGCCCTTCGACGCCACATAGTGCATGAGGGCCGGCGCGCCCCAGAGCGCCGTGTCCGAGGCGATGTTGACGATTTTGCCGCCGCCCGCCGCTTCCAGGTGGGGCACCGCGGCACGGCTCATCAGCCAGGTCCCGCGGACATTGACGGTCATGACGCGGTCCCATGTTTCGATGTCGATCTCGGTCATCGACGGTCCGCCGATTCCCGTCGCGACGGCCGCGCAATTGACCAAACCGTCCAGTCCGCCCAGCGCCGATACGGCGTCTTCCATGCAGCGGATCACCGAATCCGGATCGGCAAGGTCCAGCGTCGAGAAGTTGGTCCCCGGGAGTTCCGACGCCGCGGCCCGCCCCTGGTCCTCCAGAATATCGGCAATCGCCAAACTGGCGCCGGCCCCACGGGCGGCCTCCGCGAAGGCCCGTCCAAGGCCCCGCGCGCCACCCGTGATCAGGATGCGTTTGTCCGAAAGATCGACGATCGCCGTCATTGCCGGTCATGTTCCGCCATGGGTTGCGGGAGCCCGGGGGCGTCCCCTCAATTGGTATCGGCCGCGAGCCGGCTCATCTCCTGCTTGAACGAGTCCTCGGTCCACGCGGCGCCGCCCGGCGGCGGAACAGTGGATTCGTTCAGCTTGGCGACGATCTCCGGGAGCTCGTGATGTCCCGCGGCAAAAATGTCCTCGAGGGCATCGGCGAGCGATTCCTCATAGTCGGTGGGAACCCGGCTGCGCGTCTGGTGTACGACGTTCTGCGAGTTGTCGAGGGGCAGAACCGTGCCTTCGTCGCCCTTGTTGCGCCGCTTGGTGGCGAGCCATGGATTGAATGGGTCGGTCATGGTCCTCTCCCTACTCGGCCGCCTGGGCGTGCGCTTCCGCCAGTTCCTTGACCTGGGCCTCGGCGGCCCGGTGCAAAATCTGCCGGAGGCGGGTCACGCCGCCGTCGTGCTGATAAAGGTTTTCGTGCTCCCGCGCGTCGTCGGACATGGCTTCGAGTACGACGCGGTCCTGCTCCAACACGTCCCAATGGCGTTTCTCGAACCGCATCCGGTAGAGGAAGTGCCACATGTCCCGAAGCCACCCGGACACCTCGCGGGTCCGCCAGAAAAATACCTGGGTGTGGGTCTCGTCCACCGGCGTCGCAAACCCGATGATGCCGAAATGGCCGCCCGGGCCCGACTTGGGGGGATAGGGGATGGTCAACCGGAACCAGTCGGCGCCGCTTTGGCCGAACTCGACCCAGTCGAAGTTGACCCCCGTCTGGCCTTCTTTTTCGAAGACATAGCCCTGGTCCGTGTTGCGGGCGGTAAACTTGGCGCTCTCGGCGCCTTCCGACATGGAGTGGGATTCCCGGTGCAGGTAGGCGCCGTGCATGGGATCCATGACGTTTTCGATGGCGTAGCGATAGTTGGTGTTCCAGGTCGCCGTGCAAAGAATGGCCCCGTGCTTGTCTTCGTCGGTCAGCTCTTCCGGAAGCTCGAGATCACAGGGCTCCGGGTGCGCCGCATCGCCGAAATAGAGAAAGATGCCGCCGCGGATTTCCCTGACCACGTAGGACCGGTTCATTTTCCGGCCCTTCATGGCGCAATCGGGCAGCGCGGGCACCTCGAGAACGGTGCCGTCGGTTCCTATCTGCACGCCATGGTACCAGCATTGCAGCCGGTCGCCGAAGTTCCAGCCCTGAGACAACCGGGCGCCGCGGTGGGGGCAGCGATCCTCGCCCGCATGCACATCGCCGTTCCGGCCGCGCCAGAGGACGATTCGCTCACCCAGGCGGGTAACGCCGATCGGCGCTTCCCGGACCATCCAACTCGGGGCTACGGGGTACCAGAGGTTTCTGAGACCGCTGTTGATCAGCGCCTCGACACTGACCGGCCCATCCTGAAGTGCGGTAGATGTCGACATCGTTTTCCCATCCACTGTTGTTCGGGCCACTGTTGTTCGGGACTGCAGCGGGGCATCGTCCGTTCACCGCGGCATGCCGCCGCTCCCGGGCGCAAGATACGCCGATCTTCTTGTGTTGCCCGGCGTTCACCGCCTCCCCGATGGCGACGATATTAGGAATGTTTGTCATAAAAGGCTTATGAAAAAAGGGGCTCTGATTATTCCCGGCCGTTATATTAAGCGCCCTGATTCCCGCGGCGGCCGGCCCGGCCCCGGTCGGTGACGTAAAAATTTATGTGTCAGTTGGGAATGGGGTACTCCCTGTGGTTTACGACAACCGCAAGAAGGAGCACCCCGATGCCACAGCAAGCTGTAACGATTGAGAACCTACCACAAGCCTTTGAGGTGGTGAAGGAGATGCAAGCAGGCGGATTGGACTGGGGCGAGGGTTATCGCCCGCTTGGCCGCCAGGCGCTGGCCGAGATCATCGAGGGCCGGATGGCCGAGGCGGTGGATCGCTGGCTCGACGGCCTCGATGGCAGCGCTATGCGCGACCGGCGCAACGGCACCTACCGGCGCCGCCTGCTCAGCGAGCTCGGCGACATCGAGCTCAACGTGCCGCGCACCCGGCACTTCTGCCCGACCGAGGTTCTGAAGAGCTACGCAAGGCGCGCTCCAGAGATCGACCGCGCCATCCTGGCCGGCTTCGTGCTGGGGCTCTCGACCCGCAAGGTCGGCGAGGTCCTGCTTGCCCTGCTCGGGCGTCCGGTCTCGGCCGCGACGGTGAGCCGGGTCGCCAAGACCCTCGATCTGTCGGTCGCCGCATTCCACCGCCGGCCGCTGAAGAACGCCTACAAGGCGCTGATGCTCGACGGCGTGGTGCTGGCCTGCAAGACCGGCGCCGGCGCGCTCAGGAGGCCGGTCCTGGTGGCGCTGGGCATACGGCACGACGGCAAGAAGGAGATTATCGACTTCCAACTCGCCGCCAGCGAGAGCGCCGCGGAGTGGGAGCGCTTCCTCACCGCGTTGCACCGCCGCGGCCTCACCGGCGAGGGCCTTGAGATGATCTGCGTTGATGGCGGCCAAGGCCTGCTCGCCGCCTTGCCGATCGTCTATCACGGCATCCCCGTTCAGAGGTGCTGGGCGCACAAAATCAGGAACATCCTCAACAAGGTCCGCGTAGCCGACCAGCAGGCCGTCAAGGCCGACGTCCACGCCGTCATGAATGCCCCCAACCGCCGCAAGGCCGAGACCGCCGCCCGCCGCTTCGCCGACGCCTGGGAAGATACCTACCCCAAGGCCGTCGCCTGCCTGCGCAACGACCTCGACGACCTGCTCACCTGCTTCCGCTACAAGGACCTCGCCGAGCGAAAGCAGGTCAGGACCACCAATGCCATCGAACGGAGGTTCCGCGAGGTTCGCAGACGAACCCGGCCCATGGGAACCTTCAAGGATAAAACCTCAATGGACCGCATCCTCTTCGCGGTCTTCATTCACGAAAACAAGTCTCAGGGAATCAGTACCCCAGTCTCCCTGACACATAACTCTTGACGTTACCCCCCGGTCCAACCCCTTGATTTGAGAGCGGGAAGCTGAGAGTTTGACTGCGGTTCATTCGAACCGAATCGTTTAAACCGGATTTGATATAACGGAATTGAATATCGGCGGCGGATAAATTCATATGCCTTTTATGACAATGATTCCTAAAATCTGCCGCATCTCGTCAAAGCCAATTTCAACACATGACCTCGGGATAGGGAGGAAACCCACCATGAAGAAAACGCTTATTGCCACGACTGCCGCCATTGCCATGGGAGCGTCGGTATTTACGGCGCCGGTCGCCAACGCAGCCGAAGTGACGTTGAAGCTCGTCACCATGCTGCCGCTTTCGACGCCGATCGGGAGAACTTTCGACGCCTTCATGAAACGCCTGAACGCGGAGATGAAGGGCGAGTTCCAAATCGATCACCGCGGCGGTCCGGAAGTCATCGGGCAGTTCAAGCAACCCAACGCCGTGCGCCTGGGCTCGGTCGACATGACCCTCACCAGCCCCAGCTACGCCAACGGCATCCTGAACGTTTCCGGCACCGCCAACTACTCCAACAAGCAGTACGCGGAGATCAAGGCGACCGGCTATCACGATTACATGACCGAACTGCACAAGGCCAAGGGCCTGGTCTATATCGGCGAGCTGCCGGTTTCTCAGCTTCGGTTCCACATCTTCCTGAAGGAGCCGATCTCCAAGCTCGAGGATTTCAAGGGTCTGAAGATTCGCGTCTTCCCGGCGATCCGCCCGGCGATGGCCGCCCTCGGCGCCAACCCGGTGGTGCTGCCGATGCCCGCAATCTACACCTCCATGGAGCGGGGCGTGGTGCAAGGCTTCGTCACCGGCGTTTCGGGTGTCGCCGAGCAGTACAAGGGCGTCGTCGGCGCCTATGTGGAGCCCGGATTCTACCGCGCCACCTTCCACTTCCTGGCCAATCCGAAATCCTGGGCCAAGGTTCCCGCGGCAACCCAGGCCAAGGTCATCAACTTCGTGCGTAATGCCGATCCGGCCACCTACGAAGCCAGCTGGAACGCCAACCTGAAGTCGGGTTACGAAACGATCAAGAAGGAAGGCATCAAAAAGGTCGAGTTCACCGGCGCGGAACGTGAGAAGTTCCTGCAGCTGGTGAATCAGGCGCCGTGGATGGACATCAAGAAGAAGGCGCCCAAGGAGGCCGAAAAGCTTCAAATGATGCTGATGAAATAGCCCCGGCTATTTCCATCATTCTCGGGTAGCATGGACCCGGCCGGGAGCGGGATGCCGTTTCCGGCCGGGCGGCTATTTGCCTCCCCGCATTCGAGGGGCGCCGGACAAGCAGATGCAAGAAGTGCTGACAACGTTGACCAGATGGTTCGACTGGTTCAACCGCGGGCTCGCATTTATCGCCTGTGCGCTTCTGGTCGCCATCACCGCCGCCATCTGCGTCGAGATCGTCAGCCGGTCGTTCTTCGACATTTCCAATTTATGGCTGGTTGAGCTCAGCGAAATCACGCTGCTCTACATAACCTTCCTCGCGGCCGCCTGGGTGCTCGGCAACGACAAGCATGTTTCCATCGACCTGATCCTCGAACGCATGGACCCCAACCGGGCCAAGTACCTTCATCTGGTGCTGTCCCTGGCCGCCGCATTCGTCTGTTTCGTCATCACCTGGTTTGGAATTCTCACCGTCGTCGATCAGTACGTGAGCGACATTCGCGAACCGACGGTCATGGCGCCGGCCACCTTCTGGATCACCGCCGTGGTGCCCTTCGGCCTGTTCCTCCTCGGCTGCCAATTCCTGCGCCGGGGCGTGCGGGCGATAACCGGCCGGCCCCTATCGGTCGGCGAAGACTAGAGGGGCGGGACCCATGGAGTGGTGGCAAGCCTTCATCGCGATCATGGGGCCACTTTTTGTCCTCATGTTCCTCGGCATGCCGGTCGCCTTTGCCTTTCTTGCGGTGAATTTCGTCGGCTCCTTTCTGTTTTTCGGCGGCTTCACCGGGCTGATACAGCTCGTGACCCAGGTCTCCGAAGCCATCAGCACATTCACGCTGGTTCCCGTCGCCCTGTTTTTGGTGATGGGCGAGATCATGTTCCATTCGGGAATCGGGTTGAGCCTGATGGATGCGCTGGACAAATGGTTCGGCAGTCTCCGCGGGCGGCTCGCCCTCATGGCCGTCGGCGGCGGCGTATTGTTCTCGGCATTGACCGGCAACAGCATGGGCAGCATCGCGCTGCTCGGCTCCACGCTGGTGCCGGAGATGGAGAAGCGGGGCTACAAGAAGCCCATGTCGCTGGGACCGATCCTCGGCAGCGGCGGTCTCGCGATCATGATCCCGCCCAGCGGACTGGCCGTCCTGCTGGGCGTGGTGGCCGAGTTGTCCATCGGCAAGATTCTGATCGCCATCATCCTGCCCGGCATCATCATGGCGGTTCTCTACGCGCTCTACATCATCGGACGCTGCTTCGTGGATCCGGACGTGGCGCCGTCGTTCAAGGTGGAACCGATCCCGTGGCCGGAAAAGCTCAAGGTCGCGGCCGTTCATATCGTGCCGGTCGGCTTCATCATCTTCATGGTCGTCGGGGTCATCTTCGCCGGGTTTGCGACACCCTCCGAGTCGGCGGCGTCCGGCGCATTCGCCACCTTCCTCCTCGCCGTTTTCCAGCGCCGGATGTCCTGGGCGGTGTTCAAGAAGGCGATCGTCGGCAGCCTCGAGATATCGGTCATGCTGCTGCTGATCATCTCCGGCGCCCTCGCCTTCACCCAGATGCTGGCCTTCACCGGCGCGACGTCCGGTCTCGTCGACCTGATCCTCAGCATCGAAGCGAGCCCGATCGCCGTGGTCGGCCTGATGGTGGTGCTGGTGATCCTGCTCGGCATGGTGATGAGCCCGGTGCCGATCATGCTGGTGACCCTGCCTGTGTTCATCCCGGTGGTTCAGCAACTGGGCTTCGATCCCATCTGGTTCGCGGTGCTCTACCTGATCGCCATTGAAACCGGTTCAACCTCGCCGCCGTTCGGGGCGGGCCTGTTCGTGATGAAAGGCGTCGCGCCGAGGGGGACGGGCATGAACGAGATCTACCGGGCCGCGGTTCCCTTTCTCGTCTGCGACGTGCTGGCCATATTGATCGTGCTGTTCATCCCGGCCATCGTTTCCTGGCCGATCAGCCTGATGTTCTGATGTGAGCGTCTATCCGGCGTTGGCCAGGTCCGCGTGGGCCTGGATCAATCGCGGAACATCTTCCGGCTCCCGGCGGCCCAGACCGCATTCCGCCGAGATTCCAAAACGATCCCAGTGCCGCGCCGCGGTCTCGAGCCGGGCACGGTTGCCGTCCGGGCCGTCGTCGTGAACCAGTCCGAGGTAGAGTTCCGTCTCTTGGGCGAGCCTCAAGTCGCCGAGGGGCGCGAAGAAGCCGTCATCGCTCCGATCGGCCGGAACCGGCATATGGAGGAAATCCAAGGGCCGGCCGAGCCGGGACAACACCTCGTTGGCGACCCGGACGCACATGCCGAGATCGTCCGGCTCTTTCCAATGCCTGTTGTTCATGCTGCCGTAGCAAAGGTGGAATCCGAGCTCGACGCCATTCGGCACCGCATTCCCCAATTTGGCCAGACGGCCATTGAGCACCTCCCAGGCATCGTCGAAAGGGACGCCGTAGACCCCCTCGAATATGCTCATTTCCGTGGCCACGTCCCATTGAACGGCGAGCGCCTCATGGGGCAGCGCAGCGCAGATTTCATCGAGTTCGCGGAGGATCGCCGCCTCATAGACCGGAAACACGCCGTCCTGGACGGCATAGGCGGTAAATGAATAAACCGGCGCGAAGGGCGTCGGAATGGCGGCCAGAAACCGGGCCCCGGCCGGGATGACGCCGGCGGATTTTTTCGCCTCGAACAATGCGAAGCTGGAGACCGCTTCGCGGGCAAATCCCAACTCCCCGAAGTCCAAATCGGCCGCGCCCTTGCCCGGTGCGAACTCGAAGGGCGGATGGAGTTGATAGTCCCGTTCCCGCCGGGCGGCCTGCCGAAGCGCTGCCTGGCGTTCAAATACGCCCAACTGCCAGCCGATCCAGTTTCGCCGCTCGCCGGTTTCGCCGTCCGGATACCTGCGGCAACGGCCGCCGAGGACCTGCCCCGTCAGGTCGAGAACCGCGCCGGCATTTTCGAGCGGAACCGAACCGACGAGATGAACCGGATAACGGCGTGGCGCGGTTTCGACAGCCATGATTTTCTCTATATCGTTATTCCAAACGGTTATACTGACATATGCCGTCTGAACAAACTCCATCGGTTTCCGGCCGGCCGTCGTCGGCCGGCTTCGATCGCCTGTTGCTGTCCCGGATGACCCTGCGACAGATGCAGACTTTGGTGACGGTGGCCGAGCACCGCAACATCCTCAAGGCCTCGGAGCTCCTCAACATGACGCAGCCGGCGGTCTCCAAGAGCATCAAGGAGATGGAGGCCACCCTCGGCGTTGCGCTGTTCAAACGCTCGACCCGCGGCGTCACGCCCACCGAGTACGGGGCGGCGTTCGTCGATCACGTGCGCTCGGTCCTGGCGGAAATGCGCACCGCCTGGAACGAACTCGCCGATCTGCGGGATGCGTATGTCGGCAAGCTGGAGCTCGGCATCCTGCCGAGTGTCTCGGGCGGGCCGCTGATGGAGGTGCTGACCGATCTCCATCGGGAGCGCCCGGGCATCAGCATCACCATTCACGAGGGGGTGCACTCGCAACTGCTTCCCTCGCTCAGGACCGGCGAGCTGGACATGGTGGTGGGCCGGATGATCGAGGACGGCGAGCGGGGCGGCCTGACCCAGGAAATCCTTTACCACGAACCCTGGGTGGTGATTGCCCGCAGCGATCATCCGCTGCTCAAGAGGAACACGCCGCTGGACCTGGAGGAACTCGCCGATGGCCAATGGATCCTGCCGCTCCCCAACGCCACCATCCGGCCCGTGGTTCAATATATCTTCAATGAGCATGGTCTGGAGCTGCCCCAGGCGGCGATCGAATGCAGTTCCGGTCTGGTGGCCCAGTCGCTGCTGGGACGGACCGACATGCTGATGATCATGCCGAGATATTTCCTCGGCCCCGAGGAACACGGCAACCTCGGCGCCCTTCCCGTCGAGCTCAAAATCGATCCCATGCCGGTCGGCATCACCGTCCGCGAAGCGCGGACGCCGACCGCTACCGAGGAACTGGTCCGCACCATGCTGCGGGACGCGGTGGCTGCGATGAACTAATTCGAACCGCGAGAAAAATGGTACCGGGGGAGGGACTTGAACCCCCGACACGCGGATTATGATTCCGCTGCTCTAACCAGCTGAGCTACCCCGGCACACCATTTCGCCGGCGCCGTCGGGCGCCGCGAAGACAGGGGATTTATGCCGATGCCGGCAGACTGTCAAGTTCCGACTGGCCGGCCGCCGGCGCGGTCCCAGGCGCGGTCCCGGGCGGCCTCGAAATCCAGCCGCCGCCGAGCACCCGGTCCCCGTCATAAGCGACGCAGGCCTGTCCCGGCGCCACCCCGGCCTGAGCGGCGGACAGCGTCACCAGGGCGCCCCCGCCGCCGTCCGAGCGGATGTTCGCCGGCACCGCGTCATGCATGGAGCGAAGCTTCACCGTGACCTCCCGCGGCTTGTCGTCCAGCGGCGGGCCCAGCCAATTGAGCTCGCGAACGGACACCTCGGTCTCCATCAGCGCCCCCTTGGGCCCGACGATCACCCGCCGGTTTTCGGGGTCGAGCCGCACCACGTAGAGCGCGTCGCCGCCGCCGATGCCGAGGCCGCGGCGCTGCCCGACCGTGTAGTGGAGTATCCCTTCGTGCCGGCCCAGGACGGCGCCGTCGAGATCGACGATGTCACCGGGCTCGGCGGCGCCGGGCCGCATCTTCTTCACCACGTCGGCGTAGTTTCCGTTGGGGACGAAGCAGATATCCTGACTGTCCGGCTTGTCGGCGACCGCGAGGCCGAAGCGCTCGCCATGGGCCCGGGTTTCCGACTTCGGCATGTCGCCCAGCGGAAACCGGAGAAAATCGAGCTGGTCACGGGTCGTGGCGAACAGGAAATAGCTTTGATCCCGGCTGCCGTCGACGGCCCGATGAAGCTCGGCGCCCTGGGGCCCCTCGACCCGGCGCACATAATGGCCGGTGGCCAGCACGTCGGCCCGCAGGTCCCGGGCGCGAGAGACGAGATCGCGGAATTTCACCGTCTGGTTACAGCGGACGCAGGGAATCGGGGTCTCCCCGGCAAGATAGGAATCGGCGAAGTCGTCCATGACCTCCGCGCGGAACCGGTCCTCGAAATCGAGGACGTAGTGCGGAATGCCCATCTGCTCGGCCACCCGGCGGGCGTCATGGATGTCCTGGCCCGCGCAGCACGTGCCGGACCGCGCCGTCGCCGCGCCGTAATCGTAGAGCTGCAGCGTAATGCCGACAACGTCGTAGCCCTGCTCGGCCAGCAGCGCGGCGGTCACCGAACTGTCGACGCCGCCCGACATGGCGGCCACCACGCGGGTCTCGGCCGGTGCCTTGTCCAATCCCAGTGAGTTCATGACGCGAAATATATCTCCGGACTCATGGGGCGCAAGCTACGCCTGGGCATCGAGGCCCATCTGCCAGAAGTCGGCCTCCAGGCGCGTCGCCTTGCCGAACGTCCGTTGCAGGTCCGCCAACCGGGCCTCGGAACCGGTCCGCTCGAACAGGGAATCGAGCAGACTGATCTCATCCGCCGCCACCTGCTGGTAATCGTCGGAGGCGTACATCTCGATCCACGCCTTGTAGGGATGATCGTCCGCCACCTCTCCAATCCCGGCGCCGATCTCCGCGTAGCCGACGATGCACGGCGCCAGCGCCACGTGCAGATCGAGCAGGTCCCCCGCCATGCCGCGATCCAGCACGTAGCGGGTATAGGCCACGGTCTCGGCGGCCTCCGGGGCCGACGCCATATCGGCTTCCGACAAGCCCCAGCCGGCGCAGAACTCGATATGGAGCCTTATCTCCGTATCGACGATCGCCCCGAGGGCCGCCGAGGCGGCGCGGATATCCTCCAGATCGGACGCCTTGTAGGCGGCGAGGCCATAGGCGCGGGCGAACTGGATCAGGAACAAATAATCCTGAATCAGGTAGTGCCGGAAGCAGGCTTCGGGAAGCGAGCCGTCGGCCAGCCGCCTGACGAAGTCGTGTTCGACATAGGCCCGCCAGTCCCGGCCCGCCCCTTCCCTGAGACGATGATACAGAGACACGGCCCTAGACCATCATGTTGCGGGTTTCCACCGGCAGCGACACCACCAACCCGTCCAACTCGTCGGTAACCTCGATCTGGCAGCCGAGGCGCGAGGTCTGGGTGAGGCCGAAGGCGAGGTCGAGCATGTCGTCCTCATCGTCATCGGCCGGCATGAGCTTCCCGTACCAGTCCGGATCGACGATCAAATGGCAGGTGGAGCATGCCAGCACCCCTTCGCAGGCGCCCTCGATATCGATGTCGTTCTTGTGGGCCACGGTCAGCAAGGTGTCGCCGATTTCGGCCTCGACCTCGCGGTGGTTTCCGTTGGGCTCGATAAAGGTGATCCGAGGCATCAGCCGCCCTCCGCCGGCACCGGCTCCACTCGGGGTTTAAACGTGAAAGGACTCGCCGCAGCCGCAGCGGCCCTTCTCGTTGGGATTGTCGAACACGAAGCCCGACTGCAGCTTGCCTTCGACGTAGTCCATCTTGCTGCCCACCAGGAACATGACGGCGACCGGATCGATAAACACCCGAACCCCGTCCTGCTCGACCTCCTCCTCGAAGGGGCGCTTGTCCTCGGCATACTCGACCACGTAGGAATGGCCGGAACAGCCGGTGTTGCTGACCCCGACCCTGAGGCCGAGCACCGGCTTGTCGGCGCGGTCCATCAGCGAGCGGACGCGCGCGACCGCGTTGTCGGTCAGGGTGACGGCTTGTTGTCCTTGGTTCATTATTTCCTTATCCCCCGCCCTAGAACATGCCCAAGGCGACCTTGGCCTCGTCGGACATCTTCTCCATGTCCCAGGGCGGGTCCCAGACCAGCTTGACCTCCACTTCGGCGATGCCGGGCACCGAGGCCGCCGCGTCGGCCACCTGCTGGGGCAGGATGCCGGCAACCGGACAGCCGGGCGCGGTCAGGGTCATCTCGATCATGGTGTTGCCGGTCTCTTCGCTGATGTCGATGGTATAGATAAGCCCCAATTCATAGATATTCACCGGGATTTCCGGATCGTAGACGGTGCGCAGCGCCTCGGCGACCGCCGGCAGGCCGGCAACGGACTCGCCATCGTCCAGGGGCGCGCCGGCCCGGCCGACGATGCCCTCGGGCACCTCGCCGCCCATTGGGGTTTCCCAAGCTTGGGGCGGCTCCATCGGGTAGTTGCTCAATTTCTCATCCATCTTGATCGGCCTTCTTCGTGCTCACTCAGTGGTCGCCGCGTCTTCACCCTCGGCGGCGGCGTTCATGGCGTGCCAGGCGAGGGTCGCGCACTTCACCCGCATAGGGAACTGGCGAACGCCCGACATCACCTTCAACTTCTCCAATTCGTCCTCGAACCCGTCGGCGGTCCCGCCGTCATCGTCCCCGGTGCACATCTTGTGGAACCGTTCGAAAAGCTCCTTCACCTCGGCGAGCGACTTGCCCTTGACCATGTCCGTCATCATCGAGGCCGACGCGATGGAAATGGCGCAGCCCTTCCCTTCGAATGCGGCATCCAGGATGTTCCGTTCTTCATCGAGCCGCAGGTAGACGGTCAGCCGGTCGCCGCACAGGGGATTGTTGCCAAGCGCCTCATGGCTGGCATCCTCCGGATGGCGGAAGTTCCGGGGGTTCTTCCCGTGGTCCAGGATCACCTCCTGGTACAGATCTCTCAAATCGTCGTCGATCATCCGAATATCTCTCTGACCTTTTCCAAGGCGACCGCCAGCGCATCCACTTCCGCGCGGGTGGTGTACATACCGAACGACGCCCGGGACGTCGAGGTCACGCCGAAACGCTCCATCAGGGGCTGCGCGCAGTGGTGCCCCGCGCGAACCGCCACCCCGGCGCTGTCGATGATCGTCGCCACGTCATGCGCATGAACGTCGCCGAACTCGAATGACACGATGCCGGCCTTTTGCTGGGGTTGACCGATGATCCTGAGCCCTTCCATGCCGGCGAGACGAAGCATGGCGTAATCCAGCAGCTCCCTTTCATGGGCGGCAATCCTGTCGAGGCCGACGGCGGTGACGTAGTCGATTGCGGCACCAAGGCCGACGGCTTCGACGATCGGCGGCGTGCCCGCCTCGAACCGCGCCGGCGGTTCCCGGTAGGTGGTCTTTTCGAACGTGACCAGGGAGATCATGTCACCGCCCCCTTCGAAGGGCGGCATCTTCTCCAGCCATTCCGGCTTGCCCCACAGCACGCCGATGCCGGTCGGGCCATAGAGCTTGTGGCCGGTCCAGACGTAGAAGTCGCAGTCCAGGTCCTGCACATCGACCCCTTCGTGGACAATGCCCTGGGCGCCGTCGAACAGGACGGGGGTGCCGTTGTCATGGGCCAGCCGGACGATTTCCTTCACCGGCGTGACGGTCCCCAGCACATTGGAGACGTGGGTGACCGCGACCAGCTTGGTCCTGGGGCCGAGCAGTTTCTCGAACTCGTCGATCAGGAAATTGCCGGCATCGTCGATGGGCGCCACCCTGATTTCTATCCCCGTGCGGTCGCGCAACAACTGCCAGGGGACGATATTGGCATGGTGCTCCATCACCGAGACGATGATTTCGTCACCCGCCTCCAACATCGAGCCGAAGGAATGGGCCACCAGATTGAAGCCCGCGGTGGCGCTGTGGGTGAAGACGATTTCATCCGGGCTCTTGGCGTTCATGAACTGAGCCACCTTCGCCCGGGCGTTCTCGTAGTTTTCGGTCGCCACCTGGCTGAGATGGTAGGTGCCCCGGTGTACGTTGGCGTACTGGCTCTCGTAGGCCCGGGTCATGGCGTCGATGACCGCCCGCGGCTTCTGGGCGCTGGCGGCGCTGTCCAGGAAGACCAGCGGCTTGCCGTTGACCTCCAGCGACAAGGCCGGAAAGTCGCGGCGGATCGCCTCGACGTCGAAGGCGTCGGTGCGGACGGGCTCGGTGAATTTCACGACGTTGGTCATACTTCTTCCGTTTCCTGGGCATGGGCGAGCCAGTTGCCGACCGCGTCCCGAAGCAGCGGCTCGATGGGCTCCTCCCCGACATTGTCTATCACTTCGCCGAGGAATGCCTCGACCAGCATGCTGCGGGCCTGCGCCTCGGGAATGCCGCGGGCGCGGAGATAGAACAGTGCGTCGCCGTCAAGCTCGCCGGCGGTCGCGCCGTGGGAGCATTTGACGTCGTCGGCGAGGATTTCGAGCTGAGGCTTGGTATCGATCTCGGCCTTGTCCGACAACAACAAGGTCTTGTTGGTCATCCGGCCGTCGGTGCCGTCGGCGCCGGCCTCGACCCGGATGTTGCCCTGGAACACGGCCCGCGCCGAGCCGGTCAGGGCGCCCTTGTAGAGTTGTTCGGAGGCGGAGTTTCTGGTCGCGTGGCGGACGACGGTGGTGTTGTCGAGGACCTGCGATCCGTCACCGAGATACACGCCGTTGAGCCGGGCGACGGAACCGGCGGCGGTCAAGCCGACCTGAACCTCGTCCCGGGCGACCGCCGCGCCCTGCTGAAGGACGAAACTGTCGTAGATCCCGCCGCTATCGATCCTGGCGCGGACGGTGTTGACGTGGACGCCGCCGGCGCCCTGCCGCTGAACCCTCCGGTGCTCGACGGCGGCGCCCCCGGCAACGGTGATCATGGTCGCGCCATTGAAAAACTGCTGCGAGGGAGCGGCGCCCAGATGGGTCTCGATGATCTGCACCCGGCTGCCGGCGCCGGCAATGATCATGTTGCGGGGCTGGCGGGCCGTCGGGGTATCGCCGCCGGTATCGGCAAAGACGATTTCCAGCGGCTGGGCGATTTCCGCCTTCTCCGCCACCTCGACCACATAGCCGTCTTCGAGGAATGCCCCGTTGAGCGCCAGCAACGGCTGATCCTGGCCGAGGTCGCCGAGACGCGGCTGGATCAGGTCCGCGCCGCCTTCCAGGCGGTCGGCGAGGGGCGTAAACCGTACGCCGTCGAGTTCCCGAAGTTGCGACAGATCATCCCGGAAAACGCCGTCGACGAACACCAGGCGCGGCCCGGCGCCGATGGCATCCGGCAGATCGACGGCGGCGCCCGCATCGCCGGGGGTTTCGGAAAAGTCGAAGCCGTCGAGGGCGCGAAGATTGGTGTACTTCCACTCCTCCACCTTCGGCGTCGGCAGGCCGGTCTCGCCGAACGATTGGACGGCCGCCTCGCGGAGATCGGCGAGCCAAGCGATCCGCTGTCCGGGCAGCGTCTCGCGGACCGCTTCGTAGCGGTCGAGCATCGCCCGGCTTGCTGAGGTCATGCTCATTTACGCGGCCGCCTTCGAAAACTCGGCGTAACCCTTCTCCTCGAGCTCGCGCGCCAGATCGGCGCCGCCCGAGGCGACGATCCTGCCGTCGGCCAGAACATGGACGCGGTCGGGAATGATGTAGTCCAGCAAACGCTGGTAATGGGTGATCACCAGCATCGACCGCTCGGGCGACCGCAAGCCGGTGACCCCCTCGCCGACGATTTTCAGGGCGTCCACATCGAGGCCGCTGTCGGTCTCGTCGAGCACCGCGAACGAGGGGCGGAGCACCGCCATCTGCAACACCTCGTTGCGCTTTTTCTCACCGCCGGAGAAGCCGACATTGACCGCGCGCTTCAGCAGTTCGTCCGTGATGTTCAGGGTCGCGGTCTGTTCACGGACGAACTTGAGGAACTCCATGGCATCCAGTTCGTCCTCGCCCCGGTAGGCGCGTATGGCGTTGAGCGAAGTCTTGAGGAAGTTCATGGTCGAGACGCCGGGAATTTCCACCGGATACTGGAAGGCGAGAAACAGGCCTTCGCCGGCGCGTTCGTCGGGCCCCATCTCCATCAGGTCCCTGCCGTTGAACAGGATCGACCCTTCGGTCACCTCGTAGCCGTCACGGCCGGCGATCACATAGGACAAGGTGCTCTTGCCCGAGCCGTTCGGCCCCATGATGGCGTGGACCTCGCCGGGCCCCATGGTCAGGTCGAGGCCCTTGAGAATGGGCTTTCCGTCGACGCTGGCGTGTAGATCTTTAATTTCCAACATAATCTTTACGAACTCTTCCGGCTAGTGGTCGGTAATGGACATTCATGGACAAAAATAGACATTTGATGACTTGCTTAAATTCCAATTCGCGCCTCATCCGACGCTTCCCTCGAGGCTGATTCCGACCAGCTTCTGCGCCTCGACGGCGAATTCCATGGGCAGTTCCTGCAGCACCTCGCGGCAGAAACCGTTGACGATCAGGGCGACGGCTTCCTCCTCGCCGATGCCCCGCTGGCGGCAATAGAACAACTGGTCGTCGCTGATCTTCGAGGTCGTCGCCTCGTGCTCCACCTGGGCGGAGCGGTTGCGGCTCTCGATATAGGGCACCGTATGGGCGCCGCACTCCGATCCGATAAGCAATGAATCGCACTGGGAATAATTCCGCGCGCCCGAGGCATTGGGCATCATCTTCACCAGCCCGCGGTAAGTGGCCTGGGACTTGCCCGCCGAAATACCCTTGGAAATGATCCTCGATTTGGTGTCCTTGCCGAGATGGATCATCTTGGTGCCCGTATCGGCCTGCTGGAAGTTGTTGGTGATGGCGATGGAATAGAACTCGCCCACCGACCGGTCGCCCTGCAGGATGCAGCTCGGATACTTCCAGGTAATCGCCGAGCCGGTCTCGACCTGGGTCCAGGAAATCTTGGAATCGTCGCCCCGGCAGGCGCCCCGCTTGGTGACGAAGTTGTAGATGCCGCCGACCCCGTTTTCGTCGCCGGGATACCAGTTCTGGACCGTCGAGTATTTGATTTCCGCGTCCTTGTGGGCGACCAGTTCGACGACCGCCGCGTGGAGCTGGTTCTCGTCCCGCATGGGCGCGGTGCAGCCTTCGAGGTAGCTCACGTACGCGCCCTCGTCGGCGATGATCAGCGTCCGCTCGAACTGGCCCGTATTGGCCGCGTTGATCCGGAAATAGGTCGAGAGCTCCATCGGGCAGCACACCCCTTTCGGGATGTAGACGAACGACCCGTCCGTGAAGACCGCGCAATTGAGCGTCGCGAAAAAATTGTCCGAGTAGGGAACGACGGAGCCGAGATATTCCCTCACCAGTTCCGGATGGTCCTTCACCGCTTCGGAGATCGAGCAGAAGATCACCCCGTGGGCGGCGAGGGTCTCCTTGAATGTCGTCGCCACCGAGACACTGTCGAACACCGCGTCCACGGCAACGTTCTTCACGCCGGCGAGCACCTCCTGTTCGTGCAGGGGAATGCCGAGCTTCTCGTACGTGGCCAGCAGTTCCGGGTCCACGTCGTCGAGGCTTTCCGGGCCGTCTTCCGCCGACTTGGGCGCCGAATAGTAATAGGCGTCCTGATAGTCGATGGGCGGATAGCCGACCTTGGCCCAGTCCGGCTCCTCCATGGTCAGCCAGTGCCCGTAGGCCTTGAGACGCCAGTCGAGCAGCCACTGGGGCTCCTCCTTCTTGGCCGAGATGAACCGGATGATGTCCTCGTTCAGGCCCTTGGGCGCCGTATCCGTATCGATATCGGTGACGAAGCCGTATTTGTACTTTTCGACTTCCTGGACCGTTTGGACGGTTTCCTGGGTGACTGCCATCGTTTTTCTCGTTTCCCTCCGGGCCTGACTAAGGTTTTGGTTATTCGGCCGCCACGGTATCCGCGGCGCCCTTCATACGTAGTTGCGTGATCGCCTCGATCAATCGGCCGCCGGCAATATTTATTTCGTCGGCGGTGGTAAAGCGCCCGAGGCCGATACGCAGGCTGCCCTCCGCCTGTTCGTCGGTGAGGCCAAGGGAGCGGAGAACATGCGAGGATTCGGAATCCGCCGACGAGCACGCCGAACCCGACGACACGGCGATGTCCGGCATGGCGGCCATCATCGCATCGGCCAGGAGTCCCTCGACGCTGATATTGAGGTTTCCGGCAATCCGTTTTTCGGCGTGACCGTTGAGCTTGATACCCGGCACCGCTTCGGTAATCCGCCGAAGCAGGCCGTCGCGGAGCATGCGGAGGCGGTTCGCCTCGCCGGCCATCTCCCCGGCCGCGATCGCGCAGGCGGCGCCGATGCCGACAGCCAGCGGCGCCGGGACGGTACCCGGACGCACACCGCGCTCCTGCCCGCCGCCGCTGAAGACGGGCGCCACCCGGACCTCGGAATCCTCCCGCTTATAGAGCGCGCCGACGCCCATGGGCCCATACAGCTTGTGGCCGGAAATACTCAGCAGGTCGATGTTCATCTCCCGCACATCCAGCGGGATCTTGCCGGCGGCCTGTACCGCGTCGGTATGCAGGAAGGCGCCCGCCTCCCGGCAGATGGCGCCGATTTCGGCCATCGGCTGGATCACGCCGACCTCGTTCTGCACCGCCATGACGGAGACCAGCAGCGTGTCCTCGCTAACCGCGGCCCGAAGCTCGTCGAGATCGATCATGCCCTCGGCGTCCACCGGCAGATAGGTTATGTCGAAGCCCTGATCGTCGAGTTCCAACACCGAATTCAGCACGCACAGGTGCTCGGTCACGCAGGTGACCACATGGCGCCGGGTGTTGTGGCGCTCCAGCGCCGCGCCCTTGATGGCGATGTTGTTGGATTCGGTGGCGCCCGACGTGAAGAAGATTTCCCGCGGCCGGGCGCCGATCAGCTCGGCGACCTGCGCGCGCGCCGCCTCGACGGCCTCGCTCGCCTCGGCGCCGAAGGCATGGCTGTCCGAATGGGGATTGCCGAACTTGCCGGAAAAATACGGCAGCATGGCCTCGACCACCCGAGGATCGGTGGGCGTGGTCGCCTGATTGTCCAGATAGATGCGCTGCTGGCGGTTCATCCCGGGAGCCTCCTCACGCCGCGCTTGCCTGGACGGCGCCGCCGCCCCGGGTCCGGCCATGAAGTTCCGACCAGGCCGAAACGAAGGCCTGGACATCGTCCTCCGTCGAGTCCCAGCCCAGGCTCACCCGGATGGATGATCGGGCGAGATCGTCGGGCGCCCCCATGGCGGCAAGCACATGGGACGGCTCGACCTTGCCCGACGAGCAGGCCGAACCGGCACTGACCATCACCCCGGCCAGGTCGAGGGAAATGACCTGGGTCTCGCTCGGCAGGCCCGGGACACCGAAACACAGGGTGTTGGGCAGCCGCTCGGCGCGCGCGCCGAAGAAAACGGCTTCGGGCGCGGCCGCGCCGATGCGCAGCTCCATATCGTCGCGCAGTTCCTCGACGGCATCGTAGCAGGCCATCGAGGTGCAGGCCGCGTCGAGGGCCGCGCCGAAGGCGGCGATCCCGGGAACGTTCTCGGTCCCCGCCCGGTGTCCCCGCTCCTGGCCGCCGCCCCGTATCTGGGCTTCGAGGCCGAGGCCGTCACGAACGATCAAGGCGCCGGCGCCCTGCGGCCCGCCCAGCTTATGGGACGACACGGTCATCATGTCCGCGCCGATCCAGGTCATGTCCACGGGCAGCTTGCCCGCCGCCTGGACCGCATCGGTGTGCAGCAGCGCCCCATGCCGGCGGGCGATCTCGGCGGCGGCCGCCACGGGCTGGACCACGCCGGTTTCGTTGTTCGCCAGCATGACGGAAACCAGCGCCGGCGTATCACGTTCGGCCAGCAGGGTCTCGAGTGCGGCAAGGTCGACGACGCCGTCCTCGTCCACCGGGATGATTTCGGCCCCCGGGGCGGCTTCCAGGACGGACGGATGCTCGATCGCCGACACCAGCAGGCGTTCCCGTCCGGCGCCCTTGACCGCCAGATTGTTGGCTTCCGTGCCGCCGCTGGTGAACACCACCCCGCCAGGCGCCGCGCCGAGCGCCCCGGCCACTTGTTCCCGCGCCGTCTCCACATGGGCGCGCGCCCGGCGCCCGGCGCCATGGACCGAGGATCCGTTGCCCGTCTCGGCAAGCAGGCGGGTCATGATCTCGGCGGCTTCGGGCCGGAGCGGTGCCGTCGCGTTATAGTCGAGATAAGCGCTCACAAGCTGGTTCCGTTGGCTATTCGTGGTCAAATGGCGGCGGCCGGACTATGCCGGCCGAAACCGGCCCGGCTATTCCGCGGGAACCGGCGCGGGCTGCGGCTGCGGCGCCACGGGAACCGGCTGCCCGATCACCACATCCGGCGCGCTCAGCAGACCGCTGGTCCCCAGAACCCGGTTCTCGATCACGTCCTCGAGGCTGATCGAGCTCAGGTAGAGGTAAATCTGGTTGCCCAGCTCCTCCCACAAATTGTGGGTCAGGCAGCGGCTGCGGTCGGTGTGGCATCCCTCGGGCGAGCCGGGAGTACAACGGGTGGCCTTGATCGGCTCGTCGACCGCCAGGATGATGTCGGAAATCCGCATCTCGTTGGCGGCGCGGGCCAGCTGATAGCCGCCGCCCGGGCCCCGGACGCTCTTGACCTGGGACCCTTTGCGGAGCTTGCCGAACAGCTGCTCCAGATAGGAAAGCGAAATATCCTGACGCTCGGCGATGTCGGCCAACGCGACGGGCTGGCCCTCTCGGCTTTGACGGGCCAGATCAACCATTGCCATGACGGCGTAACGGCCCTTGGTGCTCAGCTTCACTAGCTGTCTCCTTCAATTGCTGTGATCGCCGCGGCCCTCGGCCGGGGGCGATCAGTCATTCCCGGCGCGGGTCAGCGGGTCTTCTTCTCTTTCCCCGCCTTGGCCGCGGTCGCTGTCCTCTTCTTGATTGTTCATTGTTTCGCGGGCGCCGTTGCCCCGGCGCTTCAGCTCTTGGTTTTCGCGCTCGAGGCCGTCGATGCGCGTCGTCAGTTCCTGCAATTGGCTGCGCAGGCTCTCGAAACTCTTGGCCACCGGATCGGGCAGGTCGTCGGTCGGGGTGCCGTAGGCGGTGAAGTTGTCGTCCCGGGACCTGCCCTTGGCCATGACCATCTTGGCCGGGATGCCGACCATGGTGGCGCCCTCGGGCACGTCCTTCAGCACCACCGCGTTGGCGCCGATGCGCGAGCCTGCACCAAGGGTGATGGGCCCCAATACCTGTGCGCCCGAACCGACAATGACCCGGTCGCGCACCGTCGGGTGGCGCTTACCCTTCTCCAGCGACGTCCCGCCGAGCGTCACGCCCTGGTAGAGGGTCACGTCGTCGCCGATCTCGGAGGTCTCGCCGATCACCACGCCGGTGCCGTGGTCGATAAACATCCGGCGCCCGATTGCCGCGCCGGGATGAATTTCAATGCCGGTGACCACCTTGGCGAAGTTGGAAACGAAGCGGGCGATCAGATGAAAGCCCCTGCGCCAGAACAGGCTGGAAAACCGGTAATAGAGAATGGCGTGATAACCGGGATAGCACAGAAACACTTCGAGCTTGGACCGCGCCGCCGGGTCCCGCTCCATGAACGACTGAATATCTTCGTGAAGTCTCTTGAAAAAGCGTTGCTTCATTGTGCTAGTATCCGCGCCCATTCGTCCGGACCGGCGGTTGAGGAAACGGGGTGCCCGCCGTCCAAATGATGTCACAAGGTCTAATCCCGGGTAATTTAGTCGGGTATATAGGTTATCCGACTAAATTGGTCAACTAAAAAAGCGCGCTTTTTTGGGGAAAATTGAGATAAGCCGATCAAATTCGTGGGTCTGAATTAACCACTTGACCCGCTTTAGGAAACACGTCCCGCTACCAGGAACCTGTCAATTCGATGCCCGAAGTCATCTTCAACGGTCCCGACGGCCGCCTCGAAGGCCGCTATCATCAGAGCAAAACGCCCAACGCGCCCATCGCGATCGTGCTGCATCCCCACCCCCTCCACGGCGGCAACATGAACAATCGCGTCGTCTACACGGTGTTCAACGCCTTCGCCGACCGGGGGTTCTCGGTCCTCAGGTTCAATTTCAGGGGCGTCGGCAAATCCCAGGGCGCCTTCGATGCCGGGATCGGCGAGTTGAGCGACGCGGCCTACGCCTTCGACTGGATGCAGCAGATCAATCAGAACAGCCGGTTCTGCTGGATCGGCGGCTATTCCTTCGGGGCGCTGATCGCCATGCAATTGATGATGCGGCGCCCGGAAATCGGAGGTTTCATCTCGGTGTCGCCGCCGGCCAGCACCGAGGACTTCACGTTCCTCGCCCCTTGCCCCTCGTCGGGGCTGATCGTCCACGGCGACAAGGACGAGCAGGTGCCCTTGGACGCGGTAAACAGGCTGGCAACCAAACTCGACAATCAGAAGAACATTTCGGTGGGGCTCAGCGTCATCCAGGGCGGCGATCATTTCTATCAGGACAAGCTGGACAAGCTCGACCGCGAAGTCGGCGCCTATCTCGACGAGGCGCTGAAGCCGGCCGAGGACGCCGACGCCTGACCAGTGAGCTAAGGCGCCGCCTGGGCCCGGTGACGGACCCCGCCCGGCACGGGGGATGAAACACCCGTGGTGCCGGGGACGCTGAGCGGCAGACCTCTCAGCGACCGGACCGCCAGATAAGCGAATGCCTGCGCCTCCAGCATATTGCCGTCCCATCCGACCGCCTCGACGGGCTCGATCGCCGTCTCCAGGGCATCGGCCAATTCCGCCATGAGCACCGGGTTGTGCCGCCCGCCGCCGGTCACCAGCCATCTTCGCGGCGTTCCCGGAAGATGCGGCCGGGCGGCGGCCACCGAGGCGGCGGTAAACGCCAACAAGGTCGCCGCGCCGTCCGCGTCGTCAAGGCGTTGGGCGGGCCCGGCCGAAAAATCCATCCGGTCGAGGGACTTCGGCGGCGCGAGACCGAAGTAGGGGTGATCCATCAGTTCCGCCAATACGTCCCGGTCCACCGCACCCGAGGCGGCCAGCCGCCCGTCCTCGTCCATGGCGGCGCCCCGCCGGCCTGCAACCCAATCGTCCAGCAGGGCATTGGCCGGGCCGGTATCGAAGGCGAGCAATGTGCCGGGCGCCTCGGGCTCGCCGTCGCCGATCCATGTCACGTTCGCGAGGCCGCCCAGATTGAGCACCGCCAGCGGTTTTTCGAGGTCACGGGCGAGCGCCCAGTGATAGAGCGGCGCGAACGGCGCCCCCTGCCCGCCGTGCGCCATGTCGTTGCTGCGGAAATCGTTCACCACATCGATGCCGGTAAGCCGGGCCAGCCGCGCGCCATCCCCCAGCTGCAGGGTGGTCCCCGCCTCGGGCGAATGGTTGACGGTCTGGCCATGAAAACCGATGACATCGATATCCGGCGGCGTCAGGCCGGCCTTCGCGAGCAGCGCCGAGACCTGGTCCGCGTGGCGGCGGGTCAGTTCCTCCTCCACCGCCGGATCGGCCGCGGTCCGGCGCAGGCAGCCCCGCAAACGGCCGCGGAACGCGGCATCATAGGTTCCGGCCAACGAGGCGCCGCGCTCGAACACGCCGACGCCGTCGGTCTTGATGATGGCCCCGTCGATGCCGTCCAGCGACGTGCCGCTCATCAGGCCGAGGGCGGTATGGATTGCCGTCACCGCGCCGGCCGGCGCTGTTGTTCGCACCACCCGAGTGTGCTAAAGCGACGCCCCATTTCAGCGGCAAGGCCAAGATTCGCGAGACGGCAAGGCATCAATCTCATGCCCTCCTTTAAATCAGATTTCATGAATGCGGTCCACGAGCGGGGCTATGTCCATCAGTGCACGGACGATGCGGGGCTGGACGCGGCCGCCGACGAGAAGACCGTGGTCGCGTACATCGGTTTCGACTGCACCGCCCCGAGCCTCCACGTAGGCTCGCTGGTTCAGATCATGATGCTGCGCCTGCTGCAAAAGACCGGGCATCGTCCCATCGTGCTGCTTGGCGGCGGCACCACCAAGGTCGGCGATCCCAGCGGCAAGGATGAAAGCCGCGGGATTCTCACCTACGAGCAGATCGAGGAGAACAAGCGGGGCATTCGCCGCGCTTTCGAGAAATATCTGAGTTTCGACGACGGCCCCACCGGCGCCATCATGGCCGACAACGCCGAATGGCTGGACGAACTCAACTATATTTCCCTGCTCCGGGATTACGGCCCGCACTTCACCATCAACCGGATGCTGACCTTCGATAGCGTCAAGCTCCGGCTCGAGCGCGAACAGCCGCTGACCTTCCTGGAATTCAACTACATGATTCTCCAGGCCTACGACTTCGTCGAACTCGCCAGGCGCCATGACTGTGTGATGCAGATGGGCGGCTCCGACCAGTGGGGCAACATCGTCAATGGCATCGAGCTTGGCCGCCGGGTCGAGGGATTGTCGCTCTACGGGCTGACCTCGCCGCTGATAACCACCTCGTCGGGCGCCAAGATGGGCAAGTCCGCGGACGGCGCCTTCTGGCTGGATGCGGAGATGGTCGGCCCCTACGAGTTCTGGCAGTACTGGCGCAACGCCGAAGATGCCGATGTGGGCCGGTTCCTCGGCCTGTTCACCGAACTCCCGATGAACGAAGTGAACCGTCTGGCGGCGCTCGAGGGCGCGGAACTCAACGACGCCAAGAAGATCCTGGCCACCGAGGTCACCGCCCTCTGCCACGGCGCCGAAGCCGCGCGGGAAGCCGGGGAGACCTCCCGGCGCACCTTCGAGGAAGGGGCGGCGGATGAGGGCCTGCCCAGCATCGAGATCAACGAGGCCGATTTCGGCGGCGGTCTACAGGCCTTCGAGCTGTTCAAGCGGGCCGGCCTCGCCGCCTCCAATGGCGAGGCGCGCCGCCTGATCAAGGGCGGCGGCGCCCGCATCAACGGCCGGCAGGTGACGAGCGAAACGGAGACCGTGAAGGCCTCCGCGTTTTCCGACCGAATGCTTAAGCTCTCGGCGGGCAAAAAACGGCATGCATTGGTGAAACTGGTGACCGGCTAGAGCCGGTCTGGCCCGGCCGGGCTCAGTTCGTTTTGACCTTGGGCGCATCCGTCCCGGCCGGCGGCGTTTCGGATTTCTTTTCGCGAGTCCGCAAAAATTTTTTCAGGAAACCGGGCGCCAACGCGGACAGCGGATTGATTTTGACGCCGGGCTCTTCGATCCCGCCGCGAACCGAATAGTCGATGGCGACCACCCCGCCCCCTTCTTCCCCGCCGGTGAGCAGCTCCCCGATGATCGGCAGCTGGCCGAGCACACTGTTGAGCACGCCCGCCGGCAAAATGGTGCCGGAGAGATCAATGGTCGAGGCATTGGTATCGAGGGCGCCGGACGCCGTGAAACCCAACGGCCCGTGGGCCCAGGCATCGGTGACCGCGATCACGCCGCCGCGGTCGACGAACGGGGCATGCAGCCTCCTGAAGGCGAGGCCTTCGCTCGTCAACAGTTCGAGAAATCCGGTCAGCGACGCGAAGGACAGCAGGCGCGCCAGAACCGGCGTATTGGAGACCCGGAAATCCCTGATCGTCGCCCGGCCGACCAGCGGCTGCTTGGGTTCATCGTCTTCGTAAACCCCTTCGACGAGCAATTTGCCGCCGAGGACCTCGTCATAAAGATCGAACGTCCGCAGCACCGCGCCGGCGTCGTCGGACTGGATTTTCAGTGACCGGCGCCCGTTCCCGGGCCGCAGGTCGAGCTTCAGGGAACCGCCGCCGTCAAGCGCCGCCTGAAGCTCCATCCGGCTCCACAGCCTGCCATCGAAGACCAAGGCGCCGGCAACATTGGCAAGGGCGCGTTCCGGCTGGAGCCGGACCGTGTCGATATCGAGCGAAATGGTCATCGATGCCGTTCGCTCCCGTTCTTCTTCGGCCTGGTCATCGGTATCCAGCCATGCGGTCAGATCGAGCTTCGGACCCCGGACATCCATGTCCCATGCATCGTCGCCCGGGACGATGATGCCGGACAGGTCGGTCTCGCCGAATGCCAGCCGGCTGATGGTGACGCGCCGCAAACTGCCGTCGCGGATGCCGGCGGATCCCGTGATCTCCAGTCCACCGCCGCCGATTGAAAAGGACGGGACATCCAGCAGGGTGTCGCCATCGAGGCGCGCGGTAATATTTCCCCGGGCTTGGGTGCCGGCCTTCTTGTGCCAGCCGAAACGAGGGATCGCCAGATCCGCGCCGTTCAATCCCACCTCGATGGAAAGCTCGCCGATCCCCTCCCGGTCCCGCACCAGCACGGCTCCGATATCCGTAGGTCCTTCGAGGAAAACCTGTTCAAACATCCGTGGCTCGAGACCAAAGACCCGCCGGCGCTGCTCCGCGTCGAGGCGCGCCTTGATGGTCTGACGGCTGCGCACGGCGGGATCGCCGGCGAAGTTCACCTGCCAGCCGACCTGGGCGTCGGCGCCCGCCACCTGGACGCGGCCCGTCAGGTTCATGCCGTCCCGGTCAACCTCCAGATCCAACTGCCCATTCGACAGGTCGAAGCCAAAAACAAGGCCGTCCGCCCGGACATCCCGGAGGGTCGATTTGGCTTCGATCTCGACCTCGTCGAAGGTGAGATCGCGCTCGGTCAGGAACCGCAGCTTGAGGCGCGTACTGGACATGCCGGCCATCGCCGCCGGGTCGACGCCGGCGGCAGACGCAAATTTCAGCGGCTCCCTTTCGATCAGCGACAGGACATTTTGCAGCGGACCATCGACGACGACATCGATGTCGGCGAATTGGTCGAATTCGTCGAGGCCGGTGAACACCAAGGTCCCGCCCAGGACGTTGAGCCCATTGGAGGTGCCGCCGGTAACGGCGATGTCGAATCGCCTGGCATTGTATTTGGCCCGGCCGCTGACCCCGACTATCGGCGGCAAACCCTCGACATAGGTCACCTGAGTGTCATCGACGGCGATACCGCCGTTGACCGCCGATACGGAAAACCCGTCGGCTTCGTTGTACGCACCGAACAGGCGAACCGTCGCCTCGCTGAACGTGCCGCCGGCCATGTTGGCGAAAATCCAGTTTCGCGGATCCTCGCCCCATTGCGCGGGCCAGAACTCCGTCAGCCGGTCGAAGGGCAAATCGTTGACAACGCCGTTGACCTCGAACTCGATATCGCCGCCGATTTCGTGAACGGAACCGGTTATCGTGGCGGTCGGGCCGTCCAACTCCAGGGACAGCTTGGCGATATCCAGCCGATCGAAGTCCAGGAAATACCGGCCGGTCAGTTTCAATCCGCGCAAGGGGAAGCCGTGATTGACCGGGTCGGGAATCCGGATCACGCCCTCTTTCGGAAACTCGACGGACAACTCTTCAATCAAGGCGGTTGCCCGCGCCTGGTCGAAGTGTCCTCTCAGGCCGGCGGATTCGATGGGAAGCTCAAGACCGGCGATGCCGCTCACCAGAATGTGCCCCGCGCCGGTGGAGAGCACGAACTCGGCTTCGGGAATCTCACCGCCGGCCGTCGCCGTCGCGGTGACCGTGCCGCTCACCGGCGCATCGACGAAGCTCCCAAGATCGAGCCGCGGAAGAATCCGGGCGAATAGCCGGGGATTGAGATTGGCGAACCCGACATCCAGTTTGAGCCTCTCCTCACTGATGTCGAACAACCCGCTAACGGCGAACGAGGCCTTTTCTTCCCCGACATCGAAATCCAGGTCCGCCTGTCCGACGATGGTGCCGAACTCGCGGGACAGGTCGATATTCGCCGTATCGGATCGCCAGACCGTATTGGTGAGCCGGTCGTTGATCGTCAGATCACCATTGATGATTCGCAACCGCCGCAAATGGCTGAGCGGCCCCGCCGTGTCCGCGGGCGCCAGGAACTGCTGTACGATCACGCCGGCGACCGCCGCCCCGTCTCTCGCGCCCTTCGCATCCGGCAAGTCGAGTTCAATCCCACCGTGGATTTGCCGTGTCAGATTGAGGGCCGGGTTGCGGATCGAGATGGATCGGGGGGCGAGTTTCCCCTGCAACAGGGCCCCGCCGCTCAGCGTGACGCTGAGATCCGGAATCTCGGCGACGACCGTGCCGGATTCCCCGATGGCCTTCGCTCCCTGGACACGGATTTCAAGCGTGTTGGTCTCGCCCGACCAGGTCAGGATGGTGTCATCGAGTTTGACCGCGAACCCACCGTCGCCGGACTTCAGCGCGGATTCGAAATAAGGCGAGAGGAAGGCGAGCGAGATGGGTCCGGCCGTCAGCCGCCAGGCCAGAAAACCGAAGGCGATCGCCAGGCCCACGGCGAGCGCGCCGATCAGCTGCATAAATCCGCGCAAGGTGTGGATAATCACGGCGTTTCGATACCCTCAACGCAGCTTGACCACAAGATTTTGTTACAGCAGTGTGCGGCAATTCCGAGCATATTGAAATGCAACAATTAACAATTTGGTCACAGGATGCGGTATTTCCGGCTCCCGCCGATCCGGATCGGGTGACGCTCGGTATTGGTCACCTGAACGACTCGCTGCGGCGGCTTCTGGACGCCGACGAGGCGCCTGCCGCCTGCGCCGCGGTGTTGGAGGACACGAGGGTCGGCGAGGCGATGGCCGCGCTGTTCGGCAATAGCACCTTCCTCGCCCGTTCGGCCGCCGCCGAACCGGTGTTTTTCACCGAATTGATGACCCGGGGGCCGGACGCCATGCTCGAGCAGGCGGGAGAGCTGCCGCCCTGCCCGGCCGCCGGGATGACCGAGGCCGACCTCATGGCGGCACTTCGCAAAGCCAAGCGGCGCATCGCGCTGCTGACCGCGGTCGCGGACATTTCGGGCGAGTGGCCGCTCGAACGCGTCACTCACGTCCTCAGCGAATTCGCCGACAGGGCCGTATCGGCGGCCTGCCGGTACCTGCTGATCCATGCGCCGGGTGCCGACATTCTAAATGGCCTGGAGCCGTCCGATCCGGAACCCGGGTCAGGGCTGATCGTCCTCGGCATGGGCAAGCTCGGCGCCAACGAGTTGAACTATTCGAGCGACGTCGACCTGATGGTCTTGTACGACCCGGCGGTGATCGAGACCGACAGGCCGGACGAGCTCCAGCGGTTCTTCGTCCGCTTGAGCCGCGATCTGGTGAAGATGCTGTCCGAGCCGACCAAGGACGGATACGTGTTCCGCGCCGATCTGCGCCTGCGGCCGGACCCGGGCTCCACCCCGACCGCCATATCGGTGACCGCCGCCGAAACCTACTACGAGAGCGTCGGCCAGAACTGGGAGCGGGCGGCCATGATCAAGGCGCGCCGGGTTGCCGGCGACAAGGAACCGGGCGACCGGTTCCTCCATCACCTTCAGCCGTTCATCTGGCGGCGCAACCTGGATTTCGCCGCCCTCCAGGATGTTCATTCCATCAAACGCCAGATCAACGCCCACCGGGGGGGCGCGAAAATCAAGGTGCGGGGCCACAACATAAAGCTGGGACGCGGCGGCATCCGCGAGATCGAGTTTTTCGTCCAGACCCAGCAACTCATCTGGGGCGGACGCGACCCCAGCCTGCGGATGCCGACCACCCTCGGCGCGTTGCAAGGCTTGGTTGCCGCGGGTCAGGTTGAAGCCGGCGTCGCGGAGGAGCTGACCGAGGCGTATGAATTCCTTCGCCGGTTGGAGCATCGCCTGCAGATGGTCGAGGACCGCCAGACCCATGATTTGCCCGGCGACGATGAAGGCGTCGCCGAAATCGGCATCTTCATGGGGTTCGAGAATAGTGACGCGTTCAAGACCGAGCTGCTGAGAATTCTGCGGACGGTTGAAAGTCACTACGCCGAGCTGTTCGAAGACGAACCGGGCCTTGGCGTTGACGCCGAGGTGAGCGGCAACCTGATTTTCACGGGAACCGAAGACGACCCGGATACCATGGAGACCCTGAAATTGCTGGGCTACACCGACCCCAGCCGGGTCGCGGCCTCCATCCGGGCCTGGCATCATTCGCGCTACCGGGCAACCCGCAGCGAACGCGCGCGCCAGATTCTGACCGAACTGGTCCCCCTGCTCCTCACCTCGTTCGGCAAGACCACGGACCCGGACACGGCATTCGCCAGATTTGACGACGTTCTGCGCGGCCTGCCGGCGGGCATCCAACTGTTTTCCATGCTGCGGGCCAATCCGGCCCTGTTCGATTTGATCGGCGAAATCACCGGAACGGCGCCCCGGCTCGCCAGTCACCTGGGCCGTCACCCGGCCCTGCTTGAAAGCGTCCTGCAAGCCGACTTCCTCGATCAACCGCCGGAGGAAACATGGCTCGAAGCTGATCTCCGCGCGGCCGTCGACCCGCTGGACGATTTCGAAGACGCCCTCGACGCGATCCAGCGGTGGAGCAATGACCGCAAGTTTCAGATCGGTGTGCAGTGCCTGCTCAACCGGACAACCTGGGACCGGGCAGGCGCCGACCTCGCGGCGGCGGCCGATGTATCGCTGCGGGTTCTGCAGTCGGCCGTCGAAGCGGAGTTTGCCAGGAGCCACGGCCGGATCACCGGCGGCGAGCTTGCGATTGTCGCGCTCGGCAAGCTGGGGGGCCGGGAGATGACCCCGACCTCGGACCTCGATCTTGTGTTCGTTTATGATTTCGATCCCGGCTGCGAAGGATCGGACGGCGAACGGTCATTGTCGCCGGGCCCGTATTTCGCCCGCTACGCCCAACGGCTGATCACCGCCATCACCGCGCCCACCGCCGAAGGCAAATTGTACGAAGTGGACATGCGGCTCCGGCCGTCG
This sequence comes from Rhodospirillales bacterium, assembly GCA_965221855.1. Taxonomy (GTDB): domain Bacteria; phylum Pseudomonadota; class Alphaproteobacteria; order Rhodospirillales; family UBA2165; genus JAJDXO01. Next base: position 7,653 of record CBDCSV010000003.1, on the reverse strand, counting down.
GGCAATGCCGGGCCCATCGCCTCCAGCCTCGAAGCCTTCCGGCAGTATCACATGGACTCGGCCTGGACTTGGGAAAACCTCGCCATCTCCCGGGCGCGGGTGTTGAGCGGCTCCGGGACCATCCGCGAGAAGATCGAGGACGTGATCCGCGAAACCCTCACCCGAAAGCGCGACGGGGAACGTTTGGTCCGGGATGTGGCGGTTATGCGCCGGCGGATCGCCGAGGAGCACGGCGCCGAAGTGCCGTGGGAAGTGAAACACCGGCGGGGCGGCCTGGTCGATGTGGAATTCATTATCCAGTATCTCCAGCTGCGCCACGGTCACGCGCACCCCGCCGTGCTGGCGGCCAATACCCGCCAGGCGCTGGAGAAACTCTACAGCGAGCAGGTGGTCTCGGAAGCCGATTATCAGACGCTCAGGGAGGCGCTCGGTCTGTGGCAAGCCGTTCAAGGGGTGTTCCGGCTGACCATCGAGGGGTTCCTGGATGACGTCATCACCGACACCATGCCGGCCAGGCTGGAGCGCATCCTGGCGGGCGCGACGGGATCGGAGACCGTGGACGCCTTGCTGGCGCGGATGGACGAGACCGCCGGAACGGTCCGGGAGATTTACCGTCGGCTGATCGATGCGCCGGCGGACGCCGCCGGGAAGGAAGCCTCGTGAGCCATCGCCGAACCTTCAAAAGCCTCACCGAGGCGGCGGTGGCGGTGCTTGAAACCGCGCCCGCGGACGCCAAGGCGGACCTCAGCCGCGCAATCGCCGCCATGTGGCGGGACGGCGGCATCACCGACATCGGCACGACCCGTCCTCCCGACCGGCCCGCGCGTCCGGCGCGGCCCCGATTGTTGATGCCCCGCGACATGCCCAAACGCCGCGGCGGCGGGCCCGCGAGGCGCATCGCCTTTCTCCATGCCATCGCCCATATCGAGCTCAACGCCATCGACCTGGCCTGGGATATGATTGCCCGGTTCGCCGACCCGGCCTTGCCCCGCGAATTCCACGACGACTGGGTGCGGGTCGGGGACGAGGAAGCCAGGCATTTCAGCCTCCTCGCCGGCCTCCTGGACGACGCGGGCGCCGCTTACGGCGATCTGCCGGCCCACGACGGCTTATGGGAGGCGGCAACCGAAACCGCCGACGATATCCTGGCCCGTATCGCCATCGTGCCCATGGTATTGGAGGCCCGCGGCCTCGACGCCACCCCGGATGCCGTCCGGCGGCTGGGTAAGGCCGGTGACGAGGCGTCCGTCCGGGTACTGGAAATCATCGCCCGGGACGAGGAGACCCATGTGGGATTCGGGGTCAAGTGGTTCGACCGCTTGTGCGCGGAGCGCGGCCTCGATCCGGCGGACACCTTCCAGGATCTGGTGAGATCGCGGTTCAAGGGCGTGCTGAAACCGCCGTTTGCCGACGCGGCGCGGGAACGCGCGGGCTTTCCCAAATCCTATTACGAACCGCTGGCGGCGAGAGCTTAAGATTAGGTAACTTTCCGCAGCACCGTTATTATCGCAATCGTTTGACACCGTAACAATTTTCGTCAGCACTGTTTCCGAGGACTTTCGATGCACCTACAGCAAACAAAGCGCGCAAGTTCCGCATCAGGCGGTCCACAGTACTATTTCCACAATTTGACCAAACTCACCAAAACTTGCCTGCGTAGCGAGGGCTCGGTGCCAGTGGCGCTAATCACCCCATATGGCGCGACGAAATCAGATTTCTTTGCTGTGAGCGCGCAGCATAAACTTGACAAGAACCTTAAGCCCGTTCCGGGCAAGGTTGGACATGACAGAATTCAGCAAGGGACGGCCACGGCCAGCATTGGCGAAGAAATCCGTAATTGGTATCGCCTGCCGAAAGGCCAGTTCGAGAGAATTGACATTGAAATCGAGACTGTTGACGACGTATTTTACCTCAGGCCTACCTCATGCAAGTACGCGACAACTCCCAAGACGCGTACACTGTCGAAAATCGAGAGGCCTCTGACATTTACCCGAGAGTATCGAAGCCCATTTTGGCTCGATCAAATTAAGAAAGTCGGTCGAGACCGATCAGGCATTCTCGAATGGTCGATAAAGGAAATATCCCGCATTGCAAAGGATCATCGCGAGGGGTCCAGGGCAATCGCATTTGATTTGGTTCGTGAACGGAATGGCTTCGTAAACGGAATGGAAATGAGTATCGCTGCTGCTGGAGCTTCTTTGACGTTTGATGGAGGTTTCGGTGGAGAGATTTCGGGAGAGTTTTTCGGGTCTTGATGATCCGCGCACGGGCAACGCGTTGCGTCATGATCTTCTTGAGATGCTGTTCATGGCGCTGTGCGCGGCGCTGTGTGGAAGCACGTCGTGCGTTGACATGGCGGACTTCGCCGAGGCCAAGGAAGAGGTGCTGCGCGAGTTCCTGACCCTGCCCGCTGGCCCGCCCAGCCACGACACCTTCTCGCGGCTGTTCCGGTTGTTGGACCCGCGGGCCTTTCATGCCGCCTTCCAGCGCTTCATGTCCGATTTCGCGACCGCCCGGGCGGAGGTTGTTGCGATTGATGGCAAGAGCCTGAGGCGCTCCTTCGATCGGGCCTCCGGAACCTCGCCGCTCCACCTGGTCAGCGCCTGGGCCGCCGATCAGCGGCTGGTTCTAGGCCAGATGAACGTGGGCGCGAGCAACGAGATCACCGCCGTGCCGGCCTTGCTCAAGCTGCTCAGCCTCGAAGGCGCGGTGATGACCATGGACGCCATGCACTGCCAGAGCGGCACGGCCCGCGACATCCACGAGGCCGGCGCCGATTACCTGATGGCGCTGAAGGCCAACCAGCCCGACCTTCTCGCCGACGTCAAACTGCTGCTGGACGATCCCCAGGCGCCCGCCGACGGCGTGGACCAGACGGTGGACGCCGGCCACGGCCGCATCGAAACCCGCCGCGCCGAGGTGCTGCACGATATGGACTGGCTCGCCGAAGCCCACCGGTGGCCGGCCCTGGCCGCTGTCGGCAAGGTCACCTCCAGCCGCGAGACCGACGGCCGGGCCACGACAGCGGTGCGCTACTTCATCGCCTCCTGGCCGCTCACCGCCGACGAACTGAACCGCCTCGTCCGCGGACACTGGGGGATCGAGAACCAACTCCATTGGGTGCTCGATGTGGTCATGGACGAAGATCAGGCCCGAGCCCGCAAGGACAACGCCCCGGAAAACCTCGCTCTCCTCAGACGCCTCGCCCTCAACGTCATCAAACGCAACAAGGACAAGGGATCAAACCGTCTCAAGTTCAATCGCGCCGGGTGGAGCGACAACTTCCTCCGAAAACTCATCGCCGAAATAGGCTAATGCGATTGCCCTGGGCGAGGGACCATTCCCCCTTGATCGATGGCCGCCGAGGGCGCACGATTGCAGAAACCGAGCAATTCTCGAGGATGGCAAGATGGCACCGCCCGATACCGCAGACACCACCTCGGAACGCCAGGCGTTCAACGAGGAAATCAGAAGCCTCGGCGCCGCGCCCCTGTGGGACCAATATCACGGCGTCCTGACATCGGAGCCCCAGGTCAAGGGAATTCCCCATATCTGGAAGTGGGACGGCATTCGCGAAAAAATTCTCCGGGCCGGCGACCTGATTACCGCCAAGGAGGCCGAGCGCCGCGTGCTGATGCTCGAAAATCCGGCCTACCCCGGCGAGGCCAAGGCGACGGAGACCCTGTTCTCGGGCATTCAGATGATCCTGCCCGGCGAAGTGGCGCCCGCCCACCGGCATTCGCCCAACGCGCTCCGCCTGATCCTCGAAGGGTCCGGCGGCTACACGTCGGTCAACGGCGAAAAGACCTTCATGGAATACGGGGACTACATCATCACCCCGAACTGGTGCTGGCACGACCACGGCAACGAGGGCGGCGAGCCGGTGATCTGGCAGGACATATTGGATTTGCCCCTGGTGCGCAGCATCGGCGCCATCTTCCACAATCCCTATCCGGAGGATCAATTCCCGGCCGGCCCGCCGGAAGGAGACAGCCTCGTGCGCTACGGCTCCAACATGGTTCCGGCGGAGGGACTGGCGCCCGACCGGATGGCCTCGCCGATCTTTTCCTACCCCTACGCCCGGTCCCGGGAAACCATGGAGAAGCTCGCCGGGACCACCGACCTCGACCCCTATCACGGGCTGAAGATGGAGTTCATCGATCCGACGACGGGCGGGCCCGCCATGTCGTCCATCTCGACCTTCCTCCAGCGCCTGCCCAAGGGCTTCAAGGGCGAGCGCTACCAGACCACCGAGGGCTGCATCTTCACCTGCCTGGAGGGCGGCGGCCGGGCCGTCGTCGATGACGGCGGCGCCGAAACCGCCATCGAGTTCCGGCCCAGGGACGTGTTCTGCGTGCCGTGCTGGTATCCCTTCCGGCTGGAAGCCGACGAGGACACGTACCTTTTCCAGGGCACCGACAAGGTGGTGCAGACCAAACTCGGCCTGTGGCGGGAGAAACGCGGCAACGCGTAGCACGACGGCCGGCGCGGCCGGCGCGGAACGGCGCGCCGGCGATCAGGGGGGAAATAACCATGACCGGCGACCTGCCGCCATATCATATCGACGTCTGCGATTCCGCCCGGCGGGAGCCGGGCATGATGGTGTTCAACGTCCGGCCCGGCGGCCGGGCCGACAATACGGTGGGCAGCGGATGGCTGCTGGGCGTCGACCGGCGGGGCGAAATCGCGCTCAACTACTCGGGCGGTGAGCCGGTACAGGACAACCGGCGCCTGCCCAACGGCAATGTGCTGTTCTCCGAGACCGGCATCGGGCGGATTTACGAAATGACCCTGGGGGGCGAAATCGTCCGCCACTGGTACGTCGCCGGAAAATGGCGGGACAAGGAGCCGCCGGCCGGCGGCATCCCCATCGATCTTTACCTCACCCATCACGCCATCAACATGCTGGGCAACGGCAACCTGCTTCTGATGTCCGCCGAGGTCCGCGCCTTCGACGATTGGCCGGGCAGCGAGACGGACCCCGATGCGCCCGCCGAGACCGCGAACGTGGTCGGTGACATAATTTGCGAGGTGACCCCCGGCGGCGCCGTCGTCAACCGATGGCGCATGCTGGACATGCTGGACCCCTACCGGATGTGCTACGGCTCCCGGTCGGGCTACTGGCGCGGCCGCGGCTTCGCCGACTCCTTCGACTGGTGCCATGCCAACGCCACCGCCGAAGACCCAAGGGACGGCGGAATTCTCGTCTCCCTCCGGACCCAGGACTGCATCATCAAGTTCGACCCGTCCTCGGGCGGCCTCATGTGGATTCTCGGCACCCACGACAACTGGAGGCCGCCGTGGTCCGAAAAACTGCTCCGGCCCGCCGGCGGCGTGGATTGGCAGTTCCATCAGCACGACTGCTCGGTGACGCCGTCGGGCACGGTCATGTGTTTCGACAACGGGAACTTCCGGGCGACGCCGTTCGATCCCGGCATCCCGGCGGAGGAAAATACCAGCCGCGCGGTCGAGTTCCGGGTCGACGAAGACGCCATGACCGTCGAACAGGTCTGGTCCTACGGCGACGCGCCCGAAGAGCGGCTTTACGCCACCTACCAGTGCGGCGCCTTCCGGCTGCCCCAAACGGGCAACACCTTCATCACCTACGGCGGGATCGTCACCAGGGACGGCGTTCCCCATATGGATGTCGAGGCCGGATTTTGCCGGGCCCGGCTGATCGAAGTCACGCCGGACAAGGAAATCGTCTTCGACATGTGGATCGAGGATACCGGGCCCGACCCGATGCCCCTCTCGGCGTTCCGCGCCGAGCACTTCCCGGAGGCGTAGCGCTCGTTCCCTCGCCTCCACCCACTTTCCCTCTCCCCCTAAAGAAGGGGGAGAGGGTTGCGAAGATAAGGTCATTCCCCTGCGGGGATTGACCGACTTGGCGAGGCGAAGCCGAGCCTTAGAGCCTCGGGCGTGAATTTTGAATCGTTGGGGATTCCCTTTTATTTGAAATGGTGATTCCCTGTGCCCAGGAGGTGCTGTTATGGGCAGAGCGATTTCGACGGATCTTCGTTTACGTATGGTGCGGGGGATATCGGCGGGCAAGTCTCGTCGGGAGGTTGCGGAGCAGTTTGAGGTTGCTCCGTCGACGGCGGTGCGGGTTCAGGCCCGCTATGCGGCCACCGGTTCGGTTGAGCCGGCCAAGCAGGGCCGTTCCAAGGGGTCCGGCAAGCTTGGCCCCTATCGTGCGGCCCTTATCGAGAAGGTGAAGGCTCAGCCTGACATCACCATGCCGACCCTCGCGGTCTGGCTGGAGGCGGAACATGGCATCACGGCCGACCCGTCGAATCTGTCCAAACTGCTGTGCAAGGCGGGCTTCACCTATAAAAAAAACGCTGCTGGCCTCGGAGAAAGAACGCTCTGACGTCAAAGCGGCGCGCCGGACATGGATTAACCGTCGCCAACCCTTCATGCGCCGCCAGCCGGCGCGGCTCGTCTTTCTCGACGAGACGAGCGTGAAGACCAACATGACGCCGTTGCGCGGGCGCAGTCTCCGGGGAGAGCGGCTCATGGCCGATGCGCCCTTCGGCAAGTGGCAGACGCAAACCTTCATCGCGGGGCTGCGCTGCGATGGACTGGTCGCTCCCTGGATTGTCGACGGCGCCATGGACGGCCCAGCCTTCGATGCTTATGTCCGCACTCAGCTGGCGCCGAGCTTGAAACCCGGCGATGTGGTGATCCTCGACAATCTCAATGTCCACAAAAGTCCGCGGGCGGCAAAGGCCCTTGCCGAGCGGGGCGCCTGGTTCCTGTTCCTGCCCAAATACTCTCCAGACCTCAATCCCATCGAAATGGCCTTCGCTAAGCTAAAGGCCCTGCTCAGAAAAGCCAAAGCACGCACCTATGAAGCCCTCTGGCGCGCTGTCGGCGACATCTGCGCCCTCTTCGACCCACAGGAATGCAGGAATTACCTCAAAGATGCTGGGTATGTTGCAGATTAAACACCCGAGGCTCTAGCCGTAGCTGGGTGAGGGGGAAGAATATTTCACCACGGAGCACACAGAGATCACAGAGGAAGGCTGAATCACTCCCCTCACTCATATCTATGACCCCCTCACCCTGACCCTCTCCCCCTAAAGAAGGGGGAGAGGGAACGCGCGCCGTAGCTGGGTGAGGGGGAATATCCTGGATGCCCGTGTCAAGCACGGGCATGACGGCATGGTTTGTGTCGCATATCCACTCGTCATACCCCGGATCTGGCGTTGCGGACGCCGTTGGGGGCGCTCAGTCTTGCCGCAGCCATTCGTCCGAACCTTGGAACAGCGCCGGCTCACCCGAAACCGGCAGTCTCGGACTTCCTTGGTAGGGTGCGCAGTCGTAATAGAGAACCCGGAGCAGAGTTTCGTCTTCGGCAACGCAGGCATGAGCGACAGCCTCGATGTAATCAGGGTCGTACTTGTAGCCGGCTTGCCGAACCAGCACCCGAAGATGCCCGCCATCGATGAACACTGCCACTTTCATACGAAGAGACCCTCCACAGGCATGGCCCGCGGAGGGTCTCCGTATAGATGCCCGCCTACGGGCGTAGCGGATAACTGTATGAAACTTTATGCGCGAGCGCCATCTCGGTCAAGCGCCATCCGTCCCCCATATTCCCTCTCCCCCTAAAGAAGGGGGAGAGGGAACGCGCGCCGTAGCCGGGTGAGG
>CBDCSV010000002.1:0-230172 GCA_965221855.1 Rhodospirillales bacterium | reverse complement strand
ACGACGCCTTCCGGGCGAAGTTCACCGAGCCTTACGGCGTCATCCACCGCGCCGACATCCACGGCGCGATCCTCGACACCTGCCGGGCCTCCGATCTCATCACCCTGGAAGCATCCGTGAAGGTCACCGGCTACGAGCAGTCCGCCGGCGGCGTCACGGTCACGGCCGAAGGCGGCGGCCCCTATGACGGCGCGGCGCTGATCGGCGCCGACGGGTTGTGGTCGACCATCCGGGAGACCATCGTCGGCGACGGACCGCCCATCGTGTCCGGCCACATCGCCTATCGCGCCGTCCTGCCCATCGGGGAGGTGCCGGATCATCTCTATTCGGACTCCATGATCATCTGGGCCGGCGAAAAGACCCACCTCGTCCACTATCCGCTGCGGCGGGGCGAGCTCTACAATCTCGTCGCCGTTTTCCACAGCGACAAGTACGTCGAAGGCTGGGATGCATTCGGCGAACCGGACGAGCTTCACGAACGCTTCGCCGGCACCTGCGCCAACGTCCGCGAACTCCTGGAGCGGATCGAAACCTGGAAGATGTGGGTGCTGTGCGACCGGGAGCCGGTGAAGGAGTGGACCGACGGGCGGGTGACGCTCTTGGGCGACGCGGCGCACCCCATGCTTCAGTATCTCGCCGCCGGCGCCGGCATGGCCATCGAGGACGCGGTAACCCTCAGCGATATTCTCGAGGCCAATGACGGCGATATCGAAAAATCGTTCCTGGAATATCCGGCGGAACGGTATCTCCGCACCGGCCAGGTCCAGGTCATGGCCCGGGTCTACGGCGAGGTCTATCACGCCGCCGGCGTGGTCCGCGAACTGCGCAACAACATGCTGAGCGAACGGACGCCGGAACAGTCCTACGACGGCATGGCGTGGCTCTACGACGGCCCGTAGGGAAAATTTCTTTTCAACAAAATCAATGGCTTGAGGATTTTTCCTCGGAATGTGATCCAGATCACATACATCCCCGCGCCCGCAACCTATGATCCCAAGCATAGTCGAGGACATCCCTCCCGCCCCGCGCCCCCGGGGCACGGTCCTCTCTATGATCCTCCCTGTTAGACTTGCCGGCGCCAACGAGCGCCGGTCTTTTTTTGGGAGGGTGTAAATTTAACTCGTAATTTAACGTGCCAATCGCCGACGGACTGCCGTCGCAATCGCAAAAGTCCCCGGATATTTCATTCTGAAGGTGTGCCGCCATCCGCTCGTCAGACTGGAATTCTTATATCTATCGACGTATCGGCGCTTCACTTGGTGACGGTTTTCATGTGGGACGAATTCAGGGCAGTCGGACCCGAGGCCACCATATCCCATGAACTCGAACGTCCTAAGAAACCTCGCCCGGACCAGGTCCTCGATTCCATCGAATAGCCACGTCTGGTCCAGGGCATCGTCGCCCCTCGGCATGGCCTTTATGCGCGTCCTAAGGTCGAACTCCCCGAACGCACCGAGGAAGATTTCCAGCTTCCGTAGGTCTTCGGTGAAGTGCTCCTGGCGAACAATGAAGTCCGCGACGTTCGCACCGCCGAGGGTGTAGAAATCGTGCCCTTCCGCCAGATGATAGTCCGCCAATTTGACGAACTCCTGGAAGGCGTCACGATCATTAAGCAGTGTCGCGGCCTGTTGTTGTTTCGATCCCAAATTTCCCTGGTAATAGTCGCCACTAAAGGCGTTCCAAAGGTATCTGGAGATCAGCCGGTCGAAAGGATTCCGTTCGGACCCGATAATCTTGTAGTCCAAAACCTCCTCGCCGAAGATATCGAAGATTACGGAGATATTGACGCGAGTCGTCAGCCTCTTTGTAAATCCATACGCATCGACGAAGGGACCGTTTGTCGGCTTGAATTGAAACCATGGAAGCCGGTCGGTCAAATAAATGTCTCCCTTCGTCGGTCGCGGATTAAAATGGCTGATGTTGTCTTCGGGTATAGGCGTGATGATGTCTCCGGGTTCACACAATCGAGACAATTCCATCCTGAGCTTGGTGGTGGCGGTCTTGGGTATGGGGATGTAAATGAACTTTTGGGAATGGCTTATGATCATGGTATCGCCCGTCATCTCCGCATTGGTGCATAGCAGACCCAGCGGGAGCCGGGCCGTTGCACCAATCCAAGCGTGTGGAGAGTCCCGCCTATTCGCCAGGCTCGGGGAGCTACCCCAGGCCGGGTCAAGGGCTGTTGTATTCAGCGGGCGACCCGACAGAGCGGGACGCTTGAATTGGTGCGGGAATAAAATTACGGAGTTTGGCGAGGTCAGTAAAGTCTACATTCAGCGGCTACCATACGAGCGCCCGAAAAAGACGGAAGGGAGCAATGGGGATGAAATTAAGGGGAACTGCCCTTGTCGCCGGTAGACGCGAGCCCGGAAGAAATTACTAGCAGTCTCTTTAGGCCATTGTTGCGCGATACGGCCCAATTGCAAAGTCTAGGGCATCGTCCGGGATCAGCGATATACCAGGAAGCCGAACGACAACCGGATAGGTCATACGCCTAGTCAGGTATATAGGCCCCAAACGAATACCCTCAACGCGCCGCTTGACCCGGGCGCAACCGTCCGGTAGCGCCTCCCCATGGGGGACGATCTCGAACACGGGGCCGCACCGACGAACTGGCCATTGATCGCGCTGGTGTTCGCGGGCGCGGTGACCGCTTCCATTCACATCGGCAAGGTGCCGCCGGCTCTCCCGGATATCCGGGCCGAACTCTCGGTCGGATTGGTCGCGGCCGGCTGGATCGTGTCCATCTTCGCCCTCATCGGCACCATGGGCGGGATATTCGCGGGCCTGGTTACCGACCGCCTCGGCCATGCCCGGATGATCAAGGGCGCCCTCTTGGCGTTTGCCGCGGGCGGCGTCCTCGGCGCGGTCGGCGAGACCAGCGCTTCCCTGTTGGTCTCCCGGGTGATCGAGGGCGCGGCCTACATCGTTCTGGCGGTGGCGACGCCGTCGCTGATCGCCGTGCTGGCCGCGCCCCGGGACCGCAACCTGGCGGTCGGCCTCTACGGCATGGGCGTGCCCTTCGGGATGTCCATCGCGCTCCTCGCCTCGCCGCCGATCATCGCGGCGATCGGCTGGCGGGGACTGTGGTGGAGCGTCGTCGGCCTCAGCCTGGCGATGCTTGCCCTCATGCTGTTGTTTGTGCACACCCGGCCCGGCCCCCGCGGCCCTCAGACGACCTCCTTCCTCCGGGATATCGGGCTGACCATTTCCAGGCCCGGACCCAACATTCTCATGGGCTGCTTTCTGACCTACACGGCCCAATGGACCGCGGTGATGGCGTGGCTGCCCACCTTCATCGTCGAGCAGCGCGAAGCCTCCCTCGGGATCGCCTCGGTGATGACCGCGCTGGTGGTGATGATGAATATCGGCGGCAATTGGCTGGGCAGCGTCCTGCTGCACAAGGGCGTGCCGCGCTGGGCCTTGATCTCGGCCGGCACGCTGGCCATGGGACTGACCGCGCTGGCGTTTTTTCCCGAAGGTCTGCCCGACATGGTGCGCTACGGTTTGTGCCTCGCGTTCTCCCTCTTTGGCGGCATGCAGCCCGCGAGCCTGACCTCCGGGGCGCCGGCGCACGCCCCCTCGCCCGATCAGCTCGGCACCACCAACGGCTATTGGATGCAGGGCTCCCAGCTCGGCCAGCTATTGGGCGCGCCGGCGGTCGCGGCGGTCGTCACGGTCAGCGGCGGCTGGGCGCTGGCCGGACCCGCCCTCGCCCTCGGCACCGTCCTCAACGTGTTCCTGGCGCTGTGGCTGCGCAAGCTGGAGCGTTAGAAGCGCCGCCCGTCGGCATGGCTTGGGCTTGGGCTTGGGCTTGGGCGTGGACGCGGGCGGTAACGTCAAGAGTTATGTGTCAGGGAGACTGGGGTACTGATTCCCTGAGACTTGTTTTCGTGAATGAAGACCGCGAAGAGGATGCGGTCCATTGAGGTTTTATCCTTGAAGGTTCCCATGGGCCGGGTTCGTCTGCGAACCTCGCGGAACCTCCGTTCGATGGCATTGGTGGTCCTGACCTGCTTTCGCTCGGCGAGGTCCTTGTAGCGGAAGCAGGTGAGCAGGTCGTCGAGGTCGTTGCGCAGGCAGGCGACGGCCTTGGGGTAGGTATCTTCCCAGGCGTCGGCGAAGCGGCGGGCGGCGGTCTCGGCCTTGCGGCGGTTGGGGGCATTCATGACGGCGTGGACGTCGGCCTTGACGGCCTGCTGGTCGGCTACGCGGACCTTGTTGAGGATGTTCCTGATTTTGTGCGCCCAGCACCTCTGAACGGGGATGCCGTGATAGACGATCGGCAAGGCGGCGAGCAGGCCTTGGCCGCCATCAACGCAGATCATCTCAAGGCCCTCGCCGGTGAGGCCGCGGCGGTGCAACGCGGTGAGGAAGCGCTCCCACTCCGCGGCGCTCTCGCTGGCGGCGAGTTGGAAGTCGATAATCTCCTTCTTGCCGTCGTGCCGTATGCCCAGCGCCACCAGGACCGGCCTCCTGAGCGCGCCGGCGCCGGTCTTGCAGGCCAGCACCACGCCGTCGAGCATCAGCGCCTTGTAGGCGTTCTTCAGCGGCCGGCGGTGGAATGCGGCGACCGACAGATCGAGGGTCTTGGCGACCCGGCTCACCGTCGCGGCCGAGACCGGACGCCCGAGCAGGGCAAGCAGGACCTCGCCGACCTTGCGGGTCGAGAGCCCCAGCACGAAGCCGGCCAGGATGGCGCGGTCGATCTCTGGAGCGCGCCTTGCGTAGCTCTTCAGAACCTCGGTCGGGCAGAAGTGCCGGGTGCGCGGCACGTTGAGCTCGATGTCGCCGAGCTCGCTGAGCAGGCGGCGCCGGTAGGTGCCGTTGCGCCGGTCGCGCATAGCGCTGCCATCGAGGCCGTCGAGCCAGCGATCCACCGCCTCGGCCATCCGGCCCTCGATGATCTCGGCCAGCGCCTGGCGGCCAAGCGGGCGATAACCCTCGCCCCAGTCCAATCCGCCTGCTTGCATCTCCTTCACCACCTCAAAGGCTTGTGGTAGGTTCTCAATCGTTACAGCTTGCTGTGGCATCGGGGTGCTCCTTCTTGCGGTTGTCGTAAACCACAGGGAGTACCCCATTCCCAACTGACACATAAATTTTTACGTCACCACGCGGGCAAACCAATGGCGGGCCCGGCGAAAAATTGCTAGCGTGTCCGCCAGCCGCATGGGAACGAACCACCGCCGAAGGGGGAGCGGATCATGACCGTACGCGAAGTCGCCGGCCGGGGCGATATCCGGGGAAACGTGTCCGAAGCCGAGTGGGAAGCCCGCGTCGACCTCGCCGCGGCCTATCGCCTGATCGCCCACGTCCACGGCAGCGACCTGACCTACAACCATTTGACCGTCCGTGTGCCCGACGAGCCCGATCACATGCTGATCAAGCCGTTCACCGAAATGTTCGAGGAAGTCACCGCCTCGTCGCTGGTCAAATACGATTTCGAGGGCAACCCGGCGGACGGCAACGGCCGTCCCTTGTTCGGCGGCGGCAAGGTGATCCACGGCGGCGTCTATCAGGCGCGGCCCGACGTCAACGCCGCGTTCCACACCCATACGCCGGCGGTGATGGGCGTCTGCAGCCAGAAACAGGGCCTGCTGCCGATCAACCAATATTCGATCAGCCTGTGGCATGACCTGGCTTACCATCCGTTCCACGGCTTCGAGTTCAACGTGGAGCTTCGCGAGCCTCTTTTCGCCGATATGGGCGACAAGAACATCGTGCTGATGCACAACCACGGCGCCCTCGTGTGCGGCGCGTCCGTGGGCGCGGCGTTCGTTTCCCATCATTTTCTGGACTTGGCCTGCCAGGGCCAGTTGGCGGCGATGACCGGCGGCGCCGAACTTATCCGGCCGGACCCGGAAAAGCTGGAATACGCGCTGGCGCAGATCAAGGAGCGTCAGGCCGAGCTGCCGCCGGCGGACAAGGACTGGGCGGCCTGCCTGCGCATGGCGCACCGGATCGCCCCGGGCTTCGACACGTAGAGCGAGGTGACTCGATTGTGAATCGAAACGGGATGCCCTTGGTTGGCCTGAGCTGATTCCCCGCCGTGGCGTCGCCACGAAATCCTCCTCACCCAGCTCCCTCAAGGGAGAGGGAACAAATTTACCACAGAGCACACAGAGATCACGGAGCAGATTTAAGTGTAGATACTCTGTGTCCTCGGTGGTCTCTGTGGTGAAATCTTTTTCCCCCTCACCCAGCTACGGCTAAGCCGGGCTGCCGCCCGTCAAGCCTCCGCATCCCTCTCCCCCCAAGGGGGGCGAGGGAGTAGTCCCCTCTCCCCCTACTTCAGGGGGAGAGGGTTAGGGTGAGGGGGTGCGGGGTAACGTCAAGAGTTATGTGTCAGGGAGACTGGGGTACTGATTCCCTGAGACTTGTTTTCGTGAATGAAGACCGCGAAGAGGATGCGGTCCATTGAGGTTTTATCCTTGAAGGTTCCCATGGGCCGGGTTCGTCTGCGAACCTCGCGGAACCTCCGTTCGATGGCATTGGTGGTCCTGACCTGCTTTCGCTCGGCGAGGTCCTTGTAGCGGAAGCAGGTGAGCAGGTCGTCGAGGTCGTTGCGCAGGCAGGCGACGGCCTTGGGGTAGGTATCTTCCCAGGCGTCGGCGAAGCGGCGGGCGGCGGTCTCGGCCTTGCGGCGGTTGGGGGCATTCATGACGGCGTGGACGTCGGCCTTGACGGCCTGCTGGTCGGCTACGCGGACCTTGTTGAGGATGTTCCTGATTTTGTGCGCCCAGCACCTCTGAACGGGGATGCCGTGATAGACGATCGGCAAGGCGGCGAGCAGGCCTTGGCCGCCATCAACGCAGATCATCTCAAGGCCCTCGCCGGTGAGGCCGCGGCGGTGCAACGCGGTGAGGAAGCGCTCCCACTCCGCGGCGCTCTCGCTGGCGGCGAGTTGGAAGTCGATAATCTCCTTCTTGCCGTCGTGCCGTATGCCCAGCGCCACCAGGACCGGCCTCCTGAGCGCGCCGGCGCCGGTCTTGCAGGCCAGCACCACGCCGTCGAGCATCAGCGCCTTGTAGGCGTTCTTCAGCGGCCGGCGGTGGAATGCGGCGACCGACAGATCGAGGGTCTTGGCGACCCGGCTCACCGTCGCGGCCGAGACCGGACGCCCGAGCAGGGCAAGCAGGACCTCGCCGACCTTGCGGGTCGAGAGCCCCAGCACGAAGCCGGCCAGGATGGCGCGGTCGATCTCTGGAGCGCGCCTTGCGTAGCTCTTCAGAACCTCGGTCGGGCAGAAGTGCCGGGTGCGCGGCACGTTGAGCTCGATGTCGCCGAGCTCGCTGAGCAGGCGGCGCCGGTAGGTGCCGTTGCGCCGGTCGCGCATAGCGCTGCCATCGAGGCCGTCGAGCCAGCGATCCACCGCCTCGGCCATCCGGCCCTCGATGATCTCGGCCAGCGCCTGGCGGCCAAGCGGGCGATAACCCTCGCCCCAGTCCAATCCGCCTGCTTGCATCTCCTTCACCACCTCAAAGGCTTGTGGTAGGTTCTCAATCGTTACAGCTTGCTGTGGCATCGGGGTGCTCCTTCTTGCGGTTGTCGTAAACCACAGGGAGTACCCCATTCCCAACTGACACATAAATTTTTACGTCACCGGGTGCGGCCGCACGTTTCCCGTCATGGCGGGAAGTGCTAACATGACCGCCTGTCATGGAGGAGGCGGCCATCGCCAAGCCATTTACCGAGACCGACCGGGAACGGCTCCGCAATCTGCTCGAGTTGGCGGAAAGCAGTCCGTTTCCGGGCGAGCGGGACAATGCCCTGGCGGCGGCCAAGCGGCTGGCCCGACGGCATGACATGAGCCTGGACGAAGCGGCGTCCCGGCAGCCGGACCATCAGCGGGCGCCGGGTCCGCCAGGCCGGCATCCGGCAATGGACGGGGAGTTCGTCAGCCCGTTCGTCTATCGGCCGGACCGCAAGACCGCGGATCGCTGGCAACGGACCTCACTTGATTCGGCGGCCCAGGAGGCCGAGAAGAAACGCTGGCAAGAGGCCGTCGACGCGGCCCGGCAGCGGGGTCTCGACGGCGGAGAAAAAAGCGAAACCGACAGGTTCGGCACCCGGCGCCCCAACAGCCGGTCCCGTCGCAACCCGATCGCGCACGCCACGGTGCTCCTCAAGGAAACCTCGCTCCCCTTTCAGGAGATCGCCGATATCACGGGTCTCGACATCTACGACGTGATCGCGATGAAGCTGAAACTTCGGGCCGCCGCGTAACTCAGGCCCGTATCTCAGGCCGTATCTCAGGCCCGGCCGGCTTCCATACCGGGCGCTTCCCTCAAGAGGGCGCGCCGCGCCAGCAACCAACACGCCAGCCCGACCAGCGCCGCGCCGACGATTGCCGGCTGCAGGCCCGCCAATTCAGCCACCGACCCCAACAGCAGAGATCCCAGCGCCGGAAGCCCGACGGCCATGCCGGTGGTCAGGCTGATGACCCGTCCGCGCATCTGCACGTCCACGGCGCCTTGAACCAGCGATTGCGACCCCACGGCGACGACGACCATGGCGAGGCCGGCGCCGGACAGCAGCACCGCCCCGGCGGCGAAGCTGGTCGTCAGGGCCGATAGCATCAGCACGCCATAGGCCGAGAAAAGCCCCCACACCATGTACCGGCCCATGCCGCTGTTCCGGCCGCGGATCGCCAGATAGACCCCCGCCAGGAGGGAACCCGCGCCGGAGGTCCATTGAAGGATCGTATATCCGGTGGGGTCGTCGCCCATGCCGTAAAAAATTTCCGCAAACGCCGGCAGCAGGTCTATATAGGGCCGGGCCAGAAGGTGCGCGGACGCCATCACCAGGAGCACAACCAGGATGCCCCGGTGCGAGCCGACGTATCTGGCGCCCTCCAGAATATCCGAGAAAATGCCGCCGCCCCGCCGCGCCCGCTTTTCCTCGAACTCGAGGCGGGCGAGCATGACGGCAAAGAAGTAGAAGCAGAGGCCGTTCAGCAGGAAGGCGGCGGAGATGTCCAGAAACCGGACCACCAGCACGAACAGGATCGGCGCAATGAACGGCCCGGCCTGGAACGATGTGGTGTTGATGGCGATGGCCGAGGACAAGTCCTCGCGGCTGTTGATCAGGCTGGGAACCATGGCCTGCCGGGACGGCAGATCGAAGCTGACGGCGACGCCTTGAATAAATGCGAAGACCAGAAACCAGCGAACGTCCTCGAGCCCATGGAAAACGGCAATGAACCACACGACGGAATTGGTTCCGCCGATCAACAGCGCGATGATCGCCGTGCGGCGAAGCCCGAATCTGTCGCCCACCGCGCCCGCCACCGGCGCCAGCAAACCGCCCGGAATCCGCGCCGCGAAGGCGACCAAGCCCAGCCAAAACTCGCTTTCGGTAAAGCTCCAGACCAGCCAGCCGACGGCCACCAGCTGGACCCAGAACCCAAGAAGCGAGGCAACGTTGCCGATCCAATAAAGCCGGAAATTCCGGCTGGAAAACGCCCGGCCGATCCCCCCCAACCTGTTGCCCGATGTCACCCCTGCCCGCTTTCCGTAATTGACGCGCGGACGCCCGCGCCTTGTCCGGATCAAATTCTAGTGGTTGAATGCGCCCGAACAAGAACAACTCCAGACCGGGGCCGTCCGGGACATGCGGATCGACATCGTCTTCGATACCATCTGCCCGTGGTGCTTCATCGGCAAACGCCGGTTGGAGGCGGCGCTGGAGGCGCGTCCGCACATTCAGGCGGATATCAGTTGGCACGCCTTTCTCCTGAACCCGGACATGCCGGCCGAAGGAATGGACCGGGAAGACTACATGCGGCTCAAATTCGGCGGCGAGACCCGCTCGCGCCGGGTCAACAACGCAATCAGCGCCGCCGGCCGGGCCGCCGGCATCAGCTTCGAATTCGGCAATATCCGCCGGACCCCGAGCACCGTCGATTCGCACCGGCTGGTCCGGTTCGCCGACCGGCAGGGGAAAGCCGGCGGCGCCGTCGAAGCCCTCTACGACGCCTATTTTCTGAACGGCCGGGACATAGGAAACCGCTCGGTTCTGTTCGAGATCGGGGAACGTCTCGGATTGGACGTGGACCAGCTCAGGGCCTACATCTACAGCGACCTGGATATCGAGGACATCGGCGAGCAGAACGCCCGCGCCCACCGTCTCGGCATCTCGGGCGTTCCCGCCTTCATCATCGACGGGGAGCTGTCCATCTCCGGCGCCCAGGAACCGGCGGTGTTTCACCGCATCTTCGATGTCGCCGAGGAAATGCGGCGCGAATTGATGGCCGCGGGCACCCAGCCGGTTTAGGGTCCGGGCTCGATCAGGGGATTCCTGTTTTTGCGCCCCCTCACCCAGCTCCGGCTATGGCTCGCAAGCTCGCCAAGCCTGCACATCCCTCTCCCCCTCGTAGGGGGAGAGGGTGGCGCTTTAGCGCCGGGTGAGGGGGTACGCATGGACAGAGACCGCCGCTACGTTGCCGCCGCCGCGATTGCCGAGAGTTCCCGCGCCAGGTAGCGGACGCCGTCGAAGCGTTCGGGCGCCGTTTCCCATCGCCGCATGAAGACCAGGCTGTGATCCGGACGCAGCTTGGCCGTACCGGCCTGGGAGGTGATGAACTCGACCAATCCGGCCGGATTGGCGAATTCGTTTTTCCGGAACGAAACCACGGCCCCCTTGGGGCCGGCCTCGATCTTATCCACCCCGGCCGACCGGCAGACGGTTTTCAGGGCAACCACCTGCATCAGGTTCTCCACCTCATCCGGCAGGGACCCGAACCGGTCGATCATCTCGGCGGCGACCGCGTCGATTTCGCCGGCCGCCCGGACATTGCCCAGCCGCCGGTAGAGCGACAGACGCACGCCCAGATCCGGCACGTAGTCCGCCGGGATGAGCACCGGGATACCGGCATCGATCTGCGGTGACCAGTGATCGGCGCTTTCGACGGCGGTGCCGGCATCGGCCTTGGCCTCCGCTACGGCCTCTTCGAGCATTTGCTGGTAAAGCTCGATGCCGACCTCGCGGATATGGCCCGACTGCTCTTCGCCCAGCAGATTGCCGGCGCCGCGAATATCCAGATCATGACTGGCCAGCATGAAGCCGGCGCCCAGCGAATCCAGGGTCTGCATCACCTCCAGGCGGCGCTCGGCCGTCGCCGCCAGCAGCTGGTTCGGCGGCAGGGTAAGATAGGCGTAGGCCCGGACCTTGGACCGCCCGACCCGGCCGCGAAGCTGATAGAGCTGGGCCAGCCCGAACATGTCGGCGCGGTGGATGACGATGGTATTGGCCGCCGGCAAGTCCAGGCCGGATTCGACGATATTGGTGGACAGAAGCACGTCGCAGCCGCCGTCGTAGAATTCCGTCATCACCTCTTCGAGCCTGGTCGCCGCCATCCGGCCGTGGGCGACGGCGATGCGGGCCTCCGGGACCAGTTCCTCCAAGGTCTCCGCCACCCGCGAGAGGTCGGCGATCCGCGGACAGACGTAAAACACCTGCCCGCCGCGATAGCGTTCACGCTGGATGGCTTCGCGGATCACCATCGGATCGAACGGGAGCACGAATGTCCGAACCGCCAGCCGGTCCACCGGCGGCGTGGTGATCAGGCTCATCTCCCGGACGCCGGTGAGCGCCATCTGCAGGGTCCTGGGGATCGGGGTCGCGGTCAGCGTGAGCACATGGACATCGGTGCGCAGCGCCTTCAGCCGCTCCTTGTGCGCGACCCCGAAATGCTGCTCCTCGTCGATGACCAGGAGGCCAAGGCGATCCATGCGGATGGATTTGGCCAGCAGCGCGTGGGTGCCGATGACGATGTCGAGGGTACCGTCCGCGAGACCCATGCGCACATCCTCGGCATCCTTGGCGCCGACCAGCCGGGATAGCTGGGCGACCCGGATGGGGAAGTGGGCGAAACGCTGGGCGAAGACCTGATAGTGCTGGCGCGCCAGCAGGGTCGTCGGGACCACCACGGCCACCTGTCTGCCCGACAGGGCCGCCACGAAGGCCGCCCGCAAGGCCACTTCGGTCTTGCCGAACCCGACGTCGCCGCAGATCAGCCGGTCCATGGGTTTGCCGGCCGCCAGATCATCGATCACGTCGGCGATCGCCTGGAGCTGATCCTCGGTCTCTTCATACGGGAAGCCGGCGCAAAACTCGTCATAGGCGCCGTCCTGGGGCGCCATCACCTCGGCCGGGCGCAGTTCGCGGGCGGCGGCCACCTGGATCAGCTGGTCGGCCATCTCCCGGATGCGCTTCTTGAGCTGGGCCTTGCGCGCCTGCCAGCCGGCTCCGCCGAGGCGATCCAGTTTGACGCCCGAACTCTCGTCGCCGTACCGGGACAGAACGTCGATGTTCTCCACCGGCACGAACAGCTTGTCGCCGCCGTCATAGTCGACGCGCAGGCAATCGTGCGGCGCGCCGGCGACATCGAGGGCGATCAGTTCCCGGTACCGGCCAAGTCCGTGCTCCAGGTGAACCACCAGATCGCCCGCCGCCAGGGCGGACGTTTCGGCAATGAAGTTCTCCGGACGTATGCGCCGCCGCGCCCGCACCCGCAGCCGTTCGCCGAGAATGTCCTGCTCGCTGACCAGGGCGATGCCGGGGGCGGTAAATCCGCGGGCAAGGTCGAGCACGGCGGTGGCGACCGCGGACGTCTCGGCACCCTGGTCCGGAGACCAATGCTCCCCCGCCGGCCGGCTATGGATTCCGTGCTCCGCCAGGATGCCGGCAATGCGCTCCCGCGAGCCTTCGGAGACGCAGCCGATCAGGACCCGCCGGCCGCCGCGCTGGAGTTCGGCAAGGTGGCCGCGGACCGCATCGAACACGTTGACGTCGGTCCGGGCCCGGGCGTCGGCGAAATCGCGCCCCGGCCGGCCGCCCGCATCGAGCATGCTTTCCGACCCCTCCGGCGCGGCGAACGGCGTCAGCTGCAGGGCCACCCGTCCTTCGAGCGCCGCCTGCCATTCGCCCGGCGGGACATAGAGCCGGTCGGCCGGCAGCGGGTTGTAGACGGTCTCCTCGCCGGCGATGCCGCCGCCTCGAAGCTCCACCCGCGCGGCATGGCATTCGGAAATCAGCTCCCACCGGGCTTCCGCCGCCTCGCCGCTCTGGTGATCGAGGATCACCGGAATGTCCGGAGCGTAGGCCATGAAGCTGGTGAGTTGGCCGACGAACAGGGGCAGCCAATGCTCCATTCCCGCCTGCCGGCGGCCGGCGGAAATCGATTCGTAGAGATGATCGTTCTTGGCCGGCGCGCCGAACAGCTCCCGGTAGCCGGTCCGGAACGCCACCACGCTGTCCCCGGTCAAGGGAAGCTCGCTGACCGGCTTTACCTCGAACGCGCCCACCTTCTCGACGGTCCGCTGACTGAAGGGCTCGAACGTCCGGATGCTCTCCAGCTCCTCATCGAAGAAATCGAGCCGAAGGGGCGCTGCCGCCCCGGGCGGAAACAGATCGACGATGCCGCCGCGGACCGCGTACTCGCCGGGCTCCATGACCACTTCGGCCCGGCCGAAGCCGTTGGCGGCAAGGAAGTCGAGGATGGCGGCCCGGCCGGCATCCGAGCCCGGTCTCACGGTCAGGGAGGAGCCCCTGAACATTTCCGGCGCGGGCACCCGCTGCAGGACCGCCGCGATGGTCGTGACCACCACCCGGGGGCCGGCCGCAGCGCCGCCGGACAGTTTGGTGAGCGCATTGACGCGCGCCGCAAGGATGTCCTGGCGGGGCGAAACCCGGTCATAGGGAAGACAGTCCCAGGCGGGAAACGAGATGATCTCCGTCCCGGGCGCGAAAAACCGCAGCGAATCGATCACCGTCGCCATGCGCCGGTCGTCGCGGGCGATGAACAGCACCCCCGGCCCGTCTCGGGCCATCGACGCCAGCACGCACGCATCGAATCCTTCCGGCGCGCCCGACAAAAGGGTGCGGCCGGGGCTGTCCGGTATGTCGATCCGATCGAGCAGCATCAGAGCGATCGGGTATAACTCAACAGGCGGTCCATGATGCCGCTCTGCCGGTCCGCCGGGATGTCTTCCTTCCCGGTGAGCCAGTTCATCAGGTCGACGTCGGATTCGTCGAGAACACGTTCGAACGCCGTCAGCTCGTCCTCGCTCAGTCCGGCCAGGTATTCCCCGGCAAAGCCGCCCACCAGCCGGTCGGCTTCCTTGGTTCCACGGTGAGTGGCCCGGTACATCAGCCGTTTCCGAATTGCATCCATTTCGCGGGCCGCCAGCCTATACTCGCTCTCGGGCCCAGGATATAAATCGTCCAGGGGCTCCTGTCAGCCCCGGCACAGGTTCATGAGACCCGACATCCTGTTTCCCATCTTTGCCCCCGTCACCTCCTTGAAAGGGGTCGGGCCGAGGATCGCCAAGCTGATCGAGGGGATTGCCGGCCCTCACATCGCCGATCTGCTCTGGCACCTGCCGAGCGGCCTGATCGACCGCCGGTTCGCGCCGAGGATCGCCGATGCGCCGTCCGGCGTTATCGCGACGATCACGGTGGACGTGCTGTCCCATCACCCGCCGCCCAACCGGCGCCTGCCCTACAAGGTCGCCTGCGAGGACGAGACGGGCCGCATGTCGCTGGTCTTCTTTCACGCCCGCGCCGATTACCTGAACCAGATTTTGCCCGAGGGCGAGACGCGGGTGGTCAGCGGCAAGGTCGAGAGGTTCAACGATGAAATCCAGATGGCCCACCCGGATCACGTGGGCACCGTGGCGGAGCGCGACAAGCTCCAGGCGGTCGAGCCGGTCTATCCGCTGACCCAGGGCCTGTCCCTGAAAGTGCTGTCCAAGGCGATCGGCGGCGCCCTCCCGCTGGCGCCCGACCTCCCCGAATGGCTCGATCCGGCATTCCGGAAGAAACATTCCTGGCCGGCCTGGCGGGAGGCGCTGGAATCCCTGCACAACCCCGAAACCGAGGATGACCTGTCGCCGGAAACGCCGGCGCGCTCCCGGCTCGCCTACGACGAACTGCTCGCCAACCAGCTGGCGCTGGCTCTGGTGCGGGCGCATATGCGGCGCGTGCGGGGACGTTCGACGACCGGCACGGGCGCGCTCCGGAACAAGGTCCTGGCCGCCCTCCCCTGGCGGCTGACCGACTCCCAATCCCGGGCGCTCGACGAGATCACGGCGGATATGGCGTCGGACGCCCGAATGCATCGGCTGCTGCAGGGCGATGTGGGCTCCGGCAAGACGGTGGTCGCGCTGCTGTCCATGCTGGCGGCGGTCGAGGATGGCGGCCAGGCGGTGATACTCGCGCCGACGGAAATACTGGCCCGACAGCACCTGGCGACCATCCAGCCCTTGGCCGAAGCCGCGGGCATCCGGACGGAAATCCTGACCGGACGGGAAAAAGGCAAAAACCGGGACGGCATCCTGGCGCGGCTGGCCGACGGGACGACCTCGATCGCGGTGGGCACCCATGCCCTGATCCAGACGGGGGTGGAATTCGGCAATCTGAGCATGGCGGTCATCGACGAACAGCATCGCTTCGGGGTTCACCAGCGGCTGCTGCTGGCCGAAAAGGGAGCCGCCGTCGATATTCTGGTGATGACGGCGACGCCTATTCCCCGGACCCTGATGCTCACCGCATACGGCGACATGGAGGTCTCGAAGCTCACGGAAAAGCCGGCCGGGCGCCGGCCCATCGACACCCGGACCATCCCGCTTTCGCGGTTGTCCGAGGTAACCGCCGCCATCCGGCGGGCGCTCGAAACGGACGCGCGGATCTATTGGGTCTGCCCGCTGGTCGAGGAATCGGAGAAGGTTGATCTGTCCGCGGCGGAGGACCGCGCCGAGCAGTTGCGCCGGCAGTTCGGGGACCGGGTGATGCTGGTCCACGGCCGGATGAAGGGCGCGGAGAAGGACAAGGTGATGGCCGCTTTCGCCGGGGGAAGCGCCCGCATCCTGGTGGCGACCACCGTCATCGAGGTGGGCGTGGACATCCCCGAAGCCACCATCATGGTGGTCGAGCACGCCGAACGCTTCGGGTTGGCCCAACTGCATCAGCTTCGCGGCCGCATCGGCCGGGGCGACAAGCCGTCCACCTGCCTGCTGCTCTACGGCGGCGGGCTGACCGAGACCGCCCGGTCGCGGCTCAAGATCCTGCGTGAAACCGAAGACGGCTTCCGGATCGCCGAGGAGGACCTGCGGCTCAGAGGCGCCGGCGAACTCCTGGGCACCCGGCAAAGCGGCCTGCCGGAATTCCGCATCGCCGATCTGGCGGTTCACGGCGACCTGCTCGCCGCCGCCCGGGACGACGCGCAGCTGATTCTCAACCGCAATCCCGGCCTGCGGGACGAGCGGGGCGAGGCCTTGCGAACGCTGCTGTATCTGTTCGAGCGGGATGCGGCGGTGCGGTTTATTCGCTCGGGCTAGGCTCGTGCCCTTTGGGCAACAGAACCGGGGTTTTTTCCTTTTCCCGCAGCACGTCCAGATCCTCATAGGTGGCGGACGAGACCCGCGGCTGGCGCTTCACCGCTTCGGGCCGCTGATCCGGTGGCGTGACGATGCCGCCGGAAATCACCATCTTGATCGCGTCCTCGACCGCCATATCCAAGTGCACCACGTCTTTCCTGGGGACGAAGAGCAGGAACCCGGATGTCGGGTTCGGGGTGGTCGGCAGAAAGATGTTCACCGTCTCCTCCGCCGTCAGGTTCTGGACCTCTTCCTTGGTGGTCCCGGTGATGAATCCGATCGCCCAGATACCGCGGCGGGGATATTCGACGAGCACCGCTTCGCGGAACGCCTGGGACTGCTGGGCGAGCACGGTTTCGAAGATTTGCTTGGTCGCGTTGTAGACGCTCCGGATGACCGGCATCCGGTTGAGCAACCCTTCGCCCGTCCGGACCAGGTAGCGGCCCAGCAATCCGGCAGTCAACGAACCGATCAGGGTCAAGCCGATCAGCAGGACCAGGAGGCCCAATCCGGGGATGGAAAACGGCAGGTAGGTCTCGGGATTGTACTGCGCCGGGATCAGAGGCGTAACGGTCTCATCGACGAGGTTGACAAACGCCCAGGCCACCCAGCCGGTAATGGCGATCGGCGCCGTCACCAGGACACCGGCCAGGAAGTAACCTCTGATCCGCGCGCCAAATCCGGTGCCGAACCGACGTCGCGCGCGGGCTCGCACTAACTTCCTTCTGGCCTTGTCGCGTGGCTTCTTCGCCATTGGCTGCCTCACCAAGATGCGGTGTCTCACTGGGGGCGAGCGGGAGCGTTATCCGTTATTTATCCGGCCTAAAGCGGAAAGCAATGGCCCCACGCCGCCCGGCCCCAAATACCCGCCGGCTCTCCGGCGGCAATCCGAGCAACAAATTTAGCACACGTCAGGATACGCGATTCTGCTACAAGCATACCCGAAATTCAGGCAATTAAGCGACACCGGAAAACCGAAGCCTCCGGTTTACTGGAGTATCCGAATATGAACCGATCCACGACCGCCGGCCGTCACTACCCGGACAAGCCGTTTGTCGGTGTCGGGGTCGTCGTCTGGCACGGCGACCGTTTTCTGCTGATCAAGCGGGGAAAACCGCCGCGCCGGGGACAATGGAGTATCCCGGGCGGCGGCCAGGAACTCGGCGAAACGCTGGAAGAGGCCGCAATTCGCGAAGTTCGGGAGGAAACCGGTTTACGGGTCGAAATCGTCGGTCTCGTCGATGCCGTCGATTCCATCAACCGCGACCCCGACGGCCGGGTGAATTTCCACATGACCTTGATCGACTACTGTGCGGTCGCGGAGACGGACGCCGCGATTGCCGGATCGGATGCCGCCGATGTGGGCTGGTTCAGGCTCAAGGATCTGGCAAGCCTGGCCCTGTGGTCCGAGACCGAGCGAATTATCAGGGAATCGCGCTCCATCCTCGACGGGGGTAGTTCGCGTCCCATCTCCCCCTCACGCGCCGGGCGGTGACGTAAAAATTTATGTGTCAGTTGGGAATGGGGTACTCCCTGTGGTTTACGACAACCGCAAGAAGGAGCACCCCGATGCCACAGCAAGCTGTAACGATTGAGAACCTACCACAAGCCTTTGAGGTGGTGAAGGAGATGCAAGCAGGCGGATTGGACTGGGGCGAGGGTTATCGCCCGCTTGGCCGCCAGGCGCTGGCCGAGATCATCGAGGGCCGGATGGCCGAGGCGGTGGATCGCTGGCTCGACGGCCTCGATGGCAGCGCTATGCGCGACCGGCGCAACGGCACCTACCGGCGCCGCCTGCTCAGCGAGCTCGGCGACATCGAGCTCAACGTGCCGCGCACCCGGCACTTCTGCCCGACCGAGGTTCTGAAGAGCTACGCAAGGCGCGCTCCAGAGATCGACCGCGCCATCCTGGCCGGCTTCGTGCTGGGGCTCTCGACCCGCAAGGTCGGCGAGGTCCTGCTTGCCCTGCTCGGGCGTCCGGTCTCGGCCGCGACGGTGAGCCGGGTCGCCAAGACCCTCGATCTGTCGGTCGCCGCATTCCACCGCCGGCCGCTGAAGAACGCCTACAAGGCGCTGATGCTCGACGGCGTGGTGCTGGCCTGCAAGACCGGCGCCGGCGCGCTCAGGAGGCCGGTCCTGGTGGCGCTGGGCATACGGCACGACGGCAAGAAGGAGATTATCGACTTCCAACTCGCCGCCAGCGAGAGCGCCGCGGAGTGGGAGCGCTTCCTCACCGCGTTGCACCGCCGCGGCCTCACCGGCGAGGGCCTTGAGATGATCTGCGTTGATGGCGGCCAAGGCCTGCTCGCCGCCTTGCCGATCGTCTATCACGGCATCCCCGTTCAGAGGTGCTGGGCGCACAAAATCAGGAACATCCTCAACAAGGTCCGCGTAGCCGACCAGCAGGCCGTCAAGGCCGACGTCCACGCCGTCATGAATGCCCCCAACCGCCGCAAGGCCGAGACCGCCGCCCGCCGCTTCGCCGACGCCTGGGAAGATACCTACCCCAAGGCCGTCGCCTGCCTGCGCAACGACCTCGACGACCTGCTCACCTGCTTCCGCTACAAGGACCTCGCCGAGCGAAAGCAGGTCAGGACCACCAATGCCATCGAACGGAGGTTCCGCGAGGTTCGCAGACGAACCCGGCCCATGGGAACCTTCCAGGATAAAACCTCAATGGACCGCATCCTCTTCGCGGTCTTCATTCACGAAAACAAGTCTCAGGGAATCAGTACCCCAGTCTCCCTGACACATAACTCTTGACGTTACCCGCCGGGCACCCGGTTTGACAGCGGGAGCATATCCGCTGCACGTTGTCGGCGAGGTAAACCTCGAACGAGGGCGCGCCTGTGAGCCATAACGTCTTGGTTTCCGTATTCTGTCCCGACCGGACCGGCCTTGTCGCCGATCTGACCGGAACGCTGTTCGATCTCGGCGCCAATCTCGGTGACGCCAATTTCGCCGTGTTGGGCACCGGCGCCGAGTTCACCGCGGTTTGCGAAATTCCGGATTCGCTCACCGGGGACGACCTCGCGGCCGCCCTCGAACGGGTGCCGGATGTCGCGAACGGAAAGCTGAGCATTGCGCCCTTCACCCTCGAGCCGCTCCATGGGGAAACCGGCCGGATTACCCACCGGGTGACCGTCAGCGGCGGCGACCGGCCCGGGCTGATCGCCCGGCTCTCCGAAGCGTTCGTGGAATTCGATGCAAACGTCGTCCGGCTATCGTCCGAGAAGACCCCGGACGGCAATTACAATGTCCGCTTTTCAGTCTGGATCCCGGGCGCCCGCGCGGCGGCCTGCCTGGCAACCATCGCCAATACGGCCGAGAACATGCAGCTCTCGTGTCATGTCGAGGGAATGCTGAACCAGCCGGCTTGAGCCCAATTCAGAGGGGAAATTTCCATATCTCCCCCCACCCTCGACGCCCGGCTATTGCCGGCCGTCTCGACCTCCCCTCCAGGGGGGAGGTGATCCAATCCCCTATTCCCTCCCCCCTTTCGAGGGGAAGGGCTAGGAAAGGGGGGGACAAAACCGGAATCCCCTAATCGAGGCCGGAGCCTAGCGGACCACCATCACCGACTTGTTGGCGTATTCCAGGACCTTGAAGGCCACGCTCCCCATGAAGAACCGCTTGAGGCCCGTCCTGCCCGACTCGCCCACCAGAATAAGGGAGTAGTCCTCGCCGGCCTCGATGATCTGCTCGACGGGATTGCCGACGCGCACGAATGCGTTGCGGATCTGGAGGTCCTCTTCCTCGATGACCGCCACGGCCTCGTCGACATACCGCTGCGCCTCGGCCCGGTTTTCCTCGTCGAGGGCCACCGACATGACGGAAATGTTCTTGAGTTCCGTCCGGTGAACCAACCGGGCCGATTTTCGCGCCATCGCCAGGGCCTCCTCGGAGCCGTCGGTGCATATCAGGTGGCCGTGGCCGCGGCGCAGGTCCCTGGCGGCAAGCACCGAGCAAGGCGCGTGCATCGCGACCTTTTCGGCGATTGCCGGATCCCATAAGGCCTTGGCGATCCCGCCCGCCTTGCCGGACGCGCCGAGGATTATCAGGTTGTAGGGACCGAGCTCGTATTGGTCCAATATCCCGGCGGCAACCGACGGCGCGACTTTCAGTTTGAGCACGATGGATTTGCCGGTCTCGCTGCGATATTCGATCTTGTTGTCGCCGAGCGGATCGCCGTCGACATCCGTATGGGTGAATTTTTCCCCCCAGGTGGACGCCATTTCACCCAGTTCGATGAGCTGGTCCCGCCCCTTCTTCAGATACTGAATGCCCGGCAGTTCCAAACCCCAGTTGAGCATGTTCTCGCGGGCCACCCTGACTTGAAGGCCGCCGGTCCGCATGCCCTGATCGACGGGGCGCACGTAAAGCAGAATGACATCGGCATCTTCGGCGTGGCCGACATCCGCGGCGTAACGCAGACCGCGGTAGCTCTCGTCCGAGCCGTCCACGCACGCAAGAACCCTGAACCGTTTCCTGCGCTCCTCGAGAATTTGCTCGGGAGTAAGTTCTTCCACCACGTCGGCCATGCCGACTTCTCCCCTATACGCCCAGCAGCGGCCAGTAAATCGCCGCCGCGATCATCATTATTATGATGGAGGTTATCGCCATCTTCGATCCCACCGCAAGAAAATCGGTGGTCTTCAAATAGCCGGAGGCGTAAACGATCGTGCAGGCCGGCGTGCCGACGACGGTCAAATAGGCGAAGGCGGACGACACGGCCGTGATAAAGCCGATGATGATCGGGCTCTCGCCCGCGACATCCGCGAGGTTGAGAACGATGGGGCCGAGGACCGCGACCGCCGCGCCGTTGGACATGGTGTTGGTCACGAACGTCGTCAGCACGGATACCGCCCCCCAGAGCCCAAGCCCCTGATCCGCGCCGAACGGCGCCAGGAATCCGAGGAACGATTCGGCGACCCATTTCGCCGCGCCGGTATCCTTCATCTCGATCCCGAGGGAGATCGCCGCGCCGTAAAGCAGCACCACCCCCCAGTTGACGCCCGAATTGATGTCTTCCCATCTGACCAGACCGGCTACCAGGAACAGGGTCGCGCCGACGATGGCGACGGTCCCCATGCCCACCTTGTCGGAGACGAAAATCCACCCCAGCAAGACCAGGAAAAACAGAAAAATCGAGACCCAATCCGCCGATTTCATCGGCCCCTCGGCCTCGACCAGGCTCCTGAGCCGCACCACCGCGCGGGACAGATCCCGATATTCGGGCTTGAAGGTCAGGAACAAAATCAGCGTCACGAAGGGAAGCTGAATGAGGAACATGGGGTACGCAAACGTCATCCAGCGCAGGTAGTCGATCAGGTAGCGTTGGGTTTCGGGGTTGGCCGGGTCGTAGAAGAATTCCCGCCAATAGCCGATCATGATTGCGTTCCGGGCGCCGCCCGACGGCGTCCCGATGCCGGCCACGGATGCGCCGTACGCGATGGAAAACAAGAGCACTGCGGCCAGATTCCGGACTTTCTTGGGATCATCGGAGGTCAGCGTCACCAGCGTGATCCCCACGGGCAGCATCATTGCCGCCACCGTGTGCTCACCGATAAACGACGCCAATACGCCGGAGACGGCGGAAATACCGAAACATATCCTGGTGGTCTTGGTGCCGGTCATCCGGACAATCAGCCAGGCGATCCGTTTGTCGAGCTTCTGCTTCACCACCGCGACAGCCAGCATGAGCGAGCCGAGAATGAACAGCACGGAGTCGTTCCAGAGAGACCGCGCAACGGTGGCCGAGTCCTCGCCCAGCAGAAACACTTCGCCGAGGATGATCAGCAGCGCCACCGACGGCAGCGGAATCGGTTCCGTAATAAACAGAATGATCGCGACCACCGACATGGCGAGAACGATCAGCCCCTTCCGCGAGAGCCCTTCCGGCTCCGGCACGAACAGAATGATCGCGGCGCCGACCAGCATCGCGATGAAGAACCAGCGCTTCTCCCAGATGTAATGGACAAAAAATTCGTAGAGCAGGTTCCCGGCCTTGTTCGCGAGCGTCGGTGATTTCACGGCCTCATCGGCTGTCTCGCCCGCACTCGCGTCGTTCATGCCGGTCTCCCCCTCAGCTTCCGGCGGCATCCCGCAGCGCCCCGATGGTCGCCGCGTAATCTTTGCCTTGAAACACCGCGCTGCCCGCCACCACGACGTTCGCGCCCGCCGCCGCCACTTCGGCGACATTGTCCGGTTTGACGCCGCCATCGACCTCGAGCTCGATCGGACGGTCCCCGATCATCGCCTTTATTTCGGCGATCTTCGGCGTCACCGAGGAAATATAGGACTGACCGCCGAACCCCGGATTGACCGACATCACCAAAATCAGGTCGACATCGTCCAGAACGGGCTCGACCGCGGCCGCGGGTGTCGACGGATTGATCGACACGCCCGCCTTCTTTCCCAATCCGCGGATCACTTGAAGATTGCGGTGCAGGTGGATGTCGGCTTCGGCGTGCACCGTGATGATGTCGGCGCCGGCGTCGGCGTAATCGGCGAGATAGGGCGCCGCCGGCTCGATCATCAAGTGGACGTCGAACGGTTTATCGGAACAGCCGCGAAGCGCCTTGATGACCGGCGGTCCCATGGTCAGGTTGGGAACGAAATGCCCGTCCATCACGTCGATATGAATGTAGTCGCACCCAGCTTTGTCGATGGCCGCGATCTCCTCGCCCAGACGCGCGAAATCCGCGGAAAGGATCGAAGGAGCTATCTTCAGGTCTGCCATACCGGTCCCCAGGGCTGCAAATCGCTTCGCCTAAGCGGCCTCCCCCATGTATGACGCCGAACAGGCCGCGCTATTGAGGCGGGCGCGCTCCAGCAACCGGGCCTGGGCCGCCTCGTTGTTCGCCGTATCGCCGCCCCACGCCTCGAGGGCGCCTTCCTGCAGCGCCCGGCCATAGGAGTAGCTGAGCTTCCACGGCAACGGCGAATGGCCGGCATTCATGGCGTTGAGGTGTTCGGTCGCCTGAATTTCGCTTTGTCCGCCCGAAAGGAACATGATGCCCGGCACCGCCGACGGCACGGTGCGCTTCAGCACCGCCACGGTCAATGAGGCGACATCCTCGGCCCCGGCCTGTTCCGGACAATCCTTGCCCGAAATCACCATGTTGGGCTTGAGGATGGTGCCTTCGAGCATGACGCCTTGGGCGAACAGTTCGGAATAGACCGCGTTCAACGTTTCCTCGGTCACCTCGGCGCAGTCTTCGATGGTGTGGTCCCCATCCATCAGGACTTCGGGCTCGACGATCGGCACCAGGCCGCCTTCCTGGCAGATCCTGGCATAGCGGGCCAGCGCGTGCGCATTGACGTGGATGGCGGCCGCGCTCGGGATGCCGTCGCCGATCTTGATCACTGCCCGCCACTTGGCGAACTTGGCGCCGAGTTCCGCGTATTCGGCGACGCGATCCGCAAGCCCGTCCAGGCCCTCGGTGACCGTCTCGCCGTCCGACCCGGCGAGCGGCTTGGCGCCCGTATCGACCTTGATGCCGGGCAGAATATTCTGGCTCTCCAGAATCGTGACCAGCGGCGTGCCGTCGGCCGCCGACTGACGGATCGTCTCGTCATACAGGATGACACCGCTGATGAACTCGCCCAGCCCGGCCGTGCGGAACAGCATCTCCCGGTAGTCGCGGCGGGCGTCTTCGGTCGAGACCACATTTATGCCGTCGAACCGCTTTTTGATGGTCGAAGTGCTTTCGTCCGCCGCCAGCAGGCCCCGGCTGTCCGAGACCATGGCTTCCGCGATTGAAGAAAGTTGACCTAGATCCATGAATTCCTCCGTTTCCTGATCCGCATCCGCAAGCGGCAACGCCTATAGCTGCTCCTTGGCCGCCGCCACCACGGCTTCGGCCGTTATGCCGAAGTGATTGTACAAATCCCCCGCCGGCGCCGATGCGCCAAAGCCGGACATGCCGACGAACCTTCCGGCCGGCCCGAGGTACTTTTCCCAGCCGAGGGACACCGCCGCCTCCACCGCTACCCGCGCGCCGTCTCCCAGCACTTCGGCCCGGTAGCCGGCGTCCTGCCGGTCGAACAGGCCGGCGCACGGCATGGACACCACCGCCGTCGGATGACCGTCGGCCTGCAACGTCTCGCGGGCGGCCAGCGCGAGGCCGACCTCGGAGCCGGTGGCGAGGATCGTCACCGCGCGCTCTCCGTCCGCCTCCAACAGCACATAACCGCCGCGGGCCGACAGGTTCTCGTCCGTATGCCCGGTGCGGACAGTCGGCACCCCCTGCCGGGTCAGCGAGAGGACCGAGGGGCTCGACGCCGCCTGCAACGCCAGTGCCCAGCATTCGGCGGTTTCCACCCCGTCCGCCGGCCGGAAGACATTGAGATTCGGGATGGCCCGGAGCGAGGCCAGCGTCTCGACCGGCTGATGGGTCGGCCCATCCTCGCCGAGGCCGATGGAATCGTGGGTCAGAACGTAAATCACCCGCTGCCCCATGAGGGCCGAAAGCCGGAGCGCCGGCCGCATATAATCGGCGAACACCAGGAACGTCCCGCCGTAGGGCACGATCCCGCCGTGCAGGGCGAGCCCGTTCATGATCGCGGCCATGCCGAATTCCCGCACGCCGTAGTGAATGTAGTTGCCGGAATAATCGTCCGCCGAGATCACTCTGGACGACCCGGTCTTGGTGTTGACCGAGCCGGTGAGGTCCGCCGATCCGCCGACCAACAGCGGGATCCTGTCGAGGAGAGCGCCGAGCGCTTCGCCGGAGGCCTTGCGGGTCGCCCATCCCGGCGCTTCCTCGCTGACCGCCCTCTTGTGGGCGTTGAGCGCTTCTTCCCAACCCGCCGGCAGGTCGCCGCGTGACCGCCGCTCGAAGTTCGCCCTGGTTTCGGCGTCCGCGGCGGCCAGCCGGCCGGCCCAGGCGTTATGGTCGGCGGCTCCCCGGGAGCCGAACGCGCGCCATGCGGCGAGGATGTCCTCGGGCACCTCGAACGGCTCCGCGCTCCAGCCAAGCGCCTCGCGGGCGCCGGCGATTTCGTCGTCACCCAGGGGCGCGCCGTGAGTGGCGGCGGTCCCCGCCTTGGTCGGCGCGCCGAAGCCGATGGTGGTCTTGCAGGCGATCATGGACGGCGCATCGGTCTTCCTGGCCGCCTCGATGGCCGCCGCGACCGCCCCGTGATCATGGCCGTCGACGGCCTGCACGTCCCAGCCGCTGGACGCGAACCGGGCGGCCTGATCGTCGGAAACCGCGAGGCCGGTCCCGCCGTCGATGGAGACCGCATTGTCGTCGAACAGGACGATGAGCTTGCCGAGGCCCAGATGGCCGGCGAAGGAGATCGCCTCGTGGCTGATCCCTTCCATCAGGCAGCCGTCGCCGGCGATCACATAGGTGTAGTGGTCGACCAGCCCATCCCCATAGCGGGCGTTGCGCAGGCGTTCGGCGAGGGCCAGCCCCACCGCCATGGCCAGCCCCTGCCCCAGGGGACCGGTGGTGACCTCGATCCCGGCGGCGTGGCCGTATTCCGGGTGGCCCGCGGTTTTCGATCCGAGCTGACGGAAGTTCCTGATCTCGTCGATGGTCATGTCCTCGTACCCGGTCAGGTAGAGGAGCGAATAGAGCAGCATGGAGCCGTGCCCCGCCGACAGCACGAAGCGGTCCCGGTCGGCCCAGTTCGGCGCCGAGGGATCGAACTTCAGGAACCGGGTAAACAGCACCGTCGCCGCGTCGGCCATGCCCATGGGCATCCCCGGATGCCCGGAATTGGCCCTCTCGACGGCGTCGGCCGAGAGAAAGCGGATTGCATTGGCCATCTGGAACAGGTCGGGCGCGGGGGCGGATCGGGAATCTTGCAGGGCGGTGACCGTCTGGTCGGGGGACATTAGGCGCGCACTCCGGCGTTCGAGGCGGCCCCAGGCATCACCGCCGATGTCCAAGAACTATACGAGTCGCGGTCCGATCCATAGGAAAAAACCGGATTGGTCATAGTGGCTTGGTTTCCTTGGCCGTATGGCGGACGACGCCGTGGTAGGCGAATGGGGCGAATGATGGGACTCGAACCCACAACCCCCGGCACCACAAGCCGGTGCTCTGACCAGTTGAGCTACATTCGCCGTGGTGGCGACTGTGTAGACCTCTGGTGGTGACCCGTCAAGCGGGCTTGAGGGGTCCTGCGGGCGGGCGCTGGCACCCGGTTTCACCTACTCTGAAGGGCGCCGCCGGAGACCGGACGAACGGTCTCGATCGGAGCCGATTACGGCCCGGAACGGCCTTCAAAGGATTCGTATTTTCCGGTCAGACGCCGGCGTCCAGCAGCGCCGATATTTGGATCGGCCCGGCGCGGCCACATCATGACTTTTTCTACTAGTAGAATTTGCCGCGGCTTGATGTACACCGATTGTTCGCGCACGCCGGATTGTGCGTCCGCTAAAGTAAACTCATCATATTTTTGATATTTATCAGATAGATATTTAAATTTTCTCAATTGACAAAGCGGGTAAATTCAGGCGCCGAAATGTGCCGCCAATCGCGCGAGGGCTTCGTCCAGGATCGCATCCTGTTTGCAGAAGCAGAACCGGGCGAAATGGTCCACGTCCGCCTCCTGATAGAAGGCGCTTACCGGCACCGCGGCGACCTTGGCCTCGGTGGTGATGTGTTTGCAGAACGCCACGTCGTCGCCATTGAACCCCAACGGCCGAAAATCGGTGGTGATGAAATAGGTGCCTTGGGCATCCATGACATCGAAACCGACCCGCGCCAGCCCCTCGGCCAGCCGGTCCCGCTTGCCCTCCATCTCCGCGCCGAGGCCGGTGAAATAGTCCGTGTCCTTGTTGAGTCCCTGCGCCACGGCCCGCTGGAGATTGGGCGGCGTGGTGAAGGTGAGGAACTGGTGCGCCTTAGCGGCCGCGCCGATGAGGTCCGGCGGGCCCGAGACGTAGCCGACCTTCCAGCCGGTGAGGGAGAAGGTCTTCCCCGCCGATCCTATGCGCAGGCAGCGCTCCCGCATTCCCGGCAGGGTCATCAGCGGCACATGGGGCAGACCATCGAAAATCAAATGTTCGTAGACCTCGTCGCAAATCGCATAGGCATCGTGTTTTTCCAGCAGCCCGGCGATGAATGCCAGTTCGTCCCGGCTGAACACCTTGGAGGACGGGTTCATGGGCGAATTGATCATGATCAGCTTGGTTCTGTCGGAAAATGCGGCCTCCAGGGCGTCCCGCGGCAGTTCCCAGTCCGGCGGCTCGATGCGGACGAGCCTGGCGACGCCGCCGGCCCGCTGCAGGATCGGCAGATAGCTGTCATACAGCGGCTCGATGAGCACCGCCTCGTCGCCCGGCTCGATCACGCCGAACAGGCAGGCCGCCAGCGCCTCGGTGGCGCCGGAGGTGACCATGGTCTCGGTCCGCCAGTCCATATCGAGGCCGTAGAACCGCTTGTTGTGGGCGGCGACCGCCTGGCGAAGCTCCGGGATGCCCATCATCGGCGGGTACTGGTTCGGCCCGTTGACCGACGCGTCCGCCGCCGCGCGCAAGATGTCTTCCGGACCATCCGTGTCCGGAAACCCCTGGCCCAGGTTGATCGCCTCATGCTCGACGGCCAGCGCCGACATGATTGTGAAGATGGTCGTCCCGTAACCGCCGAGGATCGAGTTGGTGGGTTTCAATTTCTTCCCTTCCCTACAGCTTCACCACCTCTAGCACACCCGTTCGGGCAGGTCAGGGCCTTGATGGGCGCCGAGGCTTCCGCCACCTTTCTGAGCAGTTGCCTCATTATTAGTCAATCCGCCGGACACGGTCCGAAATTCCCGTCCGGCGCAAGTCATTTTATTCATTATGTTCAATATGTTAAGGCGACACCCCCACCGGCCGGCCGGTTGGCACGGGAGGTGCTAAGTGAGCACCGCCGCGGGAAGCCCGCCACGGCGTGGGGGCCCGGCCGCGCGGAGGACAAACCTGAAGGCATGCCTGAATGAAAAAGATCGAAGCCATAATCAAACCCTTCAAGCTCGATGAGATCAAGGAGGCGCTCCAGGACATCGGCTTGCACGGAATCACCGTGGTCGAGGCCAAGGGCTTCGGCCGGCAAAAAGGCCATACGGAACTCTATCGAGGGGCGGAATACGTGGTTGATTTCCTGCCCAAGGTGAAAATCGAACTGGTGGTCGATGACGGCCAGTTGGAAACCGCTGTCGAAGCCATACAGAAGGCCGCCTACACGGGCCGGATCGGCGACGGCAAGATCTTCATCTCTTCCATCGACGAAGCCATTCGAATCCGGACCGGCGAGCGCGGTGCGGAAGCCATCTAGCTCGCGATTCCCCCCGGATCATGGACACGAATACCCAGTACTGGACGACTTAACGAAAGGAACTAAGAAATGAGTCTCAACTGCAAAACCCCGGACGACGTGGCGAAGGTCGTCAAAGACCATGATGTCAGACACATCGATCTTCGCTTCACCGACCCGCGAGGCAAGTGGCAGCATCTGACCCAGCTTCCCGAGACCATCGACGACGGCGCCTACACCGACGGCATCTTCTTCGACGGCTCCTCCATCGCCGGCTGGAAGGCGATCAATGAATCCGACATGGCGCTGATCCCCGACCCGGGCACCGCGGTGATGGATCCGTTCGCCGCGCAGCCGACGCTGATCATGTTCTGCGACGTTCATGATCCGCTTACCGGCCAGCCCTATTCGCGCGATCCCCGCTCGGTCGCCAAACGCGCCGAGGCGTATCTCGGCAGCACCGGCATCGGCGACACCGCCTATTTCGGCCCGGAGCCGGAGTTCTTCGTCTTTGACGACGTTCGTTTCGACGTCTCGATGAACAACACCTTCTATTCCATCGACCATGAGGAAGGCCCCTACAACTCGGGCACCGAATTCGCCGACGGCAACACCGGCCACCGCCCCCCGGTCAAGGGCGGCTACTTCCCCGTCCCGCCCGTGGACAGCATGTCGGACCTGCGTTCCGAGATGGTGACCACCCTGCAGGACATGGGCGTGACCATGGAGAAGCATCACCACGAGGTGGCGCCGTCGCAGAACGAGCTCGGCATCAAGTTCGATACCCTGGTCCGCTGCGCCGACAACCTGCAAATGTACAAATATGTCGTGCAGATGGTCAGCCACGCCTACGGCAAGACCGCGACCTTCATGCCGAAGCCGGTCATCGACGACAACGGGTCGGGCATGCACACCCACCAGTCCGTGTGGAACGACGGCAAGCCGATCTTCGCCGGGTCCGGCTATGCCGATCTCTCGGAGGCGGCGCTGCATTACATCGGCGGCATCATCAAGCACGCCAAGGCGATCAACGCGTTTTCGAACCCGACCACCAACAGCTACAAGCGGCTG
Source organism: Rhodospirillales bacterium (assembly GCA_965221855.1). Classification (GTDB taxonomy): domain Bacteria; phylum Pseudomonadota; class Alphaproteobacteria; order Rhodospirillales; family UBA2165; genus JAJDXO01. Next base: position 200,468 of record CBDCSV010000002.1, on the reverse strand, counting down.
ATCCCGGGTTTCGAGGCGCCGGTGCTGCTGGCCTACTCGGCCCGCAACCGTTCGGCGTCCTGCCGGATTCCGTTCTCCACCAGCCCCGGCGGCAAGCGGGTGGAAGTCCGCTTCCCGGATGCGCAGGCCAACGCTTATCTCGCATTCGCGGCGATGCTCATGGCCGGCCTGGACGGCATCCAGAACAAGATGGATCCGGGCGACGCCATGGACAAGGACCTCTACGACCTGCCGCCCGAGGAGCTCGAAGGCGTGCCGACGGTTTGCGGTTCGTTGCGCGAAGCGCTCGAGAACCTCGACGCCGACCGGGACTTCCTCAAGGCCGGCGACGTGTTCTCCGACGACCAGATCGACGGCTACATTGATCTCCGGACCGAAGAAGTCCACGCCATGGAGCACACGCCTCATCCGGTCGAGTTCGCCATGTACTACTCCGCCTGAGGCGAACCGCATCGTCAACCGCGAAGGGCCGCCCGGAGGGGCGGCCCTTTTACATCGACGGGTCGCGCCGGCGGCTTCTCTCCGGCCTTTCGCTTCCGCGTCCAGCCGGTATCATCCCCCATGCTCTACTTCGCCAACGGGTCGAACATGGACCCGCATCAAATGCGCCGGCGCTGTCCGTCCTCCCGGTTCGTCACCATTGCCCGGCTTGCCGATCACCGGCTGGCTTTCACCCGCCGGTCGCCCCGGCGGCGCTGCGGGGTGGCCGGCGTGGTCGCCGACGACGGCGCCGAGGTCTGGGGCGTGGTCTACCGCCTGGGGAAGACCCGGGACATTCAGCGGCTGGACGCCGCGGAGGGTTACCGGCCCCACGCCGCCCGGGGCAACCGCTATACCCGCGATACCCGGCTGATCGCCGCGGAGGGGGACGAATCCCGCCCCATGGCCGCGGAAATCTACCTCGCCGCCCCGACCCGGTTCGTGCTGCCGCCGAGCCTCACCTACGTCGCCCACATGCTGCGCGGCGCCCGGCACTGGGGATTGCCCCATGACTACGTCAATCAACTGAACCGCATCCCGACCACGGGACGGCTGTGATGTCCGATACCCCAGGGGAACGACCGGGAGAGCAACCGGGGGGACGCGATCTCGTCTTCATCATGGCCGCCATCTGTGGCGCCGCCGTGTTGGGACCCATGGCGTTCGAACTGGTGCTGCCGGCGATGCCGGCCATCGTCGATGAACTGCGCGCCGGCGAGGGCGACGTCGAGCTGTCGATCGGATTGATGTCGCTGGCGCTGGCGATCGGCCAGTTCTTCGTCGGCCCTTGGTCCGACCGGTTCGGACGCCGGCGGCTGCTGGTGGGCGGCCTCATGGTCTACGTCATTTCCACCGCGGCAATCACATTCGTCCCCGATTTCGACTGGTTCCTGTGGGTGCGGTTCATCCAGGGGCTGGCCACCGCGGCCTTCATCCTGCTGTCCCGGACGATCATCCGGGACATGTTCACCGCCGAGCGGGCCGCCCGGCTGCTGAGTTTCGTCTATCTGGCGCTCGGCATGTCCTCGGTTCTCTCGCCCTTCGTCGGCAGCCAGCTATTGGAACTGTACGGCTGGCGGGCGGACTTCTATCTTTTGTCGGCACTCGCCCTGATCGTCTTGATTCTGGTCGTTACGAAACTGCCGGAGACCGCGCCGGCCGGCGGCGGGGACTACCGGGGGATGGGGAGGCTTCTCGGCGACTATGCGCAGATCCTCCGAAATCCGGTATTCCGGGCCAACCTCGCCGTCAACTGCATGTTTTCCATGGGCCTGATCTCCTTCGTCTCCGCGTCGGCGCCGGTCTACATCACCTTCCTCGGCGAGAGTCCGGGAGCTTACGCCGTGGCTGTCGGGATCGTGTTTTCCGGCTCGGTCGCCGGGAGCCTTGTGTCCAGCCGGGTCGTCGTCCGCGCCGGCATTCGGAGAGTGCTTCTCGCCGCGGCGATCGTGGCGGCAACCTCCGGCGCCACCCTTCTGGGTCTCTCCGCGGCCGGCGTGGTCTCGGCCGTGTGGATCACCATCCCCATGTTCTTCTTCCTGTTCGCGTTTGCACTGGGATCACCGCAAACCGTCGCCGCCGCCCTCACGCCTTTCTCGCACACGGCGGGCACCGCCTCCTCCGTCTTCGGGGTCGTCCAGGGATTGGCGATCGCCGGGGCGTCATTTCTGTTATCGGCGTTCGCGGACGGCACACAGTGGCCAATGGCCGTCATGGTCGCGGTGGTCGGCATCACGTCGCTGGTGCTCTATCTTGCGTTTATCCGCCCGCATGCGGTCATGTCGCCCAAATCGGCCGCAAAATCCGGATAGAACATGACGTCCCCGGCCCGCAGCGTTCTCTTCATGACAGCCATTCTCGGCATTCTCAGCATGCTGGGCCCGGTCGGCGTGGACATGTTCGTGGCGTTTATTCCCAAGATCGCCGACGGTCTGCAAAGCGATCCGAACACGGTGGCCCAATCGGTGCCGGCGTTCATGCTGGGGAGCGCCGCGGGCCTACTGTTTCATGGCGCGCTGTCGGACCGTTTTGGCCGCAAACCGATCATCATGGCCATCCTGGGCCTTTACACCATCTCGGCTTTCGCGGCCGCCAATGCCGGCTCGGTCGAAGCCCTGATCCTTTGGCGGTTTGTTCAAGGGATAGCGACGTCGGGCGGGCGGGTGCTGGCCAATTCGGTCGCCCGCGATCTCTATGAGCGGGAGCAGTTGGCGCGCGCCATGTCCGGCATCATGGGCGTGAGCGCCATCGGCGCCATCATTTTCCCGACCGTCGGCGGACACCTCGCCCAGCTGGTACCCTGGCCGGTCTCCTTCATGGTCATGGCGGGGTTTGGCCTGATGGTCGTTTTGATCTTTGTCTTCGGGTTCCGCGAGACCATCGCCCAGCGAGACGCCCACGCCCTCGATCCCGCCTCGCTATGGGCCAACACGGTCGAGATCTGCCGCAACCGGACATTTATTTTGCAGACCGCGATGACCAGCCTCTCTCTCTCCGGGTTCGTCGCCTATCTCTCCACATCGCCGACGATCCTGATCGGATCCTTCGGGGTCGGCGAGGGCAACTTCGGCCTGCTCTTTTCGGTGATCAGCGCTTCCTTTGCCACCGCCACGTTCATTTGCGGCCGTGTGGTGACCCGGTTCGGGCTTCCTCCCTTGATCGGCCTCGGCTCGGTTCTCAGCCTTATCGGCGGCGCCATGATGGCGGGATTTGCCCTCAATGACGTGGACACGGTTGCCGCCGTGGTGGGTTCGATGGCGGTTTATATTGTGGGCATGGCGCTGATCCTTCCGCAAGCGCAGGCGGCCGGCCTGCAGCCGTTTCCGGCGACGGCGGGCCTCGCCTCATCGATTATGGGATTTGTCAACGCCGTGTTCGCGTCCGCCGTCAGCGTTACCCTGAACACATTCCCGAATACGGACGCCGTCCCGGTCGGCGTCGCGCTCGCCGCAGCGGGCACGCTTTGCAGCGTGGTATTCTTCCTGGGTATCGTCCCCAACTTGCGCAGACGTTCCCGGACGTGACCGGCATCAAATACTTCCTTTTCGTGCTGTTGATCGGCGGCGTCAGCTCGCTCAACCCGTTGGCCATCGACGCGTTCATTCCCGCCATGCCGGAGATCGCCAAGGACCTCGCCGTCGATCCCGGCACGGTCGGCATTACCCTGGGGCTCTACACGCTCGGCACCGCCGTCGGCCAGGTCATCTTCGGCCCGCTGGCCGACCGCTTCGGCCGGCGGCCCATGCTGATGATCGGCCTCGTCATCTATGTCGCGGCCTCCATCGCGTCCGCCTTCGCAACGACGATCACGGTGCTGGCGCTGCTCAGAACCCTGCACGGCGTCGCCGCCGCATCGGGCCGGGTGATCGCCACTGCGATCGTCCGCGACCTCTTCGAGCGGGAACAGGCCGGCAAGCTCATGGGTTACATGTTCGCCGTCGTCGGCGCGATGCCCATCGTCGGGCCGTTGATCGGCAGCGAACTGCTCATTCTCTTCGGCTGGGAATCCATTTTCCTCTACATGGCCGTCGTGTCCGGCGCCCTTTTTCTGGCCGTGTGGCTTGGCCTCAGGGAAACCCTGCCGACCCCCGATCACGACGCCATCCGTCCGGTCAAGATGGCGGTCAATTTCGGCGAAATCCTCTCCGACCGGACGTTTCTCGCCTACATGCTGTGTCACAGCCTGGCGGCCAGCGCGCTCTATTCGTTCCTCGCCACCTCCGCCGACGTCATCATCAACACTTACGATGAGAGCACGCGCTACTTCGCCATCGGCTTCGCCGCGATCATGACCTCGGGCATGTTGGGCTCGTTGGCGGGCGGGCGCATGGTAACGCGGCTCGGTATCGACCGGGTGATCCTGGCCGGAACCGTCGTGACCTGCTCGTCGGGGCTCGCGCTCCTGGCCGCCGCCCTGCTGGACAGCGCCACGCCGATCGTCATCATCGTGCTGTACGGGATTTATAAATTCGCCGACTCGGCGGTAAATCCGCAGTCGGCCGCCGGCGCCATGACCCCGTTCCGGGACATGGCCGGCGCGGCATCGTCGCTGCTCGGGTTTATCCGGCAGGGCGTGGGCGCCCTTACGGCGGTGATTATCGGCGCATTGGCGGACGGCACCCCGGTGCCGCTGGCGGCCGGCATCGCCTTCGCCGGAACCTCGGCGCTGCTCATACGGGTGACGCTGATCCGGAATCTGACCAGGCGATGACGGGCATCATATGGGCGGAGACGGAATGGACGAAGAGGTCCGTTGTTAGCAGGGTGACGGCGAACGCGGTATGTGCGAATTGTTGCATCGGCCAGCGTGATGAATGCCCGCGAAAACCGAGACGGCTATGGCGGCAATGTGAATTCGGGGGAATCTTGGAAGAAATCATCGTACAAACCCTGATCCGGGGTGTCGGCCTGCCCCTGGCCGCGGCAATCGTCGTAACCGGCATCCTGCGGTTTGCCCTCGGCGCCGATGCCGGGCGCGCCGTCGCGGGCGGCGCGATCGCCATAGCATTCCTGGTATCATTCGCGGCGGTTCAGTCCTGGCCCGACTTTCCGCCCCGCAGTTCGGGCCAGAAGCTCCCCTACATCGTTCTCTTCGGTGTCGTGATCGGTCTGGCGCTCGACGCGCTCCGCGCCGAAACGTTCCGCGCCGCGGCGGTTGTCGTGTGGCCTGCGGTCATCGTCGGCTGGATCGGCTGGCGCCGGCTCGCCGGTTTCGGCGCCGCCGACCCGGCGACCCTGGCGGCCGTCTTTGCCGCCGGTGTGATCATCCTTCACCGGCTGCACGCCCACCGGGAGGGCCCGCCGGTCGCAGCCGTCACGGTTCTTGCCGCCTCCATCGGCACCGCGGCGATTGCGTTCATGGGCGGGGCCGCCTCGACCGCCCAGGTGCTGGGCATCCTTGCCGCCGCCACCGGCGGGTTTCTGCTGTGGAATTGGCCGAAGCCGCGAATTCCCTTTGGAGCCGCCGCGCTGATGGGCGCCGGCGGCGCCTACGTCGCCATCTTCACCACCGCCGTCCTGTTCACCGAGACCAGCCGAATTGCGCTTGCCTTGATGGCGCTGGTCTTTTTGGCGCCGCTCACCTTACGCAATACCGGAATTGTGAATAGACCGGCGATCGGCCCCTTGGTTATAGGTGCCCTCGGCATTGTGCCGGTGGCAATCGGTGTCGCAATCGCCTTCGCGCCGGGCAGCGGAAGTTAATCCAATTTTGATCACGACGTTTAATCACGGGAGATAGCACATGCGCAAATCCACAACCATTATCGCGGCGGCGGCGTTCGCTTTGCCGGCCTTCGTCATCTCCGCACCCTCGGTTGCCGCGGAAAAATTCGTTCTCGACAAGCCGCACACCCAGATCCTTTTCTCCATCGACCGGGGCGGCTGGACGAAGATCAACGGCTGGTTCGAGAAATTCGACAGCGAGGTGATGTTCGACCAGGCGGACGTCTCCAAATCCAAGGTCACGGCGAAGATCATGGCCGAGAGCGTCAATACGGGTTTCGCCGCCCGCGACAGGCACCTGCGCAATCCCGACTTCTTCAACGCGAAGGAATTTCCCGAGATAACCTTCGAGAGCACCGGCATCACCAAGACGGGCGACAAGTCCGGCAAGATGACGGGCAATCTGACCCTTCTGGGTGTTACCAAGCCCATCACCCTGGATGTCACGTTCAACCGTTTGGCCGCGAGCCGGCGGAACGGCAGGACATATGCCGGGTTTACCGCCACCGGCCAGATCAACCGGGGCGACTATGGCATGAGGTTCGGCCTCCGAGCCATTTCGCCGGTGGTCGACATTCGAATCGAAGCGCTCACGGTCAAGCCGTAAGCCTCAAGTCGATCGGGACGAAGAAAACCCCGGCCCCTCGCATTAACCAGGGCCGGGGTTTTTTGCCGGATGCGGCGGCGGATCAATCCACCCATTGGGCGGGCCTGATGCCGGCGTGCTCCTTTCGCGCCACCCAGGTGTGGCCGTAGAATCCCGGATCGCCGGGATCGATGAGACGGGGCTGCCAATCCTCGCCGATCTGGTCCTGGTCGGTCAGCGCCTCGGCGAGACCGCCGGCCGGGTTCCACACATACCAGGACAGGCTCGAGCCGATATTGTGGCGCAGTGGGCCGACGTTGGTTTTCCACCCCTCGGCTTCGACCGCCAGCCCGGCCATCATCACTGCGTCGAAGTCTCGAAATTCATAAGACACGTGCTGAAAGCCGGAATAGCCGTCCCCGCTCCGTTGGAGAAACAGGTTGTGGTGATCGGTCCGGCCGTCGGCGCGGAGGAAGGCGCTGCCGTCCGTGGCCTCGTCGGTCAGCTGGAAGCCCAGCTTGTCCATATAGAAGCTCCGGTAGGGCTTCGGATCGTCGGGGAGCCAATAGACCAGGTGACTGAACGCCAAGGGCTGAGGCGGCTCGCGCCGCGACCCGAGGGCCGGCTCGTTGAACCGGCTGAAATGTCCGATGTTGTTGGGGTTGGGCGTGGGGGTCTCGACGGGTTTTCGCCGCGAGACCGCGAGACCGATGGCGTAGCCGAAATCATCCCGCGTATGAACCACCCCGTCCGCGTCCACCGACACGTCCCTATCCTCGGACAGTGCCGCGGCCAATTGATCGAGTGACGACTGGGTGTCCACCCCCCACACGGCTTCGCGAACCGTGGAGTGCCCCCAAGGCGCCCAGTCGATCACGGCGGGCGGTAGTGCCGGATCGTTCGCCGGCCGGATTTCCACGACCGAACCGTCGGCAAGCTCGAAATCGGCCCCGTCGTCATCCTCCCGGGCGCAGTCGAGCCCCCAGTCCTTGTGAAATTTTATCCCGGCGGCGAGGTCCGCCGAGCCATATACCAGTTTTTCCACGCCGACGATGGACATCTCATCCTCTTTGAGGCTTTACGTATCACAATACGATCATGGGCGTCCGGGCAACGTCAATGCGCACGGCGGGCAATGGTAATTCGACTCCGCACCGACAGTTTACTTCGCCAAATCGAGCCGCATACCCTCTTCATAGGACGGCCGCGCCGTGATGCGCCGCCACCATTCCCCGACCGCGGGACGAACCGTCCAGTCAATCAGCCGTGTCAATTCGTTGGCCTCGAAGCGCTGGATATAGGGTGTGATCGAAATATCGGCGAGGGAATACTCATCTCCGGCGAGCCAGGGCGATTTTGAAAGCGCCGCTTCCATCTCATCCATCAGCTCGGCGAGGCAGGCTTCGGCGAAATTCTCCTGCTCCTCCGAGACGCCCTCGTGGAACCGCCGGATACGCTCCCGCCGGTACTCAAGCTTTGGATATTTCTCGGCGTTTCTCAGCCACGTGTCCCTGTCGACGCCGCTTGCAGCCCAGGAATGCCGCCTGTTGTGGGAGAGAACGTTGACGTTCTTGTGGGCAACGAACTCCGCCTTGTCCAGCCAGATGCGCATGGCCGCGCGGTCGTACGGGTCGGCGGGACGCAGCGGCACTTCCGGAAAGACGTCGTCGAGATATTCCAGGATGACGCAGGACTCGATGAGGATACGGCCATCATGTTCGAGGGTCGGCACCACGCCATTTGGATTGAGCTCGATATACCAGGGCTCCAAATTTTCGCGCTCTTCCAGCACCGTCATGATGCGGCCTTCCCATTCCAAACCCTTTTCGGCGAGGCATATGCGCACCCGTTTCGAGCAGGTCGAGCCCCAACGGTGATAAAGCTTTAGCACGTTCGATGACCCTTATTTTATTGAAGCCTATTGCACCTTGGTGACTATGCGGTTTGTGGCTCCTTCCCCGCACGGAAATAATGCCAGCCGACGAAAGCCAAACTTACCGCAAAGGCCGGCCAGTGCAGCGCCGGGTCGATGTGGAGGACGAAGAACGCCAGGATGAGGCGTCCGCCGATCTCCCAATAGGCCAGGCGCCGCTTGTCGAACCCGAGGGTCGCGCTGGAGACCATGTAGATCACCAGCAGGAACCGTATGAGGGCCGAGGCGAAATCGGGGAAATTGAACTCGACGCCGCTGTCCGGCACGAGTAGGAGCACGGGGTAATAGGCGAACATGAACGGGATGATGAATTTTACCATGCCGACCCGGAGCGCATAGACCGCGGTCTTGAGAGGGGGCGATTCGGCAATCGAGGCCGCCGCATAGGCCGCCACCGCGACCGGCGGCACGATCGACGACGCGACGCCGTAATAGAGAACGAACAGGTGGGCGACCAGCACGGTCAGGCCGAGATTCTGGAGGGACGGCCCCATGATCAGGATAATGCTGAGGTAAGCTGGAACCGTCGGCATCCCCATGGCCAGCATCAGCGCGGCCAGCGCCGCGATCAGCAGCACGCCGAACAGATGCTCGCCGGCCAGGTCGTTGATCACCTGGGCGAAATCGTTGGGCAGCCCCGTGGCGCCGAGAACGGCGATGATGACGCCGACCACGCCGATGGCCATCAACAGTTCGCTGAACGTCTGGCCGCCGCGGCTGAGGGCGCGGAGGATTTGGATCGGATCTTTCCGTAGTTCCGGATTGAAGAAACTCAACGGGATGAGGGTCGCAAGGGCGAACATGCCCGCGCCCGAGGCCGAGAACCCCATGATCAGGGTCGCGATCACCACGGCCATCGGGGCGAAAACCATAATGAGGTTCTTGTAGTCCTGGGCGTTGACCGCCAGGTTGGGATCCATATCCGGAACCGCCTCAATGCCGATGCGCCGGGCCTCGAAGACGACGGAGACGAACAGACTGGCGTAATAGCAAAGCGCCGGGACGACCGCCGCGGTGATGATGGTGAGGTAGGAAATACCCGTGAAATCAGCCATCACCAGGGCGGCCGCGCCCATGATCGGCGGCATGATCTGTCCGGCGCTGGAGGCCGTCGCCTCGACCCCGCCGGCGAAGGCGGGATCGAAGCCGCGCCGCTTGATGATCGGAATGGTGATCACCCCGGTGGCGACGACGTTGGTAACCGGCCCGCCGGTTACCGTGCCGAATAGTCCCGAGGCGGCGATCGCGGCATGGGCCGGGCCGCCCCGGAAATTCTTCGTCAACAGGAAGGCGATCTTGATCAGCGACCGGCCGCCGCCCGTCTGCTGCAGGGTGACCCCCAGCAGGACGAAGGGCAGGACGGTAAAGATGAGGATGCCCATGAGATTGCCGAGCACCCCGTCATTCAAGTTGAACCAAAGGTCCTCGGAGGAATCGATCACCTCGACGGGCGCGGTCTCGAAAATCCACGGCCAGTATTCGCCGGTATAGAAGTAGATCAGAACCACGATTCCGCAGATGGAAAGCGGCGAGCCCCAGACCCGCCAGCAGAGGGTGATGAAGATGGCGCAGCCGATGAGCGCAATGACCGGATGCATGGCGGTCAGCACGAACAGCCCGTCATCCAGTTCGGTGACCGCGAGGTGATATTCCCAGAAGACCCACACCGAAAGAAGCGCGACGGCCACATCGGCCAGCCACGCCAGGGGCTTGATGCCCGGCATCCATCGAACCAGGGGCTCCGAGACGGGAAAGCGGATCAGCACCACCATGACGGCTGCGAAGACGATGATCGGACGGATGACCTCGCTGGGAAACGGACCGAGGGTCGGGACGATCCAGAAGCCCGGCGCGGAGTTGATCATGCCGGTAAAGGCGATGACCAGCGTCATGAGCGCCGCCAACTGGGTCAGACGATTACGTATGCCCGTCCGTTCGGCCGCGTCATTCATGGCCAATTCCCCCAATTCCTAATTTGAGACCGGTTGCCCGGCCGCCCCGAAGGGCGGCCGGGCAACCGGTATTGGCTTCGGCCTAGCTTCCGGCCGGAGCGAGGTGAGCCGGGATGTTAATCCCCTTCTCGCGGTAGTACTTGGCCGCGCCGGCGTGCAGGCGGACGTTCGAACCCAGGAATGGGCGCTTGGGATCCACGCTCTGCAGCGTCACCGCGGTCTTCTGCATCTCACCCAGGTTTTCCCAGATCGCCTTGGTCATCTTGTAGACCATGTCCTCGGGCAGGCTTTTGGCGATGCCGAGATTGAACGTGCCGCCCGTGGTCGTCACCGTCCGGTCGTTGTTGGCCTGGGATTTGTAGGTGCCGGGGGGAATCTTGACCACGAACCGGTGCGGCGGGGCGGTGTACTTCTTCAATCCCGCCGGATTTCCCGTGGCGGCGTCCAGGATGATGAACTTCTTTTTCAGGCCGATCTGCTCGACCGATGCCGCGCCAAGGCCCGCGGGGCGGAAGAACAGATCCAGCTTGCCGTCGAGCATGGCTTGCAGGCCCGCGCCCCAGGGCATGCGGATGGCCTTGTAGTCCTTGTTGGGCTCGTACCCGGTCAGGGCCCGGATCAGGCCTTCCGATGCCACGGACGCGCCGCCGGAGGGCGGGCCGGTGAATACCCGCTTGCCCTTGATGTCGGCATATTTCTCGATGCCGGAATCGACGAAGGTGATGGGGTGGCTGGTCACCGCGAGCCAACCGAGGATGGAGGCGACGTTCTTCGATGCCTCGATCGCTTCCTTCTTGAACTTCTTGGCATACATGCGGGAGCCCTTTTGCAGGAACCCGGCGACCGTCGTCGGCAGCGGCATGACTTCGAGCTTCCCGCTGCCCAATTTCAACGCCGACCGCGTCAGGGTCTGGCTGTCGTTGACCTGAACGGAAATGCCGATCTCCCGTTTCCAGATCTTGCTGGCGACGATGACCATGGTGTGGCCGGGCGCGCCCTGGGCGTCGGTGTCGGCGCGTAAGATCTTGTCCTGCGCCTGAACGGCGGACGGCGCGGCGATCAGCATGCCGGTGAGCAGCAGACCTCCGATAAAACCTCGCTTTGTCAAATCTCGCATTGCACTACTCCTGTCAAATTCGATTTTTCAATTTCCCGGACCGCCGGTCCCGTGACCGCGATCCGCAACGCACGAAAGGCGCGCGTCCAATCATTCGATATTCGTCCCCTGTGGAATTGAAGAGTACGGTCACGGCAATTCGGCGTCCAATACTGTTTACGCACTCTCCCCATAACCAGGAGTTATTGCGCTCTTCATCATAAGGGGAAATTTCTATAAGATAGTTCACAATTATAACAATGAGTTATGGAGGCCAATGGCGTACCAGGGTATCGACAGGCTTGTCGCCCACTTCCTGGCGGCTGCCGACGAGGGCGGGGTAACCAGGGCCGCGGCCGAGCTCAATATATCCCAGCCCGCGCTGTCCCGCAGCATCCGGATGCTCGAAGACCGCATCGGTGTCCCCCTCTTCCATCGCCGGTCCTCCGGCGTCGAGTTGACCGCGTACGGCCGGCTGCTTGCCCGCCGGGCGCGCGCCATGCAACTCGAATATGAGCACGCGCTCACCGAGATCGACGCGCTGCTGCACGGGCGGGAAGGAATTATCCGGATCGGCGCCATTCCGGCGTGGGAAACCATTTACATCCCGCGGGCGCTCACTGCGGCCCGGGACAAGTTGGAAGGCATAAACTTCACGGTCGTCGGCGGGGCCACCCGCCCCCTGCTCGCCCAGTTGCGGGAAGGCGCGATCGACTTGGCCTGCATCGCCCTGGAAGAACTGCCCCCGCCGGACATCGCCACCGAGGTCCTGATGGATATGGAGCGGGTCGTCGTCAGCAGCGCGGCCCATCCCCTGGCCCGGCAGAATACCGTTACCGCGGAGGATTTATTGAAATATCCGTGGAGCCAGCTCAAGGGCGACGAGATTACGCCGTCCAGGCTTGGCGGCTATTTTTCCGCCTACGGGCTGGAGCCGCCGAACATCGAACTGGAATGCGAATCCAACTCGTCCCTGATTTCGATCATGAAGACATCGGAAATCATCAGCACCGCGCCCAAGCCCTTTGCCGAGCACAGGCGCTCCGAAGGGTTGACCATCCTGCCCATCCAGGGATCGCTCTGGCACTACAAGACCGGCATTGCGTACCGGCGGGAAACCTCGCCGCCGGCGTTTTTGTTGTCGTTTATCTCCCATCTCCGCTCTTCGATCTCGGATGACGCAAAAACCGCGGCCCCATAAAATAATCGCCCATAAAATAATCGCATGGCCTCAAGCCTAATGGGCATTAGACGGGCATGGACAATTCGTGACTGAATAGCCGCCGGCACGGGTTCAAGACTGTCCCGCGGGCCGCGCCGGGACAAACGGGAGAGCCCGGCGTTTCGGGAACAAGGGAGGAAAAATGGCCATCAACCAGTATTACGCCGTCCCCGAACTGGAGGAGTACAGCGAGTGGTTCAAGGACTTTTTTCAGTTCAGGCGCGAGGACGGCATCCTCGAGGTCAAGATGCACACCAACGGCGGGCCGGTGAAATGGAGCTATCAGTTCCATCATGCGCTGGCCGAGCTTTGGACCGTCATCGGCCACGACAAGGAAAACGAGGTCCTGATCCTCACCTCGACGGACCCGTACTGGATTTACGAATGGGATACGGAATCGTTCAAGGAGGTCGAGCAGTCGCCCGATGACGACCGGCGCTATGACGTGCAGATCTACGACACGCTGAAAATCGTCGAAAACTTCGTCAACGACATCGAAATCCCGACCATTGCCGCCATCAACGGGCGGGGCATCCATTGGGAAATGGCGCTGATGAGCGACATCACCCTTTGCACCCCCGACTTCATCCTGCGGGACGGGCATTTCAGCATGGACAGCGGCCACGTCCCCGGCGACGGCATGGGGCTGTGCCTGCAGCAGGTTCTCGGGATCAAGCGCGGCAATTACATGATGCTGACCAGCGGCAGCATGGATGCCGCGGAGTGCCTCGAACTCGGGGTCGTCAACGAGGTGGTGGAGCGGAACGACATCGTCGACCGCGCCTGGGAGATTGCCCGCGACATCATGAAGAAGAGCCGGTCGGCCCGGCGAATGACCCACTATATCTGTGTGCGGCCGTGGAAAGCGGTGCTCGAACGGGATTTCCGCATTCACGTGATCTCGGAGATGTATTCGTTCAACCTGTCCGCCTCCGAGCACGACTTCGGGCACCTCAAGCACAAAGACGGCGATTGAGGGGACGGCGCCCGCCGATGACACAACTCACCGCACCATCGGGTCTCTTCGATCTTCGGGACAAGTCGGCCCTGGTATCCGGGGCTTCGGGCGCCCTCGGCCAAGCCGCCGCGCGGGCTCTGGCCGGGGCCGGGGCGCATGTGACCCTCGCCGGCGGCAACGTGGAGAAGCTCGACGCGCTGGCCGGGGAAATCGCCGGCGCGGATAAAAGCGTATCCACCGTCGAGGGACGGCCCGTGGATGAAGCGGCGGCCGGGAGGCTGGTCGCGGCGGCCGCCGAGCCCGGGGGACTGGACATCGTCGTCGCGGCGTCGGGCTTCTCCGTCGTCAAGCCGATCCTGGAGATGACCCCCGACGAATTCGCCGGCGTCATGGACGCGAACGTCCGGCAAACCTGGCTCCTGTCCCGGGCGGCGGCGAAGCGCTTCGTCGAGCAGGGACGCGGCGGAAAGATGATCCTGATTTCGTCGGTCCGCGGACAGTTCGCCGCGCCGGGCGGCACCTCGGCGTACGGGACCTCCAAGGCGGCCATAAATCTGCTTACCCGGTCCCTCGCGGTCGAGCTCGGGCCCCACGGGGTTTGCGTGAATGCCATCGCGCCCACGGTATTTCGGTCCGAGCTCACCGCCTGGCTGTTCGAGGACAAGAACGAAAAGGCCCGCGCCAAGGTATTGCAGCGCATCCCCCTCGGCCGGTTGGGGGAGCCCGGGGATTTCACCGGAATATTCATGTTCCTCGCCTCCGGGGCGTCGGATTTCCTTACCGGCGAAATCATCAACGTGGATGGCGGTTTCTCCGCCAACTAGAGCGTATTCCGGTTCAAACCAGGGAGCCCTGACATGACGGCGGCAAATTCGGATTCAATCGACACGGTGGTGGTCGCCGGCGCCGGCATCATGGGCGCCGGCATCGCCCTCAACTTCGCCCAGGCCGGCCTCGCGGTCCGGGTGGTGGATGTCAGCGCCGAAGCACTCGGGAACTGCCGCAATCAGATCGCGGTCAATCTCGACGCCTTCGACGAATTCGATCTGCTCGCCGAAGACAAGGCCCAAATCGCCGAACGCATCGCCTACATGGAAAGCGATGCGCTCCCGGCGGCGACCGACGGCTGCGGCTATGTGGTCGAGGCCATGCCCGAGATCCTGGATCTCAAACGGGAGTTTTTCGCCAAGCTGGATGATTTGCCGGGCGGCGTGATCATCGCCAGCAACACCAGCAGCCTGACGGTGACCGATATGGCCGCCGGCATGCGGACGCCGGAGCGGCTCGTCGGTCTCCACTATTTCAATCCCGCCCATATCATTCCGGCCGTCGAAGTCCACCGGGGCGACAGGACGGACCAGGCGGCCGTCGACGTCACCATGGCCCTGATGAAGCGGGTCGGCAAAAAGCCCGTGCTGGTCAGGAAGGAAGTGCCGGGCTTCATCATCAACCGGCTGACCGGCGCCATGGAGCGGGAAATCGACTATCTGCTGGATGAAGGGATCGTCACTCCGGAAGACCTGGATATCGCGGTCAAGGCGAGCTACGGATTCCGGCTGGCCTGCCTGGGCCCCATGGAAGCGGAGGACATGATCGGCCTGGACACGGCGGCGCGCGCCTCGGGCAACATCTTCCCGAAGCTCAGCAACGCCGCCGACCCCTCGCCCGGCATTTTGGAGAAGGTGGAGCGGGGCGAGTTGGGCATCAAATCCGGGAAGGGCTGGTACGACTATACCGGCCGCACCCGGGAATCGGTGCTCGACGCCAATAACCGGCGTTTGCTGCGCCAGCTTAAGCTGTTCACCGAGAGCGAATAGGAAGCATCCGGCATGAAGCTCGTCACCTTCGAGGTCCCCTCCCCGACCGGCCCGCTGCGGCGCATCGGCGCCCTGTCCGATGACCGTATCGTCGATCTCAATCTGGCCTACGCGGCATATCTCGAGGCGAGCGGACGAACCGGCCGGGCGCGGGAGATCGCCGATGCCGTCATTCCCCCGGACATGATCGAGTTTTTCAAGGGGGGAGAACTCGGCCGGGACGCCGCGCGGCAGGCGCTCGACTTCTCGGCGAGCGATGCGGGGACGGACATGCCCCTGGCCCACGGACCGGAGGACGTCACCCTCCTCGCCCCCGTGCCGCGGCCCCGGTCGATCCGGGACACCATCAGCTTCGAGACCCACGCCAAGAATTTCGAGAAGCGCTCGGGCAAGCCGACCCCCGATCTCTGGTATGAGCGGCCCATCTATTACAAGGGCAACTGCGACACGGTCATCGGGCCCGGCGAGGACATCGTCTGGCCCGGCCACACGGAGAAACTGGACTACGAACTGGAGTTCGGGATCTACATCGGCAAGACGGGCAAGAACATTCCCGCCGGCGAGGCCGGGGACCATATCGCCGGCTATACCATCTTCAACGACATCAGCGCCCGGGACGCGCTGCAGCGCGAAATCACCATGATGCTCGGCCCGGCCAAGGGCAAGGACATGGACACCGGCAACATCTTCGGGCCCTGCGTGGTCACCCCCGACGAAATCGACCCGGGGAACCTCAAGATGGAGGCCCGCATCAACGGCGAGGTCTGGTCCGAGGGCAACAGCTCCGACATGTATTGGAGTTTTCCCCAGATCATCGAGTTCATCTCGAAAGACGAAACGCTCCATCCCGGCGACTTCATCGGATCGGGCACTATCGCCTTCGGCTGCGGCGACGAACTGGACAGATGGATTCAGCGGGGCGACGTCATCGAACTCGAAGTCGAAGGCATCGGGGTCCTGCGGAACCGGGTCGCCAAATAGAATACGTCATGGCCGGGCCCACTGGACCGGCCTTCAGTCGGCCGAAGCCGACTTTCGGACGGCGTAGGCCGGCTTTGCCGGGCCAGCCGGCAAAGTGGCCCGGCCATCCACCTGTCGCGCCGGCCGCCAAGCGTGGATGCCCCGGCTTGACCCACTACTGTCCGGTTTAATTTTCACGTCCATTGGATGGCCATTTGGTTTGGATTTTCGGGCGGCGGTATTTTGGGTATGAGGAGCCTGTCGATGCGCTTTCGATGCATGAGGTTGACGCGCACGAGACGGGCGAAGATGAGCGGGCTGTTGATGGCCTTCTGGGTGGCTTGAGCGAGCCTGAGCAGCAGATAGGCGATCATCGCGACGGCGATCTGGATGCGCACGGCGTTCTCGCTGTTGCCGATGAAGTGTTTGATCTTGAGGGTCTGTTTGACCCAGCGGAAGAACAGCTCGATGGCCCATCGCCGCTTGTAGAGCTCGGCGATCTCCTCGGCCGGGGCGTCGAGGTCGTTGGAGAGGATGCGCAGCACCTTGCCGGTGTCGGTCTTGATCCGCACCTCGCGCACCGGCTCGGAGAACGGGTTCTTGCGGTTTTTGGCCTGGCGTTTGGGCAGCAAGCCGATGCGGTCGGACAGGATGCCGCCGTTCTCGGCCACATCGAGTTCGGCGATGAGGTCGAGCGGCGTGCTGGACTTGAAGCGGGTGACGATGCGGCATCCGGCGGCGTCCAGCTTGGCCCACCAGGCATAATCGTAGTAGCCGAGGTCGTAGACGTAGGTGGCGCCGGCCTCGATGGGCATCTCCTTCGCCGCCGTGATGTCGTTGACCCGGGCCGCCGTCATCGCCGAATAAACCGGCTGATCGGCATCCGCGTCGTAGATCACGTGGACCTTGGCGCCGCACACCTTGGCCGAGAAGCGCGCCCACTCGGACCCGGCCCCGCTCAGGCGGAGCCCGGTGGAATCGATCAGATAGGTGGCATCGCCGAGCTTGCGCCGCAGCCCCCGCTGGGCGCGGCCGGCCATCTCGGCGAACAGGCCCGAGAACACCGCCGCCGGACGGCGCGCGTTGGCGTCGGCGAAGGTCGAGCGTGACACCGTGCGGCCGCCGACATGGTACAAACGCGCCGAATGGCTCTCCAGGCCGCCGGCGATCTCCCGCAGGCTGGACGCGCCGGAGAACTGTCCATACAGCAGGGCGATGAACTGGCTCTTCGTCGGCAACCGGCGAATGTGCTTGTCCGCGCCGTGCTCGGCAACCAAACGCTCAAAAGCGTCCCAAGGAATATGCTTCAACAGATCGTGGAAAACGCTATTGTGGTGATGCATGGCATTGAGCCTCCTTCGTGTCCAAAACGTTCGCAAACGCTTGGACCCCAGTAGAATCAATGCCATGCAACCCGTCCACAAAAATAAACCGGACAGCAGTGGGACAAGCCGGGGCATGACGATCTGGTTTGTGTCGTACTTCCACTCGTCATTACCCGGCCCACCGGACCGGCTTCGCCGGCCGGAGGACAAGCTGTGTCCGGGTAATCCAGAACCGCAACGCTCGCAGGGCGGCTCGATCGAGGCCGGACCCTAGTCCGAACTCGGCGTTGGCGCGCTTTCGGGCCAGTTGTCGAGCACCGCCTGGAGATAGGTTTTCACCTTTTCCGGCTCGAGGTGGACCGAGCGCTTGATCTTGTCGACCTCGCCCTGCTCCTCGACCGGGATTTTCAGGGAATCGGTGAGACGGTTGAACAGGTTGAAGTAGCCGCACGTCAGCGTGAGTTCGATAACCTCCTCCTCGCTGAACACTTCCCGCACCTGCTCGAAGACGCCGTTGTCTTCCTTGGCGGTGTTGAGCGTCACGTGCTCCGCCCAGAGGATCGCCATCTTCTCGCGCCGGGTGAACAGATCGGAATCGATGTAGTCGCCGAGGCCGATCTGGATGGTTTGTTCGTCGGTAATGCCTGCCGCTTGACCAAGCGACGTGTTATGCGCGAATCAGTAACTGCACGCGTTGATGTGCGAGGTCTTGATGACCACCATCTCCTTGATCCTGGTGCTCAACAGGCTGCCGGCCCCTTCCCGCTGCATCACGGCGTTGAACAGGATCAGGAACTTGGACACCTGGGGCACCTGCGCCAGCACACGGTAGGAATTCGGCACCCGGCCCAGCATGGCCCTTGCCGCGTCGAACAGGTTTTTGATATCGCCGGTCGCCTGGCCGTCATCGACCAGGCCGACCCGCCGGTCGGAATCGCTCATTTCGAATTTTCTCCTGAAAGTCCGTTTACCCTTCTTACTCTTCGGCCTTTTTCCTCTCTTCGTAGGCCTCGATGGACGCCTCCACCTCGCCGATATGTTCGACCGCCCAGTCGCACAAGACCGCCAGCGGCTTCTCGATAGTCCGGCCCAGCGGGGTGAGGGAATATTCGACCTTGGGCGGAATGACGGGGTAGATCTTGCGCTCCACCATGCCGAGGGATTCGAGCTGCCGCAGGGTCTGGGTCAGCATCTTTTCCGAGATGTCCCCGATATCGCGCTTGAGCTCGGCGTAACGCATGGTGCGCTTGTAGAGCCGGCGGATAACCAAGATGTTCCACTTGTTGGATAAATAGCCGAGAATCTTTTGGGCCGGCCGGTTGTGAAATACGTTCGGTTCGCCGGGTGATTTGGCCCGTGCCGTCTTCGCCGTCTTGGCCATCGAACCGCCTCCCTCTCTGACTGCCGCGTACGATCCATTCAGTATATACGCACCAAATGGCATGTACAAGCCAATTTGGTATATACCTTGTCTATGGACTTGTACTCCTGTATAGGGCATGAAACTATGGGTTTGACGGGCAGGCGCCGAAGGAAACGGTATGGACCTAGGGATCAGGGCACAATGGTACGATCTTCCGGCGGACGGCCGGGACGAGTATTTCGACTGGCTGCACAATGCCTATCTGCCGGCGGTTCGGAAGCGGCCGGGCTATCTTTGGGCCGCGGCGTACCGGATTCCCGGCGGCGACAACAACGTTACGTTTCATGAACGCATGCACCGGGCCCCGGAAGGCGAGGTCGGCCAGGGCTCCCAGTTCATCCTGGCCATGGGCGCCGAGAACCCGCACACCTTCTTCCTCCCCGAAGACGAAACCTGGCCCGAAGACGCGGACCCGGCGGCGGCCGGGATGCTGGGCCGCCGCGAGGGCGTCCGCACCTGCGTCTTTTCCGAAGTCGACCGGGTGAGCGGTCCCGAAGCGGACTCGCGGCCCCTCGGCACGGCCCCCGGCCCGGCGGTACAGTGGGGCAGTTTCCGCACCGAAGAGTGGGACCAGGAATTCGACGTCAGCAAATGGTACGCCCAGTACCGGCTGCCCTCGGTCGCCGAAATGCCCGGCGTCATCGCCGCCCGGCGGCTGGCTTGCATCGCCGGCTGGCCCCATCACGGCGTGATCTACGAATTCACGTCGCTGCAGGCGCGGCTGGACGGATTCCAGAAGCACGAGTCCCTCGGCGAAGTGCCCGGCGAATGGACCAACCGGGTGGCGCTGTCGCAAACCTTCCATCAGCCGGGCAGCCCCAGCGTCGCCGAGCGCACCTGGCCGGCCGAATAACCCACGATCCATTTTCAGCAAGGAGACCCCGAATGTCCCGTGTTCCGATTGTTCCGGATGAAGAAGCGACGCCCGAGCAGGCGGTCATCTTCGATCATTCCAAGATCATGTTCGGCCGCGTCGCCAACGCGGTCCGCGCCGGTTCCGCGTCACCAAAGCTCATGCAGTCCCTGTTCAGCTTCATCGTCGCGGGACTGCGCGAGGAGATTTCCGGCATCCTCGACGTCCGCACCAAATGCCTGGTGATCCTCAAGACCTCGACCCTCAACGGGTGCGCCTATTGAACGAGCCACAATGAAACGCTCGGTCGGGCGTTAGGATTCTCGGAAGA
Organism: Rhodospirillales bacterium; assembly: GCA_965221855.1. Classification (GTDB taxonomy): domain Bacteria; phylum Pseudomonadota; class Alphaproteobacteria; order Rhodospirillales; family UBA2165; genus JAJDXO01. The sequence continues at coordinate 180,309 of CBDCSV010000002.1, read as the reverse complement.
GACGATTGAGGCGGTCACCGGCGACTACCTCAATGCCGAACTGTTCAGCGATGCCGAAAAGGCGGCCATGCGCTGGGCGGAAGTGATGACCGAAAAGCAGTACCAGAGCGGCGGCCCGGGAAAGCCGCCCCAGGACGGTCCCGCCTTCGAGGAACTCAAGAAGCACTATACCGACGAACAGATCGTCGAAATCTGCTTCACGTCGGGATTCTTCAATTTCTGGAACCGGTTTACCGACAGCCTCCAAATTCCCATCGAAGACAACCCGGTCATGAACCTATTCACGAAGTCCACCTCTATCGACCCGGACGACTACGCCCGCTACATGCGGTCCTGCTGGTGGAACGAGAAGGACGTGGCGGCGGCGGCGGAATAGACCATGGTCCGCGTGGATGAATTTCCCGACGGGTTCCGGGAAGACTACCTCAATCGGGAGATGCCCACCTTCGACCAAAGCCCGTTCGTGCTCGGGCCGCCCCTGGCCGAGCGGCGGGTGTCGTTGATTTCCACCGCCGGGCTTCACCGCAGGGGCGACCGGCCGTTCACCGAAGAGTCGGGGGATTTCCGGATCATCCCCAAGGACCTGCCGGACGAAGACCTGGTGATGACCCATGTGTCGTCCAACTTCGACCGCATCGGCTTCATGAAGGATGCCGACGTCGCATTCCCCATCAACCGGCTGAAGGAGCTGGCGGCGGACGGCGTCATCGGCGGCGTCGCCGACTATCACTACTCGTTCATGGGCGCGACGGAGCCCGGAAAGATGGAACCCAGCGTCGCCGAGATCGCCGCCGCCATGAAGGCGGACAAGGTCGATGCGGTGATGCTGTGTCCCGTCTGACCCAGCTGCACGCGCGCCGTCGGCGCGCTTGCCCACTACCTCGAGCGCGCCGGGATCGCCACCACCCAGGTGAGCCTGGTCCGCGAGCACACGGAGAAGATCAAGCCGCCCAGGGCGCTGTGGTGCGGGTTCGAACTCGGCCGGCCCTTCGGCGCGCCCAACGAGCCGGACTTCCAGCGGCGGGTACTGGCCGAAGCGTTGGCGCTCCTGGAACGGCCCGCGGGTCCGGTCCTTGACGATTTCCCCGACGAACCGCCCGGCGGGTCTACCGGCGCCGGCGACGAAGACAACGAAGGCTGGACCTGCCCGGTCAACTTCGGCGGCGGCGAGGAACCCGACCTGGAAAAGGACCCCGCCGGCGCCGTTCGCCGGGAAATGGCCCTGCTGCGTCCGTGGTACGACCTTGCCCTGGAAAACAACGGCAAGACCATGGCCGGCGTCTCCGGGGTCGGCATCGAACGGTGCATGGACTACCTCTCCGCCTTCGCCCTCGATCCCGATACCCCGCCCCTTCGCACCGACATTCCGCGCTACAACTTCTTCAAGCTCTGCGTCGACGACATCAAGGCCTACTATTTCGAGGCGGCCACGGCCCGCCCCGGCCCCGCCACGGACAAGGAAGTGGCCGACTGGTATTACGGCCAATCGGCGATGGGCGAATTCCTGCTCAGGCTGAACGACATCTGCTCCAGGCTGGACGATCCGGTCCTGCGGAAAATGTCCGACCGCCGCCTGATCCCCGTGCACCAGCACCACTTGAAGGCCTGATCTTCGCCGTTCGGCGGGAAGCGGAAATGGCCGAAATGGTGGGACTGCGCCGAGCCGAAGCTAGCCGGCGCGTTCCGCTTCGGCCAACCGGGTAACGATCCGCCGCATTTTTACCGCTCCCTCATCCGAGGGCACATGCTTTTCCCGGAACCCTGGCCGGTCGTCCCTGGCCCACTGGTCCTCGATCCACTCGATGGCGTCCTTGTCCTCCTCGAAGACCTTGCTCGTCGCATCCGAGTAGAACGCATCGAGTTCCGCATCCTTCGGCGTAAAGTCGCGGGCGAATATCCACCAGTAAAGCGACGTATACTGGGTCTCCGGCGTAATGAAGTGAAGAATATGGGGCTGGTATTCGGTTCGGCCGTCTACGGTGCCCGCGGGGTCCTCGAATTTTCCCAGCGCGTCATGAAAACCCGGTGTGACGAACGTCGAGTGCGCATGACGGATAATCGGTGCATCTCCCAGCCGCGTCGCCCGCTGATGAAGTTGGGGCACCGGCTCGCCCTCATTGATCCGGTAGTTGTCGACCGTGTTGCCCTCGACGGTGACGATGATCCTTGATTCCGCGTGTTTCGGCGTTCCGAGGGCGGCCCCGTGCAGGTACTGAAAATGGGTGATGTCCATCAGGTTCTCGTGGATCGCCAGATAGTTGCCTTTGACGTGATAGAACCCTGTCCCGTAGCCCCACTCGTCCGAATTCACCCACTCATAGTCCGGTAGCAGACCGGGGTCGGCTCGAGCGGGGTCGCCGGTCCAAATCCAGACCATCGGCGGTTTCTCCACGATGGGATAGCGCTGAATGCTGATGGAACTCGTATCCATATGGAGCGCCGAAGGGACCTTCACGCAAGCGCCTGATGTATCGTAGGTGAGTCCGTGATACCCGCACTGAATCGTGTCGTCGTCGTGCAGGGTGCTGCGGTGCAGCGGGAAACATCGGTGTGCACAGCGGTTTTGCAGCGCCACGATCTCACCATCCCGGGTGCGGAAGTAAACGAGGTCCTGATTGAGAACCATCCGGTTGTTCAACTCACGCCCGACCTCGCCGCTCCAATCGAGGACGTACCAGCAATTCCTGATCAACGGCGTATCCCGATCGGCGATATCAGTGGTCGGCGCCTTGCCGGCCATCTCGTTCATCCTGCGCACTCCCTACGGTGTTCGCGGGTTTTTCCCAATTCCAAAAGATGTTCCGATCCTGTTCAAGATTCAAGCCCCGGTTGGACTTGCCGCGAACCGGCCCGGCTGTATCACATGGCGACCCACCCGGTTGCCCGCCGATTGAACGGCTAACCCGCCGGCGGGTATCCTTCGACCCACTAGGAATTCGTGGGAAATCAATGCCAAGGGAGGCTGATATGCCGGACGGACAAACGGTCGAAATCGCGAAAATGAAATTCTCCGCCACCTGTCCCAATAACGCGCGGACGGACGTGGTGTCGGGAGAGGAGGAGATCGTCATGGATCACCCGGAGCCGCGCGGCACCGGGCTCGGCATGTCGCCGATCCACACCTACCTCTCCGGTTTCATGGGCTGCACCAACTCGACCATCCACAAGCTCGCCAAGCGGGCCGGCACCGAAGTGACGGCGCTGGATCTCGAAATGGAGGTGGGCCTGGACCGCCGCGGCCTGACCATGGATCAGGTGGTCGAGCAACCCTTCGTCTATGCCAAGACCATCGTCAACATCACCATCGACGCCAGCGACGAACAACTCCGGGAAATGAAAGACGGCCTGTCGGAGTGGTGCCCCATCGCCAAGACGTTCAAGAACGCGGGCACGGAGGTCATCGAGGAGTGGAACGTCACAAAACCGTAAGGGCTTCCACTCCACGGTCATGTGACGACAATGTGATCCGAGGAGGGCTTAACGCCCCCCTTTCCGCACGGCATTTTAGGGCCATCGATAGGAACCGGGTTCCCGCTGCCATGCCCAAATCGCGCAAACGCAAACCCAAGGTCAAAAAGGGCCCGACACGGTCCAGGAAGTCCGGCGCCCCGCCGCCGTTGATGGGTCCCGGCGCGCCGTCTCTCGACCGCGCCGCCGGCACCGGCAGTGTGGACTGGTCCGGCGGGCGCAAGTCATCGGGCGGCGGGCCGCTCGTCACCTTCGGCGGCATCGCGGCGGTGCTGCTGATCGCCGGCGGGGTCTGGTTCTGGTCGACCGTCCAGGAAAGTAACGCCTTCGAGGAATTGGCGGCGGCCGGCCGGGATATCCTCGAGCGGGTGGAGAGCTTCCCCGATCGCGGCCGGCGGCATCTCGGCCCCGGCGAAACGATGAATTACGGTACGCCGTTCCCCACGTCGGGGGATCACGACCCCTTCCCCACCAATCCCGGCTTCTACTCTACGGTCCAGCCGCCGACCCGGCTGGTCCACGCCCTCGAACACGGCAACATCGTCATTTACTACGACCGGCCGTCGGCGCCGGACATGGCGATGCTCCGGGAATGGTCCAAATTCTATGGCGGCACCTGGGACGGGCTTGTGGTGACGCCGTCCCGCGGCCTCGGTCAAAGCCTGACGTTCACCGCCTGGACCAAGCGGCTCGAAATGGACAAATTGAACCCGGCCCACGGCGCCGCGTTCATCGACAAGTACCGCGGCCGGGGACCGGAACGGCCCGTAAGATAAATTTCCTTAAGCTACTGAATTTGCTGTTATTATAAATTTATGTTGCTGTTTTGTTCTTTTTGAGCTAACGTCCTCTCCCGAGTTCATCAGGCCCTAGTTCATCAGGCAAGGAAATCAAGAGAGGAACCCCCATGTTCAATATCGAACTCATGAAGGACGCGAGCGCGCTGACCTCCATCGTCATGGCCGGCTATGTCTTCATGGTGATCTTCTAGGTCCGGTTTCCCGGATGTGGGCCGAACGGCAGCCTTGGGCGTCAATCCCGGCGGTTCCCGTGAACTACCGCAGACCGCAAGTCCCACCGCATCCCAGTGCCGCCGGAGCAGGACATCCCGGCCTCGTCTTCCGGCGGCAGCGGCCCGCCGGCCGGTCCACCCGGCCGGCCGGGTTGGGAAACAGCCCGTTACTCCTTCGGGGGCAGCGGGCGGGACTTGCGGTCACCCCCCACCGCCACATAGGTGAAAATTCCTTCGGTCACCTTGATCCGGGCTTGCTGGTTCCGGCGGACCAGCACCCAGGCCTCGATCTTGACGGTGATGGAAGTCCGTCCTTCCCGTTCGGTCGAGCAATAGCAGGCCAGCAAGTCACCGACGAGGACCGGCTCGTGAAAGGTCATTTCCTTGATGGCGACGGTGGCGGTTTTACCCCGGGCGCGGTTCTCGGCATAGGTGCCGCCGGCGAGGTCCATCTGGGACAGCAGCCAGCCGCCGAAAATGTCGCCGAACGGGTTGGTATCGGCGGGCATGGTCAGTACAAGCTGGGTGACTTCACCGCTGGGTCCTTCTTGGGTTTCGGCCATGGGGAAATTCCTTAATCCCGGAAAAACATTGCCACACACTATATGTTGTTATAATTCCATGATTGGCTACAGGATCAAGTAAATCCGTCGGATTCAGGATGATCCCGAACGGCAACCCCAAGGGCGAAACGCCATGAACGACCTGTTCACCGGACGGAACGGCGGGAAGACCGCCAGGCAAACCACAAGGCAAACGGCGAAAACCCCGCGGAAATCCGGGGGCAAACCGAAATCCTATTCGGCCAAGGACATCGAGGTCCTGGATGGCCTGGAGCCGGTGCGCCGGCGGCCCGGCATGTATATCGGCGGCACCGACGAGCGGGCGCTGCACCATCTGGTGGCCGAGCTGCTCGACAATTCCATGGACGAGGCGGTGGCTGGCGAGGCCACCCGGATCGAGATCGAACTGGCCGCCGGTCAAACGGTGACGGTGCGCGACAACGGCCGCGGCATCCCCGTCGATCCCCATCCCAAGTTCAAGACCAAGTCGGCGCTCGAGGTGATCCTCACCACCCTCCACTCGGGCGGCAAGTTTTCCGACAAGTCCTACGAAACCGCGGGCGGCCTGCACGGCGTGGGCCTGAGCGTCGTCAACGCGCTCGCCGACGAGCTCACCGTCGAGGTGGCCCGGGACAGGAAGGTCTGGGGCCAGTCCTACAGCCGCGGCAAGCCCAAGGGCAAGCTCAAGGAATTGGGCAAGGCCTCCAACCGGCGGGGAACCACGGTCTCGTTCCATCCGGACCCCAAGATTTTCGGCGCCAAGGCGCACTTCCGCCCGGCCCTGCTCTACCGCATGGCGCGCTCCAAGGCCTACCTGTTCCGGGGCGTCGAGATTCGCTGGTCCTGCGATGAGAGCCTGATCGGCGCGAAGGACGGAACGCCCGCCAAGGCGACCCTGCATTTTCCGGGCGGGCTCGAGGATTACCTCGCCCAGACCCTCGAAAACCGCGCCACGGTGACGGAGAGGACCTTCGCCGGCCAGGCCGACCTCAACGGCGGCTCGGGCCGGGTCGAATGGGCCGTCGCCTGGCCCGACGACGAGGACGAATACTTCAACTCCTACTGCAACACCGTGCCGACCCCCCAGGGCGGCACCCACGAAGCGGGCTTCCGCACCGCCGTCACCAAGGCGCTCAGGGCCTACGGGGACCTCACCGGCAACAAGGCGGCGGCCAAGGTGACCGGCGACGATGCCCTGGGCGGCGCCTGCGTCATGCTCTCGGTGTTCATCTCCGATCCCCAGTTCCAGGGCCAGACCAAGGAAAGGCTGGCGACGCCCGAAGCGGCCAAACTGGTGGAAAGCTCGGTCAGCGACCATTTCGACCACTGGCTGTCGGGCGATCCCAAGGCCGCCGACAAGCTTCTGGAGCGGATCGTCGAGCGCAGCCGGGAACGGATGCGCAAACGCCAGGAAAAGACCCTCAAGCGCCAATCGGCGGCCAGGAAACTGCGCCTGCCCGGCAAGCTGGCCGATTGCACCCGAAAATCCCGGGACGGCACGGAACTGTTCATCGTCGAAGGCGATTCCGCCGGCGGCTCGGCCAAACAGGCCCGCGACCGGGCGACCCAGGCCGTCCTGCCGCTCAGGGGCAAGATCCTGAACGTGGCGAGCGCCACCGCCGATAAGATGAACGCCAACCAGGAACTCAACGATCTGATCGAGGCGCTGGGGTGCGGGACCGGACCCCGCTACGCCGATGACGACCTGCGCTACGACAAGATCATCATCATGACCGACGCCGACGTGGACGGCGCCCATATCGCGTCCCTGTTGATGACGTATTTTTTCAAGGAAATGCCCGAACTCATTGAAAACGGACACTTGTTTATCGCGCAGCCGCCCCTCTACCGGATCGCGCAGGGGGGCGAGACGGCCTACGCCATGGACGATGCCCACAAGGACGAACTGCTGGAAAAGGTGTTCACCGGACGCGGCAAAATCGAGGTTTCCCGCTTCAAGGGGCTGGGCGAAATGCCGCCGGCCCAGTTGAAGGAAACCGCCATGAACCCGGACACGCGGACCCTGTTGCGGGTCACGGTGCCGGCCGGCCAGTCCGACGACGAGCACCGGGAGGCCAGGGAGACCGCCAAGCTGGTGGACGACCTGATGGGCAAGAAGCCGGAACTGCGCCTCGCCTTCATCCAGTCCCACGCCGCCGAACTGGAAGACGGGCTGATCGACGTTTGACGCCTACTCCGCCGCCGTCTTCAGGGCGGTGAAGTCCCTGAGATATTCCTGGCCGCGCTCGAAATAGCTCTCCACCGACCAGTCGAAGCCCTCGATCTCTTCTTTCGATAGCTCGCGCATGAGCCTGGCGGGCCGGCCGCTCCACAGTTCCCCCGATTTGACCACCTTCCTGGGCGTCAGCATGGCCCCGGCGGCGAGCATGCCGCGGGTCTCGATCGTCCCCTCGTCGAGGACGATGGAGCCCATGCCGACGAACGCCTTGTCGGCGATGTTGCACGCATGGAGCAGCGCCATGTGGCCGATGGTCACGTCGTCGCCGATATAGGTGCCCTGGGTCTGGATGTGGACGTGGATCACCGTGCCGTCCTGGACGTTGACCCGCTTGCCGATGCGGATCGGGTTGTCGTCGCCGCGCAGCACGCAGTTGAACCATACCGACGATCCCGCGCCGATCTCCACGTCGCCGATCACCGAGGCGCCCGGCGCGATGAACACGTCATCGGCGATCTTCGGCCATTTGCCGTTGTAGGGCAGGATGTTTCCCTGGAAGTCGGTCATGTCTCGCTCCTTGTTGGGGCGCGCTATTCGAGGCCGGTCTCCTCGGCGAGGCCCAGCATGATGTTGAGGTTCTGCACCGCGCTTCCCGCCGCGCCCTTGCCGAGATTGTCCGACTGGGCGGCCAGCACCGCGTGGCCGTGGGTATCGTTGCCGAAGACGTACAGCCTGAGATGGTTGGTGCCGTTCAGGGCCTCCGGATCCAGGAGCGCCGCGTGCTCCGCGGCGTCCCCCGGCCCGGCGACGGTGACGAACCGGCGGCCCGAATACCAGGCGCTCAAGCAGCCGTGCAGATCGGCGACCGACGGCGTCCCCGGCAGCGCCGCCAATTGCAGCGGCACCTGGACGATCATCCCCTGCCGGTAGCGTCCCACCGACGGCACGAACAGGGGCCGGGTCTCCAGCAGGCCGTGGGCCTGGATTTCCGGCACATGCTTATGTTCGAGGCCGAGGCCGTAGACGTAGAACTCGGACGGGATGGCATCGTCCGCCGAGACATCCTCCATCCGCCTGATCAGCGACTTGCCGCCGCCCGAATAGCCGGACACCGCGTTGATGGTCACCGGAAAGTCCGCCGGCATCAGCCCGGACGCCACCAGGGGCCGGAGCAGCGCGATGGACGACAGCGCGTAGCAGCCGGGATTGGCCACCAGCCGCGCGCCGGCGATCTTGGCTTCGTGCCCGGCCTCTAGCTCGGGATAGCCGAACACCCAGCCCGCTGCCGTCCGATGCGCCGTCGAGGCGTCGATGATTCGGGTGCTCTCATCGGCGAGCGCCACCGCCTCCCGCGCCGCGTCGTCGGGCAGGCAGAGGATGGCGACGTCGGCTTCGGCGAGCGCCGCCTTCCGGGCGCCCGCGTCCTTCCGCTCGGCGTCATCCAGGCGGATGAGCGAGAGGTCGCCCCGGGGTCCGAGCCGTTCGGCGATCTCAAGGCCGGTGGTCCCCGCCTCGCCGTCGATGAAAATCCTTGCCGTCATGTCATGCGTCCTGTGGGGCGCTGACATACGCCCTTGAACCGGAAATGGGAAGGCAAAAGAGCGGGCGCGCTGCGGCCCTCAGCCCTGAACGAAGGCGATCAGGCGGCCGGAGACAAGCGCCCCGACCCAGCACACCAGCGATATCGCCGCCGCCCGGCGCGCGGCGGCATCGCCCGCCCCCTCCATGTCCCGCCCATGGCGCTTTACGGCCCAGATGGTGGAGACCGCCCCGAGGGCTACGAGGGCGATCTTGATCTGAAAAGCCGGATTGACGGTGTACTCCGTCGCCCGGGTGGCGAACAGCAGGCTGCCGGTCAGGAGCGCCAGACCCAAACCCGTGCCGGCGGTCGCCGACAATAGGCGGGCGACGGCGGCGCGGGGGACGGCCGGCCAGAATCCGAACAGGCGCAGGGCCAAGGGAACCGATCCGCCGACCAGCAGCGCGATGGCCAGCACGTGGCCGGTGTTGACCGCGGCGTAGCCCCAGCGCGAAAAGCGGAGGGCCTGGACAGGCGCCAGCGCCTCCAGAAATCCGAAAAATCCCTCCAAGGCGCCGCTCGAGGCTAGTCGCGGCCCGGATAGAGGTCGTATCTCTTGCCGGAGATGAATATCTCCTCGGCCTTCAACAGCCTGTCCTCAATGTTGGACGACGGCTCACCGATGATCCGCACCTCGACGCCTACGGCCAGGTCACCCGGCCTGAGGCCGGCGCGGGCGTTGCGCCAGGGCTGTCCGACTTCGACGGTCCAGATCTCGCCCTCGGCATCGACGGTCAGGACGCCGTGCGGGTTGCCGAGCTTGACCGTCTTGATCAGGCCGGTGAGTTGGATGTTGCCGCCGGTGGTCCACGACCAGCCGTGATGGGCGAGGGCCGGGCCGGCGCCCTGGACGGCAAGAAAGACGGCGATGAAAGTGGTGGCGGCTAGTCGGCGCATGGTCTTGTTCCCCGTTTGGTTTCCCAAGGATTTCACATAGTCGCGTGACGGCGCAATGAAACTCTAACGAACGAAAACGGCCTCCCCGTCGCCGGAGAGGCCGTTGAATTCGCCGGATGCCGGTCCGCCCTAGAGCCGATCATGGTTTGTCGGAATCGCTTTGCGATGCCGACAATCCATGTGAATCGGCTCTACACTATTGAAATAGATCGTTTCAATGGTTAACTTGCGCCTACCTGCGCGGAGATGCGCGCCGTTGCGATTAAATGATGTATTTCAGCGGTTTGTCATGGAATCCCGTTAAGCCTCCTCGGACACGGCTGCGCCCCCTGCCTCTCTGGTTGACTTTCATGTGTTGATCCATATGATGATTTTCGACGGTTTTTTCGAAAGGTTTTTGTATGTCAACACAATCCGGCAAGCGAACCGCCAACCTCAAGATGACCCTCAACAAACGCAACGTCGATGCCCTCAAACCCGCCGAGAAGCCCTACATCGCATGGGACGACCGGGTGACCGGCTTCGGTCTTCGCGTCCAGCCTTCGGGCGTACGCTCCTACCTCGTTAACTACCGTGCCCACGGCGGCGGGCGCAAGGCCGCCAACCGGCGCCTCGTCCTCGGACGCCACGGACGGGTGACCGCCGATCAGGCGCGCCGCATGGCCCAGGAGACGCTGGGCAAGGTCGCCGCCGGTGAGGATCCGGCCGCGAGCCGCGCCCGCAGCCGTTCCGTGCCCACGCTGCGCGAGGCCTTCGACGACTACCTCACCGCCGGGCCGGCACGAAAGGACAGCACGCTTGCCGTCTACCGTGCCACCATCCACAGGGACCTCGGGGACTGGCTCGACCGGTCCCTCGAGACCATCGGGCGCCAGGACGTGGAACAGCGCTTTCAGCGCCTCACCGAGCAGGCCGGCTGGGTGCAGGCCAACAACGCGGTGAAGATGCTGGGTGTGCTCTACCGCCGCCAATGCATCGATTTCGAGGGGCTGCACAACCCGGTCGACCAATGGCGCGCCGCGGGCGGGCGGCCCCATCGCCAACGCCGGCGCACCATCCAGCCGCCGGCCGAGATATTGCCGCGCTGGCACCGTGGCATCGAGAAGGGCGTGCGCAACCCGGTCGCGCGCGACGCATTCCGCTTCGGCCTCTATACCGGCATGCGCCGGGCGGAAGTATTCGGGCTCGAATGGGCGCGCGTCGACATGGCCGCGATGAAGCTCCGCATCGAGGACACCAAGACCGGCGCGCCGCTTGCGTTCCCCATCACCCGCCAGCTCGCCGCCATCCTCGAACGCCGCCTCGCCGAGCGGGACCGCTTTCCCGAGAAAAGCCGGGGCTGGGTCTTTCCCTCGGACAATGCCGGGTCCGGGAGCGGCCATCTCGCAGGCATGCAGCACCTGAACGCGCGCATCGGCGAGGAAGGCGGGGCGAAGTTCTGGTTCCACGCGCTGCGCAACTGTTTCATCACCGTCGCCGACCGCGATCTCATGCTGCCCCAGAGCCTGACCAAGCGGCTGGTCAACCACGCCCGGCCCCAGGACGTGACCGAGGGCTACGCCGCCGACTGGACCATGGACCAGCTTCACGACGCGGCTCAGAGGGTCGCCGACCGCATCGATGAATTGATCAAATGTTAAGTTCGATATTTAATCAATTGATCTGAGCCGCTTTAGAATCCCCGCCCCGGAACCCAGCCCCGCGGCCGGACCGTTCGACGGCCTCGACGTAGGCGTTCATCCGGGCGGTGCCTCGGCAGCTTGTAAATTCGGAGCGCGTATTCGCGCCCCCGGAGCCGCGCCTCGACACCCGCCGCTGAGGCGTTCCTGTTTCCACGCCATGCGGAGAGACGCGGAACGGGGAGCATCGACAGCGTCATGGGTTCCTCCATTTATGCGGCTGGACTGGTTCCGCGTAGAGTCAACCATGTCCCCCCGGCCTTTAAGGCGGTGCCCCGGCTGTCATCCCACAACGTTATGTTCGCCGATACCTCCGCCTTGCCGTTCGGTAGGCGCGGAAGAAGTCGGAGCGCGGGCCGGCTATTTTGAACTGCTCGGCGGACATGTTCCTGCTCATGGATTTTTGTCTCATCTTCGTTCCCCTGCGGGTCTCTACGATGAGCCAAAAATCCTCCGTTATGAAAACCCCTCGATCTGTCCCATGGGCGTTGACATCAGACAGCTGTAACCTGGGATTTTCGTGGCTGCCTTCGTGCTAGGCCGCCTCAAATTTCTCTACACTTATTTGGCCAGTACGTTCGCGAGCCTGACAAAGGTCATAAGCCATCTGCATACCAAGCCAAGTCTCTGGTTTTGACCCGAATGCCTTGGATAGACGGATTGCCATCTCAGTTGAGATTCCCGCCTTCTCATTCACAAGATCAGACAAGGTCTGACGGGTCACTCCAAGACCTTCCGCCGCTCGTGTAACGGACAAGCCCAGAGGTTCAAGACACTGGCGCCTAACGATCCCGCCGGGATGTGGAGGATTATGCATTGCCATACTTCTGTCCTCATCAATGGTAGTCGACGTAATCGACGTCAACCGCTTGCCCATCCTCGAACCGAAACGTCACTCGCCAATTGCCCGAGACCGAGACTGCATAGTGGCCCTTCAGCCCGCCTTTGAGCGGATGGAGCCGGAGCCCCGGCAAATCAACATCGTCCGGCCCGGAGCTTCGGTCGAGGACGGCCAAAATATCCAGGAGCTTCCGGACATGCTCCGGCGCCACCCGCCGCGCCGTTCGACCATCGTAAAGCGACTTGAGCCCTCGATGCTTGAACGACATGATCATGGGCAAATCCTAATGTGTCGCCTGTCGCCCGTCAATTGACAGCCTAACTCACTCGCCGGATGTGCGTCTTCAGTGTGAGGTCCAAAGATGCGGCCGGACCGACAGCAAGTGCTCTCCGCCAGATGGCTTGGCGCTGGTTGCGCTATCAGCCCGATAGCGCGCTCAGCAAGTGGTTCAACGAGCGCACCGCCGGGGCTCGCGGGGGCATGCGCCGGGTGATGATCGTGGTGCTCGCCCGCAAGCTGCTTATCGCGCTCTGGCGGTTCTCCGAAACCGGTCTGGTGCCGGCCGGCGCCAAGCTCGTCTGACCCAGAAACCGCATCGTTCCACGCCGGCCGGACGCGGCCGGCGCTGGGCCGGGTGGCGTGTGGCCGAACCTCTTCTGGGCTGAAAGACGCCGATCAGGAGATGGGCCCCGCCTCCGGAACGCTGCGCCCGCAGCAAGCGGGATCGAGGGAAGGGTTCGGCGCTCCGCCGCCGAAAGCCCCCCGGATAAGAGGTGGGTATGCGCACAAGCGCAACCGATGCGAAGAGCGTTTCGACCTGGCTGCAAAACAAGCCAACCGCCGAGCGGACCACCAACCCGGAAGGGAACCCCGCCATGCACTGAACCCAACCGGATTCTCCGCTTGACTGCGTGTACCCCAATAAGAGGAGAGGTTTGGCCGTGAGCGGGGCGGCGGTCGGATGCCCCGGGAGGGCATCGGCCGCCGTTCACCATCATCAAGCGAGACGGAGGCAACATCATGACGGCAGCGATGGCGATGCCCGGCAACACGGCGGACACGTTTTTGGTTCATTTCTTCGGCGGCGGCCTCGAAGGCGACGACCGTTTCGTGGTCGAGCGGTTTCAGGCCCGAGCGGACGGCAACATTGTTCCCGCCCCCGCCGAGGCCCTCGCGGCGAAGGGCGGGCTCAAGGTCAAGCGCACGGTGGTCTCGCGCAAGAAGGCCGAGGCGATGCGTCCCGGCCGCACCGAGATCATCATTTGCACCGGCCTCAAGACCCGAGGCGGCAGACAGGCGTGGGGGGTCATCGCGGCAGGCATTCTCTGCGACCGCAAGCAGCGCGGCTGAGCGCCTTCCCCACCGGACGTCCGGCTGGCCCGCCAACCCCGGCAGCCGGCGGGATGTCCTCTATCCCGATTCCAATATCGACAGGGAGAACGCCCGTGGCCTATCGTAACGAGGAAGTTCGCAAACAGCGTGATCGTGATCGCGTCGCGCGCCGAACGGCCGCGCGGATTGCGGCGGGCCAATGCCCCAGATGCGGCGAGAGACCTCCCGCGCCGGACCGCTCGGTGTGCGAGCCGTGCGCCGAGAAACGGAATGCGACGAGCCGCGCCCGCGACGCCCGGTTGCGGGCGGCCGGGGTCCCCCGGAGAAATCCCGACCGCGCCCGCGAGTACGGACGCGAGCGCTCCCGCCGCGAGGTCAAGGCGCGCCAGGCAGAGGGCGTCTGCACCCGCTGCGGCAAGCGCCCCGCCGCGGACGGCCGCTCGTCCTGCGGGCCGTGCCTGGAGAAGCGCCGCGCTTCCGACCGCGCCAAATACCGGGCCGGCAAGGCCGCCGGGAAGCTTTACGGCGGCGCCAATGCAGCTGCAAAGAGAAAGTACGCCCGGGCCAAGAGCAAGCGGAACCAGAAGGCACGGCTCGAAGCGGGCCTCTGTATCCGCTGCGGCAAGCAGCCGCCGGTGGAGGGCGGGACGACCTGCGCAACCTGCCGCGAGAAGCGCCAGGCGGCGGAGCGCCGGCAGTACCGCGAAAGGCGCGCCCGGGGTCTCTGCGCCCGGTGCGGAGGCCCTGTCCATAACGGCCTGTCACGCTGTGCGCGATGCGCCGTTATCGAGGAGGCCGGCAAGTGCCCGGAACGCAAGAACGCCCGTTCCCGGAAGCTCTACGCCGAGAGGCGGGCCCGGGGGTTGTGTACATCCTGCGGGGCGCCGTCCCAGGGGGCCAGCAGGTGCGCCCCATGCGCTGAGAAATCCTACCACGGCTCGGACCACTTCCGCGGCATCCCGGTGTGGGATCCGCAGTATACGGTAATCGAGCTCGAGACCGGCCGCGAGCACGGCCCCTATGACAGCGAGGCCGACGTCGCCCTCTGCCTCGCCTTCGAGAAGCTCGACCGGGACCGGGTGGAGATAGTGGCGGACACGAATCCCATGGGTTCGATGACATCTTGGGAATGACCGCGAGGCGGCGCGGCGGGGGCTCACCCTGCTGCGCCGCCGGCCGGCCGGGCGTCAGCCGCTCCCCGCATCCCGTCCGGGGCGTCCCACAGCCATCGCCATATCGTTTGTCACAAATTCATGGGTTGCCGCCCGCGGCCGCGGCCCATCGGCACCGGTCGCAACATCATCCCAAACCAAGCAAGCCACGCAAGGCTCCTTGGCAATCCGCGGACATGGGATCCGGTGGCGCTTCCGTGCGCAGAGTAAGTGGGAAGCCGGGAGAGGGCAGGACGCCGGGGGCGGAGGAAGACCCTTCGTCCCGTCCGCCGTTAGCGGCGTCCCAACCCTCATCACCGGAGAATTGCAATGTCCAATCGTAACTTCCCGACCAGCGAACCCCACGACGCCACGTCCGATCCCGCCAGCCCCGATAGCATGGGCCCGTTCCACCGCGCCGAGACCTCGCGGCCCGACACAACCGCGCTGCTCGCCGAGATCGGGATGCCGTCCCATGCGATCCGCGGCTTCATCGCCTCCCGGGCAACGACCGGGTCCGACGGGTAAGTAGAGGAGGAGGAGGGCTTGGAGAAGGTGAGCGGACGGGGGTTCGGGAGAGTGTCCCGGCCCCGGCCGTTCGGAACCCATCGTCATCAACCAGCTATGCAAGGAGTATCGTCATGGCTTTCGGACTCAACCGCGTGGAACTGATCGGCCGCCTCGGCGCCGACGTCACCGTCAACCACCTCACCTCGGGGGGCCGCGTGGCCAACCTGAGCATCGCGACCGACGAGTCGTACATCAACAAGCAGACCGGCGACAAGGTCGACAAGACCGAGTGGCACCGGGTCGTGACCTTCCAGGACGGGCTGATCGACATGTTCGAAAAGCACGCCACCAAGGGCCGTCTGGTCTACGTCGACGGCAAGCTTCAGACCCGCCGCTGGAAGAAGGACGGCGAGGAGGGCGACCGGTTCTCGACCGAGATCCTTCTGGTGCCGGGCGGCCGGGTGCAGTTCCTGGACAAGCCGAACGGGGCCAGCGGCAACGGCGCCCGGGCCGAAGCCGAGACCGCCCCGGCGAACGGCGGGGACATACCGGCCGGCGGCGATCCGTCGGACCTGGACGACGAAATCCCGTTTTGAGTGCTTCCTCCCATCGTTCCTCCCACTTCGGGCGGCCGCTTCGCGGCCGCCCCCTTTTTGCTGCCGGCCTGGAGTCCTCTCCGGTCCAACGGCCGCGCCGGGCGGGGCTCGTACGCTGCCGCTTCGCGGCGCTGCGCGTGGGCGTGCATCGCCACCACTGCCGTCATACAGGATGGCGGGGCTGTCGATAACGGCCTTGCCGATCCCGGCGCACCGACCCTTCGTATCTGCTTCGCATCCCTGTTCCGCACCCGAGCCTGCCCCGGCGTTGCCGGAGGAGGAGATGAGCGAGGATCGGGCGAGCCGACCTGAAGAGGGGAGGGAGAAGATCATGACCACCCGCTACGTCATCCGCACCGTCGACGAGGACTGGATCGACCTCGCCGACGAACCCGTCCGCATCGACGACCGCCGCGCCGCATGGGCCGAGGCCAAACGGCGCGTCGCCGCCGATCCCGATCTGAAGACCGTCGTCCTGAACCGCGATAACGGCGCCCTCCTCTGGCAGAGCGATCCGGATATCCCGCCGCGCTATCAGGTCGTCACCGCCAACAGAACCTTCGTCCATGCCATCGACGATGTCGACTTCCCCGTCGCGGTGCTGTCGGAGCACAAGGAGAAGGACGACGCGTGGACCGCCTTCCACGATGCTGTAGCCGCATCCACCGAGGACCTCGTCTTCATCCACGATGTCTCCGGGTTCCAGCGGCGCGTTCTCGCCAACTCGGATGACTTCGATCATCTCAAGCCCGTCAGGGACGTGGCGTGACGCCGGGTCGGTCGCCAAGCGGATTGGGGGGTCGGTACAGGTGAGAGAATAGCCTGCGTGCGTGCTGTCCCATTGTGATCCACGTGCTCGCTACAGCAACCCCTGCGGGGTCCTCCGGTCGCAGGCTCCCTCCGGCCTGGCCAGGAAGCTCTAGGGGCGGACCGTGAAAGCCGCCGACCGTGAAGATCGAAGGCGATCTTCCGCACCAAGATCGGCGGCTTTCCGCACCACTCCGCCCCAAGAGCATCCAAGGCCAGGTGCTTCCCCTGCGCGCGCGGATCCCAACAGGACATCACGCCGGGGATCGGCCCCGAGCGTGCAACCCGATCATCAAGGAGATCGTCATGAACACCATCATCGAGAACATCGACACAATCGAGACCGGCGGACAGTCCGCCACCGCAACCGTCTGCGAACAGGCGCAGCTCTTCGGCGCAGCCCCCGAGCGGGACGAGTTCGACAGCCGCGAAGTTTGGGATGCCGACGAAGCCGTCCGCGCCATGCAGGAAGCCTTCGGTCTCCTCGCCGACGCGGTCGCACCCGACGGGTTACAGCTCGCCGACGAGCGCGAGAGCCTGCTGTGGGGCTTCGTCAACATGCTCGACGCCCAGACCCAGCGCCTCGACCGCGCCGCCGACAAGCTCGGCCCGGAACTCCGCGACCTTCAGCGCGAGCAGGACGGCACCGAGATCAAGTCGTTCGAGCTGGAACTGCTGACGGACCGCGTCCAGAACCTCGGTGACCGCCGCGACGCCTTCGAGGTCATGCGCGACGCGGCCGCCGAGAACTACCGCGCCGTCACCGGCAACACCTGGCGGCCCCGGCGGGGATCGCATACCAGCCAGACCGGCCAGCTCACCTCCGCCGCCATCGACGCCCGCGACTACCAGCGCGCCCGCAAGGACCGCAAGACGCAGGCCCATCTGCCCCAGGGCACCCTGGTCGCCATCGCAGGCGGCAAGGACATCGCCGACCCGGCGGCGGTGATCGCCCGGCTCGACAAGGCCCGCGAGAAGTACGCCGACATGGTGCTGGTCCACGGCGGCGGTCCCGGCGTCGAGAAGATCGCGGCCAGCTGGGCGGAGCGCAACGGCATCGACCAGGTCGTCTGCAAGCCGGACTGGGACCGCCACGGACGCGCCGCCCCGTTCCGCCGCAACGACGAACTGCTGAACCTCCTGCCGAAGGGCGTCATCGCCTTCCCCGGCAGCGGCATCACCGAGAACCTCGTCGACAAGGCGCGCACCCTCGGCATCCCCGTGCAACGCTGCGCCGCGTAACCCGCACCGCCTCGACGGGCCGGTTCCCGCTTCGGCGAGGGACCGGCCCTTTCTTATGCCGTCCACCCGGAGACGCCCATCGCGGCGGGGCGCTTCGCGCCTGCCGTTGCGCCGTCATGCTCCCGGATGCCACGCCTTCCGGCATCTTACCGCCGATAGCGCCTTCCCCTCCGAATCATATCCCTCCCCACCATTATTGCACGCGGCCAACCCGGTCTTTGGCATCTATGTTCGTGTTTTGTTCTTGTCAACGGACGTATTTGCGGTTAGTTTCCGTCTCACACCTTTGCAGCTAGCTGCTCTCTCCAAACCTCCCAGTACAGGCCGGACCCATGGTGGCGACGCTGGCACAGATGGCTACGGCCGAGTATTACCTGGAGAGCCAGCGCTCGTTCCGCCATCCCAACGAGTACTACACCGCGGGCGAGGAGCCGGACGGGACTTGGTTCAATCCCCACGGCCTGTTCGGTCTGGGCGACGGCGCCAAGATCGACGCCGCGGATTTCCACCGGCTCTACAACGGATTCTCTCCGGACGGGTCGGGCAAGCTGACCCGTAATGCCGGGTCCAAGGCCCGGTCTCCCGGGTTGGACATGACGTTCTCGGTGGACAAGAGCGTCTCGGCGCTGTGGGCCATCGCGGAGCCCGGTATGCGCGCCGAGATCGAAGGTCTCGCGATAACCGCGGCAAGGGCGGCGCTTGAAGACACGGTGCTTAAATATGCCAGCTATACGCGGATCACCCGGGGTGGCGGGATCGTTCCCGTCCCTGCCGACCTCATAGCGGCGGTCTTCCCCCATGGGACGAGCCGGGAGAACGATCCGCAGCTTCATATCCATACCACGATCCTTAACGTCGCGCGCACCCGCGGGGACGGCAAGTACCGGGCGCATCATCAACATCCCGCCTATGGTTGGAGCAAGGCGGCGGGGGCATTGTTCCGCGCCTATCTGGCCTGGGACCTGCGGCAGAGCCTCGGCGTCAAGATGGAACGGTACGGGCAGAACGGCGCCTACACGCGGATACCCGGCTTACCGGAGGACCTGCTGTCCTTCTGGTCCAAACGCCGCAAGGCGATCGTCGCCAAGGCGGGAGAACTCGGCATCCCGGTGAGCGGCAACGCCGCGCGCCTGGCGGGGGTGAACAAGCTGACGCGGGCCGGCAAGTCCCACGACAACGACCCGGAGGTCCGCCACCGGCGCTGGCAGGGAGAGATGGAGGGTTTTGCCGAGCGCCAATCGTTGATCGCCTCCGTCACCGGCCACGGGGTGGAGATCGGGCGGGAAGAGATCCGCGCATTGACCGAAGAGCTCGATGCGCTGCCGGCCCAACTCGCCCGGGAGGAAGCGGTATTCCGCCGCCCGGACATGGTGGAGGCGGCTGCGAACCGGGCGGCGGGCCTGTTGGGCCGGGAGGCGGTGGCGGCGGCCATCGAGCGGGTGCGCCGCAACCCGGAGATCGAGGCCCTGGAATTGCCCGGGGCCACGGCGGAATCGAATGCCGGCATGGTCCATACGGAGCGCTATTCGACGCGCCGCAATCTGGGCATGGAGCAGGCGGTGCGGGACATGGCGGAAGCCATGGCGGCCGATACCGTCCATGCGCTGCCTGCCCGGGCGATCGAGACCAAGGTCGAGGCGCTCCTTGCCGGCGGCTATCCCCTGAGCGAAGAACAGATATCCGCGATCCGCCATGCCACGGCTCGAGGAGCGCGGGTGGCGGTGATCGAGGGCGCGGCGGGCTCGGGCAAGACCACGACGCTGCGTCCCATTACGGATCTGCACCGCGAGCACGGCTACGAGATCGTGCCCACGGCGGTCGCCTGGCGGACGGCGGTTGCATTGGGCAACGATTGCGAGGCCCGGCCGTTCTGCGTCGACAAGCTCCTCAAGCTGGCGGCGCGGGGGCAGATGGAGATCGGCAGGAACACGCTGATCGTGGTCGACGAGGCGGGGATGCTGTCGACCCGCCAGGCGCATCATGTTCTCCGGTTATCGGAACGTCATGGGGCGAAGATCGTGTTCGCGGGCGATACGCGCCAGCAACAGCCGGTTGAGGCGGGACCGGGGCTGAGGTTGATCCGGGACGTCGCGGGCAGCGTTCGCGTGGACCGCATCCGGCGCCAGAAGGCGGATCTCGAGGATGTGCTGGTTCATGTCCATGGGGAAACGCCGGAGGCGGCGCGGTTCCGGGCGGGACTGACGCCGCCCGGGGAGAGGGACCGGATGCTGGGTGAGTTCGAAGCAATTGCCGATGTTGAAAAGCCGGCCTTCACGCCGTGGCAGGTGACGGCATCGGAGGCGTTGCGGGACGGCGAGGCGGCGGCGGCAATCGCGATGTGGCACGCCAGGGGGCGCTTCCACATATGTCATGACGAGGAAAACACCCTGACCCGGTTGGTCGAGGACTGGGCCAAAGGGGTACGCGAGGAGCCGGGCAGGTCCTCCATCGTGCTGGCGCGCACCCGGGCCGAGACCCGGGCGCTGTCCCATCTCATGCGCGAGCGCCATCTTGCGGGGAATGAGGACACCGGACGCGTGGTCGTCGAGGTCAGCCGCAACGCCGAGGACGGGCGCATCGTCGAGCCGTTGGAGATCGCCATTGGCGACCGGCTTCGTATCGGGGCGACGCAGTGGGAGAAACAGCTGTTCAACGGCACCATCGTGACGGTGGAGGGTTTGAAGGTACGGCATGGCGGCAATAGGGCCGGGCCGGAAGGAACGGGGCCAGAAGGTCCGGGTCCGGCGCCGGCGGGACTCTCGGTGGAGATCACGGCGCGGACCGATGACGGACGCGAAGTAACCTTCCGCCATGATGAAATCCGCGACTGGCACGGCAATATCCGTCTTGATTACGGCTATGCCCTGACCATTACATCGGCCCAGGGCCTGACCGTGGACCGGGCCTTCCTGCTGGCCGACGCGAGGCCGGCCCGGGAGACCATCTATCCGGCGGCCACCCGGCACCGGGACAGCCTCGACATCTATGTCAACCGGGCGCCGCTCGCTCTCGACATCGCCGAGCGGCGGCCGGAGGACCAGGCGGACCGGCCGGCCATGGACTCGGACATAAGAGCGCATCTTGCCGAGCGCTGGTCGCGCTCCCTGCCCAAGGAGGCGGCCCTCGATTATATCACCGACGGCGCGTGGCGGGACCCGCGCGACGAGACCGCGAGACGGGAGCGCCATGCCCGGGCCGGAGAGGCGGCGAACGACAACATGATGGCCCGCATTGCGCGGGATATCCGGCGCACCGCTCATCGCTGGCGCCATGGCCAGGCGGTGGCGGCCTTCGCCGACGGACGGCGCGAGGTTCTGGCGGCCTACGGCGAGCTGCGTGAGCGGACCCGCGCCGAGGGCGACGCCGCGGCTCTGGGTACCGCCTTCCGGGAGACCCTCAACCGTCATGGCGCGCTGCTGAAACAGGCCGAGGCCTTCCGCGCCCGGCCGGCGGCGTTCGCCTCCCTGCTGGCGGAACGCGGCGGCATCGGGCCCAAGGACCTCGATGCCTTCGAGGCGCTCCATGCCCGGGCAAGGCGCCACCGGCGCGCCGCCACCATGCGGCATGTGCATCGAATCAAGCGGGAGGCGGAGCAGGCGCTGGCACGGCAGCCGGAGTCCCGCGTGAAAGCGGCGCGGACGCCGGAGGATGGCGCTGTTGCGCCGGCGGCCCGGAAACACGGGATCGGGCAAGCCGTCCCGCCGGAAACGCCCGAACAACGCGAGCAGCGGGCACATGAAGAGGCCCTCGAGTTCTCCCGGCTGCGGGCGGCCGTATACGGCGCGCGCACCGACGACGAAGCACGAACCGCGCGGGAGGAACTCGACGCCTATGTTCGCCGCGAGACCGAAAAGCACGGAACGCCCGGGGAAAAGGAGAGCGAAAAACACAGCCGGTCCAGGGGACTCGGCATGAGCCAGTAGCCGCCCTACGAGGTCAATGTACCCATCGTGCGGCTTCAGTTGGCAGTCTGAGCCCCGACAAACTCGTGAATTCGTGACACAGGCGCGAGTACCTAGAAGGACAGCTGGCAACCCTCATTTTTTCCAAACTATACGCGGGCTAATATTTCTAGCGGGGAGAATGGGGATTCTGATTGCACCAACCTAATTGACCGTTAGTCTTCGGTTGAAAAAAAAATCGGTAGAACACCTGAACATCAAATTGAATTTGGGAGTGATAGTTGTCAGGCGAGTTGGCAAGACTTGGGGTTGCTGCGAATGCCTCGGGCGGTGGGGACCGTCTTCGAACTATCGAAGGCCTTCGCCCCATCTTCATTGTACCCGGCGACCCCCTTGCTGAAGATGTTCTGATTCCCGCATTCAAGAGTGCGGAGAAGGCAAAATGCATGTTTGGCTTCTTCTCCAGCGAACTTCTAGCTTCGTTGGCGCCCGGCCTCGCAAGTTTTATTGCGAGTTCTTCAGACAGTTTGAAGATAGTCGTCAGCCCTTATCTGACGGAACAAGATCGGCAGGCAATTGAGGAGGGCACACGATCTGTCGATGAGGTCGCAGCATCTTCGCTAGAAGATCTTTTGATCACCGAGGACTTGCTTGAATCGCATACGTTACGCTGCCTTTCCTACCTGCTCCGCGTTGGCCGATTGCAGATCAAAGTGGCAGTCATGCAAAATGCCTTGTTCCATATGAAGGTGTGGATATTTGGCGATGATGGCGACCTTCTAGTGGCAAGTGGATCCGGAAACGGAACCAAGGCTGGGATCAAGAAGAACAAGGAACAGATCACGGTTTCTAAATCGTGGTCTGATGACGACCAGCGTGAGATCTGCGATCGTCTCGATCGGCTGTTTGAAAATCTTTGGCGCGGAGATGAAGAAGACACAGCAGTGATCGATCTGCCCATCGCTGTCGAACAAGAAATCTTACAGCGTTATCCGACTGAGTCTCCACCAACCGAGCAGGAGTTTCGGGATCTTTACAAACGCGTGCGCGGTCTTACAGACCAGGACCAGCAGGAGTTTGTGCCTCCTGAGATCCCGACAAATGAATTTCGGGTGCCGGACTGGTTAGTAATTTATGAAGGCCCCTATTCGCACCAGGGACAGGCGGTAAGCGCCTGGTGTGAGAACGGCTTCCAGGGTGTGCTTGAGATGGCGACGGGTTCAGGCAAAACCATTACAGCGATGGTGTGCGCTCACCGTCTCCATCAGGAGCTCGAAAAATTGTTTGTGGTTGTCGCTGCGCCCTACATTCCGTTGGTCGAACAGTGGTGTGATGAAGTCGCGTTATTTGGTGTGCGGCCACAAAACCTTACTATGGCCGGAAGCGCGCGAAAACGAGCGCGGTCTCTAAATGGTTTGGCGCGGCGCGTGAGGACGGGGACGTCCAATATTGAGGTAGTTGTTGTTAGTCACGACACCCTGTGCACCGACGAATTTCACGAGGCAGTTAAGAAGATCGATTGTCCCCGGATGCTCATAGCCGATGAAGCCCATAACCTTGGTCGGCCCCAGTTCATCAACGATCCTCCGGACTATTTTGAATACCGGCTCGCGTTGTCCGCCACTCCGGTGAGGCAATATGATCAAGAGGGGACGGCAGTCATATTCGACTTCTTCAGCAATGTTGTGTTTCGGTTTGGTCTCGACGAAGCGATCGGCCGCTGCCTTGTCGAGTATGACTATTTCCTGCACCCGGTTCATTTGTCCGAAGACGAAATGGAGCGTTGGCACGCGGTCACCGAGAAAATTCGAGAGAACGCGTGGCGTCAAGATGAGAGTGGTCCCGACGAATATCTGGCAAAACTATATCGAGATCGTCGGCTTATTCTCGAGACGGCCGAAAAAAAAGTTGAGACGCTTGCCGGCCTATTGGATGACGAACCAATCGATACCCTTAGGTATACCCTCGTTTATGCGACTGATAAGGAACCCAAACAGCTCGAACAAGTGAACGCATTGCTCCGCGAGCGCGGCATTCCCTTCCACCAACTTACCGCTAACGAGACCGCACAGCGGGAGCAAATGAAGTCAGTTATCGGGACTTTCCAGTCTGGTGATATCCGCGTTTTGACGGCCAAGAGAGTCTTGGACGAAGGCGTGAACATCCCGCAGATTAGCAAGGCTTTCGTTTTGGCTAGTACGACTGTCGAGCGCCAATGGGTTCAGCGGCGAGGGCGGCTTCTTCGCACTTGTAAGGAGATTGGCAAGACACACAGCGTTATTCACGACCTGATTGCTCTCCCTCCCTCGCTGGAGGAACTCGATCGTGACGCGCGATCACTTATCAAGTCCGAGTTAGCTAGAGCCCAAGAATTTGCGATGCTGGCGAGGAATGCGGGCCGAGACGATGGCCCACTACCTGTTTTGAAGAAGCTCACAGAGGCTGCTTACCTTTGAGGAGGAGGAAGTTAAATGCCCCTGAATAACCAACGAGTCATTTCAATTCTTCTCGAGCAGAGCGAAGAGATTGAAGAACTCTGCGTCGGATATCGAGAAGAGATCATTGATGTGATTTCCGACATTATCGAATACGAACGGCAGCACCGAGTACAAGGGACTAACATCCAAAAAAAGATCAATGACAAATGCAATACAGCAGGGCGATTTTTGGCTTCGGGAAGAGGTGAGGCGGTGGCGCTTGAGGATAACGCAAAATGAGGTTGGTCCGGGCACGATTTGAGAACTTTAGGTTGCTCAGAGATCTAGAGCTAAATTTTTCCCAAGATTCTGAACGACGGTTGACAGTGATACGGGCGGCCAATGAGTCCGGAAAAACAACCATACTCACGGCACTCCAATGGGCCCTTTATGGCGATTTGGCATTGCCGGGCAAATCTGATGAGTTCCGTCTTCACCCTATTGATTGGGATGAGGGAGAAGGGGCGCGAGTCCCGATAACGGTCACCGTCGATTTTAAAACAACGAGCCACCGTAATAGTTCGCGCGGAGTTATTGAAACAGTCCGTAGTTATAGGATAGTCCGATCGACGTTTGAGGAGCTTAAGGGTGCAGAGTGGAAACGGTCACCGACCTCCGTTCAGCTCTATGCATTGACCGATGCGGGTGACAGTCAAATCGATGCGCCGGAAGCGATAATTCATGACGAATTGCCTCCTGAGCTTCGCGAGGTGTTTTTCACTGATGGTGACCGAGCCTTAAGTTTCATCGAAGCGAACGTATCGGTGAACACGAAGCGGGAGCGGGTTGAAGCAGCGATAAGATCCTTGCTTGGGCTTGGCGTGCTCGAAGACGCCATTAAGCATGTCAAGAAGGCAGCGGCGGAGGTCAACAAGCAGGCAAAGAAGGTTGGTCAGGATAGCAACCTGGCGACAATTGCTGATCGCTTGGACAAACTTGAAAAACAAGAAATTGAGCTCGAAGAGCAGTTGGAGGACGCGAAAAAGCAGTTTGCAGCATTCGATCAAAACGTCTCAGAGATAGATAAGCAGATATCGGAGGCGCTGCAAAACGGTGACAAGGAGAAGTTGGCCAAGGATATCGAGCAAACTGATAGGGCTCTCAAACGGCTAGACGCTCAACTATTGGCAGCTAACAAACAGCATGCCGAGTTGTTCCGAGCCCAATCCCTTGCAACGGACTTGCTCGAACCTGTGGTGAGTAAGGCGTTATCCAAATTGGATGAACTGCATGACCGAGGCGACATTCCAAATACCACGATACCGGTTCTGGAAGATCGTCTTGAGGCTGAAATTTGCATTTGTGGGGAGAGTCTGAGTTCAAAGGACAAAGACGCAAAAGAAAGAATTGCCCATATTCAGCACCTGATCGACGAGAGTAAACGTGCTGATGAAATCAAAGAGATCATCACCAATCTCTATTTCGGCGCCAAATCAATCCAGCCCGGGCAGGATGCCGGCGCATCAGAGTGGATTGACGAATACACCGTTGTCGTTAAGCAACGGGACGGCCTTCAGGTTCTGCGAGATGATGAGGGCAGAAAACGGAAATCACTAGAGAAGCAGCTTGAGAAAGTTCCAAATTCCGACGTTCAGGGTTTGCGTGATGCAAAGAAGCAGGCGGCCGAACAGAGAGACCGGTTCTTAGAGAAGAAGTCTTCGTCCGAGACCCAGCTTCGAGGAATTTCAAGAGAGAAGTCGGAACTCGTGATAGAGCGTGACAAAAGACTTCGGGAGCAGAAGAAGGGTGCGCTCGTACTTTCTGAGCTAGAGGTTACCAGGGATGTCATCAAAGTATTGGAAAGCTCATATGAGCGGATCACGACTGAGGAGCTTCAGAAAGTTAGTACTTTGATGAATGACCTGTTCCTCCAAATGATTGGAGCAGATCCGGACCAAGGGGCAATTATCCAAAGGGCCGAGATTAGTCAGCAGTACGACATCCTAGTGTACGGTCCCAATGAAAAGATGCTTAACCCTGATCGGGATCTGAATGGGGCTTCAAGGCGTGCGCTCACCTTGGCGTTTATCCTGGCGCTTACCAAGATTAGCGAGGTCCAAGCACCCAACGTTATCGATACACCCCTAGGGATGACGAGCGGCTACGTGAAGCGGTCGATTTTGCAGACGGCCCGCAGAGAAAGCAGTCAACTGATCCTCTTCCTCACCCATGACGAGATTGTGAACTGTGAGGATCTCCTAGATCAACATGCCGGGATGGTATTTACGCTTACCAACCCTGCGCACTACCCAATAATGTTGGTCCACGATCCAGGGATAGTAGAACGGAAGGTCGTGCGCTGCGAATGCAACCACCGAGAACACTGTAGAACTTGTGAGCGTCGGCTTGATGCTGATTCCGCGCTAGAGTTGGCTTCTTAGGGGAGGCTTAGATGGCAGACAAATATTACAACCCCTTCCAAGCCGTTGACCTAAATGTTCCGGTCGAATTGCATGCCGCATTCGAGCGGTACTGTCAGACTGGCGGCAAAGCTATTATTGATCAGAGTCCGTTTCCGCGGATGGTCGACCTTTGGTTCCTGGCAGTGTGTGTTGCGGCTAGGCAGGGCTTGAAGCCGGCCGAGATGGATAACTTGGATAGCAAGAAGATTATCGATGGTTCAATATTTGGTAGTGATCCATGGCGGGTACACACCCTGATGTTGGTCGCCATCGGCATTTCTGGCGACGTGGATATCGTATCGGAGCCTCGAAAAATGATGGCGCTGGTCAATGGACTGGCGGTCGCTGGACTGCCGAAAGTAATTGAGATGTTAGAGGAGGGTGATGCTGAGCCGATCTGGAATATCTCAGACGGGGTGGAGGAAATAATTCGCGCAGAAGTTGGTGCTTAGAGATTTTGTTGGTTAAATTTGTTATTCTGCGTTGAGTGAATTGCCGTCAAAGGCATTCGAATTTGCAGCATTTGAGAGCGAGGATGTTGTCTGTCCCTTCTGAAATCAATGCTATTGGCAGGCGCTCCAGACAAACTAGGTGCGACTGCCGCCGGTGACAAAATGGAACTCTAGTCCTCATCCGATCTCAGATATCAGAGATTGGTCCCGAGCCGGCCTACTGGAGTTGAGGCCGGATTATCAGCGACGCGTGGTATGGGGGCCTGCTGCGCGAATCATGCTGATTGATTCCATACTTCGCGACATCCCAATTCCCAAGATTTTCCTGGCGAATACAGTGCGAGACGACAAGACTTATCGAGTCGTAATTGATGGTCAGCAACGAATAACGGCTATTTTAGAGTTCTTGGGGGGTGAATTCTGTTTAGAGGCACCTTATGAGGGTGAATATCTGGGCAAACACTTTTCCGAGCTAGATCGTGAGACCAAAGACGCCATACTCAGCTATCGGATAGACTTTAATGAAGCGATCAACCCTACTGAGGCAGAAGTTCGCGAAGTATATTCGCGGGTCAACAAGTACTCAATTCCGCTAAACAGGCAAGAGCTGAGACGAGCTGATTTTCCAGGGGACTTCCTTGAGCTCTCTGAGCAATTGGCGCTGAACGAATATCTCGATTCAACCAACCTATTCTCGTTGGCCAATCGCCGCCGATACGGTGACGTCGAGTTCGTTTCAGAACTTTTATCTGCCATGCTGAAAGGGATTCAAGACAAAAAAGATTATCTGGACGATGTATATCGCGAGTTCGCGGTTTGGGATAGAAAAAGCAAGAGAGGCACTGAGGCCGCGTTCGTCAAGGTATTGGACGAACTGCAACTGCTATTCCTTGATGAGTTCAAGTTGCAGT
This sequence comes from Rhodospirillales bacterium, assembly GCA_965221855.1. Classification (GTDB taxonomy): domain Bacteria; phylum Pseudomonadota; class Alphaproteobacteria; order Rhodospirillales; family UBA2165; genus JAJDXO01. The sequence goes on along the minus strand of CBDCSV010000002.1, from coordinate 152,309 downwards.
ATTCGCGCTTCAGACAGAAGTCTGACTTTTACTCAATTTTCTATGCCATCTTTCAGTTCACTACCGCCGGCTATTCACTTGAAAACAAAGACCTTGGCTACTTAAGGGAAGATCTCCGGCTATTGGACAAGTATATTCGTCCTGAATCTGAAATTGAGATTCTAAGTGAGTACGCCATCAAATGTATCTCTCAGGCGAACTCGGCTGCTAGCCGAAAATGGAGAACTGAATTCTTATCTGCAATTTTGTCGGGTACCTATCTCGGAGTTCCACCGAAACCGCCGGCAACTGATGTTTACTATGGGATATTGGAGTCATTGGACGACGGGCAAGGATTTTGCCCTGACGCCCTGTGCCATGTTTGTGTCGAGGAGATGAACGTCGCAGAGGACGAGAGTCTATTGGGATGGCACGCGCACAGCAGCAGCTTTCAACTAAGCAATGCAGTTTGGGTTCACTCAAAGTGTGCAGATGATGATCAGTTGATTGTCATCCCGAGACCGAGTGACAATGAGCAACAGAATCTATTTTGATGTAACCGAGTTGAAAAGGGGCAGAAGCCTTGAACTTGTCGGCGATATCATCGACGACAATGGTCATAAGTATGAGCTCGGCGAATGGATTGGTCGTGGCGGTCAAGCTGCTGTTTTCTCCTGTCAAGACAGTGCTACAGGAGAAGAATTTGCGGTCAAGTTCCTTCTCAATCACGGACACAATATCCGAAGGCGTTTCAGCAGGGAGGTTCGATTACACCGAAGGCTAGTGGACCAACATCTGGTGCAAATGAGAGGGACGGGGTCGGTCGAAGCCGTAGACACGAAGAGTTCAGCCTACAAAGTACTTTTCATCGTCATGGAAAGAGCCGACGGAAATCTGCTTGCCCATCTAAAGGCAAACGAATGGGAAATAAAATACGAGCAGTATGCCGGCCAGTTCCGGGGCTTGTCGGCTGCACTTGCTATCCTACACGGACACGCTATCCACCGAGACATAAAGCCAGAGAATATTTTAGTAGTTGGTGAACGTTGGGTTCTCAGCGACTACGGCTTGTGCAGCTTTCTTGGGGGCGACGATGATGAGGAGGATCTGACGAGAGATGGGGGGAAAATTGGGCCTGCATACTGGCTCTCGCCCGAAGCTCATAATCGGCGTCTTGGTCTAGGTGATGAGATACGAACCTATTCTGATGTATACCAGCTTGCTGCGGTCTTTTGGTTAGTTGCCAATGGAAGGCACCCTAGTGGAAATTTGACCAAAAACGATTGGCGTGGGCCAGAGAATCTATTTGGACCGCTATTTCGGGCACTGTTTCATGACCCAACTAAACGGCCACAAGACGGTGCACAGTTGACGGATGAGTTGGAGGCAGCATTGGCCCCAGCCTGAGCTTCCCCTATTTATGACACGCCAAACAAACCTTGGACTGGCCGTAGAGTTCGTCGATGTCCACCGACTTCGAATCTGGACGCATAGGATCCGGCTGTTGTTTTGCCCTCAAGCGCTCCAGCCTCAGTTCGTAATCGGCTCTGATCTCTTTTATTCGTTCGGGCTTAGCCAATTCGATCAGGGACTCCCCTTGGCTCCAAGTAAACGGTGAGCCTGAATCCACCGCGGTCTTTTCATACGTCTTCGCTTCTTCGAATGCGTCCGGATGTTGCTCCATCAACCTGACCCATTCGATCTTCTGTTGGAAAAAGCAGAAAGTGCAGCCGCTCCGCGATCGCCAGCTGTAGTAGTCTGGTAATCCAAGTCCAGCCGCTTCAAGGACGTCAATTACGCCGGTTTTATCGATGCCAGCCTCTTTGAAGGGAAGGCGAACTACAAGGTTTTCATGCTTGGACAAGTAACCCTCTCGATATTCCTCATCTGCGCGGATGGCGACGTAGCTGATGACCTGTGTGCCGTTCTCCAATAGGGGCCGTACCCAGAGCTCAAACGGTCGAAGCTTAAGCTGCCGCGTACACCACCGAGTCTGGGGGGAAGGAAGAAAGTTCCCATACTTCTTTAGCCAAAAGTCGAAATCCATATCGGGATTCAGGCGGGTAATGGTCTTACCAAGAATTCCTTCCAACTCGGTTAGGTACTTGTATACCTCCGGCAGTTCCTTACCGGTGTCGGTGAAGAAGTAGTCGATTTCGAGCTCGGGGCGAGTCTCCCTCATGTAAATGGCTAGTGCGGAGCTGTCCCTACCGCCGGAAAGCCCCAAGACATGCTTCTCATTATCCTTAGTCACGAGGCTTTTTTCCGCTTCTTGTTTTGTAAATTCGGCTTGGTTTGAATTGGAGTCATATAACCAGCGCTCAGCTTTGCTAGCGCCGCGAGCACGATGTCGTGGTCTTCGTTTATCGGTAGGGTTTGTAGCAGCGTATCGAGCCGCTTCACCAGCAGTTCGACATCCATTTGCTTGGACGGTGCAACATCAAACTCCCTAACGAAGGGAGCCGGTCGGCCATCCAAACCCACAACAACAGCCATGGCCTGACGCTTATCGGGCCGGCCCTTCACGCGAGCGAAGGCTTCCGTCCGGTTAAATCTTTGTGCAAGATCTGCAACCTCTATCGCCGCCTTGTCGAGGTCAGCGTCGACCCAATGTGCTGAGGGCTTTCCGATAGCCAGACCTAAAATGCCCTCGATATTCTCCCGGCTGCCCTCAAATTCTGAGAGGCGAGTCACGAATGCATTGAGCTGGAAGTCACCTGATAGTTCCCGAACATTCTCAGCACGTTGCCGGAGGTCAGTGAGCGCTTGCGGCGAGGAGTTTGGAACCTGTAGCTCGATTAGCATCGAGTCCGTCAGGCGAGACAGAGTTGCGTCGTAAGCCTCGACAATTTCGGTTAAGCCGTCCCGCACGTTCGAAATTAGCTCGTCTAGGCCTTCGTCCGGCACCGATCCCTTTTTTGAGGCTGAGATTTCAGGGAGGTCGTCAAACAAGAATTTGTTTGGATCCTTTGCCTTCTTGAAGATCGATCGGATTGATATCGCGTTAGACGACAGACGATTGGTGCGTTTTGTCCAAGCGGGGATAGCGTCATAGACCCGAATTAGACCCCGGGCTACGTCGATTGGCTCTAGGTGCTCAAGTGAATTGTTGGGGTCTAAGTCTCGAACAATCTCGGCCATCCCCGATAGCAACGCTCGAGAGGTGTGTCCCAAGTCCATCCAACGTAGCTGCAGGTCGTCCGAATCTATGATCAGATACTCGACATCTAACTCCTTGAACTCGGATTGGAAAATGCCCTGCCGGTACAAAGAGACCTTATCCCGACAGGATTGAAGGAATGCCACGAGAAGTACGGGCATCAGTCCACGCTTAATTCCATAAGGTGGCTGAGACCACACCTCAAATAATTCGCTGGCAGATACGGTTCGGTCGCTGTTGTTGACTAGGTGAGTGGTTGTTGCGTCCCACGCCGGTCGAAGGTTGGCGGGATCATCGTCTTTCTTTGGGCTTCGAAAGCCCCAACTGCCTTTTATTTTTTGATACAGACCCGTTGCCTCCAGAATAGAGGCGAACAGACCCCACTCAGCTGGCCGTCCTTCAATGCCCAAAGCCGGCGCGCCGTTGTCGGTGACCATGTGTCTCAACAAAGCATTCCGAGCGGCAATCGCATTACTGGACGGCTTACTACGATTCAAAAGCTCATTTGGAATTCTAGGAATTTGATCAAAGCGTTGCCCTGCGATTTCAGACGCCAGGCCATTGAGCTCAGTTGTTGAGAGGTGCCTCGGCTTTCTTTTTCCCAGGTACCACTCCGCGCTTTCCATCGACAAGTCTAACTCGCGCTCGAGCTGCGAGGACACTTCGGTAATTCGTGCCTGGACTTCTCTCCGAGCGACAGCATCCCCCGCTAACTCCACTCTCTCTTCTTGAACTTTGTGAAGCGCAAATAGTTCCCGTGCCAATTCGAAAGCTGTCCACGATCTGGGAGATAGACCGATTACAGACCTCCACTCAGACTTTAGACGGGCGGACTTTCTGCACACGTCTTCCGCGGTTTCCAAATCCTCGCGCAACGTGGGGATGGCCAATAAGAACTGCCCTATAGCGTCTGAGGCGGGGCTAAAATTCTTAACCCGCTGTTCTGCATCTTGGAGCGGGACAATGTTTACTTCGAGCCAGTTTAGGGCTCCAGTTTTATGGTAGTGCCGCTTGGCGACGACGGGTGGTAATGGAGCGATGGCTCGGAGCAGCTCGAAATCCAGTTCCGAGATATCGGCTAGTTGCTCGTTTACCGCTTCTTCAATTTCGAAGTCGCTTCCCGCAAATATAGCCAACGAGTTCTGATGCTTCCGAAATATGACCAAAGACCACTTTTCCAAGTCTTTGATTGCTTTGGTGAGGCGTTTCTTGGTGTAGCCGATGCAGCAGAGTGCCAACGCATTGTGGCTAGCAAGAAGACCTGACCGTTCCTTGAATAGATCGATGAGTGCGATGCACTTCAGCAATTTTAGGTGAAGTCCGTTGCCCCCTAAAGACTCACACTTCTCTATTGCTTCAATCGCCATTGCCCACCTATGTCCATCCGGTGATGCCAAAATTGACGGTTCGAGATTTGCGTGAAGGTAATCCCAAAGAGAAGCCGGTTCATAAACCTGATCCTCGTCGGCATTTCGAAGGAAGTCTTGAAACGCTCCTAGTTCTGCCGAATTCAAAAAACCGAATATGCTTCGTTGATTCTGGCCGAAGCGACGGCGCGAGATCGGCCCCAACAACATTGAAACAACTGGATGTAGCGGCCAGCAACCCGCGAGCAAATCCTCAAAATTGCTCGATATGCCCGGCCGTGCCAGACGAACCTCATCTGCGACGTTTGCACTTAGTGTGACGTGGTCAGAGGGCGCCTTTCCCGTTTCAATGGCCCGGGCAAGAAGTTCCAGTTGCTCCTCACCTGCCACGTTGACCATAAGGTCCTCAAACCGACCCTGGATTTTCGACCATTCGTCTCGAACGTCTCGAGAAAGACGGGAGGCATATTCTTCAAACGCCTGATGGAGAACCGAAATTAGGATAAATCGACCGTCGCTGCGGGAAGCAAGTTCGGCCAGTTGTTGAAACACGTAGACGTCGGTGTCTCGCTGAGCAGCGGCCTCTAGGAACTTGCCCATCTCATCGACAATCAGGATCAGTCCACCGGCCGACCTGCTATTTGAGTCTATAAATTCGGTGACGGTTTGCATCAGCGACGAATCCGTCCACCCGGAGGGGGGCTTCCCGGCGACTCCCGCTTCTAAGAACGCATCTCCGAAAACTTGAACGGGATCTTCGCGCCGACCGACGACCGGAACAACCTTCCAGCCTCGAGACTTCGGTGGCAGTGCTTCCCAAACAGCGTCGGCCAATTTAGTGCCGACAATATCAACCGCCCGCTGGCGCAGCTTGTTCCTGGGACCGAGTAGCGTGCCGAGCACAACCGCAAGGCTTGATTTTCCGCTGCCATAGGGGCCCGTCCAGGTGAAAGCGCCTTGCTTTGTTTCCGCAACGTGATTTGAAAGATGGAGCAATAAATCGGTTGTGGATTGGGTGCGGACATATCCGTCAAGCGCGCTCGCTTTCTTAAGGTCGGCATCAATTCGGATCGATCGTTGATAACGACGTGCAATATGAACCTTGTCTTGTAATGCCATCACGCCACTCTCAAAGCTCTCGGATTCTGAAAATCAGTCCGCAGAAGCTTAAGTTGGTCCTTCTCCGAAATCTCTTTAGTGCGAATTAGCTGTCTCAAACCGGCGGTCTCCGACCAACTGATTCGACCTCCGGTTATGTCTTCGACCTGATGAATGTGATCCATTAGGTCATTCTCATCGAGCAAGAACACGCGTGCTGGGGAGCCCGGTTCGTATGCTAGTGCCTCAAAGGAGAGCGTATCTTGGCTGGTATAGGTGGGCCAAAACTGTTGCAACGCGTATGCAAATATCCCTGGGTACAGGTTCGTTTTCGGCCCCCTTGCTAGCCGGAACCCATCCCTCTTTCCTGTCGGCCGGATCAATCCAAGTTCGATCAGTGGGGACTCCAATGAGTCTTCGCTGGCCAACCGATTGGCATCGAACCGGGAGGAATAGGTCCGAATGAAGCACTCTACATCCCTACGAATTGTACTTGTCGCAACTCGAGACCATTCTCTTTTCTCGGCCAAACCTTGCAATCCTTTGACCAGGTGGTCGCGGTCAAATGTCACGTTAGGAAAATAATTGTAGACCCAATGCCAAGTCGTTTTGGTTGGCCGCGCAGCAAGGTTCCAATGAATAAGCCAGAGACTTGAGGGGTGTTCCAAATAGGGATCCACCCCGGGACTACCGAAAAGCAGCTCTCCGATCTGTGAAGGGGCCAAACCGTTCTGTTTTTCCGTATCTTCAACTATCCCGGTCGCAATCGCCCAATGACGAATTGAGTCGACCATGTTTTTCCCAACGCCAAACAGAGCAATTGCTTCGTCAGACTTGAAGACTGCCTTGCCCTCGTCGTCCAGCGGTTGAGATTTGACGGCGTCAAACGCCTTCTTCAACCATCCATAGCGAAGAGGAAAGGTCTCGTGTCCAGAGAATTGAGGCCTATAATCGGGGGTGAATAGTTCGCCGCGAGACATATCGCACCTACTGGATGAATTCTCCAGGTCGACACTACCTCCGAATATGGTATAACGTCAAATTCTGACTGGAAGTTCCCTCCAGATGAAGAAATAAATCGTTTCTATGTGTCTAGGACGATCTAAGAGATTGAATTAATTGGATAAATCAGGCTCAATCTATCTGGACTATCAAGCCACCACGCCATTGGATCCACATGTCTTGGAGCAAATGCGCGATTATTGGTCATTGGACTTCGGTAATCCTCATTCGATTGACCATTCGTATGGTTGGAGCGCGAATATCGCGATCGAGAAGGCAGCAACCGAAATTGCTCAACTAGTTGGTGCAGATCCAGATGAAATCGTCTTCACCTCGGGTGCGACCGAGGCCAACAACTTAGCACTTCTTGGGGTCGCCAAAAAAATTTCTCGCTCTGAGCGAAACAGGGTCTTGATCTCAGCTGTTGAGCACAAATGTGTGATCGCAGCAGCTCACGCCAACAAAAAATTTCTTGGTTGCGGGGTGGATGTTGTACCCGTTGATGAGCAAGGGAAGATTGACCTCGAGGCCTTTCGTAGCCTACTTGATGAGGACGTGCTGATTGTTTCCTGTATGGCCATCAATAACGAAATTGGATCCATTCAGCCGCTCAAAAATGTTGTGGAAATGGCTCATAGAGTCGGTGCGCTTGTCCACGTTGATGCTGCGCAAGCCTTCCCCTCCATGGACATTGATGTTCGGGCGATAGACATTGATTTCCTGAGTTTGTCCGGTCACAAGATTTACGGACCGAAAGGTATCGGTGCGTTGGTTGTTACCAAGCCCAATACTACCAATCTTGAGCCTCTGATTTATGGCGGTGGTCAGCAGGCCGGGGTTAGGTCTGGCACACTTCCGGTCCCACTATGTATCGGGCTTGGAGCAGCCGCGATGCTCGTCACGCAAAATGCAAAACATGATCGCGAACGGCTAAGACAGCTGAGAGATCGGTTGGTCGAGGGGCTGCTCGCACTTGGGCCGGAAATAGAATTGATAGGGCCGGCGCTGAATAATCGCCACGCCGGCAATGCAAATGTCCGGTTTCTCGGTTTTTCCGCCCAAGATATCTTGGCGATGGCACAACCTAGGTTCGCAGCGTCAACTGGCTCAGCGTGTACGACCGGGGTGCCCGAGGCATCCCACGTTCTGAGAGCAATAGGACTCTCTGAAGATGATTCCAATCAGTGCATCAGGTTTGGAGTCGGGCGAACTACAACCGAGGACGAAGTCGATGCCGCTGTCGGTATGGTCGATGAGATTCTTCAAGACCTTACGGACTCCGGTTTGGTGGAGGGGGTAGCATAGAAGGTCGGACTGGTCCTGCACTTCAAAGAGTTAACTGGCGATCGGGAGGCGTGGAAGAAGGTAGATGAGCACTCACTATAACGGCTACGGTAGCGCGGAACGAAGTCGGCGCATCCGAGAGCTCCGACGAATCCGGGAAAATAAAGGGGTTAAGCGCAAAGCCCCAGAAGGGCCTTGTGAGATCTGCGGAGACCCAAAGCCACCCTTCGATACTCACGCAGAAGACTGTTCGTGGCCCTATAAGCTGGGCGATCGGGTTTTATGCCAAACCTGCCATAGAAGAAAACTTCATGGCCGATTTGCTCATCCTTTAAATTGGGCTGTCTACTGCGCCCATGTTAAACGGGGTGGCTATGGCCGGGACCTAAAGGACCCAAAGGTCAAGGCCGAACTCGGCGCCTACCAAGCCCAGCTTAAGAACGGGCGCCGGCCAAAACCATTGCCACCTATAAAGGGACGAAAGCCCCGTCGGGGAGGGTGGTGGACCAACCTGACCTGTGACCGGCAAGTCCTGGCTCGGTTCGATAGCCGCCCTCGTGCAAATGCCGATGCGAAGCGGGCCCTCAAAAAGGCCCTGTCCAGCCTGTCCGACCAACACCTGAGTTTGATTGCCGACCACTACTCGATGCCGGACCGCACCGCTTCGATTAAAGAAATCGCCAGCTTTGGCAGCCTGTCGCCGGGCAAAGCCGCCCGGGTCTATGCCCAGGCGGGCGAGATCATTTGTGGTTGCTCAGAATATGACCCGCCTCAAACCCAGGCAGGCAAGCCTGACTGGCTGACCATCATCGCCCACATTGTGGAGACCGATGGGGCGGCCAACCAGTGGCGGCTTAACAACTCGTTTGTTAGGGCTTGGGAGGGCTTGGGCCTGACCGACAACTAAGGGCCCTAAGCGATGGCTCCAGTTTCGCTGAGACGGCGGCATCCCTGGTGATCAGCAAGCTACGGGACCACAACGAATTCGAGACGACGGCAAGATACGCACATCTCGCGCAGGATTCGATCCATGAGGCGACGGCAGAACGGATCGCCGCCGACATCGCCTCGGAGGTTATGTATTGACCGTGGCTCGCTTGCCTTGCCGGCTGTTGCATGATCGCACCGTCCATGGAAAGCGCGTGCTACGCAACCGGCCCGCCGCGCAATCCGCCGGCGCGGGACCATGGGTAACGTCAAGAGTTATGTGTCAGGGAGACTGGGGTACTGATTCCCTGAGACTTGTTTTCGTGAATGAAGACCGCGAAGAGGATGCGGTCCATTGAGGTTTTATCCTTGAAGGTTCCCATGGGCCGGGTTCGTCTGCGAACCTCGCGGAACCTCCGTTCGATGGCATTGGTGGTCCTGACCTGCTTTCGCTCGGCGAGGTCCTTGTAGCGGAAGCAGGTGAGCAGGTCGTCGAGGTCGTTGCGCAGGCAGGCGACGGCCTTGGGGTAGGTATCTTCCCAGGCGTCGGCGAAGCGGCGGGCGGCGGTCTCGGCCTTGCGGCGGTTGGGGGCATTCATGACGGCGTGGACGTCGGCCTTGACGGCCTGCTGGTCGGCTACGCGGACCTTGTTGAGGATGTTCCTGATTTTGTGCGCCCAGCACCTCTGAACGGGGATGCCGTGATAGACGATCGGCAAGGCGGCGAGCAGGCCTTGGCCGCCATCAACGCAGATCATCTCAAGGCCCTCGCCGGTGAGGCCGCGGCGGTGCAACGCGGTGAGGAAGCGCTCCCACTCCGCGGCGCTCTCGCTGGCGGCGAGTTGGAAGTCGATAATCTCCTTCTTGCCGTCGTGCCGTATGCCCAGCGCCACCAGGACCGGCCTCCTGAGCGCGCCGGCGCCGGTCTTGCAGGCCAGCACCACGCCGTCGAGCATCAGCGCCTTGTAGGCGTTCTTCAGCGGCCGGCGGTGGAATGCGGCGACCGACAGATCGAGGGTCTTGGCGACCCGGCTCACCGTCGCGGCCGAGACCGGACGCCCGAGCAGGGCAAGCAGGACCTCGCCGACCTTGCGGGTCGAGAGCCCCAGCACGAAGCCGGCCAGGATGGCGCGGTCGATCTCTGGAGCGCGCCTTGCGTAGCTCTTCAGAACCTCGGTCGGGCAGAAGTGCCGGGTGCGCGGCACGTTGAGCTCGATGTCGCCGAGCTCGCTGAGCAGGCGGCGCCGGTAGGTGCCGTTGCGCCGGTCGCGCATAGCGCTGCCATCGAGGCCGTCGAGCCAGCGATCCACCGCCTCGGCCATCCGGCCCTCGATGATCTCGGCCAGCGCCTGGCGGCCAAGCGGGCGATAACCCTCGCCCCAGTCCAATCCGCCTGCTTGCATCTCCTTCACCACCTCAAAGGCTTGTGGTAGGTTCTCAATCGTTACAGCTTGCTGTGGCATCGGGGTGCTCCTTCTTGCGGTTGTCGTAAACCACAGGGAGTACCCCATTCCCAACTGACACATAAATTTTTACGTCACCGGACCATGGCGCCTGTAGCCCTCACCAAAGGAACATGGTAGGGTTTGAATATGACCAAGGCACCGCAAAAGCCAGGTTCCACCGCGATGGCCGCCGTGAACGGCCGGCTCGCGGAAGCCGCGCACTTGCAGGCGATCGAGGGCAATCCGCTGACAGCGGAGGAGATCGCCATGTTCGAGATGTTCGAGCGCGAGGGATGGCCGCCCGAGCGGCGCCGCGCCCATATCCTGAGCCGGATCAAAGACCGCGGCCGCACCGCCGCGGCGGAATGAGCGATCGCGACTACTGCTATCCGCCCGACTACACCGTTCTCCGCAACCTGCTGGACATCCGGGACGCCCCGGCGCTGGAAGCGGCCGAGCGCGAGTTGGTCGCCCAGCGCCTTCTTGAGCCCGTGCCGGGGGGCGACTTCGATATTGCCCACCTGAAGGCGATCCACCGCCACCTGTTCCAGGACATCTACGCCTGGGCGGGCGAGGTCCGCACAGTCGAGATCGCCAAGGACGGGAGCCGGTTCCAGCCCAGGCGGTTCATCGAGACCGGCATGGCGGACATCCATCGCCGCATCGTGACGGCGGGGTATTTCGCGGGGCTGGGGCCGGACGAGTTCGCCGGGGGCGCGGGACCGGTGCTGGGCGACATCAACCATGTCCACCCGTTCCGTGAGGGCAATGGGCGCACGCAGCTCCAGTATCTGAAGCAACTCGCCGCGCGGGCTGGGCATGTTCTCGACCTGGCCCGGCTCGACCGCACCGCCTGGCTCGACGCCTCTCGCCGGTCCAATACGGGCGATCATGCCGCCATGACCCGGTGCATTCGCTATACGCTGATATAGTCGACCGCGCTTCCATCCGCCGCTGATGACGCTGACGGCTCCCGGCCGCCGCACCGCCATCCTGCCCGCCGTCTCCATTCCCGTGCTGCTCGCCGTCAGGAGGAGAGGATTGGCCGTGAGCGGTGCGAAGCCGAACCTCTCGTATAAGCGTTTCGCGTCCTCATTCGCGGCATCCACGATCAGGGCGTGCATGACCACGGCTTCGCCGACAGCCACGGTCCGCTTGACCGCATCGGCGAGATAGCCGATCACAAGGCCCTACTCCAGTCCGAGTCTCCCAGCCACCCGTTAACCCGTTGCCAGTGTCGTTGCTCTCTTAAATCGACGTCACGGAGTCAAGCACGCGCAGTGTCAAGTCAGCCACATCATTCTTATCGTAGCGCTGCTAGCTCTTGAAGCCTTGCAAACTTACGGTCCGAGGCGATCTCTGGCCGCGCATCGACCAACGCTCGCAACGCTCCATCCAAATCAAATGGTGCATAACCGGGTCCTTCGGCGACCACGAGGTCAAGAAGATCCAGGCTTTGCTCTGGAAATCTTGTAATAATCGCTTCTTGATCTTCAGAACCGTCAGTTATGCTGTAGAGACCATAATGAACCGACCTCATCGGACGAAGAAAGGGTTTAACTGCATCCAGAACTTCAGCAAATTTCTCATCACTATCCTCGAGCATCAACATCCACGCATGCGTTGTTTTTTCCGTTTGGTACCGTGACTCTTTGGGCCATGCATTCTCAATAAATGGAATCACGTATTTTTCCCATCCGTCATCATTGTCGTGACCCACACGACCAAGAAACCCAATCATCTGTTGCTGGCCTTCTTGCGTCATTTTTCTGATGCATGCTCTCGCGTTGTCGAACGATATTCCTGCAAATTCTTCGTTCGAATCAATGGCGGCGCGCACCACCCAGGTATGAGCCGACTCTTCCGCCATGTCCCGCCACTTCCACGAGTACAGTTTTGGAAAAATCTCAATGAATGCATCCTTGATCTGATCGAAGACCGATGCCGTTGGTAGTCCTCCATGCGAAAAAGCGCCATTCCATGCTGGTTCACAATTTGGATGCCCCATCTCGAACCACGGAACCATTATCTCCTTCACCCAGCTCGGCGCGATATGATTTAGCCAATCTATTCGCTTGGCCAAGAGACACGCGGCGTGACCCTGACCGTCATCGGCCACGTTAAGCAGTCGATCAAAGCGACACGAGAACTCAGCGGGCATTCCCTGACCCGCAGACAGATTACAGCTGGTCAGCATCGAGAGCATGGCATTAGTTAGCTTGCCAATCGGGCTACTGATTGCGTGGTTAATTGTGCTTCCAGATGGTCCGGCCTCAATCCCTTCTGCTCCATTTGCCACCAATGTACCTTCTGTAGTTCTTTTTCCCCCCGAGAGAATCCCTGGACAGAGATCGTCATACAGTCGAAAGGCGTACTTCTCGTCAATCTCGGCGATGCCACTCAATCGGCCTTCCAGCCACGTTCCAATTTCACTACTGAGTTCGGAAATCACTTCAAGGGGCAATCTGCGTACCCGCTCGCAGAAAATCATACACGCCCGATCCGATACAGTCGTCGGCCAATAACTGATGGTCTCTCTCCAAAACTGGACTGGGTATTCGCCTCGTCTCGACGCCGCCGATAGCGCCGCAATCGCCCTTGAGGGGTGTTCCTTCACCAATCCCAGAAAAGGCCGGCTTTCGGTCCACTCCATCATCGAACGTCCAGCGTTCTGCGATGCGACCTCGATGATCCCTGATACGGGCACACCCTCAAGCACGGAGGTATCTTCATTGGTGCGTACCCAGCTGACACTCACTTCTGGCGTTTGCGCGGCGCCTTCAACCCACGTGTCTTGCCACTCGGGTATTTGACCCTTGATATCCTGCCATCGTTCCAGCGCGGAATCGGGCATCTCGCATCCCGCCTGGACCAGCCACCCGAAACGAACCGCCGCTTCTTCATTGCGGTTGCGTTCATACTGCGCCGTTTCCTCACGGGGATGTTGCGGTCTCCCGTCCAAAATACGTCCAGCTATGAGCGTCTTATCTTCTGCATTGAAGTCCGACCAACGATCCCTCACCAGGAAAAGAAGTTCTTTCTTGTCCGCCGGGTTCCATAGCTTTGCATCATCCATAGAAAGAATGTGATCCACCACTGCGGGAGATTCAAATAACTCCGGCTTGTTCAGTACGTATAGACGCAGCTTGTCAAAAACGTATTCTTCGGGCTGCGGCCAAGTGTCGATATGACCCTTGAGTACAGTTGGGTAGATTTCGGACATTCGATCCAATAAGGACACGAAGTAAATGACAAAGGCATCCGCTTTAAAGATATAAACCCGGTCATCGGCATTTTCCCGGTACAATGACTTGATACGAAACCAATCCCTTTTGCATTCCAACAGGCGTTCAACGGTTCGAACGAGGTTCCATTGGAGAATTGCAAATACTTCTGACAGAACCTCGTCAGGAATTTCGACTTCGTTGCGGCGAATAATCGGAAATTCCATATCGATTTTCGCAATTTGCCGCCACTCGGTATCAGACCAATCCTGCGATGGAGGTTTCGCCTTGGCTACGCCATCCGGGCTGTTGATTTTGAAAGTGGGTTCACTGGCTTTCTGAAATGCGCGAAGCACGCTACTCGTCCATCCACTTCTCTTGATTCGACGTCGCAAGTGGAACCAAGTTTGGTTGTGAAGGTCATACGGACTCGCCACAGACTCCAAGATAATGTGCCAAAGAATACGAGCGGATTCCGGCAACTCCTCGGTATCGTCGATGTTGAGTGTAAGCATGGCCAACAATCGTGGATGGAGACCGGTTTGCCTTCCAACCCACCATGCCAATGTGGGCTGATCCACGCATTTCGCCATCCAGCGAGCGAGATGAAACAGTCGAGCCGGCATCGGTTCATGGCCTAGAGGAAATGCTCCGGTCAAACGATGTATTGAATCCGGGCTTTCGTCTCCTCGCCGCCATGCGATCAAATCCTCTCTCATTGACGCCTGTTGTCTGGCTTCCTCCACTTCCCAAGGTGGGTCATCGTCGAGTCCGAATACTTCGCTCGCGAGGAACTCCCGTTCTCCGGGCACATGACTTGATATCCTCTTCGACAACCGACAGTTCTTATCGAAGACGCACAACCATTCGGCCGGTGGTGTTGGAACCGCGTCGGCGAACTGTTTTGCCCCGGACGACGTCTGGATCACATGGCACACCATGCCCCGCTCGTACGCCTCCAGTGCTTCGGGCCCCCTTTGAGCCATTGAGAGAATGGAGGAGGTCCATGTGCCTGGATCGTCTGATCTTCCAGCCCACGCTTCAAGCGTATCCCACAGTCTCTGGTGGTCGTCTCCATAAGCGATAGGAACGATTCCGCGGTCTTGCCATTTTGCCTCTACTTCATCGGCTTGCCCACGGTCGAATGCGTATAGTAGATTTTGATTCTGGCTGTGCACACTTCTCAGACCCTGGAGTAAGTACTTCACAGGGGGATCCTCGGCCTGATATCCCAACAGCACCACCGTGTAGTTCTCAAGCAAGGATCGAATAAAGGATGTCGCCCAGCCCTCTGCGAGATATGCGCGGCCAAAATCAGAACTACTCAATACGTAGTCGTTCGAAACCGTCCCTTTTTCAGCAAGTCTCCCATGTAAATAAGTGATGCCCGATAGTGGTACCCCGTGACGAAGGTCGGGAAAGCTAGGGGGTTCATAGTACTTCAGAGAATCTCCAACAGTCGCATGTTCAAACAAGTGGTCGAAGTTTGTTGTCACGATCTGCGGGATACCCTCGTGACTGGAAGAAATACGTGCAATTGTCTTGTGCTGACTCGTGTCGATTGATGCCGGTTCATCAATGCTCAGATATTTGGTGACAAGTTTTCCAATTTGATCTTGTCCGTACTCCTGCTGGAGCATATTGAATATCTGATCGAGTGACGTCCTTGCCCTTGCGGGAATATTCGTATCCACATCGATCCACGGTTCAAATGCCTGCACAATGTCTGACTCTTCTGCAGGCGCAAGATCTTTCACTATTAGTTCGGTTAATCGCACAAATGTCGGCATTCCTGCGGGCACGGAGACGCCGGCTCCGCAAAGAAAAACCACGCGTCCAGCATCTCGCTCTCTAAGGAGAGAATCCGGAATTATTGGGCCGTTAGAACTAAATCGCATAGACAATCTCCAATTCAATAAACCGTGCTCAAAAGCGCCGGCACCACTTGCCCATCGTGTTGGCGTCGGCACCCATGAACCGGACATATCCATGTGTTATCGACACGCTTCATCGCACGAATTGATCAAATGAAACGGACCCGCCAACCTATCGAGATATTCGTTCCAAGGCATCGCGGGCAGTCACGACGGGAATGCCCTCGACTTCTCCGAGTGCGAGCATGTGTTTCTTGTCACCGGAAACAATCAAGTCGGCCTTCGCGGCAATCGCCGCAGCCAAAATCGGGTTGTCCTTTGGATCGGGGGAAAGGTTCACCGCCGGCGGGGCATCAAGGATAAGAGCGCGGGTGCCCATGTTCTCGGCAATGGCCTTCGCTTCATCGGCGTCGAGAAACCTCTGCAAGCGGGGCCGCACGAGAACATCCGCCATTTCGGCGATTTGCGCGGTGGACGTTACGAGTTCGATCTCGCCACGCAACCATGCCTGATACAGCCTGTCCGGCGGCGTGCCCTTGGTTATAAGGGCGCCGATCAGGATGTTGGTGTCAAGAACGACCCGCACGCGCCGCGTCCACCTCCTCGTCGATCAGGTCGAGGATTTCCCGCTGGTCAAATCCGGCATTACGGTTCTTGACTTGGCGAACGGTGAGATCCAACACGCGGCGGCGCACGGCTTCATCGACGAAGCGGGACAGGTCGCCTTTCTTGCCGCCGGTGCGCGCGAGAAAGGTGCGGACCGCCCGGTCCGTCTCTTCAGGGATGGAGAGGTTCCATCGGGTCATGGACAAATTCTCCGAGCATATGCATATAGACGTCTATGCTCCCAAGTTACCGCCTGTCGATCCGTGCCGTCAATTCCTTGAGGACGCGGGTTCACCAGTATCATCTTTCCGCTCGCTCAAGAGATTGCTGCCGATGCTTTCCGTAATGCGCGCCGCGGCGGTCTGGATGGAGTCCCGTGCGAGATGGGCATACCGGGCGGTGGTTTGTACCTGGGTGTGACCCAGTAGCTTTCCGATCATGGTCAGGTTCTCGCCGAGCGCCAGCGTGCGAGAAGCAAAGGTGTGGCGCAAATCGTGAATCCGGACATCCTCGAGCCCGGCGCGCTTGTGGACGGCGTGCAGCCCATGCTGTCGGCGGCGGCGGTGGACGGGAACACGCTGACGCTGACTTATAGCGAGGCGCTGGACGGGGACTCCGAGCCGGCGGCGGGCGCCTTCGCGGTGACGGCCGGCGGCGCGGGGGTGACGGTGAGCAGCTCCAAGGTCACGCTGACGCTTGGCGAGTGCGGTGGCGCACGGGCAGGAGGTGACGGTCAGCTATACGGTCTCTTCGACGAGCGCCATACTGGACGCCGTCGGCAACGACGCGGCGGGGCTGACCGACGAGGCGGTGACCAACAACACCGCGGAGACGGCCAACCGCGCGCCCGCGTTCGCCGATACGACGCTCACGCGCAGCGTCCCGGAGAATTCGGCCGCCGGCACGCA
Source organism: Rhodospirillales bacterium (assembly GCA_965221855.1). GTDB lineage: Bacteria > Pseudomonadota > Alphaproteobacteria > Rhodospirillales > UBA2165 > JAJDXO01. The sequence goes on along the minus strand of CBDCSV010000002.1, from coordinate 135,435 downwards.
TGTCGGTGCGGCGATCCCGGCGGCGACGGACGCCGACTGGACCGAGCGCTACAACATCACCCCCGTGCTGATCGAGACCTTCGTCGAGACCCCGCGATACACCGGCGTCGTCTACCGCGCCTCGAGCTGGACCCGCGTCGGGACCACCCAGGGCCGTGGGCGCTACGACAGGCATACGAAACAAGATCAGCCGAAAAAGGACATCTGGCTCCGCCCCCTCCGAAAAGATTGGCAACGCACCCTCAATCGGTAGAATCACACCCAAGCGCGGTCGGACTGGTGTGAGCGTGCCAACAAGCGGATAACCGTCTCCTCATCCCCAGGGGCCCGAAGGATTACGTCTGTGGGGGGAAGGACTCGGCAACGACCCCTCTTACCCGGCCAAATACGATCCGGCGCTCGTGATGACATAGTGTTTACTCGCCGTATTTAATCCCTACACGCTTTATCTAACCATATGTTCTACAATGATTAATTCGGTGGTATTTGTTTGACCGTTAAACTAGATCGGATTCACATGTTTTGACGAAACCGCGTCGTGGTTTCGTCAAAACATGACCCGATCTAGCGTTTCGAGAACTGGAACGACCGGCGGGCCTTGGCGCGGCCGTACTTCTTCCGCTCGACGACGCGGCTGTCGCGGGTCAGGAACCCGCCTTTCTTGAGCACCGGGCGCAGCGCCGGGTCGTGGAAGGTCAGCGCCTTGGAGATGCCGTGGCGCACCGCGCCGGCCTGGCCCGAAAGGCCGCCGCCGGAAACCGTGCACATGACGTCGTACTGGTCGACGCGGCCCACTTCCTGGAACGGCTGGTTGAGCATCATCCGCAGCACGGGGCGCGCGAAGTAGGTCTCCACGTCCCGCTCGTTGACCACGATCTTGCCGCTGCCGGGCTTGAGCCAGACGCGGGCCACCGCATCCTTCCGCTTGCCGGTGGCGTAGGCGCGGCCGTGCTCGTCGAGCACCGGTTCGGCGGGCGCCGCCGGCGCGGCCTCGACGGGCGCCTCGGCCTCCGCCGCCCCATCGCCGCCTTCGAGCGTATCTTTCAGTTCCTCGAGGGCCTCCGCCGTCGGTTGATCAGCCATATCAGGCGCTCCTCTTGTTCTTCGGGTTCATGGCGGCGACGTCCAGCACCTGGGGCTTCTGCGCCTCGTGGGGGTGTTCGGCGCCGGCATAGACGTGCAGCTTGCGCATCTGTTGGCGGCCGAGCGGCGAGCGGGAGATCATGCGCTCAACGGCCTTGTGAACCACCCGCTCCGGGTGCTTGCCGTCGAGAATCTCGCCGGCGGTCGCGCTCCTGATGCCGCCCGGATAGCCGGTGTGGCGGTAATAGGTCTTGTCGGTGCGCTTGTTGCCGGTGAGCCGGACCTTGCCCGCGTTGACGACGATGATGTTGTCGCCGCAATCCATATGCGGGGTGAAGGCGGGCTTGTGCTTGCCGCGCAGCCGGGAAGCGACGATGCTGGCGAGCCGGCCGAGGACCACGTCCTCGGCGTCGATCACGAACCAGTCCCGCTGAATGTCGCCGGGTTTGGCCGAATAGGTTTTCATTCTTCAGTTCCTCTCGAAGACGCGCGAATATACGGTTTGGCGCACGCAAGTCAACGGCGAATTCCGCGAAAAATCCAATGATTTCCGAGGGTTGGAAATGAGGTATTATAATACCTTATTTCAATCGTCAAGAACGTGGGGACACCGGTCAGATTATCCCTTGCGGCGCCGGGATCAAAGGCGGATTCTTGACGCCAGCGACGCACCCCAAGGAGGCTCCCAAATGCCCGACGCCCCCCAGCCGGACCAGATCGACGAGGCCATCCTGCTCCGCGAAGACACGGAGGCAGGCATCACCACCGTGACCCTGAACCGTCCCGCCAAGCGCAATGCGCTGTCGGACGCCATGCTGGCGGAGTTGAAGTCGACGCTCGACGCCATCGACGAGGACCCGGCGGTGCGGGTGGTCATTCTCGCGGCCAACGGTCCGGTCTTCAGCGCCGGGCACGACTTGAAGGAAATGCGGGCCGACCCCTCCTACGACAACATCCTCAGGCTGTTCACCGATTGCAGCGAGGTGATGCTGACCCTCACGCGGATGCGCCAACCGGTCATCGCCCGGGTGCACGCCACCGCCGCCGCCGCCGGGTGCCAGCTGGTCGCCGCCTGCGACCTCGCCGTCGCCGGCGAGGACGCCAAGTTCGCCACGCCGGGCATCGTCAACGGGCTGTTCTGCTCGACGCCCATGGTGCCGCTCAGCCGAACCGTCGGGCGCAAGGCGGCGATGGAAATGCTGCTCACGGGCAACCTCATCGATGCCGAGCGCGCGCTCCGGTTCGGCCTCGTCAACCGGGTGGTGCCCGCCGACCGACTCGACGAGGCGGTGATGGAATTCGCCGAACGGATCGCCGGCCTGTCGGCCAAGTCCATGTCCATGGGCAAGGAGGCGTTCTACAGGCAGATCGACATGGACCTGGACGAAGCCTACGCGTTCACTTCGAAGGTGATGGCCGAGAACATGCAGGCGCACGACGCTCGGGAGGGCATCGACGCGTTTCTCGAGAAACGCCGCCCCGAATGGCGGGACGAGTAGGCGCCCGGCTTGAACCTGCACTACCCCGATACGTCGCTCCGCGACATCCTCCGGCGGGTGAAGACCATCGCCATGGTCGGCGCCAGTCCGGATTGGGTCCGGCCCAGCCACTTCGCGATGAAGTATCTGCAGCGCAAGGGATACCGGGTGATTCCGGTAAACCCGCGGGCCGCCGGCGCCGAGATACTCGGCGAAGAGGTCTACGGCTCATTGGCGGACGTCCCGCCCACCTTCGAAATGGTCGACGTGTTCCGCAACCCGGACGCCGCCGGACAGATCACCGACGAGGCCATCGGGATCGCGTCCGAGAAAGGGATCGAGGTCGTCTGGATGCAGTTGGGCGTGGTCAACCGCGAAGCGGCCGCCCGCGCCGAAGCGGCCGGGCTGTCGGTGGTCATGGACCGCTGCGTCAAAATCGAATACGGACGCCTGTTCGGCGAGTTGGGCTGGTCGGGCGTCAACTCCAGGATCATCACCGCCACGCGCGCCCCCTTCGGACGGTAGAACCATGAGCGGCGAAAAGGAAAAACCAGGCCCCATCGAGTACGGTTTCGAGACCCGGGCGGTTCACGCCGGCGCCCAGCCGGACCCGGTCACCGGCGCGAGGGCCACCCCCATCTACCAGACCACGTCCTATGTTTTCGACGACACCGAACATGCCGCCGACCTGTTCAACCTGTCCCGGTTCGGCTTCATCTATTCCCGGCTCGGCAACCCCACCGTCTCGGTGCTGGAGGAGCGGGTCGCCAGTCTGGAAGACGGGCGCGCGGGCCTCGCGGCGGCATCCGGCCATGCGGCCCAGTTCCTGACCTTCTTCACCCTCCTGGAGCCCGGCGACGAATTCATCGCGTCGCGCAACCTATACGGCGGATCGGTCACCCAGTTCGGCCTGTCGTTCAAGCGGCTGGGGTGGACCTGCCGTTTCGTCGACCCGGCCGACCCGGAGAACTTCCGCGAAGCCCTGACGCCGAAGACCAAGGCGATCTTCCTCGAAGTGCTTGCCAATCCCGGCGGCATCGTCATCGATCTGGAGCCGGTGGTGGAGATCGCCGGCGAGGCCGGCATTCCGGTCATCGTCGACAACACCATGGCGTCTCCCTATCTTTGTCAACCGATCGAATGGGGCGCCGACATCGTCATACACTCGACCACCAAGTACCTCTCCGGGCACGGCAATTCCATGGGCGGCGTGATCGTCGAGAGCGGCAAATTCGACTGGCGCCAGGGCGGCAAGTTCCCGGGCATGACCGAGCCGGACCCCGCCTATCACGGCCTCACCTTCCACGAGACCTTCGGCGATTTCGGCTTCACCACCAAGGCCCGCGCCGTCGCGCTCCGGGATTTCGGGCCGACCATGGCGCCGCTGAATGCGTTTCTGACCATCACCGGGATCGAGACCCTGGCGCTGCGCATGGACCGCCACGTGGCCAACGCCCGAAAGGTCGCCGAATTCCTGGAAGCGCATCCGGCGGTCGCGTGGGTGTCCTACGCCGGATTGCCGTCGAGCCCGTATCATGACCTCGCGGCCAAGTACCTCCCCAACGGGCCCGGCGCCACGTTCACCTTCGGCCTCGAGGGCGGCTTCGATGCCGGCGTCAAAACGGTCGAGGCCTGCGAGCTGTTTTCCCACCTCGCCAACGTCGGCGACACGCGGAGCCTGATCATTCACCCCGCCTCGACGACCCACCGGCAGCTTACCGAGGAGCAGCAGATCGCCGCCGGGGCCGGCCCCGACGTCATCCGGCTGTCCATCGGGATCGAGAACGCAGACGACATCCTGCGTGATCTGGATCAAGCGCTGAGCGCCGCCCGAATGGCATAACCGCTCCCATGAACAGCCTGAAACAGCGCGCCCACGCGTTTTTGGAGCTCTCGGTCCCCGGAGACCGTTGGGGCTACGCGTTCGACTGGTTCATGATCACGCTGATCTCCGCCAATGTGATCGCGGTCATTTTGGAGACGGTCCCCGCGCTCTCGGAGGCCTACGGGACGTTCTTCAAATATTTCGACACCATTTCGGTCATCATCTTCACCGTCGAATACGTGCTCCGGGTGTGGTCGTGCACGGCGGACCGGGCCCGCGATTACGGCCACCCGATCAAGGGCCGGATCAAGTTCATCCTGTCGCCCCTCGGGATCATCGATCTCCTGGCGATCCTGCCCTTCTATCTCGGCTTCCTCGTCGATGCCGATCTCAGAATCCTGAGGGTGTTCCGGCTGATCCGGCTGCTCAAGCTCACCCGCTATTCGCCCGCCCTCATCGTTATCGGCGCGGTGATCAGGAACCAGTCCAAGGCGCTGACCGCGGCCCTGTTCCTGATGCTCACGGCGCTGGTCCTGACGTCGAGCATCATCTTCGCCGTCGAGCACCGGGTACAGCCCGACAAGTTCGGCTCCATCCCGGACGCCATGTGGTGGGGCATCGCCACGCTGACCACGGTCGGCTACGGCGACGTCACCCCGATCACCCCGTTGGGCAAATTCTTCGGCGCGGTGACCATGATCCTGGGCATCGGCATGTTCGCCCTGCCCACCGGCGTCATCGCCACCGGCTTCGCCAACGAAATCCGCAAGCACGAATTCATCGTCAGCTGGCGGCTGGTTTCGCGGGTGCCCCTGTTCAACGACCTCGATGCCGCCCAGATCGCCGAGATCGTCAATCTGCTGACCCCGCTGGTGGTGCCGCCCCGTCACGCCGTGGTCCGCATGGGCGAACCCGGGGACAGCATGTTCTTCGTTATCTCCGGCGAGCTCGAAGTGGCGGCGCCGGGCCGACCGTACAAGCTCGGCGAGGGAGAATTCTTCGGCGAGATGGGGCTGCTGCGCAACACGGTCAGGCTCGCCGACGTCGTCTCCCTGACCGACTGTCAGTTGCTTGAACTCACGGCGGAAAATTTCTGGAAACTGATCGACATCCACCCGGATCTCGGCGACCGGGTCCGCGAGGTGATGGAACACCGGCTGACGATGGTCGACGACGCGACCACCCGGGTGGTGAACGGCGTCTAGAGCGTTTCATATTTTGACGGAAGCGTATCCTGCGTTTTTGAAGTAGTTGGCGCATTGCTGTGGCTCGATGGTGTCGATGAGGCTCCCGAGATGGCGCCATAAGTCGTCGATCTCCCGCTTCTGGGCGTTTCTCATCCAGTGCTTGATTTGGGCAAAGGTCTGCTCGATGGGATTGAGGTCGGGGGAATATTTGGGCAGGAGCCACAGCTTGGCTCCGGCGGCACGGATGGCGTTTCGCACGGCTTTTGACTTGTGGCTGCCGAGATTGTCCATGATGACGATGTCGCCGGGCACCAGGGTCGGCACGAGCAGCTGCTCGACGTAGGCGCGGAAGCACACGCCATTGATGGGGCCGTCGAAGACGCAGGGCGCGGTGAACCGGTCGCAGCGCAGCGCGCCGATGAAGGTCAGGGTGTGCCACCGCCCATGGGGGGCAAAGCCGCGGACCCGCTCCCCTTTCGGCCCCCAGCCGCGCAGCGGGGCCATATTGGTCCGGATCCAGGTTTCATCAATGAATACCAGCCGTTCGGGATCAAGCTTTGCCTGCCACGCCTTCCAGCGCCTGCGATGGCGGGCGATGTCCGCGCGCGCCCGTTCAACGGCGAACAGGGTTTTTTTTAAAGCGCAGCCCTTCACGGCGCAGAAACAGCCATACCGTGCTGTGGGATACCCTGACACCCCGAGCGGCCAACTCGTCTCTCAACCGATGCAGCGTCAGATGCGGCTCCTGGTCGATCCGGCCGACAATGAACTCCCGATGGGGCTCAAGAACCCGGCGGCGGTGACCGCCCATCTTGCCGGGCGCAACACTCCCCGTCCGCCGGTAGCGCTGCGACCACTTAACCACGCTCGAAACCGCAACCCCAAACCGAGCCGCTACAGCGCGGCAACTCTCCCCCGCCAAAACCGCCAAAACAACACGCTCTCGCAAATCAATCGAATAAGGTCTCGCCATGAATGCTGGCCTCCTTGCCCAGCATCCATCTTGAATCATGGTTCGCCCATACTTGGGAATCCCTAAAATGATTCAATCAATCTCAAATACGCTCTAGACACGCGGACGCGCGCGCGTACTCTCGGGCCATTCCCGCAAAGTCATATCGGCCAAATCATTGAAATTCGGGGGATAGCCGTCTCGTGACCGGCGCCGAAGATCCATCTGAGCCAAAGCGCGGACTGACCGGACGGCCGGGCTTCGCCGCTTTCCAGCACACCGACTACACGTTCTATTTCATCTCCCGGGTGAGTTCGGTCTTCGGCGTCGATTTGATGAGCGCCACGTTGTTCTGGCAGCTCTGGCGAATCACCCAGGAAGAACTGGTATACGCCGCCCTCGGCGTCGGGATGTTCCTGCCGTTTCTGATCCTGTTTCCCCTGTCGGGCTGGACGGCGGATCACTATCCGCGCACCAAGATTTTGCTGGGCACCGTCAGCCTCCAGGGGCTCTGCGCGGCCAGTTTCCTCTACCTGACCTGGATGGACGCGCCGTTTCTCTGGTTCATTCCGTCGATCGCGTTTCTGGGCGTCGCCCGGGCCTTTCAACAACCGGCGCAACAAGCGATCGTTCCCGTCCTGGTGCCGGCGGGGCACCTCGCCAACGCGATCGCCTGGCAATCGACGGCATTCCAGAGCGCCCGGGTTCTGGGCTGGGGCATATCGGGGACGATCATCGCCATCGGCGAAGCATCCGGGGTCAACGAGCAATTCGCCTATGTCGTGGTCGTCGCGGTCCTCGTGTTCTCGGCCTTCTTTACCTTCCTGATCAAGGCCAAGGCGCAGATCATGGCCAAGGAGCCGCTGAATTTCTCGACGGTCGCCGCCGGGCTCCGGTTCGTGTTCTCCCGCAAAATCATCCTCGGCGCCATCGGCCTCGACCTGGTCGCCGTGCTGCTCGGAAGCGCCAAGGCCATGATGCCCATCTACGCGACCAAGGTCCTGCAGATCGAAACCGCTCTTTACGGGTTGCTCCAGGGATCGCTCGTCATGGGATCGTTGATCTTCATGCTGGGCCTGACGCAGCTTCCGATCAAACGCCATGCGGGACGCAAGCTGTTCCTCGCGGTGGGCGCCTTCGGGCTGTTCACCATCGTCTTCGGCCTGTCGACCGTGTTCTGGATTTCATTGGTGGCGCTGTTCTTCGTCGGCGCCGCCGACAGCATCTCCATCTTCATTCGCAACAATCTGGTGCAGATCATCACCCCGGATGAAATGCGGGGCCGGGTGAACGCGGTTTCATCGGTCTTCGTCGGCGCGTCCAACGAACTGGGCGATGCGGAATCGGGCGCCGTCGCGCACTTGTTCGGGCCCGTGGCCGCCGTGGTCATCGGCGGCGTCGGCACCATTATCGTGACCATCGCCTTCGCCAGGAAGATTCCCGATCTGTGGAATGTCGACAGCCTCGACCCGGACGATCTGGTGCGCAAATATCGGGATGTGGAACCGGCGGCGAAGCCCGCCATCCAGGCAGGAGAATAAAATGAAATTCAAGCGATTGGGCCGGACCGGCGCCGAGGTGCCGATCATCATTTTCGGCTGCGGCAACGTCGGCGGGCTGATGATCCATACCGATGACGACACCATGCACGCGGCGGTCGCCCGGGCGCTGGAAGCCGGCATCACCTGGTTCGACACCGCCGAGAGTTATGGACAGGGGAAGTCCGAGGAGAACCTGGGCCGGCTGCTCGAAGGTTTCCCTATCCGGCCGCGCATCTCGACCAAGGTCCGCCTCCAGCCCGATGACCTGGGCGACATCCCCGGCGAAATTGAGCGCCACGCGGAGGCCAGCCTCGAGCGGCTCCGCCGGGACAGCGTCAAGTTGCTGCAGTTCCATAACGGCATCGAGGCCGAGGCGTCGGAACGCTCCCTCACCTGGGATCAGGTGGCGGGCTCCGGCGGCGCCATCGAAGCTCTCGAGAAGCTGAGAGACCAGGGGCTGACGAAGTGGATCGGCTTCACCGCCCTCGGCGACGGCAAACTTTGCCGGGACCTGATCCGGACCGGCCGCGTGGATACGGCGCAGGTCTATTACAACATGCTGAACCCGTCGGCCGGCGCGGCGTCCGGGAACATGCCCTCGGGCCAGCCCTTCTACGGCCTTTTGGATGCCTGCGCCGAGATGGACGTGGGCGTCATCGCCATCCGTACGCTGGCCGCCGGCGTGCTCGCCACCAGGGATCGTCACGGCCGCGAGAGCATGATCACCGAGGATACGAATCTCGCGGACGAGGAAAGGCGCGCCGACGAAATGATGACGCCTCTCGGCACGAAATACGGCACTTGGGCGCAGACCGCGCTCCGGTTCGCGTTATCGGAAAACCGGATTTCCTGCGTCGATTTCGCGCCGGGCGAAATCCCGCACCTGGAAGAAGCCATCGCCGCGGTCGAGCTCGGCCCCATGGAAGAAAGCGACAGGCGGGATATCGAGGCGCGCGCCCTCTCGGCATGAACGAAAACCACGGTGTTTCCCGGGCGGAGCGCCCGGAGAGGTCCCCGGCCATGACGCATTGGGGCTCCAACAACACACGTCATGCCCCAGCCCACTGGACCGGCTTTGCCGGCCAGCTGGCAAAGTGGCGGGGCATCCACGAAATTCACCACGGAGACACAGAGTTCACTGAGGAGAATTGAATCACCCTCGCCCCATCGGGTCCCCTCTCCCCCTACTTCAGGGGGAGAGGGTTGCGGAGGCTCGGCGAGGCGAACGCCGAGTCTTAGCCGTAGCTGGGTGAGGGGGAGTTTCCATATCGCCCCCGCCTCTATGACCCTCTCACCCTTTCTTTTACGACCCCCTCACCCTGACCCTCTCCCCCTCGGGATTCCTCTGCGAAAAGGGGATTCCCGATGGGTTTGAGATGTGATTCATTGGTGTCATCAACCGTTGGAGGGGTCGATGAGCGGCAAGGGTCAGTTGGGTTTCGCGGAAGCGTTTGTCTCTCCGGGTCTTGGGTCCAACCCGAAGCTGGAGCGTCTGGATGAGCTGATCGACTGGTCTCCGCTCGGGCGCCTGGCGTCGGAGGTCCGCCCGGGGCGCCGGGGCCGTCCGCCCTATGCGCCCTTGTCGATGTTGAAGGCGCTCTATCTGCAGGCGCTCTACGATCTGTCGGACCCGGGCCTGGAGGAAGCGCTGCTGGACCGGCTGTCGTTCCGGCGTTTCTGCGGCTTTGCGCTGGACGCCCCGACGCCGGACGAGACCACGATCTGGCGCTTCCGGGAAGATGCGGTCGCGGTGCTGGAAGCGGCCTTCGAGGAGATCAACCGCCAACTCGACGCGAAGGGGCTGCTGGTGCGCAAGGGCACGCTGATGGACGCCACCCTGGTGGCCTCGGCCTCGCGCCCGCCGCCCTACAAGGCCGGCGCGGGGGCCAGGCACCCGCGCGAGCCCGATGCCGACTGGACCATGCGGAACGGCAAGGCCTTTTTCGGCTACAAGGCGCATGTCGGCGTCGACCGGGGCTCGAGCCTGGTCCGGCGGGCGGGCATGACCTCGGCCAAGATCTATGAGAGCACGGTCGCCGACGGGCTGATCTCTGGCGACGAGGGCGCGGCCTACGGCGACAAGGCCTACGAGCACAAGGGCCGCCGCGCCCGGCTCAAGGCGGCCGGGATCAAGGACCGCATCATGCACCGGCGGCACAAGCACACCCCCCGGCTGCCCCATTGGCAGCAGCGCCGCAACGACCTGATCGCGCGGCATCGGGCACCGGTCGAGGCGGTGTTCTCCGCCCTCAAGCGGCTTTACGGGCTGCGCCGCGCAAAGGGCCTCACCCTCGAAAGAAACACCGCCCGCCTGATGGCCGCGGTCACCGTCTACAACCTTCGAAGAGCCAGCAGCCTGCTCGCCGGACCCTGAGGGACCGGTGCGCCCGAAAACCGAAAACCCACCGCAATCCGGCCCGCAAACCCCAGGGCGGACCCGCCGGGCGGTACCGCAATAGCCCCAAAACACCCACAACCCCCGCCACAAACCCAACCGCGCGACTTTCGCAGAGGAATCCTGAAGTAGGGGGAGAGGGGAATTTCATGCGCGTCCCCTCCCCCCTGGAGGGGACGCCGAGGGTGGAGGGGTGGTATCCGGCGGCCGATCGCACATATTGATAGGGAAGCACCGTTCGCGGGTCCCGCCCCATGATTTTGCCACATGAATTTGCTTGTGGTTCCCGCGCGCAAAAATGCGCGCAAAGGCACGGAATTGGAATTTAACCAAGTCATCAAATGTCTATTAATGTCCATGAATGTCCATACCGGCGCACGCGATCGGGCCTGAATCGAAATTTTCGTTGGAAATATATTCCAACGACGATGACGGCGGATCGGGGGCCCAGCGGACGGGAACGGCTAGGCCAGTTTGGTTTGGATATCCACCTCAGAGTGGAGCGTCCGGTGAACCGGGCACATGCCGGCGATCTCCAGCAATTTCCGCCGCTGCCCGTCGGTCAGATCGCCCTCCAGGGTGATTTCCCGTTCGATCCGGTCTATCTTCCCGTCCCGGGTCTCGCAGTCCCCGCAATCCTCGGCATGGATCTTGCCGTGCCGCAGGGCGACCGACGCCCGGTCCAAGGGAATTTTCTTCCGCGCGGCGTACATCCGCATGGTCATGGTCGTGCAGGCGCCGAGGCCGGAGAGCAGCAGATCGTAGGGCGTCGGCCCGGTATCCTCGCCGCCCACCCGCGGCGGCTCGTCCGCCGTCAGGACATGACGCCCGCCGACGGAAATGGATTGGCCGAACCTCCCGACGCCGTTTTCGGCGACGATCACCTCTCCCTCCGCCGCATTCGGCGCCGCCCGTGCCGCCTCGACCGTTTCGCCCAGATACCTCGTCGCCCAGGCGGAAATCACGTCGGCCACGTAAACGGCGTCCGAGCGCTCGGTCAGCAGATGATCCGCGTCATCCAGGGTGACGAAACTCTTGGGGTGCCTGGCCGCCGAATAGATCGCGGCCGCGTTGTCGATGCCGACCTGCCGGTCGAGCGGGCCGTGAAAAACGACAAGCGCCTTCTTGAGATTGGCGATTCGCCGGGCCTGGTCCTGCGAGCCGATGTCGTCCAGGAACTGCCGTTTGATGACGAACGGCCGTCCGCCGAGCGTCACCTCGGCTTCGCCCTTCTCCCGTATCTCGTCCACCGATGCCGCGAAGTTCTCCGACACATGCTCCACATCGAACGGCGCGCCGATGGTGGCCACCGCCTTCGCCTCCGGAACCGCCTCGGCCGCCGCGAGAACGGCCGCGCCGCCCAGGCTGTGTCCAATGAGGATTTTCGGCGCCTCGTGGTTTCGGCGCAGGAATTCCGCGGCCGCCTTCAGGTCGGCGACATTGGACGAGAAGTTCGTGTTGGCGAACTCGCCGTCGGAGTGGCCAAGGCCCGTAAAGTCGAAACGGAAAACGGCGATGCCGCGCCCGGCCAGGCCGGCGCTGACCCGTGCGGCGGCGAATATGTCCTTGGAACAGGTGAAACAATGTGCAAAGAGCGCGTAGGCACGGGGTCTGCCGGCCGGCAGGTCAAGGCGCGCGGCCAGTTCGGCGCCCAAGGCGCCGGTAAACGTGACTTTTTCCGATTGGGCCATTCTAATCTCCATTGCAGAATCTTCACTTGCGTCCATTTCCCACCGCCCCTACCCAGATGCTAGCGCCCGCCGTGCTATCCGAGGAAACCGAAATTCCGCGAGAGACACCCCCGTGAGTGAAAAGAATGAGTAACGAAAACGTCGCCGTCAGTTCCAAGGAGCGCTCCTACCGCGGATACGTGAAGGTGGATACATACCGCCTGCGCCACAAGATCTCCGATGACCGGTGGAGCGGCGAAATGGAGCGGCAGGTGGTCGAGCGGGGACACGCGGTTGCCGTTCTGCCGTATGACCCGATCCGCCAGGAGCTCGTCCTGATCGAACAGTTCCGCATCGGCGCCTTCACGTCGCCGGGATTCCGGCCCTACCAGATCGAATGCGTTGCCGGGATCATCGAAGAGGGTCAAACGGCCGAGGAGACCGCCTATCGGGAAACGCTGGAGGAGACGGGGCTCGAGGCCGGCGCGCTGCTTCCCATGGTTTCCTATCTCAGCAGTCCAGGGGTTATCTCGGAAGCGCTGACCCTGTTCCTGGGAAAAGTCGATGCGACGGACGCCGGCGGCATCTTCGGGGTCGGCCACGAGGACGAGCATATTCGCGTATTCCCGGTACCGCTGGAGGACGCATTCGAACTCCTGGAGACCGGCGCCATCAAGAACGGCATGACCGTCATCGCGCTGCAATGGCTCAAGCTCAACCGGCACAAAATTCCACCCGAATGGGCGGAGGCCCGAGAGTGACCGGACACTGGATTTCCCTCGGCGGCGGGCGCTTGATCGCCCCCCTCCACGGGTCTAGTCTGCGGCCAAACCAACCTCGCATGAAGAATTTCCTTAAATCGGCGGTGACACATGGACGTTCGTGACAGTCTTCTCGAAACCATTGGAAACACGCCTCTGATCAAGCTTCGAGAAGTCTCCGAGGCGACGGGCTGCGAAATCTACGGCAAGGCCGAGTTCATGAACCCGGGCGGGTCGGTGAAGGATCGGGCGGCGCTCTACATCGTGCGCGACGCCGAGAAAAAGGGCCAGCTCAAGCCGGGAGGTATCATCGTCGAGGGCACCGCCGGCAACACCGGCATCGGCCTCGCCCTGGTCGGTGACGCGAGCAACTACCGGACCATCATCGTCATTCCCGAAACCCAAACCCAGGAGAAGAAAGACATGCTCCGGCTGGCGGGGGCGGACCTGAGGGAAGTTCCGGCCGTTCCCTACGCGGACCCCGGAAACTACGTCCATGTCTCGGAGCGCATCGCCAAGGAGATGGCCGAAACCCATCCCCATGGCGCCATCTGGGCCAACCAGTTCGACAACACGGCCAATCGCGATGCCCACTATCTCGGCACCGGCCCCGAAATCTGGGCGCAACTCGACGGCAATATCGACGGCTTTACCTGCTCCGTGGGCACCGGCGGCACCCTCGCCGGCGTCGGCATGGCGCTGAAGGAGCGGAAAAAAGACATCAGGATCGCCATTTCCGATCCCCTGGGCTCGGCCCTTTACGGCTATTACGCCAATGGCGAGCTGAAGGCGGAAGGCGAATCCATTACCGAGGGGATCGGCCAGGGCCGCATCACCGCCAACCTGGAAGACGCGCCCATCGAGGAGGCCTACCGGATCACCGACGAGGAAGCGCTGCCCTATATTTTCGATTTGCTGAAATACGAGGGTCTGTGCATGGGCACCTCGACGGGCATCAACATCGCCGGCGCGGTCCGGCTCGCCACCCAGATGGGGCCCGGCCACACCATCGTCACCGTTCTTTGCGATTACGGCACCCGGTATCAGAGCAAGCTGTTCAACGTGGACTTCCTGAAGTCCAGGGGCCTGCCCTGCCCCGACTGGCTGACCTGACGGCGGCACCCATGAGCTACGTCAATCCCGACGCCCTGGTCAGCACCGAGTGGCTGGCCGACCATCTCGACGATCCCCAAATCGCGATCATCGATGCGAGTTGGCATCTGCCGGCGGCCGAGCGAAACGGCGGGGAAGAATTCGAGGCCTCCCATATCCCGGGCGCCGTTTTCTTCGATGTGGACGCCATCGCGGATACCGGGTCCGGGCTGCCCCACACCATTCCTTCACCGGAATTTTTCGCCGAACAGGTGGGCGCCTTGGGGATCGACAGTTCCAAGCGCGTGATCGCCTACGATTCCAACGGCGGTTTCATGGCCGCCATGAGGGCTTGGTGGATGTTCCGCCTCTACGGTCACGACCGGGCCGCCGTCCTGGACGGCGGACTCCCGCAGTGGCTTGCCGAAGACCGGCCGATGACCGATACGGCGACGGAGGTCGCCCCGGCGGACTTCCAGGCCCGGTTCCGCGCCGGCATGGTGCGGACGCTGGATCAAATGTTGGCCAACATCGAGGATGCCGAAGCCCAGGTCGTCGATGTCCGGGCGCCGGGCCGGTTCGACGGCACCGAACCGGAACCCCGCCCCGGCATGCGCTCCGGCCATATTCCCGGCGCCGTCAATCTTCCCTTCGCCGCGTTCCTGGACAAGGACCGCCACTTCGTCATGCGTTCGGCCGATGAAATCGGGGCGGCCGTCGGCGGGACCGGCGGTACGGAAAATCCCATCGTCGCCAGCTGCGGATCCGGCGTCACCGCCTGCGTCGCGGCCCTCGCCCTGCATCTGATCGGCCGCGACGATGTCGCCGTCTATGACGGCTCGTGGAGCGAATGGGGCGGCCGCGACGACACGCCGGTCGAGACATGACCGAGTTGAGACATGACCGATAAGACCAGGAAATACGGCCCCAATACCACCATCGTGCACGCCGGCAGCGATCCGCAAAACCAGCGGGGCGCCGTCAACCCGCCGGTTTATCACGCCTCGACGGTCGCCCATCCGACCATGGACGCCATGCGGGAGGCGCGGATGGGTTCGGATCGAAATTTCGTCTATGGACGGCACGGCACGCCGACTTCAATGGCCTTCGAAGAGGCGGCCGCCGCCATCGAGGGCGGCGAACGGGCCAAGGCCGTCTCGTCGGGCCTGCAGGCCGTCGTCGCCGCGACGCTGGCCTTTGTCGAGCGCGGCGACCATATCCTGATGCTGGACAGCGCCTATGCGCCGTCGCGCCGCATGACCGAAGGCCTCCTCGCCAAGCTGGGGGTCGAGACGACCTTTTACGATCCCCTGGTCGGGGCCGGGATCGCCGGGCTCATGCGGCCCAACACGAAGGTGGTTTTCACCGAGTCCCCCGCCTCCCATACGTTCGAGGTCCAGGACATCCCGGCGATCGTCGACGCGGCGCACAAGGGCGGCGCCGTGGTGATTATCGACAATACCTGGTCGGCGGGTCACTACTTCAAGCCGCTGGCGCACGGGGTCGACGTCTCCGTGCAGGCCGCGACCAAATATTGGGTGGGTCATTCCGATGCGATGCTCGGCTGCATCATCACCTCGGAAGAGCACTTCCCCAAGGTCCGCGCCTCCGTCGCCGCCCTGGGATGCAGCGCCGCGCCGGATGACTGCTATCTCGGTCTCCGCGGCATCCGGACGCTGTCGGTCCGCCTCGAGCGCCATGAGCGAAACGGTCTGAAGCTCGCGGAATGGTTTGCCGGTCAGCCGGCGGTCGACCGGGTTCTCCATCCGGCCTTCGACACTTGTCCCGGCCATGAATTCTGGAAACGGGATTTCACCGGCGCGAGCGGACTCTTCTCGGTCGTTCTCAACCCGGTCGGTCAAAAGGCCGTCGATGCCATGGTCGACGGGCTCGAGCTTTATTCTCTGGGCGGCAGTTGGGGCGGATATGAGAGCCTCGTGCTGCCGTCGTCCCTGGAAGGAAGCCGAACCGCAACCGAATGGGACTTCTCGAAGCCCTGCGTCCGGTTCCATGCCGGGCTCGAGGATATCGACGACCTGATCGAGGATGCGCGCGCCGGTCTCAACCGTCTGAACGCCGCTGCCTGAGCGTCATCAGTCCGGTCGTCAGGGCGAACAGAAATAATCCAAACGAGATAATCGAGGGCCCGCCCGGCGTGTCGGCGGCAAACGACAGCCCCAGCCCGCCCGCAACCGACAACCAGCCGATGAGTACCGCGAATACGGCCATCCGTTCGGGTGTACGGCTGTAAGGCCGCGCCGTCGCCGCCGGGATGATCAGCATGGCCGCGACCAGCAATATCCCGACCACTTTCATGGCCGTCGCCACCACCAGCGCGAGGCAGAGCAGAAAGACAAGGTTTACCCGGTCCACCGGCACGCCTTCCGCCCGGGCAAGATCCGCGTGAACCGTCGCGGACAGCAGCGGCCGCCAGAGATAGACGATGAGAGCCAGCACCATGGCGCCGCCGCCGTAGATCCAGGCAAGATCCGTCGCGGTGACGGCGAGAATATCGCCGAACAGGAATCGCATGAGATCGAAACGAACCCGCTCCAGAAAGGCGACCGCGACGAGGCCCATAGCCAGCGTGCCGTGCGACAAAATACCCAGGAGCGTATCCATGGCGAGACCGGTTCGGCGCTCGATTCCAAGCAGTAAAATCGCCGCGACCACCGCCACGGCCAGCACCCCGACGGTCAGGTCGATCCCCAACAGCAATCCGAGAGCGACGCCGAGCAATGCCGAGTGAGCCAAGGTGTCTCCGAAAAAAGACATGCGGCGCCAAACGACGAAGGAGCCGAGCGGACCGGTGACCGCGGCCACCCCCGCTCCCGCAAGTACCGCGCGGACCAGGAAGTCATCCACGACGATCGTGTCCGTGTTCATGCACGATGCTGCCGTCAACGCCGTGGACATGATCGTGATTGTGGTGATAGAGCGCCATGGTTTCGGCAACCGACTCGCCGAACAGGGCGACGTAGCTCGGATCGCGGCTCACCGTATCCGGCGTGCCGGCACAGCAAAGGTGGGTGTTGATGCATACCACCTGATCGGTCGACGACATCACCAGATGGAGATCGTGGGAAACCATCAGAACGCCGCACCCCCGCCGATCCCGGATTTCAACGATCAGCCGGTAGAGCTCAGCCTGTCCAGTCAGGTCTACCGCTTGGGCCGGCTCGTCGAGAACCAGGAGGTCGGGCTCCCTCAGCAGCGCCCGGGCGAGGAGCGTGCGTTGCCATTCGCCGCCCGAAATATCGTGCACCGGACTATCGATTATTCCTGCGATGCCCGTCTCCTCGAAGACCCGCGTGCGCGCGCCCGGCTCGAACGTGCCCGCGAGACCCAGGAACCGCCTGACCGTCAACGGCATGTTGCGGTCGATGTTCAGCCGCTGCGGCATATAACCGATCCGGGCGCCCGTCCGCCTTCGGGAGGTTCCGGCACTCGGCCGGACGAGGCCCAACGCCGCCCGGACCAGCGTTGTCTTTCCCGCGCCATTCGGCCCGATGAGCGCCACGATCTCACCGTCGGAAACGAATAAATCGATGCCGGTGACCAAAACCCGATTGCCGGCGCGCACTTCGACGCCGGTTAGCTCGACAATGGGCTCGCCGGCCCGTGTGACCTGATCCATCAACTCAGGCTTCCTGGCAACCCGGACACAGGCCCGCCGCTTCCACCGACTGCGAGGTCAAAAGAAAGCCCAAGCGCGAGGCAAACCGGTCGATGGTGTTCGCGACGCCCTTGTCTTCGATTTCCAACGCATCGCCGCAGTCATTGCAAATCAGGAAAATTCCCTTGTGGCTGTGTCCCGGATCGTTGCAGCCCACATAGGCATTGAGACTTTGAATACGATGGACGAACCCCTGCTCCATCAGGAAATCCAATGCGCGGTAGATTGTCGGCGGCGCGGCGGAGGAGTGTTCCCGTTTGAGCTCATCCAGCAGCCCATACGCGCCGACGGGTTTGTGATTTTCCCAGACCAGCTCGAGCACCCGGCGGCGTAACGGGGTCAACCGAATGCCGCGCGACTCGCAAATCCGGGCGGCGGCATCGATGGCGCCGGCAATACACTGGCCGTGATCGTGGGTCCTTTGCCACGCAACGGGAATGGTCTTGGAAACGGACATGGGACATCCTGCGATGGTTGTGTCGGCTTTTGTTATCTTATATCGTATCGCTAATCTAGTTATATTATAACATTATAGGTGTGGGTATGACCCGTTCTCTCAAATCAACCGTCGCAACGATGGCCATTGCCGCCGGTCTGGCACTCCCCATCGCATCACAGGCCGAGGCTGAACCGCGTGTCGTCGCCTCGATCCCCGCGGTCCATTCCCTGGTGGCCGGCGTAATGGAAGGGGTCGGAAAGCCATCCCTTCTCGTTTCGGGCGGCGCTTCCCCGCACACCTTTTCGCTGAAACCCTCCCAGGCCCGCGAACTTCAAGACGCCGATGCCATCTTCTGGATCGGTGACGAATTGGAGAACTTTCTCGAGAAGCCACTGAAGGCGCTCGGAAGCAAGGCAGCCATCGTCAAGTTCTCGACGAACGAGCACATCGAAATGCTGGATAGCCGCGAAGGCGGCATCTGGAAAAAAGATGATCACGACGATCATGATGACCACAAAGGCCATGCGCATGATGATCACGACGATCACGCCAAGAAGGATGACCATGGTCACGACGATCACGGCAAAAAGGAAATGGCCGCCAAGAAAGACGACCATGGTCACGACGATCACGAAGGTCACGCCCATGGCGAGCACGACCTCCATCTTTGGCTGGACCCTCACAACGCCAAGGAAATGGCCGAGGTCATTGCGGAGACCCTCGCCAAGGTCGATCCGGCCAATGCAAGTAAATACGAGGCCAATGCCGAGAAAATTGCCGGCCGAATCGATAAGCTGGATCACGAAATCGAGGAGGCCCTGGCCAAGGTCAAGGATCGGCCGTACCTGGTCTTCCACGACGCCTATCAGTATTTTGAACGCCGCTACGGTCTGGCCGCCGTCGGCAGCATATCGGTTTCCCCGGAACGCAAGCCCGGCGCCAAGAGGGTCGCCGAACTGCGCCATGAGATCGAGGACAACGAAGCGGTCTGCGTCTTTGCGGAGCCTCAGTTTCAGCCGACTATCGTCCAAACGCTGGTCGAGGGCACCAAGGCCCGGTCGGGCGTGCTCGACCCGGTCGGCGGCTCATTGCCCCCGGGACCCGATGCCTGGTTCGCCTTGATGAGCAACCTGGCGAAATCGCTGGAAAATTGCCTTAGCCCGTCATCGTGACGGACTGATCACTCTTTCGTTGCGTGCGCGGCGGCGGGATTGGCGCTAGAATTCCGTTATGCCGCGCACGACTGCCCGTTCACGCATCCTCCCGGCGGTGCTGGCCGCCCTTGTGGCGGCAACCGGCGCCGCCACTCAGGTTGCCGCCCATCCGCATATCTGGATCGACGTCGACGCCGCGTTCAACTTCGACGGCAGGAAAATCAAATCCATCTCGTTCCGCTGGTCATTGGACGACTTCTTCAGTGCGGGCGTGATCGGCGCTCACGACAAGGACCGGAACCGAAAATTGGATGAAGAAGAGCAGAAGGATATCAAAGCCAACGCGTTCGAGGGCGCGAAGGCATCGAACTTCTTCACCGATATCCGGTTCAACAATGACCGGTTCAAAATCGAGACCACCACCGATTTCTCGGCCGAGATAAAGAAGAGCCAGGTGATTTACCGCTTTACGGTCCCGTTCGATGCGCCGGTTGATCCATCGGAACAGGCGGTCAGCCTCAGCATCTACGACAAGACGTTTTTCGTCGATATCACCTTCGTCAAGGACGATCCGATTCGCCTGGTCGGCAGCGAGGACGGCTCGTGCCACTTCCTCCTCGATGAAGACCGGGACAACCCGATCTATTACGGCGTGGTCTTCCCGCAACGGGTCGACCTGCTGTGCGGGACCAAATGAGCCCATGAGGGGCATCCTGGTTCTCGTCCTCTCGCTACTCGCCTTCTCGCCGGCCGTGTCCGCTGCCCAGAATCCATTCGCGCCCCCGCCCGGCGGACAATCCCCCGCCGCGGCGCCCGCGGCGGAGCCCTCCGCGTTCACCCTGATGTTCCGCAAGATGATCGACATGCAACGGACCATGATGCGCGACATCGGCCGCTATATGCGGGATATCAAGGAAGGCACGTCGCGCTCGGCCATTTGGGTGGGTATCGGCTTTGCGTTTCTCTATGGCGCGGTTCACGCCGTCGGACCGGGCCACGGCAAGATGGTGGTCGCGTCCTATTTCGTCGGCCACGAGGCACGGATCGGCAAAGGCCTGCTTATGGGCGTACAAATCGCCGTCACCCATGTGCTCTCCGCCGTCATCCTGGTCTCACTGGTGGATTTGACCTTTCGACAATTTCTCGGCGGTGTGCCGGCGGAATCCAAGGGCATCCGGCTGGTGAGCTACGGTCTCATAATCGTCATCGGGCTGTACATGCTCTACCGCGCGGTCATGAACGCCTTCTTCGACGGCGCGGGCCGACTCGACCACCGGCATCACCAAGGAGACGGACGCCGGCAAACCGTTCTGGCGGTGATCGCCGGGCTGGTGCCGTGTACCGGCGCGATTCTGGTGATGCTGTTCGCGCTCGCCAACGACATCCTCCTTTTCGGCATTATCCTGGTTGCCGCCATCAGCGCCGGGATGGCGCTCACCATGTCGGCCATCGGCGCCGTCACCGTACTGTTCCGACGCGCGGTCGTCGCCGCCGCCGACAAGACCTCGGCCGCCGGACGCCCCGTCGCCCTCGCCCTCGAGCACGCAGGCGCCATTCTCATATTGCTGGTCGGCATTACCTTCTTCAGCGCCACGCTCGCCCTTTAACCTGCATTTCCCGCCAGGGTTAAGGCCCCACTCGGCGGTGGCCTCCCGTCCCGGCGGCCGGTATAACCATGCGGAAGAGAGGCCATATGCTTGATTTCATTAGGTTCTCCGTGCGACTCGGCCTTGCCGCCCTGGTATTCTCCGTCCTGCCGTCTTCCAAGGGCAACGCGGGCGAGGTACTGGTTTTTGCCGCCTCGAGCCTGACGCTTCCTCTCACGGAAATCGCGAATCGGTATGAAGCCGAACACGGGGTCAAAATTAGATTGTCGTTCGCCGCCAGTTCCGTCCTGGCCAAGCAACTGGCGCGGGGTGCGCCGGCGGCCATCTACATCTCCGCCAATCCTCAGTGGATGCGGTATCTGGTCAGGCGGAAGGTCGTGGCGCCGGATTCGGGAAGGTTTCTGGCGGCCAATCGGTTGGTTGTCGCGGTATCCGCCAAGCGCCCTTCCGCCGCGCTGGATGATCTCAACTCCCTGCCCTCGTTGCTGTCCGGCGGGCGGCTTTCCCTGGGCGACCCCGCGCACGTGCCCGCCGGGCGGTATGCGAAAGCCGCGTTGACCAGCGCCGGCGTTTGGGAGGCACTCGGCAAAAGGCTTATTCCCGCCGCCAATGTCAGGGCGGCCTTGCGGTTCGTCGAACTTGACCAGGCAGGCGCGGGAATCGTCTACGCCACCGATGCGTATCGAAATTCGCGGGTCCGGGTGGTGCACCGAATCGACGCCTCCCGTCACCCGCCAATTCGCTATCTTGCCGCACTGATCCCCGGCCGGCCGGGCGCCTCCGCCCGGGCCTTCTTCGGCCACCTGTTCTCCGCGGGCGCCCAAGCCGGCTTGGCGCGGCACGGATTCGCGGTGGATTGACCCGTGTTCGAACTTTCAGACATCGAACGGGAAGCCATCCTGCTGAGTCTCAAGGTCGCCTTTTGGGCCGTGGCCGTCAGCCTGCCGTTCGGCGTCGCCTGCGCATGGCTCTTGTCCCGTAAATCCTTCCCCGGCAAGAGCGTGCTCAACGGCATCGTCCATCTGCCGCTGGTCCTGCCGCCGGTCGTCGTCGGCCTGATTCTGTTGTTCCTGTTCGGAACCACCGGTCCGATCGGCGGGTTCCTGAAGAACGTGTTCGGCATCACCGTGATCTTCACCTGGAAAGGCGCGGCCGTCGCCGCCGCGATCATGGCCTTCCCGTTGATGGTCCGGGCGATCCGCCTGTCCCTCGATACGGCGGATCCGGGGCTCGAACGCGCCGCGCGGACCCTCGGCGCGGGCCCCCTAAGGACGTTTTTCACGATCACCCTGCCGCTGGCGCTTCCGGGCGTGGTTACGGGGGTTGTCCTTGCCTTCGCCCGCGGCCTCGGCGAGTTCGGCGCCACCATCACCTTCGTCTCGAACATTCCGGGCGAAACCCGCACGCTTCCGCTCGCCATATTCTCATCGCTCCAGGTGCCGGAGGGCGAGGCGGTCGCCATCCGCCTGGCCGTGGTCTCGGTCATCCTTGCATTCGCCGCGTTGATTGCATCGGAAATGCTGATCCGCCGCCATGAGCAGCGGCCGGAGACCTGATCGTGCTGTCGGTCCAACTCGAGAAGGGGTACCCCCAATTCGCCATCCGCGCGGAGTTCGATGCGGATGCGGGCAGCATATCGGCGCTGTTCGGCCGGTCGGGCGCGGGCAAGACCTCCATCGTCGATATGATTGCGGGCCTCACCCGTCCCGATGCCGGGAAAATCGAGATCGACGGCGAAGTGCTCTTCGACACCGCCGCGGGCATCGATCTCCCCCCGGAGAAGCGGCGGGTCGGCTACGTATTTCAAAACTCCCGCCTGTTTCCCCATATGAATGTCCGGCGGAACCTCCTCTACGGCGCCTCCGCCGCTGCCGGCTCGGATTTCGAGCAGATCGCCCATCTGCTGGATTTATGGCCCCTGATGAACCGCAGTCCGGTCACCCTTTCCGGCGGGGAACAGCAGCGGGTCGCAATCGGCCGCGCCCTTCTCAGCCAGCCCCGGCTGCTGCTGATGGATGAACCGCTCGCCGGCATCGACGTGCAGCGGCGAAACGAAATCCTCCCGTTTCTGGATCGCCTGCGCGAGGAGGTGGATTTGACGATGTTGTATGTCAGTCACGAGATCGAAGAGGTCATTCGGCTCGCCGACAACATGATCCTGGTCTCCGACGGGACGATCGCCGCCAGCGGCGCGGTCGAAGACATCATGAGCCGGTTGGATCTCAAGCCTCTCACCGGCCGTTACGAAGCGGGCGCGGTTCTGGCGACCATCTACGAAGCCTACGATGCAGAGTTCGGACTGGGCCGGCTGGCCTTCGATGGCGGAACGCTCCGGGTCGCCGGATTGGAAATGGATCACGGCGCGCCCGTGCGGGCGCATATCCGCGCCCGGGATGTGTCCCTCGCCCTCACCCGCCCCGCCGACTCGAGCATCCTGAACGTCTTCAACGGCGAGATCGTGGAAGTGACCGACGAGCCCGGACCGCAAGTCGATGTGCTGGTGGATATCGGCGCGCCGATCATCGCGCGGGTAACCCGCAAATCCGCGCACGACCTCGCGCTGAAACCGGGCCAGCCGGTCTTTACCCTGATCAAGGCCGTGGCCATCGACAAGCGAAGCCTGGGCGGCCAGGGCCGGACCGGCCGTTAAGCGGCCGATATGCCTTGGACAGCCGGCGATGATCTGATCTAACGCAGCCCGTAATTTTCAGCAAACACCCGGAAGGTTCCGCCGCCCGTGAAAGCAATGCTCCTAGAAGCCCCGGAAAAAGTCGTCGAGGCCGACATTCCGGAACCCAGGGAAGCCGGCGCTTCCGTCATTCAGGTGACCGGAACCGGCATCTGCGCCACGGATTGGAAGATATTCACCGGCGGCATTCCGGTGAAGTATCCCCTGGTCATGGGTCACGAGATCGTTGGGGAATTGGTCGAAGGAACCAGCCGCGACGGCGCAAAACCGGGCGCCAAGGTGCTCATCGACCCGGTTCTGACCTGCGGAAAGTGCTTTCACTGCCAACGTGGCCAATCTCATCTCTGCCCGGTGGGTGAACTGATGGGGCGGGAGCGAAACGGCGGGTTTGCCCAGTTTGTCGCCGTCCGGCCGGAAAACGTGTACGCCCTGCCGGACGGCATTGACTTGACCGCCGCGCCGATGATGCAGGTGCTGACCACCTGCCTTCATGCAATGGAAATGGCCCGGATCGAGCCGGGGGAGACGGTTGTCGTCACCGGCCTCGGCGTCACCGGGCAGATGCACGTTCAACTTGCCAAAGCGGCCGGTGCCGGAACCGTCATCGGGGTATCCCGCAATCCGCCGAAGCGCGACCTGGCGTTGAAACTCGGCGCCGACCTGGCGGTCAATCACGGCGAAGAGGCGGAGGACTCGGTTCTATCCGCAACCGACGGCCGGGGCGCGGACGTCATCATCGAATCCGTCGGCGCCCTTCCCGTCCTTGGCGAAGCCATGGATCTCGCGCGGATCGGCGGCCGGATCGTGCCCTTCGGCATTTATACCGCCAACCAGGCCGAACTGCCGTTCTACCAATTCTATTTCAAGGAACTTCAAATCCTGAATGCCCGCGCGGCGCAGGCCGGTGATTTTCCCGCCAGCATCGAGCTGGTCGCAAACGGGAAACTCGACATTACTTCGTTGCTGAGCCATCAGGTCCCGTTCCGGCAGTTGAACGACGCCATGGGGCTTCTGACCCGGCCGGGGCTGGACCGCATGAAGGTCGTGCTGACTTACGACGATTAATCGGCGAATTGTGCCGCGAGTCTTTCCCCGACCGCGACCGCCTGCATCATGATGAACGGAACGCCGTTGCTCTCGCCGAACCGGCCGCGGGTCAACGGACCGACGGCGTAAAGCGTCCCGGCGATCGAACCATCTCGGCCCTGCACCCGGCAATCGCCGTCCACTTCCAGGCCAAGGCCGAACGGATTTGCGGCCGCCAACCCGCCCTCGATAAGGGAATGCAACAACGGATTGCCGCCGGCCGAAGCGACATTGACCGGTCCCGTGCAATTGACCACCGCGTCATAAAGCATGCCTTCCACACGGGTCGAGCGTCTCGGCTTGAGCGAAACGTCCAGGCAATTTCCGGACACCCGCGCCCCGACGATATCGGCGGCACGAAATTCGAGGCGCCCCTCCCGCACGCCGCGATCCATCGCTTCCGCATTCTGCGGCGGCAGCCGAAACCGATGGGTCTCGTACCACGGCCGCAGGTGACGCATGAACCGGGCCTGCTCGGGCCGCGGCAACGCCGGCCAGACCTCGGATGCGGCATCGCGAAGGTCATCGAAGGCGATATGCCATTCCCGGCCCTGTTCGGCCAATGCCGCGATATCGCCGCGAAGCGCACGGAATAGATCGAGCAACCGGTCCGGCTTTCCGTGCCGGGCGACGAACTTGGGCGGCCTGCGGGTCAACGCCTCATAGAGCATCTCGTCCGGCGGTTCCTGCCGCTGCCTGGCCGGAAGCAATCCCCGCCGGGAAACCGCGGTGATCCAGCGCGCCGGCCCGTCGCGCATCAGGGTGGTCACCACATCGGCCATGGTCAGTCCGGTGCCGACAATCAAAATCCTCGCGTCGGCCGCGATGCGTCCCAGGGCATCGACATCCCAGGGGTCGCGCAGGAAGGCCGGGTGACCCTCCACCTCTCCCCGGAAGGGCGGCGGCACGGACGGAGGCGCATTGCTGGTCGTCAGGATGACGGCATCGGCGGTCAACTGACCTCCATCGTCAAGCGACACCGTCCAACCCTTTCCCTGCTTTGCGATACCGACGGCGGCGGCTTGCCGATGGACGATTGTGGAGCTAGATGGATTATCAGCCTGATGCGCGGCCAGCTGCTCTCCGATGTAGGTTCCGTAGTCCCATCGACGGGCATAAAGCCGCTCGTCGTCAAGTGCATCCGGGTCCTTTTGACCGATATCGTTCGCCGCGCACCAGACCGTAAAGTGATCCATATCGTCGGGATAAAGGCAATGGATATGGGTCGGCGCGTTCAGCCGGTGATCCGGGTCTTTGGCCGAATGGGCGATGCCGCGGCCCAACTCGGGACGGGGTTCGGCGATCGTGATCTCAAGGGATTCCCGCGCCGCGCGGGAGAGATGGACCGCGCAGGCAACCCCGGAGTAGCCGCCGCCAATGATGGCGACGGTTCTACCGTCGGCGGGCATGTCAGTCGTACAGGAACCCGGCGGCCTTCAGGAGGAGGGTCCGGTTGACACCGTCCGAATGAAGGAACGCCGCCGCGTCGCGCATCAGTTTCTCGATACCCGCTTCCTTCATGTAGCCATGCCCGCCATGTATTTCGAGCGTCCGGGTGACGATCTTCCAGGCCGCTTGGGAGGCCATGACCTTGGGCAGCGCGCCGAGAGAGCTGTCCCAGCCGTGTTCCTGATTGTCGGCGAGCCACGCCGCGCGATGAATATAGGACCGGGATCCGTCGATCAGCATCCGCATTTCCGCGAGATCGGCGGCGATGCCGTCATGCTCGATCAGAGGCTTGCCGCCCTGGACACGGGTTTGCGCCCACTCGACGGCCCGCTCGTAGGCGTTGACCGCGACGCCGATGATACTGGCCGCAGCATAAGCGTTCGACTGGGGGAAGAACTCGGCGAGCACGCCGTGCCCCTTCCCGGCCTCGCCCACCAGGTTTTCTTCGGGGATGAAGAAGTCCTGGAAAATCAATTCGGCATTGTTGGCCAGCCGTTCGCCCATCTTGTCGTGGACCCGGCCGATGGTGAAACCTTCCATTCCCTGTTCGATGATGAAGCAGGTACTGCCTTCGTGCAGGGGCACCCCTTTCTCGGTCTGGACGAACAGCAGATAGGTCTTGGCGACATTGCCGTTGGAAATGAAGTGCTTCATGCCGTTGACGACCCAGCCGCCGTCAACCTTTTCCGCGAAGGTCCGATAGGGCGCCTTCGCGCGCTGGGGCACGAAATAGTTGGATGCGGTCTCCGGTTCCGTAATGCCGATGGCAAACAGATGACGGGGATCGTCCCGATACTTGGACAGGTGCCGTTCCCGCTGCTCGGGGTTGGTTGCCTTTTCGAATATCTGCGCCAGTTTCAGGGTTTGGGCGAACATCACGGAGATGCCCAGATCGAACCGGCCCAGTTCCTCGACTACCATGGCCGTGGTCAGGGAATCCACGCCGAGTCCCCCGTATTCCTCGGAAAGAGTCAGCGTCCTCAAGCCCATCGCGTCCGCGGCCTCGACGATATCCCAGGAAAAACCGTCCTCCGGATTCGGTTGCGCATCCAACTCGGCAACCCTCGGCGCAACCTCTTCCTCGGCAAATCGCCGGACGGATTCCAGGATCGCGCGCTGATCCTCGGTCTGAATGAAAATTTCGTGCATTTCTTGGTTCTCGTTGATGGGGGTCAGAAGATTTCGAAATATTCGCGGTGTTCCCAGTCGGTGACCTCGCTCAGAAAGCGGCCGATCTCGGCCCGCTTCAGGTGAACAATGTAGTCGACGAACCGGTCACCCAGTCTATCGCGGAAGAAATCGCTTTCGTCCAGCGAATCCACCGCCTCCATCAGGCTGGCCGGCAGGTTCGGCGCCTCGCCTTCGTAGGCCGCTTCGGTCATGGGCGGCGGGACGCGCGATGTGCCGACCCCCTCCATTCCGGACAGAATTTGCGATGCCAGATAAAGGTACGGATTGGCCGCCGGTTCGCCGACGCGGTTCTCGAGATGGGTGAGCGGATCGCCGTACCCGCCGACAACCCGCAGCATGGCGCCCTTGTTGTCATCGCCCCAGGCGATGCGGTCGGGGGCCAGGCTCATGGGTTGATAGCGCTTGTATCCGTTGATGGTCGGTGTGGTGAAGACGGATGCCGCGCGGGCGTGTTCCAGGATGCCCGCCGCATATTGCATCGCCAGTTCGGGCAGGATCTCGCTCTTGGAACCGGAGACGAAGGCGTTCTCGCCGGTATCGCGTGTCCGCAACGACTGATGCAGATGCCAGCCGCTGGAGAATATGTTGGGCAGTCCGGGCCGGCACATGAATGTGGCGTGGTAGCCGTGCCGCCGGCAAATCTGTTTCACCGCGCTCCTGAACAGCATCATGTTGTCGGCCGCCGTAATTCCGGCCGCGATATCAAACGATGCCTCGAACTGGCTCGGACCGAACTCCACCTCCATGGTCCGCAGCGGCAGACCGAGGCCCTGAATGTCCTTGCGCAGGAACGCCCAAATGGGCTCATGCTCGTCGGCCCGCAATTCCGTCAGATATTGAAATCCATGAGAGACCACGCTCACGTCAGGGGGCGTCGAGGGCTGGCCGGAGTCCGCCGGCGTCAGGTTCGGGTCTTCGATCTTGAAGACATGAAACTCCACTTCGAGCCCGGCAACGAAGTCAAACCCAGCGTCGGCGAGATCGGAGAGCGCGGCCTGAAAAACGCGCCGGGTGGAAAACGGAACCGGCTTGCCGTTGGCGAAGTAGATATCGCACAGCATCCAGCCCGTCTTCTCAAGCCACGGCAGGACGCGGAATGTCGCCGGGTCGGGCACCATCACGATGTCTCCCGCCCCGGACATCTCGCGCATCCCGAAACCGCCGTCGGCGGTAAACACCGGATACTGGGTCTTGTGGGACGTATCCTTGGCCAACAGCGTCGTCGTCATGGTGCAGCCGTTGGCCATGGCGGACGGCAGGGCTTCGGCGACCAACGTCTTGCCCCGCAGCACGCCGTGCTGATCGGCAAAGCTCAGCCGGACGGTTTCCAGGCCCCGGGATTTAATCTCCTGGATGACGGATTCACAGGCGGACGGGTCATGGGGTATGCCATGACGGTTGACGAAGTCCGAGCGGCCGATGCCGCTGAAGTCCCCGCTCATGCTGCCTCCCTCCGAGCTGCCGCCGGCCCTACTTCAAGCCCACGGGTCGGGCGCCCAACCGGATTGGGCGCGGCGGTTCCGGGCATGCTCGCGCCAGTCGGCCTGCCAGTCCCCTTTAGAGGCGATGGTGTCGATGGCCACCGGTCCCTTGAGCGGCGGTCCCCCGTTCTGCCGCGCCACCTCCGGGACGCCGCCATTTTGGATGGTTTCGATCATCTTCATCAGCAGCCGGCGGTTGGCAATGATCACCTTGTCCGCGGTACCAAGATGCTCCCGGGTCCGGTCCTGAATGGTGCCGAGGGATTCGACCGCCCATTGATCGTGGACGTTGATGTCCATCCCCATGCCCGTATAGGTCTCGGTCCGCTGTTCCTCCGGGTTGTAGCCGTAGTCGTTGGATTTGTTCTGGCGCGGCATGTAATCCGGCACCGAATAGAGCTCCAGGCGGTCCCGGCGCATGGTTTCCTTGTCCACCTTTTCGGAGAAACTCGAGAAGATGGCGTACCACCAGCTTCGGCCGTCATCCAGCGGCACATGCCATTGGGTCAGCATCATGTCGTTGCTCATCGGGATGACCACGGCATTGGGAAAAATCATGTTGGTCACCCGCACATGGAGGCGTTCTTCATCGAGGTCCCGCAGCGCGAAAATGCGAAGCCCGTATTCGGTCTCCTCGAAATCGATATCGGGACAGTCATATTCCCTGAGCACCTTGGTGATCGGGATACCGCCCTCTTCCGTCTCGAACCGGAACTGCCGGCCGTAGTTGTCGTCGGAACTCTCATCTTCCAGGAACCGGTGGAGGAACGACGCATGGGACGGATCGATCCCCACCTCCAGCAATTGCAGCCAGTTGCAGTCGACGAATCCCTTGAAGGCGAAGGTGAATTCATCGGGCGCCAGAAAGCAGTCGAAGTCCGGCAACGGCGGCGGGTCTCCCGGTCCCATATAGGCGAACACGATGCCGTTGGCCTCGCGGCAGGGATAGGCCGTATGCCTGATTTTGGTGTGGAAGGTGCTGCCGGGCGGCTCGGCGGGCTGTTCCAGGCACGACCCGTTGACGTCGAACAGCCAGCCGTGGAACGGACACCTGAGGCCGCCATCCTCCAGCCGCCCGTATTTGAGATCGGCGCCGCGATGGGGGCAATGCCGGGCGACCAGGCCATACCGGCCCTCCTCGTCTCGGAAGACGACCAGCCTCTCTCCCAACAGTTCAATCGCCTTGGCCGGCCTGGGCCCGGCCAGTTCCTCGACCAGCACCGCCGGCTGCCAATAATGGCGCAGAACCTCGCCGGCCGGCGTTGCCGGACCGGTGCTGGTGACAAGCTGGTTTTGTTCGGCGGTCAGCATGCCTAGACGCTAAATCAGCGCCGCGGTCATTGCAATTGCATCAATGCGTTGGTGACGTAAAAATTTATGTGTCAGTTGGGAATGGGGTACTCCCTGTGGTTTACGACAACCGCAAGAAGGAGCACCCCGATGCCACAGCAAGCTGTAACGATTGAGAACCTACCACAAGCCTTTGAGGTGGTGAAGGAGATGCAAGCAGGGATTGGACTGGGGCGAGGGTTATCGCCCGCTTGGCCGCCAGGCGCTGGCCGAGATCATCGAGGGCCGGATGGCCGAGGCGGTGGATCGCTGGCTCGACGGCCTCGATGGCAGCGCTATGCGCGACCGGCGCAACGGCACCTACCGGCGCCGCCTGCTCAGCGAGCTCGGCGACATCGAGCTCAACGTGCCGCGCACCCGGCACTTCTGCCCGACCGAGGTTCTGAAGAGCTACGCAAGGCGCGCTCCAGAGATCGACCGCGCCATCCTGGCCGGCTTCGTGCTGGGGCTCTCGACCCGCAAGGTCGGCGAGGTCCTGCTTGCCCTGCTCGGGCGTCCGGTCTCGGCCGCGACGGTGAGCCGGGTCGCCAAGACCCTCGATCTGTCGGTCGCCGCATTCCACCGCCGGCCGCTGAAGAACGCCTACAAGGCGCTGATGCTCGACGGCGTGGTGCTGGCCTGCAAGACCGGCGCCGGCGCGCTCAGGAGGCCGGTCCTGGTGGCGCTGGGCATACGGCACGACGGCAAGAAGGAGATTATCGACTTCCAACTCGCCGCCAGCGAGAGCGCCGCGGAGTGGGAGCGCTTCCTCACCGCGTTGCACCGCCGCGGCCTCACCGGCGAGGGCCTTGAGATGATCTGCGTTGATGGCGGCCAAGGCCTGCTCGCCGCCTTGCCGATCGTCTATCACGGCATCCCCGTTCAGAGGTGCTGGGCGCACAAAATCAGGAACATCCTCAACAAGGTCCGCGTAGCCGACCAGCAGGCCGTCAAGGCCGACGTCCACGCCGTCATGAATGCCCCCAACCGCCGCAAGGCCGAGACCGCCGCCCGCCGCTTCGCCGACGCCTGGGAAGATACCTACCCCAAGGCCGTCGCCTGCCTGCGCAACGACCTCGACGACCTGCTCACCTGCTTCCGCTACAAGGACCTCGCCGAGCGAAAGCAGGTCAGGACCACCAATGCCATCGAACGGAGGTTCCGCGAGGTTCGCAGACGAACCCGGCCCATGGGAACCTTCAAGGATAAAACCTCAATGGACCGCATCCTCTTCGCGGTCTTCATTCACGAAAACAAGTCTCAGGGAATCAGTACCCCAGTCTCCCTGACACATAACTCTTGACGTTACCAATGCGTTAGGCGAGATCGAAACCCTGCTTTATTAGAAAGTCCCGCATCAGCGACAGGCCGTCCGGACGCGACAAACGCCTGGCCGTATTCTCCGACCAGCCGTAGTTCTCGGCCTCGCCGTAATGGTTCCGGTACATCTGCTTTTCCGGAGGCGTCGGACGTTGGCGGTTGCGCCTGGCATCGTACCCGTCCATGGACCCTGCCAGACCCGCGCTGGAATAGACATCGCGATGAACGGAAACTTCAGGCGGAATGCGGTAAGTCGTGTCCCGTTCCTCCCCCGGCCAGCCCGCCGTCAGGCCGCAAACCGGGAACACCCCCTCGGGCAAGGCAAACAATTCTCCCACCTCGTCGAGATGCAGCCGTACCTGGGAGACGTAGCAGCAGCCCAGCCCCGCCGCCTCGGCGGCGATGGTGAAATTCTGCATCACCAGGGCCGTATCGACCGCGGCGTTGAAAAAGCTGTCCAATGTGTTCTGCGCGTATTCGTAGCCGCGGGCTCGGGTGATCGACCTGTTTCGGCCCGTATCGCCGCAAAACAGAAGCACCACCGGCGCCGTCGCGATCCAGGACGTATTGGACAGCTCGGCCAGACGGCTCTTCTTGTCGGCATCCGTCACATGAATGACGGAAAACTGCATGAGATCCGACTTCGTCGGCGCCGACAGGGCGCACGCCAGCAACAGCTCCAGCAACGCCCCGTCCACGGGTTCGTCGGAATATTTCCGGTATGTCCGGTGCGCGAGGATCGTCTTGAGCACCTCTTCTCCCGCCGGCGGGGATGAGGTATCGCCGTCCGTGCCGAACCGCGCCTTCACCAAATCATCGAATTCGGCCATGGCCGATGCCTCCTCTTGACCGGGGCGGTCCGCCCCAAAATGATCATGGACGCCCGGTTTGGGAACGGGCATTTTCCGACCACACCTGTTTGACCCTAGGCTAAGCAATGACCACCCGGTTTAAAAACACTGAAACGTACGAAGAGTTCGCCGTCGGGGACCGGTATGAGGTCGGCTCCTACCATCTCACCAAGGACGAGATCATGGAATTCGCCCGCCGGTGGGATCCCATGCCGTATCATATCGATGAAGAGGCCGCCGCCGCGTCCCAGCACGGCGGCATCATCGCCAGCGGGGCTCATCTTTTGGCCCTCCGTATCCATCTCATTCAACGAAACGGAACGAATCCCAATGTGGTCGCATCCGGCGGCTACGATCAGGTGCGTTTCCTGCGGCCCGCCCGGGCGGGCGACACCCTTACATTGTTCGGTGCGTGCAAGGAAAAACGGGAGTCTCGAAGCAAACCCGACCGCGGTGTCGTGACGATCGAAATGACGCTGCAAAACCAGGATGGCGAACCGGTCTTGTCCATGCTGGATACCATCGTCGTTTACAAGGCCGGCGCCGTTCCGAGGTGACAGGAAGCGGGTTCGCCGCACCGGCCGCCCGGATGCCCGACCTGAGGAAATCGGCGTCGACGTTCTCTCTTGAACACTACATTTGCGCCGGATCGAGAGCCTTTTCCGGGGCGATCCTTTTGAGCACCAGGATCACCGCAATCCCGATAGCGCACGCGATCAGGACACCGGGCGCTTCGGTCCCGATCCAGATGGTCGATGAACCGATCGCCAGTGCGCCGGCAACCAGCGCCAAAACCAGCAACCGTGAACTCAACGCCGTCAGATGCAGGTCCTGGAGGGCTCGGGCCAGCATCAACCCGGCGACGATCGCCGATAGGACGGCATAGGCGATCGCCGTAGGCGTGCCGATGAAAATCAGGGCCGGATTGAAAATCCACAGGAACGGCACGAGATACGCGACCACCGCCAGCCGGATACCGATCCAGCCCGTCGACCACATGTTGCTGCCTGCGAGGCCGGCGGCCACGTAACTGGCGACCGCCACCGGGGGAGTCAGCATGCTGAGCAGCCCGAAATAGAACAGGAACAGGTGGGCGGCCAATGGCTTGACGCCCAACTCTTCCATCGCCGGGGCCAATACGGTCGCCAGCACGATGTAGACCGCCGCGGTGGGCATCCCCATGCCGAGTATGATGGAGATCAAGGCGGTCAGCAGCAGCATCGCCATCAAGCCGGCGTTGTTGCCGACCTCGGCCAATATCAGCGTAAGCTGGAATGCCAGACCGGTGGAATTCATCACTCCGATGACGATCCCGGCCGCGCCGCCGATGAGAACGATCGGCAGGAGGTTCTCACCGCTGCCGAAGACGAAGGACTTGATCTCGTGGATGGTCAGAAACCGCCGTTTCCGGACGATCATCAGAACCAATAACGTCCCGATGGCATAGACCGCCGATGTCGCGGGATTGAAACTCAGCCAGAACAGGAAATAGAGCAGGACCGCGATGGGTATGAGATAGACCCAACCGCTCAGCAATGTGGTGAGAACGACGGGCAGTTCCGCCCGGTCCAGCCCCTTGAGACCGAACCGTACGGCGATGGAATCCACCTGCATGAACAGGACCAGGTAATACAGGAAGGCGGGGATCGCCGCGGCGATGACCACATCCACGTAACCGATCTGCAAAAAATCGGCGATCAGAAACGCGGTGGCTCCCATGATCGGCGGTGCGAACTGTCCGCCGTTCGACGCCACGGCTTCGATACCGGCCGCATATTCGGACTTGAACCCCGACCGCTTCATCAACGGAATGGTCACGACGCCGGTGCTCATGATGTTGCCAACGCTCGAACCGGACACCATGCCGAACGCCGACGATGCGACAACCGCCACCTTCGCCGGCCCGCCCCGCCGGTGACCCATCCAGCCCATGGCCAGGTCGGTGAAGAACGTCGTCGCGCCGCTGACTTCGAGCAGCCGGCCGAAAACGATAAACGCCAATACAATGGTGCAGACGATCCGCAGAACGAGGCCCGGCACGCCGTTCGAATC
Organism: Rhodospirillales bacterium; assembly: GCA_965221855.1. Classification (GTDB taxonomy): domain Bacteria; phylum Pseudomonadota; class Alphaproteobacteria; order Rhodospirillales; family UBA2165; genus JAJDXO01. Next base: position 101,127 of record CBDCSV010000002.1, on the reverse strand, counting down.
CGCGTAATTGTAGAGAACGATCTTGGTTGCCGGGAACTTCTCCGCCTCCAATACGCCGGGCATCAGATACCCGAAAAATGCGTATGCCAGAAGCACCCAGACCAGTATCGCGATGGCCGTGCCCGAGGTTTTGCGCAAGGCCTCCATGAGGATGACAATTCCGATGACCCCGGGCACCCACTTCTCCGGCCCCCGTTCGGCGATATCGGTCAGCCACTCGACGTAGTGCCCCGCCGACCAGGCCCACGCGGCAAGGCCGGCCAATCCGATAATCAGCTCGGGCCAGCCGGCTTTTTCACCGTAGGGATGCTTGATGAAGGTCGCCGCAATGGCGAGGCCCAGGATGACCGTAATGATCTCCTGAGCGACCATGGAAATGCCCAGGAGTTGCGGGACCGAAAGGATCCACACAACTCCCAAGATCGGAATGAGCGCGTAGTAGACGTTCGCGAGAACGCCGAGCGATCTGTCCATGGCCTATGGACGCGATAGCCGGATGATGCCGTCTATTTGGTGTACATCATCTGTTGTTTGTCGTTCGCGGCGCTCCAATACCCCTTCTCCTTGAAGAATTTGATCGCTCCGGGATGGTAGGGGTGCGGATTGTCCGACGGACCGAGCTGGCTCGGCTTCAAGCCGCGGAAAATCGGGTGCTGCTTCTGCAGCTTCGCCCAATTGTCGTGGAGCGCCTTCACTATCATATAGGCATCGTCATCGGAGATGCCCGCGCCGATGTTGATGTAGGAATCGAAGGCCGCAATCTTCATTTCGCGGTCGACGCCAACCCACGGCGGCCGCGGCTTGGCGATCAGGGTCTTGGAGCCCTCCAGGCCCGCCTTCATGAACTCGTTGGTCGCCTTGGGGCCGAGCTCGAGGACCTGGATGCCGCCTGGAATTCCCGAATGCGCCTTGCGGAGGATCGGGATACCCATCGCCGTTACGGCGGCGTCGGCGCGGCCTTCGACGACGGCATTGATGTTCTGCGGAATATTGCCCGCCGACATGGCGGTGTAGTCGCCGTCGCCCAGGCCGGCGGTTGCCATGATGGTCTTGTTGAGCGTGGCGAGCGATGCATTCGACTTGATGTCGATGATCACTTTCTTGCCCTTCAGGTCGCCGACGGTCTTGATGCCGGAATTGGCCCGGGCGAAGTAGGCGTAGGGCAGGACCCAAAAGCGGGCGAGCGCGCGAAGGTTCTTGTTGGGCCGCTTGTAGGGTGCGCGGCCGTTGTAGCCCAACGCCGATTCGATTGAGGAATTGAGGCCGAGGACCATTTCGCCGTTGTTGAGGAGCGGGACGTAGACCGACGCGCCGGCGTGCGGCTGCGTGGTCGTCCGGATCTTGGTCGCCTCTTGGAGCACCTTCGCCATCATGCCGCCCAGCAGGAAGTAGTTGGTCCCCGGCGGGTTCGTGCCGATGGAAATGCTCTTGAGCTTGGCATCCGCCGGGCTTGCGCCGCCCAATGCGAACGCACCGGCGGAGACCGCGACGGCGGCAGTCATCAATGTTCTGGAAAACTTCATGTAATCCTCCCGTATGAAACCCGAAATGTCGGATTGTTGGCTCTACGAACCATTATACCGAGTATGGAAGAACTCTCACCCTCTGCCAATAGGCGAACCCCCAGGGTGACGTAAAAATTTATGTGTCAGTTGGGAATGGGGTACTCCCTGTGGTTTACGACAACCGCAAGAAGGAGCACCCCGATGCCACAGCAAGCTGTAACGATTGAGAACCTACCACAAGCCTTTGAGGTGGTGAAGGAGATGCAACCCCCAGTGACTCGACGGGTGTTCGGTGATCGGTCAGGAAATTCGGCGATACCGGGATGATCCCACTAATGCGCTCATGCAGCAGGTGGAAATTCGCCGCGTCCCCGGCCCGAAACAGTGGCGAATGGCGCTGGACCGTATATGATCCCCATCCTTACGGCGCCGGATCACAGGAGACCCAAATGAAAGTCGCTGCTATTGCTCTCATCGCCGTCTCGGCCCTCGCCGCGGCGCCTCTCGCGTCCGCGGCCGACATGGCGACGGCCGAAATCGTCGACGCCAAGGGCGCGGTCATCGGAAAGGCCAGCTTCGAGCAAACGCCCACAGGCGTGCTCGTGTCGGTGGAGGTGAGCGGATTGCCGCCCGGCGGCCACGGCATCCACCTGCACGCCGTGGGCTCCTGCAAGCCCGATTTCAAGGCGGCCAAGGGCCATATCAATCCGGGCGGCGCCAAGCACGGCCTGCGCCATCCTGAAGGACCGGACAACGGCGATCTTCCCAATCTGTACGTCTCGGCCGACGGCTCCGCGCGGGCCGAGTTCTTCACCACCCTCGTCTCGGTGGCGGGCGGCGCCAGGCCAGCGCTTCTCGACGGTGACGGCTCCGCGGTCATCATCCACGCGAACCCCGACGACCACATGACCCAGCCCATCGGGGGCGCCGGAGGCCGCATCGGCTGCGGCGTCATCGCGAAAATGTAGCTGCTTTAGTTTGAGGCAGTGCGGCCTAGAGCGTTTCATATTTTGACGGAAGCGTATCCTGCGTTTTTGAAGTAGTTGGCGCATTGCTGTGGCTCGATGGTGTCGATGAGGCTCCCGAGATGGCGCCATAAGTCGTCGATCTCCCGCTTCTGGGCGTTTCTCATCCAGTGCTTGATTTGGGCAAAGGTCTGCTCGATGGGATTGAGGTCGGGGGAATATTTGGGCAGGAGCCACAGCTTGGCTCCGGCGGCACGGATGGCGTTTCGCACGGCTTTTGACTTGTGGCTGCCGAGATTGTCCATGATGACGATGTCGCCGGGCACCAGGGTCGGCACGAGCAGCTGCTCGACGTAGGCGCGGAAGCACACGCCATTGATGGGGCCGTCGAAGACGCAGGGCGCGGTGAACCGGTCGCAGCGCAGCGCGCCGATGAAGGTCAGGGTGTGCCACCGCCCATGGGGGGCAAAGCCGCGGACCCGCTCCCCTTTCGGCCCCCAGCCGCGCAGCGGGGCCATATTGGTCCGGATCCAGGTTTCATCAATGAATACCAGCCGTTCGGGATCAAGCTTTGCCTGCCACGCCTTCCAGCGCCTGCGATGGCGGGCGATGTCCGCGCGCGCCCGTTCAACGGCGAACAGGGTTTTTTTTAAAGCGCAGCCCTTCACGGCGCAGAAACAGCCATACCGTGCTGTGGGATACCCTGACACCCCGAGCGGCCAACTCGTCTCTCAACCGATGCAGCGTCAGATGCGGCTCCTGGTCGATCCGGCCGACAATGAACTCCCGATGGGGCTCAAGAACCCGGCGGCGGTGACCGCCCATCTTGCCGGGCGCAACACTCCCCGTCCGCCGGTAGCGCTGCGACCACTTAACCACGCTCGAAACCGCAACCCCAAACCGAGCCGCTACAGCGCGGCAACTCTCCCCCGCCAAAACCGCCAAAACAACACGCTCTCGCAAATCAATCGAATAAGGTCTCGCCATGAATGCTGGCCTCCTTGCCCAGCATCCATCTTGAATCATGGTTCGCCCATACTTGGGAATCCCTAAAATGATTCAATCAATCTCAAATACGCTCTAGGCGCCGGCCTCTCCTAGCACTCCGGCAGGTTGACCGCGAGGCCGCCGAGACTGGTTTCCTTGAACTTGGAGCTCATGTCGGCGCCGATCTGGCGCATGGCCTCGATGCAGTTGTCCAGCGGCATGAAATGGCTGCCGTCCCCATGCAGGGCCAGCGAGGCGGCCGACACCGCCTTGATGGCGCCGATGCCGTTGCGCTCGATGCACGGCACCTGGACGAGGCCGCCCGCCGGGTCGCAGGTCATGCCGAGATGGTGCTCCAAGGCGATCTCGGCGGCGTTCTCGGCTTGCGCCGGCGAGCCGCCGAGCGCCGCCGCCAGTCCCGCCGCCGCCATCGCCGAGGCGGAGCCGACCTCGGCCTGGCAGCCGCATTCCGCGCCGGAGATGGAGGCGTTGGCCTTGATCAGGCCGCCGATGGCCGCGGCGGTCAGCAGGATGTCGGCAATCCCCTCCTCCGCCGCGCCGACGCAGTGATCCCGGTAGTAGCGGATGACCGACGGGATGACCCCCGCCGCCCCATTGGTCGGCGCGGTGACGACCCGGCCGCCGGCGGCGTTCTCTTCGTTGACCGCCATGGCGTAGACCGACAGCCAATCCACCACCTGGTGAGGCTGCAGGCTGTTCGATCCCCGCTCGGCGATCAGGCGCTGATGGATGCCGCGGGCGCGGCGGGCGACGTCGAGGCCGCCGGGCAGGCTGCCGTCCGCCGACAGTCCGCGCTCCATGCAGCTTTCCATCACCGACCACACACGGGAAAGGCCGTCATCGAGCTCGGCCTCGGTCATGACGGTAAGCTCGTTCGCCCGCTTCATGCCGGCGATGGAGAGCCCCGAGGCCGATGACATCTCCAGCATCTCGGCGGCGCTCCCGAAGGGATACGGGACCGGACGGCCTTCCGCCTTCCCCGTACCGGCATGGGCCAGTTCCTCCGCCGACAGGACGAAACCGCCGCCGATGGAGTAGTAGGTTTCCGAGGCGATCTCGCCGCCGTCCGAGCCGACGGCGGCGAATGTCAGCCCGTTCGGATGACCCGGCAGCGGCGCCGCCAGATCCAAATGCAAATCCGCGTCCGGCGAAAACGCGATTTCAGGCAGTCCGGGCGGCGCGACCCGGTGTTCTTCCCGCACGCGCGCCTCGATCCCATCGGCTTGGTCGGGGTCCACCGACGATGGGTCGCAGCCCATGAGACCCAGAATGACGGCGCGGTCGGTGCCGTGACCCTTGCCCGTGTGCGCCAACGAACCATACAGCGTACAGCTCACCCGCTCCGGCGCGTGCCCGTCCCGGCGCAGCAAATCGAGAAATCGCGCCGCCGCCACCATCGGTCCCATGGTGTGGGAACTGGAGGGGCCGATGCCGATCTTGAACAGCTCGAAGACGCTGACGAACATGACGCTCCTTCCGTTCGAATTCCCTTCGCCGCGCGGCCAGCCGGTTATTCCTCTTCCGACCTGGCTTCGACCAGCATGTCGCAGATTTCGCGCACCGCGCCCTCGCCGCCTTTCTTCTCGGTGACGTAAACCGCCGCCGCCAGGGCCTCGCCGGTTGCATCGGCAACGGTTATCGGGCAGCCGACCGCCTCGAAGACCGGCAGGTCGTTCAGGTCGTCGCCCACATGGGCGACGTGCGCGAGGTCGATATGGAGCTCCCTGCATAGCGCCGAAAGGGTGTCGAGTTTGTCTTCGCTGGCCAGAAAGACGTACTCGATGCCGAGCCGTTCGGCGCGATGGGCGATGGATCGGGACCGGCTCGCGGTAATGACCGCGACGGGGACGCCCATCGCCTGGACGAGCTGCATGCCGAGCCCGTCCTTGACGTTGAACTTCCGCATTTCCTCGCCTGAATCCGCGTAATAGAGCCCGCCGTCGGTGAGTACGCCGTCCGTGTCCAGCGACAACAGCCGGACCCCGGCCAAAAGCGCCCGCAGGCCGCCGTCTTGCGGTTCGTTCATTGCCCGCCCTCCCCGGCTTTCATCAACGCCTCCACCCGCGCCGCGTCCTCGGGCGTATCCACCCCGATGGAGCCCGGCGCCACCGCTACCGCGGCGACCCGTTCGCCGCGCTCCACGAACCGGAGTATCTCCATGCTCTCCGCCCGCTCCACCGGTCCCTGCCCGTAGCCGGCGTAGCGCGCGAGCGACTCCGGCGTAAATGCGTAGAGACCCACATGGACGGCCGGCGTCATCGCCTCGCCCATGGCATAGGGGATGGGGTAGCGGGAAAACGTTATGGCGCAGCCGTCCATGCTCGGCAGCAGGTGGACGACGGACGGGTCGGCCTGCTGTTCCGGGCTCGCGCCGTCGATATAACCGGTGGCGACATCGATCCCCCGTGGGATCGCGTCCAGCAGACAGCGCGCCACCGCGTCGATGGATTCGGGATGGATCAGCGGCTCGTCGCCCTGGACGTTCACATAGACCTCCGCCGGCCGGTTGCGGGCCACTTCGGCCAGCCTGTCGGTTCCCGTCGGATGTTCGCCCGATGTCATTTCATAGGCCATGCGGTTTGCCTCGCACACCTCGGCGATCCGTTCGTCGTCGGTGGCGATCACCACCTCGTCGACGGTTGCCGCCGCCGCCGCCCGATCCCAGACATGGGCGATCATCGGCCGCCCGGCGATGAGCGTTACCGGCTTGCCGGGGAACCGCGTCGAGGCCCAGCGGGCGGGGATGACGGCCAAGACAGTCATGGGGCGAGTATAATCAACAACTTAGCTTGGACTAGCCAAATCGGCGGCGGCGCGGGCCTCCCGCTCTTGGCGCCAGCGCATGGTCTTCAGCAGGGTCTCGATGGTGATCGAACCGAACGTGGCGCGGGCGATATCGTCGATCTCGCCCAGCACCAGATCGAGGGCTTGGCCGATCTCCGTATCCGCCCCGTCGCCGCTCCCGGTGTCCGACGAGATGTCCTCGAACAGGTTGATCACGTCGAGCAGCGTCACCCGCCGGGCATTGCCGGAGAACCGGTAGCCGCCGCCGGCGCCGCGCGCCGATTCCACCAGACCGGCCCGCCCGAGATCGCGCAGCACCTTGGCGAGATGGTTGCCGGAAATCCCGTAGGCGGCGGCGATGTCGGTGGCCGACAGCTGCTCGTCCGGATTGGCCGCCAATTCGAGAACCGCGTACAGCCCGTAACGGGTGGCTTTTTGAAGCTTCATCGGCGGCGCCCGCTAATCAATGGGCTTCTCCAGTTCGATGAACGAGCCGGCCATCATGCCCTGGGAACGGAAGAACGACATATTGAGCTGGTCGTGGCGCGCCAGCATGGTGCGCACGGTCTTGACCCCGTCGGCGGCAAACCGTTCGCAGATGGCATCGAACAAGGCCGAGCCGACGCCCGCGACCCGGCGTTCATGCACCACGCCTATGGTCAGGATCCAGCCGCAGGGCCGGGAGCCGAATTCCCAGGCGCGCACCTCGCCGACGATGAACCCCAGAAACTCGTGATCCGGCGACGCGCTCTCGGCGATCAGGAAGTGCTGCCCGGGGTGACGTTCGATTTCGTGAAACGTCTCGCCCCAATAGTCTGGCTTGTGGAGGCCCGTATTGTCGCCGTCCAGTTCGATCACCAGGGGCAGGTCATCGGCCGTCGCCCGGCGGACCAGGACATCCGCCTCCCCGTCGCCCGCGGCGTGGCGGGTGGCGTTGTCGTTGGCGAGCAGTGTGGTGTCGTCGGTCATTCGGTCTCGGCGGTCCGGCTTGGTGCGATTCGCGTATTGACACAATGAGGCGGTTTGCGGCATAAGTAAATAGGTATTTTGGTACCGATTTACGCATAAAGACAAAAAGCCGCACAATTCTAACGTTTTTGGGAACCCGGGCCGCCTCCATCAAGACATGACGGGGCTGGGAATCGGGAGAAGGAAGGACTTGGACACCTCATGATCGACTTCAGGACCCAACCGGACCAGTACAAGCACTGGAAGCTCAGCTTCGACGGCCCCGTCGCTACGCTCACCATGGATGTGGACGAGAACGGCGGCCTGGTGGACGGCTACGACCTCAAGCTCAATTCCTACGACCTCGGCGTCGATATCGAGCTCTACGACATTACCCAGCGGCTGCGCTTCGAGCATCCCGAGATCGGCTGCGTCATGCTGACGTCCGGCAAGGACCGGGTGTTCTGCGCCGGCGCCAACATCAAGATGCTCGGCACCTCGTCCCACGCCTGGAAGGTCAATTTCTGCAAGTTCACCAACGAGACCCGGAACGGCATCGAAGACGCCTCCGAAATCTCCGATCAGAAGTATCTCTGCGTGATCAACGGCGTCGCCGCCGGCGGCGGCTACGAACTCGCGCTCGCCGCCGACCACATCATGCTGGTCGACGACGGCGCATCGTCGGTCTCCCTCCCCGAAGTGCCGCTGCTGGCCGTGCTGCCCGGCACCGGCGGGCTGACCCGCGTCGTCGACAAGCGCCACGTGCGCCGCGACCATGCGGACTACTTCTGCACCCTCACCGAGGGCATCCGGGGCAAGCGCGCCGTCGACTGGAAACTGGTCGACGAGGTGGTGCCGCGCTCCAAGCTCGAGGAAACCGCCGCGGCGCGGGCCCAGGAACTGGCCGCCGCCACCAACCGGCCCGAGGACGCCCGCGGCATCGAACTGACGCCCATCGACATCGCCTTCTCCGAAGACGCCATCGAATACGGCACCCTCGATGTGGAGCTCGACCGGGACAAATACGTCGCGACCGTCACGCTGAAGGCCCCCGAAGAAGCGCCGTCCGCCGACCTCGCCGCCATTCACGGCCAGGGCGCGGCGTACTGGCCGCTGGCCTTCGCCCGCGATCTCGACAATTTCATCATCCACATGCGGACCAACGAGCCCGAGATATCCACCTGGGTGTTCAGGTCCGTCGGCGACGGGGCCAACGTGGCGGCCGCCGACCAGGCGCTGATGGACAATTCCGGCGACTGGCTGGTGCGTGAGATCATCCATTACCTGAAGCGCACCCTGAAGCGCCTCGACGTCTCGTCCCGCAGCGTCATCACGCTGGTCGAGCCGGGGAGCGCGTTTTCCGGCACCTTCTTCGAATTCGTCCTCGCCGCCGACCGCTCCTACATGCTGGACGGCAACCTGGAGGGCTCGAACCTGCCGCCCGCCGCCATCCGGCTGACGGGCATGAATTTCGGCCACCTCCCCATGTGCAACGGCCTGTCGCGCATGGAAACCCGCTTCCTCGACGAGGGTTCCCGCGTCGAGGACGCCAAGGCCGAGATCGGCAACGACCTGGACGCCGAGGCCGCCGAGGAGCTGGGCCTCGTCACCTTCATCCCGGACGACATCGACTGGGACGACGAAGTGCGCATCGCCATCGAGGAGCGCGCCAGCTTCTCCACCGATGCGCTGACCGGCATGGAAGCCAGCCTTCGCTTTGCCGGTCCCGAAACCCTGGAGACCAAGATATTCGGCCGGCTCAGCGCGTGGCAGAACTGGATCTTCCAGCGGCCCAACGCGGTCGGCGACGAGGGGGCGTTGAAGCTCTACGGCACCGGGCAGAAGGCTAATTTCAACAAGGAACGGGTATAGAACCATGGCAACCGTTGATCTGAACCAGAAGATTCCCAACAACGTCGGGCTTTCCGACGACCGCCGCCTGCAGCGGGCGCTGGAGAAGTGGCAGCCGGAGTTCCTCAACTGGTGGAACGAACTCGGCCCCGTGCAGAGCTCGGCCAACGACGTCTACCTGCGCACCGCCATCGACGTTTCCGGCGCCGGCTGGGCCCAATTCGACTATGTGAGGATGCCCGAGTACCGCTGGGGCATCTTCCTCGCCGACAAGGAGGAAGGCCGCCAGGTCAACTTCGGCAGCCACAAGGGCGAGGCCGCCTGGCAGGACGTGCCCGGCGAATACCGCGCCGAACTGCGCCGCCTGATCGTCACCCAGGGCGACACCGAGCCGGCCTCGGTGGAGCAGCAGCGCCGTTTGGGCATGATCTGCCCGTCCCTCTACGACCTGCGCTCCCTCTATCAGGTGAACGTCGAGGAAGGCCGTCACCTGTGGGCGATGGTCTATCTGCTTCACGCCTACTTCGGCCGCGACGGCCGCGAGGAAGCCGAAGAGATGCTGCAGCGCCACGCCGGCGACGCGGACAAGCCCCGCATCCTGGAGGCGTTCAACGAGAACACCGACAACTGGCTGAGCTTCTTCATGTTCACCTACTTCCAGGACCGGGACGGCAAGTTCCAACTCCACAGCCTCGCCGAAAGCGGCTTCGATCCGCTGGCCCGGACGTGCCAGTTCATGCTGACCGAGGAAGCCCACCACATGTTCGTCGGCGAGACCGGCGTCGGCCGGGTGGTCAAGCGCGCCGCCCAGATGTCGGCCGAGCACGACACCCTCGATATCCGTCCCCACGGCGGCATCGACCTGCCGACCATCCAGAAGTTCATGAACTTCCACTTCTCCATCTGCCTCGATCTGTTCGGGCAGGAGCACTCCACCAACGGGGCCAACTACTATTCCATGGGCCTCAAGGGGCGCTATCTGGAGACCAAGATCGACGACGATCACGTGCTGACGGACGCGGTCTACAACGTGCCGATCATCGAGAACGGCAAGGTCACAATCGGCGAGGACACCGCCCTTCTGGCCGTCAACGAGCGGCTCCGGGACGACTACATCGCCGACTGCCAGCGCGGCGTCGACCGGTGGAACAAGTCGATCAAGGATGCCGGCGTCGACTTCGTACTCACCCTGCCCCACAAGGCATTCCACCGGAACATCGGCACCTTCCAGAACGTCCATGCCTCGCCCGAGGGCGAGATCATGGAGAAGGACGCCTGGGAAGCGAAGGCCCACGAGTGGCTGCCCACCGAGGACGACCGGAAGTACGTGCTGTCGCTGATGTCACCGGTCCACGAGCCCGGCAAGATGGCCAACTGGATCGCCCCGCCGGACCGCGGCATCCACGGGCAGCCGATTGAATTTGAATATGTCCGGCTTCACTAGGCGGATTCACTAAGCGGATTCACTGGACCGCACCGCCCGTTCCAACGAAAAGCCCCGGCAGCAACGCCGGGGCTTTTTTGACGGCCATCTTTGTAAACCGAACAAACTCCAAGGAAACTGTTTATATGTTTCGATACTGTTCCTATTTTATTCTCCGTTTTGTACAAAAATTTATTATTATATATCAAGTTGATATGTTCTTTACCCGAAATTTCAATAACAGGATTAAAACCACTTGTAACGAGAATTCTTTTGGGCTAGAGCGTTTCATATTTTGACGGAAGCGTATCCTGCGTTTTTGAAGTAGTTGGCGCATTGCTGTGGCTCGATGGTGTCGATGAGGCTCCCGAGATGGCGCCATAAGTCGTCGATCTCCCGCTTCTGGGCGTTTCTCATCCAGTGCTTGATTTGGGCAAAGGTCTGCTCGATGGGATTGAGGTCGGGGGAATATTTGGGCAGGAGCCACAGCTTGGCTCCGGCGGCACGGATGGCGTTTCGCACGGCTTTTGACTTGTGGCTGCCGAGATTGTCCATGATGACGATGTCGCCGGGCACCAGGGTCGGCACGAGCAGCTGCTCGACGTAGGCGCGGAAGCACACGCCATTGATGGGGCCGTCGAAGACGCAGGGCGCGGTGAACCGGTCGCAGCGCAGCGCGCCGATGAAGGTCAGGGTGTGCCACCGCCCATGGGGGGCAAAGCCGCGGACCCGCTCCCCTTTCGGCCCCCAGCCGCGCAGCGGGGCCATATTGGTCCGGATCCAGGTTTCATCAATGAATACCAGCCGTTCGGGATCAAGCTTTGCCTGCCACGCCTTCCAGCGCCTGCGATGGCGGGCGATGTCCGCGCGCGCCCGTTCAACGGCGAACAGGGTTTTTTTTAAAGCGCAGCCCTTCACGGCGCAGAAACAGCCATACCGTGCTGTGGGATACCCTGACACCCCGAGCGGCCAACTCGTCTCTCAACCGATGCAGCGTCAGATGCGGCTCCTGGTCGATCCGGCCGACAATGAACTCCCGATGGGGCTCAAGAACCCGGCGGCGGTGACCGCCCATCTTGCCGGGCGCAACACTCCCCGTCCGCCGGTAGCGCTGCGACCACTTAACCACGCTCGAAACCGCAACCCCAAACCGAGCCGCTACAGCGCGGCAACTCTCCCCCGCCAAAACCGCCAAAACAACACGCTCTCGCAAATCAATCGAATAAGGTCTCGCCATGAATGCTGGCCTCCTTGCCCAGCATCCATCTTGAATCATGGTTCGCCCATACTTGGGAATCCCTAAAATGATTCAATCAATCTCAAATACGCTCTAGGTTCCCGTTGGTTCAAAATCGTGGAGTAGATCCCATGGCCGTTACAGCAGACAAGCCTGCTCCGTATGCCCCGGCATCGGTGATTCTAGACATCATCGATAGGTACCGGAATCGAGGGCTACCATCACCAATTAATGGAGAGATTTTGGCGCGGGCCGGAGTTTCCGAGAGTCTCATTCCCCGTGCGCTGCAAGCACTCCAATCCTTGGACCTTGTTGGAGAGGAGGGCCAACCGACCCAACACTTAGAAGATTTGCGTCTGGCCGCCGAGAATGAGTACAAGGAGCGGTTTGAGACTTGGCTCCGCTCAGCTTATGCGGACGTGATGAATTTTGTCGATCCGTCCGAGGATGACGAAACCAAAGTCCGCGACGCATTTCGGAGCTACAAACCGGTCGGCCAACAAGGGCGAATGGTCACTCTCTTTTTGGGATTGTGTGCATCTGCAGGCTTGATCCCTGAGAAACCGACGCAACCTCGCCGAACGAGCACCCCTCGCGCATCCAAGCCGCGCTCACCAAGTTCGACGAAAGCACGGCCAAAAGCTGGTTCGTCTCACGGTGTCCCAGAACCAATCGCCGCAATGCTGTCCCAGCTACCACCGGAGGGAGACGGTTGGACGAAAGATCGGCGAGATCAATTTCTTCAGACCTTTGGATCCGTGTTGGATTTCTGCATTCCGATGATTGAAGCAGCGCCGATTTCCAGCCCGACGGTAAATGACGAAGGTTACGACCAATATGAAACGGCGGACGATGATTAATCGTCCGCCGTTCGGAACATCGAGTGTCACCGCGATTAATGCCTAGCAGCTTCGCGGTGCCAGAACTCAAACCAAAGGGGGCCGCAAGGACGGCGAATCCTATGGTTTTAGAGGCTTAATCAGTTAAGCCCCGCCGGGTGACGTTGCGAGATGCGCGATCACTCGGCGGGCATTTCGTAACACAAACACACAATCGACAGCAAGCGGAGGGGCCCCAATGGGTACGCGCAAGCAGTCCGGCGACAAGGCTTCGTCCATCGCCGGCAAAGTCCTGGGTGGCAAGAAGCCGACCGCCGAAGAGGTAAAAACGCTCGCGGCCTCGGTGCTTAGCCAGGACGAGAAAAAGGGCCCGCGCGGGAAGTAGCGCAGTCCCAGGAGAGCCCCGGCATCGCTGCCGGGGCTTTTTTGTTCCGCAAGTTTCCGCAGCGCCTACGAAAATCTCTCGGTGTACTGAGCGCAAATCCGTTGGATCATCGACTCGTAGTGCAACGGGTCCCCAATCGGCACGCTTGGGGGAGACGGCGCGATCCGGGTGGGCTTGTGCAAATCTCCGAGCACCTCGAAATTCGGGTTCCTGATCAGGTTGTCATGTTCGATCACCGTGATCCCGAGTGCTTCGATCCCTCCGGCATCGCTTTCCGAATTTCGCAGATTGATCGAACGGAACTTGTCCACCGTTTCGCGGGCAATCTGGCGGGCCGTCTTGCTCTTGGAATTATGTTCGGTGATGTCGTCCTGTGCTCGCAGAGGCGACCAGAATATCTCGGAACTGTTGACCACCAGATAGGCTCCGGCGACCGTCTTGGGGCTGTACTCGTGGGCGTAGCCGTGAAACGAGTTGAAGTCACGCAAACGATTCAGGCGGGCTTTTCCGTGTTCGGTCCAGATGGATTTGAGCTCGATGGCGATCTCGATCATTACGGGAGGCGCCATTCCGATTTGGCCGGCCGATGCTTGATCCGTGAGGTCCGGAATCCCGGCCCCGGTGGATGAAGTCCCGATTGCGATATCGATAACCCAATCGGCGAAGCCGACTTGTTGGTGATGTCTGAGATTTGCGACGATCTCGCCCGCCGCCGCACGCTCGGCGATCAGCGGGCAATGCCGGACGAGGTCCCTGATGATGATCCGTGACTGAAAGTCACTGTGTCGTGAAGTGCGCGGATGATAACCCTCCGCGGAAATGTGCTCGACCAGTTCGGATTCCATGGTCCGCGCCGATGCTAAACGACCACAGGCGTCGACCCGGAGAACCGCAACTGTCCGGCTTCGGCGGTTATCCTCCCGCGAGCGCGCTCCACATACTCTTGTTCGATCTCGATCGAAACGGAGTTTCTCCCGGCTCGCATGGCGCCGACGGCCGTGGAGCCGGAACCGGCAAACGGATCCAGCACGACGTCTCCGGCGAAACTGAACATCCTGACCAGGCGCTCGGCCAATTCCGCCGGGTATGGCGCAGGGTGTCCATTCCGGAGGCTCGCGCCCTTGATGTCGCGCCATACCGGCCGCATCCATGCGTCGACCTCGGACTTTTGCAGCATCGAAAGGGCTTTTTGGATCATCGGGGTGTTTCGGTATCCGCCGGGTTTCCGCAACAACAGTATATGCTCGTGGTCATTCTTGATAATGGCGCCCGGCTGATACGGCTTGCCGTAGTATCCGCTCGATCCCCCTCCAGCCTCATTGGTTCGATTGCCGATCTTGAACCAGAGAATTGGCGTCAAATTGTCGAGGCCCAGTTTCCGGCTTCGCACCTGTATGTCGGCGGGCAGCGGGAGCACGCGGTGCCTCCCGTCTATTCTGCGGGGAATGAGAATGTCCCCGATCACGCAGCATATCCGTCCCCCGGGCACCAGCACGCGCCTGCATTCACTCCAAACACGGTCCAGTTCATTCAGGAATTCCTCGTAGTCCGAATACCGGCCCAACTGCTTGCCCCCGGCGTCGGAGGCATATTCCTTCAAATCGAAATATGGCGGAGAGGTGACGACCAGATGCACCGACTCGTCTGCTATGCCGGACAGGTCGCGGGCATCGCCTACGTTGATACTGTGGGAAGTCTGATCATAGGGGCTGGGCCACGCCGCATTCCGGTAAAACTCGTTCGCCCTTCGGAGCAACTCCGGCGCACCCGGGTGATTGTCCTTCTCGGGCAGTTCCGGCGTGCCCGCGGCGGTGGTCGGGTCCGAGCTTTCATTGCTGACGGCGGGTAGGATGTTCGAGACTGCGTCCATGGCCCCCTCCAGGTTCCTTTGATCAGATTCCCGACATGGCCGCCAGATAATTTTCCCGGTCGGGCCTGCGGCGGGACAATTGCCAATCAGGAACAAAGATAGAACATACAGGATTCCGGATCAACGCCATACTGGCAGGGCAATCGCATTTGATTTGGTTCGTGAACGGAATGGCTTCGTAAACGGAATGGAAATGAGTATCGCTGCTGCTGGAGCTTCTTTGACGTTTGATGGAGGTTTCGGTGGAGAGATTTCGGGAGAGTTTTTCGGGTCTTGATGATCCGCGCACGGGCAACGCGTTGCGTCATGATCTTCTTGAGATGCTGTTCATGGCGCTGTGCGCGGCGCTGTGTGGAAGCACGTCGTGCGTTGACATGGCGGACTTCGCCGAGGCCAAGGAAGAGGTGCTGCGCGAGTTCCTGACCCTGCCCGCTGGCCCGCCCAGCCACGACACCTTCTCGCGGCTGTTCCGGTTGTTGGACCCGCGGGCCTTTCATGCCGCCTTCCAGCGCTTCATGTCCGATTTCGCGACCGCCCGGGCGGAGGTTGTTGCGATTGATGGCAAGAGCCTGAGGCGCTCCTTCGATCGGGCCTCCGGAACCTCGCCGCTCCACCTGGTCAGCGCCTGGGCCGCCGATCAGCGGCTGGTTCTAGGCCAGATGAACGTGGGCGCGAGCAACGAGATCACCGCCGTGCCGGCCTTGCTCAAGCTGCTCAGCCTCGAAGGCGCGGTGATGACCATGGACGCCATGCACTGCCAGAGCGGCACGGCCCGCGACATCCACGAGGCCGGCGCCGATTACCTGATGGCGCTGAAGGCCAACCAGCCCGACCTTCTCGCCGACGTCAAACTGCTGCTGGACGATCCCCAGGCGCCCGCCGACGGCGTGGACCAGACGGTGGACGCCGGCCACGGCCGCATCGAAACCCGCCGCGCCGAGGTGCTGCACGATATGGACTGGCTCGCCGAAGCCCACCGGTGGCCGGCCCTGGCCGCTGTCGGCAAGGTCACCTCCAGCCGCGAGACCGACGGCCGGGCCACGACAGCGGTGCGCTACTTCATCGCCTCCTGGCCGCTCACCGCCGACGAACTGAACCGCCTCGTCCGCGGACACTGGGGGATCGAGAACCAACTCCATTGGGTGCTCGATGTGGTCATGGACGAAGATCAGGCCCGAGCCCGCAAGGACAACGCCCCGGAAAACCTCGCTCTCCTCAGACGCCTCGCCCTCAACGTCATCAAACGCAACAAGGACAAGGGATCAAACCGTCTCAAGTTCAATCGCGCCGGGTGGAGCGACAACTTCCTCCGAAAACTCATCGCCGAAATAGGCTAATGCGATTGCCCTGGGGCGTTGCACCCCGTTCACTCCCCGAGTAGAGTTTTTTCGTCATGACCCATGAATCGTTAGGAGGGAACATGGTTCAAATTTCACGCATGGCCGGTATCGCGTTGGTCGCCGTTGCGGTGGCTGCCGGACCGGCAACCCAGGCTCAGGCCGAGGGCCTGAAACTGGGCGCGCTCATGCCCATGACCGGCGGCCTGCAGGCCTATGGCGGGGCCTCGCTCAACGGCGTCAAACTGGCCGTTGACGAAATGAATGCCGCTGGCGGCGTCAATGGCGGCAAGGTGGCGCTCAGCGTCGGCGATACCCAAACCTCGCCGCAGGCCGGCGTCGACGCGGCCAAGCGATTGGTGTCCGTGGACAAGGTCCAGGCGGTCATCGGCGCATTGTCCAGCGGCGTCACCATTCCGATCGCCAGTTCGGTCACCAGCAAGTCGGGTGTGACCCAAATATCGAGCGCCTCCACGTCGCCGGTCATCACCGGCCTGGCCGATAACGACTTCCTGTTCCGGACCGTTCCGACGGACGCCGTGCAGGGCATCGCGCTGGCCCAGGTGGCGGCCAAGAAGAACTTGAAATCGGTCAGCATCATCTACGTCAACAATGACTACGGCAAAGGCCTGGCCGAGGCTTTCTCGAAGAACTTCAAGGGCAAGGTGGCCGCGTCCATCGGCTACGAGGAGAAACAGGCATCCTACCGGGGCGAACTTCAAAAAGCGGCGAAGGGCAAGCCGGAACGCCTGCTGTTGATCGCCTATCCCGAAGACGGCATTCCGATCCTCAAGCAGAGCCTCGAAGGCGGCTTCTTCGACAAGTTCGTCTTTACCGACGGGATGAAGCACGAGAAGATGATCGAGGCGATCGGCGCCCGGTTCCTGAACGGCTCCTACGCCACCGCGCCGGAATCCAAAAGCGCGGCCCAGGACAACTTCCGGAAATTGTACGAGAAGAAGTACGGAGAACTGCCGCCGCGACCGTTCATCGACAGCGCATATGACGCCACGATCCTTGCCGGTCTCGCGGCCGTCAAGGCGGGCTCGAACGACCCCAAGGCGATCCGCGATGCGCTGCGCTCGGTCGCCAACCCGCCCGGCAAGAAGGTGGGCCCGGGTCAGTTCGCCGAGGCGGTGAAGGCCATCAAGGCGGGCCAGGATATCGACTATGTCGGCGCCTCCGGACCCCAGAACATCGACAAGAACGGCGATGTTGCCGGCACCTACGGCCACTGGGAGATCGAAGGCGGCAAGATCGTCACGAAGAAGGTGTTCGAGCCCAAATAATCCGTGACGGGCGAATAACGAAAGCGGTCCGCTTCGGCGGACCGCTTTTATTTTGTGCGGTCGGCGGTCTCTTCGGGCAACAGGCCGTCCGGCCGGACCAGCAGGATCACCTGCACCAATATCCCGATCATCAGGAGCCTGAGGGCGCCGGCCTGGGTCACGTATTCGGGCGGCGCCATGCTGGTGAGGAACTCGGTGCCGGTCCAGACCAGCCAGATGATCAATGCCCCGAGCACCGCGCCCTTGTTGTTGCCGCTGCCGCCGGCGATCAGCATCACCCAGACGAGGAAGGTCGCGAATTCCGGGGTGAAGGCCTCGGGACTGATGAAGCCGACGAAGTGCGCGAAAAGGGCGCCCCCAAGGCCCATGATCATGGAACCGACGACGAACGCCTCGAGGCGGAACCGCTCGATGTGTTTGCCGGCCGCCCGAACGCCGTCCTCGTTCTCGCGGATGGCCCGCAACACGCGCCCCCACGGGGACCGCCGCGCCGCCTCGAGGGCGAGGTAGACCATCAGGATCAGCGCCACGGTGACCAGCAGGAACACCCCATCGCTCTGCCCGAGGGTCTCGGCGAAGGGTCGGGGGATTCCGGGGATTCCCCGGACCCCGTTGGTCAGCCATTCCTCGTTTTTCAGCACTAGGCGGATGATCTCGGCGATGCCGATGGTGGCGATGGCCAGATAGTCGGTTCTGAGCCGGACCGTCAGCAGCCCCACCAGCACGGCGACCAACCCGGCCAACGCCATGGCGATGATGAGCCCGACGATCAGGGGCATGCCGAAGCCGCCGAGATGATGGGGACTCGGCGCCGTGGTCAGGATGGCGCTGGTATAGGCGCCGACGGCGAAAAAGCCGGCGATGCCGATATTGAACTGACCCGTCAGGCCCCATTGCAGGTTGAGCCCGAGGCTGAGAAGGGCGTAGATCCCGACGAAACTCAGGAAAAACAAGCCGTACTCGATGATACCGCCGAGTTCCATCAGTTCATGCCCCGCACCAATCCCTGGGGCCGCAAAATCAGCACCAACACCATCAGGGTGAACGCCACCGCCGGCTTATAGGCCGGCAGGAGGACCGCCGTGGAGAGTTCGGTCGCGATGCCGATGAACATGCCGCCGGCGATCGCGCCGTAGACCCGGCCGATGCCGCCGACGATGGTCGCCGCGAAGATGGGGAGCAGGACGTTCCAGCCAAGCTGTGGATTGAGCCGCGTATCGAGCGCCAGCAGAACGCCCGCCGCCGCGGCCAGCGCACCGCCGATGACCCAGGTCCAGATCACCACCCGCTCGCTGTCGATGCCGCTGACCCGTGCGAGATCGACGTTGTCGCTCATCGCCCGCATGGCCTTGCCCATGCGCGTCATCTTGAGGAACAGATGGAACGCGAACACCAGGATGACGGAGGCGCCGACGATCACCAGATGGTCCGGCTTGATGCGGATATCGAAGACCACGTAAGGCACGTTGATGCCCGGCTGGTAGACCTGGTTGTCCGTGCCCCAGATGAGCTGCGCCGCGGCGCGGAGCAGCAGCGCCATGCCGAATGACGAAATCAGCAGGATCACCGGAGCCGTGCGCCGTAATCGCCGGTAGACGGACTGGTCGATCAGGATCGCGAGGATTGCCGCGCCCGCCATCGCCGCCGGCAGCGCCATGTAGATGGGCCAGCCCGCCTGCACGACGAAAACCAGGGCGAAGTAGGCGCCGACCGTCATCATGTCGCCGTGCGCGAAATGAGCGAACCGGAGAATCCCGAAGATCAACGACACGCCGATGGCGCCGAGGGTCAGGATACTGCCGAAGACGATCCCGAAGACCAGGAGCTGAAGGAGATCGGTCAATTTCGCTCACCCCCCCAAATACATTTCGGCCACCTCCCGGTTGGCCAGGAGTTCGGGTCCCGGCGCCTCGAACCGGTTTTCGCCCATCACCAGCACGACGCCGCGATCGGCATGCTCCAACGCCTGACGGGCGTTCTGCTCGACCATCAGGATAGTGATGCCGAGAGCGTTGATTTCCCTGATCCGCTCGAAGGTCTCGGCGGCATAGCGGGGAGACAGCGCCGCCGTCGGTTCGTCCAACAGCAGGAGTTTCGGATCGAGCATCAGCGCCCGGCCCATGGCGAGCATCTGCCGTTCGCCGCCCGACAGCGTGCCGGCCTGTTGCCGGCGGCGTTCCTTGAGGGGCGGGAAAAGCTCGTAGATTCGTTCGATCTGAGGTCCGAAATCGTCGTCCCGGAGATACGCGCCCATCTCCAGGTTCTCGTTTACCGTCAGGGAGGCGAATACGTTGCGCTCCTGAGGCACGTAGCTCATTCCCAGCTTGGCGACCTGGTCGGCCCGCATGCCGGTGATGGTCCGGCCGAAAAAGGAGACGCTGCCGGACCGGATCGTGGCCAGCCCGAAGACGGCTTTCATGAGGGTGGATTTACCGGCCCCGTTCGGTCCGATGATGACGACGATTTCCCCTTCGTCGAGCGTGAGATGGGTTCCGTTGAGAATGTCGGCGCCGCCATAGCCGCCGCGGACATCGGCAACCTCCAGGACAACCGTCATCGGCCGCCCGCTTTGGCGTTTCCGAAATAGGCTTCGACCACCGCCTGATTGGAACGGATGTCCGCCATGGCGCCGGATGCCAGAATCTCGCCCCGAACCATGGCGATGACCGGATAGCAGAGGCGCTCGACCAGATCCATGTCGTGCTCGATGATGCAGAAGGTGTAGCCGCGTTCCTCCTTCAGACGTTCGATGGCCTCGGTCAGGTGCGCCAGCAGCGAGCGGTTGACCCCGGCGCCGGGCTCGTCGAGAAGCACCATTTTGGCATCGGTCATCATGGTGCGGCCGAGCTCCAGCAGCTTTTTCTGGCCGCCGGAAAGACCGCCCGCGAGTTCCGATCCGACATGGTCCAGATTGAGAAACGCCAGGACGTCCTCGACCTTGGCGGCGATTTCCTCTTCCTGCCGCCGCACCGCGCGCCGGCTGAACCAGGCGGCCGCGAGGCTCTCGCCCATCTGACCGGGCGGAACCACCATCAGGTTCTCCCGGACGGTCATGCGCGAGAATTCATTGGGAACCTGAAACGTGCGGACGATACCCCGGCGGAACAGCCGGTGGGTCCCAAGGCCGGTGATATCGGCGCCCTCGAACAGCACTTGTCCGGAGTCGGGTTTGAACGCGCCCGCGACGATATTGAACAAGGTGGTCTTGCCGGCCCCGTTGGGTCCGATCAGGCCGGTGATGGTCCCGGGTTCAACGGTAAGGGAGCAATCGCGAAGCGCGGTGAGGCCGCCGAAGGTCTTGGTGATGTCGCGAACCTCGATACTCACGAATACATGCCCCGCGGAAATTAGCCCGACAACCGGACCATCACCTTAGCACGGGTTCGCTCTACGCGCTTTTTCGGGATTTGGGACGGCCGGATTTACTGCCGAGACCGATGTTCTTGGCGAACTCCGAACGCTGCTTGGCATAGTTGGGCGCGACCATCGGGTAATCGTGCGGCAGCTTCCATTTGGCCCGATATTCCTCAGGGGTCATTCCGTATGTGGTCCGGAGGTGCCGTTTGAGCATCTTCAGCTTTTTGCCGTCTTCCAGGCATATGATGTAGTCGGGCGTGATCGAGCGCCGTACGGCGACCGCGGGCTTGGAGACTTCCTGGTCCTCGTGGCGGTCCGAGTTCGCCAGACCCGCCATCGAACCGTAAACCGTGTTGATGAGTTCGGGAATTTTGTCCCCGGCGATCTGATTGCGGCCGACGTAGGACGAGACCACTTCAACCGCCATCCGCAGAATTTCGCCGCGGTCGACGTCCCGGGAGTCACTGTCGCTCATCGTTTCCGCTCCAGAGCAATTCATCTACATGTTCCCGACGACGTTAGCGGCAGTTCGATCACGAAACAACAAAAACCACGGTGTATTAGTGAAATAGAATACAATAATCGCTAGCAGGCGGCCGGTGGAACTCCATCGACGCTCGTTCCATATAGTTGCCTGTCTTTTGGCGTCCCGCCGGTTGGTCTTCGTGTCCCTTGCCAACTCCGGCGCGCCATGACGTCCGAAATTTCAAATAGTGCCCCAATCGGCCAAATGTTGGCTTCCCCGCGACCCCTCAGGGCAATCGCATTTGATTTGGTTCGTGAACGGAATGGCTTCGTAAACGGAATGGAAATGAGTATCGCTGCTGCTGGAGCTTCTTTGACGTTTGATGGAGGTTTCGGTGGAGAGATTTCGGGAGAGTTTTTCGGGTCTTGATGATCCGCGCACGGGCAACGCGTTGCGTCATGATCTTCTTGAGATGCTGTTCATGGCGCTGTGCGCGGCGCTGTGTGGAAGCACGTCGTGCGTTGACATGGCGGACTTCGCCGAGGCCAAGGAAGAGGTGCTGCGCGAGTTCCTGACCCTGCCCGCTGGCCCGCCCAGCCACGACACCTTCTCGCGGCTGTTCCGGTTGTTGGACCCGCGGGCCTTTCATGCCGCCTTCCAGCGCTTCATGTCCGATTTCGCGACCGCCCGGGCGGAGGTTGTTGCGATTGATGGCAAGAGCCTGAGGCGCTCCTTCGATCGGGCCTCCGGAACCTCGCCGCTCCACCTGGTCAGCGCCTGGGCCGCCGATCAGCGGCTGGTTCTAGGCCAGATGAACGTGGGCGCGAGCAACGAGATCACCGCCGTGCCGGCCTTGCTCAAGCTGCTCAGCCTCGAAGGCGCGGTGATGACCATGGACGCCATGCACTGCCAGAGCGGCACGGCCCGCGACATCCACGAGGCCGGCGCCGATTACCTGATGGCGCTGAAGGCCAACCAGCCCGACCTTCTCGCCGACGTCAAACTGCTGCTGGACGATCCCCAGGCGCCCGCCGACGGCGTGGACCAGACGGTGGACGCCGGCCACGGCCGCATCGAAACCCGCCGCGCCGAGGTGCTGCACGATATGGACTGGCTCGCCGAAGCCCACCGGTGGCCGGCCCTGGCCGCTGTCGGCAAGGTCACCTCCAGCCGCGAGACCGACGGCCGGGCCACGACAGCGGTGCGCTACTTCATCGCCTCCTGGCCGCTCACCGCCGACGAACTGAACCGCCTCGTCCGCGGACACTGGGGGATCGAGAACCAACTCCATTGGGTGCTCGATGTGGTCATGGACGAAGATCAGGCCCGAGCCCGCAAGGACAACGCCCCGGAAAACCTCGCTCTCCTCAGACGCCTCGCCCTCAACGTCATCAAACGCAACAAGGACAAGGGATCAAACCGTCTCAAGTTCAATCGCGCCGGGTGGAGCGACAACTTCCTCCGAAAACTCATCGCCGAAATAGGCTAATGCGATTGCCCTGAAACGCACCCGGGTTTGTGTTCCCGGGATCAGCGAATAGACTCCGCCCCATGCCCAAGGCCAATTTCCGCGACTACATCCCAACCCCCGGCAAATCTCCGATCTCCGGCGAGGATGCCCGTTCCCATGCCGACGGCGTCGTCAACGGGCGGGCGGCCGTGAAGGATTTGTTCGATCACTGGCAGGCGCTCAGGGCCGAACCGTTTCGGGGCATCACGTCGGACGGCGGGATCATCCCCGGTCTTTTCGCCCTCAGGCCGGAGAAGGCGCCGGCCCAAGCCATGGCCGAGGCCGCGCGCCGGCTGATGGAAACCCTCACGCCGGAGCAACGGGCGTCCGGCTGTTTTCCCATGAATTCGGACCAATGGCGGAACTGGCAAAACACCGAGCTTTACGTGGAGCAGCATGGGCTCCGGCTGGACGAAGTATCGGAGACGGTGCGGGGCGCCTGCCTCGACGTCATGCGGGCAAGCCTCAGCGACGCGGGCTACGAGCGCACCCGGAAAGCGATGAAGCTCAACGGGTTCCTCGGCGAACTGGTCGACGCGCCGCTGGTGATGGGAGAGTTCAGCTATATCTTCTGCCTGTTCGGCACGCCGTCGCGGGACGAGCCCTGGGGCTGGCAGCTGTTCGGCCATCACCTGACCCTGAACTGCGTGATCATCGGCGATCAGATGACCCTCACGCCGACCTTCATGGGGGCGGAACCGTCATACGCGGATGCGGGACGGTTCGCAGGCGTTTCCCTGTTCGAGGACGAGGAGCGGCTGGGGCTGGCGTTGCGCCGGTCCCTGGACGAACGGCAGGCCGGGCAGGCCCAACTCCACCAGAACATGATGGGCAGGGACATGCCACCGGAGCGCCGTCAGTTCGCCGATCAGCTCCATTACGGCGGCGCATATCAGGATAACCGGATCATTCCCTATGAGGGGATCAAGGGAAGCGAGCTCGAGGCCGGGCAGCGGCAACGGCTCCTGGACCTCGTCGCGGCCTATGCCGGCACCCTGCCCGAGGGGCCCTTCGGGGCGCGGATGGAGGAAGTGGAGCGGCATTTGGCCGAGACGCGCTTCTGCTGGATCGGCGCCGCCGACGAGGACCACCCGTTCTACTACCGTATCCAAAGCCCGGTGATCATGATCGAGTTCGACCATCATGCCGGGGTCTACCTGACCAATACCGAGCCGATGAATTTCCACGTCCACACCCTGGTCAGGACCCCCAACGGCAACGATTACGGCCTCGACCTCTTACGGCTGCACTACGAAAACGCGCCGCACCACCGGCATAGAGCGTTTCATATTTTGACGGAAGCGTATCCTGCGTTTTTGAAGTAGTTGGCGCATTGCTGTGGCTCGATGGTGTCGATGAGGCTCCCGAGATGGCGCCATAAGTCGTCGATCTCCCGCTTCTGGGCGTTTCTCATCCAGTGCTTGATTTGGGCAAAGGTCTGCTCGATGGGATTGAGGTCGGGGGAATATTTGGGCAGGAGCCACAGCTTGGCTCCGGCGGCACGGATGGCGTTTCGCACGGCTTTTGACTTGTGGCTGCCGAGATTGTCCATGATGACGATGTCGCCGGGCACCAGGGTCGGCACGAGCAGCTGCTCGACGTAGGCGCGGAAGCACACGCCATTGATGGGGCCGTCGAAGACGCAGGGCGCGGTGAACCGGTCGCAGCGCAGCGCGCCGATGAAGGTCAGGGTGTGCCACCGCCCATGGGGGGCAAAGCCGCGGACCCGCTCCCCTTTCGGCCCCCAGCCGCGCAGCGGGGCCATATTGGTCCGGATCCAGGTTTCATCAATGAATACCAGCCGTTCGGGATCAAGCTTTGCCTGCCACGCCTTCCAGCGCCTGCGATGGCGGGCGATGTCCGCGCGCGCCCGTTCAACGGCGAACAGGGTTTTTTTTAAAGCGCAGCCCTTCACGGCGCAGAAACAGCCATACCGTGCTGTGGGATACCCTGACACCCCGAGCGGCCAACTCGTCTCTCAACCGATGCAGCGTCAGATGCGGCTCCTGGTCGATCCGGCCGACAATGAACTCCCGATGGGGCTCAAGAACCCGGCGGCGGTGACCGCCCATCTTGCCGGGCGCAACACTCCCCGTCCGCCGGTAGCGCTGCGACCACTTAACCACGCTCGAAACCGCAACCCCAAACCGAGCCGCTACAGCGCGGCAACTCTCCCCCGCCAAAACCGCCAAAACAACACGCTCTCGCAAATCAATCGTAAGCGGTGCGAGCGCCCCACCTTATCTCTGTATCGCTGTTGGAGTTGGATGATCCTTTTACCGGGAGGGTCATACGATGCAAGAGCAGGATCGCTTCGACCAGGAACAGCTGGTTGGGGAAGAGGATAACGAGGAGGCCGGATCGGTCGAAGGCTGGCGCGCCTTGCAGCCGGCTGCACGTCGGCAGCACTGGTCGGAAGAAGAGAAGGCTTGGATCGTCCAGGAGAGTTTTGAGCAGGGGACGACCGTAGAGGAGGTCGCCAAGCGCCATGGGGTTCCGCATAGGCGGCTGTCATTCTGGCGCAAGCAGTTCCGCCGGGGCGAACTCGTGGCGCCTCCGGCGCCGCAGAGCGAGGCGCCGTTCGCCCATGTCGAAGTGGAGGCGGCGTCGGGGCCCGGCCATGTCGGTTCGGTTTCGATCGAGGCGCGGGGCGTGACGGTACGCCTCGACGGCGACGTGAGCACGGTGCGCATCACCTCGATCGCCTCGGCGCTGCGAGCGATCCGATGATCGTCGCGGGCTCTGGGTTGAAGGTCGTGGTGGCGACGCGGCCTGTGGACTTCCGCAAGGGCCATGACGGGCTGGTGGCGGTGGTCGAGCACGAGCTCGGTCTGGACCCGTATTCCGGCATCGTGTTCGTATTCCGCCCCAAGCGCGCCGACCGGATCAAGGTTCTGTGGTGGGACGGGACCGGATTGGTGCTGGCATCGAAGCGTCTTGAGCAGGCCCGGTTCGCCTGGCCGGCGGTCCGCGACGGGGTGATGCGCCTGTCGCGGGCGCAGTTCGAGGCTTTGTTCGAGGGTCTGGACTGGCGCCGGGTGTGGGGACCACGGGTGCGCCGGCCACTCGCGGCGGCGTGATGCCGAGGGGTGGCCGGGCTCCCATTTTCCCCTTTTCCGGCCCCTATTCTTTATCAATAAGTAACTGGTTCCATGATAGTATTCAGTCATGGAACCGAGCCCCGGCACTGTCGATCTCGCATCACTTGCACCGCCCCTGCGGGCGCTGATCGAAGGCCAGCAGGCGGCTCTTGAGACGCTTCGCGTCGAGAACGCGGCGCTCACCGACCGCAACCGCCGGCTTGAAGAACACGGCCCCGAAGTGATCGTCGAAGACCTGCGCGCAAGGATCGCCTCGCTCGCCGGCCGCAACCAGCACCTCGAGGAAGTCAACCGCCGGCTCGAACATCTGCTGCGCGAACTGCGCCGGGCGATCTACGGCAAGAAGTCCGAGAAGCTCCATCCCGACCAGCTCCTGCTCGCCTTCGAGGAGCTCGAAGGCGCGCTCGCCGAGGCCGAGGCCGAGGCGGACGCCCAGGCGAGCACGGCGCCGCGTACCAAGCGCCCCGCCGCGGAGCGCAACATCGGTCATCTGTCGGCTCACCTGCCTCGGGTTTTTGACGTAATCGAGCCCGAGAGCACGCTGTGTCCGTGCGGGTGCGGCGAGATGGCCAAGATCGGCGAGGACCGCACCGAGAGGCTGGACGTCGTTCCGGCGAAGCTCCGGGTCATCGTCACGGTGCGCCCGAAGTACGCCTGCCGCAAGTGCGAGGAAGGCGTCACCCAGGCGCCGGCGCCGGCGCACCTCATCGAGGGAGCGCTCCCCACCGAAGGCATGATCGCCCACGTGCTGGTATCGAAGTTCGCGGACCATCTCCCGCTGTACCGCCAATCGCAGATATTCGCCCGTTCGGGGATCGAACTGCACCGCTCGACGCCGGCCGGCTGGGTCGGCAAGGCGTCGTTCCACCTCGGGCCCGTGTACGAATGCCTGAAGGCGGAGTTGAAGACGTCGAACCCCCTCGGGCTGGACGAGACCACGGTCCGGGTGCTCGACCCGGGTCGGGGCAAGACCAAGACCGGCTACATGTGGACGATGGCGCGCGACCAGCGGGGGTGGTCCGGGCCGGACCCGCCGGGTGTGGTGTATGAGTATGCGCCCGGGCGCGGCGGCAAGTATGGCGAGAAGCTGCTTGAGGGCTTCGAGGGAACGGTTCAGGTGGACGGCTACTCCGGCCACAACCGGCTGGCTCGGCCGGACCGCCCGGGCGGTGCGCTGACGCTGGCTTCTTGTTGGGTTCACGCCAGGCGCGGGCTCAAGGAGATGTTCGACAGCAACGGCTCGCCGATCGCGAAGGAAGGGCTGGAGCGGATCGCGCAGCTCTACAAGATCGAGGACAGGATCCGGGGCGCCTCGCCGGCGACGCGCCAGTTCGTCCGCTGGACCGAGTCCGCGCCGCTGGTCAACGCCTTCGGCGTGTGGCTCGACGAGCAGCGCTCGCGGGTGTCGCCGCGCTCGCGCCTGGGCGAGAAGCTCACCTATATCGCCAACCAGTGGGACGGGCTGCTGGTATTCCTGTACGACGGGCGTGTCGAGATGGATAGCAACTTCGTGGAGAACCGCATCCGTCCGATCAAGCTCACGGCCAAGAACGCGTTGTTCGCCGGCCATGACGAGGGAGCTCGCTCCTGGGGCCGTGTGGGCTCGCTCATCGAGACTTGCAAGATGAACGGCGTCGAGCCCTACGCCTGGCTCAAGAACACGCTGGAGAAGATCGCCGCCGGCCACCCTCAATCCCAAATCCAAGAACTCCTGCCCTGGAACTTCGACCCGGCGTCAAGCTGAAAACCAGGGTGGGGCGCTCGCACCGCTTACAATCAATCGAATAAGGTCTCGCCATGAATGCTGGCCTCCTTGCCCAGCATCCATCTTGAATCATGGTTCGCCCATACTTGGGAATCCCTAAAATGATTCAATCAATCTCAAATACGCTCTAGGCCAGCAAGCAAATCCGGACCTGATGGGCGGCGTGCCTCAGACCGACGGCGGCGGACAGGGCGGCAGGTTGCGCTCGTACTCCCGGTAGGCCTCTCGGGCGAAGTCCTCGGCCCGGCCATGGGCCGCGCCCGGCGGCAGACCCTCGCCGGCAAGCTCACCCGCGAGTTCCCGGATGGCCGCCTCGCACGCCTCGACCGCGGTGGTTTCGTCGATCACCAGCGCGCCCGCCACCGGCTGCGCCTGATAGGCGATGCAGTCGGCGACGGAGTTCTTGGACCGGTCCAGAGGTTCGGCGAGAGCCGCGCCGCCTGCCCCGGCCAAAAGGGAAAAGGCGGCCAACGCCCCAAGCAACGTGGAGGTTGAACGTGGCGTCACTTCCGCCTCCCGCCGTTTATGTCCCGATGCCAGCCCATGACGTGCCGCGACAGAAGCGGCTCAGAAGAAAACCAGCGCGCGGGTTTCGACACTTTCCCGGGGACGCGCTCCGGGCGGCGACCCGGGGTCATCGAAGGCCGTGTGGCAGGTGAATTGCACGCCCGCGGACTTGTCCGTATCGAAGACCTTGAAAATGTAGGTCTCTTCCGGCGTCATTTCCTTGAGGTAGTAGAACCTGTGGCCCGGGTCATAGGCGCAGTGATAGGTGACCGCCGTCCGGTACCGGTATCGCCGCTCCAATTCCACGAAGCTCGAGTTCGGAACCGTTTGCCCATCGGCGAGGGCGAAGGGCTCGGTCATCACCGGATGGTTGATGGGCCGCCAGGTCTGGACGATGGCGAAGCGCTTCTCGAGCAGCCCTCCGGCCTCTTCGTCACCCATGATGTCCTTCAACCGCTGGCGCGCCGATCTGTCCGTATAGTCGTTGTGGACCGCCTTCACCGGCGCGCGGGTATTGTTGGCCTCCCGGACCGCGTCGTTGTAGGTGCGGAAGGTATGGTCGAACACCACCACCCTGGATGCGCCCATGGCGTCCTTGATGATCTCGGTCACCTCGGGGTTGTAGACGCGCTCCACTTCATCCTTGTCGTAGAAATCCGCGACCTTCGACGGAATCCGCTTCATCTCGATGCCGTTTACCGAAATATCGAACCGGTCGGCGATCGGCCGCGCGTCGTAGATGCGGCAGGTATGCGCCTCGTATTGCGGCCGGTTGGCCTTGTGCTCCTCCTCCGGCCAATCGACGTACGTGATCGGCGGCTCGCCCGTATCGACGATGTAGTTCAACTCGGCCTCGACGTAGTCGAGGCGGTCAGTGGTCCATTCGGCGGCGTCGGGCATGGCGCGCTCCGGCGGCTGTTCGGTTTCCGGCAAGGGTAGCACGGAAAAACTCAGACGGCACTCGCCTTCACGTCGGTGAGCGCCCGCAGGCGGTCGCCGATCATGTTCAGCGACAGGATGGTGAGGAACATCACGCCCGCAGGAACGAAGGTGACCTGCGGCGCCCGGGCGATCTCCTCGAATCCGTCGGCGATCATCTTGCCCCAGCTCGGCGTCGGCGGCGGGAAGCCGACGCCGAGAAACGCCAGGCCGCCCTCAATGATGATCACGATGGACATGCCGAACAGGACCAGCGACAGCATGGGCACGATGACGTTGGGCAGCAGTTCGCGGACCATGATCCGCAGATGGGATGCGCCCTGGGCCCGCGCCGCCAGGACGAATTCCCGCTCGGCGAACAGGATGGTGTTGGCGCGCGCGACGCGCACCTCGGCGGGGATACCGAAGAAAGCCAGCGCCAGGATCATCACCGGCAGCGTCGCGCCGAGGAAGAACAGCACCACCATCACGCCGACGATATTGGGAAACGCCAGAATGGAGTCGGTGAAAATACCCACCGCCGCATCCACCCGGCCGCGGAAATACCCCGCCGACATGCCGAGCGCCAGCCCGGCGAGGAGGCTCAGGAACGGCGCCGTAAAGGCGAGCAGCATGGAGATGCGGGCGCCGTGGACGATCCGGGACAGCATGTCGCGGCCGACCCCGTCGGTACCGAGGATGTAGCCGTCCGCGAACGGCATCAGGAACTGTCCGTCCAAATTGGTGGTGAGGGGATCCCGGATGGGAAGCAGATCGGCGAAGATCGCGCTCAGCCCGATCAGCAGCAGCCAGCCGACGCAGAGCCAGAACAGAATGCCGACCCGGGCCCACCACGGGCGCACCACGTCCTCACGCTTGCCGGCATCGGCGGAAGGCGGGAGACGGAGGAGATTCCGGACCAGCTCGACCATGCTCAGGCCTCCGCCGCCCGGCGGTTCACCCGCGGATCGAGAACGGCGTAGATGATGTCCACGGTGAGGTTGATCCCCACATAGGCGATCGCCGCGAACGTCACCACCGCCTGCACCACCAGCACGTCCCGGGCGTCGATACTGTCGATCAGCAATTTGCCGATACCGGGCAGCGCGAAAATGTTCTCGACGATCACCAGGCCGCTGATCAGCCGGCCGACCTGAAGGCCGAGAACGGTCACCAGGGTAAATGACGAAGGCCGGAAGGCATGCCGGAACAGGATGTAGCGCGCCGACATGCCCTTGGCCTTGGCGAGGGCGATGTAGTCCTCCTGCAGGGTGGTGATCATGTCAACCCTCAGCACCCGTAGGAAGATGGGCACCTCGCTCATTCCGATGGCCAGCATGGGCAGCATGAAGTATTTCAGGTTTTCCCAGACGCCCAGGAACATGGGCGCGTGGCCCGCCGCCGGGAGGATCTTCAGGACCACCGCGAAGAACCAGATGAACAGGATCGCCGTCACGAAGGGCGGCGTCGCCACGATCCCGAAGGCGGTCGCGGATATCCACCGATCGAGCGCCGTGTTGCTTCGAAAGGCGCTGAGCACCCCCAGGGGAATTGCGATCGCCAGGGCGAAGCCCAGGGACATGACCATCAGCTGGAAGGTGACCGGAATGCGCTGCGCCAGGAGATCGCCGATCTTCTTGCGGGTGATATAGGAGCGGCCGAGGTCGCCCTGCATGAGATCGCCGAGCCACACCACGTAGCGCACCACCAGCGGCTTATCGAGCCCGAGTTCGATCTCGATCTGACGGCGGATTTCCGGATCGTTGATCACCGCCGCGTCGTCATCGGCGAGGATGGCGTCGACCACGTCGCCCGGCAGCAGGTTCACCAGCATGAAGCTGGCGAACGTCACCAGAAAGAAGACCGGGACGAGGTGAAAGAGACGCTTTCGCAGATAGGCCACGTGAGACCTCGAATGAAGGTGCGGGTTCTCCGGCGCTATTGCGCCGGGATCGTCTCGATCGCGGGAACGGCCTCACCCAGCGTGCCGGTATTGTGGACCACCCGGCCGCCGACCACCGTCAACAGCGAGGTGATGTGCCGGATGTCGTCATCGGACACCGCCTGCTCATCGAAATAGTCATCGCTCAATACGGCCAGGTCGCCGTAACGCCCGACCGCGATGCCGCCCATGTTCCTCTCTTCCTTGCAGAACCACCCCTGCGGCGTGGTCCAGATGCGGAGAATTTCCTCGCGGGTCAGGCACTGGCCGGGATTGATCATTTCGCGGGCGTGGTTCCTGCCGGTGACGGCGTAATAGAGCATCACCCAGGGATTCATCGGCGAGACCCTCGCCCCGTCCGAACCGCCGCCCATGACGATGCCGCTGTCCATGATCATCCGGAACGGCGGGTTGCCCGGCGGCTGGAGCTTGCCCTCGAGGTAGTTGGAACTGTGGGAACTGAGGCCGACGCCGAGGTCGATCGCCCGGTTGATGGTCTCCTGGTCGATCCCGTAGCAGTGATCCATGGACCAATGGAGATCGGCGATCGGCGTGGATTTGTTGACCGCCTCCCAGACCCGCAGATGCTCCTTCTGCTCGGCGAGGCTGATCAGGTGCTGCTTGTAGACCCAGCCCCGCTCGGCGACGGCGCGCACGGAGTCGGTGTAGAAATCGGGCAGCGGCTGCTGGCGTTGCAGTTTGTTGGGGATCAGCCACTCGCCGATCCCGACGATGCGGACGACATCGTTGCCGAACTCGTTGAACGTATAATCGAGGCGGGCCATGAGGTCGGGGAGTTCGGCGTCGGTGTCGAGCACCGGCAGGAAAATCCGCACCCGCATGGGCACCTTGTCGTCGCGCATCAATTCGAGAATCGGGTTGTAGCCGGTCGCCGGGTCGAGCCAGCCGCCGGCGGGAATGGTGCCGCCCATGTCGAAGACGTTGGTCAGCCCCATGGAGAGCGCGAAGTCCATTTGGCTCGCCGTCTGACGCAGGGTGTCGTCGTAGGAGTGCAGCGCGCTCAGCGCTTCCCACGCCGCGATCGTATCCTTGCCCTTGCCGACGATGCCGTCGTCGCCCACCGGCGCGCCGGCATCCCGGAGCCGGGCCTTGGCCAGCGAGTTGGCCGCGCCGGGCCCCCAATTGGAGATCGACAGATAGACCGGATGGTTGGGCGCCGCCGCGTCGAGCTCGGCGAGCGTGGGATAACGGTTCTCGGCGAACTGACCCGGGTGAATGCCGCCGATGGCGCTGAGCATCTCGCCGTCGGGCGCGACCGCCGCCTGGGCCTGGATCACCTTCAGCGTGTCCTCGATGGAGAACGCGGTCTCCATCAGCCGCATGTCGTAGCCGGGCAGCAGCGCGGTCCGCAGGAAATGAATGTGGTTGTCGATGAGTCCCGGGATGACCGTCCTGCCTTTCAGGTCGATGACCTGGGCGTCCGGTCCCCTGGGCTGAATGTCGTCGCCGAGCGCCGCGAAGCGCCCGCTCTCGATGGAGACCGAGGACACCACCGTCCCCGCATCGTCCATGGTATGGATTTTGCCGTTTTTCAGGATGAGTTCGTGCAGCACGCCACTTCTCCCGCTTAAAGCCGGCGGCGGGCCGGAACCGCGTCGATCGCGGTCCCGGCCGTCCCCCGATCGTTATTTATCAACCCACAGGCGGTGGGCGTCAAATGTGTAGCCAAAGGGCTTCTTCACCCCTTTGACATGGTTGCGGTAGGCAATGTGCATTTGCGGATGGTCGTAGACGATCAGGGCCGCCTCATCCGCCAGCACCTGCTGATACTCGCAGCTCGCCTTCTTCCGCTCCGCGGTACCGGTCGCCGCATTGACCTTCTCCACCGCCGCGTCGATGCGCGGATTCTTGAGGTGGAACTGCCGGCTCGACGGGTGCTTGGAGTGGAAGCGGGTCGCCACCAGGCTCGGGTCGGCATTGGAGAAGTTCTCGACGAAGGTGAAAATGTCGAACTTGCCGCTCAGCAGGGGCCGGATGAATCCGGGACCCTGCGGACCCGCTTTCTGGGTCGCGCTGATACCGACCTTGCGCCACATGTCGATCATCGCCGTCACCGTCTTCTCGGCCTGGGCGTTCGGGAAGTGATCGACGTTGAAGGTAATCGGCTTGCCGGTTTCCTTCACGTACTCATCGATCAGCGCCTTGGCCTTGGCCGGGTCGTGCTCGGGCCACTTCACCGCCGGGCAATGCCAGGGGTGTCCTTCGCCGTACATGTCGTTCTCCGCCCGGTCCCGGCAAATGCCGGTATGGGCGCAGGTGATCTTTTGCCGGTCGAGGGCGTGGATCAGCGCCTTGCGCACCCGGATATCGTTGTACGGCGGCTTCGAATGGTTGAAGCCGATGGCCTGGCCGACCGAGAGCCGGGGACCGGAAACCACCGTAATGTTGGGATCCTTCTTGAGTTCCGGGATGAAACCCCGGCTGACGTAGATGATATCCGCGTTGCCGGCCTTCAGGGCGTTGACCCGGTTGACCTCCGGCGGGATGAACAGGAAGGTCAGCTCGTCGAGATACTGGCCGTCCTTGTTCCAGTAGTTGGGGTTCCGGACCAGCCGGATGAATGCGCCGTCGCGCCATTCCTTGAGCATGTACGGGCCGGCGCCGACGGGATTTTCGTTGAACTCGGGCTTGTCCTTGTTCTCGGCCAGGTACTTGGGCGCGGTCACCCACCACGACATGTTGGGCTGGGCCGCCATATCCTTGAACCCGGGGTTGGCGACGCGGAACTTGAAATCGACCGTGTGGCTGTCGACTTTCTCCACGCCTTCGAGATACGGGCCCATCAGCCGCCGGTAACGGCCGGCGAACCGGCCCTTCTTGCCGGTCAGCAAGCGGGTGAAGTGCGTGACGTAGGCATCCGCGTTCAGGTCTTCGCCATTCGAGAACTTGACCCCCTTGCGCAGGGTCACCCGCCAGCTTTTGAAATCGTCGCTGGGGGTCGCGTCGAGCGCATGAACGGGTTTGATTTCGCGGGTGTCGCCGTCCACCTCGAACATGCGTTCGTAGATGGCCTGCAGGATGTATTGCCGGAAGTGGGCGAAACTCAGCACCCGGAAGTTGTCGAAGCCGGCGACGTCCTGCTGAACCGCGACGGTCAGCTTGCCGCCCCGCTTCGGCGTATCCGCGGCTTGGGCGCCGCTGGTCAACAACGCGGCGCCGGCAAATAGCGCCGCCCCCGCGAATAGGTAGCTCCTGGTCAGTCGTCTGGTCATTGGCGTGTCCTCCCTAGTTAATTCGAACCGTATGCGATCTTCGGCGGTTACCGGCTGACGGTCCCCGCGACGTTGTTGAGATTTGCCTGGATGCGTTTGAGGTAGCCGATGAACTCGGCGACCTCGTTTTCCGAGAAACCGGCGACACTCTCGCCGAGATAGTCGATGACCGTCGGCGCGGCGCGGCGGAACAGCGCCTCGCCCTCGCCGGTCATCCGGACGATGGTGGTCCGTCCGTCCCGGGGATCGGAAACCCGCGCGACAAGCCCCTCGCTGGTCATGCGGTCGACCACCTTTGAAAGGTTGGTGCGCTCGATGCCGCAGACGTCGGCGAGATGGCCGATGCTGAGTTCTTCGTGATCCCACAGGAACGACAGCACCCGCCACATGGGCGGAATCAGCCCGAACTGGCGGAGGTTGTTGGTCATGTTGCGGGTGTGGCGGTTGGCGACGTTGGCGATGAAGAACGTCGGCCAGTGCATGCCGTGGTATGCGCCGAATTCATCCTCATCGCGGCTTTTTGTGAGTGTGTTTGCTTGGGCGTCCATCAAGGTCTTGTCCTGATTTTCGGCTTCCCAAACACTCTAACCGATATTTATGTGAATAGTCACCGATTTTTCACCATTAAGGCGAAGGACCGCCGTTGCCCCTGTCTGGATCGATCGGCTTGCGCCGGCGCGCGGCTTCGGCAAAATACCCCGCAAGTCACCAGGCCGGGCGGCATGGGCGCCAAGATGTCCCGGACAGTATTCACGCCAATCACGGGACGTCCCTATGAGCGATGACGCCGACGAGAGTATCCGCGAACGCGCCGAGAGCTATCTCGGCAAGAGCCTGCCCCGGCCCAACGTTCAACGGCTGATCGAAGGCAGGGGCGTCTATACCGACGACGTCAAACTGCCGCGCATGGTTCATGTGGCCTATCTGCGCTCGCCCTACGCCCACGCCGACATCGTGCGCATGGACAAATCCGCCGCCGAGCGGGCCGCCGGCGTGGTGGCGGTGGTGGACGGCGGACAAATCGCCGAAATCTGCCGGCCCTGGACCGGCATTCTCAGCCACCTGCCGGGGATGAAGTCCGTGCGCCAGTACCCGCTCGCCGTCGGCCGGGCGCGCTGGCAGGGCGAGCCGGTGGCGGCCGTGGCCGCGGAGAGCCGGGCGCTGGCCGAAGACGCGCTCGAACTGATCGAGATCGAATTCGAGGAACTGCCCGGCCTCACCGACGAGGCGGCGGCACTGGAACCGGGCGCCGAGCCGATCCACCCGGAACTCGGCGACAATCTCCTCTGGGAACGGCTGATCGACGAAGGAGACGTGGACAAGGCCTTCGCCGAGGCGGCGGTGGTGGTCGAGGAGAGCTACGTGTTCGGCCGCCACACCGGCGTCACCATGGAAACCCGGGCCATCGTCGCCGATTTCGATCCCAGCGAAGAGACGCTCACCGTCCATCAGTCGACCCAGACCCCGCACCAGATGCAGTCCCATTTCTCGACCCATTTCGGGATCGACGAGCACAAGGTCCGGGTGATCTCGGGGGATGTGGGCGGTGCTTTCGGGATGAAGGCGCACGTCTATGGCGACGAGTTCGCCGCCGCCGGGTTGGCGATCCTGCTCAAACGGCCGGTGAAGTTCACGCCCGACCGGCTGGAGTCGTTCACCGGAGACCTCCACGCCCGGGGCTACCGGGCCAAGGCCAGGATGGCGCTCACGGCGGAGGGCAGGATCACCGCCCTGGAACTCGACGGCCTCACCGGCGCCGGTCCGTTCTCCATGTTCCCCCGCTCCAGCACCATCGAGACCAACCAGATCGTCAACCTCTCCGGCGGCTGCTACATGATCGACAACTACCGGGCCCGGGGCCGCATCGCCTTTCAGAACAAGGCGATGATCAGCGGCTACCGCGCCGTCGGCCACCCGATCGCCACCGCCGTCACCGAGGGGCTGGTCGAATTGGCCGCCGCCGAACTGGGCATGGACCCGCTGGAGCTGAGACGGCGCAACATGGCGCCGGACGATTCCTATCCGCGCGCCTCGGTGAACGGCATGCCGTTCGAGAACCTGTCCCACCAGGCGGCTCTCGCCCAATTGGAGGAAATGATCGGCTATGCCGGGCTGCGGCGGGACCAGGAGACCGCGCGCGCGGACGGTCTCCATCGCGGCATCGGCTTCGGGGCCCTGGTCGAGGTCAGCAACCCGTCGCCGCTTTTCTACGGCGCCGGCGGCGCGCCCATCTCGGCCCAGGACGGCTGCACGCTCCGCCTCACCCCGAACGGGGCCGTGGTCTGCTCAACCGGCGTCACCGAGCAGGGCCAGGGCGCGGAGGCCGTGGTTTCCCAGGTGGCGGCGACCGCCGTCGGCGTGACCCCGGACAGGGTCAAGGTGATCACCGGCGATACCTCGGTGACGCCCTATGGCGGCGGCACCTGGGGATCGCGGGGCACCGGCATCGCCGGCGAGGCGGTCAACCGGGCCGGCAAGGCGCTCCGGCACAACATTCTCGATCTCGCGGGCGCCATGCTGCAGTCGCCGCCCGGCACGTTGGATATCCGCCGGAACGCCGTGGTCGACAAGTCGGACGGCAAGGAACGGATTCCGCTTTCGGAGCTTGGCCGGATCGCCCACTACCGGCAGGACACCCTGCCCGACGGATACCAGCCGGAACTGGTCGCCACCCGCCACTACGTGCCGAAGGAGTTTCCCTTCGCCTTCACCAACGGCATCCATGCGGCCCACCTGGAAGTGGACGTGGACACGGGACTGGTGAAGATCCTCGGCTACTGGGTGGTCGAGGATTGCGGCACGGTGATCAATCCCCTGCTGGTGGACGAACAGATCCGGGGCGGCGTGGTCCAGGGCCTGGGCGGGGTGCTGTTCGAGGAGTGCATCTACGATTCCCGGGGCCAGTTGCTCAACGGCAATCTGGCCGACTATCTGGTGCCCATGGCGGCGGAAATGCCGGACATCCAGGTCGGCCACGTGGTGTCGCGCACATCGGAAACCGATCTCGGCGCCAAGGGCGCCGGCGAGGCGGGTACCGGGGGCGCGCCCGCGGCGGTCATGAACGCCATAAACGATGCCCTCCGCCCGTTGGGCGCGCGGGTCAACCGGATGCCCTTTACGCCTGAGCGGATTTTACGGGCGCTGGGCAAGGTGGCCGCCGGCCAGGATGAGAGGACCTAAGCGGCGGCGACGCACTCGACCTCGATCATGTATTCCTCGTAGGCCAGCCCGGCGGCGATGATCAGCGTATGCGCCGGTTTGTGGCCGCCGAGAATTTCCTTCCTGATTTCGCGCATTTGCTCGAGGTTCCTGCGGTCCGTCAAATAGGTCGTCACCTTGACGAGATTGGTGAGGTCCATGCCCGATTCCCTGAGGATCTCCTGGATGTTGGCGTAGGTCTGGCGGACCTGGTCCTCGAAATCGGGCAGAATTTCCCGGTTGGGGCCGCGCCGGCCCACCTGTCCGGCCATGTAGAGCAGCTTGGATCCGGCCTCCACTTCCGCGCCGTGGCTATAGGGGTTCATGGGGGACGCAACGGATTCGGGATCAAAGAATCGTACGGGCATATCGCTACCTGCCAGTTGTGAAATGGTTGAGGGACGCAGATCGTACAGCGTCCGCCCCATACCCGAAAGCGAATCGCGGAATTTGCGGGTCGGGGACCGATCAGGTCCGCCAGCGCAGCAGGTAGGATTCCGCCTTGCCGATGAGCCAGGCGATGATCAGCCCCAAGGCGGATAGAATTGCCACCCCGGCAATGAGTTGATCGGTCGCGACCAGGCTGCCCGCAAGGAGGATATACGCGCCGACCCCGAATTCCGCCCCGATCATCTCGGCGGCGACCAGGAGCACGATGGCGATGGCGATGGATATGCGGAAGCCCGAAAGTATGGCCGGCATGGCGCCGGGAATGATGATCTTCCGGACGATGGAGGACCAGGACACGCCGAAGGACTGAGCCATTCGGATGAGAGTCCGGTCGACGTTGTCCACGCCGCCGTAGGTCGCGATGACGGTCGGAAAGAAGGTTCCGAAAAGGATCGTCGCGATCTTCGAGCCTTCGCCGATTCCGAACCAGATGATGAACAGGGGGAGGAGCGCGATTTTGGGAATCGGGAAAATCGCCGATACCAGCGGTTGGGCGCCGGCCCGGACGTATGAAAACAATCCGATGGCCAGACCCATGCCGATCCCGAGAATCGTGCCGGCGGTCCAGCCGACGATCAGCCGTTGCAGCGACGCGCCCAGGTGTTTCCAAAGGTTGCCCGTCTCGATCAGCTCCAACAGCGCCTGCAGCGCTTCCGACGGCGCGGGCAGGATCAGCTTGTCGATCAGCCCCGACTGGGAGCCAAGCTCCCAAAGGCCGATGACGACCACGAACACGATCGGCGAAATGATGCCGAGCGGTTTGGTTCTGAATCCGCCGCCCCGGAAACGGACCGGTTTCTCGGCGGGCGCGTTCAGCACGACGGTTGCATCAGACATTGGCAAGCTCCAGATCGGCCGCGCGAGCTTCGTCGCGAAGCAGTTCCCATAGATGTTGTTGATGTCGGCCCAGCTCGGGACTGTCGACGGATCGCCGGTCCAGCGGCGTTTCGATTTCGATGATCTCCCTGATCTTTCCGGGCCGCCGGGAAAGAACGGCGATCCGGTGTCCGAGGCGGACCGCTTCGGCCAGGTTGTGGGTCACGTAGAAGGCGGTGAAATTCTCCCGGCACCACAGCTCGATCAGGTCGGCCATCAGGATTTCCCGGGTCTGGCTGTCGAGGGCGGACAACGGCTCGTCCATCAGCATGACCGCCGGGTTCACGCTGAGGGCGCGGGCGATGGCGACACGCTGCTTCATGCCGCCCGAGAGCTGGCGGGGAAATACCTTGCGGAACTCCGTCAGGCTGGTCCGGGCGAGAACGTCGTCGATGATTTCGCTGCGCATCTTCCGGCCGATGGAGTGGTCCTCCAGCGCAAGGCTGATGTTGCCCTCGACGGTTCTCCACGGCAGCAGGGCGAAATCCTGGAAAACATAGGTCAGCGGATTGAGTGATTTGGGCGGCGGATCGCCGACCTGCAGGACCGCCCCGGCGCTGGGCAGTTCGAGCCCGCCGATGATCCGCAGCAGCGTCGATTTGCCGCACCCCGACGGGCCGATGAGGCAAACGATTTCCCCCTCCTGGATCGACAGGTTTATGTCGGAGAGGACCGTCAGCCCGCCGTCCCGGTAGCTATGGGAAATGCCCTTGAGTCTGATCTCCACGAATTTACCCTCCGTCGCGCCGCCCGAATTTGGGACCAGCGGATATTACAGGATAATACCCGACCGGCGCCGCCCCCCGAAGGGAGCGGCGCCCGCCGGCCGCGGAAGGTCTGTCCGTTAGTAGATCTGGACGTAGCTCTTGTCGACGAGCATGTCGATGGTCACCGCTTTTGAAACCAGCTTCTCGGATTTGAACCAGTCCAATTGATCCTGAACGCTCTTCAGATTCAGCTTGGCGCCCTGGTTGATGCGCATGGAGCCGTTCCTGATCGAGGGCGCGGCCTTCTCGAACGGCCGGTTGGTGTAGACATACTTGTGGATCAGCTTGACCATGGCCTCGTCCGCCTGGGCGCCGGCGGACTTGTCCACCAGGGCGGCATTGAAATCGTCGGCGCCTTTTGAAAACGCGGCCAGGAAGCGCTTGACCAGATCGCGGTTGCCCGCGGCATTCTTGGCGGATGTGAACACGGTCGTCACCTGATAGTCGGGAATGTAGTCGGCAACGTCGCCGATGACGTGAATGGCCGGGCTCTTGGCCAAGGCCTTGGCGATGTGCGGAACGATCGACCAGGCGTCGATCTGGCCCGACTTCAGCGCGCCGATGATGGCGCCGACCTTGTGCAGCGGCTTGAGCTTGATCTCGGTGCCCGCGAAACCCTCCTTCTGGGCGATTTTGTGGGCCATGTAGTGGAAGGACGAGCCCGCCTGGGTGATGCCGTACGAGCGGCCCTTGAGTTTCGAGGGATGGGTCACGCCGGCGTCATATGCCGCCTTCGAAACCAGGATCTTCTGGCCGTCGATGCCCTTCTCTTCATGCAGCGCGCCGCCGATGACCTTGACGGCGCCCTTCTCGGCCAGGTTTATCAGGCCGCCGGAGATGGCCGTCACGCCGAAGTCGACGTCGCCGGAGGCGATCGCGACGGCCATGGGCTGGGCCGCCTGAAAGAAGACGAACTCGACGTCCAGGCCCTGCTCCTTGAAGTAGCCGCGCTCGAACGCGACGAAACTCGCTGAATGGGAAGTGAAGCGCAGCGCGCCGACCTTGATCTTGTCCGCGGCCGCCGCCTGCTCGGCGAATCCGGTAAGGCCGGCCAGCGCGATCGCCGCGGATGCGGCGAAGATCTTGAATTGCCTACGACTGATTAACGGCATTGTGGTCTTCCTCCATGTTTTCCGTGTGGCTTATGTACATTGTCTCATGATGTGGGTTCTCAGGGCCTTCACGGCCTCTTTGGCATTTCTGGAAATCGAGTGCTCCATGATGTCGGCGAGCGCCCTCTTGTTCCCGGCAAAGTCGATCTGGCCCTCGCGAAGCGCGGCGAGCCTGAACCGGCGCCCCTGGATAAACAGGCGGTTCTGAATTTCGAGCAGGCCCCTGGATTCGCAGGAAGCCGTAAGGGCCGAATGAAACGCCCGGTTCGCATCGTCCCAGTCCAGCGCCTGCCCGATGGGGTCCGCTTCCACCGCGGCTTCGGCGCGGGTGAGCGCGTGGTGGGAGGCGATGATGTTCCCCTCCCATTCGACATCGCCCTTCTCCATCGACCAATGGAGTCCGAGGCTCTCGATTTCCGCCCGCAGCCGGGTGATATCCTCGAGGTCGGCCTGGGTCGCCGACGTCACCCGGAATCCCTTCTGGGCGGTCGCTTCCACAAGCCCCTCGGCGGCGAGAATCATCAATGCCTCGCGGATCGAA
The DNA here is from genome assembly GCA_965221855.1 of Rhodospirillales bacterium. Classification (GTDB taxonomy): domain Bacteria; phylum Pseudomonadota; class Alphaproteobacteria; order Rhodospirillales; family UBA2165; genus JAJDXO01. Next base: position 59,943 of record CBDCSV010000002.1, on the reverse strand, counting down.
TGGGCGCTTCCCCCGTAGGCGCGCCGCAACTCCTCGATCTTCAGCTTGGTATCCGGGGCCAATTCGCCGAACGAGATATCCTGGCGGACGCGCTCGGCCAGAAGCCCGACGACGGTGCCCTCATCGTCATTAAATAGACTAAACAAGGATTTCTCCAAGGAAGCGGAAAATCTTCAATTTTTTTTATGAATAAATCGGTGCTTGTCAATATGTGACGGGTTGCCGCCGGGCGCGGTCCGCCCCTCTCCCCTTGCACTCCCGCGGCGCTTGCGCACAATACCCGCCGACGCGAAACCATGGGATCAGGGGAGGCACCATGCCCAGCAGCGAATTCAAACTGAAGACCCGCGGCGGCGAGGAACTCGACGCCTATCTGTCGCGGCCCGAGGGGGACGGCCCGTTTCCGGGCATTCTGCTCATCACCGCCATCTTCGGCACCGATCAGGAGATGATCGACATCGCCGACGGCTGGGCCGACGACGGGTTCATCGTCCTGGTCCCCGACGTCTTCTGGCGGGTCCTGCCGGGACCGACGGCGGAAATGGAAGTGGCCTTCGGCCGCTACGAGAAGTTCGATCCGGTGCAGGGCATGCTCGATATCGAGGACTACATCAACGACCTCAAGGGCCGGGCCGAGTGCAACGGCAAGGTCGGCGTCATCGGCTACTGCTTCGGCGGGCGTTACGCGCACCTGTCGGCGGCCCGCCTCGGCGTCGACGCCGCCGCGTCCTATCACGGCACCAAGATCGAGGAGCACCTGGACGAGACCCCCAACGTCAAATGCCCGGTGACCTTCCACTTCGGCGACCAGGACCCGGCGACCTCGATGGAGAGCGTGGAGAAGATCATCGCCTCCTACGCCTCCCACGACAACGCCGAGATCGTCGTTCACCCGGGGGCCGAGCACAACTTCGCCATGCCGACCAAGCCGGGTTACCAGGAGGCCGCCCACAAGGCCTCGCGGGCGGCGACGCTGCGGGTGTTCAGCGGGATGTAGGGAAGCGGCATACGCCAAGTCCGAGACCGGCGCGTTCGACGCCAGGACCCACCTGCCCAAACTGCTCCGGCGCGAGGAAACAGGATCATCCAACCGATGTCTCACCCGACCCACGAACTCGATTGTCCGCCGAGGCGGCTAACGCCGGCGCTCGTCTGGCTCCTCGTGGTTCTGGCCGCGGGCGGCGCGCATCCCGCGGCGGCGCAGAGCCACGGCATCGCCATGCATGGGGAACCCAAATACGATTCCGGGTTCCCTCATCTCGACTACGTGAACCCCGACGCGCCGAAGGGCGGCGAGCTTCGGCGCGCGGTGACCGGGACCTTCGACAGCCTCAACCCCTTCATCAAGGGCGTGCCGGCGCGCGGACGTCACCTGGTCTTCGAGAGCCTTCTGAAGCGGGCGTGGGACGAGCCGTTCTCGCTCTACGGTCTGATCGCCCAGTCGATCGAGGTGCCGGACGACCGTTCGTCCGTCACGTTCGTGTTGAGGCCGGAAGCGCGCTTTCATGACGGCCGGCCGGTCACCGTGGACGATGTCGTCTTCTCCTGGGAGACTCTCAAGGAACACGGACGGCCCAATCACCGGCTGTATTACCGGCAGGTCCGGCGCATCGAGCGGCCCGACGCACGCTCCATACGGTTTGTCTTCGACACCGCGTCGCCGGATCGCGAGCTGCCGCTGATTATGGGATTGATGCCGATCCTGTCCAAGTCCTACTACGAATCGGTGGAGTTTGAGCGTACGACGCTCGTTCCGCCGGTCGGCACCGGCCCCTACCGCGTCGAGAGCGTGGACGCGGGTCGCGGCATCACCTATCGCCGTGACCCCGAGTATTGGGGACGGCACCTGCCCATCAACCGCGGGCAGCACAACTTCGACCGCGTCCGCTACGACTACTACCGCGACGGCAATGTGATGATGGAGGCCTTCAAGGCCGGCGAGTACGACCTTCGGTTGGAGATCTCCGGCAAGCGTTGGGCGACCGCGTACGACTTTCCGGCGGCCGCCGACGGCCGCGTGAAGCTGGAACGGCTGCCGCACGGCCGGCCCTCGGGCATGTCCGCCCTCGTTTTCAACACGCGGCGGGAGATATTCGCCGACCGCAAGGTTCGGTATGCGCTCGCGCATGCGTTCGACTTCGCCTGGATCAACAAGACGCTGTTGCACAGCGCCTACAAACGCACGGGCAGCATCTTCGACAACTCGGAACTCGGTTCGCGCGGCGTTCCCCAAGCCCGTGAACGCGACCTTCTGGAACCTTTCCGGCGGCAGCTGCCCCGCGAGCTGTTCGAAGCGCCATACCGGCCGCCGGGGACCGGCGGCGGGACCCGGGCAAACCTCAAGGCGGCAACGCGATTGCTGGCCGAGGCGGGCTGGAAAGTGCGGGACGGATCGCTGCGGCGGGCCAAGGACGGATTGCCCATGGCGTTCGAGATCCTGCTGGTGAATCCGGCGCACGAAAAGATCGCCCTCTTCTTCGCCCGCAGTCTCGAGCGCTTGGGCGTCGAAGCGCGGGTCCGCACCGTCGACACGTCGCAGTATCAATTCAGGCTGACCGCCTACGACTTCGACATGATCATCTACTTCTGGGGCATGTCCCTGTCCCCGGGGAACGAGCAGGCCTTCTATTGGGGCACCCAGGCGGCCGCACAGGAGGGGACGCGCAACTATCCCGGGATACGGAATCCGGCCGTCGACAGGCTGATCGACCTCATGACCAAGGCGCGCGAACGCGATGCTTTCGTCGACATCGTCCGCGCCATGGACAGGGTGCTGCTATGGGGACACTACTACATTCCCCTCTATCATTTGGTGGGCGACCGGGTTGCCTATTGGGACAGGTTCGGCCGGCCCGACGTCACACCCCTCTACGGGAACGTGGTCGAAACCTGGTGGGAAGACCCGGACAAGGCGAGGGTCAAGCGATAAGGCCCGGCATCGATCCCGTTGGCTCCGGCATCCGGCGGAGCCTGGATCACCTCCATGTCACGTTGCCCCCCCCCCCCCGCACCTTCTCAACTTGATGCATTTGCAACGATATGGTCAACTCGGGCTTCACAGTCAGACGCCGGTATTCGGCACTGTTGAATCCACATTCGAGCGACCGGGTTTCCGGGGGGATTGAAGACCATGGATGATGTCGTCACACGGCCCCAGGCCGAGGGTCTGAACGAGACCAAGACCACCTATTCCACCTGCTACATGTGCACCACCAACTGTCCGATCACGGTGGTGAGCCAGGGGGACGAGATTCTCGACATCTCGCACCCCGAATGCGTCCGCGCGACCGCCATGCTGGAGCAGCGGGAAAGCGACCAGCGGCTGGTCCACGCCATGATCCGGGACCGCGCCGAAGACGACTGGCAAATGGTCAACTGGGCCGACGCCGTCGCCAACGCGGCCGAGCGGCTCGACGCCATCCGCAGGAACGACGGCGCCGACAAGGTCGCCTTCGTGGTCGGCTACACCAAGGAATCCCGGCCCTACATGCGGCGCATCGCCAACGCCTTCGGCTCCCCCCACTACATCACCGAGAGTAGCTGCTGCTTCGGCGCCACCTTCGTCGCCTCCGAACTCACCTTCGGCGAGGATTACAACCACTTCTTCCAGGCCGGCCGCATGCGCCAGGAAGAGGCCCGGTGCCGGGTGGTATGGTCCAACAACCCCAAGGACAGCCTGATTCCCTACAGCCGGCATTACCTGCTCGCCGAATCCAACAAGGTGCCGGTGATCGTCGTCGATCCCCGCCGCACCTCCATCGCCGAGGCGGCCGAAATTCATCTCCAGCCGCGCCCCGGCACGGACGGCGCGCTCGCCCTCGGCTGGGCGCACGTGATCCTGGACGAGGGATTGGAGGACCGGGCCTTCCTCGACCAATACGCCCACGGCTTCGACGCGTACCGGGAGTACGTGAAGGACTTCACGCCCGAACGGGTCGAGGAAATCACCCGGGTGCCGGCCGACAAGATCGTTGCCGCGGCCAAGCTCTACGGCGCGGCCAAGCCGGCGCAGATCACCATTTCCCAGGAAGCGCTGGTCCAGCACACCAACGGCCTGCAGACCCATCGGGCGGTGATGCTGCTGTCGGCGCTCACCGGCAACCTGGACGTCAAGGGCGGCAACCGGCCCTGGCCGGAGCGCCTGAAACAGAAGGGCATCGCCGCCGGCAGCGGCGTCGATAACGCGCCCGGCAAGCGGATGGGCCATGAGCGGTTCCCGCTGTTCGTCGATCACTACAACGAAGGCCAGGCCATGCTGCTGGCCGAGAGCATCGAGCAGGGCAAGATCAAGGGCGTGGTCGCCATGGGCACCAACCTGATGATGTGGCCCAATTCCAACCGGCTCGAGAAGGCGCTCAGGACGCTGGACGTGTTCCTGGTCGCCGACTTCTTCGACACGCCGACGGTCGGCGCGGCCTCGGTGTTCCTGCCCACGGCCACCCACCTGGAGCGCCAGGACCTGGTGACCACCCTGGCCGGCCGGGTGCAGTACCGCCCGGCGGCGGTCAGCCCGCGGGGCGCGGCCCACGGCGATACGGAAATGCTGTTCGATCTCGCCGCCGCCCTGGGCCACGGCGATCAGTTCTGGGGCGGCGACATTCACGCCAGCTACGCCGAACGGATGACGCCCCTCTCCATGGGCTTCGACGATTTGCCCAAGAACGGCAAGAGCATGAACGAGGATTTGGGCGAACGCCGGGAGCGGGAATACGAGGAGGTCGGCTTCAAGACCCCGACCGGCAAGGTGGAGTTCTCCTCGACCGAGCTCGCCGAAATCGGCCAGGATGCCCTGCCCGTCTACCGCGAGCCCAAATGGTCGCCGGTGAGCGCGCCCCATGTGGCGAAGGACTATCCCCTGGTGCTGACGTCGGGCGGGCGAAGCAACAACTTTACCCATTCCCAGGGCCGCAACCTGGAGACCCTGCGCAAGCGCGAGCCCCATCCGCGAATCCAGATGAATCCCAAGGATGCCGAGGCGCGGGGCATCTCGGACGGCGACGACGTGGTGATCTCCTCGCCGGTCAACTCGATCAGGATGAAGGCCTGGGTGACCGACATCATCCTGGACGGCGTGGTGCACGCGCCCCACGGCTGGCGCGAGGCCAACATCAACTCCCTCTATCCGGACGACAATCTCGATCCCGTCTCGGGCTATCCGAGCTTCAAGTCGTCCCTCTGCCAGGTGGAGAAGGCCTAACCTTGGACGGCGCGTTCAAACTCGATGACGTGCCGGTCACCGACGCCGATGTGGCGGACTATGACCGGGACGGGGCGGTCTGCATCCGGGGCGCCATCTCCATGGATTGGGTCGAGAAGCTGCGGCCCGCCGCCGACTGGGTGCAGAACAACCCGGGGCCCTACGACACCGACCTGACCACCGGCGGCGAGGGGCAGTTCTTCGGCGGCCAGTACATGTGGACCCGGCACGAGGCGTTCAAGGCGTTCCTCTTCGAGAGCCCCATCGCGGCGGTGGCGGCGCGGCTGATGGGCACGGATTTCGCGCAGCTGTTCTACGACTTCATCCTGACCAAGGAGCCGGGCGGGTCCAACAGGACGCCCTGGCATCAGGACCGGCTGTACTATCCCCTGAAGGGCGGCGGCGCGGATCACATCTGCTCCACCTGGGTGGCGCTCGATCCGGTGACCATCGAATCGGGCGCCGTGGAGTACATCGCCGGCTCCCACAAATGGGGCAAGTACTACGTCCCGGAATCGTTCTCCGCCGACGGCCGGTTTTCCGGCCATGACGATATCGAGAAGCTGCCCGACATCGACGGCAACCGGGGCGACTACAAGATCCTGTCGTGGGATCTGGCGCCCGGCGATCTCGTCGCCCACCACGTCATGAGCGTTCACGGCGCGCCGGAAAACAACGCCGATATCCGCCGCCGCGGGCTCGCCATCCGATGGATCGGCGGCGAGGCCGCGTTCGACCCCCGCGCCGAGACCCAGCCCCTGTTGCGGGCGGCCGTCGGCGATGGACCCACCCCCCACGAGGACGGCCAGACGCTCGGCGGGGAGACCTACCCGGTGTTCAATTTCCGGTAGGCGGCTCCGCGCCCCCACCACGCGCCCCGAGTCACGGTAACGTCAAGAGTTATGTGTCAGGGAGACTGGGGTACTGATTCCCTGAGACTTGTTTTCGTGAATGAAGACCGCGAAGAGGATGCGGTCCATTGAGGTTTTATCCTTGAAGGTTCCCATGGGCCGGGTTCGTCTGCGAACCTCGCGGAACCTCCGTTCGATGGCATTGGTGGTCCTGACCTGCTTTCGCTCGGCGAGGTCCTTGTAGCGGAAGCAGGTGAGCAGGTCGTCGAGGTCGTTGCGCAGGCAGGCGACGGCCTTGGGGTAGGTATCTTCCCAGGCGTCGGCGAAGCGGCGGGCGGCGGTCTCGGCCTTGCGGCGGTTGGGGGCATTCATGACGGCGTGGACGTCGGCCTTGACGGCCTGCTGGTCGGCTACGCGGACCTTGTTGAGGATGTTCCTGATTTTGTGCGCCCAGCACCTCTGAACGGGGATGCCGTGATAGACGATCGGCAAGGCGGCGAGCAGGCCTTGGCCGCCATCAACGCAGATCATCTCAAGGCCCTCGCCGGTGAGGCCGCGGCGGTGCAACGCGGTGAGGAAGCGCTCCCACTCCGCGGCGCTCTCGCTGGCGGCGAGTTGGAAGTCGATAATCTCCTTCTTGCCGTCGTGCCGTATGCCCAGCGCCACCAGGACCGGCCTCCTGAGCGCGCCAGCGCCGGTCTTGCAGGCCAGCACCACGCCGTCGAGCATCAGCGCCTTGTAGGCGTTCTTCAGCGGCCGGCGGTGGAATGCGGCGACCGACAGATCGAGGGTCTTGGCGACCCGGCTCACCGTCGCGGCCGAGACCGGACGCCCGAGCAGGGCAAGCAGGACCTCGCCGACCTTGCGGGTCGAGAGCCCCAGCACGAAGCCGGCCAGGATGGCGCGGTCGATCTCTGGAGCGCGCCTTGCGTAGCTCTTCAGAACCTCGGTCGGGCAGAAGTGCCGGGTGCGCGGCACGTTGAGCTCGATGTCGCCGAGCTCGCTGAGCAGGCGGCGCCGGTAGGTGCCGTTGCGCCGGTCGCGCATAGCGCTGCCATCGAGGCCGTCGAGCCAGCGATCCACCGCCTCGGCCATCCGGCCCTCGATGATCTCGGCCAGCGCCTGGCGGCCAAGCGGGCGATAACCCTCGCCCCAGTCCAATCCGCCTGCTTGCATCTCCTTCACCACCTCAAAGGCTTGTGGTAGGTTCTCAATCGTTACAGCTTGCTGTGGCATCGGGGTGCTCCTTCTTGCGGTTGTCGTAAACCACAGGGAGTACCCCATTCCCAACTGACACATAAATTTTTACGTCACCCCGAGTCACGAGCCTCTTGATTTCCGGGCGCGGGCCTGCTGATCTTTCCCCATTGGCTCAACAACTGAAAGGAGGTGATCCGATGTCTGACGCTATGGTGAAGTCGAGAGTAGCCCGGGCGGCATCGGCACCTTGCCGCAGCTGCTGAGAGCGTACCTCTCCATCGGGTGAAATCTTCAAGGCCGGCGGAATAGGAATAACAGCCCCGGCCTCACCTGACGTTCCACTCGACCGCCGTCCCTCATCGGGGCGGCGGTTTTCTTTGAGCGGGATGTCGCCACAAAATCCCCCTCACCCAGCTACGGCTAAGGCTCGCAAGCTCGCCAACCCTCCGCATCCCTCTTGTATGGACGCCTCCCGGGACGCAAGGACCGATTTCGGTGTGACGGGCAGGCAGATTGCAGCTTTGTATCCGGCCTGTTGATGCGGGACCTGGTGCCCGCTGGCCCTGATGGAATCTGCCGATCCGCGCCTCATTTCCCCCACGGGCTTCTCGCCCCTCGAGGGATTCAGGCTTGGCGGATCGCGGTCCGACCTGTTTGCCATCACTCCGTTTCGTGCCTTGCGCAACCTCTCAGCGGCCACCTCCTCTATCGGTTCGCCGTTCCATCGTCCGCCGCGGCTATGCCGGCCGGCCGACGTAGTTCGCCTGGTACGTCCGGTCGTGGGCCAGCAGGGCCCAGATCGTGCGTGCCGTCTTGTTGGCCAGCGCGACGGTGGCGACGTTCATCGGCCGCCGCTCGGCGAGGCGCACCGCCCATTCGGGCGGCGCCTTGCTGTTGGTGAGCACGGCGCGCGCGCCGTGGATCAGCAGGGTTCGCAAATACCGGTCGCCGCGCTTGGAGATGCCGAGCATGCGAACCCGGCCGCCGGTACCGTCGTGGCGCGGCACCAGGCCGAGCCAGGCGGCGAACTCCCGGCCCGACCGGAACGCCGCCGGATCGCCCATCGCGGCGACGACGGCGGTCGCGGTCAGCACGCCCACGCCGGGAATCTCGGCGATCCGTCTGCTGTCGGCATTGCCGCGGTGCCACACCCCGATGCGCCGCTCGATCTCGCCGATCTCTTCATCGAGCCGGCCGATCCGCGCCCACTGCTCGCGAAGCGTGTCGATCACCATCGCCGGCAGCCGCTCCGAGACCCGCGCGAGGGCGCCGGGCATCGCCTGTCTCATCCCGGCCCGGCCCCGCGGCATCACCTCGCCATATTCCATCAGCAGGCCGCGCAGCCCGTTGGTCTGAGCCGTGCGGAACTTCACCAACTGCTGGCGCATCCGGTGAAGCGCCAGGACCGCCTGCTGTTCCTCGCTCTTCACCGCAACGGTCTTGATGCCCGGCATCCGCGCCGCCGTCCAGATCGCCCGCGCGTCGTGCGCGTCGTTCTTGTTGCCGATGACAAAGGGACGCACCGCCTTGGCCGGCAACAGCCGCGGCTCGTGGCCGAGCTCCCCAAGCCGGCGCGCCCAGTGCTGCGAGCCGCCGCAGGCCTCCATCGCGACCAAGCAGGGCGCGCGGTTGGCGAAGTGTTCGAGGAACTTCGCCCGGCTCAGCTTCAGATCCATGACCTCGCCCGTCTCCATATCAATCCAGTACAACTGGAACACACGTTTCGCCGTATCCACGCCCACGACAGTTCTGTTAGTCTTCATCTCGGACCCTCCGGTTTGCCTGTGAAGAGCTTGCTCTTCCCCATTGGTACTTTGATGCCGTCGGCCCGTGAGGGTCCACCCCTTCCGTCGGACTTCCAGCAGCAGCAGGTGGGAGGCGTCCATCCCATTTCCCCAAAGGGGGCGAGGGTTAGGGAGTAGTTCCCTCTCCCCCTACTTCAGGGGGAGAGGGTCAGGGTGAGGGGGTCACAAAAAAGTGAGTGGGGGGGGTGCCGCCGTCTCCCGTGGGCATTACCCCATGACGCCGCCGTCGTCCCGGGTGACGGCGATGATCGCCGAGCGGGGCGTGGCGTCGCCGCCGTCCGGGAAGTGGCTGTTGCCCGGGCCCTTTTCCCCCGGATGCTGGATGCCGACGAACATGGTCCTGCGGTCGGCGCTCCAGGTCAGCCCGGTGATCTCGCACTGATTGGGCCCGACCATGAAGCGCTTGATCTCGCCGGTGGCCGGATCGCCCGCCAGCATCTGGTTGTTGCCCATGCCGGCGAAGCCCTTGGCGTTGGAGTAGTCGCCGTCGGTCTGGATCCACAGCATGCCCCTGCTGTCGATCCTGAGCCCGTCGGGCGAATTGAACATGTTGTCCCTGGTCACGTTCGCCGAGCCCCCGTTGGCGTCCGAGTGGACCGCCGGGTTGCCGGCGACCACGTAGAGGTCCCAGGCGAATTTGTCGGACAGGTGATCGCCGCCGTCGGGGACCCAGCGCACGATCTGGCCGTAATTGTTGGCGGCCCGCGGGTTGGGCCCGCCGACCGGGGCCGGATCGCCGCCGGCGTTGGGCTTTTTGCCGCGGTTCCTGTTGTTGGTCAGGCAGCAATAGGCCTCGGCCTTGAGCGGGTTGACGGCCACCCACTCCGGGCGGTCCATGGTCGTCGCCTTCACCGCCGAGGCGGCCTGGCGGGTATGGATGGAGATCTCGGCCCGGGACATGCCCGTGGTCTCGGGGGTGAGCTCCAGCCACTCGCCGCGGCCGGCGTTTTCGAATTTGGCCGCATACAGCGTGCCGGTCTCCAGCAGGTCCGCGTTGCCGCCGCCTTCCGCGTAGGGGCGCTCGGAAACGAACCTGTAGAGGAACTCGCCCCGCTCGTCGTCGCCGAGATAGACCACCACCCGGCCGTCGGCGGCCAGCGCCACCTCGGCGTTCTCGTGCTTGAAGCGGCCCAGCGCGGTGCGCTTCCTGGGCATCGAGGCGGGGTCCAGGGGATCGATCTCGACGACGTAGCCGAACCGGTTGGGCTCGTTGGGATGTTTGGAGATGTCGAACCGCTCGTCGGTGATCGCCCAGCCGTCGCCCCGGTCCTTCAGGTTGACGCCGTAGCGCTTGAGTTCGTCCGAGCGTTGGTATTCGGGGTCGCTGGACGAGAAGTAGCCGTTGAAGTTCTCCTCGCAGGTCAGGTAGGTGCCCCACGGGGTCCGGCCGCTGCCGCAGTTGTTCCAGGTGCCGGCGGCGGTGACGCCGGCGGGATCGGCCTCGGTCTTCATCAATTCGTGGCCCCGGGCCGGGCCGGTGATTTCCATGGGCGTATCGGCGGTGATCTTCCGGTTGTATTGGGAGTCCTTGACGACGCGCCACCTGCCGCCGGCCTCCTCGATCTCGAACACGGAAACCCCGTGGGCGGCCTTGCCCCGGCGGACGTCGTCGGGGCCCGCGGCCTTGTTCCCCTGCGCGAAGAACAGCTTGTAGTTCACATACTCGTTGTTGACCGCGAGGATCGAGCGGCCGCCGGCGGTGAACAGTTCCATGCCGTCGGTGTTGTCGCCGAAGGCCAGCTCCTGGCTTTCGCCGGTGCCCCTGGTGGCGTGGTCGAACTCGGCGCCCCGGGACCACAGGGGATCGCCCCAGCGGGCCACCACGTGCCAGCTATGGCCTTCCGGCACGGTGACCGTGTCGAGCGTGTTGGCGGCGATGGGCTCGAAGCCGAAGCGGTCGGATTTGGCGAGGGCGGCGATGGGCGCCGCCGCCGTGGCGGCGACGAACGCGGCGGCCCCGGCGGCGGCCGCGCCCCCCATGAATCCCCGGCGGGAAATCTCCCGTTCGGCGAGCGCCGCGAAATCCGTCTCTTCCGGGCGCGGGAAATGGAACTCGTCGAAATCGTCCTCCACCGGATCGAATTCGCGCGACCGGTTTTCGGTTTCGGCTATCGTGTGGTCAGGCATTCTCTGCTCCCATTCCGCCGCGTCGGCGCACCCCCTCGCTCTCATAATCTTATGACCCCCTCACCCTGACCCTCTCCCCCTGAAGAAGGGGGAGAGGGGACTACTCTAACCCTCGCCCCCTTGGGGGGAGAGGGATGCGGAGGCTTGGCGAAACGATAGTTGAGCCTAGCCGTAGCTGGGTGAGGGGGGAAACGCATCCGGCCGGCCATTATGACCCATTGAAGAACCGGTTTTCGGGCCGGGGCAGGCCGAGATTTTCCCGCAACGTCGCGCCCTCGTACTCGGTCCGGAACAGTCCCCGGTCCTGGAGAACCGGGACCAGCCGGTCGACGAATTCGTCGACCCCGCCCGGCACGTAGGGGAACATGATGGTGAACCCGTCGCTGCCCCTTGTTTCCAGCCACTCCTCCATCTGGCCGGCGACCGTTTCGGTCGAGCCCATCAGGCAGAGCCCGGAGAACCCGCCGAGGCGCTGGGCAAGCTGGCGGACCGTGAGCCCTTCGGCCTCGGTCATGCGGAGGGCCCGCTCGCGGCCCGACTTGCTGGCGTTGCTCTCGGGGATATCGGAGGGCAGCGGCGCATCGGGATCGAACCGGGCGGCGTCCGTACCGATGGCGATGGACAGCGACGCGATGGCGCTCTCGGCGTGGACGAGGCTGTCGAGCCTGGCCCGCTTGGCCCTGGCCTCCGCCAAATCGTCCCCGAGGATCACCAGACAGGCGGGGAGGATGCGGATGCCGTCCGGGTCGCGCCCCGCCTCGGCCATCCGCCCCTTGATGTCGGCGTAGAACGACTGCCCGGCGGCGAGGTCCGTGTGGGAGGTGAACAAGGCTTCCGCCGTCTCCGCCGCCAGTTGCCGCCCGTCGTTGGAGGAGCCCGCCTGGACGATCACCGGCCAGCCCTGCACCGGGCGGCCGATGTTGAGCGGCCCCCGGACCGAGAGGTAGTCCCCGCGGTGGTCCAGCACGTGGAGCTTTTCGGGATCGAAGAAGATGCCGCTTTCCTGGTCGCGGACGAACGCATCGTCGGCCCACGAATCCCAGAGCCCGGTGACCACGTCGTAGAACTCCCGCGCCCGCTTGTAGCGCTCGGCGTGGTCCATGTGGTCCTCGCGGCCGAAATTCCTCGACGCGTCCGGGTTGGCGGTGGTCACCACGTTCCACCCGGCCCGCCCGCCGGAGATGTGATCCAGCGACGAGAACCACCGGGCGACGTGGAACGGCTCGTCGTAGGTGGTCGACCCGGTGGCCACGAGGCCCAGATGCTCGGTCACCATGGCGAGCGCCGGCAAGAGCGTCATGGGCTCGAACGAGGTGACCGTGCCCGACCGCTTGAGCGCCTCCATGGGCATGTTGAGGACGGCCAGGTGATCGGCCATGAAGAAGGCGTCGAACCTCCCCTCCTCCAGCTTCCGCGCCATGGCGCGGATGACCTCGAAATTGAAATTGGCGTCGGCCCGGGCGCCCGGATAGCGCCACGCCCCGGTGTGGATGGTGACCGGCCGCATGAAGGCGCCCAAGTGCAGTTTCCTATCGCTCATGGTTCCCTTTTTCCCGTCTCTACTTTGCGGCCGTTGACTGCCATTTTCGGCATTCCGAAATCCGCCCGTTCCCGCGATTCTGCACGGCTCCGCCCCAAACGTAAATCACCGCCCCGGAAGTGTCCGTATGGCGGTGAACCATCGAGGCAGTACGGCAGGAGCGTGGGTCAAGGCGGGGGGCGGCCTTTGGCCGAAGGCGGATGCTCGATATTTGACGAGATTCAGATGCGCCGTCCACAAGATATGGAATGTCGGCGAATTATCTCAACGAGAGGAAAGAAGGCCGGTCCGTCTCTTTGTCGAAACGGACCGGCTCGCGGGTCTTGGAAGGCTCCGGCGTTGCGACGAAACGATCCGGGTCTATTTGCCGTTGGCTGCGATGAATTCCTTCAGGAACGCCTTCACATCGGGAGGCGTCGCGCCGGGCAGACCGAAGAATTCGCCTGCTTCCTTGGCCGACTTCGGCTTAAGTGCCGTGAAGAACCGTTTCATCGACTCATCACGGAAAGCCTGACTTGTCAGGGCTGGAACGACGGAAGCGCTGAAGGAGCGCGCGGCCTCGGCGTTCATTTCCTTGGGTCCGAACATGGCGTGGGGCATCTCCTCCCCGAACTGAACGAGCTGGCCCACGGCTTTCCACTTTATCCCGCCCGGATCCTTGCCGGACACCTTTTTGTAAACGGCGGCGAGCGACGGTACGCCGCCGGCATTGGGATTATCGATGAACCCGCCGTTCTTGCCGACGAGCGGTACATGCCAAAGGGCCGTCGCGCCCTCAACAGAGCCCTTGATTTGCGAGTTGTACTGGTGGATGGCGCCCATGGTCAGATCGAGTTCATTTCCCAGGATCGCCGCCTTGAGCTTACCTGTACCGCGGTAACCGCCGACGAACCTGAAATTGGCGCCGAGAAGATCGAGGCCAAGCGCCCCGATCAGGCTGCGGCTCCCGCTCAAGGCCGTGCCGCCCATGCGCACAGCGTTCATCTCCTTGATCCGCGCCGGATCGTCGCCGGGAACACGGCCGCGCACCGACCACTGATACAGTCCCGGGAGTTGAATACCGCCGAGGGGCGTCGCGTCCTCGTATTTGAACCGCATCCCCGGGGAGTTGAGAATTTGCGCAACGCCGTTCCATGGACCGTAGTAAACCGTCGTGCCGTCCTTGGGCGCCTTGCCCATGACAAAGTTCTGGGCCTTGAAAGTTCCGGCGCCGGGCATGTTCCTGACAACGACCGTCGGGTTCCCGGGAATATGTTTGCCGAGGTGCTTGGCGATCACCCGGGCAACTTGCGTGCCGCCGGCGCCGCCGCCGAGACCGACCAGCAGCGTGATGGTCCGGCCGGCATAGTAGTCGCCGGCAAACGCGGTACCGGTACCGGCAGCCGCCAGTGCCGCTGCCGAACCGGACACGACGAAGGCCCGCCGAAACCAAGACCGCAGTGCGGCAATATGCGCTGAGTATGAAACCATGATTACCTCCGAAATTCGAGAATTTTCTTATTATATGAACCTGTTCATATATGAACCTGTTCATATTTTGAGTCAAGGACAAACTTGCCCCCGGGGCAGGTTGGACGGGAAAACAAAGCGAACGCCCGAGGTTCGGGCCAGAGCCGATCATGGTTTGTCGGAATCACTTTGCGATGCCGACAAACCATGATCGGCTCTACACTATTGAAATAGATCGGATTCACATGTTTTGACGAAACCGCACCGTGGTTCCGTCAAAACATGACCCGATCTAGCCGGCGCCTCTCACCATAAGCGATAACAGGTCACGCAAGGGGATGAGCCCGGTTTCGACTTTGGGTTTGTCGTTGCGCAGCCAAATAAGGACCTGGCGGCCGAGGATCGACAGAACAAGCTCCGCGACCAGCGCCGGGTCTTCGCCTGCCGCGATCCGGCCACGGTCCTGCGCCCGCTGGATGAGCGCGGTCATATGTTCGGCGATCTGAAGGCGGTGTTCCTGAAAACGCTGGCCTTGTTGACCCGCGCCGAACAATGTCGATTCTTGCAACATATACCGGCCAATTTCTATATTTTCGGCGTAGAACAGATAATAATAACGGAATACGATCAGGATCTGCTCGACCACGGGCAATGTCTCCGGCACGTCCCGGAATGCATTCCGGTTCGTCGCCTCCAGCTTCTCGTTGACCACCAGAAACAGCAGGTCACGCTTGTCCGCAGCATAATTGAACACCGTCCCGACACCGACCTCGGCGCGGGCGGCGATCTCACGAATGGAAGCGTCGTCGAAGCCCTTCTCAACAAAGACCGCTTCGGCGGCTGCCTTTATCCGCTCCAGCGTTTCCTGCTTGTTTCGCTCTCGACGGCTTGGGGCCGCTCTGAGGGCGTTCGCGCCTGATCCTGCGTTCATTGTTTCTCGGCGTGTTTAGCCGCCCGATCACTAGGTGCCCTGCAGCAATACCGGTGATGCCGGTTGGGATCAAGTTCAAATTTCCCACAGCTGACTAAAATGACAATAAATTATGAACTTGTTCATAATTTATTGCGGGCGCTGTCTTCCTCTGCTATCGTTGTACCCATATCAGGTGAAGGAGAATTCAGCCATGGCACCCGACGGTACGATGTCCACCGCCGACCGAACCGGAGGAACGGTCCACAACCGGCCCCTCAAGTTTTCGCACGGCACCTTGGAATGCCGCGATCTGTCCGAGAGCCGGAAGTTCTACGAGGAATTCCTGGGGCTGGAGACCGTCCGGCACGCCGATGTCGCCATGCTGCTCCGCTTCCCCGGCAGCGACTGGGCCGTGGTGTGCATGGGCGTCGGCGACAAGGCGAAAGGCAACCGCATTCTCAATCATTGGGGCCTGGATCTGGCTTCGCCCGAGGAAGTCGACCGGGCCCATGCGCGCTGCCATGACTTCAAGGAAAAATACGGCATCGGAAAAATCACCACACCGATGGAAACCCATGGCAATTATCAATTCTATTTCAGGGATCTCGACGACAATTGGTGGGAGTTCCAGTACGTGTCCGAGGGAATGTCCTACGACGACAAATTCACCCGAGGCGACAAAATTCCGACCTGAAAGATCTGAACATGAAACTGGTGACAATAAAGACTGCCGGCGGCGGAACGCCCGGCGCCCTGATAGACGGGCAGGTCGTGAACCTCACAGAGGCGGCCAAACATGTGGACCCGTCCGCGCCGCCGCCCTCCTCCGTGGCGGCGATCCTTGCCGGGGGCCCGGAAACGCTGGAATTGGCTGAGCGCCTGATCGATGCCGTGGCGAACGGGCTGGAATCCGGGCCGGACCGCCTGCGGGAAAGCGGCGCCGTCACCGGCCGTTCGGAGACGGAGCTGATGGCGCCGGTGCCGCGGCCGGGGATCGTTCTCTCCCACGCCCGGGCATACCGGTCTCATCGGGATGAAATGAGGGGGTCTGACGCCAAGCCCGAAACCGTCCCGACAGGTTTCATCAAGAACACCAATTCCGTGATCGGCCCCGGCGCCCCCATCGTCCTGCCGGCGAGCCATCCGGACATGGTCGACTTCGAGGGCGAGTTTTCGGTGGTCATCGGGAGGCCCTGCCACAATGTCTCGCCCGGCGAGGCGATGGACTACGTCGCCGGCTACACGATCATCAACGACATCTCGGCCCGGGATTGGGTCGCCGAGATGCACGCCACGGGCGACAAGGAAACCAACCGGCTGGGCAAGCAGTTCCCGACCTTTTGTCCGCTTGGCCCCGTGGTCGCGACGATGGACGAAGTGCCCGACCCCCACGCGGTGAGAATGCAGACGGCCCTCAACGGGAAGGTCATGCAGGATGCCCGCACGTCCGACCTGATATGGGGCATTCCGGAGATCGTCGCCCACTATGCCCAGTGGTATCCCTTCGAGCCGGGGGACGTGATTTCGACGGGAACGCCGGCCGGTGTGGGCCACGGCCAGGATCCGCCGGTCTACATGAAGCCGGGCGACGTGGTCGCGGTGACGGTCGACGGCGTCGGCACGCTGGAGAATCCGGTGGCCGCGCCGCCCTCATGATCACCCTCTACGGCCGCAATACGTCGATCAATGTGCAGAAAGTCGCCTGGACACTCGGCGAGTTGTCGCTCGACTTCGAGTGGCTGGACAAGGACGGTGTCGTCGGCGCCGTGGCCGTCGAAAACTACGAGAGCCTCAACCCGACCCGCCGCGTGCCCACCCTGATTGACGGTGACGCGGTCCTGACCCAATCCAACGCCATCGTCCGCTATCTCGCGGCCAAGTACGGCGGAGGGCTATGGCCGGCCGATCCCGCCCAGCGGGCGGAGGCGGACCGCTGGATGGAATGGCAATCGACGGATGTATGGGTGGACATGACCCCGACATTCTGGGGGCTCATACGCACGCCCGAGCATCGGCGTGACATGGCGGCCATTGGAAAACACGTCGACAACCTGGCCGGTCATTTTCGGATTCTCGACGCCCACCTTGCGAACCGGGACTATGTCCTGGGCGAACGGCTCACCATGGGCGACATCCCCATCGGTGCGGGAACCTACCGCTACATGTCGCTGCCCATCGAGCGGCCCGGTTTGCCGAATGTCGAAGCGTGGTATTCCCGCCTTCGGGACAGGGATGCCTATGGCGCGAACGTCATGGTTCCCATCTCGTAACCGGACCGTTCGGCCGTTTCGAAATCCGCCCGTTCCCCCGCTTCTGCATGGCTCCGACCGATACGTAAATCACCGCCCCCTCAACATATCAGTAGTGTCCGTAGGGCGGTGCTTTGTTGAAGCAGTACGGGGGCAGCGCGGGTCAAGGCGGGGGTCGGCGTTTGGCAAATGGCCGCCTGAACCGATCCCGGCCGGAGGCGGCGGCTGTCGGGCGAATACCCTATCCGCGCAAATCGAAACCCGTGTTATTTGTCCGACAATAGACTGCCAAATCCCTGAATGGGTTCATTGACGCCGGCGGCGCGCAATCCGGCCCATAAAGTGACGATGTTGCTGGTTATCACCGGCTTTTCGAGTTTGCTTTCCAACGCCGCGACAACGCCCGCCGAGCCGAAATTGGCGCAGCTGATCAAAATCGCTTCCGCCTCGGGGCGATCGGCGGAAAGCGCGTGTTCGAATATTCTTTTGGGAGGAACGGCGCCGAATTGCCGGCCCAGGGCGGCGCCCGTTTCATCGAAGTCCATCCCGATCATGCCCACCACTTCGATGCCATGGCCGTCGAGATATGCCTTTTCGTGTTCGTTGGTCGCCCGGGAATAGGGGGTCGCCAACGCGATTCGCGAAACACCCAATGCATTCAGCGCCGCAAGGATGGCTCCCGCCGTCGTGACCGCATTCACGCCGGACGTCTCCTCCAATTTGCCGATGAGAAGATCGGACGGACACGCCATGGAACCGACGGTGCAATTGTAGGCGACCGTATCGACCGCGCAGTCGCGAAGTTCCAGCAGGCGCACCTCCAGGTCATCCATCAGGCTCGCATAGTCATCCTCTTCGGGATGAAAATGGATCGGCATACGGGTGAAATGAACGGTCACGCCGGGCGGTTTCATGGCGTTTAATTCCGGTTCGGTAACCGTATTCTCGGTGGGCGTGATGACGCCGATTTTCGCCCGCCAGCCCAGGGGGAATTCCCGGTTTTCCATCTCCATGGCGGTGTCCTCCGCAGTTGCGGTTACGCTTCCGGTTCCGTTCGGCGCAAACCCGTTCGCTCGAGCCGGGGCAGGACTTCATCGCGAAAATAGGGGAACTCGTCGAGATAATTCACCAGACCCATGGCAATTCCGGCAAAGCCTGCTTCGCTCAGCATTCGTATTTTCCCGGTTATGGTATCCGGATCGCCGATAAGCGGATAGGCGCTGTTGCCTCCCGCCATTCTCAGGCGAATATCGGCTTTCACGTCATCGGAGAGTTCCGGATTGTCTCTGATGCCCCGCCCGACATACATGCTTTCAACCGCTTCTTCGTTGGCGTTCTCGACGACATAATAATGATGAAATTCCTCGGCTTCGCTGACCGTTGGACGGCACACGCAATAGGCATTGGTAAAAACACCGACGTTTCGGCCCAACGCCTTTGACCGGGCCTTGACCCGATCGGTCTCGGCCTTCGCGGTATCCAGGCTCTGAATGGCCCGAAACAGGTAATCCGCGTTTCGAACGGCGAAATCCAGTCCGGGACCCGACTGACCGGCATTCATGACGAGGGGTCTTGGCTGGGAGACCGGCTTCGGATTGGCCTCAACGCCGGTCAACCGGAAAAACGTTCCGTCAAAATCGAAAGGATCGTTCTCCCGCCAGACTTTGCCGACGATATCCAGCCACTCCTGTCCAAGCTCATAGCGCCGGTCATGCTCATCGAGCGGAATGCCCATCATGCCGAACTCCTTGGCATTCCATCCGCAAACGATATTGAGGCCGAACCGGCCGGCGCCGATATGATCCGCGGTTACCATCTGTTTGGCCGCGAAGACCGGATTGATCATGGCGACGTGGAGCGTCGAAAACGCCATTATCCTTTTGGTCGCGGCCAGCAGACCCGCCGCCCAGATGAGCGTTTCGTACGAATAACCGTTGTGGTCGTGCTCTCCCCCGTAACCGGCCCATCGGCCCAACGGCAGCATGAACTCCAAACCGGCTCTGTCCGCCATCTGGGCCAATTCGAGATTATTCTGCCATGTCGGCCGCCACCTCTCCTTTACGTTGGTCGCGGCAATTCCCCCGGAACAGTTGGCCGCGAACAAGCCTATCTTGAAGGCATTATCCGGCGTTTGCGCCTTATGCTCTTCCGTCACCTCGATCTCCCCGATGAATCAAGTCTGCCTTGGACGACGTTCGCCCCGCGGCAATCCATTCGAAGCCGAATTCATATTAGCCCCTTTGGGCCGATACCGCTGATAAAGTCGTCCGGCCGAGGCCGGCGTGCGGCCAAAATGGAGTAAGTCATGGCCGGGCCAGCCACGCGTAGCGGTGACCCCCTCACCCTGACCCTCTCCCCCTCAAGAAGGGGGAGAGGGGACCGCTCCCTTACCCTCGCCCCCTGAAAGGGGGAGAAGGACAAAGTGAGGGGCGCGCGCGGTGATTCAGACCTAGCGTTCCGCCGACGCGATGAAATCGTTCACCGCCTTGAGGATCGCCGGGCTTGTATTGCGCAGCGAATCGATAACGCCCAAGCCCTCCTCGACGGTGGCGAACTGAATTTCTCCGAATTTCGCGGCGTCTTTCAGATAGGCCGAATCCTTGGTGGTCGCGGTGAAGGCCGTCCTCAGTTCGGCCAATGCCGCGTCCGGCGTGCCCGGAGGCGCGAATGCCGCGAACAGCATGTTTCCGGTCAAAATCTGCATGAATTTGAACAGTTCCCATTCGGGGCCGGACGGATCCTTGCCCTTCAACTGCCGGTAGACGGCGTCGAAGCTCGGAATGCCCAGATCTTCCAGGTACTTGATTTTACGGATGGTACCGTCGGCAAGCACCGTCGGGTAATACCAGGGAATGACCACCACGCCCTTCTTCCAAAGGGCCGGCTGCACGCGACGGGCAAAGAACGGTCCGGAGGCGGTATCCAGATCAATTTCTCCCCGCTCGACGTCGAGGGAACTCTTCGAGCTCGAATTGTAGCCGGAGACATAGCTATAGTTTACGCCCATGACCTCGAGCGCCGATCTGCTGATCAGGTCCAAGTTGGCGGTCGGATGGCTGCCCGCCAGCTTGATGCGCTTTTTGAGAAAATCCGCGGGCTCCTTAATCGTCTTCGCCGAGGCGTAGGCGATTTTGGCGACTGATCCGCCGCCGATGAGAGGCATCTTCGTATAGTCGGCCCGGGAACCGGGCGCCTTGGTCAGAAAACCGATGGGGTTCCACGGCTGAAAGGCGATCGTAAACCCGTCCGGCCTTGCGCTTTCGTAAATGAAGTTGAGAGCCTTCGCGCCGCCCGCGCCGGTCATGTTTCGGACGATCATCGAAGAAACCCCTTTGAGTTGCTTCTCCCAGTGCCTGGTGAAGATACGTGTAATGGTGTCGGCGCCGCTCCCCGCGTCATAGCCATTGATTACGGTAACGGTTTTGCCGTCGTAGAAGTTCGCCGCTGTCGCGGGCACGGGAGCCAACATGGCGCCCGCCAACAATCCCGCCAGCGACACACAAATGGTGTGTCGTACGGTCATTTTATTCCTCCCCTGTGAGCTCTCGGCTCACTTCCGTTGTTTCGAGGCCTCCGGCCCTTCTTGATTTTGGAGCACATTTGCCCTTTGCGGGATCATAGCACGGGCCGGCGACGATTGTTAACCATGGTCCGCTTCGGGGTAACGTCAAGAGTTATGTGTCAGGGAGACTGGGGTACTGATTCCCTGAGACTTGTTTTCGTGAATGAAGACCGCGAAGAGGATGCGGTCCATTGAGGTTTTATCCTGGAAGGTTCCCATGGGCCGGGTTCGTCTGCGAACCTCGCGGAACCTCCGTTCGATGGCATTGGTGGTCCTGACCTGCTTTCGCTCGGCGAGGTCCTTGTAGCGGAAGCAGGTGAGCAGGTCGTCGAGGTCGTTGCGCAGGCAGGCGACGGCCTTGGGGTAGGTATCTTCCCAGGCGTCGGCGAAGCGGCGGGCGGCGGTCTCGGCCTTGCGGCGGTTGGGGGCATTCATGACGGCGTGGACGTCGGCCTTGACGGCCTGCTGGTCGGCTACGCGGACCTTGTTGAGGATGTTCCTGATTTTGTGCGCCCAGCACCTCTGAACGGGGATGCCGTGATAGACGATCGGCAAGGCGGCGAGCAGGCCTTGGCCGCCATCAACGCAGATCATCTCAAGGCCCTCGCCGGTGAGGCCGCGGCGGTGCAACGCGGTGAGGAAGCGCTCCCACTCCGCGGCGCTCTCGCTGGCGGCGAGTTGGAAGTCGATAATCTCCTTCTTGCCGTCGTGCCGTATGCCCAGCGCCACCAGGACCGGCCTCCTGAGCGCGCCGGCGCCGGTCTTGCAGGCCAGCACCACGCCGTCGAGCATCAGCGCCTTGTAGGCGTTCTTCAGCGGCCGGCGGTGGAATGCGGCGACCGACAGATCGAGGGTCTTGGCGACCCGGCTCACCGTCGCGGCCGAGACCGGACGCCCGAGCAGGGCAAGCAGGACCTCGCCGACCTTGCGGGTCGAGAGCCCCAGCACGAAGCCGGCCAGGATGGCGCGGTCGATCTCTGGAGCGCGCCTTGCGTAGCTCTTCAGAACCTCGGTCGGGCAGAAGTGCCGGGTGCGCGGCACGTTGAGCTCGATGTCGCCGAGCTCGCTGAGCAGGCGGCGCCGGTAGGTGCCGTTGCGCCGGTCGCGCATAGCGCTGCCATCGAGGCCGTCGAGCCAGCGATCCACCGCCTCGGCCATCCGGCCCTCGATGATCTCGGCCAGCGCCTGGCGGCCAAGCGGGCGATAACCCTCGCCCCAGTCCAATCCGCCTGCTTGCATCTCCTTCACCACCTCAAAGGCTTGTGGTAGGTTCTCAATCGTTACAGCTTGCTGTGGCATCGGGGTGCTCCTTCTTGCGGTTGTCGTAAACCACAGGGAGTACCCCATTCCCAACTGACACATAAATTTTTACGTCACCCCGCTTCGGTCCCCGGGAGGCCCCAAGCCAAACGGGGCGATTGAACTCCAAGCCTTTGGCCCCCTCGCCCGGGCGGACTACCATGGGCGCGTGGACGGAGACGCGAGTCGGCAGGAGGCGGGCATGGCGAAATCGGCGACCAGGCGGCGGGCCGGCCCCCCTCCCCCCGGAGGGGGGCGAGGGTTAGGGAGTAGTCCCCTCTCCCCCTTCTTTCCAGCCTTCGTAGCCGAAGGCTACTTCGGCGGAGTAGGCCAGGGGGAGAGGGTCAGGGTGAGGGGGTCAAAAGAGATGAGGGTGAGGGGTGGACTCCGGCGGCAAATCGCACACATTGATAGGGACGCATCGTCCGCGGGTCTCGGCACAGGGATTCCCGCGCACAAAAAAGCGCGCAAAGGCGCCGAATTGGAATTTAACCAAGTCATCAAATGTCTATTAATGTCCATGAATGTCCATGAATGTCCATTACGGCCCACGCGATCGGGCCTGATTCGAAATTTTCGTTGGAAATATTTTCCAACACCGGCCGGCGCCGCCCGAAAGTCGGCTAGGGCTGGATTCGGGGGGTGCCGTGGAATAGAAGAGAGCGGCCCGCCGCGGCGTTGCGGCGCGTTCAGTCTCCGGGGAAGCTGCCATGCCTAAATCCAATGCCGTCCTGATCGACCGCCATCCCGGGCGTTCGGCGCAATCCATCGGCCTCGCCAACGAGCTCGGCACGGACCCCTCCCTGATCCACGAGCCTTCGGTCGGCGTCGTCGGGACCAAGGGCGACAGCCAGTGCTACATCGGCGTCGAGCCCAAGGTCCGGGCAATCCACGACCGCCTGCTCGGCCGGATCGGGGCCGCCGAGGGCGAATTGAAGTACCGGCTCGTCCAGCCCGAATACACCATCGCCACGTCCGACGGCATCCGCAACGGCACGGCCGAAATGCGCTATTCGCTGATCGGCCGCGAGATCACCAACGATTCCCTCTGCGAGCACCTGGAGGCCACCGGCCTTGCCGGCACCATCGCCGTGGTCGCCTGCGACAAGCCGCCGGTGGGCACGCTGGCCGCCGTTCTCGAGCACAACGAGCCGGCCATCATCATGTCCGACGGCACCATCCGACCCGGCAAGGACCCGCGGACCGGCGAGCCCCTCGACATCGTCAGCGCCTACCAGGCCGCCGGGCATCCGGACCCCGAATACCGGCACCAGATCGCCTGCCACGCCTGCCCCGGCATCGGCAGCTGCGGCGGCATGTTCACCTACAACACCATGCAGACCTTCATCGGCGTCGTCGGGCTGCAGCCCCTGCACATGGTCGCCCCGGCGTCCGACGATCCGCGCCGCCTGAACGAGTTTCCGGCCGAGCTGGTCGAGCATCTGGCGAACATGATGGCGGCCGGGCTGCGCCCCCGGGACATCGTCAAGCGCGACTCGATCCGCAACGCGGTCATCGTCGCCATGGCCGTCGGCGGCTCGACCAACGTGGTGCTGCACACCCCCGAGATCGCCCGCGCAGCGGGCTACGGGGATTTCTGGCGGGACGTGATGACGCCGGACGAGTTCAATACCCTGTCCCGCGACGTGGTGCCGGTGCTGACCAACGCCCGGCCCTACGGCGCCTATTCCATGCTCGACATCGACCGGGTCGGCGGGGTTCAGGTGATCGTCCGCGAACTGCTCGACGCCGGCCTGCTGAACGGCGAAATGATGACCTGCACCGGGCAAACGCTCGCCGAACAGATCGCCCATCTGGACCCGCCCGCGCCCGACGGCGAGGTGATCTTTCCGGTGAGCGACCCGTTCAAGCCGACGGGCGGCCTCCGGATGCTGGGCGGCAACCTGTCGCCCGACTATTCCGCCATTCTCAAGCTCGCCGGGGTCGAGGGCGGCCTCGAGGACAATCTGTTCCGCGGCCGGGCCCGGGTGTTCGAGGGCGAGGCCGGCCTGCTGAAGGCCCTCGACGAGACGCCGGACGAATTCCAAAACCTCGACATGATCGTCGTGCGCTACGAAGGGCCGAGCGGCGCGCCGGGAATGCCGGAAATGCTCGACCCGACGTCGCGGATCACCGCGCTCTGCCGCGAGCGCGGCATCGTCGTCGCGCTGATGACCGATGCCCGGTTCTCCGGCGGGTCGGTGGGGCTGGTCATCGGCCATGTGGGGCCCGAGGCGGCGGCCGGCGGACCCATCGCGCTGATCGAGGACGGCGACGAGATCGTCGTCGACCTCGATGCCAACGAGATCAACTGCCCGGCGCTGGACGACGCCCGGGCGCTCAAGGCGCGCAAGGCCGCCTGGGACGAGGCCGTCGCCGGCAACGGCGGCGTGCACCCCAACTGCGGCACCGCCGATACCCGGTTGCTGCACCGGGCGCGGCGCTCGGCGGTTCCGGCGACCCGGGGCGGCGGGCTTCACCCGGACCGCGAAATCTGGGTTCGCGATCCGCGCCCCGCCGAGCCGTCCGGCTTCGCGGTGAAAAACAAGTACCGGGAGTAGGCTCCGGCCGGGTCCGTTTGCATCAGGTTTTCTAAACTATCCGGTTAGAAACAATCGCTTATCGCGCTTTTTAAATTCGGATAATTTGACGGGTGATGGATTAGTAAAAATTAACTCCCAAGGAACCGCCAGAGGAACAGCCATGCCCCGCCCCCGGATCGAGCCCTCGGTGAATCCCGAGCTTGCAGCGCAGATGGCGCTCTATCAGCAACCGAAAATCCTGACCACCCGCGGCAATATCCACACGGCCTACTGCTACACCGGCTCCAACTGCACCATGATCGAGGGGACCGACGGCGTCATCCTCGTCGACACCCTGAGCGGCGAGTTGCCGGGCGACGAGGCGGCGGCCGCCTTCAGGGAAATCACCGACAAGCCCATCAAGGCGGTGATCCTGACCCACAATCACGGCGATCACGTCAGCGGCATCTTCAGTTTCGTGGCCGAAGAGGACATCCGCGGCGGCAAGGTGGACCTCATCGCCCACGAGGAGCTGACCGGCGCCATGCTGCGGGACTGGGGCCTGCTCGCCCCGATCCGGACGCGGCGCGGGCCGTTTCAGTTCGGCGCCCATCTCGATTACGGCGAAACCGGCGGTTACGGCAGCGCCATCGGCGCCCCGCCCCGCCGCGGCAAATCCGGGTTCATCGAGCCGACCACCACATTCAGCGACAGGTTCGACCTGGATCTCGCCGGAATCAGGCTGCAGGTCATTCACGTGCCGAGCGAAACCGACGACCAGTGCGTCGTCTGGCTGCCGGAGGAAAAGGTGCTGATCTCGGCGGATGCCGTTCAGGGCATGACGTTCCCCAACGTCTACGCCCTGCGGGGCACCCAGTTCCGCAACCCGATGATCTGGGCCAAGGGACTGGACACGCTGCGCGCCCTCAAGGCCGAGACGCTGATTCCGCACCATGGACCGACCGTCGAGGGCGCGGAAAACGTCGAGGATGTGCTCACCGCCTACCGCGACGCGATTCAATATCTCCACGACCAGTGCGTCCGGTGGATCAACCAGGGCTACACCTGGGACGAACTCGCCGACAAGGTCACCATGCCGGACCACCTGAAGTCGCACCCCTGGCTCGGCGAATTCTACGGCAGCTACAAGCACTCGGTGCGCAGCGTTTACGCCGGCTATGTGGGCTGGTTTCAGGGCGACGCGGTGGAACTCGACCCGCACCCGTGGCGGGAACGGGCCGCGCGCTACGTCCAGGCCATGGGCGGGCGGGACAGCGTCATCGCGCAGGCGACCGAAGCCCTGGACGCGGAAGATTACCGCTGGGCGGCGGACATCCTGACCTGGCTGGTCCGGAGCGACCTCGGGGACACGGAGGCGCGCGAGCTGAAGGCCGACGCGCTCCGCGGCTGGGCCTACGGGCAGAAGAACTCCACCTGGCGCAACTGGGGCCTGTGCCAGGCGATCGAGCTCGAGGACAAGCTGGGCGCCCAGAAGGGCGGACACGCCATCCAGTCCAACCAGGCCCGCAATTATCCGACCGGCGGCCTGCTGGAGATGATGTGCTGCAAACTGAGGGCCGAAGACGCGTTCGACACCCGCCTGACCCTGGGTTTCGTCTCGTCGGACACCGGCGAAGCGTGCGGCCTGGAAATCCGGCGCGGCGTCTGCCAGTTCCACGACCGATTGCCGGACGCGCGCGATGCGACGCTGACCTTCGAGCGGGCGTTCCTCAGCAAGTGGGCCGGCGGATCGGTGAGCTTCGAGGACGGCATCAAGACGGGAGACGTATCCCTCGACGGCGAGCCGGCCGACGTCGCGGAATTCTTCTCGAAATTCGAGACCGCGGAGACCATAGGCCGGTTCGGGATGTCCGTCCGGTAGAGGGCCCCGGCATGACTTGCCTTCCACAGGGTGGACATTCGAAAATTTTGGATGGCGTGCCGGACACGGGGCCCCATGCTGAGTGCCGGATCCGGCCTCAAGGCGGGCGGCTTTAGGGGAGAACTTCGAAAATGACACTCTACGCAGATTCCGAATATCCGGTCCGGGCCGAGATCGACGAGGTCCACGCGGCGCAGTTGGATCACCTCGCCGATCCCGGCACCTGGGGAGGCGCCGCGCTGCGCCTGGCGGTCGCGCGCGAAGTTCGCGAGGCCTGCTACGAGGCGGGCGTTCAGGAAAAACATGACGGCGCCGGACCGGAGAGCGATGTCGAGTTGCCCAAGGCCGCCCGCGAGATGATCCGGCATCTCGCGGTCTCGCCGCAGGATTTCGACCAACAGGCCTACGAGAGCGCGAGGTCAGGCGGCCTGAGCGACGAGGAGTATGTTGAAATCGTCGGCATCGTTTCGCGGCTGACCTGCATGGATGTCTTCGCCCGCGGCATCGGCGTGCCGCTGCGCCCCCTGCCCGCCGCGCGGGAGGGCAAGGCCACGGGCGCGCGGCCCGGCGTCGCCAGGAAGGAGCTGGCCTGGGTGCCGACGGTCCCCAACCTCCCGGAAGGCGGCGAGGAGGCCAAGGCCATCTTCGGCGAGGGCTACCGGCCCTATATCCTGCGCTCGGTCAGCCTGGTGCCGGACGAGTTCCGTCAGGCGGTGGAACTGGAAGAGGCGCAGTACCTGCCGATGAAGAATATCATGATCAAGGATTACCAGCACCACGAAGGGTTCAGCCGGTCCCAGGTGGAGCTTATCGCGGGCCGGGTTTCCGCCGTCAACGAGTGCTTTTACTGAACCGCCGGCCATGCCTGGTTCCTCCGTGAGAGTGGACGCGAAACCGGTCTCGACATCAACCTGCATGCCCTGATCGACCCCTCACAGGACAGCGGGGTTCCAGGCGGCAGGGAGCTTCTGGCCTTCGCCGATGCGGCGATCGGACCGGACCGGCCGGCGCTGGATCAGGCCCGCGCCGACGTCGCCGAGTCACTGGGCCCGAAGGCGGTTTCGGCCGCGTCCGCCATCGCCGCGACTTTCACCAAGAATGACCGGTTGGCGAACGGCACCGGCATTCCGTCCGAGCTGCCCATGTTGAGGAATTCCAAGGACATCCGGGCCGAACTCGGGATCAACGACTTCCGGACGTCGGTCTACAGCCGCACCCACTATCCGGACGAGATGTAAGGGGGAAGCAAAATGGTCTTCATCACGCCAACCAACACATCGGTTCTCGGGTTCAAGGGTCTTCACCTCTATCACACCAACCGCTCGAACTGCTCGGCCCGGGTGCGGCTGCTGATGGAGGAAAAGGAACTGCCGTGGACCAGCCATCACATCGATCTGGGCAAGAAGGAAAACATCTCGGAGGAATATTTCGGGATCAACCCGAAAGGCGTGGTCCCGGCCCTGGTGGATGACGGCACGGTCGTCACCGAATCCAACGACATCATGCTCTATCTGGAGGACAAGTTTCCCGATCCCGGATTCCGGGACGTCCCCGCCGGCCGCCAAGCCGAGATCGACCGCTGGCTCAAGCTGTCCGGCGACCTGCACCTGCCGGCGATCAAGACCTATCAATATTACAAGATAAACGCCGCGCTGCTGCCGAAGACCGACGAGGAACAGGCGCTGTACGACAAGCTGCAAACCGATCCCGATCTCGCGGCGTTCCATGCCAAACACAGCCACGGCAGGAGCTTTACCGAAGAGGACGCGAATACGGCCATCGGCCTGCTCAACGAGACCTTCGCCGAGATCGAGGAGGCGATTGGGGACGGCGGCTGGATGGTCGGCGACGCCTACACGCTGGCGGACATCTCCTGGTCGCCCACCTACACGACTCTCCTGGCCGGCAGCTTCGACTTCGGTCCCTATCCGAATGTCCGGGACTGGTACGAGCGCATCCTGCGGCGCCCGCAGTTCCAGACGGCGGTCATCGAGTGGCGCAAAAAGGCGACCTACGCGGCGGGCAGCGATCCGACCATCCCGGGCGACGCCAAGACCGCGTGACGTCCGAATCGGCGGGCGCCCGCCGGCCGGCAAAATCCCGGTGAATTGCCGGCCGTAATCACGTACCATTGAATTAGGCCGCGAAAGAGCCGCTGCCTCACAGGCAGGGCGAAGCAACAATTCAGAACGGCCAACGGGTTACAAACCGTCTACCAAGGGAGGAATCCAATGATTTCCGGCAAGGTATTGATCAGAAGCACTATTTTGGCCGCGGCAGCCGCCGCGGTGTGGGCGCTGCCCGCGCAGGCCCAGTTCTACAGCGGGAAGACGATCGACGTCGTCGTCCCGGCCGGGGCCGGCGGCGGTCTCACCCGGTCGGCGCGGACATTCACCAATTACATGAAGAACCACATCGCCGGAAAGCCGAACATGGTGCTCCGGAACATTCCGGGCGGCACCAAGGGCCATAATTTCCTGGCCGAGAAGGCGAAGCCGGACGGCTTTACCATCATGTGGGGCCCGCTGCAGTTCGCGAGCGTCATCTCGGGCGCCCCCGGCGTCCGCTACGACCCGGGCAAGTTCGAGGTCATCGGCACCGGCAACAGTTCCTTCGTCAGCATCATCCGGACGGACACCAAGCCGGGCATCAAGGCCATCAGCGATTTGACCAAGGCGAGCAACGTGGTCACCGGCGGCATCGGGCCGGGCCGTCTGTTGGACATGCTTCACCTGTTGTCCTTTGACGCCCTCGGCGTGACCTACCGTCACGTCACGGGATTCCGGGGACAGCCGAAGATGAACGCGGCGATCCGCTCCAAGGAGATCCAAGCCTTGACCACCGGCCATCCGGGGTATCACGCGTTCTACCGGGACACCATTCTGAAGGACGGGACGGCGCTGCCGCTCTACTACCATTCGCCGTTCGATCCCAAAACCGGCGAGCCGATCCGCCTGCCCGGCCGGTATCCGGCGAACATCAAGCACTTCGTCGATGCCTACAAGGACATCAAGGGCGGCGCGCCGTCGGGTGCGGCCTGGGAGGCCTATAAGTGGCTCGCCAGCTACGAGACCTGGCCCTATTTCATGGTCGCGCCGGAGGGCACGCCGAAGGCGGCCATGGATGCGCTCCGTGCGGCCCATGCCGCGGTGCCCAATGATCCGGGGTTCAAGTCGGAGTGGACAAAGCAGTTCCGCGACATCCCGATCTTCCGCACCGGGGAAGCGGCGGCGGTGGTCCTCGATACCCATAAGAACATCTCGCCCGCGGCCCTGGCGTTCCTCAAGAAAACCGTCGCGCCCGGCAAGAAATAGACCGGACAGACGTACATCCCGGGCGGCGGCCTACTCCGTTGCCGCCCGGGCGCACCCCCTCACCCAGCTACGGCCAAGGCTCCGCCACCCTCTCCCCCTTCGAGGGGGAGAGGGTGGCGCGTTAGCGCCGGGTGAGGGGAGTTGCGCAAACGACTTCCAAGACGCGGATACGCTTTCCAATTGAATCATCTCGCTCCACAGGTCGGATGGAAATTACATGGATTATGAAGTTGTCAAATAATTCAAGAAGCTGGATATTCGGGATATCGAGGATTGGGCGGCAATAGGTTCAACCATGTTTACGGTCACCAAGGACAAGGCATTGCAGACCACCACGACCGGGGCGCTGCCCCGGCCAAGCTGGTATACGGAGAATTTGAGAGGCCAGCCGCTCTCGAAAGGGTTCTCACAGTCCGCTTACCGGGAGCAGCATTTCGATTGTCTTGCGTGTCATGTCGCGGCGCAGACAAAAGCCGGAATTGATATTTTCGTCGACGGGGATGCCCGCCTGGATGACGATGTCGCGGGCGGGAGCTGGGTCAGCTATGCCCACGAGAGGGTCGATGGCATTTCGAATCCCGATGTTTCGGTTCAGCCATATGCCGCGATGGCGGGTAAGGAGCCCGGCGACTTTATTTGGGAAGTCATCGAATCCCGGCTCACGCCCACGGTCGACGGTCCAATCGGGAAGACCCGGCTTCAGTTGGACCGGGCATGGAAAGCCGTAGCTCCCTTCACCGACAAGCCCGTAAAGATCGGTTCGGTTTCGGCTCAGTTACTCAGCCATATGGTCCAAAACGGTTTCTACGACGACCGCGTGGAACTGATGATGGCTCTTTCGGAGGCTTTCAACAGCGAGTATCACGCCTTGGCCGATGCCGGCGCGCCCATCGTTCAAATCGAGGAGCCCTCCATCCATCAGTCCAGTCAGGTCGAGGGGCAGGAAATCGACCCTTCCGCGTATGTGGAGGCCTTCAATATCGAGGTTGCCGGCCTTCGGGAAAAAACCGAAGTGTGGTGCCATACCTGCTGGGGATCGCCGGGCGCGCAGCGCATGTTCGATGCCGACGCTTCATATGAGCAGGCGCTGCCATATCTCGATCAGCTGGATGTCGATGTCCTGACCTTGGAGGGCGCGTCGAACAATGGACAAGACTTCGAGCTCTATGGCTCGATGATCTCCAAGGACAAGAAAATCGCCATCGGCGCCGTCAGCCACAGGACACTGCAAATCGAGCGGCCCGAAGAAGTTGCCGCGCTCATCAGGAAGGCGCTCGAATTCATCGAGCCGGAACGGCTGATTTTGTCCAGCGATTGCGGATTTGGACGCCAAGGGGGCAGCCGGGCTCACGCGTTCTTCAAAATGGTTTCCCTGGTACGCGGCGCGAACATCGTCCGAAAGGAGTTGGGCCTGGACGAGGTCTACGTTCCCGCGGCGGACCCGCAACTCTCTATGGTTCCAATGGGCGGCGAATGAAATCTCCCGGCGGAACAACCGCCGCCGAATCGGGAACTCGCACTTTTCCGTTCCTTGGGCAGCGGGTACCCTGGACTTTGCCCAATCCGCCAACACAACAGATCAACATTGGGCGGGGCGGATGTACCGACGTTTGGGAGGACGCAATCATATGGTAACGCGCGCCAACAAGCGGGACGGCGGCGAGGCCGTCGTCGAGGCCATCCGCAATCTCGGCATCCGGCATGTGATCACGTCACCGGGTTCGGAATGGTCGCCGGTCTGGGAAGCGCTCACGCGGCAGCGCCACGAGAACATTCCCGGCCCAACCTACATGCAGGTTTGGCATGAGAATTTGGCGGTCAACATCGCGACCGGCTACACCCTCATGACCGGCGAGCCCCAGGCCGTCATGCTGCATGCGGGCGTCGGTCCGCTTCAGGGCGTCATGGGGATGCACGCCGCCATGCAGTCCGAAGTGCCCATGCTGGTGCTGGCCGGCGAATCCGTCTCCCTCGGCGCCGATCCCGACCTCACGGTGGAGGCGCAGTGGTACGGCGGCGTCAGCCCCGGCGGCATCGACAGGCTGGTCTCCAACTCGGTCAAATGGTCCAGCCTGGTGCCCAGCGCGCCGACCCTTTACCGGAGCATCGTCCGCGCCGGTGAAATGGCCCAGCGTGCCCCCAAGGGCCCGGTGTTTCTCGACGTCCCGCTCGAATACATGATCGAGGACTGGGTCCCGGACCGCGAACTCTCCCAGGTGCCGCCCCCCTCCCTGACACAGGCGGTCAGCGCCGAACTGGAAGGACTGATCGCCGACATCAACAAGGCGCGAAACCCGGTGATCATTACCGAGTTCGCCGGCCGGATTCCCGGCGCGTTCGAGGCGCTGACGGACTTCGCCGAAGCGGCCGCCATCCCGGTCATCGGCGGGCGCACGGCGACCTACGGCAACTTCCCGACCGACAACGAATTGTGGCTCGGCATCGAGAGCTACGAGCACCTGCCCGAAGCCGATCTCGTCCTTCTGGTGGGGTCCCGGACGCCCTGGTATCCGCCGTTCAACTGTCCGACATCGGCCAAGATCGTCGCCATCGGGGAGCAGCCTCACAAGGAATGGCTGGTCTATCAGGACATGCATGCCGACGCCTACCTCGAAGGCGACCTGGCGGCGACATTGAGCGCGGCGACGAGGATGCTCCATGACGGCGGGCCGGACGAGGCAACCAAGAAAGCGCGGCGCGGCAAATGGTCCGCCGTCCACGATGAATTCATGTCGGACCTGAAAGCCAAACGGGACGCCGCCGCCAAGGACGGCGCCCTCAACGCCATCTCCGTCAGCGCGGCCGTCGAAGAGGTGATGCCGCCGGATACGGTTTTCGTCGACGAAACCATCACCCATTTCCCGACGATGCGAAACCACCTCTCCGTGACCCGGCCCAACTCCCTCTTCAAGCAGACCGTCGGCGGCCTGGGACAGGGACTCGGGGTGGCGCTCGGGCTGAAGCTCGGCGCGCCCGAGCGGCCGGTGGTGGCGTTCGTCGGCGACGGCAGCTTTCTCTACAATCCGATCACCCAGGCCCTTGGCGCGTCACGCGATTACGGCCTTCCCATCACAATCGTCGTCATGAACAACAACGGCTATCAGGCGATGCTGAAGGGGCACCAACTCTACTATTCGGAGGGCATGGTGAAGGAGACCGATTTGACCTACGGCTTCCAGATCGAGGCGCCGGTCTTCGAGGATTTAGGGACGCCTTTGGGCGCCCGGGGCGTTCGGGCCGAGAGCTACCAGGACTTCAAGCGGGCCCTCGAGGACGCCCGGGCCGAAAACGCCGAAGGCCGCACCATGATCATCAACGCCATCCTGCCGAACTAGGAGATTCCCCATGGACGGACGTGTCGTGATCGTGACCGGCGGCGGCCAGGGCTTGGGGCGGGCTTTCGCGAAAGGCTTCGCCGATGAGGGCGCGGTCGCGGTCATCGCCGAGATCAATGGCGACAACGCGCGGAACGTCGAGCGTGAAATCACCGATGCCGGCGGCAAGGCCCTGGCGATCGAAACCGACGTCGCCGACCCCGCCTCGGTGCGGGCGATGGCCGGGAAGGTCCTCGACGAGTACGGCCGCATCGACGTGCTGGTCAACAACGCGGCGCTGTTGACGGGAATTCGGCGCGTCCCCGTCGACGAACTCGAAGACGACGAGTGGGAGCGGCTGCTCAAGGTCAACGTCACCGGCGCGTTCAACTGCGTGAAGGCGACCGTGGCGGCCATGCGGGAGGCCGGGTGGGGCCGCATCATCAACCTGTCGTCCGACACCGTCCTATTGCCGCCGCCGATCAGCATGGCGCACTACATCACCAGCAAGGCGGCGCTGGTGGGTTTGACCCGGGCGCTTGCCCGCGAACTCGGAAACGACGGCATCACCGTCAACGCCATCCTGCCCGGCTCGACGGAAACCGAGGTCAATACGACCAACGAGATTACCCAGCAAAACCGCCGGAACAATGTCGTCCCGCGTCAGGCCATCCCCCGCGTCGAGGTGCCGGAAGACCTGGTCGGGGCGGCGCTGTTTCTGGCCTCGGACGAGGCCGGGTTCATCACCGGCCAAAACCTGCCGGTGAATGGCGGCATCGCGTTCGTGTGATATGATTTACGGCAGGCGCTGGACCGGGGCCCCATGACGGACACGTTTCTCCAGGAACAGTGGTACGCCGCCGCGCTTTCCAACGAAGTGACGGCGGAGGCGCCCTTTGCCCGGACGATTTGCGGCGAGGAAATCGTCTTCTTCCGCTCCCCGGCGGGAGGACTCCGGGCGCTGGAGGACCGGTGCGCCCACCGCTATGCGCCGCTGTCCCTCGGCACCGTCGAGGACGGCCGTCTCCGGTGCCAGTACCACGGCATGCTGTTCGACCATACCGGCCAGTGCATCGAGGTGCCGGGCCAGGACACCGTCCCGGAAGCGGCCCGGATCAAGAGTTATTCGGTCGCTGAAAGCGACGGCTGGGTGTGGGTGTGGATCGGCCGGGGCGTCCCCAGGCCGGTCTCCGAAATCCCGAGCCTGCCCTACTTCGACAGCGGAGAGTGGTCGGGATTCCAGAAGTATTTCCACGTCAAGGGGGCGGCCCAGCTATTCGTCGACAACCTGCTCGACCTGAGCCATCTGGCTTTCACCCACAAGGAATCCATCGGTTCGGCCTCGTCCAAGGACGCGCCGCCGGAGATGGAATTCACCGTCGAGGGGAATATGGTCAGGGGACGGCGCTACATCTACGGCGTGGAGCCGGGGCCGTTCATCGTCGGCTGGGGCGGGTTCACCGGCCTGATCGACCGGTGTTCCGACTACATCTGGCGGCCGCCCTCGGTTCTCGAAATCGAGTCGAAGTTCAGCGATCCCGCCAGGAAAATCACCATCATGGTGATCAACCCGATCACGCCGGAAACCGAGACCACGTCGCACTTCTGGATGGGGTGGGCGCGGGACTTCCGGCTCGACGAGGACGGCCTCACGGAACAGGCGATCGTCGAAAACACCCAGGTGGTCATGGAAGACGTGGAGATGATCGAGGCGCAGCAGCGGATGATCACCTCGCGCGGCGGGCTCGAGCCGATCCCCATCCAGGCCGACCGCGCGCTGATGGCCGTCCGGACCGTCCTCAAGCGTCTCCACGAAGAGAACAGCCGCCAGGCCGCTGAATAGGCCGCCGAACAGGTAGCGGCCTAGGCATCCTCCAGAACGAAGTCGGCGCCGCGATCGGCGATCATCATGGTCGGCGCATTGGTGTTTCCGGAAATAAGCTGGGGAATGACGGAACAGTCGGTCACCCGGACGCCGTCGACGCCGTTGACCTTCAGCCGCACGTCGGTGACGGCGCCTCGGTCGCTGCCCATCCGGCAGGTGCCGGCGGGATGGTAGGCGGTTCGCGCCTGCTTCCTGATCGCGTCGTCGAGATTGTTGGACCCGACGGCGACGGAGATGTCGGGCCCCGGCCAAATCATGTCGCCGAGAATTTCCTTGAGCTGCGGCTGTTCGCAAATCTCCCGGGCGAACCGGATGCCGCGGCGGAGCGTGTCCAGATCCTCCTCGGTCTGCAGAACCCGCGACTCGAATGTCGGCGGGTCTTCGGGGTTGGTGCTCGCCAGGACCAGCCGGCCCCGGGAGGTCGGCCGCATGGTCAGCGGATGGAGGTGGAGGGAGTGCGTGGGCAAAGGCCCCTCCCCCGGCGCGCCGGGGGCGAACGGCGCGAAATTGTATTGCACGTCGGCCCGGCCGTCCCCGTCCGTATCCACGCACGCGCCCGCCGCCAGCAGATTGGAGGTGAGCAGCCCGCGCTTGAACAGGAAATACTCGATCCCGTGCCTCATCGCCGCGAGGCCCTTGTCGGCGTTGTGATAGCCCTTGGCGTTCCTGAGCTTGTAGGTAACCGGCGTGCCGACGTGATCGTGGTAATTGGCGCCGACCTCCGGAGCGTCGTGGACGGTCTCGACGCCGTGACGGTTGAGCCCGGCGGCCGGTCCGACGCCGGACAGCATCAGGAGTTTCGGGCTGTGGAAGGACCCCGCCGTCAGGATGATCTCCTTGCGGGCGCGGAGGACGAATTCCCGGCCGTCCCGTTTGACTTCGAGCGCTTCCGCCCGCCGGCCGTTAAAGCGGATTTTCCCGGCGACGGCGTTCGTCATCACCGTCAGCTGTTCATGGCCGACAACGGGTTTCAGGAAGCACGTGGCCGCCGACTGCCGGCGGCCGGCATATGCCGTCGCCTGATACCATCCGGCGCCGTCCTGCCTTTCGCCGTTGAAATCGTCGGACCACGCCAACCCGGCCGATTGGGCGGCATCCAGCATGATCTCGTTGATCGGATGCTTGTATTCGGGATCGGCGACGATCAGTTGCCCGTCCCGGCCGTGATAGGGCGCGCCCAGATTCATGTTCCTTTCGTGGCGCATGAAGACGGGCAGCACGTCCTCGTACCGCCAGCCCGCGCACCCGTGAAGGTCGTCCCATTCGTCGTAGTCCCGGGCCTGGCCGCGCATGTAGATCATGCCGTTCACCGATGACCCGCCGCCGACGACGTTTCCCTGGGGAACGGCGAACCGCTTGCCGTCCAGGGTTTCGTCGGGTTCGGAGAGCACCGCGTCGATGTCCTGGGACTGATGGGCCTTGAAATAGGTCGCCGGGATGTGAACCCACCGGTTGTCGTCCATCCGGCCGCGCTCGACCAGCGCCACGGAAAATCTTCCGTCCCGGATCAGGCGGTATGCCATGACGCATCCAGCCGATCCGGCGCCGACGATCACGTAATCGAACGCTAACTCTTCAGCCATGAGAATAGGCCGCCGTCGCCTACTTGTTTGTCCAGCCGAGCGTGATGGGATGGGCCTTGCGCTGTTCCTCGGGCGCGCCGACGTGTTTCCCCGGCTCCCAGCCCACCGGCCTCAGCACCCGGTGGGCGAACTCGATGGATTCGTTGTCGGTCACCGTGCCGATGGTGTCGTTCCAGCGGTTGAGGAAGCCGCCGACGGCGATCACCGCCAGTATCTCGATGATCTGCATGTCCGAGTAATGCTTGCGGAGCTCCTCGAAATGCTCCGGCTTGACGGTGCTGGGCGCCGAGCCCGCGGCGAACGCCAAGTCGAGCGCGGCGCGCTCGGCGTCCGAGAACCGGTCGGACTCGTCATAGTTCCACAGCGCCTGAATCCGCTCGTCCGGCACGTCGATCCGGTGGAGGTGATAGGAGCCGTGGGACTGACAGTGAAGGCTGCCGTGGGACATGCTCGCCGCGGTAAAGACGAACTGCTTGAGCTCGCCCGGGACCTCCCGGCCGGGGAACACGAGCTTGAAGACGCTGTTCATCTTCTCCCTCAGCTCGGGCCAGTGCTCCATCTCGAAGTTCTGCCGGTCGTGATAGCCGTCTGATGTCATGATTCCCTCCCGTCGTTAGGCAGCGGCGGCGGCCTTTCTTCCGTAAACAAACTGGTGCCAGGCGATATAGGCCAACGCCGCCGCCGTCGCCGGCCAATGGATGCCCGGCAATGTCACCATAACCAGGATCGCGAGGAGTATGCGGAGGCCCGCTTCCCAAGCCGGCAACCGCCGTTGATCGAAGGAAATCACCGCGCTCGAGATCAGATAGATGAACACCAGCACCCGGAACAGGACGGACACGAAATCAACCCACGCGAAGCTCTGACCCTCCGGGAAAACCACCGGCACGATCAGGATCACCGGGTAGTAGGCGAAGATGAAGGGCACGGCGAATTTCACCAGGCCGACGCGGAGCGCCATCATGGCCGTCCGGATCGGCGGCGCATCGGCGATGGACGCGGCGGCGTAAGCCGCGACGGCGACCGGCGGCGTGATCGACGACGCAACCGCGTAGTAGAGGACGAACAGGTGCGCGGCCAGTACAGTGAGCCCCAGGTTCTGCATCGCCGGGCCCAGGATCAGCACGATGGTGAGGTAGGCCGGCAGGGTCGGCATGCCCATCCCCAGCATCAGGGCGGCGACGCCCGTGACAAACAGGGTGAGGAACAAGTTGCCGCCGGACACCGCGTCGATGAGGATGACGAAATCCTTGGGCAGCCCGGTCGCGCCCAGAACCGCGACGACGATGCCGACGACGGCGATGGCCATCAACAGCCGGCCGAAGGTGAGCCCGGCCTGGGACAGGGCGTCGATGATGATGAACGGCCGCCTGCGGACTTCGGGGTTGAAGAAGCTCAATGGAATGATGGCGAAGAACGCCGTCATGCCGGCGCCCGCGGCGGACAGACCCTCCAGCAGGGAGAAGACCACCACGGCGATGGGCACGACCACCATGACGAGGTTGACGTAGTCCTGCGAAGTGACCTTGAGCTCCGGCCGGTCGAGGTCCTCGGTGCCGACCTCGACGCCCAGCCGGCGGGCCTCGAACACGACGCTGGTGAACAGGCTGGCGTAATAGGCCAATGCCGGCAGCAGGGCCGCGATAATGATGGTCAGGTAGCTGATTCCGGTCAGGTCCGACATCACGAACGCAGCCGCACCCATGATCGGCGGCATGATCTGCCCGGCGCTCGATGCGGTCGCTTCGACCCCGCCCGCGAACGACGGCGAGAAGCCCCGCTGCTTGATCATCGGGATGGTGATGACGCCGGTCGCCACCACGTTCGTGACCGAGCCGCCCGACATGGTGCCGAACAGGCTCGACGCCAGGATGGCGGAATGGGCGGGGCCGCCGCGAAATCCCTTGGTGACGTGAACCGCGAGCTTGATCAGCGAACGTCCGCCGCCGGTCCGCTCCAGCATGGTGCCCAGCATGATGAACGGGAACACCGTGAAGATGATGATCCCCATGATTGTGCCGAGAATACCGTCTCCCTGGTTGTACCAGAGGTCTTCCGAGGTTTCGGGCAGGTCCACCCGGGCGGTCTCGAAAATCCACGGCCAATGCTCGCCCGTATAGAAGTAGACCAGGGCGAGAATGCCGATGACCGACAGGGGCGCGCCCCAGATTTTCCAGCTCAATACGATGAAGACGCCCGCGGCGATCAGCGACACCGAAAATTGGAACATTCCGATGTCGATGAAGCCGCCTTGCTCTTCGGAAATCTGGAGGTCGTAATATTCCCAGAGAACCCACCACGCGAGCAGCAACAAGGCGACGTCGATGACGGTGCCCAGCCATTTGCGGTTCGGCCACCGCTCGGCAAAGGTGCTGGTGAACGAACTGTTGGCCAGCACCAGGAAGACGGCGGCGCCGACGAAGATAGGGCGGAGGATGATGGCGGGAAACGGCCCGATGGGCGTAAAAAACCCATAGGTCGGCATGGAATTGACAATGCCGGTCAAGGCGATGACCAGGGCGACGGCGAACGCCGCGATGCGGATCAAGAGTTGTCCTTGGCCCTGGGAAACCTGTGCGTTCATCAATACCCCCGCTATCGCGCGTGGAAACCGGTCCGGCCCGTGTTCAGACGGCAAGTTGAAAATATGAGTGTTTCAACCTCGAACGGGGTGGCCGCGCCGTCCGCGCGGCCACCCCCATATCCGAGTTCCTGCGCCGGTGTTGATCCCGGCTGGATGGGTCTAGCCGCCGGCCATCAAGTTGGCAGGGATTTTCTTGCCCTGTTCCTTGTAATACCGGAGGGCGCCCGGATGCAGCGGGATATTGCCGCCGGAAAAGGGATCTTCCAGGGTTATATCGCGCAACGTGACCGCGCTATTCTTCATCGCTTGGAGATTGTCGAAGAGCGTCTTGGTGATCTTGTAGACCATCTCGTCGCTCATATCTTTCCGCACGGCCAATTGATGGCGGAAACCGTCAACGAGAATGTCCACATCGTTGTTGGACTGATTCTTGTAGGTCCCGGCGGGAATCGTCAAAAACACACGATCATCGCCCGCCATGAACTTAGCCATCCCAGGTGCCTTCCGGTTGACGGCGAGGAGACGGAACTTCCGCTTGGCGCCAAGCTGGTCGATGGACGCCGCGCCGATGCCGGCCGGGCGGACAAACACGTCCAGCTTACCGTCGGCCATGGCCTGGATGCCGGCGTTCCAGGGCATCCGGATTTCCTTGTAGTCCTTCTTGTTCACGAGGCCCGAATTAATCTTGATCGCCTGAATGGCGACCGGGGAGGCGCCGCCGCGCGGCGGTCCGACGAAGACACGCTTACCCTTGAGATCGGCCCAGGTCTTGATGCCGGAATCTTCCCAAACCATGTAGTGGCGGACACCTGAACCATAGGCAAGGATCAGACGGATGTTATTGATGGCCTTCTTGGCGGTCTCCGGATTGGCCTTGTAGAAACGGGTTCCCTTGTGCATCCAAGGCACCATGACCGGGGGCACCACCGATACGTCGATTTTGCCCTGGCCGAGTTTAATGGCCGACTTGGTAAGGGTTTGGCCCTCGTTCACCTGAAGATTGATACCGGCCTTTTTCTGCAGGGTGGTCGACAGGACAATCATGAAGGTGTGGTTCACACTTCCCACCCCGCCCGTGTCACCTTTCAGGATTCCCTGCGCCGAAACGGACGACGCGCCAAGCGCCATCACCCCGGCGGCGAGGCCGGCAGCAAGCGTAGTCTTTAGCGTTCTGGACATCATAAGTTCTCCCTTTACTAAATCCGTGAAGCCTGAATTGCCCGTATTTCGCGAATTGTTCAATTTCTCATATTGCGGGATTTATTATGGTTCAGGCCATATGCCTTGTATATTCACTTCCTCATCATTGATCAACGCCGGACGCGCACGAAGCGCCCAAATCATTTCGTCCGCCTCCCGAACGCCGTACCAATTCCATTGGAAGCCGGCGGTCAGTTCGCCAGCTTGTTCAATTCCCCTTCGAACTCGTCGACGCTGAAATAGAGCGGCCCCATGCCGCCCCGATAGGCGATCTTGCCGTCGCTGCCGATGATGTACAGCCGGTCGGGCCAGGACTGATACTTGTGCTCGGCGTCGTTATCCATGCCGTCGAGCAGCATGGGAAACGAGAAGTTGTAGCGCAGCATGCAGGCCGCGGCGACTTCCGCCCGTTCGTCCGCGGTCTCCGGTTGTTCGAAGATCACGTTTTCATCGAGATTACGGATCACCTGATCCTCGCCCTCGGCATGGGCTTCGCGGATGTAGACGCCGAAAAACTTGACCTTGCCGCCGAACGAATTTGCCAGTTCGTCGAGGCGCACGGCCCCGTCCCTGAAAGGCGGTCACGTATAGGAGCCGAAGATAAGCCCGATGGGCGAGCCGAACTGAGACGACAACCGCATCATCTCGCCGGTCCGCTTGCCCTTTTCGTCGAGGATCTCGGCCTCGAAATCGGGCGCGTCCCCGCCGACCTCCGGCGCGAATTCCTTGTCCCGGGTCACCCGGCCCTCGATGAAGGTCCGAAGCTCGTCCCGGGTAATGCCCCGCGTATCCAGCCAATCCTGTTTGGCGTTCTGAACCAGCGTCTCGAATTTTTCCGGCAGCTCAACCGACATGGCCCGTCCCTTTCACGAATAAACGTCGATGTCTTTGTTGCGATAAATATATTCTGAACGGATTTGGCCTCCTAATTGCTTTTTCTTAGCGACAGCATTAGATTTTCTTATATATGGCCGGCGAGACCCAGCTTCCTCCCCTCAATGCCCTTCGCGCCTTCGGCGCGGTGGGACGGCACCTGAGCTTTGCCGAGGCCGCCCGGGAACTGCACGTCACCCCGGCGGCCGTCAGCCAGCAGATCAAGAATCTCGAAGCTCATCTCGGCCAGCGATTGTTCAGCCGCAACGGCCGCCACACCGAACTGACCGAGGCGGGCCGTCAATTGCTGCCCGGGATCGAGGACGGGTTCCGGGTGCTGGAAGGCGCCGTGCAGGCCTGCCGGAAACCGCAGCACGGCGATTACATATCCTGCAGCACGGTCGGCGGCTTCGCCTCCCGTTGGCTGGTCCCCCGCCTCCCCCGATGGATGGCGGCGAGCCCCGATATCGACATCAGGATTTCAACCTCCCGCGAATTGGTGGGACTCGAACTGCAAGGCATCGACCTCGCCATCCGGCTGACAAGCGGGGAGGAGCCCGGGTTCCACACCGAATTTCTGCTGCGGGAGCAGGTGGTGCCCTTGTGCAGCCCGAGACTTCTCCGCGCCGAGCCGCCGCTGAAGGAGCCGGGCGATCTCCGCCGCCACCAACTTATTCATTTCACCCCGGCGACCGGCCGGCTCAATACCCGTTGGGCGGACTGGCTGGAAATTGCCGGCGTGACCGATGTCGATCTGAACCGGGGGATTTTCCTCAACGACGGTACGGCGGCGCTGAGCGCGGCGGTCGCCGGACAGGGCGTCGTCCTCGCCCCGAAGGTCATCGCCGGTCAGGAACTCGAGATGTCGACGTTGGTCATCCCCTTCGACATCGAGCTGCCGACCGATCTGGCGTGGTACATCATCCTGCCGGAATCGAATCTGGCCCGCCCCGAAATCAGGGCCTTCATGGATTGGCTGCTGGAAGAAGCGCGGGAACCGATAGAGCCCCGGGACTAGGCTCCGGCCCCGATCGAGCCGCCCCACAAGTGTTGCGGGCTATCGGGGAGGACATGGTGTGAACCTGACATACCCCCCCCCCCCCCTCGACGCCCGGCCGGTTGCCGGCCGTCTCGACCTCCCCCTCAAGGGGGGAGGTGGACCAATCCACCGGCCGGTTATTTCTTGACGTTCTCCTGGCCCTTCTTGCCCATCTCCTTGAAGACCGCGAGGGTCTCCGGCGAGATGTCGCGGTAGGTCTTGATCACCTTGAGGCCCTGATCGAGCGGCACATAGGTCGGCGTCACGCCGGAGATCTTGGTGATCGCGTCGAGGAACTCGGGATCCTTGGTCATTTTCGCATAGGCCGTCCGCATGATGTCGACGGCTTCCTTCGCCGTCCCGGGCGGCATGAAAACGGTCCGCGTCATCGGGCTGACGTTGCTGCGCAGCCACTTGTAGGCTTCCCATTTGGGCCCCGAGGGCAGCTTGCCGTGGACCTGCTTGTAGACGTCGTGGAAGGAGGCGAAGTCCTTCACGATGGGGTTGTTCACCGCGTTCCCGTCCGCATCGAAGTACGAGTGGTACCAAAGCGCGAGCGCCTTGCCGTCCTTGATCAGGGAATCCTTGAAGAACTTGACGTAACCGGTGTAGCCGCTATGCCCGGCCTGCATTTCGTTCTGCCGGACGGCCGGGTTGATTTTGGCCATGCCCCGGAAGCCCGGAACGTAGCGGTACCTCACGCCCATGATATCGAGGGCGAGGTTGCCGGCGAGGTCGAGTTCGCGGTCGGCGCTGCGCCCGGCGATGTTGAACACCCCGACCTTGACGATATCGGCCGCGGTCTTCATGCCCGGCGCGACGTCGGTGTGCATGATGGTGGTCTGCGGCGTCGATCCGGCGCCGATGAATTCGAACTTCTCGGGAACGAACCGGATGCCGGGGAGTTTGGCGATCACGCCGGCCGCGTTCCATGGCCCGTAGATGAAGGTCAGGCCGTCGGGCGCGCCCTTGTCATAAACGAAGTTCAGGGCCTTTACCCCGCCCGCGCCGGGCATGTTCCGGGCGACGATTTCCGGATTGCCGGGAATATACTTGGACAGGTAGCGGGCCATGACCCGCCCATTGAGGTCGAGCCCGCTGCCCCCCGGCACCGGAACGACCATGTTGATGGTCTTGCCCTTGTAGAATTGCGCTTCCGCGGGGGCGGCGGCCGATATGAGTGCGGCGCCCGCGGCTGCGGCGAGTAGAGTCCTGGCGATGGTACTCATGAATTCCTCCCAATAGATACGTTTTGTGCCTTATCGCCGTAACGCTAACCCAACTTCGTATCCAGGGACTATAATTATTTGGCATCACTGAAATTTCTTGGGAATCCAGGCCCGTATTTTCGCGTCGTAAGGGGCCGGTCCGTTGGGCCGGGGGTTGACGCTTTCTTGGAATTAAACCCTATCGTCATGCCCCGCTTTATGCCACTACTGTCCGGTTTAATTTTCACGTCCATTGGATGGCCATTTGGTTTGGATTTTCGGGCGGCGGTATTTTGGGTATGAGGAGCCTGTCGATGCGCTTTCGATGCATGAGGTTGACGCGCACGAGACGGGCGAAGATGAGCGGGCTGTTGATGGCCTTCTGGGTGGCTTGAGCGAGCCTGAGCAGCAGATAGGCGATCATCGCGACGGCGATCTGGATGCGCACGGCGTTCTCGCTGTTGCCGATGAAGTGTTTGATCTTGAGGGTCTGTTTGACCCAGCGGAAGAACAGCTCGATGGCCCATCGCCGCTTGTAGAGCTCGGCGATCTCCTCGGCCGGGGCGTCGAGGTCGTTGGAGAGGATGCGCAGCACCTTGCCGGTGTCGGTCTTGATCCGCACCTCGCGCACCGGCTCGGAGAACGGGTTCTTGCGGTTTTTGGCCTGGCGTTTGGGCAGCAAGCCGATGCGGTCGGACAGGATGCCGCCGTTCTCGGCCACATCGAGTTCGGCGATGAGGTCGAGCGGCGTGCTGGACTTGAAGCGGGTGACGATGCGGCATCCGGCGGCGTCCAGCTTGGCCCACCAGGCATAATCGTAGTAGCCGAGGTCGTAGACGTAGGTGGCGCCGGCCTCGATGGGCATCTCCTTCGCCGCCGTGATGTCGTTGACCCGGGCCGCCGTCATCGCCGAATAAACCGGCTGATCGGCATCCGCGTCGTAGATCACGTGGACCTTGGCGCCGCACACCTTGGCCGAGAAGCGCGCCCACTCGGACCCGGCCCCGCTCAGGCGGAGCCCGGTGGAATCGATCAGATAGGTGGCATCGCCGAGCTTGCGCCGCAGCCCCCGCTGGGCGCGGCCGGCCATCTCGGCGAACAGGCCCGAGAACACCGCCGCCGGACGGCGCGCGTTGGCGTCGGCGAAGGTCGAGCGTGACACCGTGCGGCCGCCGACATGGTACAAACGCGCCGAATGGCTCTCCAGGCCGCCGGCGATCTCCCGCAGGCTGGACGCGCCGGAGAACTGTCCATACAGCAGGGC
Source organism: Rhodospirillales bacterium (assembly GCA_965221855.1). GTDB lineage: Bacteria > Pseudomonadota > Alphaproteobacteria > Rhodospirillales > UBA2165 > JAJDXO01. Next base: position 15,083 of record CBDCSV010000002.1, on the reverse strand, counting down.
GATGAACTGGCTCTTCGTCGGCAACCGGCGAATGTGCTTGTCCGCGCCGTGCTCGGCAACCAAACGCTCAAAAGCGTCCCAAGGAATATGCTTCAACAGATCGTGGAAAACGCTATTGTGGTGATGCATGGCATTGAGCCTCCTTCGTGTCCAAAACGTTCGCAAACGCTTGGACCCCAGTAGAATCAATGCCATGCAACCCGTCCACAAAAATAAACCGGACAGCAGTGGCTTTATGCGGGGCATCCAATATATTCACCACGGAGATCACCGAGATCACGGAGATGGGGCGTCGTGCAGCCGAATACACCTACTCCGTGGTCTCCGTGTGCTCTGTGGTAAGGAATTTATCAGCACCTCTTTGTTGATTGACCGGGCTTAGGCGGTGGAATACATCGCCGCCGCCCGCTATTCGTACGGCCCCCAGGCGCGCTGGACCGCGGGGCGCGCCTTGATGGCGTCGTGCCAGCGCTTCAGGTTGGGGAAATCGCCGAAGCCGATCCACTTGTCGTCGCCGTAGATGTGGGTATCGGCATAGACGGAGATATCGGCGACGGAAAAATCACCGGCGAGATATTCGTTGTCGGCGAGCCGCTGGTCCAAAAGGCCGAACATCTCGGCCAGCACGTTCCTGTAGTGGGCCTTGGCCTGCTCCACCGTCTCCGGATTGCGGATCCAGAAAAAACCGTACTGCTGCGCCAATGTGGTGAACTGGGCCGATCCATAGAACAGCCACCGGTCGACCAGCACCCGCCTGGCCGGGTCATCCGGATACTGGCCGTTGCCGGCCTTCTCGGCGGTGTATTTCAGAATGGCGCCGGACTCGCTCAAGGTCAGCGGTTCGCCGCCCGGCCCGTCATGGTCGACGATCACCGGAATCTTGTGGGCGGGATTGAGTTTCAGGAACTCGGGGGCGAACTGCTCCCTGTCCGGAATACGGACCGGCTTGACGGTGTATTCGAGGCCGCTCTCCTCCATCCCGTGCCGGGCCTTGTAGCCGTTGTCCGTGGTCCAGAAATATAGATCGATCATCGTGCCCTCCCGCGAAGTATGTCCGCCATCTTCGGGGGAAATCCCGGATGGTCAAGGCGTACCCCCGCCGGCCGGTTCAATCGCCGAATCGGCGTGAACCCGGTGCTTACCACTCGACCCACAGTTCGGCGGGCCCGCGCATGGTGAAATTGGGGACGTAGCTCAACGTCTGGTCCTCGACAAGGTCCAGGCTCGGCAGGCGGCCGGCCAGGACTTGCAGGGCGATGGTCCCCTCCAGGATGGCCAGCCGGTTGCCGAGGCAGAAATGGGACCCGTGGCCGAAGGAAACGTTGTGGTTGGCGTTCTCCCGGTGGATGTCGAAGGTCTCCGGCTCCGGAAACTTGTCCTCGTCGTGGTTGGCCGAGCCCAGCGACATGAAAATCTCGGTGCCCTTGGGGATGTCGTAGCCGGCGACCGTGGTGTCTTCCCGCGCGATGCGGCGCCAACTGGTCTGCGGCGAGTCGATCCGCAGCGACTCGTTCACCGCGCCCGGGATTTTCGCCGGATCGGCGCAGATTTCGTCCCAGCTCCCGCGGTTGCGGAGCAGATTGATCAGCGTGTTGCCGAGCAGATTGCTGACGATCTCGTGGCCAGCGAATGAGAGCCCGTAGACCACGGATTCGATTTCGGCGATGGACAGTTCGGCGGCATTTTCGTTGTGGACCGCCAGCAGTTCGGTGGTGAAATCGTCGGCCGGCTCCTCGCGGCGGCGCTTCACGTGGGCGCAGCAATAGCGCCAGTAGGCGAGCATGTATTCGGCGATGGCGATCTGTTCCTCGTCGGTGCTCAGGCCCCAGGTGAAGGACAGCCGGTTGGTGGTCCAGACCTTGAGCTGCGGATCGTCCTCCGGCGGAAAACCGAGCAGGCGGAAAATGGTCTCGCCGGGCAGCGGGTGCCCGACGGCGGTGACGAAGTTGGCCGGCGGGCCCGCCTCGATCATCGCGTCGATCAGGGTTTCGGAACGCTGCCGGACGAAGGGCTCGAGGACCTGCATTCGGCGGTTCGAGAACCCCGCGTGGGCGTGCTTGCGGATACGGACATGGTCCGGCGGCGTGTTGTTGGAGAGCACCGGCAGGGGCCGGTAGTCGTCGGCGGCGAGGATTTCCCGCGCCGCGTCGCAGATCTTCACCACCGGCTGCTGAACGTTCTCGGGCGAGAAGATACCCGGGTTCTTGAACACATGGAGGACATCTTCCATCTTGGTCAGAACCAGATAGCCCATTTCCTCCGAGTAAAACGCCGGCGTGTCGTGGCGGCGCTTTTTGAGTTCCGCGTAGGGATTTTTGATGTAGGCCTCGCTGAACGTCGAAAAGCCGTGATCCACGGGGCACCCCCGCGGCACCACCCGCTCCGCCGGACGGTCTTTGTAATAGGCTGAATCGACCATGTGTCTTCCCCTGCTGCGCCGTTTCGCGACGACCCGGCAACGAACCCATTATCCGCGGATCGCCCGGCCGGCGGCCAGTGCCATGACCCGGATTTCCACTGCGTGGAAACCTTGGACGGAGACGCGGGGAGCCCCTTTAGGGCCCGGACTCGATCGAGGGTGGGGGTGGGGGAGCAAAGCCCAATTTTTTAACCACAGAGACAGTGAGACAGTGAGACAAGAAGAGTTAATCATTCGTCCTCTGTGATCTCTGTGCCTCTGTGGTGAATATCCTGGATACCCCGGACTTGCGCCGGGGTATGACGCACTCCTTTTGGGGCACACTCCGGCCGTCATGCCCCGGCTCCGCGCGGGGCGGCTCGATAGAGTCCGGAGCCTAGAGCACCTCGAAGACGTCCAGGATCACCATGGCCGGATCGCGCCGGCCGGTGCCGAGCGCCAGGACGCGGTTGAGCCACTCGTACGGGCCGGCGGGCGCCTCGAACAGCGCCGATTCGCGGAAGTAATATTCGCCCGGGTCGACGGCCTCTCCGGCGGCGAGGCGCCCCATGACCTCGGGCGGCCCGTGACGCAACCCCAGGCCCTTCATGTAGATGATCGCGCCGTCATCGGTTTGCAGCGTGACCCGGACGTCCAGGTCCGCGACCCCGTCGGCGCGCATCAGCTGGCAGTCCGCGCCGCCCGCCAGCAGTTTGCCCCGCAGCCGCTCTCCCTCGAAGGCGCCGCCGGTGACCGGAATGAACCGGCGGTCGCCGTAGGGCGCCCCGGAACTGACCTGCGGTTCGGCCACCTCGGCCCGGATCTGAAAAAGCGGTTTGAGTTCGATCATGGTCTCGTCCCTCGGCTATGGTCCCGGCGGAAATGCCGAAACCCATTGATCCGGAATGACGGATGCGGCATTCAGAACCCGAACAGATATTCGGGGAGGCGGACCCGCTCCGCAACATCGGATGACCGTACTCATCGCCGGCGGCGGCATCGCCGGCCTGGCCCTCGGCCTCACCTGCCATCAGATCGGCGCGCCGTTCAGGATTTTCGAAAGCGTCGACGAGGTCAAACCCCTCGGGGTCGGCATCAACCTGCAGCCGAGCGCGGTCCGCGAGCTTTTCGATCTCGGACTGGAGCCGTACCTCGGCGGCATCGGCGTCCGCACCCGCGATTACGGCATGTACACCAAGACCGGATTGGAGATCTGGACCGAGCCCCGGGGAACCTGGGCCGGCTACAAGTGGCCGCAATTTTCGGTTCACCGGGGCATGCTGCACATGATGCTCTATGAACAGCTGTTAAGGCGCGCCGGCCCCGATTGCTTCGAAACCGGCTGGTCGGCCACCGGTTTCGAGACCACCGACGACCGCGCCGTGCTGCACCTGGAAAACCGCGCCGGCGAGACCCGGAGCGAAACCGGCGACCTGCTACTCGGCGCCGACGGAATCCATTCGGCCATACGCGCCCGGATGGCGCCGGACGAAGGCCCGCCCGCCTGGGGCGGCTTCATCCTGTGGCGCGGCACCACCCGCATGAAGCCGTTCCTCACCGGGGCGTCCATGGTGATGGTCGGCTACGACGCGCAGCGCTTCGTCTCATACCCCATATCCGAAACCGACCCCGGCACCGGCGAGGCGCTGGTCAACTGGATCGCCAGCATCAAGTTCAACATGGACGACAGCTGGCGAAAGGAAGACTGGAACCGGCTCGCCAACATGGACGATTTCCTGCCCCGCTACGAGGAGTGGGTCTTCGACTGGCTCGACGTCCCGGCGATGGTGCGCGCCAGCGACAGGATCTACGAATATCCCATGGTCGACCGGGACCCGTTGGACCGCTGGACCCATGGCCGCGTATCGCTGATCGGGGACGCCGCCCACGCCGCCTATCCCGTCGGCTCCAACGGCGCCGGACAGGCCATCGTCGATGCCCGCAAGCTGGGCGCCGCGTTCCTCGCCCACGGCGTGACGGAACGGGCGCTCCAGGTCTACGAGGATGAAATGCGTCCGGCGACCGAGAAGGTGATCCATGCCAACCGCGGCGGCGACGGGCCGGACGCTATCCTCGACGTGATCGAGGAGTTGTGCGGCGGCGTGTTCGACGACATCCACGAGGTCATGCCCTACGAGGACCTCAAGAACCACGCCGACAAATACAAGAAACTGGCCGGCTTCAGCATCGATGAACTGAACGCCCTGCCGCCGTTGATCCCGGAGGCGGCCCGGCTCTAGGGCCCACTCCCCTGCCCCGGCGGCCGTTGTCAACGGATGCACGAGCTGCTACCAGGGCAAGGGGAGGCCGTACCGATGGCCAGAGCAAGACCGAACACCCAAGGCCGCCACGGCGCGAGGCTGACCTGGGCCATCGGCGCGAATGGGGAATCGGCGCATGTCTCGGAAGTCCAGAACGGGCTCAAATGCGCGTGCATTTGTCCGACATGCCACGGACCACTGATCGCAAGACAGGGGAAGGTCGTAGAGCATCATTTCGCGCACGCCAGCGGGGATGAGTGCCAGCATGCAGCCGAAACCGCATTGCACCTTGCAGCGAAAGACATCCTCAAGGTGCGCAAGGAAATCGCGCTGCCAGCGGTCCAAATCCTGCCCAGCTACGGGTTTCCGCACATCGAGATCGCGCCGAAACGGCGCTATCCTGTCGAGTCCGTGGCCGTGGAGCAGAGGCTTGGCTCGATAATCCCGGATGTAATTGTACGGATCAAGGGGCGCGAACTCCTTGTTGAAGTGACCGTGACGCACGGCACGGACAGAGCCAAAATCAGAAAGATTAGAGAGCTTGGCATGTCATGCGTCGAGATCGACCTGTCAGATACCGACCGCGACCTCGCCCGCGAAGAGCTCGAGAAAATTGTTGTCGACGGAACCGGACACAAGCGCTGGCTGCACAACGTGCACGCAGAGGAATGGCGTAGGAGGAAGCTGTCGGAAGGAACACTGCTCTATTCGGTGCACCGGGGCTTTGCATGGCACGTGGACGGGTGTCCTATTCCCGCCAGGGTCTGGAGGGGTAAGCACTACGCCAACGTGATCGACGACTGCTTGGGGGGATGTGAGCACCTGCTTAATGCCTCAAGCAACGTCGGCGTGGTCTGTGACGGCTTTCGCGCGCTTGGAAAGCCGCGACCACCCCAAACACATGGAACTCGTCCACCACCGGAGGCGTTCGGACATCCGGATGAAGAGGACCCGATGGAGGCAGTCGGCCGTTGGCTCGACGAGCACATTCATGTCTCTGAGGCGCGGTAGAATCCGCCGCGGCGCCTTCCACATCGCGTAGCGTATCGCGTTAGCTGAATTTGCGCCTTCGTGTCGTCACCGGACGGAACCGGAGTCGATCCCGTCACGATAGATCAACCGGGAGAGCCGGTCGAGGAAAGGCACCGTGACTTGGTTCTGTAGATGCTCGATCCGGGCATCATCCGTGGTCATCTCATAAATCCTCTTTTCTTGTTCTCCCGCCGCAGCCCGGAAAGGGTGTAGGTATTGCTTTTGAGGCGGTTGCACGGCCCGCACAGCAGCACCCTGTTAGAAATGTGGTTCAGCCCGCCGTCCGAACGCGGCGTGTTATGGTCGAGCTCCAGATAGCGCGGATCGTCGAAAGTCCGGTCGCAACCCATGCAACGCGACCCGTTCTGCTCTAGCAGATGCTCGTACATCTCCGCCCGCGTCCAACGCGGCCCCTCCGGTTCCTTCACGCGCTCTTTGACCCGCAGGAAAGGCGCGGCGGCTGCACCATCGTCAGTACGAACCGGTGGCGTGTCGGTGAACGTCACGCTGCCAAACAGACCCGTAACGTCGCTCAGGCGCTTTTTTACTAGCTTGTGAGCGCCTTCCCATATGTCGATGCCCACCCACTGCCGTTGCAGGTGTTCAGCAGCGACAAGCGTTGTGGCGCAGCCGCAGAAGGGGTCCAGCACAATATCACCCTCGTTCGATGACACTTTCAGCATCCGCTCATAAAGGGCGAGCGGCTTTTGGGTCGGATAGCCAGCGCGTTCCTTCACGCCGGATTGCAGGCTGTTGATATCTGTCCAGTAGTCTTCTGGAATCTTCCCTTCATCCAAATAGTATTTGTAGTACCGCGTCTCGCCTTTAGCATTTTTTGTGCCATAAACAAGTCGATATTTCCGCCCGTCTGAATCTGTCTCTAATCTCCCGCCAAAAGATTCTTTCCCTGATTTCATCGGAATGCGCACATCAGAATAGTTGAAGGTCCACGTTTTGCCTTTGGAATACGACAAAATTAGGTCGTGTTTCTTGCCAAAGTGCTTCTTGCTCTTTCCCCCGTGCGAATAGCACCAAACGATTTCATTGATAAAATTCCGCCACCCGAAAATGGCGTCCATGACGGCCTTGAGGTAGTGGCTGGCAGTGGGATCGCAGTGCAGATAAATCGAGCCGGTCGGCTTGAGTACGCGCCGCATTTCCAGGAGGCGGACGGCCATGAAGCACACATAGGCCCCCATGCCGTCGCTGTGCGCATAGCGGGCACTTTCTATGGCCTCCATCAGGCGGGGGTAATCGTCGGTGAGTTGGTCAACCCAGTCCTGATGGACGTCTCGTTCCCATGACCAGCGGTCCTGGAACTTGGCCCCGGCGGCTAGGCTGTCCGGCGTGGCGTGGAAATCCCGGCCCTTGTTGAACGGCGGATCGGTGGCGATGAGGTCCACCGATTCGGAGTTCATCGCCCGCTGAAATGTCAGGTTGTCGCCATGAAACAGGGTGCGATTGGCCCAGTTGGCTTCACCGGGCTGGCGGGCTGGCGGGCTGGCGGGCTGGCGGGCTGGCGGGCTGGCGGGCTGGCCTTTTTTCAGTTTATTCCGATTTTCGCCGCCCGTCTCGACCATTGTTCCCTCCCAAAATAAGAAGGGGAACACTACCGGCGCGGTTTTAGTCATTCAACTATATAATTCCCTATATTTTACTTGACGAAGAATGGCGCCCGAAGCTTCTTCGCGAGATTAGAAACGAACTTGATCGCTGGCGCGAACATAAGCACCGCCGAGTCTGGAACGAAATCTTTTCCAAGTTAGCCGGAGCGAACAAGCCTTGACGACAATCGAGTGTCATCGCGCTGCCAGATCGTGGGTCAATTTGAGTTTATTTCTTCGTTATTTCTTTCCGATTAATTTCTCTACGCGAAGCAAATAGGGAGCCGCGCATGGCAAGCTCACTCAAAAAGTTCGGTTTGGGGGCAAGGGTCTATGCCGTAGCTGCGAACATGCTTGAGCACACAGATCAAGAAGAGTGGAAAGAGTACGGCCTGTCCGAGGGGGATGTGATGTTTGCGCTTGCCTTGGGTCCCATTTTTTTGCGGATCAACAGTATCGAACTCGGCCTGAAGCATATCGTCAATGATGAGATGGGAAGAGCCGTACCCCGAAAGCATGACCTCATCATTCTTTGGAACCTCCTGACCACGGAATGGAAGAAAAAGGTCGCTGAGGGGTCGGACGTCCCAATGGAAGATATCAGGGAGGTCCTCGGGCGGTACAAGGACGCCGCCGTCACTCTGCGGTACGGAGGACCCTTGGGAGAGCAATCGACGCAACCTCCTGTGGCAGACACGATGAGGAAGGAAGCGGTGGTCCTTAAGAAGCTGGCCAACACACTGGGAGGCGGTGCACACCCGGCGATTGAGCTTCAGATAGTGGAACCAGAAGAACGCGAAGACTAACGGTGTACACAGCCGCAGTCTCAGGGCAACAGGCAGTGTGTGACCGGCCCCGGGGAGAAGACTGTCGCGGCGGGCCGCCGGGCCGGAACCCGACCGCTCATCCCTCTTCGATCATGGCGGTGTGGGTGGCGTAGACATCGGGCATGGTCTCGGGGGGCCGGCGCCCGAAACCGCATTCGGTCGCGACGCCGAACCGGGCCACGTGCCTTTTCGCCGTCGCCACCCGGGCGCGGGTCGCCTCCACCCCGCCGGTGTGATGCACCAGGCCGAGATACAGTTCGGTACCCGACTTCAGGCTCAAGTTCCGGAGCGGCTCGTAATAGGCGTCGTCGTCCCGTTCCTTCGGCACCGGCAGGTGAATCCAGGCGATGGGCCGCTTGGCGAGGGCGGACACGCCGTTGGCCACGTCCACCAGGTGGCCGGTGTCCTTGGGCTCGACGAAATGCTTGTGGCCGGAATCGCCGTAGCACAGGTGAAGGCCCGCCTCCATGGGTTCGGGCACCATATCCACCAGCCGGGCGACCCGCCTGTTGATCTCGCCCAGCAGGTCGCCGCCCAGGTGATTTTCCGCAATGCCTTCCAGCAGGGCGAACTCGCTGACCACCTCCCACTGAATGGCGAGCTTCTCCGGCGGGATGGCGGCGGCCATCTTCTCGAACTCCTGGCCGAGCGCCCGGCCATAGGCCTGCTCGAACATCTCGCGATGGTCCTTCGCCACATAGAACGTCACCAGCGCCAGAGGCGTCGGCAAACCAACCTGGAAACGGACATCGGCGGGGATTACGCCTTCTTCCACCAGCCTGGAGAATGTCCCGTAGGACTCGATGGCCGCGTCGCCATAGCCGAGGTTGGGGAATTCGATCTCGTCCGGCGAAACCACGCCGTCGATGATTTCGTAGGGCGGGAACGGCACGTAGACGTTGTCCGCGTCCTGCTGCCTCATCTGCGGGCTCTGGCCGATACGCTTGTACTGCCAGCGGATCCAGGTGTCCCGCTCGCCCACCTCGCCGTCCGGCAGCCGGGCCAGGTGGCCGGACAGATGCTCCATCGCGGCGCGAAAGGTTTCCTCGGCGCTGGCGTAGGGGGCGCTCCCCACCATCAGGACGCCGGATACTCGAGTGTCGGTCATTGGCAAAGCTCCCGGTGAATGTCGAGGAGTTCGGGAATGGTCGCCGGGTCGCGGCGCCCGAACCCGCATTCGGTGGCGATGTCGTAGTCGGCGGCGTACCGGTCGGCGGCGGCCATGCGGCGGCGTCCGCCCTCGACGCCGTCGGTATGATGCACCAGCCCCAGGATCAGCCTGGTCTCCCCGGGCAGCTTCAGGTCCTTCAGCGGCTTGAAATAATCGTCGTCCGCCCGGCCCCGCGGCACGGGCATGTGCATGAAGTCCACCCGCCGGGGCGAGCCGGCGGCGATGCCGTTGGCGAAAGCGACCGAGGTTCCGAGGTCTTCCGGCTCGACGATGTGCTGGTGCCCGGGATCGCCGTAGCACAGGTGGATGCCGAACTCGACATCGTCCCGGACCAGACCGGCCAGCCGCGCCACCCGCGCGACCGAGCCCTCGATGTGGTCGTCATAGGGCAGCTTGGGTCCGCCGTCGGCGCCGACGACCTCGTAGCAAACGTCGAACTGGATGCTCAGATTGGCGGCGGGAACGGCGGCCTGCATCTTTTCCAGGTCCCGCGCCATGGCGGCCTCGATGGCCGGCTCCACGTCGAGCTGGCGATCGGGCATGACGAAACCGCAAACCAGCGCCATGGGCGTCGGCACGCAGACCTGGAACCGCACATGGGACGGAATCTTGCCGGCGCGTTGAAGCTCGTCGAACAGCGCATAGGACTCGATGGCCTCGTCACCGTAGCCGAGCTCGCCCATGTCCACATCCGCCGGGGAGAGGCCCGCCTTGATCCCGTAGAACGGCCGCCGCACCGAGTCCTTGAAGCCCGGCAGCTTCACTTCCGCCAGTTCCTGCTCGAGCTGTTCGCAGCCGTCGAAACTGGCCTGCTGCCAGCGAATCCAATATCCCCGCTCGCCGGTTTCCCCATCGGTAACAGGCAACGGCGCTCACCAACGGTTACGGCTCGTTTACACCCCCAAAACACACCCAAAATTATAACCCCATCGGGAATCCGCGACAGGCACCCCTTCAGGGTGGTAACGTCAAGAGTTATGTGTCAGGGAGACTGGGGTACTGATTCCCTGAGACTTGTTTTCGTGAATGAAGACCGCGAAGAGGATGCGGTCCATTGAGGTTTTATCCTGGAAGGTTCCCATGGGCCGGGTTCGTCTGCGAACCTCGCGGAACCTCCGTTCGATGGCATTGGTGGTCCTGACCTGCTTTCGCTCGGCGAGGTCCTTGTAGCGGAAGCAGGTGAGCAGGTCGTCGAGGTCGTTGCGCAGGCAGGCGACGGCCTTGGGGTAGGTATCTTCCCAGGCGTCGGCGAAGCGGCGGGCGGCGGTCTCGGCCTTGCGGCGGTTGGGGGCATTCATGACGGCGTGGACGTCGGCCTTGACGGCCTGCTGGTCGGCTACGCGGACCTTGTTGAGGATGTTCCTGATTTTGTGCGCCCAGCACCTCTGAACGGGGATGCCGTGATAGACGATCGGCAAGGCGGCGAGCAGGCCTTGGCCGCCATCAACGCAGATCATCTCAAGGCCCTCGCCGGTGAGGCCGCGGCGGTGCAACGCGGTGAGGAAGCGCTCCCACTCCGCGGCGCTCTCGCTGGCGGCGAGTTGGAAGTCGATAATCTCCTTCTTGCCGTCGTGCCGTATGCCCAGCGCCACCAGGACCGGCCTCCTGAGCGCGCCGGCGCCGGTCTTGCAGGCCAGCACCACGCCGTCGAGCATCAGCGCCTTGTAGGCGTTCTTCAGCGGCCGGCGGTGGAATGCGGCGACCGACAGATCGAGGGTCTTGGCGACCCGGCTCACCGTCGCGGCCGAGACCGGACGCCCGAGCAGGGCAAGCAGGACCTCGCCGACCTTGCGGGTCGAGAGCCCCAGCACGAAGCCGGCCAGGATGGCGCGGTCGATCTCTGGAGCGCGCCTTGCGTAGCTCTTCAGAACCTCGGTCGGGCAGAAGTGCCGGGTGCGCGGCACGTTGAGCTCGATGTCGCCGAGCTCGCTGAGCAGGCGGCGCCGGTAGGTGCCGTTGCGCCGGTCGCGCATAGCGCTGCCATCGAGGCCGTCGAGCCAGCGATCCACCGCCTCGGCCATCCGGCCCTCGATGATCTCGGCCAGCGCCTGGCGGCCAAGCGGGCGATAACCCTCGCCCCAGTCCAATCCGCCTGCTTGCATCTCCTTCACCACCTCAAAGGCTTGTGGTAGGTTCTCAATCGTTACAGCTTGCTGTGGCATCGGGGTGCTCCTTCTTGCGGTTGTCGTAAACCACAGGGAGTACCCCATTCCCAACTGACACATAAATTTTTACGTCACCTTCAGGGTTTCCGCGACGGTGGTGAAGACGGTTTCCGCATCGGCCAGTCCGACGCTGCCGATAAGATGCGCTTGGCGGGCCATGGCCTCCCCCTTTCGGCTTGTTGTCCGGCGCCCCGACAGGGTCGGTCCGGGTGCGGGAAGAGTCAACCATGCCAATCTCCGGCGCAACGCCCGGGCCGCCGCTGGACCCGCGGCGCCTGGGCGGGATAGACTTTCCCGGAAGACGTGGAGGAAAACATGGACGGAACCAGTGGCGTTTCGCCCGATTTGTGGCGCCAATACGCCTCGGCCGCGCCCGGCACCATCGGCGGCGAGTATCTCCGCACCTTCTGGCAGCCGGTGGCCATGTCGTCGGAGGTCGAAAACGGCCGGACCAGGCCCATCCACGTCATGGGCGAGCGCCACACCCTCTATCGCGGCGAGACCGGAACGCCCCACATCGTGGGGTTCCGCTGCGCCCACCGGTCAACCCAGCTGTCCACCGGCTGGGTGCGGGGCGACGACCTTCAGTGCATGTATCACGGCTGGACCTACGACGGGGACGGCGCCTGCATCTACCGCCCGGGCGAGAAACAGACCGGGCGGTTCGAGCGCGCCGATATCGGCGGCTATCCGGCGCGCGAGCATCTGGGGCTCATCTACGGTTATTTCGGCGAGGGCGAGCCGCCCCCCTTCCCGCCCTTCGAAGGCTACCGGAATATCGGCGTGATCGAGAACCATGTGCTCGACTTCCCGGCCAACTGGTTCCAGACTATGGAGAACCATTTCGACGAAGTGCACATCGCCTTCGTCCACAGCTTCGGCGGGTCCCACAACGATCTCGGACGCTCCGGCTTCCAGCTGCCGGAAATGAAAATCTACGAAACCGGCTACGGGATGATCCGCGAAACCCGAGGTCGAGGGCGGCGACTGGCGGAAGACCCTCTATCTCCTGCCCAACATCATGCGCATTCTCATCCCCACTTTCGCCGAGCTGAACGAGGTGGGGGGCTGGCGCGACACCTACATCATCATCGTGCCCACCGACGATGAGAACCACCGGGTGTACTTCACCCAGAACGTCCATATCGCCGAGGATGAAACGGACGCCTGGCGGGACGTCCACGACCGGTTCAACGCCCGGGTCAGGGCGGCGGCGCCCATCACCGAGCTGGCCCACAGGATTCTCGCCGGAGACGCGCACATCACCGACTACATGGACCACCCGCACCTCCTGCTGCTCGAGGACGCCATCACCCAGGGCGGCCAGGGTCAGTTCACCGACCGGAGCCGGGAACTGCTGGGCCGCACGGATGTGGGCGTCGTCGAAATGCGCAAGGTGTTTCTCCGCGAGATGCAGGCCCACGCCGACGGCCGGCCCTTGAAGGCATGGAACTACCAAGGCGAGGAGCCGGCCCTCGGGTTCGACCCCGGGTCGGGATAGCCGGCAATTTGGCGACCCCGATTGCCGATCACTGAACATTGCAAATATGTCGGTGTCGAACAGCTTCTAGTTCAATTCGTTCAAAACCTCGGGGAGTTCATCTCCCGATTTGAACTTCGATTGATAAAGGAAACCAAGAGCCCTTAAGTCGAGCGATGTAGGCCGAAAGATTTTTACATTTGTCAATACAGTATGTAAGTCGATGTCTTCTTTGTAACCGAAACCTAATACCTGAAGAACTCCTATCGACAAACACTTCTCAACAATATTCGTCGGACGTTTTGTACTAGCCATAATAAGGCCAGCAACTAGATTTTGATCTGGATCGGGAATGGTATTTACGTAACAGGCCTGATCACCGAGGTTTTGCACGACATCTTGGTATCTGTCTTCGCTATAAAAGAAATGCTTGAACAGTTCTTTTCCTTTCTGGAGCTCGCGCTGTAAATCAGGAGCGGTTACCATCACTACATTGACGTTAACCTTTGTGTCTAATCCAACCAGATCGACCTCGTGATCGATTGTATTTGTCACCTCCGTTATGAGGGTCTGTGCAAATTTGGCGTGTTCTGATTTTCGGGGCAAAATCAATACATTGAGTGGCACTTTCCATTTTAGCACTTTGTTCTGAAATCGATCCGAGTGTACACGCCCCATCAGAAAATTACTCAAGTGCATGCGTAATTGGCTATTGCTCTCAGCTGCTTGAGCAGAGGCACCTAAGTCCAAATTATCCGTCAATACGGCCAGACTCAGGCCTAATGCCGCTAAAACTCCAAATACCTTCATCACCAACCACCAAATACTGAAATTTCATAAATTTGCTGAATTAGAGCATTTTCTGATCACACCCGGTCATAGCCTGCGGCAGTGAAGTAGTTTTGGCACTCGGATTGGGTGACTGTGTCGATGGCGGTTGCGATGGCGTCGTAGAGGTCGTCGACGGTTCTGGCTGCGGTCTTTTTGAGGAGGGCCTTGAGCTTTGCGAAGGCCATCTCGATTGGGTTGAAGTCGGGTGAGTAGGGCGGCAGGAAGCGGAGCTCGGCGCCGGCGTCTTCGATGGCCTTACGCACGCTGGCGGGCTTATGGGCTGGCAGATTGTCCATAATGACGATGTCTCCGGGTTTGAGGGTTGGGACCAGGATTTGCTCGACATAGGCAAGGAAGGCTGCCCCGGTCATCGCCCCATCGATGGTCATGGGGGCGAGGATGCCGTCGAGCGTGAGAGCAGCGACCAAAGTGGTGGTCTTCCAGTGGCCGTGAGGGATGGCGGCTTGGCAGCGCTGCCCGCGCGGCGCGCGGCCATAGCGCCGGGCCATCTTGGTCGATGTGCCGGTCTCGTCGATGAAGACCAGCCGCTCCGGCATCAGGCCGGGCTGCGCCTCGGCCCAGGCCTGCCGGCGCGCCAAGACATCAGGACGTTGCTGCTCGCTGGCGTGCGCGGTTTTTTTTGAAGGTCATGCCGTGGCGGTCGAGCAGCCGCCAGACCGTGCTCGGGGCAACCCGAAGCCCGTGCACCTCCTCCAGACAGGCTGCGATCTCGGCCAGGGTGATGTCCGGTGTCTCCGTGACAAGCGCCAGAACCTCCTCGGCATACGCTTCAAGGCGGTGAGAGCGGCGGTCCCCGCCTTGCGGCCGGGGCCGCACATCACCCCGCTGCCGCCACTGATCAACCCATTTGATCGCCGTCGAGGCCGCAACCCCAAAAACCTTCGCCGCAGACCGACGCGACATCCCGCCGTCCACCGCCGCAACCAACCGATGTCGTAGATCATTCGAAAGTGGTCTCGTCATGCAGGCTGGCCTCCTTCACCAGCCCACATCTTGAATCAGAAATCAGAGACTTTGGGAATCCCTAACGATTCCGTCAGATCAGAAAACTCTCTAGTATCTGCATTCTTGGAGTTGAGCGGCAGTGCAGCAGTTTGACAGCCCTGATGATCGACCATCACCCATTCCCAAGTATCGCCATCAATTGAATTTTCACCCCGAGTTCCGATGAGTTCACCATCTGTCATGTTGTTCTCGCCTCGAATGGTACTCACGACCGTAACACCATTGCCAAATTGCGCTGGAACCCAATGGCCAAATGAACCCTGCATCATGTCCGTATTGGTCGGTACG
>CBDCSV010000001.1:0-593920 GCA_965221855.1 Rhodospirillales bacterium | reverse complement strand
CTGGTCGGCTACGCGGACCTTGTTGAGGATGTTCCTGATTTTGTGCGCCCAGCACCTCTGAACGGGGATGCCGTGATAGACGATCGGCAAGGCGGCGAGCAGGCCTTGGCCGCCATCAACGCAGATCATCTCAAGGCCCTCGCCGGTGAGGCCGCGGCGGTGCAACGCGGTGAGGAAGCGCTCCCACTCCGCGGCGCTCTCGCTGGCGGCGAGTTGGAAGTCGATAATCTCCTTCTTGCCGTCGTGCCGTATGCCCAGCGCCACCAGGACCGGCCTCCTGAGCGCGCCGGCGCCGGTCTTGCAGGCCAGCACCACGCCGTCGAGCATCAGCGCCTTGTAGGCGTTCTTCAGCGGCCGGCGGTGGAATGCGGCGACCGACAGATCGAGGGTCTTGGCGACCCGGCTCACCGTCGCGGCCGAGACCGGACGCCCGAGCAGGGCAAGCAGGACCTCGCCGACCTTGCGGGTCGAGAGCCCCAGCACGAAGCCGGCCAGGATGGCGCGGTCGATCTCTGGAGCGCGCCTTGCGTAGCTCTTCAGAACCTCGGTCGGGCAGAAGTGCCGCGCACCCGGCACTTCTGCCCGACCGAGATCCTGCGCGGCTATGCAAGACGCGCCCCGGAGATCGACCGCGCCATCCTGGCCGGCTTCGTGCTGGGGCTCTCGACCCGCAAGGTCGGCGAGGTCCTGCTTGCCCTGCTCGGGCGCCCGGTCTCGGCCGCGACCGTGAGCCGGGTCGCCAAGACCCTGGACGCAACGGTCGCGGCTTTCCACCGCAGGCCGCTAAAGAACGTCTACAAGGCGCTGATGCTCGACGGCGTGGTGCTGGCCCGCAAGACCGGCGCCGGCGCGCTCCGCAGGCCGGTCCTTGTGGCGTTGGGCATACGGCACGACGGCAAGAAGGAGATTATCGACTTTTGTCTCTCAGGCAGCGAGAGCGCCGCCGAATGGGAGCGCTTCCTCACCGCGCTGCACCGCCGCAGCCTCACCGGCGAGGGCCTGGAGATGATCTGCGTCGATGGCGGCCAGGGCCTGCTCGCCGCCTTGCCGGTCGTCTATCACGGCATCCCGGTCCAGAGATGCTGGGCGCACAAGATGCGCAACATCCTCGACAAGGTCCGCAAGACCGACCAGGAGGCCGTCAAGGCCGACGTCCACGACGTCATGAACGCAGACACTCGGCCAAAGGCGCTCAGCGCCGCCCGCCGCTTCGCCGACGCCTGGGAGCAGACCTACCCCAAGGCCGTCGCCTGCCTGCGCAACGACCTCGACGACTTGCTCACCTGCTTCCGCTACAAGACCCTTGCCGAACGAAAGCAGGTCAGGACCACCAACGCCATCGAACGACGGTTCCGGGAGGTCCGGAGACGAACCCGGCCCATGGGAACCTTCCAGGACAAGACCTCAATGGACCGCATCCTCTTCGCGGTCTTCATTCACGAAAACAAGTCTCAGGGAATCAGTACCCCTCTCTCCCTGACACACAACTCTTGACGTTACCCGCCCTGGGAGGGGCTTGCTTTCGCACGCCCGAAAAGGGAAAATTCGCGCGAGCGCAAGGGTGTGATCCTTGCGTGACAAAGGACGGCGGCGGACGAACGACCAAACGGCCGCGCGGGCAGAGCATGGAAGGCCAAGGAGGCCGAGGCGGACATGATAGGCCAGAACGACCCTCTCGTTCGTTTCCGCGAGGTTCAAAAAACCTACGACGGCGAAACGCTCGTCGTCAAGGATCTCAATCTCGATATCGCCCCCGGCGAGTTCCTGACGCTGCTGGGGCCCTCCGGCTCCGGCAAGACCACCATTCTGATGATGCTGGCCGGGTTCGAGCCGGTCACCCACGGCACGATCCATCTCGGCGGCGAGCCCATCAACAGCCTGCCGCCGCACAAGCGCGGCATCGGCATGGTGTTCCAGAACTACGCGCTCTTTCCCCACATGACGGTGGGTGAAAACCTGTCTTTCCCGCTGGAGGTGCGCGGCCTCGGCAAGGCGGACGTCCAACAGAAGGTCGAGCGGGCGCTGGAGATGGTGCGGCTCGGCGGCTACGGGCGCCGCCGCCCCGGCCAGCTCTCCGGCGGCCAGCAGCAGCGGGTCGCGCTGGCCCGCGCCCTGGTATTCGAACCGGCCCTGGTGCTGATGGACGAGCCCCTCGGCGCGCTCGACAAGCAGCTGCGCGACCATATGCGCTACGAGATCAAGCGCATTCACGAGAGCCTGGGCGTGACGGTGATCTACGTGACCCACGATCAGGGCGAGGCCCTGACCCTGTCGGACCGCGTCGCCGTGCTCAACGACGGGGTCATCCAGCAGATCGATCCGCCCGCCGACCTCTACGAGAAGCCGAAGAACGCCTTCGTCGCCCAATTCATCGGCGAGAACAACCGGCTGAGAGGCCGCGTCCGCGACATGAACGGGACCAACTGCCGCGTGGAGCTCGAAAACGGCCAGGGCGAGATGCAGGCCCTGGCGGTCAACGTATCGGGGAGCGGCGCGCCGACGATCCTCTCGCTGCGCCCGGAGCGGGTGGTGATCGACCCCGAGCCCGGCAGCCTGCCCAACCGCTTCGAGGCCCGGGTGGAGGAGCTGACCTACCTGGGCGACCACATCCGCACGCGGGTCAACGTGTGCGGCACGGATCAGTTCATCGTGAAAATCCCCAACGCCCAGGGGCACGCAAGCCTGAAGAAAGGCTCGACCGTGACCGTGGGCTGGGAGATCGACGACTGCAGGGCGCTGGACACATGACGTGTCCGCGTTTCGCGGCCCGGGTGCCGCAGGAGTTCAAAGCCGTCGGCAACGACCGCCAGTAAACAGACCGTCAGTAAACAAGGAGATATGACAAAGCCATGAAACGACTCCAGATCGCGAGTATATCGGCCGTCGCCGCCTTGGGCCTTTGGGCCGGGGCCGCGGCCGCCGCCGACAAATTGACCGTCGTCTCCTGGGGCGGCGCCTACTCCATGAGCCAGGTGAAGGCCTATCACGAGCCCTACAAGGCCAAGAAGGGCATCGATATCCTGGCCGAGAACTACAACGGCGGCCTGGCGGAAATCAAGGCCCAGGTCGAAGCCGGCAAGGTGACCTGGGACGTGGTCGATCTCGAACTGTCCGATGTGGTGCGCGGCTGCGACGAAGGGCTGCTCGAAGAGCTCGACCTTTCGGCCCTGCCGCCGGCGCCGGACGGCACGCCGGCCAAGAAGGATTTCATTGCCGGCACGCTGCACGAGTGCGGCGTGGCGACGATCCTCTGGTCGACGATCTACGCCTTTGATGCGAGCAGGATGACCGGCGGGAAGCCCGCGACCATCGCCGACTTCTTCGACACCAGGAAGTTTCCGGGCAAGCGCGGCATGCGCAAAACCCCCAAGGTGAACCTGGAGTTCGCCCTGATGGCCGACGGCGAGCCGGCCGGCAAGGTCTATGAAGTGCTGTCGACGCCGGCGGGCGTGGACCGGGCCTTCGCCAAGCTGGACACCATCAAGGACCATGTCGTCTGGTGGGAAACCGGCGCGCAGCCGCCCCAGCTCCTGGCCGACGGCGAGGTCGCCCTGACCACGGCCTACAACGGACGCATCTTCGATGCCGCCGCGACCGAAAAGAAGGCCTTCGAGATCGTCTGGGACGGTCAGGTCTGGGACATCGACCTTTGGGGCATTCCGAAGGGCTCGCCGAACAAGGAAGCGGCGGTCGAGTTCATCAAGTTCTCCACCGACACCAAGCGCCTGGCGGATCAGGCCAGCTATATCTCCTACGGCCCGGCGCGGCGGTCCTCGGTCGCCATGATCGGCAAGCACTTCGAAGCCGGGATTCCCATGGGGCCGCACATGCCGACGGCGCCCGGGAATTTCAAGAACGCGCTCCAGAACAACTTCGAGTTCTGGGCCGACTATCAGGACGAGCTAAACGAGCGTTTCAACGCCTGGCTCGCCAAGTGACCGTCCGTTGCGGGGGAGGGCGGCCGTCCAGCCGTCCTCTCCTCTCTTCCCGGCTGAATACCTGCGCCGGGACATGACCGATGCAATGACAACGGGCGCGGCGCCGCCGGCGGACGGGCCGCTCACCACCGCCGACGGCCGCCCGCTGAAATCCGCCTTGGCGCGCGCCGAGCGTATGCGGCGGATCAAGGCTCTGCTGCTCGTCCTGCCGCTGCTGCTGTTCATCGGCGTCACCTTCCTCTTCCCCATCGCCCTGATGCTGTTCCGCTCGGTCGACAACCCGATCGTCGCCGACAACATGCCGCGCACCGTCGCCGCCCTCGAAGCCTGGGACGACCGCGGCGAGCCGCCGGACGAGGCGGTTTTCGCCGCCCTCGCGGCCGACCTCGCCGAGGCGCGCCGGAACCGCACCATCGGACGGCTGGCGACCCGCCTGAATTACGAAACCGGCGGTTTGCGCAGCACCGTCACCCGCACCGGCCGCCGGGCCCAGCGCCTGGAAGCGCCCTTCAAGGAAGCTCTCATCGGCCTGGACGAGGACTGGGCCGACCCGGAGACCTGGGCGGCCATTCAGCGATTGGGGAAGCGCATTACCGGCGTGCAGTATCTCGCCGCCGTTGACCGGCGCTATGACGTGAACGGCAACATCGTCCCGCAGCCCGAAGTCCGGCGGATCTACGTCGGCAATTTCATCCAGACCCTTTGGATGTCGGTCGTCATCACCGCCGCCTGCCTCGTCCTGGGATTTCCGGTCGCCTATCTGCTGTCGATCCTGCCGCTGAGGGTCTCCAACGTCCTCATGATCCTCGTGCTGCTGCCGTTCTGGACGTCGCTTCTGGTGCGCACCACCTCGTGGATCGTGCTGCTGCAGACCGAAGGCATCATCAACGACATTCTCGTCTGGAGCGGCATCATCGACGACGGTGGGCGCATCCAGCTGATTTTCAACGCCCAGGGCACGGTGATCGCCATGACGCAGATCCTGCTGCCGTTCATGATCCTGCCCCTCTACAGCGTGATGAAGACCATCCCGCCGATCTACATGCGCGCCGCCATGTCCCTCGGCGCCAGCCGCCACTACGCCTTCCGGCGGGTCTACGCGCCCAACACCCTGCCGGGGGTCGGGGCGGGCTGCCTGCTCGTCTTCATCCTGGCCATCGGCTACTACATCACCCCGGCCCTGGTCGGCGGACAGGACGGCATGATGATCTCCAACTTCATCGCCTACCACATGCAGCGGTCCCTCAACTGGGGCCTGGCCGCGGCGCTCGGCACCCTCCTGTTGTCCGGCGTGCTGATCCTCTATTGGGTCTACAACAGGCTGGTCGGCCTCGAGCGGCTGAAGCTGAGATAGGACGGCCATGCTGAAACTTCCCGCCTACGCGAGCCCCCTCGAACGCATCTGGCACTATGCCTTCATCGCCATTTGCGCCGCCGTGTTCGCGTTCCTGATCGCCCCCCTGGTCGTCATCATCCCGCTGTCGTTCAATTCGCTGCCCTACTTCACTTTCACCGAAGAGATGCTGGCGCTCGAAAGGGACGCCTTCTCGCTCCGCTGGTACGAGGATTTCTGGAGCCGGGAAATCTGGCGCCAGTCGATCGTCAACTCGCTTTTCATCGCCGTCTGCGCGACGGTTCTGGCGACGGCGCTCGGCACCGTCGCGGCCCTCGGGCTTTCGCGTCCGCATATGCCGTTCCGCGCCTTCATCATGGGCCTTCTGATCTCGCCGATGATCGTGCCGCTGGTCATCACCGCGGCCGGCATCTTCTTCTTCTATGCCCGGATCGGCCTGACCGGCACCTATCTCGGCATCATCCTGGCCCATACGGCGCTCGGCACGCCCTTCGTCGTCATTACGGTGACCGCCACCCTGATCGGCTTCGACCACTCGATGACCCGGGCCGCGGCCATGTGCGGCGCCGGCCCGGCGCGGGTCTTCCTCAAGGTCGTCATGCCGCTCATCCTGCCCGGCGTGGTCGCCGGCGCGCTCTTCGCCTTCGTCACCTCCTTCGACGAGGTCGTGGTGGTGCTGTTC
The DNA here is from genome assembly GCA_965221855.1 of Rhodospirillales bacterium. Taxonomy (GTDB): domain Bacteria; phylum Pseudomonadota; class Alphaproteobacteria; order Rhodospirillales; family UBA2165; genus JAJDXO01. Next base: position 587,946 of record CBDCSV010000001.1, on the reverse strand, counting down.
GTGGCCAGCGTCGAGCAGCAGACCATTCCGCGCCAGATGTGGGCCGGAATCCGCGAGGAGATCAGCCCGACGATCCTGGCCGTCGCGACCCTGCTGATCGTCTTCTCCGTCGCGGTGATGACCACCATCGAGCTGCTGCGGCGGCGCAGCGAGCGCCTGCGCGGCGTGACGCCGGCGTAGGGTGCGGCCTCTATTGGCCGCCATAGGAGTTTTGCGGCGCTAAAGCGCCACCCTCTCCCCCTTCGGGGGGAGAGGGGACACGATGGCGAGGGGAATCGCAGCGCGGCTGCGTCAGCCGCTTTCGAGGCCGGTTCCCTCCCGCGATTCGGCGAGCACCAGGTCGACCACTTGGCGAAGCGCCTCGGCCTCGGTGTCGCCTTCCAGGAGGCGCAGGCGGTAGAGGTCGACCTGCCGGTCCGCCCCGGAGCCCTCGCGCACGATATCGAGGGCGCGGCGGGTCTCCGCCTCGCAGCCGAGCGCCCGGGCGTCCTCGGCGAGCTCCGCGACCAGCCCGGTCACCACGTCGTGGATATCGACCCGCCCGTCGTCGCTCGCCGCGTCGCCGAAGAAGGCCAGCACCCCGTAGCGCTGCGCGACCCAGCGGTTTTCCGCGACGATCTCGGTGAGCGGCTCCGGCGGCAGGGTTCCCTCCCGGTCGCGTCGCAGCAGCATCCGGATGAGCGAGGCATAAAGCGCGGCGATGCATACCGCGTCCTCGATGCGCGTGCACACGTCGCAGATCCGCATCTCCACGTCGGGAAGGCGTGGGAGGGGCGGATATCCCACCACAGCTCGCTCCCGTCGTTGACGAAGCGCATCGAGCGGTACTCGTCGAGCAGCCGGTCGTAGTCCGCCCGCGAGCCGAGCGGTCCCGGCAGCCCGGTGCGGGGCAGGTTGCCGACCAGCGTCAGCCGCCAGGACTTGAACCCGGTCTCGCGCCCGTCGCTGAAAGGCGAAGAGGTCGACAGCGCATGCAGCACCGGCAGGTAGCGCCTGAGCGCGGTCATCACCCGGATGCGCGAATCCGCGTCGCCGAAGCCGGCGTGGATGTGCATGCCGCCGATGAGGAATCGGTGCACGTTGTCCTGGAAGGTCATCGCGAAACGTTCGTAGCGCTCGCGCGGCGTCGGCATCTGCGCCTGCCACGAAGCGAAGGGATGGGTGGAGGCGGCCATCAGCGTCGCGCCGTGGCGCTCCGCCGCCTCGAGGACGATGCGCCGGGTCTCGCCCAGCGCCTCGCGGAGCTCCGCGACCGAGGCGCACACCCGCGTGTTGGTCTCGATCTGCGCGCGCAGCAGCTCGCGGACGATCTTGTGCGGCCCCGCCGCCGCCTCGCACGCCTCGAAGAGGGCGGGGTCCGGGTCGGCCAGCAGGTCGCCCGAAACCGGATCGACGAGGAAGAACTCCTCCTCGATCCCAAGGGTGATGGCGCCGTCCCCGGCATCGCTCATGGTCAAATCCTCCGGTCTTTCGTGCCCAAATCTACATAGCGATCGCGGCGCCAGCAAGACGGCGAGGGGGGCGTGTGTGACCGCCCTTCCGTCGGGCGGCGGAACGCACTTGGGATGGGTGCATTGAAGGATCATGGGTCCGGCGGCCAGCCGGTTCCGGCGTGCCCATTGGCTGGGTGCGTGAAAGTTACCGGAACCGCGCCTCATCGAGACGCCGATAGGCATCCTTGTTCTTTAATTTGTGGTTGATGTCAGCCCAATCGAACGGGGTCTGGCCGCCCTTGGTTCGCGCCGCAGCGTTCGCCCCGGCGTCAAGCAAGACGTTGACAGTCTCGGCGCCGCCATCAAGAGCCGCCGCGTGCAGCGGGGTCCAGCCGCGCTCGTCCCGTGCTTCGATGTCCGCCCCGGCGTCAAGCAACGCGTTGACGGTCCCGGCGGTGGCGCGCGCCGCCGCCCCGTGCAGCGGGGTCCGGCCGTTTTTGGTTCGCGCCTCAATGTCCGCGCCGGCGTCAAGCAAGGCGTTGACGGTCCCGGCGGTACCGCGCCCTCCCGCCGCGTGCAGCGGGGTTCCGCCGTCTTCGTCCCGCGCTTCGATATCCGCCCGGGCGTCAAGCAAGGCGTTCACGGTCTCGGCTGTGCCGCGCCCCCCCGCCGCGTGCAGTGGGGTCCGGCTGCGCTCGTCTCGCGCTTCTATGTCTGCCCCGGCGTCAAGCAAGGCGTTCACGGTCCCGGCGCCGCCGCGCCACGCCGCCACGTGCAGCGGGGTCCAGCCGCGTTCGGTTCGCGCTTCGATGTTCGCTCCGGCGTCAAGCAAGGCGTTGACGGTCTCGGCGGTGCCGCGCGCCCCCGCCACGTGCACCGGGGTCCAGCCGTCTACGAATCGCGCTTCAATGTTCGCCCCGGCCTGAAGCAGGGCATTGACGGTCTCGGTGCCGCCGCGCAGCACCGCCGCGTGCAGCGGGGTCATGCCGTATAGGGCTTGCGCTTCAATGTTCGCCCCGGCGTCAAGCAAGGCATTGACTGTCTCGGCGCCACCGCGCTCCCCCGCCCCATGCAGCGAGGTCAGGCCGCGTAAGGCATTGACGTTCTCGGCGGCGCCGATCATCGCCGCCGCGTGCAGTGGGGTCGCGCCGCCTTTGGCTCGCGCTTCGGTGTCCGCCCCGGCTTCAAGCAGGGAATTGACTGTCTCGGCGGCGCCGGCCGTCACCGCCGCGTGCAGCGGGGTCACGCCGTTTTCGTTTCGCGCTTCGATGTTTGCCCCGGCGTCAAGCAAGGCGTTGACGGTCTCGGCGGTGCCGGCCACCGCCGCTGCGTGCAGCGGGGTCCAGCCGCGTTCGGCTCGAGCGTCAATGTTTGCCCCGGCGCCAAGGCACCGCCCCACATCCGCGCCGGTGGCGGCCTCGAAGAACTCCTTCGTGTTCCACGACGCGCAATCGGGTTGCGCATGGGCCGGGCCGGTCAGGGCCAAGGCAAGTGCACCGGCGGCAAGCAGTCGAAGCATGGAAGGTCCTTTCAGTCTATTCGGCCGGTGCGTCGCCCGCGCAACGACGTTAGGGGGCATCGTCGCTCCACCAGCCCTCCTTCGCTAAAGCTACGGAGGGCAGCCTCGCTCTAATCAAGCTACGTCAGGCTAACTGGCGTAAGCCAGCCGTAGCTCGAAGAGCGAAGGCTGGCGGAGAGGGAGGGATTCGAACCCCCGGAGGGCTATGAACCCTCAACGGTTTTCAAGACCGCCGCTTTCGACCACTCAGCCACCTCTCCGCGAGGGGTCTGTCCGGGCGCTTCTAATAGCCCTTCGCCGTTGGCGCGCCAATAGGCTTGTTCGGGGTGGGGTCGTGAATTTGCCGAATCACCCCCTCACCCTCATAATTTTATGACCCCCTCACCCTAACCCTCTCCCCCTGAAGAAGGGGGAGAGGGGACCATTTTCAAACCTCGCCCCCCGGCCTACTCCGCCGAAGTAGCCTTCGGCTACGAAGGCTGGAAAGGGGGGAGGGGACGCAACCCGGTCTCACGGAAGGTAACGTCAAGAGTTATGTGTCAGGGAGACTGGGGTACTGATTCCCTGAGACTTGTTTTCGTGAATGAAGACCGCGTAGAGGATGCGGTCCATTGAGGTTTTATCCTTGAAGGTTCCCATGGGCCGGGTTCGTCTGCGAACCTCGCGGAACCTCCGTTCGATGGCATTGGTGGTCCTGACCTGCTTTCGCTCGGCGAGGTCCTTGTAGCGGAAGCAGGTGAGCAGGTCGTCGAGGTCGTTGCGCAGGCAGGCGACGGCCTTGGGGTAGGTATCTTCCCAGGCGTCGGCGAAGCGGCGGGCGGCGGTCTCGGCCTTGCGGCGGTTGGGGGCATTCATGACGGCGTGGACGTCGGCCTTGACGGCCTGCTGGTCGGCTACGCGGACCTTGTTGAGGATGTTCCTGATTTTGTGCGCCCAGCACCTCTGAACGGGGATGCCGTGATAGACGATCGGCAAGGCGGCGAGCAGGCCTTGGCCGCCATCAACGCAGATCATCTCAAGGCCCTCGCCGGTGAGGCCGCGGCGGTGCAACGCGGTGAGGAAGCGCTCCCACTCCGCGGCGCTCTCGCTGGCGGCGAGTTGGAAGTCGATAATCTCCTTCTTGCCGTCGTGCCGTATGCCCAGCGCCACCAGGACCGGCCTCCTGAGCGCGCCGGCGCCGGTCTTGCAGGCCAGCACCACGCCGTCGAGCATCAGCGCCTTGTAGGCGTTCTTCAGCGGCCGGCGGTGGAATGCGGCGACCGACAGATCGAGGGTCTTGGCGACCCGGCTCACCGTCGCGGCCGAGACCGGACGCCCGAGCAGGGCAAGCAGGACCTCGCCGACCTTGCGGGTCGAGAGCCCCAGCACGAAGCCGGCCAGGATGGCGCGGTCGATCTCTGGAGCGCGCCTTGCGTAGCTCTTCAGAACCTCGGTCGGGCAGAAGTGCCGGGTGCGCGGCACGTTGAGCTCGATGTCGCCGAGCTCGCTGAGCAGGCGGCGCCGGTAGGTGCCGTTGCGCCGGTCGCGCATAGCGCTGCCATCGAGGCCGTCGAGCCAGCGATCCACCGCCTCGGCCATCCGGCCCTCGATGATCTCGGCCAGCGCCTGGCGGCCAAGCGGGCGATAACCCTCGCCCCAGTCCAATCCGCCTGCTTGCATCTCCTTCACCACCTCAAAGGCTTGTGGTAGGTTCTCAATCGTTACAGCTTGCTGTGGCATCGGGGTGCTCCTTCTTGCGGTTGTCGTAAACCACAGGGAGTACCCCATTCCCAACTGACACATAAATTTTTACGTCACCTCACGGAATAGTGGTTTGCGTAAATCCCTGGCGGATAGGATGATAGGCCGGAGCACGAAATTCCGGGCATTGGGGAGTGAAGCACATGAAACGTCTCGCGGCCTCCGTTGCCGCCGCCGCACTCGCAGTTGGTCTCGGGGCCGGCCTCGGCGCCGCGCCCGCCCACGCGCAATCCCTGGCGCAGGCCCAACCCAACGCGGAGCGCGGCGCGGCCCCGTGCGGTCTGGGGTTGGTTCAGCACCGGCGGGGCCTGTCGGGCCTGCTGCATCGCGCCAAGGCGCCCGGGGGGCGCCGGCCGGTCATGTCAAATTGACATTTTCCGGTCATTCGACGTTCCTCATCGAGACCGCGCAGGGCGTGAAGGCGGTGACGGACTACAACGATTTCGTCCGGCCCGACGTGCTGCCGGACCTGATCACCATGAATACCGGGCATTCCACCCATTCCACCGACAATGTGGACCCGGCGATCAAGCATGTGCTTCGCGGCTGGAATCCGTCAGGGGTGGGCGTGGTCCGCCATAACGTCCGGGAGAAGGATCTAAGAGTTTTCAATCTTCCGACGAATATCGATTCCGGATTTTTCGGCTCCTCGTCGATCTTCGTCTTCGAGGCGGCGGGGGTGTGCATCGCCCATTTCGGCAACATCCGCCATGCGCTGGACGATGACCGGGCGCGCCGCATGGGCCGGATCGACATCATGCTGGTCCCGGTCGACCGCTGGATCACCGCGAGCTTCGACGAGATCCTGTACAACATCGACAAGCTGAAGCCGCGCTACGTGATCCCCATGCACTACAACTTCATGGACCGGCCGCTGGAGTTCGCCCAGCGGGTCAAGGGCATGTACAAGACGCGGCTCCACAACAGCCAGTCGATCACGGTCAGCCGCGCCAGCATGCCGGTCGATACGGAAATCCTGGTATTGCCGCAGCCGGGCTGGGGCGGCTAGAGCCGATTTAGCCCGCGCGGTTGAGGAAGGCGTTCCGGATGATGCTCTTCATGGCGCCATCGAGGACGCTGTTGGTTTCCTCCTGGTGAACCTGCTCTCCCTTGGGCTTTGGCTTCCGCCTCGCGGCAGGCTTCTTGGATTTCGGTTTGGCTGCCTTCTTCGCCATCGTTGCCTCGTCGTTGACGTCTCTCCCGTGCCGGAATAATGCCAGCGCGGCAAAATATCAATCCCCAAGGTCGTGTGTTCCCTCTCTCGCCTCTTCAGGGGGAGAGAGACAGGGTGAGGGGGTGCGCCGGCCAAATGCGGACTTTCGGATTGGACGATTTCAGAAAATCCATTTCCAAACGATCGGTAGCAGAATGGCGGTCGCGAGAGCGTTCAGTCCCATCGCGAGACCCGAGAAGGCGCCGGCAACCTCGTTGACCTGGATCGCTCTCGCCGTGCCGATGCCGTGACTCGCGGTGCCGATCGCCAGCCCCCTTGCCGCCCAGTTCCTGATACGAAGAAAGTCCAGGACATAGGGACCGAGCGCGGCGCCCAGGATACCGGTTGCGATCACCAGCGCCGCCGTCAGGGACGGCAGCCCTCCCAACTGCTCGGCAATGCCCATGGCCACCGGCGCGGTTGCGGACTTCGGCGCGAGCGAGATCAATGTTTCCCGTGATCCCCCAAGCGCCCAGGCAATGGCCACGGTCGACGCGGCGGCGGTGATCGAACCACAGAAAATACTGACGCCGATGGCCAGCGCGGAACGTTTCACTCTCACGAACTGCCGGTAGAGGGGAATGGCGAGGGCGACCGTAGCCGGACCCAACAGGAAATGTACGAACTGCGCACCGTCGAAATAGGTCCGATAGGAGGTCTCCGTCACCCAAAGCACCGAAACCAATATGGCAACCGCAATCAAGACCGGATTCAGCAGAGGGTTGAGCCGGCCCTTCCGGTACAGAAACATGCCGATCTGGAACGCCACGAGTGTCGTCGTGAGGTGCAGCAGGGGGCTGGCGCTAAGATAGACCCAGATTTCCTTGAGTTCAGTCATCTGAATTCTCGCCGGTTCCTTCGGCCGGCGCTTCTCCGGATCGGGAGCCACGGTCCAGCCAGGCCATCACGCTGCCGGTAACCCCAATCGTCAGCAGCGTGCTCAGGACCAGGGATACCGATATGGGCAGCAGATCGGTCCCGATCAGCCGGGCGTGTAGAAGGACCCCGACGCCCGCGGGAACGAACAGCAGCGAAAGGTTGGAGATCAACACGTCCGCCACCTTCCCCAGATCGTCCGGCAGCGATCCGCGAACAAGCAATCCGGCGAATAGGATTGCCATGCCCACGACCGGTCCGGGTATGGGCAGGCCGCTTACGGAAACGACAAGCTCCCCGGTGAGCTGGCAAACAAAAATCAACGTCAGATAAAACAGCATCCCGGAAGGGTCTAGGCTGCCCCGGCCCGCCGATCAACCACCATCCGCCGAAGCTGAAATCCAAGAGACAAGAGTGTGAGCGCGATCAAGCCCATGGTGATGGGCCGCTCCGGCACCCGCATGGGATCGTCGCCGAACAGCGCGTTGAACCTGACCATTTCTTCGTCCAGCGGACCGCCGAGGAACAGCCCGATCATGAACGCCACGGGTGCGAACCTCCGGCGCCGCGGCATGTACCCGCCCAAATAACGGCGCCCGATGACCTTCCCCCCTTGCCGTCGCGCCCGCGCGGGCTAAATGTATGGATGACTGCCGCCGGTCTATCCGAATCGCACCCGTCTCCCTTCGCTCCTGCGGAGCTTGGGGAGACACTCCTACGCCTAAGCGCCTTCGACCGCCAGGCCGGGGCGGCCTGCCATCCGAAGTCCGCCTACGCCGTCCGAAAGTCGGCTTCGGCCGACTGAAGGCCGGAGGCGTAGGGTGGCGTTTTGGTTTGGAGGGACGAGCTATGCGTTTTTGTACGACCTTATCGGTGCGTTACCTCCCGAACGGGTGACACTAAATAACTATTAATGTCCATGAATGACTATTACAACGAAAACGGCCCAGTTGGAACATATTTATAAATCATGGTTTTTCAACACCTTGCCGCTATGCATAAAATGCATGGCTCGCGCCCGCTCATTCCCTTGGCGGACCCGGTCCCCGGAGTTGATATGACGATGAAATTCCTCGGGTTTTTGACTATTTTCGCGGCCGGCCTGTCGGCTGCGCCCTCTCATGCCCTTGGGGCGGCCGCGGAGGACAGGCTTCCCATTTTCGACACCCACGTCCATTACAGCCGGGATGCGTGGTCCGAATATTCCCCGGCCCGGATCGAAGAGCTGTTCCGCGAGGCGGGCGTGCTGCGGGCGCTGGTATCCTCGACCCCCGACGACGGAACCCTGAAACTCTTCAGGCACATGCCGGAACGGGTGGTGCCCAACCTCCGGCCCTACCGGGACGGCGCCGACGTCACGTCCTGGTCGGCCAACCAGGAGGTGTTCGATTACGTCTCCGGGCGCCTGACCAGCGGCATCTATCGCGGTGTCGGCGAGTTCAACCTGTTCGATCCGCTGGAGACCAAATCCCGCCAGGTCCGGGGACTGGTCAAGCTGGCCATCGAAAAGGATCTGTGGCTGCAGGTCCATTCGGGGGCCGAGCCGGTCAAGGCGCTCTATGCCATCGACCCCCGGGTCAAGATTCTCTGGGCCCATCTCGGCATGACCGAGCCCGCGGACGTGGTGATGGAGATGATGGATGCCTATCCGGACATGCTGACCGAGACCTCGTTCCGCGGCGCCGAGATCGGCGGCGGCCCGGACGGGATCGACCCGGCGTGGCGCGACGTGATGATCAAGCATGCGGACCGGATCATGATCGGCTCCGACACCTATGTCACGCCGCGCTGGGATGAATACGCGTCCCTGGTGGACGAGCACCGCGCGTGGCTGTCGCGATTGCCGGAGGAGGTCGCCCGGAAGATCGCCTACCGGAACGCGGTCCGGGTATTCGGCCCCGGCAGGGGAACCGGATTCCCGAGGGATTGATCCGGGCTTTGACAAGCCGCCCCGAAGCCGATTTAGTCCCTCCGAATTCTTCCAGAGAGGAACCCGAAAGACCATGGCTCACGTCATCCATATCGAAGACCGCCCCGCGCTTCCCATCGAGGGGAGCGGCGACACGTTTCCGGTTCGCCGGATCTACTGCGTCGGGCGAAACTACCGCGCCCACGCCATCGAGATGGGCGCCGACCCGGACCGGGAGCCGCCGTTCTTCTTCATGAAGCCGGCGGACGCGATCGTCCAAAACGGCTCGACCATTTCGTATCCCTCCAAGACCGGGAATCTTCACTACGAAATCGAACTGGTCGCGGCCATCGGCCGTGGCGGAAGCAACATCGCCGAAGCCGACGCGCTGGACCATGTCTGGGGCTATGGCGTCGGGATCGATCTCACCCGCCGGGACGTGCAGCAGGCGGCGAAGGACATGGGGCGTCCCTGGGACATGGGAAAGGGCTTCGACGAATCGGCGCCGTGCACGGCGCTCCGCCCGGCCGGCGACGTGGGCCATCCCGACACCGGCGACGGCGCCATCTGGATCAAGGTGGACGGCGAGGTGAAGCAGCAGAGCACGCTGGATCTGCACATCTGGAACGTCGCCGAGACCATCGCCTATCTGTCCGAATACGTCACCCTGGAGCCCGGCGACCTGATCTACATGGGAACCCCGGACGGGGTCGGCCCGGTCGAACCGGGCCAGACCATGGAAGGCCATATCGACGGCGTCGGCGACATCACCATCCGGGTCGCTAAGCCGACATGAGGCTGAACGCCCGGTAGAGGAATACGGCGCCGATGGCCATGGCGGCGCCCTGGGTCAGCCAGCGGAACTGATGGTCGGACATGGCGACCACCACGCGGCGGGCGAAGACGTTGCCCAAGTAGGCGAAGGGCACCACGGCGGCGAATACCCACAACGGCAGGATGAGATCGCCGTCCTCCACCAGGCGCAATATGAGAACGAAATAGATCACCTTGGCCGTGTGGCTGAGGACCTGGGTGAAGCCCTTGGTGGCGTGGACCTGGAACCGGTCGAGGGGGCTCTTGACGAAAAACACGTCGAGCAGGGGACCCGACACCCCGGCCAGCATCAGGGTGCCGACGTTGGTAAATCCGCAGACCGCAGGCATGAACGGCTTGGTTATGTCGAGCGCCATGTTCCTGGGCGTCAGAAAATTCGCGAACGGCAGAATGCCCAACAGCAGAAAGACGAGGATCTTGTTGGTGACGAAGACGAAGGCGGCAAACAGCAAGAGACACGCCGCCGCCCCGGCCAGGTAGCCGCCCAGGATGTTCCACTGGATATGTTCCCGGTAAATCCACGCCCGCGTGCCGTTGGAGGCGATCTGGGTGAACCCGTGGAGGATCATCGCCACGGAGACCGGCAGCACCCAGACGAAGACGCCCATCAGAATGGTGCCGCCGCCAAGGCTCAACCCCCCGCTGATGAAGGACGAGGCGAAGACCGTGGTGAGAAGCGCGGCGATGCCGCCGAGTGAAATCAATGGTGTCCCCGAGTTGCCGCGGCAGCGCCCCTGTTCCCCAGCCCGGATGTCCCGGTTATTCGCCCGGCTGTTGGGCCTGCTGCCGGGCCTGGGCCGGTTGCGCGGCCTTGCCGTGGCCGCCGTCCTTCTCCATGGATGCCTCGAACTCGGCGATGGCCTCCGAGCCTTCGGAGAACAGGCCGGGCTTCTTGTTGAACGACCCGTTCTCGCGATAGAACTTGTCCACCTTCAGGTGCCGCTGAGCCATGCCGGGGCTCGCCTTGACGAAGTCGTAAAGCGCCACGAAACCGCCGGTCCACATGGTGCGGACGGTGGTGTAGAGACCGCGCGCGGCCTTTAGTTTCTTGACGTCGGCGTTCTCGTAGGTGTGGAACGTGTCCCGCTGCTCGAGCGCCGTCCGCAGATCGTCGGCGGTCGCCCAATTGCACCGGTAATGGATCGTGCCGTCGGGCCGGATCACGTAGAGGATGTTGGGCATCATGCCGTATTGCTTGTGGAAGCTCCCCTCGACGTCATCCACCAGGACCCGGCGGTGCTCGTTGTAGCGGGGTTTCACCAGCCTGGCCGCCTCGACTTTCTCGTCGAAGTTTTGGTGCGGGCCGAGGCGCTCGCCCGGGTGGGCCTCGCGGACGTAGATCAGCAGGAAGACCACATCGGGGTGATCGTCCTGGATCGCCTTCATGTCCGGAATGTTCTTGGTGTACATGGAGCAGGTCGAGGACCCGGTCTCGATCACCACCCACTTGCCGGAAAAGTCGGAAAGCCTGACCGGTTCGCCGGTCTCCAGATCCGTCAAGGCGGCGTCGACATACGGTTCACCCGCCGACGGTCCGGCGAACACGTCCCAATCATAGTGTTTCACCGTGAAATGGGCGTTGTTGTAGACCATCGGAGGTTTTTGCGGTGCGTTCATCGATGAGCTCCCAATTGGAATAAGTGCCGCGATTTTGCGGTTCGAAAACCGCAAAAAGCCGAAGAATTTTTGTCTGGGACGAGGTTTTGAACCGTCCCGCATTCCAAGTCAACCGTACCACGGGAGGAAGAGGGAGTTTCGGTGCGTTCCTTCTCCCCGTTCTTCGGGGGCGTCAGAATATGGGAGGCTCCGGCGTTTCGGCGCCGGCGTGCAGGAAGTCGAGATCGCACCCCTTGTTCGCCTGGGTCACGTGCCGGGCGTACAGCGCGGTGTAGCCCCGCTCATACGGGAAGGGCCGGGGCGTCCATGCCTTCCGGCGCGCGTCCATCTCGTCGTCCGGAATGTCGACGTTCAAGCGGCGCCCGGGGATATCGAGATCGATCATGTCGCCGGTTTGGATGAGCGCCAGGTTGCCGCCGACCTGCGCCTCGGGGGCGACGTGCAGAATGCAGGTGCCGTAGGCGGTGCCGCTCATCCGACAATCGGAGATCCGCACCATGTCGCGCACCCCCTTCTCCAACAGCTTCTTGGGAATCGGCAGCATGCCCCATTCGGGCATGCCGGGCGCGCCGATGGGCCCCGCATATTTCAGCACCAGCACCGAGTCCTCGGTGACGTCCAGGCCGGGATCGTCGATGCGGTCGTGGAGGTCCTGGTAGCCCTCGAACACCACCGCCGGACCCCGATGGACATGGAACCTGGGATCGGCCGCGGTTTGCTTGATCACACACCCGTCGGTGGCGATATTCCCCCTGAGTATGGCCGTACCGCCTTCGTGATAGAGCGGATTGTCGAGGGGGCGGATGACCTCGTCGAGATAAACCTCGGCGCCCTCGAGGTTGTCGGCGAGGGTTCCCCCGGTGACCGTTTTCTGGGTCAGATCGAGCCGGCCGGTCAGCCGGGTCATCAATCCGCGCAGTCCGCCCGCGTAATAGAAGTCCTCCATCAGGTATTTGCCCGACGGTTTGATATCGAGAATGACCGGGGTCTTCTTGGAGATTTCGTCGAAGCGCTCCAGCGTGAGTTCGATCCCGGCCCGCCCGGCGACGGCGATCAGATGGATCATGGCATTGGTCGAACCGCCGAGGGCCATATCGATGACGGTGGCGTTGTCGAAGGACGCCGGGGTGAGGATGTCGGAGGGTTTCAGGTCTTCCCACACCATGTCGACGATCCGCCGGCCGCTGGCCGCGGCCATCAGCGCGTGGCTGGAATCGACCGCGGGAATAGACGAGGCGCCCGGCAGTGTCATTCCCAGGGTCTCGGCAATGGACATCATGGTCGCGGCGGTGCCCATGACCATGCAGGTGCCGGCCGAGCGGGAGAGTCCGCCGACGACGTTTTCCATCGTCTCGTCGTCGATCAGGCCGGCCCGCCGGTCGGCCCAATAGCGGAGCACGTCGGTGCCGCTGCCCAGGGTCTCGCCGGCGAAGAAGCCGCGCAGCATGGGGCCGGCGGGTACATAGATCGCCGGCAGGTCCATGGTCAGCGCCGCCATGAGGAGGGCAGGGGTGGTCTTGTCGCAGCCGCCCATCAGGACGACGCCGTCGACGGGATGGCAGCGGATCAGTTCCTCCGCCTCCATGGCCAGGAAGTTGCGGTAAAGCATGGTCGACGGCTTGACCATGATTTCGCCCAGGGACATGGCGGGCAATTCGATGGGGAAGCCGCCGGCTTCGTAAACGCCCCGTTTGATCTCCTCGGCCCGCTGCTTGAAGTGGGAGTGACACGTGTTCATGTCGCTCCAGGTATTGATGATGCCGATCTTGGGCTTGCCGGTGAAGTCTTCGCCCGAATAGCCCATTTGGCGGGAGCGCGCCCGGTGGCTGACGGAACGCATATCGCTCGGCCCATACCACCGTTGGCTGCGAAGGTCTTCGAGTTTCTTCCGGGTTCTTGTAGCCACGGCGCATACCCCTCCGAGGCGGCTAAATAGGTGTTTCGGTACGTACGAATCGGATTTAATAGGCGATCGCTGGAACACCGGCAAATGGTTTCGGGACGGTCCCGACGCTGCCGGCGCTTTGGTACCGGCTGTGGAGATGGAGAAACCATGACCCGGCAGTCTTTCGTTAATCTCTCGCGGTTAGAAGCGGGTGTTCCACTGCCGGCTGTAAATTGGGTGGAGTTGGTGTGAATGAAGACCTGTTTTAGGACCATGGCGTATGGCCTGTTGGGAAGCCTGGCCGCCCTTGGCGTTGGCGGTGCGGCGATTGCCCAGGAGGCTTCAAAACCATTCGGGCCGTGGCTGGACGAGTTGAGAGCGGAGGCGGCGCGGAACGGTATCCGGGCCGAGACCCTCGACGCGGTGATCCCGACCGTCAAGCCCATCCCGCGGGTGATCGAATTGGATCGCCGGCAGCCCGAATTTACGCTGACCCTGCAACAATACATGAACCGGGTGGTGCCCAATTCGAGGGTCAAGAAGGGCCGTTCGAAATTCCGGGAAAATGCCACATTGTTGACAGAAATTGGGCGCAAATTCGGTGTTCAGCCGCGCTTCATTGTTGCGTTTTGGGGTGTGGAAACGGATTTCGGCCGTCTGGATGGAGGCTTTCCCGTGATTTCGGCGCTGGCGACCCTGGCCCATGACGGCCGCCGGTCCAAGTTCTTCCGCGGCGAACTTATCCGTTCGCTCAGAATCGTCGACCAGGGTCACATCGCCCACACCAATATGAAAGGTTCGTGGGCGGGCGCCATGGGTCAGTTCCAATTCATGCCTTCGAGTTTCGAGAGATTTGCCGTCGACTATGACGGAGACGGGCGCAGGGATATCTGGCGCAACCGGCGGGATGCATTCGCGTCCGCCGCGAACTACCTCTCCAAATCGGGCTGGAAGCCGGACCAGACCTGGGGACGCGAGGTCAAATTGCCGGCGGGGTTCGACATGAAATTGGCCGGTCTCGAGGTCCGCAAGGGTATCAGGGACTGGCAGGCCCTGGGCGTCCGCCGGGCCGACGGAACCGACCTGCCGACGCGAAATCTTCAGTCCTCGATCGTTCTGCCCGAAAAAACCAAGGGCCGCGCATTTCTGGCCTACAACAACTACCGGGTGATACTGCGATGGAACCGGTCTTCGTTTTTTGCCGTGGCGATCGGCTCCCTCGCCGACCGCATAGGCAGGAGTTGACGCGATGACAGTCAATCGGATCAAACCGCTGCTTTTGAGTCTGGGGGCGTTGTTTCTGCTTTCCGCATGTGCCGAAACCCAGCTTATTGCCCACACCGCCAAGCGGATTACCAAACCGGAACCGCGGACCTCGGTGTTCGGCAAATACAAGGTCGGCAATCCTTACCAAATCAAGGGTGTCTGGTATTACCCCAAGGAGAGCTTCGATCACGTCGAGACCGGGATCGCCTCCTGGTATGGGCCCAAATTCCACTTGAAGAAAACCGCTAACGGCGAAGTCTTCGACATGAACGAACTGACGGCGGCGCACCGGACGCTGCAAATGCCCTCGTTCGTCCAGGTGACGAACCTGGAGAACGGCCGGTCGCTGAAGCTTCGGGTAAATGACCGGGGTCCGTTTGCTCACGGGCGAATAATCGACGTATCCCGCCGGGCGGCGCAGCTCCTGGGTTTTGAACGCACGGGCACGGCGCGTGTCCGGGTGAGTATCCTGGGTGCCGAAAGCCGGGCGCTCGCGCAACGGCTCACCGGCTCCGGGACGCAGGTGGCCCGGGCCGACCTGCCGATCCGTTCGGATGTGCAGGTCGCCAAGCCCCGCGTGGCGTCGCAAACCTTGGCGCCGCCGCCGGGCGCCGTCTCGAACGCGCCGGTGGACGCTGCCCCGCGGCGTCGGGTCGCCGTCCGCCAGGAGAGGGTGACCGTCGCGCCGCCTCAGCCCGATGGTTCGGTGACTATTGAAACCGTGGCGGACACCGATATCTACGTTCAGGCCGGGGCATTTGTCCGATGGGACAACGCAAATCGGGTCAAGCACAGGTTGTTTCAAATCCGTGATGTGAAGATCACATCGCATATTGTTGGTGATAAAGAATTTTTCAGGGTTCGGTCGGGGCCGCATCGCCATGTGGCCGACGCCGATAGAGTACTGGAAATCATGATTCACCTGGGCTACGACAACGCGCGAATCGTCGTCGACTAAGATTATGGGTTGGGAAGGAATGACAAGCGTGCGGATCAAGACATTTGCCGTTGCCGCGGTGACGGCTCTGACGCTGAGCATCACCGCTGTCCAGGCGGCGGGGACCATCGAAACCTCGGCCAGACAGGCGATACTGCTCGACACGACCACCGGGGCCGTCCTGTTCGAGAAGAACGCCGATCAGCCCATGCCGCCGTCGTCGATGGGTAAAATCATGACCGTCTACAAGGTCTTCGAACGTTTGAAGGATGGCCGCCTGTCCCTGGACGACAGGTTCGTCGTCTCCGAGAAAGCGTGGCGGAAGCAAGGCTCCAAAATGTTCGTGCGGGTGAATTCCCGGGTGAAGGTCGAGGACCTGATCCGGGGGATCGTCGTGCAATCCGGGAATGATGCGAGCATCGTTGTCGCCGAGGGGCTTTCGGGCAGCGAAGGGGCGTTCGCGGAGGAACTCAACCGCACCGCCGAAGAACTCGGAATGACCAATTCGCATTTCGTCAATTCCAGCGGTTGGCCGGATCCCGAGCATCGCACCACCGCTCGGGATCTCGCCAGGCTTTCTCAAGCGACAATCGAGAATTTCCCGGAGTACTATCACTACTATGCCGAAAAGGCGTTTACCTATAGCGGCATCCGCCAGGGCAATCGGAACCCCGCGCTCTACCGGAATATCGGCGCCGACGGTCTGAAAACGGGTCACACGGAGGAAGCGGGCTACGGCCTTGCCGCCAGCGCGGTTCGCAATGGCCGGCGGCTGATTCTGGTGGTCAACGGTCTGCCGAGCAAGAAGGCGCGGGCCGTCGAATCCGAGCGCATGTTCGATTGGGGCTTCCGGGAGTTCAACAATTACGCCTTGTTCAAATCAGGCGAGACGGTTGCCGATGCCGAGGTTTGGATGGGTGCCGCCGGCAGTGTGCCGTTGGTCATCAGGCAGGACATCCTGTTGACCCTGTCCCGCAAAGCCCGGCGGGGCATGAAGGTGAGCGTTCTCTACGATGGTCCGTTTGCGGCGCCCGTGGCCCAAGGTACGCCGCTGGCGACGCTGAAAATCGAAGCGGCAGGGGTGGACCCGGTCGAGTATCCCCTGTTCGCGGGTTCCGACGTTCCCCGCCTTGGTATGTTCTCACGCCTCGGCGACGCCCTAAAATTCGTCCTGTGGGGCGGGTAACGTCAAGAGTTGTGTGTCAGGGAGAGAGGGGTACTGATTCCCTGAGACTTGTTTTCGTGAATGAAGACCGCGTAGAGGATGCGGTCCATTGAGGTCTTGTCCTGGAAGGTTCCCATGGGCCGGGTTCGTCTCCGGACCTCCCGGAACCGTCGTTCGATGGCGTTGGTGGTCCTGACCTGCTTTCGTTCGGCAAGGGTCTTGTAGCGGAAGCAGGTGAGCAAGTCGTCGAGGTCGTTGCGCAGGCAGGCGACGGCCTTGGGGTAGGTCTGCTCCCAGGCGTCGGCGAAGCGGCGGGCGGCGCTGAGCGCCTTTGGCCGAGTGTCTGCGTTCATGACGTCGTGGACGTCGGCCTTGACGGCCTCCTGGTCGGTCTTGCGGACCTTGTCGAGGATGTTGCGCATCTTGTGCGCCCAGCATCTCTGGACCGGGATGCCGTGATAGACGACCGGCAAGGCGGCGAGCAGGCCTTGGCCGCCATCAACGCAGATCATCTCAAGGCCCTCGCCGGTGAGGCCGCGGCGGTGCAACGCGGTGAGGAAGCGCTCCCACTCCGCGGCGCTCTCGCTGGCGGCGAGTTGGAAGTCGATAATCTCCTTCTTGCCGTCGTGCCGTATGCCCAGCGCCACCAGGACCGGCCTCCTGAGCGCGCCGGCGCCGGTCTTGCAGGCCAGCACCACGCCGTCGAGCATCAGCGCCTTGTAGGCGTTCTTCAGCGGCCGGCGGTGGAATGCGGCGACCGACAGATCGAGGGTCTTGGCGACCCGGCTCACCGTCGCGGCCGAGACCGGACGCCCGAGCAGGGCAAGCAGGACCTCGCCGACCTTGCGGGTCGAGAGCCCCAGCACGAAGCCGGCCAGGATGGCGCGGTCGATCTCTGGAGCGCGCCTTGCGTAGCTCTTCAGAACCTCGGTCGGGCAGAAGTGCCGGGTGCGCGGCACGTTGAGCTCGATGTCGCCGAGCTCGCTGAGCAGGCGGCGCCGGTAGGTGCCGTTGCGCCGGTCGCGCATAGCGCTGCCATCGAGGCCGTCGAGCCAGCGATCCACCGCCTCGGCCATCCGGCCCTCGATGATCTCGGCCAGCGCCTGGCGGCCAAGCGGGCGATAACCCTCGCCCCAGTCCAATCCGCCTGCTTGCATCTCCTTCACCACCTCAAAGGCTTGTGGTAGGTTCTCAATCGTTACAGCTTGCTGTGGCATCGGGGTGCTCCTTCTTGCGGTTGTCGTGAACCACAGGGAGTACCCCACTCCCGCCTGACACATAAATCCTTACGTTACCGTGGGGCGAATCCGGTTGACCGGAACCGGCCAACCTCCGACCCTGTGACGGAGAACATCCCATGGCCGGAAAATTCATTACACTCGAAGGCGGTGAGGGGGCGGGCAAGTCCACTCAGGTGCCGCGGTTGGCGGCCCACTTGGAAAGGGCGGGCCATACCGTGTGCATTACCCGTGAGCCCGGCGGGGCGCCCGGCGCCGAGGCCATTCGGAAGCTGTTGGTAACCGGCGATCCCGGGCGTTGGGACGCCGAGGCCGAAACGCTTCTGCATTCCGCCGCGCGCCGAAGCCATCTCACGGACACGATACGGCCGGCATTGGCCCGCGGAGAATGGGTGGTCTGTGACCGGTTTGCCGATTCGACCCTGGCCTACCAGGGGTATGTCGGCGGCGTGGATAAGGGTTTTATTTCGGAGATCTATGCCGAGGTGGCCGGCGATTTGACCCCTGACCTCACGCTGATCCTGGATCTGCCGCCGGAGGCGGGATTGGCCCGCGCCCAGGCCCGCTCTCAGGCCCGGGGTGAGGGCGAGGACCGTTACGAACGGATGGGGCTGAGTTTTCATCAGCGGCTCCGGGCGGCGTACCTGGAGATCGCCGCCAATGAGCCGGACCGCTGCATGGTCGTCGACGCCGACGGCGATATGGAGACCGTTGCCGCGCGGATCAAGAGCGCCGTCGGGGACAGGCTGGAAATCTAATGGCCGGCGAAGAGGAACCCGTTCCCGAACCCCGGGAAACCCAAATTCTCCTCGGCCAGGCGGAGGCTGAACGCGAATTTCTGCACGCTTTCGGTGCCGGCCGTCCGGCGCACGCCTGGCTGATCACCGGCCGCCAGGGAATCGGCAAGGCGACGCTCGCCTTTCGTCTCGCCAGGACCATCCTGTCCGGTGACGCGCCGGACGCCCATCATCCCGAGGCCGCGCTTTTCCATCGGGTCGCGGCGGGCGGGCACGCCGATCTCCTGGTCGTCGAGCGGGCGGTCGATGAGAAATCGGGCAAGCGCCGGGCCGAGATTACCGTCGACGATGTCCGAGGCGTCCGCGAGTTCCTGTCCAAGACCCCGGCCGAGGGCGGCTGGCGGGTGGTGATCATCGACAGCGCGGACCAGATGAACACCAACGCGGCCAATGCGGTCCTGAAGATTCTCGAGGAGCCGCCGTCCCGCGCAATGCTGTTGTTGTTGGCCCACAATCCGGGCCGCTTGCTGCCGACGATCATCTCCCGTTGCCGCCGGCTGCCGGCCAAGCCCCTGGGCGAGGAGGATTTGGTCGAACTGTTGGCCCGGCTGCGCCCGGCGATGAGCCTCGAGGACCGGCAAATCCTGGTGCAAATCGCCGACGGCAGTATCGGCCGGGCGCTCGGCTATTCGGCGGGGGGCGGGTTGGGCCTCTATCGCGACGCGGTCGCCTTGCTGGAAGACCTGCCGGGCCTCGACGTCGCGGGTGTCCACAAATTGGCCGACGGCATTGCCCGGGACAAGACCGGCGAGGCCTTCCAGACCGTCGGCGACCTCATGCGATGGTGGGTTCACCGAACCATAGACGGCCAGGTTCGCGGTTCCGTTTCGGCTTCCGCCGCCGGTCTTGATCGCTGGTTTGAGGTATGGGAAAAGAACAACCGCTTGTTCGAGCGGGCCGACAGCGTGAACCTCGACCATAAGCAAGTGATATTGAACGCTTTTACGGCCATTGACGCCGCCCATTCATCATCGTAGAGACCCTCTGGCCCAAAGGCCTTCCCGGGAGAATAATCGTGGCCGACAAGACGCCCTATTACATCACCACGGCGATAGCCTACGTCAACGGACCGCCCCACCTCGGGCATGCCTACGAGGCGATTTCGACCGATGTGATGGCGCGCTTCAAGCGTCTGGACGGGTACGACGTACATTTCCTGACCGGCACCGACGAGCACGGCCAGAAGGTCGAGAAATCGGCCATCGCGGCGGGCAAGAACACCAAGAGCTTCTGCGATGAAATCGCCGGGGCCGTCCGGGACATGGACGCCATGCTCAACGTCTCCAACGATGATTTCATCCGCACCACCGAGCCCCGGCACTATGCGGCGAGCCAGGGAATTTGGAAGCTGCTGGACGATGCGGGGGACATCTATCTCGGCAAGTACGAAGGCTGGTATTCGGTGCGCGACGAAGCCTATTTCGACGAGAGCGAACTGACCGACGGGCCGGACGGCAAACTGGCGCCCTCGGGCGCGCCGGTCGAGTGGGTGGAGGAGCCCAGCTACTTCTTCAAGCTTTCGGAATATACCCAGCCCCTGCTGGACCATTACGAGGCCAATCCGGACTTCATTCTGCCCGCGACGCGCCGCAACGAGGTGGTGAGCTTCGTCAGCCAAGGGCTGCGCGATCTCTCCATATCGCGGACCACCTTCAAGTGGGGCGTGCCGGTGCCGGGCGACGAAGACCACATCATGTATGTGTGGCTGGATGCGCTGACCAACTACATCACCGGTCTGGGTTTCCCGGGCCGGGATGGGATGTTCGCCACCCACTGGCCCGCGGACCTGCACGTCATCGGCAAGGATATCGTCCGCTTCCACGCGGTCTATTGGCCGGCGTTCCTGATGAGCGCCGGCATCCCCCTGCCGAAGCGGGTGTTCGGGCACGGCTTCCTCAATATCGAGGGGGAGAAAATGTCCAAGTCCCTCGGCAACGTGCTGTCGCCCGATGCCCTGGTAGGTGAGTTCGGCCTCGACCAGATCCGCTATTTCCTGCTTCGCGAGGTGCCCTACGGCAACGACGGCTCGTTCTCGCGCGAGGGCATCATTCAGCGGATCAACAGCGATCTCGCCAACGATCTCGGCAATCTCGCCCAGCGGGTGCTGTCGATGATCAACAATTACTGTGATGCGGCGGTGCCGGCGCCCGGCGAGTTCACCGGCGAGGACCGGGCCCTGCTGGAGCAAGCCCACGGTGCGCTGGAAGCGGCCCGGGCTCATTTCGAGGTGCAGGCCTTCCATGAGGCGCTCGAGGTCATATGGAAGATCGTCCGGGCGGCCAACGCCTATGTGGACCGTCAGGCGCCCTGGGAGCTCAGAAAGTCCAATCCGGAACGGATGGCGACCGTGCTCTACGTGCTGGCCGAAGTGATCCGGCACCTGGGCATCCTGTGTCAGCCGTACATGCCCGATTCCTCGGAACGTCTGCTGGATCAACTGGCGATTGCCGCGGACGAGCGGGATTTCGCCGCCTTGGGCCCGGACAACGCGCTCGCCACCGGTACCGGGCTGCCCAAGCCGTCGGGTATTTTCCCGCGCTACGTCGAAGAGGCCGCGAAGGCCGGGTAGGGGGCTTCATGCTCGTCGACAGCCACTGCCACCTGGACTATCCGGACTTCACCGAAGAACTGCCGGCCGTGCTGGAGCGCGCCAAGGCCGCCGGCGTCGGGCATATGGTGACCATCTGCACCCAATTGTCCAAGTTCGACGGGGTCAAGGCGGTCGCCGAGGCTCACGACAACATCTACTGCTCCGTCGGTATTCATCCCCATGACGCCGGAAAGGAGTCTAGAACCACGGTTCAGGAACTGGTTGAACTGACCCGTCACCCGAAAGTGGTGGGCATCGGCGAAACCGGGCTCGATTTCTACCATGACAACAGCCCCCGGGACGACCAGGAGGCCAGCTTCCGCATTCACATCGGGGCTGCCCGGGAGACCGGCCTGCCGTTGATCATTCACACCCGGGAGGCGGACGACAAGACCATCGAAATCCTGGAGCAGGAGCAGAAAAAGGGCGCGTTTCCGGGCCTCATCCACTGTTTTTCGGTAGGCCGCGGGGTTGCCGAGGCGGCCATCGGGCACGGCATGTACATCTCGCTGTCGGGCATCCTGACGTTCAAGAACTCGGGCGAATTGCGGGATATCGTCAAGGATCTGCCCCTCGACCGGCTGCTGGTCGAGACCGATGCGCCGTTCCTGGCGCCGGTGCCCAAGCGCGGCAAGCGCAACGAGCCGTCCTTCGTCCGGCATACGGCGGAATTTGCGGCGGATTTGCTGGGAATTCCGTTTGCCGAGCTGGAACAGGCGACCACCGATAACTTCTTCCGGCTATTCTCCAAAGCGGCGGCCTGAGGCGCTGTACCGTGCGGGTCACCATTCTCGGCTCCGGCAGCTCGGGAGGAACGCCGCTGATCGGTGTCGGCTGGGGCGATTGCGATCCGGAAAATCCCAGGAACCGCCGGACGCGGCCCTCCATTCTCATCGAACGGGACGAGACGGTCATTCTGGTTGATACCTCGCCGGATTTGCGGGAGCAGCTGCTCCGCGCGGATGTCCAGCACCTGGATGCGGTTCTCTATACCCACGCCCATGCCGATCATCTGCACGGGATCGATGATTTGCGGGCCATCAATCGGGCCCACAACACCGATATTCCCATCTATCTGGACGCAGCGACGCTGCGCGAGATCGAAACCCGGTTCGGCTACGCGCTTACGCCGCTGCCGGACGGCACGGATTTCTATTTCAAGCCCGTCCTCGTGCCCAATTTGATCCGCGCCGGCGATACATTCGCCGTCAACGGCATCGAGATTACGTGTTTCGACCAGGATCACGGCGTCGCCGGCCGGACCCTCGGGTTTCGCATCGGCGGTTTTGCATACACCACGGACGCCGTCGACCTGCCCGATGAGGCTTTCGAGGCTTTAAGCGGCCTCGATACCTGGGTGGTCGGCGCGCTCGGCGGCGCGGAGCATCCGACCCATGCCCATGTGGACAAGGCGGTCGAGTGGATCGAACGGGCAGGGCCGCGCCGCGGCATCATCAGCCACATGTCCCACCGCCTGGATTACGCCAAGCTGGCGGCATCGTTGCCGGCCAATATCGAGCCGGCCTATGACGGGATGGTGCTCGAAATAGGCTATCAGTTCTGATTTATCGCCGTAATGACGACAATCAACCATTTGATAATTAACGTGTTTAATATGGTCTCTATATAAAATACATAATATATATTATGCGACAATTGGGTGTGAGTTGATGTGGCGGATTAGGTCCGGGCCGGCCGGTCAGGTTCTCTTCCCTGCAGTGCGCAAAATAATTTCATGAAGCCGGTTTCGGCGGCATTATTGGCCGCCTGTTGCGTCGACGGGGCTTGTCCGGCGCCGGGATTGATATACTAAAGGGCTTGGCCTTCGTACAGGAATTGCCCCCATGACCGAACATGCGATAGATCGCCTCAAACGGATTATGGCCCGGCTTCGTGACCCGGAGACCGGCTGCCCGTGGGATGTGGAGCAGAATTTCGCCTCCATCGCGCCCTACACCATCGAAGAGGCATATGAGGTGGCCGACGCCATCGAGACAGGCGATATGGAGGCCTTGAAGGACGAACTCGGCGATCTGCTGTTGCAGGTGATTTTTCATTCCCAGATGGCCGATGAGCAGCGGTCTTTCGACTTCGACGACGTAACGGAGACCATTTCGGACAAAATGGTCCGCCGGCACCCCCATGTGTTCGAAGATGATCATGTGGGCGATGCCGAGGCGCAGATCCGGGCGTGGGAAGAAACCAAGGCTCGGGAGCGCAAGGCCAAGGCGGCCGACGATCCGGATCACAGCGCGCTCGACGGCGTGGCCAAGGGCCTCCCTGCCCTGCTCCGCGCACTCAAGTTGCAGAAGCGGGCGGCACGGGTCGGGTTCGACTGGCCCGGAGCCGAGGGAGCTCTGGCCAAACTTCGCGAGGAAATCGATGAACTTTCGGAAGAAGTTCGCCGCTCGGGCGCCGGCCAGGAGAAATTGGCCGACGAACTGGGCGATGTCCTGTTTTCGGTGGTGAATCTGGCCCGAAAGCTGGACATGGACCCCGAAGCGGCGCTGCGTCACGCCAACGCCAAATTCGAGCGCCGGTTCAGGATCATGGAGCGGCAACTGAAATCTGCCGGCCGGGATCTGAACGGGGCCGGGCTCGATGAAATGGAAGCCGAGTGGCGGCAGGCGAAGGCCGCCGAATAGAGCCGGAACCGCCCGCGCCCGGCGGCCATCAACGATCCCGCTCCGGGGCCGGCTGCCCTCCCCCGTTAGATCGCCTTCAGCAACCGGTCGAGTTCGTTCCAGCCGGCGTTATCCGGCGCCAGCAGGATTCGCTCGTGCAGGATGCCCGTGGGCCTGTACGCCGATCCGTCCTCGACAAACCGGCTGCAGCCGCCGGCTTCCCCGTGAATGAGAATGCCCGCGGCATGGTCCCAGGGCTTGAGCATGGCGTATTCGGCGAAATGGAGCTTCCCGAGGGCGAGGTCCATGTATTCGCGGCCCGTGCATCCGTACCGGATGACGCGGGCGGGGGCCGCGCCGGGTTCGGCGGTTTCGCCGTGCCGATGAAGCCGTTCCCGCCGCCGCTTGCCCATGGAGCCGATCATGTCGCCGACAGGCGTGTCTTGGGGGATGCGGACTTGTCCCTCCCCGGTCCAGGCGCCCTCCCCCTTGGCCGCCATCAGCATTACGTCGTCCAGCGGATCGTAGATCCATCCGCGCACCGTTTCACCCTTGTCCGCGAGTGCGATGATCACGGCGAAACAATGCAGCCCGTGGGCGAAGTTGCGGGTGCCGTCCAGCGGATCGACGATCCACGCCGGTGCATCTCCGGCGAGCCGGTCGAGCACCGCCGGGTCGCGGTCGACGGCTTCCTCGCCGACGACGACGGTCCCGGGCGCCATCCGGGAGAGCGCTTCCGTGAACCGCGCCTCGGATGCGAGGTCCGCCGCCGTCACCAACTCGCCGGATTGCTTGTCCGACAGATGATGGCTCTCGAGCCGGTTGAACAGCGGCATGATCTCGGCGGCGCAGACCTCGCGGATGAGATCGGCCACCGTCTCGAAGGGCGGCAGGTCCGTCATCGTGGGCCGCGCTTCAGGGGGCGTAGATTTCCCGGTCCTGGTGATAGGCGTCGGTAAATACCGAATGCAGCCGTGCCGCCTCGTCATTGAAGTCGGCGTGCTGCATCAGCGCCTTGGTCACATAAACGGCGAAGGTGACGGCTTCGCCCTTGCCGCGCAATCCGTGATCTTCGGAGAGCTCCGCCAGATATTCGTGGATTTGCTTGCGGGCCATGATGTTGAGTTGGCGCTTGACGAAGCGGTTCTTCTGCCGCCACTTGCGCTGGGCTTCGACGGTTGCCATGGCAACCTCCTGTGGGTTCCTGACCTGGTGAATTATTTTCTACTAGTAGACTAGCCGGAAATCGGCCCGGTGCAAGCCGGGAATTCAGGGCTCAATCGCCGATCCGCTGCCGTTCCAGCCTATCCGCGTCGGACGGGTCCAGCCGCACGGTCAATTCGACGCTGTCTTCGCCATCGGTCCGACTGATCACCTCCCCCTTCTTGTAGAGCCAGGAGAGCGTCTTGCCGTCCGCCCAGGGCAGGCGGAGGCTGACCTCCCGGCGTTGCGCCGACAGGGTGTCATCGAGGGTCCGGCGCAGGCCGTCGCATCCCTCCCCTGTCATCGCGGAGAGCAGAATAATCGGGTTGTTGCTCCGTACGGCGCGGTTGCCGAGGGCGGCCCGGCCTTCGTCGTCCAGGCGGTCCGCCTTGTTCAGGACCTCGACCAATGGCCGGTCGCTTTGTTCGCCGGCGCCCAGATCGTCCAGGACTTCGAGGACATCGTCCTTTTGCGCCTCGGTATCGGGGTGCACGATATCGCGGACATGGATCAGGATATCCGCCTCGGTGACTTCCTCCAGCGTGGCGCGGAAGGCGTCCACCAGTTCGTGCGGCAGATCCGACACGAAGCCCACCGTGTCGGAGAGGATGGCCGCCCGGCCCGACGGCAGCTTCATTTCGCGCATGGTCGGGTCCAATGTGGCGAAGAGCCGATCCTTCGACGCCACTTTTGCCGACGTGAGCGTGTTGAACAGGGTCGATTTGCCGGCGTTGGTATAGCCGACCAGCGCGATCACCGGGTACGGCACGCGCCGGCGTGATTCCCGGTGCAGCCCGCGGGTCCGGCGGACTTCGGCCAGGTCCTTTTTGAGGCGCGTGATTCGATCGTCGATCATCCGGCGATCCGCCTCGATCTGGGTTTCGCCGGGACCGCCCATGAACCCGAACCCGCCCCGCTGGCGTTCCAGGTGGGTCCAGGAGCGAACGAGGCGGCTTCTCTGATAGCTGAGGGCCGCCAGTTCCACCTGCAACGTGCCTTCCCGGGTTCGCGCGCGGGCGCCGAAAATCTCGAGAATCAGACCGGTGCGGTCGATGACCTTGCACGACCATGCCCGTTCCAGATTGCGCTGCTGACCCGGTGTCAGCGCGGCGTCGACCACCGCCACGTCGATGCGGTCGGCGCGTACCTGATCCCCGATCCGCTCGACGGTTCCCCTGCCGAACAGCGTCGACGGGCGAGCCTTTGTCACGCCGACTATTTCCGATGCCGCAACGATCAAGTCAATGGCCTGGGCAAGGCCGACACACTCGTCCAGCCGCGCCTCGGGTGTCCGGGCGCGCGCCGGCCGGTCCTTCAAATGAGGATGAACAACCAGGCAACGGCCGCTGGCCGGTCGTTGCTCATCGGCGGAACTCAGTCCTGATTACTCCTCGGCGGGCGCTGCCTCGGCGGCTGGCGCCGCGGCGGCGGCGGCCTCGTCGCGGTCGGCTTCGAACAGCTGGATCGGACCCGATGGCATGACTGTCGATATGGCGTGTTTGTAGACCAATTGCGTGTGTCCGTCCCGGCGCAGGAGTACCGAGAAATTATCGAACCACGTAATAATGCCTTGCAGTTTCACGCCATTGACCAGAAATACGGTCACCGGTGTCTTGTTTTTGCGGACGTAATTGAGAAACACGTCCTGTACATTTTGAGATTTTTCGGCCGACACTTTTTTGCCCCCCTGATCTCAGACGTCAGATTACCGGGCTTCGCCGCTCAGACGGCAAGCTTCGCCCCTTGTGGGCCAAAAACCCACTTTTACGAGCCTATCCTACACGACTCGCCCCGTGCGGGAAGCCCTTTCTTAATGTGCGGCTATAACGGATGTGAACGCCGCGAGATCGGCAAAATGCGCGGCATAGGTAATTCCGCCTAATTCGTTGGGGTTAAATGCTTTTTCTCCAATTAGTACCCCTGTGCAGCCACAGGTCTCGGCGAATCTCATATCGATTCCGGTATCTCCGATGTACCAGACCTTGACTCCCGGCTTTAACCCGGTGTCCCCGAGCACGAGATCCATCGCCGCGCGGGCCGGTTTGTCCTCCGCCGCATCGCCCGCGCCCACGGCCT
Source organism: Rhodospirillales bacterium (assembly GCA_965221855.1). Taxonomy (GTDB): domain Bacteria; phylum Pseudomonadota; class Alphaproteobacteria; order Rhodospirillales; family UBA2165; genus JAJDXO01. Next base: position 561,024 of record CBDCSV010000001.1, on the reverse strand, counting down.
TGGCGATGTACCCGCTCCAGTCCAGGTGATCGATCTCGGCCCGCAGCAGGGAGCCCTGCTTGTTGCTGACCACGCCGACATAAGGCGCGGATGCGTTGGCGGCCGCGAGCGCGTCCTCGGCGCCTCCCAGGACGGCGGTCCCCTCCAGATGGTGGGCCTCCACGTGTTCGTAGAATATTCGTCCGGCCTCTTCCCATCGGTCGCCGAACATTTCCGGGAATGCATCCCGCATGGATTTCCGGACCCGGGCCAAAATCTCCTCATAGGTCCAGGTATCGTGCCCCATGGCTTCGAGGGTCGCGTTCATGGCGTTGTGGATCGATGGCCAGCAGTCGACCAGCGTTCCGTCCCAGTCAAAAATAATCGCTTCGGGGGGCTCCGTCGGCAGCATATTCAGTCGGCCGCGCCATTCGCGCCCTGACTGTCCATATGGGCTTCGTAGGCGTGATAGAGGCTGCGGGTGACCTCCCCCGCCTCACCGTTGCCGATGACCGTATCGTCGATGGCCACCACCGGCTTCACGTAGGAGGTCGAGCTGGTGAGAAAGGCTTCCTTTGCCTGCTTGGCCTCCTCCACGCTGAAGGCCCGCTCCACCAGCCGGACACCGGCTTTTTCCGCGAGTTTGACGACCGCGATGCGGGTGATCCCGCCGAGGATGAAGTTGTCGAGATGGCGGGTGATCAGTTCTCCGTCCTTGGTCACGATCCAGGCGTTTGCGGCGGATCCCTCGGTAATGACGCCGTCATCGTCGACCAGCCATGCGTCGCCGGCGCCGGAATCCAGCGCCGACTGTTTGGCCAGGACATTCGGCAGCAGCGATATGGATTTGATATCGCACCGCCGCCAGCGAATATCGGGAACCGTGATCACCGAAATTCCCTTGAGCCCGGTCTCGGGATCGGGCTGACGGACGGGCAGCGCATAGACCACGAGTGAGCTCTCCGCCCCGGCCGGGAAGGGATGATCGCGGGGCGCAACGCCCCGGGTGATCTGCAGGTACACCTTGCCGTCCCGGACCCGATTGCGGCGAATAATCTCGCGCATGATGAACTTGAGGGGTTGTCCGGAAACCGGCCGGGCGAGCCGCAGTTCCCCGAGCGACCGGCCCAGCCGGTCGAGATGACGGTCTTCGTCGACGAGGCCCCCGCCCCTGACCGCGATCACTTCGTAGACGCCGTCGGCGAACTGGTATCCACGGTCTTCGACATGGACCGCCGCCTCCCGGTGCGGCAGGTATTGACCGTTGACGTAAGCAATTCTCGGCATGGCGCGGCTAGAAAAACTCCAGGCGGACGGAGAACATTTTCTCGACTTCCTTAACCGCCTCGCTCCGCGCGAACAAGACAATCCGATCGCCGACTTCCACCACGGTCGAGCCGCGGGGCAAAATAACCTCATCCTTGCGGACAACCGAGCCCAAAATGACATCGTCGGGCAGTTCGGCCTCCTTCAGCGGTTTGCCGATCAGGCCCGACGTATCCATGGCTTCGGCCTCGATCAATTCGCCGAACCCGTCCCGCAACGTGTTTACCGAATGAATACGGCCGCGCCGGACATGCTGAAGGATCGTGGAGACCGTGATGTTGCGGGGGCTGACCGCGACGTCGACCCCGAGGGATGAGATCAATGGCGCGTAGGCGCCGCTGTTGACCAACGTAATGGCGCGGCCGCTGCCCAGGCGTTTGGCCAACAGCGAAGCCAGAATGTTGGTCTCGTCGTCGTTCGTCACGGCGACCACGGCTTCGGCGGTTCCCACATTGGCCTCTTCCAGGATATCGGCCTCGAGGACATCGCCTTCAAGCACCACGGACCGCTTGAGCGTCCGCGCCGCCGCCTCGGCGCGCACCTTGTCCGCTTCGATCACCTTGAGGTTTACCGACGGATTGTTCTCTTCGATCGCCTGGGCCAGGAACTGACCGATGTTTCCGCCGCCGAATATGACCAGACGGCGCGCCGCGGCTTCCTCATGCCCGAAGGCCGCCATTGCGCGCGGCACATGGTTACTCTCGGCGACGAAGTAAACCTCGTCTCCCGGCAACATTTCGTCGCCGGCCGACGGAATTCGCGCCTCGTTGTCCCGTACCAGGCCGATGATCACCACGTTGAGGTCGGGGAACAACTGGGTGAGCTGGCGCAGCGGCGTATTGACGATCGGGCAGTCCTCCTCGCATCGGACGCCGATAAGTTTCACCTTACCGTCGGCCAGCGGGATCATGTCGAAGGCGCCAGGGACCTCGAGGCGGCGGCCGATGGCCTCCGCGACCTCGCGCTCCGGCGAGATGACCACGTCGATGGGCATGTGATCGCGGCTGTACAGATTCGCCCACATGGGGTTGAGGTAGCCCTGTTGGCGGATACGGGCGATTTTGGTGGTCACGTCGAACAATGAGTGGGCGACCTGGCAAGCCACCATATTGACTTCATCGGCCTGGGTGACGGCGATCAACAGATCGGCGTCCGCGGCGCCGGCCCGGGCGAGAATTTCCGGGTGCGAGGCGAAGCCGGTGATCGCTTTCACATCGAGCGTATCGGAAATCTTTCGAATGAGTTCGGGTGACTGATCGACAACGGTGATGTCGTTGTCTTCCTGAGCGAGGTAGCGGGCGATATTGAAGCCGACCTGCCCGGCGCCACAGACGATAACCTTCATCTATCCGATTCCGTTAATGCCCTGTCCGGCGGTCAGTTGCCGGCGCCGCGCGCCCGGTCTTCGGACTGGACGCCCAGCGACTTGAGTTTTCGATGGAGTGCCGAGCGCTCCATGCCGACAAAGGCGGCGGTGCGGGAGATATTGCCGCCGAACCGTGTGACCTGCGCCATCAGGTATTCCCGCTCAAATATTTCACGCGCCTCGCGCAACGGCAGGCCCATGATTTCCGAATTGTCATTGCCGAGCTCGACCGCCGGCGCGCCGGAACGGATCTCATTGGGAACCATGTCGGAGCGGATCGGTTCATCGCTTTCGCCGGGCGCCATGATCAGGAGACGTTCGACCACATTTTTCAGCTCGCGCACGTTGCCGGGCCATTCGTAGGCCTGCAGCGTCGCAATGGCGTCTTCGGCGAATTCGCGGGGCGGGTTACCGACATTTTCCGCCGTCCGTTCCATGAAAAACCTGGCCAGAGCGGGGATATCTTCCCGGCAATCCCTGAGCGGCGGGACTTCCAGCGGCACCACCCTAAGGCGGTAAAACAGATCCTCGCGGAACCTGCCTTCGCTCATGAGTTGGCCCAGGTCCTTGGTTGACGCCGCCATGACCCGGACGTCCACCTCGACGCGGGTCGTGCCGCCCACTCGCTGAAATGTCTGCTCCTGCAGCGCCCTCACGATCTTGCCCTGCGTCTCGATAGGCATATCGGCGACCTCGTCAAGAAACAGGGTCCCGTTATGCGCTTGTTCGAAAGTACCGATCAGATGGTGGTTTTCGCCGCCGTCCCCGGTTCCGCTCTCGCGGCCGAACAGGCTGAGCTCGAACCCATCGGCCTGCAAGGTGGCGCAGTTGACCGAGATAAAGGGGCCCGCCGACCGGTTGGAGTTGGCGTGCAGCAGGCGGGCGACCACGTCCTTGCCCGTACCCGCCGGGCCGGTGATCAGGACCCGGCTGTTGGCCGGCGCAACCCGGGCGATGGATTGCCGGAGTTGGCTGATGGCGGGCGAATTGCCGACCAACTCGATGTCGCCCCCGGCGCGGCGCCGGAGTTCTTCGTTCTCGCGCTTCAAGGCCGCGGCCTCGACCGCACGATTGACGACCATGATCATTCGGTCGGCCGTAAACGGCTTCTCGATGAAATCATAGGCACCGAGATTGATCGCGGTAACGGCCGTTTCGATGTTTCCGTGCCCGCTCATCATTACGACCGGCAGCGAGGGGTGCGATTGACGAACCGCTTCGAGGATATGCATCCCGTCCAGCTTGCTCCCTTCGAGCCAAATATCCAGCAACATCAGGCTCGGCCGGCGGGTTTCGATCATCGCCATCGCGCTGTCGGAATCATGCGCTTCCCTCGTCTGGTGCCCCTCGTCTTCGAGGATCCCAGCGGTCAGCATCCGGATGTCTGCCTCGTCGTCGACGATTAGAATGTCATGCGCCATGGGCCAGGGTCGTGTTTTCCGTGGATTCGTCCGAATCCGGGTTGGTGTCGTTGTCCGAGACGGCTTCCCGCCCGAACATCAACGAGATACGGGCCCCGCCCTCATCTCGGTTCTGCAATACTAGATCACCTTGGTGATCTTCCATAATTTTCTTCACGATCGCCAGTCCCAGCCCCGTCCCCTTTGACCGGGTCGTGACGTAAGGCTCCGCAAGCCGGTCAATTAGCTGGTTGGGGAGCCCGCCCCCGTTATCCTCGATTTGGACGATAACATGGCTCGCGGTGTCGTTGATGGTCATGGAGATGATGCCGTTGGAAGCCGATTCGGCTTCGCCGAATTTGGCGCGGATCGATTCAGCTGCATTCTTGAGAACGTTGGTCAATACCCGCGAGATCTGTTGACGGTCGCAATTGAGCCGCAGCGGTTCCTTGGGGAGTTCCACTTGATAGCTGATCTCCGGGCATCGATTGCGCTCGAGGAAGACGGCTTCACGGCACAGTTCGATGAGGTTTTGGGACTTGCGGTCCGGCTGCGGCAACCGTGCGAAGGCCGAGAACTCATCGACCATCCGGCCAATGTCTTCGACCTGCCGTACGATCGTCTCGGTACAACTCGCGAATACCTCCGGATCGCTGACTACTTCGTTCTGATATTTGCGGCGCAATCGCTCAGCCGAAAGTTGGATGGGGGTCAGGGGATTCTTGATCTCATGGGCAATGCGCCGCGCGATATCCGCCCAGGCGGCTTTTCGCTGCGCCGAAACCAGCTCGGTCACATCATCGAACGTAACGACGAAGCCGATCGCCTTACCGTTGAGCCGTTCGGCCGCAATGCTGACAACCAGGGTTCGCTGGCGTCCGCCCCGTTCGATCGTCAATTCGGCGTTGGCGGGTTTTCCGGGGGCGGCCGCTACGCCGGCGAACAGTTCGGCCATTTCCGGAACCACCTCGGCCAGGGGCCGGCCCAATGCATTGTCGAGGTCGGTCTCGAGCAACTCGGATGCGCGCCGGTTGGGTAAGTTGATGCCGCCGTCGGCGTCCATGCCGATCACGCCGGCCGAAACACCGCCGAGAACGGTCTCGGTAAATTGGCGCCGCTCATCCAGTTGACGGTTGGCGGCGACCAGTCCTTTCTGCTGGGTGTTGATCTGCTCGGTCATGCGGTTGAAGGCCCTGCTCAGCATACCGATTTCGTCGCTCGAACTGCTGCTGCCCTCGGTTTGGACGCGGGCCGAAAGATCGCCGGACCGGATTCGTTCTGCGGCGTCGATGAGTTTGCCGATGGGTGTCGCCAGTTGGTTGGCAACCGTCCAACCCGTCCAGACCGCGGCCAGAAGCAGCAGCAGCGCCACCAGCGCAAACACGGCCAGAAAACGAATCTGCAGCTCTTCCCGGCTGTCCTCCAATTGCTGGTACTGGGTTGCGGCGCCACGGGTCATGGACAGGTGGTCGAGGACCTGCGGTTCAACGAGGCGGCCGATCAGCAGGTACGCGTCGGGGAAGGCCTCCAAACGAATTCCGGCGCGCACCCGGTCATCGGAGTCGCTGGACAGTATCTGCACCTCGCCGGGTTGCGTTTGGGTAAATATTTTGCCGAGCAGATCCTGTCCGGCGACATCGAACCCGAGCGACACGCTGAGGCCCGCCGACATCAGGGTGTTGCCCGCGCCGTCAACCACCGCCGCCTCGGGAAGGCCCCGGATGAGCGCTTGGGTTTGCATCAGCTGACGGAAGAATCGTTGATCGACGCGAATCCGGGGTGCCGCGCGGTTAAGGTCGTTGGCCATCGCCAGCGCGTCGCCGCGGATATTCCGCTGGTGCTCGCGCAGATAGGCGGTCGCCACCGCCTGAGACTCGTTGATCGCCGTCCGTACGCGATCGCTGAACCACGACTCGATGCCATAGTTGAGAAACAGGCCGGAGAACACGGCCACCAGGATGGCCGGGATGACCGCCACCAGGCTGAACAAGACCACCAGCCGGATATGCAAACGGGTTGCGGCGCCGCCGGCGGTCCGGCGGGACCAATTGCGGACGATCCGCCGGGCGATCAGCGCGCCGAGCGCCAGGGCCAGAATGACATCCAGGTTCAGTAGAATGATCACCGTGGTGAAATCGGTCTGGAGCGGGCCGAGATCGCGCATGGCGATCACGGTGGCGATCCCGGACACGCCCAAGGCCACGACCAAAATCGCCGCCAGAACGCGATTCACATGCATCCGGCGAAGCCGGACCCGGATGCGTCTGATCTTGTAGCTCGTCGTGTTCGCCATGGTATGGCCCGTTTCCCCGCGGACACCCGGTAACGGGCGCCGCCGGTGATTCACTCCTTGCCCTATTTCGGACTTCTCAGGACGGGGATGTTGAGTTCGCGAATTTTCTTCCTGAGCGTGTTCCGGTTCAGTCCCAGCAACTTGGCGGCGCGCAGCTGATTGCCCCGCGTCGCCTCCAGTGACAGCGAGATAAGCGGCCGCTCGACCTCCTTCAGCACCCGGTCATAGAGCCCGGCCGGGGGCATGACGTTGCGGTGCGCCGAAAAGTAGTCTCTCAAATGAATCTCGACGGCGTCGCCGATGCCGTTGCCGGCGCGGTTGGCCGGTTCCGGCGGCGGCGATTCGGCCAACTCGGCCTCGATCGCCTGGATGCCGATCGTTTCCTCCGAATAGAGCGCGGCCAGCCGGCGGACCAGATTTTCCATCTCGCGCACATTGCCCGGCCAATGATAGGCCTGCATGCGGTCAAGGGCCGATTCGTCGATGCTCTTCCACGGCAAACCCTCGTCGGCGCATTGGCTCAGAAAATGGCTGACCAGCTCCGGAATGTCCTCCCGGCGCTCGCGCAAAGCAGGCATTCTGATCGGCACCACGTTCAGCCGGTAATACAGGTCTTCCCGAAACAAACCCTGGCGGATGAGTTGGGTCAGATCACGGTGCGTGGCGGCGATAATCCGGACATTGGCCTTGATGGGTGTCCGCCCGCCGACCGTCGTGTATTCGCCTCCCTGCAGGACACGGAGCAAACGGGTCTGAGCTTCGGCCGGCATGTCCCCGATTTCATCGAGGAAGAGGGTGCCGCCCTCCGCCTGCTCGAAGCTGCCGGATGCTCGCGCGGTCGCGCCGGTAAACGATCCTTTTTCGTGACCGAACAGTTCGCTCTCGATGAGTTCGCGGGGGATCGCCGCCATGTTGAGAGCGATGAACGGGTGATGCTTGCGCTTGCCGTAGTCGTGCAGCGCGCGGGCGGCCAGTTCCTTGCCGGTGCCCGATTCGCCGGAAATCAGAACCGTGAGGTCCGTACCCATCAGCCGCGCAAGCGAGCGATATACCTCCTGCATGGCCGCCGAGCGGCCAATCAGGGGCAGCGTTTCATCGCCGCCCTGCTCCGGCGCATCCTGGGGCTCGGGCGTGGTCTCCAATGCCCGCCGCACGACGCTGATCAGTTCGTTGAGGTCGAACGGCTTGGGGAGATATTCGAAGGCGCCCCGCTGGGTGGCGTTGACCGCGGTCATCATCGTGTTTTGGGCGCTCATCACGATGACGCGAAGTTCCGGGCGAATTTTCTTGATCCGGGGTATGAGGTCGAGGCCATTCTCGTCGGGCATCACGACGTCGGTAACGACGACATTGCCCTCGCCGTCGTTGACCCACTTCCACAGGGTGGCCGCGTTTCCGGTCGTCCGGACCTCATAGCCGACCCGGCCCAGCGCCTGGCTGACCACTGTGCGGATGGCGCCGTCGTCGTCCGCGACGAGTATGGTGGAATTAGTCATGGTTTTCTTCCCGAGGTTGCTGGGCGACCGCGAGCATCACCTTGAATATGGTTCGGCCCGGGACACTATCGAGCTCGATGACGCCGCCGTGGTCGTCGACCATCTTGGCGACCAGCGCGAGCCCAAGACCGCTGCCCTTGGGTTTCCCGGTCACGAAGGGGTCGAACAGGTGATCCTGCAAGTCTTCCGGAATACCGTCTCCGTTGTCCTGAACCGAGACGACGAGCGGAAGGTTGGTGCGGGTGGATAGTCCGGGGACGGCGAACCTAACGCTGTGCTGGTAGGCGGTGGCAATCGTAATTTCGCCTCCCTTTTCCGGCATCGCCTCGGCGGCGTTCTTGACCAAATTCAGAAAAATCTGAACCAGTTGGTCGAAATCACCGTCCACGGCCGGCAGGGACGGGTCATATATTTCACGAATCCGCGCGTGGCTCGCGAAGCCGTTGCGAGCCAGCGTGATGACCCGCTCCAATACCTGATGGATGTTTACCGCGGTCCGCTCCAAGGGGCGCTGGTCGGAAAACACCTCCATGCGATCGACGAGCGCGGTAATCCTGTCGGTTTCGTCGCAAATCAGGCGGGTAAGCGTTTTGTCCTCGGGCTCGGAATTCTGTTCCAGGAGCTGAGCCGCCCCGCGGATGCCGGAGAGCGGGTTCTTCACCTCGTGGGCCAGCATGGCGGCCATGGCGGTCACCGAGCGCGCCGAGTTGCGGTGCGTCAATTGGCGCTCGATCTTGTCGGCAATGGACCGCTCGAAAAATGCCAGTACGACATGATCCGGCTGGTCGCCCAGCCGCCCCGCCTGCACATTGACGAAATGCTTGTCGATCCGGGGGGATTCCAGGGTCAGACCATATTCCGAAACGGCCGCGCCGACATCGCGGACCAGATCGATGATGGTGAATACCGGGCTGTCCTCGGGCAACAGGGTATGGAGCGGTGTCCCGAAAAGCTGTCCGGCGCTCGCAGAAAGAAACTGTTCGCCCCGGCTGTTGAGAAAGACGATCCGGTTGGATGAGTCGACGACGACGACCGCCGATTCCAGGGCGTTCAGAATCCCGTCAACATCAATGGGCGTTGGCGGCGGTACCGACATGGCGAGGTCCTGGTTCACGCGGCGCGCCGTTCCGCCAGCGGTTCGTAGAAGTCGTTTATGGCCGCCTTGACCGCCGCCGGGTCGGTCATCCGCATGACGTTGTCGCGGAAGCCGGCCGAATTGTGCAGCCCCCGGCTATACCAGCCGATGTGTTTCCGGGCGATACGCACACCGCGCTCGGTGCCGTAATGGGAAAGAATGTCGTCGTAGTGGCCCAGCAATGTCCGGTGCTGGACGGAAATATCAGGGTCCGGCAGCCTCTTGCCCGTTTCGAGATAGTGCTCGATTTGGCCGAGGAACCAGGGCCGGCCATAGGAGCCGCGGCCGACCATGACCCCGTCGGCGCCGGATTGTTCCAGCAACGCGCCTGCGTCTTCCACCGAATTGACGTCGCCGTTGCCGATGACCGGAATGCCGACCGCCTCCTTGACACTGCGGATAAACGCCCAGTCGGCATGTCCCTTGTAGAATTGGCAGCGGGTCCGTCCATGGACCGTCAGCATCTTGACGCCCGCCGCCTCGGCAATCCTCGCCAGCCGGGGCGCATTGCGCGACGAATCGTCCCAGCCGGTGCGCATCTTGAGGGTGACCGGGAGATCGACCGCGTTCACCACGGCTTCGATGAGTTTGCCGGCAAGCACCTCGTCGCGCATCAGCGCCGAGCCCGCGTGGCCATTCGTCACCTTCTTGACCGGACATCCCATGTTGATGTCGATGATTGCCGCCCCGCGGTCCGCATTGAGCCGCGCCGCCTCGGCCATGGGTTCCGGCTCGCAGCCGGCCAACTGGACCGCCATCGGAAACTCCTCGGCGCAGTTGCTGGCCATCTTCATGGTCTTCTTGTTGGCGTAAATCATGGCCATGCTGGCGATCATCTCGGAGATCACCAATCCGGCGCCGTGACGTTTGACCAGACGCCGATACGGCATGTCGGTCACGCCCGACATGGGCGCCAGCAACACACGGGAGGTCAGCCGGATCGGGCCGATTTCAATGGGCATGGGATGACTCGCCGAAATTTGCCCATAAATTGAGCATTTTTGCCAAGAAAGCAACGATTTGCTGGGCCGGAAAGGTGATTTTTTATGCGAGCAGGATGTCGGTTACCAGCTTCACTCCCGGATAACCGAGGGTGAACAACAGATAGGCCAACAGGACCAACCGGGCCGCCGAGCGTCCCCGGATGCCGGAGCGAAAGTGCAGAAACAGCAGAAGTCCGACGACGACGAATACACCGAGGGTGAGCACCGTCTTATGGTCGAATGCGATCAACCGGCCGGAGGTCGAGTAGAGGGTAGCCATTCCCGTTGCCAAACCGGCGGCGAGAACCGCTTCGCCGGCCATCAGAAGCCGCACCGTAAGGCGCTCGCTATCGGCAACCGATGGAAGCCGGCGCGACAAGCCGGTGGCCTGCCGGCGTTTAAGCGAGCGTTCCTGGAGCATCGCCGCAAGGGCTGAGATGGCTGCCAGGGTCACCAAACCGTAGGTCGCGACGGAAACCGCGATGTGGGTGCCGATCCAGGCCAACGGGGCGTCGCCGGCGAGGGGCCGGGACGGTGCCTGACCCCAAATGGTCGCCAGCACGGCGAGGAGGATCAGGTAGGGCACCAGCAACGGCGTCAAACGCCACCCCTGTTGGGATACCAGGGCGACGAATGCGTAGATCACCAGACAGGTAACGACGGTCAGCCAAAGCGCCGTGGAGAGGCCGGTTTGCCACCCCTCGGCTTGGCGGACGTAGACCCAAAGGGCCGGCCCGGCGATGGCCACCGCCATCACGGCCCAATACACTCCGTCCCGCGCAGGCGTCTTTCGGAGCGCCACGATGGCCGCCGGGACAAGCGCCAGAAGCGCCGAGAGGTTGAGAATGAAACTTGTCGACATGTCGAAGTTGCGGCTCGGGTCCCGGCTTGCATATGCCGAGAGAGACCTACGCCCTCGCCCGCTCCTTGGCAAGACGCTCTGCGCATTCTAGGTTGAAACAACACCCCTGACCATCGGACGACGACTTTGCCGAACCCGCCTCACATCGCCGCGCTGATCGTATCCGCCGGGCGCGGGCATCGTTTCGGCGGCGAGACCCCCAAGCAATATCTGCCGTTGGGGCCGAAATCCGTATTGGCGCGCAGTATCGAGGCGTTCCTGGGGCACCCGTCGGTAACCCAGGTTCGCGCCGTCATCCATCCGGATGATGTAGAGCTGTACGAGGCCGCGCTGAATCGGACCGACGTTCCGCCGCCCATCTTCGGCGGACCCGAGCGGCAGGATTCCGTGCGTCTCGGGCTGCGGGGACTCGCGGAGTCACGGCCTGATGTGGTCTTGATTCACGACGCTGTCCGGCCCTTGGTGCCGGCCGGGTTGATCGGCCGCGTCGTTGCCGCGGTTGGGCCCGGGATCGGGGCTCTGCCGGCTCTGCCCGTGACCGACACGTTGAAACGCGCCGTCGACGGGACCGTTATTACCGGGACCGTCGACCGGTCCGCATTGTGGCGCGCACAGACGCCGCAAGGCTTCGTGTTCCAGGAGATTCTGGCGGCGCACGAAGCGGCTGCCGGCAATGCGCTGACCGATGACGCCGCAGTGGCCGAGGCGGCCGGGTTGCGGGTCGAATTGGTTGAGGGGGCCGAGGAAAACCTCAAAATCACCACACCGGAGGATCTGGAGAGAGTTCGCAGCATGATCGGCGGGGAACCGGCGATGCGGGTCGGAACCGGATACGATGTACACAGGTTCACCCAAGGAGACCGGGTGATCCTTTGCGGCGTGGAAATCCTGCACAGCGCGGCATTGGAGGGTCATTCCGATGCGGATGTCGGACTGCATGCCTTGACCGATGCGCTTCTGGGGGCCGCCGGTTTCGGCGACATCGGCACGTTTTTTCCGCCGTCGGATGAACGGTGGCGCGACGCGCCATCTCACATTTTCCTCTCGCACGCGGCCGGCATGATCGCCGAACGGGGCGGATCGGTGGTAAATGCCGACATCACGATCATTTGCGAGAAACCGAAGATCGGTCCTTACCGCGAGCAAATGCGCGCACGGGTGGCCGAAATCCTGAACGTCGACGAGAGCGCCGTGAACATCAAGGGGACGACGACCGAGCGGCTCGGGTTTACCGGGCGCGAAGAGGGAATTGCGGCCCAAGCAGTTGCCACGATTAAAATGTGATGGATCAATTGATTACGCTGTTTCTTCGACAATCCAGTTAAGGAATTTTCCGGTCCCCCGCCCAATAGCGATCTCGATGGCGCAAGGCGTGTCGTAGGAATGAAGCTGCTCGATCCTCGAGATCGCTTCGCCGACCCGTTCGCTCCGTGTCTTGACGATCATCGCCACCTCCGGTTCCCGTTGAACCGCGCCCTCCCACCGGTAGATGGATGTCATTTCACCCAGAATGTTGGCGCACGCCGCCAAACGCTCCTCGACCAGAGCGGTTCCGATCTTCACCGCTTCATCACGGTTGGCGGCGGTCATATAGATCAGCGAAACAGTCATTTCCGGGCCCTCCTTGGAACCGAGGTTAATCTAATCTAGGATGGGCCGTTCGTCATGGTCCGGGGAACCGCCATGGAACTCCATGCCCGAAACGGGCGTGAACAAACGGCCTCCGCATCCGGCGTGCGGCCGAGCGCGGCGCAGCGGCGCTGGCTCGAACGGGGGCTCGATCAGCCGGGGGGCAAGCTGCCCCTGTTCGATTCCGAGGGACAGACGGTCTCCCGGCGGACGGTGGAAAGCTGCATCAAGCAGGGCTGGGCCGAACCGTGGTTCGACAATCCGCTCAAAAAGGATTGGATGGTCTGTAAATTGACCGAACAGGGCCGCCGGGCCGTGAGCCGCTGATCGGAGCCGTTTCTCGCCCGCTCTTGCAAATAGGGCCACTGGTCATGGACACAGGCCGGCCGGCTGACTAACGTGCGGGCTCCATTGCGGAGGGACCCGCTGAATGTCAGGGGAAGAATATACCGAGCTCGACCAGCTGGGCCGCCATGCGGCGCTGCCCGAATCGCCGGAGGCGGCGGCGTTGGAAAAAGTCCCCAACCCCCATCCGGGGGACGCCTATGTCGTCCGCTTCACCTGCCCGGAGTTCACGTCCGTCTGTCCGGTGACGGGCCAGCCCGATTTCGCGCATCTGGTGATCGATTACGTGCCCGGGCCGTCACTGGTGGAAAGCAAGTCGCTGAAGCTCTATTTGGGCTCGTTCCGCAATCACGCCGCCTTCCACGAGGATTGCACCGTCGGCATCGCCAAGCGGCTACAGGCCGAAATCGAACCGCGATGGCTGCGTATCGGCGGCTATTGGTATCCCCGGGGCGGAATGCCGATCGACGTGTTCTATCAACTCGGGGAACTGCCCGGAGACGTTTGGTTGCCGGACCAGGGGGTCGCGCCCTATCGGGGACGCGGCTAGGCTCAGGCGTCGAGGATGATCTCGCCGCCGCGCACACTTACCGAAAGCTTGACCAGGCTTTGACCCTCGGCCGGACCGCCGACGCAGCGGCCGTCGTCTATGGCGAACAAGGCGCCATGTTTGCCGCAGCGGATCAGCGTATTGTTGCCGTTGAAAAACTGCCCCGGGACCTGGTCGATGAAGTCCTGGGCGTGCGGGCACCAGTTCAAATAGGCGAACACCTCGCCGTCCTTGTGGACGACGAAGATGTTTCGTTGTTTGCCGTCGACCCGGGCGACCAGGGCCTTCGCGGCACCCTCTTCCAGTTCGTCCAGCCGCATCAGCGTTTGTTCGGCCATCGGGCGTTCCCGGACTATGATTTTGCTTCCGCCAACCGTTTGCCGTTCCACCGGCCGAATTGCAACCGAAATTAGCGATGGAAACCACGGCGGCTCGCCAATGAATTCGGGGCCCCGCCGCCGGCGAGGCCCCGTTTAAGTTGGTCGGGGAGACAGGATTTGAACCTGCGACCTTTCGACCCCCAGTCGAATGCGCTACCAGGCTGCGCCACTCCCCGACAGGTCCCTTGAAGGGGCGCGAACTATACTCAGAGGCCCGCCCAAGGGCAATGCGCCGGTGCCGAATTAAACGAGTTTCTTGATGTCTTCGAGTTCGGCGAGGATTTGCCGCAGCTCCGCCTTTTCATTGTCGCCGAGGCCGCCATCGGCGGCCTGTGGCGGCGCTTTTTCGGCCCCATTGGCGGCCCGGCCCGATTCCTGTTTCAGCAGCTTCTGCACGCCCTTGATGGTGTAGCCGTCGTCATAGAGCAGTCCGCGGATACGCCTCAGAAGATCGATATCCTCGGGCCGGTAGTAGCGCCTGCCCCCGCCCCGCTTCATAGGTTTGATCTGCGAAAATTTGCCTTCCCAGAATCGGAGAACGTGCTGCGGCAAATCGAGTTCGGCCGCCACCTCGCTGATCGTCCGGAACGCACTTGCGGATTTGTTGGACCGCCGCGCGGGCGGCGCTTTTGCCGGCAACGGTTCGTCCCTTAATCGAGTTCGTCGGGTTCGGCGCCGCCGATGCGGGCCTTCAACACCTGGGACGGACGGAAAACAAGCACCCGGCGCGGCAGGATCGGAACCTCCTCACCGGTCTTTGGGTTGCGGCCAATGCGCTGACCCTTGTTGCGGATCGTAAAGCTGCCGAACGACGAAATCTTCACCGAATCGCCGTCGGCAAGGGTTTCTGAAATTTTCGCTAGAACCAATTCGAGAAGATCCGCCGATTCGTTCCGCGACAGACCGACTTCCTGGTAGACCGCCTCGCTCAATTGCTGACGGGTAATCGTCTCTCCAGCCATCAGGCAATCCTTTGACCATCCCCTATGGGAAACCTAAACCGGCCCGATTATGCCGTCAATATCAGAGGGATGGCAGAGCAGGGCAATCGCTTTTGGGGCCGTCGTGCCCGGCCGCAGGTCTGTTACACCCCGAAAGGACCTTGAAACAGCCATGACATGTCCCGCATCGTGCGCTCTCGAAGTGAACATAGCGTGAATTGCCGTCATCTACCCCACCGAAGCGGGGGCAGGCGACGGCAGATTGGCATCGAAATCTTCAAAAGCGATTCCCCTGGATGGCAGAGATGGCCAATGTGTGAAACAGGTGGCGGCTGTCACTATTTTACCATCGAACCAGAGCCGCTCCCCAGGTCAGTCCGCCGCCCATCGCCTCCATCAGTATGAGATCGCCCTTCTTGATCCGGCCATCGCGGCGGGCGGCATCGAGCGCCAAGGGGATGGAGGCCGCCGAGGTATTGGCGTGATCCTGCACCGTCAGCACTATCTTGTCGGTTTCCATGCCCAATTTCCTCGCGGTCGAATCGATGATCCGCTTATTGGCCTGATGAGGTACCAGCCAATCGATTGCCGACGATTCCAGGCCGTTCTCGTCCAACGCCTCGATCACGACATTCGCCAGATTGGTCACCGCGTGCTTGAAGACTTCCTTCCCCTGCATGCGGATGAAGCCGGACTGACCGGTGGTCGATGGGCCGCCGTCGCAATAAAGCAGCTCCGCGAGGCGGCCGTCGGAGTGGAGATGGGTGGACAGAAGGCCGCTTTCCGTGCCGAGACCGTTCTCCAGTTCCACGCCTTTCATCACCACCGCGCCGGCGCCGTCGCCGAACAGCACACAGGTCGTCCGGTCATCCCAGTCGAGCAGGCGGGAGAGTGTGTCCGCACCGATCACCAGGGCGGTTTTGGATTGACCCGATTTGATGAGTCCGTCGGCCACGGACATGCCGTAGATGAACCCGGAGCACACGGCCTGAACATCGAACGCGGCGCCGCCGTTCAGGTCGAGTTTGGCCTGTACCTGGACCGCGGTCGCGGGAAAGGTCCGGTCGGGGGTAGTGGTCCCGACGATTATCAAATCCACCTCGGAGGCATCCACGCCCGCGTCGTCCAGGGCCCGCCTGGCCGCCTCGTAGGCCATATCCGAGGTATGTTCGTTTTCCGCCGCAACGCGGCGCTGGCGGATACCGGTCCGGGCGGCGATCCACTCATCGGAGGTGTCGACCCGTTCGGACAACTCGTCATTGGTGACGATTTTTTGTGGAAGATATGAGCCGCTGCCCATCAATCGCGAATGAATACTCATTGGACCGCCGCCTCCTCCATGGTTGCTTCTGCCGCGATCAATTCTTCCAGATCCTCGCGTATGCGCTCGTTGAATTCCCGGCGCACCAAATTGACGGCCGCGACGATGGCATTGGCGAACCCCACACCGTCGGTGCCGCCGTGGCTTTTGATACAGATCCCGTTAAGACCCACCAGCATAGCACCGTTATACTGGCGAGGATCAAACCGGTCCCGCATGGCTTGAAGGGCGGGCCGAGCGATCAAGGCGCCGAGCCGCGTGCGGAGCGAGCTCAGAAGTGATTCCTTCAGGTAGTGACCGAACAGCCGGACGGCCCCTTCGGCCGTTTTGAGCGCGATGTTGCCGGTGAATCCGTCGGTTACGATGACGTCCACCGTGCCGGCGCTTAGGTCGTCGCCTTCCACAAATCCGTGAAATTTTATCGGCAGCGGTGATTCGGCCAAAATCGCCGAAGCTTTCTTGACATGCTCATTGCCTTTGAGTCCCTCGACCCCGACGTTGAGAATGCCGATGGACGGCTGCTCGAGGCCCAGTTCGTTTCTGGCGAATACTTCACCCATGACCGCGAATTGAACGAGGTTGTCCGCGTCGCACTCGATATTTGCGCCGAGGTCGAGCATTACGGTCTGTCCGCGGAGTGTCGGAAATGCGGTCGCGATGGCCGGCCGCGCAATGCCGGGGAGCGTCTTCAGCACGATGGTCGCCATTGCCATCAGCGCGCCGGTATTCCCCGCGGAAACGACGGCATGAGCCTCACCAGTGTCGACCGCGTCGATAGCCAGCCTCATGCTCGTGTTTTTTCCAGTCCGCAAGGCGGTGGTTGGTTTGTCGTCCATGCTGACCGCATCGGTCGTGTGGCGGATCGTACAGGCGCGGGCCGCCTCCGCGTCCGCTTCAATGAGCGGCCTTAGCTGTGCTTCATCACCGAAGACGAGAAATTCAACGTCGGGCATCCGCCGGCGGGCCAGCGACAGGCCTTCGACGATCATGCCGGGAGCATTGTCCCCTCCCATGCCGTCGACAGCGACAATGATGGCGTCAGGCACGGAGGGCCTCCGGCGGCATGACCGGAGCTAGGCTACGGAATCGATATCGACGACTTCGCGTCCATCGTAGTAACCGCAGGAAGGGCACACGTGATGCGGCCGCTTCAGTTCGCCGCAATTGGGGCACTCGCCCCGCGCCTGCGAGGTCAGCCGATCGTGGGCGCGTCGCATGTTTCTGCGCGACCGGGACACCTTCTTTTTCGGAACCGCCATGGTTACGACTTTCGTTGTGCAATTCTTGGATCAATTGATCTTTCCGATCAGGAGCGCGCTACATATACAAATTCACCGCCCGGGGCAAGCGGCATAAGCGCCCATTCTAGCCGCAAAAACGGTCCCGGTGTCAGTTTTTGCGGTCGAGCATGTTTTTGAGCGCGGCAAAGGGCTTGGCGGTGACGGATTCCGTCGGTTTGGTTCCCTCAGAAGAGGCATAGCCGTCGAACTCGGCGTCGGGCGCCCTGGGGAACGGGTTTATCTCCAGTCCCAGCCGCTCCGCCGCGACTTCGCCGATATCGATGATCCCGTCGATGATCGGCTCGTCGGGGTCGTCTTCGTCCCATCCCACGTCCAATTCGGCCTCTTCTTCATTGCCAGCTTCGGTCGAAAAAGTGCAATGAAACCTGTGGTTTATGGAGTCGTGGACCGGCTCCAAGGTCACCACGCAAGGCTGTTCGACTTCGGCCTCGATCCGGCCTTCCACGTGGACCTGCACGTTCCCGGCCACCGGCTTCAGCACGAACTCGGCTGAAAATCTCACCAGTTCGTTTAGATCGAAGCGGCGAGCCAGCGCCGCGCGCTCGTCGCTGTCGGGTGCGATCCGAAACCGGTTGTCGCCGGCCTCCAACGACGTCACCTGGATAGGCCGCGAAAACTCGATGACAGGTTTCCCCTCGGCCGTCACCGCCAGGAATTCTCCGAATCGGCGGGCGAGAACGCCAGTTCGCCGGCGTACAGGTCGTCGAGCAGCCATTCCTCGGATCGGGAAATCTCGGCGTGAACGTACGCGGCCATCGCGTCGGCCAGGGCAGGCTGTACGTCCTCGCTGCGGTAAAGGTTTCTTTTCAACGCCGCGGCCATTCGTGCCTGGTCGCCGCAGGCTTCCTCGTAGGCCGCGATGCGCCCGTAGAACAGGCTTGCGAGTTCCTTGACCTTTTTACCGACACGCAGGTCGCTGACTCCCATCTCGCGAAGATTTCCGTCCATATCGGCGAACATGAGGTCGAACAGCCTCTGGCTGAACCGCGCGCCTTGCTTGGTACCGGTGCGCAGACGCCGCAGGACAATGAAAGCGAGCAGCGAAATCATGTCGAACCGACCCTCAACGGTATCCGGAACGCCGTACTCGACGTAGAAAACCGGGTTGCGGGCATGGGCGACGATGACGCCGTAAAGCTTGTGGACGGCATCCTTCTCCTTGGCGCGCGTTGTGAAGAGGTTGAGAATTCCCATTGAATGTCAGGGGGCCTTTGGTTTACACGATGTATCCGAGGATGTTCGCCTTCTTCGGGCGCGTCCAGGGATATAGTCTTCCAAATACGCTTGTGGCAGGTGAATTGCCACACTTATCGAGAATGGCTCTTGTGAAACAGAAATATTTCCCGGGCAAGCGGACGCTGATTGTGCTGGCGGCCGCTGTCCTCCTCGCCGCGTGCGCCCCGCGGATCGAAGTCCGCGGCAACCTGCCGGACCCGGATTTGCTGGCGGAACTCGAAATCGGCGCTCTCAACAAACAGCAGGTCACGGAGATGTTCGGGTCGCCCTCCAGTGTTTCCACGTTCGGCAGCGAAAACTGGTACTACATCAGTGAACGAACCGAGACGACCGCCTTCTATGCGCCTGAAGTGGTTGACCGCAAAGTCGTGGTGATCAGCTTCGACGATAAGGGGGTTGTCCGTGACTTCGCCTCACTCGGCCTCGAGGACGGCCGGATCATCGAACTGGTGGAGCGCAAAACACCGACCGCCGGGAACGAAATCACCTTCCTGCAGCAGCTGTTCGGCAACCTCGGGCGCTTCGAAGGCAGCGGGGGCGCCCCCGGGGCACCCAATATCCCCGGCAGCAGATAGCCGAACAGCCGAACGCCGGACCATTTCGAAGAAAAAGGCCGTGAGGCTGCTGCCCCACGGCCTTTGGGTCGTTCGGCTGCGGCGCGCTAACCGGCGATAATCGCCAGCAAGAGAATGGCCACGATGTTCATGATCTTGATCAGCGGGTTGACCGCCGGACCGGCCGTGTCCTTGTAAGGATCGCCGACCGTATCGCCGGTGACGGCGGCGTGGTGGGCTTCGGAGCCCTTGCCGCCGTGATTGCCGTCCTCGATGTACTTCTTGGCGTTGTCCCAGGCGCCGCCGCCCGACGTCATGGACAGCGCGACGAACAATCCGGTGACGATAACCCCCATCAACGATGCGCCGAGCGCCGCAAAGGCGGCCTCCTGGCCGGCGATCACGTTGATTACGAAGTAAATCACGAACGGCGCGACGATCGGCAGCAGCGAGGGGATGACCATCTCCTTGATCGCCGCCTTGGTCAGCAGGTCGACGCAGCGGCCGTATTCGGGCTTGGCGGTGCCTTCCATGATGCCGGGGATTTCCTTGAACTGGCGCCGAACCTCCTCGACCACCGCGCCGCCCGCGCGGCCCACGGCCATCATGCCGAGGGCGCCGAACAGGAAGGGGATCAAGCCGCCGACGAACAGGCCGACCACGACGTAGGGATCACTCAAGGTGAATGATACCTTGAGGTCCGGAAACAAGAGCCCGAGGTCCTGCGTGTAGGCGGCAAACAGCACCAGCGCCGCCAAGCCGGCGGAGCCGATGGCGTAACCCTTGGTCACGGCCTTGGTGGTATTTCCGACGGCGTCGAGGGCGTCGGTGGTGTTGCGGACGTCATCCGGCAGATCGGCCATTTCGGCGATGCCGCCGGCGTTGTCGGTGACCGGGCCGAAGGCATCGAGGGCCACCACCATGCCGGCCAGCGCCAGCATTGAAGTCGCGGCGACCGCCAGGCCATAGAGGCCGGCGACATTGAATGCGACGATGATCCCGGCACAGATCACGATCACCGGGAGTGCCGTCGCCTCCATGGAGACGGCGAGACCCTGAATGATGTTGGTGGCATGACCGGTTTCGGACGCCTTGGCCACGCTCTTGACCGGCCGGAATCCCGTGCCGGTGTAGTATTCGGTGATCCAGACGATCAAGGCGGTGACGACGAGGCCGACAAAGGTGGAAATCACCAGATCCCACCCGGTGACGGAACCGCCTTCCGAGGAATTGAACGAGGCGCCGAGACCGAACAGCCATTCGACGGCGCCGATTATCAGGATGGCCGAGATGATGGCGCTGGCGAAGAAGCCCTTGTAGAGCGCGCCCATGATGCTCTCGCTGGCGCCCAACCGGACAAAGAAGGTCGCGATCACCGAGCCGACGATGCACACGGCGCCGACCAGCAGCGGCAAGGTCATCATCGCTTCCCGGGCCTCGCCGGTGAAGAATGCCGCGCCCAGCAGCATGGTGGCCACCACCGTAACGGCATAGGTCTCGAACAGGTCGGCGGCCATGCCTGCGCAGTCACCGACATTGTCGCCCACGTTGTCGGCGATGACGCCGGCGTTTCTCGGATCGTCCTCGGGGATGCCGGCTTCGATCTTACCCACCAGATCGGAACCCACGTCGGCGCCCTTGGTGAAGATGCCGCCGCCAAGACGCGCGAAGATGGAAATCAGCGAAGCGCCGAAGCCGAGAGCAACCAGCGCCTCGAGGGCGTGCCGCATACCGGCTGCGGTCGAGACATCGAGCAGATCCTGAAGAATCATCCAATAGACGGCGACACCGAGCAGCGCCAGGCCCGCGACCAGCATGCCGGTGATCGCACCCGACTTGAAGGCGATGCCGAGACCGGCGCCGAGGCCCGACGACCGGGCGGCCTCCGCCGTCCGCACGTTGGCGCGGACCGAGACGTTCATGCCGATATACCCGGCGGCGCCCGAGAGAATGGCGCCAATGAAGAACCCGATGGCCACGGTCAGCCCGAGGAGAAGTCCAAGCCCCACGCCGATGACGACGCCGGCGATGGCGATCGTGGTGTACTGTCTGTTGAGGTAGGCGCTCGCGCCCTCCTGAACGGCGGCGGCAATTTCCTGCATGCGCTCCGTTCCGGCCGGGGCGGCGAGAACCGATCGGATTGCATAGACGCCGTAGAGCAGCGCCAGAACGCCGCAGGCGACAATCAACATCGATACTTGAGACATAATCGGGTCAACCTTTATGTGATGCGTAACTCTTGGGATCGGCTTGGATCGGCGCACCCGTCAAAAATCGTGTCCTCCGAACGGGGCGCCTGAAAAGCGGGGGGAAAATGCCAGAACCGCCCTCGGAAGGCAACCGCGGTCCCGGAACGGATCGAAATTGGCCGATTGGGCGCGAAATTGGACCCTGCCGGATGGGCCGATCGACCGCCGATCGGGTCGGCAATTCATCGATCGAACCGGAAATGTCGATATCCCGCGGGCCCGATCTCGGTGCTGTTGCCGGCATGATCGAGCACGCGAACTTCGCTCCCGGGTTCGATGGCGCCGATCCTGGTTATGCGGAGAGCCAATCGTTCGGCGAGTGCGTTGATTTCGCCTTCCGCCACGGGTGGCGCGGAGAACAGGAGTTCGTAGTCGTCGCCGTCCGTGATCAGCCGGGCCGGCCAGGCCGGATCATCCGCGGCCAGCCGGGCTCCGAATTCCGACAGCGGGACGGCCGGCAATTCGATAACGGCGCCGGTCGAGGATTGCTCGCATATATGGCCGAGGTCGGCGGCCAGACCATCCGAAACGTCGATGGTGCCGGTGGCCAGCCCGAAGAGTGCGGTCCCGAGAGCGATGCGCGGCTCGGGCAACCGATAGGCGGATATGGCGGCCGCGTCGAGCGATTCGTCGCCGATCGACAGTTCATCCCGGAGCACCCGAAGTCCAAGACCGGCATCGCCGATGGTGCCGGACACCCAGATGTCGTCACCGGCGCGGGCGCCTCCCCGGGTCAGTTCCCTTCCCTCGCCCACCTCGCCGACGGCCGTCACGCTGAGGGTCGTTGCCCCCGGCGCGGCGACGGTATCGCCGCCGATCAGCGTCACGCCGAAGCGCTGCTGGTCGTCGGCGAGGCCCGACGCGAAGGCCGCTACCCAATTTTCGTCCCGGTCCCGGCCCAGTGCCAGCGCCAGCGTGTAGGCGCGGGGAGCGGCTCCCATGGCGGCGAGATCGGAGAGATTGACCCGCAGCGCCTTCCTGGCGATCTGGTCCGGCGGGTCATCGGGGAGGAAGTGGACACCCTCGGCGATCGTATCGGCCGTCACGACCAATGAATGCCCGTCCGCCGGTTCGATTACGGCGGCATCGTCGCCCAGGCCCAAGGCTCCCGGTTCGCCGGCGGCCAGGGGCGCGAAATAGCGGCGGATGAGGCCGAACTCGCCCGGCGCGCCGTTCATGTCACGTTGTATCCATCTCGGCGCCCCGCAACACGCGCGCAAGGCGGTCGAGCACGCCGTTGACCAGGGCGGGTTCTCCCCCGCTGAAAAATGCGTGGGCCATGTTGAGGTATTCGTTGACCACGACTTTTGCGGGGACATCCGGCATGGCGAAGAGCTCGAACGCCGCCGCGCGGAGGAGGTTGCGGAGCAGGACGTCGAGGCTCTCGGGTGTCCGCGGTCCATCCAACGAGCCTGCGATCATCTCGTCGAGTTTCGCCGCATCTCCCGAGACGCCGCGGACGATTTTCTTGAACTTCGGTTTGTCCGGTTGCGCGCTGGCGCCGGCTTCGGGGATTTCGGTCCATCGATTGCTCACCACGTCGAGGACCACGTCGTCGAGCTTCGCGTGCGAGATTTCCATCTCGTAAAGGGCTTGAACGGCGGCCAGGCGGGCGGCCTGGGTCGCCCCGGCACCTCGTCCAGCCTTGTTGCGGGGGGGGGCGGATGCGGTCATCTGACGTTCCGGCTTCTTGTCTTACGGGCCGGCCGGCGGGTGGGTGCGTTTGATTTCGGCCATCCGGAGGCACGCGGCGGCCGCCCGGCCGCCGATATCCCGCTGGCCGGGATCGGCGCGCGCCCACGCCTGGTCCCGGTTTTCGCAGGTCAGGATGCCGAACCCGTGGGCAATCCGTTCCAGCGTGCTGAAATCCATCAACGCGCGGCTCACTTCCCGGCAGATATGATCGTAGTGATCCGTCTCGCCCCGGATGACGCAGCCGAGGGAGAGAAATCCCAAATAATCCGGATCGGCGTCGTAGGCCATCTGCATGGCGGCGGGGATTTCGAATACCCCGGGAACGTCGATCCGTTCCGACGCGATCCCGGCCTTGCCGAATTCCGCCTCCGCGCCGGCGGTCAGCGCATCGGCGATATCGGCGTAGAAGCGCGCCTCGACGATCAGAACCCGGCCGGCCTCAGCTGCCATAAAAATCTTCCCCGACCGGGATACCCTCGTTGATGCTGATTTTCAGCGGTTTCCGGCCGACCACCGTCAAACCGAAGCCATCCAGTCCGATGATGGTTCTATGGGAGTTGGACAGCAGCACCATTTCCCTGACGCCCAGGTCCAACAGGATCTGCGCGCCGATGCCGTAGTCACGCAAGGTCGGCGACGAGGGCGACTGGGTTTCCAGGGTGGTGCGTATGCGGTCCGAAAGAACGGTAGTGCTGGCATTTCGAATCATCACGATGACCCCGCGCCCCTCGGCCTCGATCATCTCCATGGCGAGGTGGAGCTCCAGGGTTTTCTCGGCGCTAAAGATGTCGTCGAACACGTTGAAGGCATGCATCCGGACCATAACCGGGCCGGGCGTCGACGGATCGCCCTTGACCAGCGCCAGCTGCTCCACGTCGTTGGCGGTGTCCCGGTAGACGATGGTGCGGAATTCATGGCCGGAGATCGTCTTCAGCGGCGCCTCGATACCCGGCTTGACGATGCGGTCATGCTTCAGCCGGTAGGCAATGAGGTCGGCGATGGTGGCGATCTTGAGGTTGTGGCGCTGGGCGAACGGCACCAAGTCGGGCATCCGCGCCATGGTGCCGTCTTCCTTCATGATCTCGCAAACCACCCCCGAAGGCGTCAGTCCGGCGAGCCGCGCGACATCGATGGCCGCCTCCGTATGGCCGGCGCGCGCCAGAACGCCGCCGTCACGCGCCATAAGCGGAAAGATGTGCCCGGGGCTGACGATGTCGTCTTTCCCTTTCGAGGAGTCGATGGCCGTGGCGATGGTCCGGGCCCGGTCCGGCGCCGAAATTCCCGTGCTGATCCCGTCCCGGGCCTCAATGGATACGGTGAATGCCGTCTGGTGCCGGGACAGATTGTCGCTGGTCATCAACGGCAGGCCCAGGTCCCGTACCCGGTCGGCCGTCATGGCGAGACAGATCAGCCCCCGGCCGTGGGTCGCCATGAAGTTGATGGCATCGGGCGTCGCCATTTGCGCCGGGACGATGAGATCGCCTTCGTTCTCCCGCTCCTCGTCATCGGTCAAGATGAACATCTTTCCGTTGCGGGCGTCCTCGATGATCTCCTCGATCGAAGACAGGTATTCGGTGTCGGACACGGGGCTATTCCTTTCCCAGGAGGCGCGCAACATAGCGTGCCAGAAGGTCGATTTCCAGATTCACGAGATCGCCCTCTTTCCGGATCCCGAAGGTGGTGACGGACCGGGTGTGGGGGATGATGTTCACCTCGAACCAGTCGCCGCCGACTTCGTTGACGGTCAACGAAACCCCATCGACGGTGACCGAGCCTTTCTGCGCGACGTAGCGCTTCAGGCCGTCCGGCGTCCGAATACGAAAACAGGCCGAGTCGGAGACCGGTGTCAACGAGAGGATTTCACCGACCCCGTCCACGTGGCCGAGCACCATATGGCCGCCCAGTTCGTCGTCGGCCCGCAATGGCCGTTCGAAGTTGACCGCCGTTCCCTCGGTCCAGCGGCCAAGCGTGGTAACCCGTAGCGTCTCGCCCGATACGGTCGCGGCAAACCAGCCGTCGCCCTTTTCGGTTACCGTCAGGCACGCGCCGGAGCAGGCGATGGAGGCCCCGATCTCGACGGCGGTCGTGTCGTAGCCAGTTTCGAACTCGAACCGGGCGTCTTCTCCGGCCTCCACGGAACGCACTCTGCCAAGATCGGTCACGATGCCGGTAAACATGCAGCTATCCTATTTGTTTGACGCGCCGTCGACCGGCGCGGCGTAGGTTTCCTTGACGTCCTTCCCGACGGCCTCCACGTCGATCAGCTCGAAACCCGGGGCGCGGGTCATTTCGTCCAGCCCGAGGGGCCCGAATTGGGCCAATGCATCTCCGCCCATCGCCGTCGGGCCGCGAAACACCACCAGACGGTCGACCAGACCGGCGTCGAGAAACGATGCCGCGACACCGGCGCCGCCCTCGATCAACACCCGGGTCAGTCCACGCGCCGCGAGAGCCTCGGCCGCGGACCCGGGATCGACCCCCGGGCCGGAATCGGACCGGGGCGCCTGTATCACTTCGGCGCCGCGTTCCCCGTACGGCGTCAGTTCCGCCCCGGATTTGCCGTCCGCCGTAATAATCCACAGCGGCGCTTCCGGCGCGCCTTGAACCAGATTGCAGTCGAGGGGTGTCCGCAGTTTTGAATCGAGGACGACGCGTACCTGGCGTCCGGCCTGCGCGCCGGGCAGCCGGCAGGTCAATCGGGGATCGTCGGCGAGCACGGTTCCGATGCCGACCAGCGTCGCGTCGTGATCAAGCCGCATTTGGTGTGCGGCCGCGCGCGCCTCCTCGCCGGTGATCCACTTGCTTTCCCCCGACGCCAGGGCGATCCGCCCGTCGATGCTGGTTGCGGATTTGAGCGTAAACAACGGCCGCGACCGCGTCCGGGCCAGCAGGTAGCCGGCATTGAGATCGGCCGCCATTTGCTCGCAGCACCCCTGCTCGACCGATATGCCGGCCTCCCGCAGCCGTTCGTGGCCGCCGCCGTCAACCCGGGCGTCGGGGTCGCCGATCGCCGATACGACGCGGGAGATCCCGGCATCGATCAGCGCTTCCGCGCAGGGGGGCGTCTCGCCGTGATGCGCGCAGGGTTCCAGCGTCACGTAGGCGGTCGCGCCCTTGGCGGCGGGCCCGGCGCGCCGCAGCGCCTCGGTTTCCGCGTGCGGCCGCCCGCCCGGCCGGGTCCAGCCGCGGCCGGCGACCAGACCGTCCTTGACGATGACGCACCCGACGGCGGGATTGGGCCAAACGTTGCCCAGCCCCCGCCGGGCCAGCGAAAGCGCAGCCCGCATGTGCGAAACGTCTTGGGAGGTATAGGCGCGATTTCCCGGTTTATTCGTCGCCCAATGTTCCGACGAAATCCTCGAAATCCTTTGCTTCGCGGAAGTTCCGATAGACCGAGGCAAACCTGACGTAGGCCACCTTGTCCAAGTCGGCCAGAACGTCCATGACGATCTCGCCGATGACCTTGGACGGCACTTCGGTTTCTCCCAGGCTTTCCAGCCGCCGCTGGATGGAATTGACGATGCGTTCAATCTGATCCTCGTCGACAGGGCGTTTTTGCAGCGCGACCCGCAGGGACCGGGTGAGCTTCTCGCGATCGAAGAGTTCTTTTTTGCTGTCCTTTTTGACCACGCTGATCTCGCGCAGCTGAACCCGCTCCATCGTCGTCCACCGGGCGCCGCATTCAGGGCACGATCGTCTCCGGCGGATTACCGAATTGTCCTCGGTGGGACGGGAGTCCTTCACCTGGGTGTCGTTATGACCGCAAAATGGGCAACGCATGATTTGAAATCCCCTGAAGGCCTAAGCGCTAACGGTTAGAAGCCCGGATAAATCGGGAAGCGGGCGCACAGTTCGGAAACCTCGGCCCGGACCCGCTTCTCGACGGCTTCGTTTCCTTCGGGTCCGTTCCCGGCAAGCCCGTCGAGAACCTCGGCGATGAGTTCACCGATCTGGCGGAACTCGCCGGGACCGAACCCGCGGGTTGTTCCGGCCGGCGCCCCCAGACGAATGCCCGAGGTGACCATCGGCTTCTCCGGGTCGAAGGGAATGGCGTTTTTGTTGCAGGTAATCCCCGCCCGTTCGAGACTCTCTTCGGTGATGTCGCCGGTCAGCCCCTTAGGCCGCAAATCCACCAGCATCAGGTGGGTATCGGTGCCGCCCGAGACGATGTCGCATCCCCGCTCCGACAGGACGGACGCCAGTGTCTTGGCGTTCTCGACGACGGCCTGGGCGTAGCTCTTGAAATCGGGACGCAGGGCCTCGCCGAAGGCAACGGCCTTGGCCGCGATCACATGCATCAGCGGCCCGCCCTGCAGGCCCGGGAAGATAGCCGAGTTGACCTTCTTGATGATGTCGGCGTCGTTGGTCAGGATCATGCCGCCGCGAGGCCCCCGCAGCGTCTTGTGGGTGGTCGTGGTGGCGATATGGGCGTGGGGAAACGGGCTCGGATGAACGCCGGCCGCGACCAGGCCGGCGAAATGCGCCATGTCGACCATCAACAGGGCGCCGGCCTCGTCGGCAATCGCCCGAAAGCGCTCGAAATCGATGATCCGCGGATAGGCCGAGCCGCCGGCCATGATCACCTTCGGCCGATGCTCCTTGGCCAGCGCCTCGACCTCGTCGAAATCGATCAAGGCGTCCTGCTTTCTGACGCCATACTGAACGGCATTGAACCACTTGCCCGACAGATTGGGTCTTGCGCCATGGGTCAGATGCCCGCCCGCCGCCAGCGACATGCCGAGGATCGTATCGCCCGGCTGCATGAGCGCCAGCATCACGCCTTGATTGGCCTGGCTGCCCGAGTGCGGCTGGACGTTGGCGAACTCGCAGCCAAACAGTTTTGTCGCCCGCTCGATGGCGATTTCCTCGGCGACATCTACATGCTCGCAGCCGCCGTAGTAGCGGCGCCCGGGATAGCCTTCGGCATATTTGTTCGTCAGAACCGACCCTTGGGCCTCCAGAACCGCGCGGGAGACGATGTTTTCGGACGCGATCAACTCTATCCGGTCCTGTTGGCGCGCAAGCTCCGCCCGAACCGCGTTGAATACATCCGGATCGCTGTGACCGATCCCCTCCCCGAAATACGCCGTCATCCGGGAAGCGGCCGAATTGGCGCTAGCTACGGTCATCCAGTGAAATCCTTCCTCGGCTGTTCAGCGGTGATTCCTGTTAACACAGGCCCAAAATGGCGCCATGCAATACCATATATCGGAAGGCCTTGCCAACCGAACACCAGGGGTCGCGCAGGGCAATCGCATTAGCCTATTTCGGCGATGAGTTTTCGGAGGAAGTTGTCGCTCCACCCGGCGCGATTGAACTTGAGACGGTTTGATCCCTTGTCCTTGTTGCGTTTGATGACGTTGAGGGCGAGGCGTCTGAGGAGAGCGAGGTTTTCCGGGGCGTTGTCCTTGCGGGCTCGGGCCTGATCTTCGTCCATGACCACATCGAGCACCCAATGGAGTTGGTTCTCGATCCCCCAGTGTCCGCGGACGAGGCGGTTCAGTTCGTCGGCGGTGAGCGGCCAGGAGGCGATGAAGTAGCGCACCGCTGTCGTGGCCCGGCCGTCGGTCTCGCGGCTGGAGGTGACCTTGCCGACAGCGGCCAGGGCCGGCCACCGGTGGGCTTCGGCGAGCCAGTCCATATCGTGCAGCACCTCGGCGCGGCGGGTTTCGATGCGGCCGTGGCCGGCGTCCACCGTCTGGTCCACGCCGTCGGCGGGCGCCTGGGGATCGTCCAGCAGCAGTTTGACGTCGGCGAGAAGGTCGGGCTGGTTGGCCTTCAGCGCCATCAGGTAATCGGCGCCGGCCTCGTGGATGTCGCGGGCCGTGCCGCTCTGGCAGTGCATGGCGTCCATGGTCATCACCGCGCCTTCGAGGCTGAGCAGCTTGAGCAAGGCCGGCACGGCGGTGATCTCGTTGCTCGCGCCCACGTTCATCTGGCCTAGAACCAGCCGCTGATCGGCGGCCCAGGCGCTGACCAGGTGGAGCGGCGAGGTTCCGGAGGCCCGATCGAAGGAGCGCCTCAGGCTCTTGCCATCAATCGCAACAACCTCCGCCCGGGCGGTCGCGAAATCGGACATGAAGCGCTGGAAGGCGGCATGAAAGGCCCGCGGGTCCAACAACCGGAACAGCCGCGAGAAGGTGTCGTGGCTGGGCGGGCCAGCGGGCAGGGTCAGGAACTCGCGCAGCACCTCTTCCTTGGCCTCGGCGAAGTCCGCCATGTCAACGCACGACGTGCTTCCACACAGCGCCGCGCACAGCGCCATGAACAGCATCTCAAGAAGATCATGACGCAACGCGTTGCCCGTGCGCGGATCATCAAGACCCGAAAAACTCTCCCGAAATCTCTCCACCGAAACCTCCATCAAACGTCAAAGAAGCTCCAGCAGCAGCGATACTCATTTCCATTCCGTTTACGAAGCCATTCCGTTCACGAACCAAATCAAATGCGATTGCCCTGACGAATCCCAGTAGTGACGGGGGATGGACAAGAAAAGTATCGTGCGTTGGGCATTCGGGCTCATCGGGCTGGCCAAAGCAGCCATCTGGATTCGCGAGATGCTGGTGCGTCCAGACCGAGATGTTTTTATAGAAATGATCGGCTCGGTCGTCAGCATCCATTCCCTCTACTTGGGCGGTGCAATTATTGGGGTCGGCGTCGTAATAGTGTCCGCAATTCCGGTCATCCAATGGATATTCAAATGGCCAGAGCGGCGACGGGCGCGCGAAGGGGCCGCCCTTCAGGCAGAGATTCAGGTAGAGGTCGACGCTTTTCGCGGATTTTCGAATCGAGTTCGGGCGGCTCGTGACAGGGCCATTGCTTTGCTGAAGCATGGAGAATTTATGTACGATCTTCCTTGTGGCCCTCATGAGGTGGTCGCTGATTTGGCAGAACTTGAGATTCGTCTCAAGATGCTAGGGATACCAACTCCTAACGTGAGAGTGTCGGACGATGTGGAAAGTTACATCCGCCCGTGGGCTGAATATTTGTTAGTCGTCACGCCGCTGGCGGAGTTAGGAGACATCGACAAGGCCCGATCCCTGACGATATCTGATGGCAAGACACGAATTGATTTCTAAGGGATCAGAGATGAAGTTTGACGCGCTCACGAAGGCGGACGATGGCGGCTAGAACCGAGGAAAAGGCATTCAATACTCTACTCGGCGACGCGCTCCGGGGTAAGCACCCGCGCTGGCCGGATCGGATCGGCGTCGAGCAGACCGGAGTCTTTGCCGAAGATGCCCGCCTCGTTCCCGACATCATCGTGCGCCATCCCGGCGGCCTGCCGGTATCGGTCGAGACCGAATACGCTCCAGCGCAGACAGTGGAGGCGGACGCCATCGACCGCCTCGGCAAAACTCTGCGGGAGGACGGGCGCGTTATAGAGCAAGCCATCGCCGTGCGCCTTCCGGCGCATCTGAAAACCGCGAAGCAAAGTGAACTCCCGGCGCTGATCGAGCGTGCGGAACTGGAATTTTGCGTCTTTTCCGGCAATCCGGACCATCCCGCCCGCTGGCCTGCGTCCGGATGGATCGAAGGCGGCATTGACGACCTTGCCGCGTGCATAGAGCAAGCCGCTCTTTCCGAAGACCGTGTCGCGCGAGGGATGTTGGTGCTTGAAGTCGGGGTCGGACAGACCGCCACGCTGCTGCGGGAAGCCTGCGCCGATGCGCCGGACACCTTGGCGACCATTGCCCGCGAACTGCATCAGGAAGACGGCGTGCAAACGTCTCGGATGGCGATGGCGATTCTCGCCAATGCGATGACCTTTCACACGGCCATTGCCGGGGCGCACGAAATAGAGACGCTGGACCAGATCAGGGACGGGGACGGCCACTTGTCGAAAAGCCGGCTACTGGATGTCTGGCGTTACATCCTGACCGAGATCAACTATTGGCCGATCTTCCGTATCGCTTCCGACATTCTGTTGCCGATCCGCAACGGGACGGCGCGGCAGATTTTGGATCTGCTGGCGAACGTCGCCGCCGAACTGGATGCGCTTGGCGCGACCAGTCAGCACGATTTGTGCGGGCGGATGCTCCAGCACCTTATTACGGATAGGAAATTTCTGGCGACGTTCTACACGCTGCCCAGCTCGGCGGCGCTGCTGGCCGAATTGGCGGTCTCACGCCTCGATGTCGATTGGGCGGACGCGGAGGCGGTTACGGCGCTTAGGATAGCGGACTTTGCTTGTGGGACCGGGGCGCTGCTCAACGCCGCCTATGCGGCCGCCATGGCCCGCCACCGCCGCGCCGGCGGCGACGACCAAGCCATCCATTCGCGGATGATGGAGCGTGCGCTGGTCGGCGCCGACATCATGCCGGCGGCCAGTCATCTGACGGCCACCGTTCTATCCAGCACGCATCCGAGCGTGCCGTTCGAGAACACGTCGATTGCTACCCTGCCGTATGGCGAGCAGCCGGGAGAAACAGGACGATCCACAATTGCCCTCGGGGCGCTGGACCTGATCGGAGAGGAAACAACGCTGCCGCTGTTCGGCACGGGGCAAGAGCGGGTCCGCGGCGTCGCGGACGGCGAAGACGAACACCTGGACCTGCCCCACGGCAGTTTCGATCTGGTGATTATGAACCCGCCATTTACCCGGCCGACAGGCCAAGAGGCGACGAAGATTGGTGTTCCCGTACCGTCATTTGCCGGCTTTGCAAACAGCGAAGACGAACAGCGGGCGATGTCGAATCGCCTGAAGAAAATCCGCAAACCGAAGATGGCTGGGCACGGCAATGCCGGTCTGGCGTCCAACTTCATCGACATCGCCCATGCCAAGGTCCGGCCCGGCGGCGTGCTGGCATTAGTACTGCCTGCTTCCTTCCTGCAAGGCGCGGCGTGGGACGCGGCCCGCGCTGTTTTCGAGGAGCACTATTCGGATATTGCGGTCATCAGCATCGCCACTGCCGGTTCGACCGACCAGGCATTCTCCGCCGATACCGGCATGGCCGAAACGCTGATTGTCGGCACACGCAAGACGGACGATTCAACCAGCCGCCTGCCGGCTGTTTTCGTCAACCTGAATTGCCGTCCGGAAACCATCCTGGAAGCAGTCACGGTCGCCAAGGCTACCCTAAATCTCCCGGTCGATTCTTTCTCCGTGCCGGTGCGTATAGGCGCTGGCGCGGATGCGGGCTGCCGCATTCTCGGCGCGTTGTCCGACGCCGGTTGCGCGGGGATAAGGGAAGCGGGCGTTGCGCAGGCGGCGGCAGGACTGGCGGAAGGCGAATTGTGGCTCCCGCGCCAAGCCGGACCTGTGCCACTGCCGATGGCCAGTCTCGGCGATCTCGGCAATCGCGGCCTGTATCACATGGATATTTCAGGGACCGAGATAGTTAGCTCCGGCCTGCCGCGCGGCCCGTTCAATATTGCGCCGATTTCGGACGATGGCATACCGACATGGCCGGCCCTATGGGGGCATGACGCTGGCCGGGAAACCCGTCTGGTGGTCGCGCCGGATCGGCAGGGCATTGTGCGCCCCGGCTGCGACGCCCGCGCGACCGAAGCGTGGGAGCAAACTGTATCCCGCCTGCATTTCAACCGGGATTTTCGACTCAATTCGCAACCCTTGGCGGCCTGAATGACGCCGGAATCGACAATCGGCGGGCGGGCATGGCCAAATTTCCTGTGCACGGATTCGCGGTGGGAAACGCCGTTGGTGCTTTGGGCGAATTCGACGCTTGGCCTGATCGCCTTCTGGTGGTTCGGAACGCGCCAGCAACAGGGGCGGGCGATGCTTACGATCTCGAAACTGCCGGCGCTCGCCGCGCTCGACACCCGCCAGCTTTCGCCCGCGCAACTGGACCGCGCTGACGCGATGTTTGAAGAGTTCAAGGATTTGGAGTTGCTGCCCGCGAACGAAGCATGGCGCGACGAAACCCGGTGGGCCCTGGACCGCGCCATGCTGATCGAACTGCTCGGCTTGCCGGAAGACATCATGGAGCCGCTGGCCCTGCTGCGGCGGCAATGGTGCGCCGAACCGTCCGTTCACGGCGGCAAAGGCACGGCACCATGGTGAACGAAGAGGCGGAAATCACTCCCCTCCCCGTCGCCGAATGCCTCGCGCACGACCTCAGGCGTTGTAGTCCAGCCCCCAGTCCCGGTAGCGGGCGGGATCGTCGCCCCAATTGTCCCGCACCTTGACGAACAGGAACAGGTGGATGCGCCGTTCGAGCATCTCCTGAAGCTCTTCGCGGGCCGCGGCGCCCAGTTGTTTGATGCGGGCGCCCCCCTTGCCGAGCACGATGGCCTTCTGGCTGTCCCGCTCCACATAGATGGTCTGCTCGATCCGCGCCGAGCCGTCCTCCTGCTCCTCCCAGCTATCGGTTTCCACCGTCGCCGCATAGGGAAGCTCCTGGTGAAGCTGGAGATAGAGCTTCTCCCGGGTGATCTCGGCGGCCAGCAGCCGTTGCGGCATGTCCGAAATCTGGTCCTCGGGGAACAGCCACGGCCCTGGCGCCATCATGCCCGCCAGATGGGAGAGCAAATCCGCCGTTCCGTCGCCCTTCGCGGCCGAAACCATGAAGGTTTCGGAGAACACGCCCTCGCCGTCCAGGACCGCCGCCATCTCGAGCAGCGCCGGCTTGGATACCGCGTCGATCTTGTTGATGGCCAGCACGGCCCGCCCAACCGTCTCCTTCAGTCGGGCGACGATCCGCCTCGTGTCCGGGTCCGCCTCGCCGCCGCGGAACCGGGTCGCATCCACCAGCAGACAGATATGATCGGCGTCCCCGGCGCCGCCCCACGCCGCCGCGACCATGGCCCGGTCGAGACGCCGCCGGGGCCGGAAGATGCCCGGCGTGTCGATGAAGACGATTTGGGTATCGCCTTCGATGCAAATGCCCAGAACCCGCGCGCGGGTGGTCTGGACCTTGGGCGAGACGATGGACACCTTGGCGCCGACGAACCGGTTGAGCAGCGTCGACTTGCCCGAATTGGGCGCGCCGATGAGGGCGACGAAGCCGCAAGCCCGCCCGGCCTCACTCACCGGAAACCCGCCCGAGCAGCCGCGCCGCCGCCTCCTGCTCGGCGGTCACATTACGGCCCCGGCTCGCGCGCAAGAACCACGGAACCGGAAGCCCCCTGGTAAGTCATGGTTACATGTTGGAGAAAAGTTCGTCCCAGGAGCGCGCTATGCGGCTGCCTTCCGGCGCTCAGATGAACGCCGGCAAAACGCCCATAAATGCGTAAGTTCAAACTCGGTATCTTGATTTGCGCGGCGTGAAGATTGAATTGGGCCGTTCCGTCCACCCCTCCCATATGCGCTCTATCGACGATTGGCAGTCCGAGCAGTCCGGCCAGTTCGGAATCGATGCAACTCTCGCTCGCGCCGGTGTCAATCAGCGCTGGATAGGTTGTCCCGGGAAGCTCTGGTTCACCAGGCGCATCCGCCCGGAAGTTGACGTCAAATCCGATATGGACAGCAATCGTCGGTCCGAATTGAGCAAGATGAGCATGCCCTTGGCCGGGAAAGCCACACTGCACCTCAACCATAGATGGGCCGGTGGAGCACCGAAGCGGGCAGCGTCATGGGGCCTTCGCCGATTTTCCGAATGAGGTAGGGGCCTTTCCCGAACTTCCGGGTGGCTTCATCGGCCGCATTTTCAAATTCATCGAAAACATCGACAAGTTCCCCATCATGCACCAAGGCCCACTTCCCAAAGTGATCGGTTTCCAGCGTGTCCCGCATGCCTTCATAGGCGGAGATTTCTTCAGTCAGCGTCGACATGGTCTCCCTCCTATATGAAGCGCCAATAGTTTTTGGCCAAAATATTCCTTACAAATTTAGGAGTTGACGCCTGCATTAGTCAAACTGTTGTTCTTTTGGGGTAACGTCAAGAGTTATGTGTCAGGGAGACTGGGGTACTGATTCCCTGAGACTTGTTTTCGTGAATGAAGACCGCGAAGAGGATGCGGTCCATTGAGGTTTTATCCTTGAAGGTTCCCATGGGCCGGGTTCGTCTGCGAACCTCGCGGAACCTCCGTTCGATGGCATTGGTGGTCCTGACCTGCTTTCGCTCGGCGAGGTCCTTGTAGCGGAAGCAGGTGAGCAGGTCGTCGAGGTCGTTGCGCAGGCAGGCGACGGCCTTGGGGTAGGTATCTTCCCAGGCGTCGGCGAAGCGGCGGGCGGCGGTCTCGGCCTTGCGGCGGTTGGGGGCATTCATGACGGCGTGGACGTCGGCCTTGACGGCCTGCTGGTCGGCTACGCGGACCTTGTTGAGGATGTTCCTGATTTTGTGCGCCCAGCACCTCTGAACGGGGATGCCGTGATAGACGATCGGCAAGGCGGCGAGCAGGCCTTGGCCGCCATCAACGCAGATCATCTCAAGGCCCTCGCCGGTGAGGCCGCGGCGGTGCAACGCGGTGAGGAAGCGCTCCCACTCCGCGGCGCTCTCGCTGGCGGCGAGTTGGAAGTCGATAATCTCCTTCTTGCCGTCGTGCCGTATGCCCAGCGCCACCAGGACCGGCCTCCTGAGCGCGCCGGCGCCGGTCTTGCAGGCCAGCACCACGCCGTCGAGCATCAGCGCCTTGTAGGCGTTCTTCAGCGGCCGGCGGTGGAATGCGGCGACCGACAGATCGAGGGTCTTGGCGACCCGGCTCACCGTCGCGGCCGAGACCGGACGCCCGAGCAGGGCAAGCAGGACCTCGCCGACCTTGCGGGTCGAGAGCCCCAGCACGAAGCCGGCCAGGATGGCGCGGTCGATCTCTGGAGCGCGCCTTGCGTAGCTCTTCAGAACCTCGGTCGGGCAGAAGTGCCGGGTGCGCGGCACGTTGAGCTCGATGTCGCCGAGCTCGCTGAGCAGGCGGCGCCGGTAGGTGCCGTTGCGCCGGTCGCGCATAGCGCTGCCATCGAGGCCGTCGAGCCAGCGATCCACCGCCTCGGCCATCCGGCCCTCGATGATCTCGGCCAGCGCCTGGCGGCCAAGCGGGCGATAACCCTCGCCCCAGTCCAATCCGCCTGCTTGCATCTCCTTCACCACCTCAAAGGCTTGTGGTAGGTTCTCAATCGTTACAGCTTGCTGTGGCATCGGGGTGCTCCTTCTTGCGGTTGTCGTAAACCACAGGGAGTACCCCATTCCCAACTGACACATAAATTTTTACGTCACCTTCTTTTGGCGAACTTTCGCCATTCGCGGGTGTCATGCGGCGTCTTGGCGCCGATGAGGGCGACGAAGCCGCAGCGCCGCCCGGCCTCACTCACCGGAAATCCGCCTGAGCAGCCGCGCCGCTGCCTCCTGCTCGGCGGCGCGTTTCGTGGGTCCCGCGCCCCGGGCGGCGCCTTGGCCCGCGATCGCCGCCTCGACGGTGAATTCCGGTTCATGGTCGGGGCCCGAGCGGTCCACGAGGCGGTATTCGGGGAGGCCGAGATCGCGGGCCTGGGCCCATTCCTGGAGCCGGGTCTTGGCGTCCTTCTCCGGCGCCGTCCCTTCGGCGAGGAGCGGCTCCCAGTGGCGGAGGATGAACGACCGGGCGGCCTCCAGGCCCCCGTCCCGGTAGATGGCCGCGATCACCGCTTCGCACGCATTGGCGAGAATGGCGTCGTTCCCGCGCCCGCCTTTCCGCTCCTCGCCGGCCGTCATTTCCAGGTATTCGCCGAGGCCGATGGTCCGGGCGACGCGGGCCAGCGCCTCCCTGCGGACCAGCGCCGTATGGCGGTAGGCGATTTGGCCCTCGTCCTCGGCCGGGTGGGCGTCCAGCAGGGTCTCGGCGATCACCAGGCCGAGCACCCGGTCGCCGAGGAATTCGAGGCGTTCGTTGGCCGCGCTCCGGCCCCGCTCGCCGGCCAGGCTCGAATGGACCAGCGCGCGGCGCAGCAAACCGGGATCGGCGAATTCATGGCCGAGCGCCGCCGCCAGATCGTCGAGACCGGGCCGGCGCTCCGCATCCCCGCTCATGGGTTCAGACGATGTCCTGGAAGAACCGGTGGAAGCGGATCACCCACGGCCAGCGCCAGACGTGCCAGAAGGGCGAGGAGCCGTCGGTGGAGAAGAACAGAATCTCCGCCCGGCCGACCAGGTTTTCGCGCGGCACGTAGCCGACGGAGCCGATCGCCCGGCTGTCCTCGGAGTTGTCCCGGTTGTCGCCCATCATGAAATAGTGCCCGGGCGGCACCGTATAGACGCTCGTATTGTCGTAGTGTTCGTTGTCGCTCATCTCGTAGATGGAGTGCCGGCGGCCGCCGGGCAGGGTCTCCGTATAGTGGCTCACCCGGTGCGGCTGGCCGGACGGGTCGATGGTGAGTTCGATCCCGGCGGGCTCCCGCCTCACCGGCGCGCCGTTGATATGCAGAACGCCGCGGCGCACCTCGATCCTGTCGCCCGGCAGGCCGATGATCCGCTTGATGTAATCGGTCTTGTTGTCGGCGGGGAGCTTGAACACCGCCACGTCGCCCCGCTCGGGCTCGGTGAACAGAATCCGGCCCGGAATGATCGGCAGGCCGAAGGGCAGCGAATACCGGCTGTAGCCGTAGGAGTATTTGGAGACGAACAGATAGTCGCCGACCAGCAGGGTCGGCTTCATGGAGCCGGACGGGATATTGAACGGCTCGAAGGCGACCGTGCGCACGACGAGCGCGATCAAGACCGCATAGATGATGGTCTTGGCGATATCCCAGAAGCCGGAGGATTTGGAGTCGCGGGACAAGCTGTCCGATAAGTCCTTAATTCCAGTGGATGACACGCGCCGGCCGGGCGAGACCGGCGCCGGCGGGAATCGCGGGGGATCAAGCCAGCGCTTCGCTTTGCTGTCAAGCCGCATCGGCACCCCCCCCATATTCCCTCTCCCCCTTCTTCAGGGGGAGAGGGTTGCGGAGGCTTGGCGGGCGGGAGCCCGGCTTAGCCGAAGCTGGGTGAGGGGGAATTTTCATATCGCCCCCGGCTCTATGACCCCTTCCCCCTTTTTTTGTGACCCCCTCACCCTGACCCTCTCCCCCTGAAGAAGGGGGAGAGGGGACGCCATCGAAACTCCCTCCCAACCTCCGTGATCTCCGTGTGCTCCGTGGTAATTTTGCACCCTCTCCCCCCGAAGGGTGTGGGGGGGTGGACTCCGGCGGCCAATCGCACATATGGATAAGGGAGCATGGTTCGCGGGTCTCGCCCCATGATTTCGCCATATGAATTTCCTTGGGGTTCCCGCGCGCAAAAATGCGCGCAAAGGCGCCGAATTGGAATTTAACCAAGTCATCAAATGTCCATTAATGTCCATGAATGTCCATTACGGCCCACGCGATCGGGCCTGAATCGAAATTTTCGTTGGAAATATATTCCAACGCCCCCCGATGGGCCGATGCGCTCCGGGGCGCTTGCTCCCCTCGGCGGGAATCGGGTAAGGAGGACCCATGAAACGTATCGCTGGTTTTTATCTTATCGCCGTGGCCGTGGTCGTGGCGGTGCAAACGGTGGTGGAGCCGCTTTATCATGTCTCGGCCGACGGTCAGCCCTACTCCCCGCTCTGGACGATCCTCAATCCGCTGATGGCCCTGGCCATCGTCGTGGGCGTGGCCGCCGCCTGGCAGTGCAAGCGGGCCGTGGACAGCGAGGGCGGGGACGGGCCGGTTTCCCGGGCTTTCCTCGTCGCCAACACCCTGTTCTTCGGGCTCCTGTTCTTCGGCATCCTGTACCTGTGGAACTGGTTCAACCTGCTGAGTCCCGGGTTTACGGCCATCCCCTATGAAACCGTCACGCTGGTCTGGATCATCGTCGATGCCGCATTGCCGCTGCTGTGGGGGGCGACGGGAGTGGCCCTGCTTCGCGGGCGGGGCGCGGCGACCTGAGACGGCCTGACATGAGCGCGCCGGATCCCATCGTCATCGCGTCCGCCGCCCGCACGCCCATGGGCGGATTGCTGGGCGAGCTTGCCTCCCTGCCCGCCCCGAAGCTCGGCGCGGCGGCCATCGAAGCCGCCCTCGAGCGCGGCCGGATGAAACCTGCGGAGGTGGACGAAGTGATCGTCGGCAACGTGCTGCAGGCGGGCCAGGGTCAGGCGCCGGCCCGCCAGGCGAGCCTCGGCGCCGGCATCCCCGACAGCGTCGGCTGCACCACCATCAACAAGATGTGCGGATCGGGCATGAAGGCGGCCATGTTCGGACATGACCTGATCGCCGCCGGGTCGGCCGACGTGGTGGTCGCCGGCGGGATGGAGAGCATGACCAACGCGCCCCACCTGATGCTCGGCGTCCGCGCCGGCACCAAGATGGGCCCGGCCAAAATGCAAGACCACATGTTCCTGGACGGGCTGGAGGACGCCTACGAGCCGGGCCGGCTGATGGGCGCCTACGCCGAGGAAACCGCCAAACACTACCAATTCACCCGGGAGGCGCAGGACCAATTCGCCATCACGTCCCTCGAGCGGGCCCTCGCCGCGACGGACGCGGCGGCGGACGAGATCGTCCCCGTCACCGTCAAGACGCGCAAATCGGAAGAGACCGTCGAGACCGACGAGCAGCC
This sequence comes from Rhodospirillales bacterium, assembly GCA_965221855.1. Classification (GTDB taxonomy): domain Bacteria; phylum Pseudomonadota; class Alphaproteobacteria; order Rhodospirillales; family UBA2165; genus JAJDXO01. Next base: position 521,532 of record CBDCSV010000001.1, on the reverse strand, counting down.
CCGCAACGCGCGGCCCGACAAGATCCCGACGCTCCGGCCCGCCTTCGCCGAAGACGGCTCGGTGACCGCGGCCAATTCGTCGTCGATCTCGGACGGCGCCGCGGCGCTGGTGCTGATGCGCGAAAGCGAGGCCGGGAAGCGGGGCCTGACGCCGCTGGCCCGCATTCTCGGACACGCCACCTACGCCGGCGAGCCGGCCTGGTTCACCACCGCCCCCATCGGCGCCGTCAACCGGCTGCTGGAAAGGCTCGGATGGACCAGGGACGACGTCGATCTCTGGGAGATCAACGAGGCCTTCGCCGTGGTGACCATGGCGGCGATGCGCGATCTCGATCTCGACCACGAAACGGTCAACGTCCGGGGCGGCGCCTGCGCCCTCGGCCATCCCGTCGGCGCGTCGGGCGCGCGCATCATCGTCACGCTGCTGTCCGCCATGGCCGAGCGGGACCTCAGGACCGGGGTCGCCTCGCTCTGCATCGGCGGCGGCGAGGCCACCGCCATGGCCTTCGAGCGGCTGAACTGACATGACCCGGACGTTGTCGGAACTCGCCGACGAAGCCGAGGAAGCGGCGATCAGGGAGCTCGAAAACAAGATCTTCCTGCGCCAGAACCTCTACGCCCTGGGCCAAGGCGAACACGGGCAGTACCGCCGGGGGGGCGGGCAGCTGACGCCCGGCAAGACGGTTTTCATGGGCGACGATCCGCGCCTTCCGGCGATGCCCGACAAGCCCGGCCTGCTCGACTTCGTCCGCTGCCGGTTCGCCATCGGCGGCCAGCAACACCTGCTGCAGAGCGCGCGTCTCGCCCGCCGGAACGGCGTCGGCCGCAAGATGATCCTCGCCTGCCTGCTCCACGATCTGGCGGTTTCCAGTTTCATCCGCTCGGACCACGGCTATTGGGGCGCGGCGATGATCGGGCCCTATGTGGACGAAGAGGTCGCCTGGGCGATCCGCTATCACCAGTGCGTCCGGTTCTTCGCCGATCCCGAGAACGGCTACGAGTATCCCGAGCTCTACATCAAGTTCTTCGGCGAAGGCTACGAGCCCGAGGACTACATCAAGCGGGATTACGAATACGCCCGGAACCACAAGTGGTACGGCTCGGCCCTGGAAATCTGCAAGAACGACCACTACGCCTTCGACCACAACATGGTCCTGGAGTGGGACGAGTTCGAGGACGTGCTGGCCGATCACTTCCACGCGCCCGAGGAAGGCCTCGGCAACGACAACACCTCGGCGTCGCACATCTGGCGAACCCTGCGGCGGCCGAGCAACGGGCTATAGGCCAGGACCTCACCGGTAGAACGTCGCGCCCCGGCCTGTTCGGGCATCCGGCCCGCGGCGGACCGGAAAAGCCCGGTGGGCTACTGCCTGAGTATCTGGCTAAGAAAAAGTTTGGCCCGGTCCGACCGGGGCGCATCGAAAAACGGACCGGGTTTGTTTTCCTCGATGATCTGGCCCTCGTCCATGAACACGACCCGGTCGGCGACCTCGCGGGCGAAGCCCATCTCGTGGGTGACGACCAGCATGGTCATGCCTTCCGGCGCCAGATCGATCATCACGTCGAGCACTTCCTTGACCATTTCGGGATCGAGGGCCGAGGTCACTTCGTCGAACAGCATGATCCTCGGTTTCATGCAGAGGGACCTTGCAATGGCGACCCGCTGCTGCTGACCGCCGGAGAGCTGGCCCGGAAACTTGTCGGCCTGGTCGGCGATCTTGACCCGCTCGAGATACGTCATGGCGACTTCCTCGGCATCGGCCTTCGGCATTCTCCGGACCAGATGCTGGCCGATGACCAGGTTTTCGAGCACCGATATATGGGGAAACAGGTTGAACGACTGGAAGACCATGCCGACCTCGGAGCGGATCGAATCGATGTTCTTGAGATCGTCGGTCAACTCGATGCCGTCGACGATGATTCTTCCCTTTTGATGCTCTTCCAATCTGTTGATACAGCGGATCAAGGTCGATTTGCCCGATCCCGACGGCCCGCAAATAACGATCTTCTCACCCCGCGCCACATCCAGATCGATGTCCCGCAGCACGTGAAAATCACCGAACCACTTGTTGACCTTGTCGAAGATGATTACGGGTTCGTCCGGCATCGCCGTTCCAATCGGTTCCTATTGCGCAACGTTGCTGCGGTTTTCCAGCCGCAGCGAATATTTCGACATGCCGTAGGTAAAGGTAAAGTAGACAATCGCCGCGAAGACATAGGCCGAGCTGAATATATGCGGCGGGCCCAGCCATTTCGGGTCCTCCAGGGACAGCTGGATGATACCCAGGAAATCGCTGAACCCGATCAACAGCACGATCGTCGTCTCCTTGAAGATACTGATGCAGGTATTGACCAGCGCCGGCACCGAATTGCGGATCGCCTGGGGCAGAATGATGTAGCCCATCATTTTCCAGTAGGAGAGCCCGATGGCTTTCGACGCCTCGAACTGGCCCGATGGTATGGATTGCAGGCCGCCGCGGAATACCTCCGCCATGTAGGCCGAGTTGAATGCCGCGAACGCGATGAACGCGCGCACGACAATGTCGATCTTGTTGCCGTCGGGGATGAATATGGGCAGCAGGGCGACGAACATGACGATGACCGCGATGTGCGGAACGCCCCGCCAGAACTCGATGAAATAGGTGCAGACCTTGCTGATGACCTTCAGGTCGGAAGTCCTGCCGAGGGCCAGGATGAGGCCCAGCGGTATGGAGCCGAATATGCCGACGGTGGCGATCACCAGGGTCAGCAGCAAACCGCCGAAGCTTTCGGGCGTGATGTGCTCGAGGCCGAAAACCCCGCCGACCAGGAAAATATAAGCGGCGATGGGGAAGCCGATGAACATGGTCAGGCGCAGTTTCCTCGTGGCCGGGCCGAAGGAAAATACAAAGGCGATGATCGTCAGGGCGCCCAAAAGATAGAAAATGTTGACCCGCCAATAGAGTTCCTTCGGATAAAGCCCATAGACAAGCAAACGCCAGCGCTCGATGACGAAGGCCCAGCACGCGCCATCGATGTTTGGACAGGATTTGGCGGAATCCCCGACCCAATTGGCGTTGATGATCCCCCAATTGATGACGAAGCCGCCGATCTGGTAGATCACCCACAGGAGGGCCAGGGTGACGAATGTGTTGAACCAGCTGGAGAAGAAGTTCGCCCGGAGCCATCCGACAAGACCGGAGGATTGCAAGGGCGGCGGCTGCGGTTCGATGAAAGGCCTGAGAGCGGGTTCCATGGTCTCTCTACCTTTCCGGAATGCGGGTTGCACGGTTGTAGACCGCCATGATCGCGGCGATGAACAGACTGACCCCGAGATAGCCGAACAGGGTAATGGCCTGAAGCTCGAGGACCTGTCCGGTCTGGGCCGCCATGGCGCCGCTCAGCGCCCAAAAGAAATCGGGATAACCGACGGCCGCCGCGAGCGCCGTCGATTTCGTCAGGTTCAAGTACTGGTTGGTCAGCGGCGGAATGATCAGGCGCATCGCCTGGGGAACGATTATCTGGGAATATACCTGCATTTGGGTCAAGCCGATGGAATTGGCGGCTTCCCGCTGTCCCTTGTGAACGGACAATATGCCCGCCCGGATAATTTCGCCGATGAAGGCGCCGTTATACAAAGTGAGGCCGATCAGCATCGCGGTAAATTCGGGCTGAAGGGCGACGCCGCCTTCGAAGTTGAAGCGGCCGAATTTCGGAATTTCCCAGGAGACCGGAAAGTCCTGGATCCACGCGACGGCGAACGGAATGATGATGATGATGCCCAAGCCGGCGATGAAGGACGGAAAGGGCTCGCCCGTTCTGACCTGCCGGTTCTTCGCCCATCGCCAAATGCCGAACGCCAGAACGAATGAAATGACGATGGCCCAGATGACCGCCGATGCGCCGGCCTCGAACACCGGCGCCGGAACGACAAATCCCTCGATATTCAGAAAAGCCGCATCGAAAAGATTGATCGACTCCCGCTTCCCCGGCAGCAGTTTCAACGCGGCGAAATACCAGAAAAAGAGCTGAAGCAGCAGCGGAACGTTGCGGAACATCTCGACGTAGACATCGCCGAATTTTCGAAGCAGGAGATTATCGGAAAGCCTGGAAAGCGCGATGAAGAACCCGAGAAGGGTGGCAAGAAGCGCCGCTATCAGCGATACGATGATCGTATTCGAAAACGTTACGAGCAGCGCATCGAGGTAAGTGGATTGAGCCGTATACGGGAAAACGGCCTGGCTGATTTGAAACCCGGCTTCGTCGTCCAGAAAACCGAAGCCCGTTTGAATGCCGAGGCGGTCCAAATTGGTGTTGGCGGTATCGAACAGCCATAGCAGCGCGAGAACGATCGCGGCCACCAGCCCCCATTGATAGGTCAGGGAGCGGACGCTTCCCCTGCGCCAGTAGCTGAGCAAATCGTTCATGGTCTTCGCCGGAACAAAATGTGCCGGGTGACCTCAAATCCTGTCGAGGGCACCCGGCCATGTATTTTGTATGACGATAGAGGCGGCTTAACGGAACGGCGGCGCGATCAGGAGGCCGCCATTGGTGTACAACTCGTTGGCGCCGCGCGCCATGCCGAGGCCGTGTTTGCCGAAATTGTTCTCCCAAATCTCTCCGTAGTTGCCGACCGCCTTGATCGCATTGTACGCCCAATCGTCTCCGAGCCCGATTTTGTTGCCGAACTGACCGGTTTTTCCGAGAAGCCGCTGGACGAATGGGTTGGTGGACTCCGCGCGCATCTTGTCGATGTTCTTGCTGGTGATGCCCAACTCTTCCGCCGAGATGAGGGCGTTGAACGTCCAGACGACGATGTCCTTCCAGACCTGGTCGCCATGGCCCACCATCGGGGAGATGGGCTCGTTGGAAATGGTCTCCGGCAGGATCATGTGTTCGGCCGGGTTGGTCATCGCCAAGCGCCGCGCCCCGAGGCCGAATTTATCGGTAACGAACACATCGCAACGGCCCTGGTCATAGGCCTTCTGGGCCTCGCCCATGCTGCCGAAGGTCACCTGCTTGAAGGTCATGCCGTGAATCCGGAAGTAGTCCGATACGTTCGCTTCCGTCGTCGCGCCGGCGGGGAGGCAGAAGGTCGCGCCGTTCAGTTCCTTGCCCGATTTCACGCCCAGCTTCTTCCGGACCATGAATCCCTGCCCGTCGAAAACCATGACCCTCGTAAAGTCGAGGCCCTGGCCGACGTCGCGGCCGAAGGTCCAGGTGAAACGGTGCGTCACCACATCCACGGTGCCCGCCTTCATGGCGTTGAAGGCGACCGGCAGTTTCATCTTCGTCGTCTTGATTTTGTTGGCGTCACCCAGCACGGCCGCGGCAATGGCCTTGCACAGATCGACGTCGAAACCGACCATTTTGCCTTCCTTGTTGGGAAAGGCGTATCCCGGCACACCAGGCACGACGCCGCAGTGCAGAATGCCGGCCTTTTTTACGTCGGCGAGCCGATCCGCCTTGGCGGGCGCGGCGGACAGCGTCGTGACCGCGGCCGCCGCGGCGGCCATGATCGACAAGCCCGCAACCAGCCCGGGTTTGTAGAAGCGTTTCATGGAAATCCTCCCAGCTACTTCATCTGACAATCGTTTAACCGGATCATCTTAGAACGGACTTGGAGGCGCCGTCGAACCAAATAAGCTCAGCTATTTGCCGCCGTAGGCCTTGAGTTCCTCGACGAGGCCGGTCATTGCTTTTTCCGTCCCGACCGAAAAACGTATCCAGTCCGGCAGCGCATTCTGATGCGCCGTCCGGCCGATGAAGCCCTTTTCCGTCAGCGCGTCCTCGAGAGCCTGTGCCGCCTCCGCCCCGCCGGGTATGCGAAAGAGAACGAAATTGGCCTCGGACCGGCTGGTCTCGTAGCCCAGTTTTTCGACTTCGGACGCCAGCCAGGGCAGCCATTTGTCATTGTGCGCTTTCGCCTGTTCCTGAAATTCGAAATCGGTCAGCGCCGCGGCCGCCCCCGCCATGGCGAGCGACGAAACGGGATAGGGCCCGCGAACGCGCGAGAACGGCGCGGCAAGGCCGGATGGCACGTGCGCCCAGCCGGCGCGCAGGCCCGCCAGGCCGTAAAACTTGGAAAACGTCCGGGTGACGATGACATTTTCGCCGCCCGCGGTGACCAGCGGCAGGGCCGAGCCGTAATCCGCCGCGTTGACATATTCGAAGTATGCCTCGTCAACGACCAGGAGCACGTCGGGCCGGAGGGCCTCGCGGAGGGCCTTGACCTCGGCGAGCGGGATGTGGGTGCCCGTGGGGTTGTTGGGATTGGCGACAACCACAACCTTGGTTCGCGGCGTGACCGCATCGAGCAGCGACCGGATATCGGCCCGCAGACCCGTCTCCGGCGCGGCCACGGGCACGGCGCCGCACATTCGGGCCCGGATGCGGTAACTCTGAAAGGCATGCTCGGGGTACAGAACCTCGTCGCCGCGGTCCGCCCAGCCCTGGATGATCCAATTGATCAATTGCTCCGAACCGGGCCCGACGACGATTCGCGCCGGATCGAGTTCGAAGCGTTCCGCAATCGCCACTGCCAAGGGCAACCCGTCCGCATCGCCGTAGATATAGAGCGACGATGCGTGTTCCCGGATGGCCTCGACCGCCGCCGGGCTGCTGCCGATCGGCAATTCATTGTTTGAAAGCTTGTGGACCTCGACGCCGGCGTCCCAGTTCACCCGCCCGGGCGTGAAGTTGGGGCCTTCGATCAGGTGGGCGACAGGCTTGGGCGTTACCGGCGCCGGCATTGCGCTCTCCTCCAATTCGTTATTCGTGGCCGCGGCGGATACCCGCCTCGAAGCCTTACCACCATATCATCCGGGACAAAGACCTCCGCCCGGCAATGTTTTACCTCCGCGCCAAAGCCATGCAAAATCATCATGCGGGACCTTCACGGAGAGCGGCATGAGCGGCGAGACACGGACCGGCGGCCAGACGGTTATCGACATTCTGGCGGCCAACGGCATCGACCGGGCCTATTGCGTGCCCGGCGAGAGCTACCTCGGCGTTCTCGACGCCGTTCGCGACGCGGGAAACAGCTTCACCCTCCATGTCTGCCGCCAGGAAGGGGGCGCCGCCTATATGGCCGAGGCCTACGCCTGCCTGACCGGGAGGCCCGGCGTGTGCATGGTGACCCGCGGACCCGGCGCCTGCAATGCGGCCATCGGCATTCATACCGCCGAACAGGAAGGCGTGCCGATGATCCTGCTGGTCGGCCATACCACCACCGGCACCGAAGGGCGCGTGGCGTTTCAGGAGATCGATCTTGCCGCCTTCTATGGCGGGATGGCGAAACGGGTCTTCGTCGCGAACCGGGCCGAAGACATCGCCGGGATCATGGAGGAAGCCGTCGCGCTCTCTCTTTCCGGACGGCCCGGACCTGTCGTCGTTGGATTGCCGGAGGATATCCAGTTGTCTTCCGTGCCAGCCTTCGCCCCCAAGCCGGCCGAGCCCGCCCACGCCCCGCCGGATGCCGGGACGCTGTCCGAATTCGCCGAGCTGCTGGCCGCCGCCAGGGCGCCATTGCTGCTGCTCGGCGGGATGGGCTGGACGGCGGCCGCGCGGGACCGGATCGCGGCGTTTGCCGGGAGCCTCGACCTGCCGACGGCCGTGAGCTTTCGCCGCCAGGACCTGATCGACAACGACCACCCCTGCTTCGTCGGCTCGTTGGGCGTCGGGCCCGATCCCGGCCTGGTCGGATATGCGGGGGCGGCGGATGTCCTGATCGTGCTCGGCGGACAGGTCGGCGAGATCGAGACCATGCGGTTCCAGAAATTGATCGACGGCGGGCCGGAGCGCCGCCTCGTCCACATCGCGCCGGACAAGAGCATGTTCGGCAAGGTCATCGAGCCCAGCCTGGCGATCTGCACCGACGTGAATTCCTTCTGTGCGGCGCTGACGGATTTGGACACGGAGGCGCTGCCCGGCTGGCCGGACGCGCTCGCGGGTCTCCGGGCCGGATACGAGGCCTATCACCGGCCGGTCGACTTTCCGGGCCGCGAGAATCCCGGAACCGCCGTCGCGGCCATGAGCGACCTCGTCCCCCGGGATACGGTGGTCACCATGGGCGCCGGCAACTACACCCATTTCGTTCTCCGCCATCACCGCTACCGCGCCGCCCATACGCTGCTGGGTCCCATCAATGCGCCCATGGGCTCGTCGATCTCGGCGGCCATCGCCGCGGCGCAGCTTTACCCCGGGCGCGAGGTTCTCGCCTATGCCGGAGACGGGTGCTTCCTGATGAACGCGCAGGAACTGGTCATGGCGGCGAAGCAGAACCTGCGCCTGGCGGTGATCATCTTCAATAACGGCCTATATGGGTCCATCCGCATGCACCAGGAACTGAACTTACCCGGCCGGAATATCGCGACCGACATCGACAATCCGGATTTCGTCGAATTCGCCGGCTCAATGAATATTCCGGCGGTGCGCATCGAGCATGTGGGCGAATTGACGGATGCGTACCGGAAGCTGCGCGGCAAACACGCCGGGCCCGTCCTGATCGAGATGCTCACCGATCCCGAGATCATTACGCCCCAGGCGACCGTCGAGCAGATTCGCAAGCGCGCCTCGTAGGCCGTCTCCCATTGATCCCAAGGCGGTCATTGGAATCACGACCGGGTCACGGCCTCTCCCAATCCCCATCCATAATCCGCGAAGCTATAGGGCGTGAGCGAATTGCTCCCGGTATTCCGCTATCTTCTCGCGGAAGCCCGCTTCACATTCGCGGCCGGCCACGGCATGCGGAGAGTCTTCGGCGACCGCATTGCTCGGAAACGTGTCAAGCTGCTGCATGCTGGGCCGGCTCGACACCCGGTCCCACCAATCCCTGGTTTTCGGGTAGGGCTCGAGCCAGAAATCCAGGAACCGAATCATCTCGATCACCTTGATGAATGTCGCCGAATTGGTCTCGGCCAATGTGAACTGGTCGCCCATGAGATAGGGCCGTCCATCGGCCAAGGCGTTCTCCATTCTCCGGAAGATCGTCTCCCAGGCACCGATGGCGCGCAGAACATAGGGCGAGTCAAGACCTTGTCCGATAACCGATTGCTGCCGATGGAGGCGGTCGATCACCGGAATGTGCTTCCAGCGCGCTTCCAATTTGTCCCGCGGAATTGTCAGGCGAAACTTGGTGACGAAGTTGATAATCCCGGTAGCCGCGAAGCCACGCTCATCCAAAAGCTTTATGAATTCGGCCATGTGGTAGCGGTCAACCACATTGCCGGGCGACAGCGCCGGTTCGTCTCGCAGGGTGTCGATGTAGCTGCAAATCAGGGAAGACTCTCGAATGACCGCACCATCATGAACAAGTGTCGGAACGGTGCCGTTCGGGTTTAACTTGAGATAATCCGGCTTGAACTGATCCCGGTTCATGAGGATCATTTTTCGGGGTATCCAGTCGGTAATTCCCTTTTCGGATAAAGTTACGACAACTCTGTTTGAACAAATCGAATCGGTCTCTTCGAGATAGTAGAGTTCCAAGGCCATCTATTCCTCCTGTTCCGTATTGCTCCGCAAGAGCCCTTTCATCAACGATCTAGTCGTGGCCCCAGTCCGACTCCCGAATCCATTTCAGGAACGCGGTCTCGAACTGCGGCCGGGAACTCACGCGCTCATACCAGGCCTCGACATTCGGAAAGGGGCTGAAGTCGAAGCCGCCGATTTTCTGCGTTGTAATGGAGGGGCCCCAAGAAATATCCGCCAGCGTGTACGTATCGGCGACGATCCACTCCGAGTTGGCCAGAGCGGCGTCCATTTCTTCATAGATCTCGTTCATCAGCGTGGCCGCGCCGGCAGCATCCTCTTCGGTAAGGCTGGATCCGGGGGCGCCATGTTTTGCGTGAAATTTCAGAAGTTCGGGATCTGTTTGCAGCTCCCGGTATCGATTGTACTCTTCGTCCGATTTTTCCAGAAGCCTGGCGACCCGATTGTAATATTGCAGCGTCTTGATGCCCGGGAGATGGCTTTCCCCCGAGGATTTGAGCCAATAGTCGATTTTCGGCTGGTCCTCGTCGGGCACGTCGCGAAATCCCGGCTCGGGGAATTCGGTTTCGAGATAGGCCAGTATATCGTTCGACTCGACCACAACCGTGCCGTCATGCACCAGCGCCGGGACAAGGCCTTTCGGATTGATGCCGAAATAGTCCTCGCTGATATTCTCTTTCTTCTTGAGATTGATGTGATGGCTAACCCAGGGAAGTTTCTTCTCCTCGAGCAACAACCGGACTCTGGCCGAACAATTTGACCTGTCCGCGTGGTAGAGATGCAGCCCTTCAAAGTCGAGGACGGATTTGTTGGTCGGTTCTACGATCGGCATTGTTTTCTCCTTTCCCAAAACGAACGGCGGATTTTGATAGTCGGCGGCCGGTTCGGAAATTTCCTGTGCATCTTCGAGAATAAAGCCGGCTCCCCGGTCGGCAGTCACATCATTGCCGGTGCATTGGTATTGCCCGACACCAGCGCCGGCATGACCGAACAGTCCGCGCACGCGCGGATTTGGGTCGAGCACCGCGTCCCGCCGATTCCCATCCGGCGGATGCCGGCCGTGCCAACCAAACTCCCCTCCTACGGCGTTACGATGTTGAACCACATCTCGAAACTGTCGTGGATGTCGAACCAGGTCTCGACCGTGGCCCGGTCTCCTTCGATGTTTCCACCGGACGCGAGCCAGTCCTCCAAGATCAGCGATCCCGCAATCAATGCTTCCAGGTCCGGCCGGCTGATTTCGATAGTTGCCGTCGCGGAGTCGTTGGGCACGCCCGGCCGGCCGAATTCGCATTGACGCGCGATCCAGACTCCTGTGATCTCGCCGCCGGTTTTCACGTTGAGATTCAATTCCAGTCCCTTGGCGCGGCCGGGGTTCAAACGAACCGCAAGGGCATCGAACCAGGATTGGAGGTCAAGAACGGCGGCCAGGTCCGAGTTTCGCCCGCCGGAACCGGGCCGGGGTTTCACCCCCTCCATCAGTTCCTGGGCCCCGGTCAGGTAGATATTGCGCCAAAGGGAGGATTCCGCCCGGTATCCGAGTTGGCGGTAGACTTCGGCAAGCAATTCGCGGGCGGCGGAGGATTCAGGGTCGGCGAAGACGAGGTGATTCAGGACCGTCGCCGCCCACCGCAAACGGTCCGCCGCGATGGCCTCGCGCGCGGTGGCCAGCACACTCTCCGCCCCGCCCATTGCCTCGACATATTCCCTGCCGGCCTCTTGCGGCGCCAATGGATCCAAATTGACCGGGTTGCCGTCGAAATATCCGTAGTACCGCTGATAGGTGGCTTTGGCATTGTGCTTCAGGCTTCCGTAGTAGCCCCGCGCATGGAACGTGCCGGCAAGCCATTCGGGCTCCTCGATCATATTCAAGATTTCGTCCGGCGTATGGCCGTGGTTTGCCAGCCGCAGGCTTTGGTCGTGGATGTACTTGTAGATGTCACGCTGCTCCGAGAGGTAGCGGAGCAAATTATCCCTTCCCCAGACCGGCCAGTTGTGGCTGTTCATCACAACTTCTGCGCGGCCGGCGAACAGGTCGATGGCTTCGTCGATGGTCTTGGCCCACAGCAGCGGATCACGGACTTCCGCGCCCCGCAACGTCAGGATGTTGTGCATGGTCTGATTGCAGACTTCCGCCATGCACAGCACGCCCGAATCGGGCAGGAAGAAAGTAAATTCCGATGGCGCCTCGGTGCCGGAGGCGATCTGAAACTCGAACGTGACGCCGTCTATGGTTCGAATTTCACCGGTCTTTTCGATCGAGTGGCTGGGGGCGACGAAACCTCTTGTTCCCTTGGCCGGGTGTTTGCCGATACCGCCGTCCACGAGGCCGGTCGGGCCGGGTTCGATGGTCAGTCCGAACTGGTAGGACGCGCGCCGGACCATGTGGTTTCCGGCCATCACGCCCTCGGACGCGGCGTAGCGGATGAACTCGCCCGGCACATAGATCGGCGGGCGGTTTTCGGGATCGTCCCCCGCAACGCCCCTTAGGCCGCCGAAGTGGTCGGGGTGCGTATGGGTCACGAGAATTGCGCTCACCGGCCGTTCGCCGAGAGTTTCATTCACCAGCTCGAGGACGGCGGCGGCGGTCTCCCGCGCCATCAACGGATCCACGAGAATCCATCCGGTCTCGCCGGAGATGATGGACATATTCGCGTAGTCGCAGCCGCGGGCCTGCCAGACGCCATCGGCCACTTCAAACAACCCGTGGTGGGCGTTGAGTCGAGCCAGACGCCAAAGGGAGGGGTTGACCGTGTCCGGGCAGGGGCCGTCGAGGAAGGCGAACTCACCCATATCCCAGATAATCCGGCCGTCCTCGGCGCGGATGCCGCCGTCCGGAAACTGCGCAATCAGCCCCCGTTTGGCGTTCTCGAAGTCCGTTTGATCGTCGAGCGGCAGCGAGGCGGCAACCTCGGCGTTGGCTTGGGCGGTGGCCCGCAAGGCCTCGCCGGCGATCCGATCGGTATCGGGCATGTCTCATGCTCTCCCTATTTTCGTCTCCCGCGGCGTTCGTCCGTTTTCAGGTTCAGAAACCGGAACAGCATTTCCGCAAGTTTTTGTTCGAAAGCCCGCTCACCGATGGAATATCGGAGCTTCGGGTTCATCAAATCGTTGTTCAGCGCGCTGAAAAGCATTTGCATGGCGAACAGGATGTCGCCGGTATCCGGACCGTCGGCGCGGCCGGCGTACCGCTCCCTGAAATGCGCCGCCACCGTGTCCGCGATTTCCCGGCCCCTTTCCCGCATGGGAGCCCAGATGTCGCGCCCCTCGGCGATGCTGGCATAGCTCTCCCGCATGACGCCGCGCCAGGGGCTGGAAAACACCTTGATCATCGTGGCGACGACATTCTCCATCACCTCCACTTCCGACATTTCGTTCAGGCGTTCCGGCGCCAATGCCCGGTCGACGAGCGCGCGGTTTTCCTCAAGCATCGAGACCTGCAGAAAACGAAAAAATACTTCCCGGTTCTCGAACCTGGAATAGAAGCCGCCGATCGAGGAGCCTGCCCGCTTCGACAGGGCGGGAATGCGAATGTCGGCGAGCCGCTGGTTTACGAGCATCTCCCGCCCGGCTCGAGCAAATCTGAGTTGCAGGTCGACGCTCCGGGCCTGGTTGGCGGGCCGGACGCCGCTCAACGCCGCCGGGTACGCCGATAATTCCGTGTTCCCCATTCCGGTTCCTTGCATTTGCCGGCCGACCGGGAGTTTCGGCCACGCTCTCGGGTACTAGAGATGCCCCAATTCATTTGACCGGTCAATAAGAATAAGTATACTTGTTCTAATTCTGAGAATACAGATGACCGAAAATCAGGTGGTGGAGAGGCCGGCATGGATTTTCAGGACGTTGGGTTGATCCGGCATGACCCGGAGCGTTCCTGCGCCGGGTTCACCACCGTATCGACGTTTCGCGGCAAATCCGTGCGGCTGGTCGATACCGGCGGGGTCGAAGTGCACCGATGGGATCTTCCGGATATGTTGGGGTCCCTCGCCTATTTGCTGCCGGGCGGCAACCTGCTCTGTTCCGTACAGGTCCCCACCGACATTCCGCTGATGACCGCGCGGGGTGGAAGAATCCTGGAACTCTCGTGGGATGGAGAGATCGTCTGGGAGTATACCGATCCCACGCAACACCATGATTTCCGGCGTCTTCCCAACGGCAACACGGTCTATATCGGCTGGCGCGCCCTGCCGAAGGATTTCGCCGGGCGTATCGGCGGCGGTATTCCCGGCACCGAGGCGGAGGGCAACGTGTACGAAGACTATTTCCGCGAAGTGTCGCCAGACGGGGAAACGGTTTGGGAATGGTCGACCGCCGAACTCGAGCCCGAAAACTATCCAATCGCCCACGGCGTCGACCGCGGAGAATTCGGCCATGCGAATACGGTCTGTCCGCTGCCGGCCGGCGACTACCTGATCAATTTCAGAAACCTGGACATGATTGCCGTCCTCGGCCGGGAGGAGCGGCGCCTGACCTGGGAAAAGCACGATGCCGCCTGGGGCCGGCCCCACGATCCCCAACCCGTGGCCGGCGGATCGCGCATCCTGTTCTTCGCCAATGGCGCGGTCGACGTTCCGAAGCCCCAGCGCTCCTGGGTGATCGAACTGGACGCCGAAACCGGCGAGGAAGTGTGGCGTTGGGAGGCGGGCATTCCATGGACGTTCTATTCCCATGTGATGGGAGGGGTCCAGCGGCTTCCCAACGGCAATACCCTGGTGTGTGAATCGGTGTATGGGCGGATTTTCGAAATTCACGGGGAGACCGGTGACGTCGTCTGGGACTATATCAACCCCGATTTCAGCGGTTACTTTCCGAGCGCCCGGGAACTTGGTAACTGTATATTCCGCGCCTTCAGATATGCGCCGGACAGCCCGGAATTGAGCGGGCGGTTGGGCTAGGAAATCATGTTCGCAATCGGACTCTACGCAAGACCTTAAAGGGAGGATTAAAATGATCAGGATCTCGACAGTCGGGCCCGCCTGCGCGCTGGCTCTCGCAGTTGCAGCCGGTTTGGCGATCGGCGGTTCGGGCGGCGCCGCCGCTCAAACGAAAGACCTGCGCATGGCGAATTGGCTGCCGCCGGCTCACCATATGCAAAAGACGATCCCCATGTGGGCGGCCCAAATCGAAAAGGCGTCGGGCGGCTCGGTCAAGATCAATTTGATGAAGGCGCCCCTCGCCAAGGCGCCGGGCCAGTATGACCTGGTCAAGAAGGGCATCGCCGACATCGCCTTCGGGGTCGCGGCGTTCACGCCCAAGCGCTTCCAGCTCTACCGGGCGATCGAACTTCCCTTTACCCTCAAGACTGCGACCTCGGGATCGGCCGCCATGTGGGACTGGTACGCGCGGACCGGGCTGGCGGAAAAGGAATTCAATGACGCCAAACTGATTGCCGCGTTCACCCATGCCCCCTTCCTCTACCATTCCCGAAAGCCGCTCACCGGGCTCGGCGATCTCAAGGGGCTCAAGGTGCGGGCCGGCGGGACCGGGATCGAAATTCTCAAACGCCTCGGCGCCGCGCCTGTGTTCATTCCGCCCGGCGGCGTCACCGAGGCGGTCCAGCGCGGCACGGTTGACGCGACGCAATTTCCATGGGAAGGCCTGGCCGGATTCCGGCTCACGAAATTGACCACCCATCATCTGGTGATCCCGAACGGACTGTATTCGACGGCGTTCTGGGTCGCGATGAGCAGCAAGGCGTGGGACGGTCTGACACCGGCGCAACGGAAGGCGTTTTCCGACAATGGGCTGTCCGGGTCCAAATTGATCGGACAGCGTTGGGACGCGGTTGAAGCGAAGGCGCGGGAAGCGGCCGTTGCGAACGGCAACAAGATCGTCGTTTTGGGCGATGCGGATACCGCCAAACTGCGCACCGTCACATCCTTCTTCGAGGAAGGCTGGCTCAAGAAGGCGAACGCCGCGGGCCTCGACGGCAAGGCGTCGCTCGCCGATCTGAGGCGGACGGTCAAGAAGTACGAGTAGCGCCGGCCTAGCACCGCTACGGTACCGGCATGAGCACTCCCGGCGAGCCGCGGCGGCCGCCACCGGGTCCGGCCGGCCGGCTCGTCGGGCGTGTCTCATACGTTTTGGCGATCGGGGCGGCAGCCGTTCTCGCCCTGATGATGTACATCACGTTTATCGACGTGACCGGCCGCTTTGTCCTTAACCGGCCCATTACCGGCTCCGTCGAAATCATCCTGCTGCTGATGGGACTGTTGGTGTTTCTCGGGATTGGCCTGACGACATTCGAGGAGGGCCATATTCGCGTCGATGTCCTGACCCGGATCATGCCCCGGAGGCTTCAGGCGCTGGTGAACGTCGTCGTTCATATCCTGAGCCTGGCCATCGCGGCGCTGATGTGCTGGCAACTGGTGGTGGTCGCGCTCGACCAGACCCGGGAGTTGAACGAAACCCAGGTGCTGGGCCTGCCGGTCTGGATTGTCGCGCTGGTCATGGCCGTGTGCAGTTTCACCATGGTCGCCGGACTGTTGCTCCATCTCCACCGCGCCGGTCTGTCCCTGTTCGGCGAAACCAAGTCCCAACGCCGGCGCGATCCATGAACGCCCAGTTCGCCGCTTTGCTCGTCACCGGGCTGATGTTCGTTTTTCTGGCGTTCGGCATGCATATCGGGTTTGCGATGGCCCTCGCCGGGTTCCTCGGAATGCTGGTCATTCTCTCGCCCGACGCGGCCCTGTCGCTCCTGGGACAGACCGTGTTCGAGACCGCCCTCAACTTCGAACTCAGCATCATCCCGCTGTTCGTTCTGATGGGTTTCTTCGCGACCAGCGCCGGACTGAGCGGCGATCTGTACAGCGCCTTCAACACCTGGTGGGGCGGGCGCCGCGGCGGTCTGGGCATGGCGACCGTCGGCGCCTGCGGCGCTTTCGGCGCCATCTCGGGATCGTCTCTCGCCACCGCCGCCACCATGAGCCAGGTCGCGCTGCCGGAAATGAGACGCTACGGCTATAGCGACCAATTGGCGACCGGAGTGATCGCCGCCGGCGGAACCATCGGGATTCTCATCCCGCCCAGCGTCATCATGGTGCTCTACGGCATTCTCACCGAAACCAGTATCGGCGACCTGTTCCTGGCCGGAGTCATTCCGGGCATTCTCCTGGTGCTGCTGTTTCTGATCGTCGTCTGGGCGGTGACCATTGCCCGGCCGTCCATGGGTCCGCCCGGCGAATCGTCGACCGCCGCCGAAAAGCGCGCGGCATTCCGGAAAGTTGGCGGCACGCTCGTGCTGTTCGCGGTCGTGCTGGGCGGGATTTACCTCGGCGTCTTCACGCCGACCGAAGCGGCCGGCATCGGCGCCGTCGGCGCCTGGCTCCTCGGGCTTCTCGGCGGCCGGATGAACCGCAGGACCTTCATGGACGCGCTCCTCGATACGGTCCGCACGACGGCGATGATCTTTACGCTGCTGATCGGCGCCATCATCTTCAAGAACTTCATGGCGCTGGCGCAGGTTCCGACGATGATCGAGGACTTGATGGCCGGGCTGTCATTGACCCCCATGGGGATGATGATCGTGATCTTGGCTATCTATATCGTCCTCGGCGCCGTATTGGACACGCTGGCGATGATCTTGCTGACAATTCCGGTCTTCTTTCCCCTGGTCGTCGGTCTGGGGTTCGATCCCGTCTGGTTCGGCATCGTGATCGTCGTCGTGGTCGAACTCGCGCTCATAACGCCGCCCATGGGCATTAACGTCTTCGTCCTGAAGGGAATGGCGAGCGATGTGCCGCTGATGACCATCTACAAGGGGGTCATCCCGTTCGTATTTGCGCAGGTGGTCCTGCTGGTTCTGCTGCTTCTGTATTCCCCGCTGGCGCTGTGGCTGCCGAATACCGCGATGTAGCGTTTGGAAGCCCGCTCGGCGCATGGCGAGCCGATATTTCGTTATTGGCTAAGAGAATCCCATTTGGGCCCACGAATGAGACTTGCATAGTCAGCATAGGGCGTCGTCCGTCGTCGTGGCCCTTCTCTTTGGACAAAATTCAGCAAGGAAAAATAATATGCCGCTATTGCAGCGCCTGAATCATTTTCACGCATCGCCTTTTTCGACATTGGAAGTATTAGGCCGCGCTTCAAGACATATATGGCGTCAACCAGATGTCCATTGCCACTGACGTACCTGTCCAGTCTTCTGGACTCGTTTTTAGGCCAACCGTTTTCGACTAAATCTGTATCAAAGGCAAAAATTGAATGATGGTATCGTGCGCCTTTGGCAGCTGTTTCACTAACACTTACGTCTGTTCCGACAAGTTCATTGCCATACGGACGTAGCGCACGAAGTTTTCGAGCAGCGTGACAGGATTTTTCTAGCTCTTGCGCAGTAAGCACCGACTTAACCTCCACGCTCGCTAGCAGCGCCTCTGCGGCCAGCACGCCGACCCCTTCATCCATTGCGTCGCTGAACGGAAAATCTTCAGATTGATCGAAAACTAATACGTCTAGAGAGTTTTCTGATCTGACGGAATCGTTAGGGATTCCCAAAGTCTCTGATTTCTGATTCAAGATGTGGGCTGGTGAAGGAGGCCAGCCTGCATGACGAGACCACTTTCGAATGATCTACGACATCGGTTGGTTGCGGCGGTGGACGGCGGGATGTCGCGTCGGTCTGCGGCGAAGGTTTTTGGGGTTGCGGCCTCGACGGCGATCAAATGGGTTGATCAGTGGCGGCAGCGGGGTGATGTGCGGCCCCGGCCGCAAGGCGGGGACCGCCGCTCTCACCGCCTTGAAGCGTATGCCGAGGAGGTTCTGGCGCTTGTCACGGAGACACCGGACATCACCCTGGCCGAGATCGCAGCCTGTCTGGAGGAGGTGCACGGGCTTCGGGTTGCCCCGAGCACGGTCTGGCGGCTGCTCGACCGCCACGGCATGACCTTCAAAAAAAACCGCGCACGCCAGCGAGCAGCAACGTCCTGATGTCTTGGCGCGCCGGCAGGCCTGGGCCGAGGCGCAGCCCGGCCTGATGCCGGAGCGGCTGGTCTTCATCGACGAGACCGGCACATCGACCAAGATGGCCCGGCGCTATGGCCGCGCGCCGCGCGGGCAGCGCTGCCAAGCCGCCATCCCTCACGGCCACTGGAAGACCACCACTTTGGTCGCTGCTCTCACGCTCGACGGCATCCTCGCCCCCATGACCATCGATGGGGCGATGACCGGGGCAGCCTTCCTTGCCTATGTCGAGCAAATCCTGGTCCCAACCCTCAAACCCGGAGACATCGTCATTATGGACAATCTGCCAGCCCATAAGCCCGCCAGCGTGCGTAAGGCCATCGAAGACGCCGGCGCCGAGCTCCGCTTCCTGCCGCCCTACTCACCCGACTTCAACCCAATCGAGATGGCCTTCGCAAAGCTCAAGGCCCTCCTCAAAAAGACCGCAGCCAGAACCGTCGACGACCTCTACGACGCCATCGCAACCGCCATCGACACAGTCACCCAATCCGAGTGCCAAAACTACTTCACTGCCGCAGGCTATGACCGGGTGTGATCAGAAAATGCTCTAGCTGGGGGCTCTGTTTGTCATAGGTATCCACAACAATGCCGGAAGTAACATCGTATCGCCCAGGCAAGTACTTTTTGAAGAAATCACCTAGCGTCCGTTCTCTCGCGCTGCCCTTTGACACGTTGTGAGAAATTGGTGCGGTCTCTAGAAGTCTCGCGGCGAAGTGGGTTAGAGCGGCTTCAAAGCGATTTTCGAATATGGGTACAGGGGTTTTCTTGCGTTTCCGTTGTTTCCGCAACGACATTGATTAATTCCTCAATTAAGTTCTTGTGCCCTTTGGATACAGGATCGGGCTTCCTACAGAGTGATGAAATGCTCACGGAGTCACAACGCTACATCATTTACATTCGGCAGTTAATCGTCTAGGCCTGCCTATAGGCTCCATTCATGATTGATCTTTTATCTCGCCAACCTTGCACCAATTCCGCTGCCACCCACCCCGAAAACAGCCTGATCACAACGCCCGAACGTCGAGAACATCGAAAAAAGGCAATTAGAATGGAGAGTATTAATATGTCCGCAAGAACAATACTGCTGAGTGTTGGTTTAATGGTTGCTGTAAGCGCTTGCCTTAGCAACCGTCAACAGATCGAGCAGTTGAGTGCAGATCAAGTTGCAGCGCAAACTGCGGCTACCACAGATCGTTTTTCTAGTTCGGTAAAATTTGTGGCTCCAGAAATTAGTGACGGGTTGGTAAATTACTTCTTGCGCGGCTGGAAACATAAAGATGGGCGGTTTACTCACCAGCTTTACGTACATATTGCCTACGGCGAAGGTCTACGACCCAAAAACAGTGGGAGAGGGTGGATATTTTACTCAAAAGCCACCACAGAGGGCGGAGGACAAACGATAAATGTTACCAGCATTGACAGGGAAGTGAAGGATTGTAGGAGGGGGAACCAGGGCAATCGCATTTGATTTGGTTCGTGAACGGAATGGCTTCGTAAACGGAATGGAAATGAGTATCGCTGCTGCTGGAGCTTCTTTGACGTTTGATGGAGGTTTCGGTGGAGAGATTTCGGGAGAGTTTTTCGGGTCTTGATGATCCGCGCACGGGCAACGCGTTGCGTCATGATCTTCTTGAGATGCTGTTCATGGCGCTGTGCGCGGCGCTGTGTGGAAGCACGTCGTGCGTTGACATGGCGGACTTCGCCGAGGCCAAGGAAGAGGTGCTGCGCGAGTTCCTGACCCTGCCCGCTGGCCCGCCCAGCCACGACACCTTCTCGCGGCTGTTCCGGTTGTTGGACCCGCGGGCCTTTCATGCCGCCTTCCAGCGCTTCATGTCCGATTTCGCGACCGCCCGGGCGGAGGTTGTTGCGATTGATGGCAAGAGCCTGAGGCGCTCCTTCGATCGGGCCTCCGGAACCTCGCCGCTCCACCTGGTCAGCGCCTGGGCCGCCGATCAGCGGCTGGTTCTAGGCCAGATGAACGTGGGCGCGAGCAACGAGATCACCGCCGTGCCGGCCTTGCTCAAGCTGCTCAGCCTCGAAGGCGCGGTGATGACCATGGACGCCATGCACTGCCAGAGCGGCACGGCCCGCGACATCCACGAGGCCGGCGCCGATTACCTGATGGCGCTGAAGGCCAACCAGCCCGACCTTCTCGCCGACGTCAAACTGCTGCTGGACGATCCCCAGGCGCCCGCCGACGGCGTGGACCAGACGGTGGACGCCGGCCACGGCCGCATCGAAACCCGCCGCGCCGAGGTGCTGCACGATATGGACTGGCTCGCCGAAGCCCACCGGTGGCCGGCCCTGGCCGCTGTCGGCAAGGTCACCTCCAGCCGCGAGACCGACGGCCGGGCCACGACAGCGGTGCGCTACTTCATCGCCTCCTGGCCGCTCACCGCCGACGAACTGAACCGCCTCGTCCGCGGACACTGGGGGATCGAGAACCAACTCCATTGGGTGCTCGATGTGGTCATGGACGAAGATCAGGCCCGAGCCCGCAAGGACAACGCCCCGGAAAACCTCGCTCTCCTCAGACGCCTCGCCCTCAACGTCATCAAACGCAACAAGGACAAGGGATCAAACCGTCTCAAGTTCAATCGCGCCGGGTGGAGCGACAACTTCCTCCGAAAACTCATCGCCGAAATAGGCTAATGCGATTGCCCTGGAGGGGGAACTGTTTCTACACTGAGGATTTTGGAATCGGTATAACTGAAAGTTTTCTCAAGTCAAAACGAGCAAATGGATTTGCTATTCAAGTCAGTGCAGACAACGGGAATGGCGCTACAGTGTTATCTGTACCTAGCAATATTGTTGATGGTTATCTGAGGGCCCTCCAGAAACATGGACTAAATCCATAAATGAAGAATGTTGGTGGTGAGCCACCTAATTTCAATCTCTCTTCGTCCAGTTCTGGAGGCAAACGCACCCAAGGAAGGGGCCAAGTCTCTGAAATGCCGGGGCAAATGAGTCCCCGTGTAGATTATCTCCTCAAGGGGACGGATGCGCGTGACGACGGGCTTGAGAGCTTCCAGCTCATTGAGTTCGATTTCCAGGCGGTGAGGCGTGAGGTGGGAAGTGGACTGACGGCCCATGCGCAACAACTTGAGCACAAATTGATGCCGTGGACTCCCCAACTGGAAGCGCCGGATAGGCATCAGTCAATGGCGACGAATGCGGCCGCCATCGGGCTCAACCGGATTTGGGAACCGCGGAGATGATCACCGTCGCTTCGGCCATGGGGTACTCGTCGGTGATGGTGAGATCGATTTGGGCGTCCATGCCGTCGGGCAGCAATTCGTCCAGCCGGTCCCGGGCGCCGTTGGTCAATTCCATGGTGGGTTTGCCGCCGGGCAGGTTGACCACGCCCAGGTCGCGCCAGAAAACGCCTTTGCGGAAGCCGGTGCCGAGCGCCTTGGAGCAGGCTTCCTTGGCGGCGTAGCGCTTGGCGTAGCTGGCCGCGCGGAGCCGCCGTTTGTCGGATTTCTTCCTTTCGGTCTCGGTAAAGCAGCGCTCAACGAACCGGTCGCCGAACCGGTCGAGGGTCTTTTCGATCCGCCGGATGTCGATCAGGTCGTTGCCGATGCCGATGATCACGCGGTCCGGTCTCCGGCCGCGCTGGCCCGGGCGTTGTCCATCAGGGCGCGCATGCGCTTGATGGTGCTGTCGAGGCCGCCGAAAATGGCCTCGCCGATCAGGAAGTGGCCGATATTGAGTTCGACGACGCTCCCGATTTCGGCGATGGGGCCGACCGTGTCGAAACCAAGCCCGTGGCCGGCGTGGCATTCGAGCCCCAGCTCTTCGGCATAGGCCGCCGCCTCGACGATCCGTTGAAGTTCGCCCGCCCGCCCGGCGCCGGCCGCTTCGCAATAGGCGCCGGTATGGATCTCGACCACCGGGGCGCCGAGAGAAACCGCTGCGTCGAGTTGGGCCGGGTCGGCCTCGATGAACAGGGAGACCCGAATCCCGGCATTGGACAAATCGCCGACCACCGGCGCCAGCTGATCGTGCAGCCGCCGGGCATCCAGCCCGCCCTCGGTGGTGATCTCCTCCCTCTTCTCCGGGACGATGCATGCCGCGTGCGGCTTGTGACGCAGCGCGATGTCGAGCATCTCGTCCGTGGCCGCCATCTCGAGGTTGAGGGGCAGATCGATCCCGGCCATCAGGCGCGAAATATCGTCGTCCGAGATGTGCCGCCGGTCTTCGCGGAGGTGGGCGGTAATCCCGTCGGCCCCCGCGGCGGCGGCCGCCACTGCCGCCTTCACCGGGTCCGGGTGCTCGCCGCCCCGGGCGTTCCTGATGGTGGCGACATGATCGATGTTCACGCCCAGTCGCAAATACCTGTTCATGCCGTGTTCTCCGTCTGGTGCGCCTGCCGGTCGCGGCGGGCGGCAAGTATCTTTTTCCGGCGGGCGGCTCGGGCGGCCTGATACCAGCCGAGCAGCCCGCGAACGATATAGTAGCTGACGATCCAGGCTACAATGGCGGTCGGGATGCTGCCGATCAGCATGGCCCCGAAAATCGGCCATGCGGAGTCCTGGAGATACTGGAAATCGGCCTGCAACATCGATTTCACCATGTTGCCGAACAGGGCGGTGAAATTGGGGCTGTCCCCGTTCGGGTGTTCGCCGAACCCCATGAGGCGGCCGAGTTGGTAGATCCAAACCCAAATGATGGGAAAGGTCCACGGATTGCCCACCAGGGTTCCGATCCAGGC
This sequence comes from Rhodospirillales bacterium, assembly GCA_965221855.1. Classification (GTDB taxonomy): domain Bacteria; phylum Pseudomonadota; class Alphaproteobacteria; order Rhodospirillales; family UBA2165; genus JAJDXO01. Next base: position 498,392 of record CBDCSV010000001.1, on the reverse strand, counting down.
GGCCAGGATGTTGCCGCGGGTGATCCAGGCCAGGAAGGCGCTGGCCACCAGGTGCAGTCCGACGAACGGCGTAAACGAGACCGCGGCCCCGTAGGCAAAGCCGGCGGCAATGGAATGGGGGCTGCCCTTCAGGCGGGCAAGACGATGGCCGAGATAGACCACGGTCCGCCGCCAGCCGATGGCCGGCCAAATGGCGTTCCGTATATGATCCACCGGTGAGCGCCGATTTCGCCGCCGAAACAACATGTCGTATCTCTCAACCGGCCCGGAAGCCGGCCCCTCAATTCCAGCCCCTGATTTAGCCCCTGGCGCGCTCGACGGAGTTGACCACCGGCGCGGCGCGAAGGGCCGCGATTATATTCGTCAGGTGCTTCAAATCCCGTACCTCCACATCGATCGACATCTCGAAGAAATCGGTGCTTCGGTGGGTTATTTTCAAATTTGAAATGTTGCCGCCGTTGCGCCCGATGATCATCGACAGTTCGCCGAGGGTGCCGGGTTCGTTGGTCATCACCACTTCGATCCGGCCCACGTGCCCCGCGCCTTGCGTCGCCTCTTCGTCCCACGACACGTCAAGCCAGCGTTCCGGCGTATCGACGAATTCCTCCAGGGTCTCGCAGTCGATGGTGTGGATGTTGACGCCCCGGCCCTTGGTGACGATACCGACGATGCGGTCGCCGGGCAGCGCGTGACAGCAAATCGCGAAGTGGACCGCCATCCCGGGGATCAATCCCTTGATCGGCACCGACCCGGCGCCGTCGGGCTTCAGCTTGTCGCGGACCTGCGACAGGGAAACGATGTTGTCCTCGTCGCCTTCGGCGCGCGCGCCCGGGAAGACCGCCTCGAAGACCTGCCGCGCCGTGAGATGGCCGGCGCCCACCTCGGCGCACAGTGCGTCCGGCGTGTCGAGAGCGAATACCGTCAACACTTCGCCGAGCGCCTTGTCCGACAGTTCATAGCCTTCCTTGTCGAAGGTGCGTTCCAGGATGGCTCGGCCGAGCGAGGTGTATTCCTCCTGCTGCTTCATCCGCACGAACCGGCGGATGCTGGCCCGGGCCTTGCCGGTGACGACGAAGTTCTCCCACAGCGGCGACGGGGTCTGCGCGGCCGAGGTGATGATCTCGACCTGATCGCCGTTCCCGAGTTCCGTCCGAAGCGGCATGATCTTGCCGTTGATCCGCGTGCCGACGCAGGTGTCCCCGACCTCCGAGTGCACCGCATAAGCGAAGTCCACCGGTGTCGCGCCGACGGGCAGCGCGATGACGTCGCCCTTGGGCGAGAAGACGAAGACCTGATCGGGGAACATCTCGAGTTTCGTGTGTTCGAGAAAATCCTCCGGTGTCGCGGCGTGCTCGAGGATTTCCAAAAGCTCCCGCATCCAGCGGTATTGCCGCCCCGCGGTGCGATCCCCGCCCATCTTGTAGCGCCAGTGCGCGGCGACGCCGAAATCGGCGATTTCGTGCATGTCCCGGGTGCGGATCTGAACTTCGATCCGCTGCTGGTGCGGGCCGATGACGCCCGTATGCAGAGACTGGTAGCCGTTGGGCTTGGGGGTCGAGAGGTAATCCTTGAAGCGTCCCGGCACCACCGGATAGGTGCTGTGGATGATTCCGAGCGCCCTGTAGCAGTCCTCGACGGTGTCGACGACGATCCGGAAGCCGATGATATCGGCCAACTGCTCGAAGGAGATGTTCTTGCGCCGGCTCTTTCGCCAGATCGAATAGGGTTTCTTCTCGCGACCGATGACCTCGGCCCGCAGCTTCGACGTTTGCAGGGTCGTCTTCAGTTCTTCGATAATCCGGTCGACGATGTCGCCGCCCTGTTCGCGGAGGAAATCGAGGCGGGCGAGGATCGATTCCCGCGCATCGGGATTGAGCTCGGCGAACGACAGATCCTCGAGCTCGTTCTGCAGTTCGTGCATGCCGATGCGTTCGGCGAGAGGCGCGTATATCTCCATGGTTTCGAGGGCGATGGCGCGCCGTTTGTCGGGATCGCGGATGTGGATCAGCGTCCGCATGTTGTGGAGCCGGTCGGCCAGCTTCACCAGGAGAACCCGGATGTCCTCCGACATGGCGAGCACCAGCTTGCGGAAATTCTCCGCTTGCGAGGTGTGGTCCGATTGCAGTTCGATCTGGGTGAGTTTGGTGACCCCTTCGACCAGTTGGGCGATCTCCTCGCCGAACTTCTCGGCGATATCGTCGCGGGTGGTGTCGGTATCCTCGATGGTGTCGTGCAGCAGCGCGGTGACGATGGAATCGCCGTCCAGCTTGTAGTTGGTGAGAATGCCCGCGACCTCGATCGGGTGCGAGAAATAAGGATCGCCCGAGGCGCGCTTCTGCGAGCCGTGCGCCTTCATGGCAAACACATAGGCGCGATTGAGCGCGTCCTCATCGACCATGCGGTCGTAGGCGCGCACCCGTTCGACCAGCTCGAACTGACGGATCATGACGCTCCTCCAACGTTCCGTTGGGGAAACATGATGAATTCAAGCCATGAAGAAAAGATTGCCCCGGAATTCAGGCTGGCGCCGGCTCCGGGCGCAGGGGATCGGTCCCTAGGCGGAGACCGGACCATTAATCCTCATCGACGATATCTTGGCCGCTGAAATCAGGGGCACCGGCCGCCGCGTCGTCGCCGCCGTCTTCCGCCGCCGCCGGCGAAATAGGCGCGGCGCTCTCGACGTCATCCGCCGAAATGGTTGCGGGTTCCATGGGCGGCATCAATTCGCCCGTATAGGCGTCGCCGGCGAGCAGCTCCATTTCCTCTTCTTCGAGTTCCTCGACCTCGACGTGCTTCTGAAGACCCTTGACCAGGGATTCCTCGACTTCCCCGAGATCGATGGTCTCGTCGGCGACCTCGCGAAGCGCGACAACCGGGTTCTTGTCGTTGTCCCGGTGGACCGTCAACTGCGCGCCCGACGACAATGCCCGCGCCCGGTGGGCGGCAAGCATCACCAGTTCAAACCGGTTGGAGACTTTCTCGATGCAATCTTCGACGGTAACCCGGGCCATTCAATGCTCTCCAGACAGATGACCGGCCGCGCAATTCGGGCCGGTCGATTCGCGGCGCAGAATATATATGCCGGAGGTTAAGAAAGGCAAGTCATTCCCGGTGTCTGGCCCTGCGCTTGGCCCTGCGTCCGGCCCGGCGTCTGGACGCGGTGATTTACTCAATGGGCACAACGACTTGTCCGTCATCCAGCCGGGCGAGCAGCTGGCCGGCGGTCCGGCCCGATTGCGGGTGCCGCCATTCCGGGGCGATTTCCGCCAGGGGCAACAGGACAAAGGCCCGCGACGTCATTCGCGGATGGGGCAGTTGAAGGTCGTTGCCGGCGCGAATCAAACCATCGAAATCCAGCAAATCCAGATCGAGCGTCCGTGCGGCATTCGGCGCGCCGCGAACCCGGCCGAACTGCCTTTCGACCGTCAACAGCGTCTGCAGAAGCGTTTCCGGCGTCATCTCCGTCGAAAGCTCCGCGACGGCATTGACGAAGTCGGGCTGATCGGATGCCGGAACGGGCCGGGAGCGGTAAAACCGGGAAACCCGGACCGTGCCGGCGCCCAGCCGGGACAGCCGGTCGAGCGCCGCCTCGCAGCTCGCCCGGGGCGGGCCCGCGGGGCTTGGAAGGTTCGCGCCGAGACCGATGATGATCATGTCCGCTCTTGTACCATCGTGTCCGAAAAGTGGACATGCTGATATATCACGACTGTAGGGTCCCCGAACAAATTGTGCCGGATTGGGATGTCGGTATACTCCACGGGTTGGGGTGATTGATGTTTGTTATACCCTGGCCAGGGCAATTTCTCCCTGAGAATGTGTGTGAGATTCAATAAAAAACTAATTGATAATAAAGGATTTATTATGAATTTTTACCCCGAGGAGCGGATTGGGCTGTTCATTGACGGCTCCAATCTATACGCTGCGGCGCGGGCGCTCGGTTTCGATATCGATTACAAGCTGCTGCTCAAGGTCTTCGCCGACCAGGGGCGGTTGGTGCGCGCCTTCTATTACACCGCCCTGGTCGAGGATCAGGAATATTCGCCCATTCGGCCGCTGGTCGATTGGCTCGACTACAACGGCTACACCATGGTCACCAAGCCGACCAAGGAGTTCACCGATACGGCGGGCCGGCGGAAGATCAAGGGCAATATGGATATCGAACTCGCCGTCGACGTGATGGAGATGGTCGAGCACCTGGATCATGTGGTGATCTTCTCCGGCGACGGTGATTTCCGCCGTTTGGTCGAAGCCATCCAGCGTCACGGCGCCCGTGTCACCGTTGTTTCCACGGTCCGCTCCAAGCCGCCCATGGTCGCCGACGAACTGCGCCGCCAGGCCGATTATTTCGTCGAACTCCTGGACCTCAAGGACGCCATTTCCCGGGACAGCGGTCCGCTGGAGGACGATGAATTCGGTCCCGAGTACGTCGATGACGACGACGATGAACCGGGCCCCGGCGAAGAGGTTGCCGGCGCGGCCTAGGCCTGCTCCCATCCGAATTTGAAATGACCGACGATCTCGAACCTTCGCCGGATTGCGGACTGTGTCCGCGGCTCGCGGATTTTCGCGCGGCGAACCGGACGGCCCACCCGGATTTTTTCAACCGGCCGGTCCCGGCCTTCGGTCCCCTGGATGCGGAGATGCTGATTGTCGGGCTGGCCCCGGGGCTCAAGGGCGCCAACCGCACGGGCCGGCCGTTCACCGGCGACTATGCCGGCGACCTGCTCTATCCGACGCTGATCAAGTTCGGGTTCGCCAAGGGCCGGTTCGGGGCCGACCCCGATGACGGACTGACGCTCGAGAACTGCCGGATCACCAATGCGGTCCGCTGCGTCCCGCCCGCAAACAAGCCGGTCGGCGCCGAGGTGCGGGCTTGCGGGGAATTCCTCGCCGCCGAGATCGCGGCGATGCCCAACCTCAAGACGGTTCTGGCGTTGGGCTCGCTGGCTCACGGAGCAATTCTCGCCTCCCTCGGGCTCAGGAAGAGCGCCTACAGGTTCGGTCATGCCGCCGAACATCCCCTGCCCGGCTACAGGCTGGTGAACAGTTATCACTGCTCCCGCTACAACACCAATACGGGGCGGCTGACCCCCGAAATGTTCGAGGATGTCTTCCGGCTGATTACCGGAGCTTTGGGCTAACCCGGATTTCCCGCCAGGGTCACGGCCCGCGTCGCGTCCCGGCGTTCGAGCCGCGACGCATCGTGCGCTTCGCGCGCGTGGACGCGCGACGGGCGGGCGCCTGGGCGCGACCCGGAGGGCGGCGCCGCCGGTCATTTCCATTGAGATTCACGTCCGATCGTGCCGGTTGCGTTGCAATCTCCGTTTCTCTCGATTTATTCTGTCACCATAGCGGCGTGAGCGTCCGCGCCACGGCTCCGGATCAGGCTGCCGCGGGGAATGCCTGTCATGCTCCTGAGCGAACTTGGAATGCTGCCGGCCGCATTCACCGCGCACCATGGGAACGATTCGGGACATATCCGGACCGATTGGCAAGAGGAAGAGAGATGCAGGAGGACCAAGCCCGTCACGGGACCACGACGGCCCCGGCCCGAACCGCTCTGGCCATCCCGGCATTCTGGATGCCACTGGCCTGCATTGTCGTTGTGACGTCCATCGGCACCGGCGCCCGGTATGCGTATCGCGGTGACATCAATGTGATTCATGTCCTGCTGATCATGTTTTTTACGATCAACATGGTGACGTATTTCTGGGAATGGTGTCTGTTCGACAAGCACGACTACATCAAAACGAGGGTCGGTTACTGGAACAAGCGATGGCGGGACACGGGGCGGGGACCGCCCGTGGACTTTCTGACCAGCAAGGTTCCGGTGCGGAAACTGGTCTCGCCGACGGTGTGGGCGGACCTATGGGCATCCTATTGCCATATTGATCCGTCATACCGGAGCCGCAGTTCCTTCGGCTACAACGTGGATATCGGCAATGGCGTGCTAACGGCGGTTCCGGTTCTGGTGCTGTTCGTGGCTTATACGTTTGCGGCCCTGCCAGCCATCGTGACAGGAATTCTCGGCACGATGCTGTTCTGGCAAATGGCCTATGCCACGTTCGTGTACTGGATCAGCTTCTTCGGCGCGGGACAGCACACTCGGATCACCCGGCGGGAGTTGTACATCTATATCTGGGCGCTGTTTTCGAAATGGGTTCTGTTCGCCATGCTGGGTCTCTACGTCTCGATACGCCTGATCCTGGACGGAAACTACAGCGTTCTGGGCTTTTGAGTGAGGCTAATTTACACAGGTAAACACCTGAATATTTGTTTCTTTTGTTGTCTTTGCGTGTTCCATCGCATAATTCCAGAATACACGTATTTATAGAAAAAATAATTTAAGATAAGAGCGGCAAAATTGATGATAACCACTAATTCATCTTTTTATCTTTGTACGCAAGCCATTACATTTCTTCTTGAGGCTGACCCGGTCCCGCGTATTTTACGACTGATATAAGTGATATAAATTTTATTTATACAAAAAAATTGGAATAAATTATTAATACATAAAAATTTTGTATTTTATGTTCCCGTCCCAAACTCGGGGATTGGTTTCCGCCCCTGATGTGTTATACCCCGCGGCGTTTCGGGTCCCCTGAATTGAATCTCCGGAGAAACTCGTTGGAAGTCGTCTGCCTCGATATGGAGGGTGTCCTGGTCCCGGAAATCTGGATCGGCGTGGCCGAGCGCACCGGAATCGAGGAACTCCGGGCCACCACCCGCGATATTACCGACTACGATGTGCTGATGACCCAGCGGTTGCGAATCCTGGACGAGCACGGGATCAAGCTGCCGGTCATCCAGGAGGTGATCGCCGGGCTCGGCCCCCTGCCCGGCGCAAGGGACTTCCTCGACGAGCTCCGAACCCTGTTCCAGGTGGTAATCCTGTCGGACACGTTTTACGACTTCGCCGAGCCGTTGATGCGGCAACTGGACTGGCCGACGCTGTTTTGCCACCGCCTGACCGTCGCCGAAGACGGCCGCATCGCCGGCTACAATCTGCGGATGAAGGACCACAAGCGCGAGGCGGTCAAGGCGTTGAAGGAGCTCAATTACACGGTCTACGCCGCCGGCGATTCCTACAACGACACCACCATGCTGGGCGAAGCCGACGCCGGGTTCCTGATTCACGCCCCGGACAACGTCATCCGGGAGTTTCCCCAATTCCCGGTCCGTGACGAATTCGACGAACTGCTGGCGTCCTTTCGCGACCTGAGCCCGCGGTTCTAGGCCGCGCGGCCGCCCCATGCTCCAGATCAACGGCCTTACCTACCGGATCGGCGGGCGGACGCTGTTCGATCAGGCCACGGTCTCCGTGGCCAAGGGACGGAAGGTCGGCCTGGTCGGGCGCAACGGGGCCGGCAAGACCACCCTCTTCCGCCTGATCACCGGAGAGATTTCCCCCGATGACGGCGAGGTGTGGGTGCTCGGCCGGGCCCGCGTCGGAACCGTCGCCCAGGAGGCGCCCGGCGGCCCTGAGAGCCTGCTCGACACCGTGCTGGCGTCGGATGCCGAGTTGGCCCGGCTGACCGCCGAAGCCGGGACCGCGGCCGACCCCAACCGTATCGCCGAGATCCATACCCGGCTTGCCGACATTGAGGCCCATACCGCCCCTGCCCGGGCGGCGGCGATCCTTGCCGGTCTCGGCTTCGACGAGGCGGCGCAACGGCGCCCGTGCGCGGAATTTTCGGGCGGCTGGCGGATGCGGGTGGCGCTCGCCGGCGCGCTGTTCGCCCGGCCCGATCTGTTGCTCCTCGACGAGCCCACCAACCACCTAGACCTCGAGGCGACCATATGGCTCGAGAGTTATCTCGCTTCCTGGCCGGGCACCCTGGTGGTGATCAGCCACGAGCGAACGCTCCTGAACCAGGTCGCCGACGGGATCGTTCATCTGCATGACCGGAAGCTCACCCCATACGGCGGCGGCTATGACACCTTCGAAAGGACCCGCCGGGAAAGGCTGGCCCGGGAAGCGAGCCTGCGCGCCAAGCAACTGGCGGAACAGCGCCGCATCCAGGCCTTCGTCGACCGGTTTCGGGCCAAGGCCACCAAAGCCCGCCAGGCCCAAAGCCGCCTCAAGATGCTGGCGCGGATGGAACCCATCGCCTCGGTGATGGAGGAGCGCACCGCCGCGTTCGAATTTCCCAATCCGGATCCCGCGCCGCCGCCGCTGATCACCATGGACGGGGTTGCCGTCGGCTATGGCGGGAAAGCCGTGTTGCGGGATCTCGATCTCCGCATCGACATGGAGGACCGCATCGCGCTCCTTGGCGCCAACGGCAACGGCAAGTCGACCCTGGTCAAGCTGCTGGCGGGACGGCTCGATTGTCTGGACGGCGACATGCGCCGCCCCAGGAAACTCAATGTCGGCTATTTCGCCCAGCACCAGGCCGACGAACTCGATCTCAAGGCGACGCCCCTGGCGCTGGCGGCCCGGGCCCTGCCGGATGCCGCCGAGACCAAGGTGCGCGCCCACCTCGGGCGTTTCGGTTTCGGCGTCGACAAGGCGGAAACCAGCGTCGCCGGCCTGTCCGGCGGCGAGAAGGCCCGGCTGCTGTTCTGCCTGATGAGCATCGAAGCGCCCCACATTCTGCTGCTCGACGAGCCCACCAACCACCTGGACGTGGATGCCCGCGAAGCCCTCGCGCATGCGCTCAACGCCTATGAGGGCGCCGTCGTGCTGGTGAGCCACGATCCGCATCTGGTGGAGATCGTCGCCGATGAACTGTGGCTGGTGGAGGATGGCGGCTGTAAGCGCTTCGACGGCGATCTCGGCGATTACCGCCGCCATCTGATCGAGCGCACCCGGACCGCGAAAAGGGAGCGAAACGGCGATGCACCCGCCGCCAGCAGGAAGGACGGGCGCCGCGCCCGCGCCCGGGCGCGCGAAGCGACCGCCGATCTTCGGAGACAGGCCAAGGAAGCCGAAAAACGGTTGGAGCGGCTGGGCCGGCGGCGCGCCGAGATCGAGACCATTCTGGCCGACCCCTCCACTTACGAGGGCTCGACCGCCGACATGCTGGAACTGGGCAGGAAGCTGGCGAAGATCGACAACGAGATCGCCGCCGCGGAAAGCGCCTGGCTGGAGGCCGAAGAGGCGCTCGGCCGCTGAGCCGCGGCCCCGCTCCCAAAAACCGGATGAAGAGGCGGTTTGTCCATATGCGTTCGCTTTGCCGCTTGTGACGCCGGCCCGGGAAGGCCACCATGCGGCATGAGTCCGTAACCGCTTGCCGGCGGCCGACAACCCGCACCGAACACCACTACGAGGAAGAGAGATGATCGATCTTTACAGCTGGCCCACGCCCAATGGCCACAAAGTCCACATCATGCTGGAAGAACTCGGGATGCCCTACAACGTGATTCCGGTGGATATCGGGAAAGGCGGCCAGTTCGAACCGGAATTCCTCGAGATCAGTCCGAACAACAAGATTCCCGTCCTGGTCGACCCGGACGGCCCGGATGGCGGGCCGATTACCGTCTTCGAAACCGGCGCCATGCTGATCTATCTCGGCCACAAGACCGGCAGGTTCATTCCCCCGTCGGGCAGCGCGGCCCGCTTCGAGGCGGTGCAGTGGCTCATGTTCCAGATGGGCGGCATCGGCCCCATGTGCGGCCAGCAGAACCACTTCAACAATTACGCTCCGAACCTCACCGATGAATCCCAGCTCGCCTACGCCCAGGCCCGCTACAACAACGAAGTGGCCAGGCTCTACAACGTGATGGACGGCCGGCTCGGCGAGACCGCCTATCTGGGCGGCGCGGAGTACGGCATCGCCGATATGGCCACCTTTCCCTGGGTGCGGAACCACGAACGCCGCAAGGTGGATATCGGCAGCATCCCCAACGTGAAGCGCTGGCTGGACGAGATCGAGGCGCGGCCGGCCGTGCAGAAGGGCATGAAGGTCCTCGCCGACGTCAGCACCGAGGGCAAGGGGCCGTCCAAGGAGGCCCTCGAAAACATGTTCGGCGCCACCCAATACGAGAGGCGTTAGGCCGTCCGAACCGATTGTTCAGGGCTTCGGACGGTCCGCGGAGCGGGCTTTTTTCGCCGATTCGCAAAAATGGGATATTTAGCCGGACGAGATTGGGCTAGACTTTTCCGATAGGCCCGATCGGGAAAACCCCGCGGCAGTTACAGGGAGAAATTTCATGCTCAGACGCAGTCTGTTTACCGGCACCCTATTGGGGACAGTGATGGCGGTGGCCGCCGGACCCGCTTTGGCGCAAAAGAAGGACAACACCGTCCGCATCGCCTTTTTCGATCCCATCTCGATGATCGATGCGGTCTACGACCCGAAGCCCGAAACCGGCTTCACGACCAACGCCATCTACGACCGTCTGATGACCTATGATACCGCCGCCGGCCAGTTCCGGCCGCGGATCGCGGAATCGTGGACCCGCGTAAACCCGACGACCTACGAGTTTAAGCTCAAAAAGGGTCTGAAGTTCCATGACGGCTCCGACCTGGATGCGGACGACGTGGTCTATACGGTCAATTTCGTTGCCGACCCCAAGGTGCGGTTCCGCATCAAGTCCCGGTTCCTGTTCATCAAGGGGGCGGAGAAAATTGATCAGCACACCGTCCGCATCACCACCAAGCGGCCCTCGGTCTCGGCCATGATGCGTTTCGCGCGTTCGATCTCCATTTATCCCTCCGACGTTCACGGCGCCCTGGCGAAGAAGAACACCTTCGGCCGCAACCCCGTCGGGTCCGGTCCCTACCGGGCGGCGACGGTGGATCCGGAAAAGGGCATCGTGCTGGAGCGGGTGGACAACTATCAATTGGCTGCCGGCTACCGTCCGGCGGGCAAGGTGAAGCGCTATGTGATCAAGCAAATCCCGTCCGTCCAGACCCAGGTGGCCCAGCTCCTGACCGGCAATTTGGACATGATGTACCGGGTGCCGAAGGATCAGGTGGACAATCTGCGCAAAAATCCCAACTTCGGCTTCACCGCCCAGTCCAAGGGTCTGTTGATCGCCTACCTGCTCCTCGACGCGGCGGGACGTTCGGAGAACCCGGCGCTCAAGGACATCCGGGTCCGCAAGGCGATCATGCACGCGGTCAACCGCAAGGCGATCCAGACGACCCTGATCGCCGGCGGCGGTGATGTGCCGATGGTCGAATCCATGTGTTTCCGCAATCAGGCGGGGTGCGACTTTTCCGCCCGTCTGCCGGAGTTCGATCCGGCCAAGGCCAAGCAGCTGCTCGCCGAGGCGGGCGTGAGCGATCTGAGCCTGGAGATCACTTCGGTGACATCGGCCCCGGCGGCGGTTCCGCAGGCGATCGCGGGCTATTTGCGGGCCGTCGGAATCAAGGCATCGGTCACCCGGCTGCCCTTCCCGCCTTATCGCAAGAAGCAGGCTCAGGGCAAGATTCAGGCATTGGCGAACCCATGGGCATCGGGCGGGCTTCCCGACGTGGAAAGCACGGCCAACTTCTTCTTCGCGCCGGGCGCGCGGAACTATTCCCGCGATCCGGTGATCACCAAGCTGGCGAAGGAAGGTGCGAGCACGTTCGATCCCAACGCCCGAAAGGCGATCTACAAGCAGCTCTTCGATCGTGTGACCGAACAGGCCTATATCATGCCCGTGGCGACCACGCCGCCGGTGTTCGTGCACGCAAAGGACTTGCACATCGGTGAGGTCGGCGCCGACGAGACCTATGGCGCGCTTCCCAACCAGATTTGGTGGAAGTAATCCGCCGAAATTCCAAGGAAACCGGCCCTTCGGGGCCGGTTTTTTTGCGCCTTGGCAGTACTGGAGCCGGATGACAGCATGAGGCATGCTTTCCGACAGGGCCGTCGCCTGGATCGTCTTCGCCGCCGTTCTCTATCTCGTGCTGTTCGTCGGCGGGGTCGGGCTGGTCGCCGTGTTCAGCGGCGCCGGCGGAGACCCTGACGATCCGGTCCTGGTGGCCCGGGGCGAGGGTCTATACGGCGAGCACTGCGCCGCCTGCCACGGGGCGAACCTGGAGGGCCAGCCCAACTGGGAGACCCAAAATGCCGACGGCACGTTTCCCGCGCCGCCGGCGGACGGGACCGGTCATGCCTGGGAACATTCGGACCGGCAATTGTTCGAGGTGGTGAAGTTCGGCGGCGTCCGGTTTTCGCGACCGGGCGTCAAGAGCGCCATGCCGTCCTTCGAGGATACGCTGGAAAGCGCCGATATCTGGGCGATCCTGGCATTCATCAAGAGCCGCTGGCCCGAAGAGGTGCGGAAGGAACAGCAGACCCGAAGCCTGTTCTCGGGCCCGCATCTTCACTGAGCCGCTTCCGGTCAGTCCTCGCCCCGACGGCGGCGATGGCGGCCGTGCCGGCGGCGGTGGCCGCGAATGCCGATCCTGCGGGCGGCTTCGATTTCCCGGTCGAGCTCGCCGGCGGCGATGGCGGCGATGACGTCGCGATAGAATGCCTCTAGGCCCGAGACGCCGCCGACGCGAAACGCCTTGCCGCCTGAAAACTGCATGGGCCGGGTGCCGAAGCGGACGTGGGTATAGATCTCCCCGTCCTCGTGGGCGAACCACCACGGGCTCACCGGGCGGCCGCGCGGGTCCTTGGTGTCCGGGTCGTGCAGCAGCGCGATTTGGTGCTCCAACCGTCTGGTCAGTTTCTTCTTGGCGATCGACAGTCCGTCCCGTTGCGGGGTCCGGTCGATATCCGCCGTCTCATATTTGTCGAGCAATCCCAAGCCTATATTCCTTTCTTGTTTAGTGATCTGACTAGTGATCATAGAATAGTGTGCAGGTGATTTTCAACCAGGCGGTCCCGAGCGGTCGTTTGGACACCCCTCCGGACCTCACGCCACTCCCTTCGGAGGCTTGTATCCCAGAGATCAGGCCTCAGTTGAGATGTCGGCCGGCTGTTGAACAGCCGGGCGAAGGTACGAGTTATGAACATTTCTGTCTCCATATTAGTGTTATATATTAGTGTATATAATGTGCTTATTGAGAATGCAAGTTTAATGTTCGCGCGCCATCCGGCGATGCGTATTCGCAGCGGCGGCCGGAACGAAGGCCGGCCTAGCCGCCGGCCCGGACCTCGGCTGCCGTATGTTCCATGAGGTTGCGCAGTACCTGGCGGGCCGTCTTGGCGTCCCGCCGGGAGACATCCAGCTTTCGGAAAATAAACCGGAAATCCCGGATCAGCGTGAGCCGGGCGCCATTCGGCAGGCGGCCGCGGAACGGTTTGCCGTCATTCGTGGTCAACGGGATGACCCGGCCATAGGCTTCGGGGGTGAGGATGCGAAAGCCGGCCCATTTGCCTTCCCCGTCCTGGACGCTGCCGTCGACGGCCAGGGTCAGGCCGCGCACCTCCGGATGGGTGTCGATGGCGCGGGACCCGCTGAACGCCCGCACCAGCAGATAATGCGCGGCGCAGTACTCGATGTCCGGGAGATTGATGGTGCCGAAAGTCCAGATCCCGCCGACGCCGATGGTTTCGGCCGCCGAGTGCACCAACTGAAACGGTGACGGGGTCCCGCCGTGACCGGCCCGTGCGCGGCCGATACCGAGCACCGCAAGCAGGGCGGCCGGCGCCCAGGTGTTCCGGGAGGTCTCCTCGCAGGGCACCAAGGCGACGCTGAAGTTGGTAATCGCGGCCTTGTCGAGACGCACCGGCCCCGTCGCGCTGTCGAACTCGACGCCGTGCTGGTCCGGGACCGGGTCCTTCCACGCCAGTTTTATGACGATACCCGGGGCGGCGGGGCCTGGATTCTGCTGAGCGGCCGCCGCCGCCGGAACCAATAGCCCGGCGGCCGCGATCAATGGGGCGAGACGCTTCAGTTGCCGCCCTCTCCCTTCAGGATGTCGGCGAGGTTCTCGAGGCCCGCCCGGCCGCCGTCATCGGGCTCGATGCGTCCCCCCTGCCCCGGCCGTCCGCCGAGTGTGGCGAAATCGGGCCGGCCGCCGCGCCGCCGCGGACCGGATCCGCCGGGCCCGCCGGGTCCGCGCCGCCGCTCGCCCCGGGGTCCGCCGCCACCCGGGCCGCCCCGGCGGCTGTCGCGGGCGCTCACGTCCCGGGGGGCGCGGGGGTTGGCATTGCCTTCGATCCGCGGCTCGCCGGCGTAGCAGGCCAGCGAATAGGGAAACCTCTCGGTGAAGAAATAGGCGTAACCGCCGCCCGGCAGCTTCTTGCCGTTGCATTCGTCGAGATCGCCGTAGCCGGGCTCATAGCGATTGGCCTGCCAGGCGTTGGCGTTGGGCGTCCCGTCGATCAGGCGATAGCTGGAGCGCAGCTTGATCTTGGCCTTGCAGTTGCGGGCCATGCAGATGAACGGACTGACGATGGGATAGCCGTCGAAGGCGTAGCCCAGGACCTGGCCGACGGAACCGTTCTTGTCCACCACGAGGCAGTTCGGCCGGGCGTGATAGTGATAGAAACCGCGCGCCGTGTGACCGTTGCAAAAATCGAGAATGCCGAGGGGCATGGGATCGCCCCAATTATGTCTCGGCGACTCGTTGGCCGAGAAGATGGGGATGCCGTTGACCGCCACCCCGATGGGGCCCAGCAGCGGCACCCGCTGGCGCTCGCCGGCGGCAAGCCGCGGCTTGCGGGGAATGCGGTAGGTCTTGTTGCGCACCGCCATATCCGTCGGTGTGATCTGCACATATTCGTAGTTGATGATCGAGTTGGTGCGGACGGTGATGAAATCATCGTCGCACGTCACTTCGAGCCTCGGGTTCTCGTAGCGGCCGTTGTGGCTGAAGTCGGAAACATCGACGAAGTGACGCCGCTCCCCGCAGCCGTCGACGGCGCTCATCAGCTTGATTCCGGTTTGCGCCTGGGCCGGGTGGGATTGGCCGACGAGCAGCATCGAAGACGCGGCTATGGATAATAAACTGAATGATTTCAATGAATTGGGCATCTGGAATTCCTTGGCGGGACAGGCTCGCGAAATAGCGGGCTCAGGTCGTCAAACGCAGTCTAACGGCCAATCCGTCGCCGCGCCAAGACCGGATCTAGACCGGACCCCGGTCTCCCGTTCGCGTTCTTTCCGCCGTCCCGCGCAGGCTTGTTTGCTCCGGCTCTAACAATATTTCCAATTTATATGACATTTTTGTCACAACCTCGACGCAGCGAAATAAATTGTTAATTTATATATAGTTACGCTATATTTTAACGTCCTTTCCGGTCTCCACCCCGCCTGATTATCCTTGATTTTTCCTAAATTCGTCGAATCCAAGAAAATAATTCAAAATAGGCTTGCGACATATGCGACAGTTATGGTATGGTTTTTTCCTAGGATCGGGAGCCGTGCGCGCCGGTCCAAACGTGTGAACCCTGGCCGCCGTTTCCGGCGGCTTTTTCGTGTCCGGCCGGACCCCCTCACCCATCCCGCCGGACCGGCCTTCAGTCGGCCGACTTGCCGACTGAAGCGAAGCCGACTTTCGGACGGCGTGGGCCGGCTTGGCCGGCCAGAGAACAGGCCCGGCCATGGCTCGCGGGCTCGCCAAACCGTATTCGTCACCGCGGCCAGAGGATCGCCTGGGTGCAGCGGAAATGCGCGATCGGCTTGTCGCTGCCTTCGGGCGTCACGACGCAGTCCCAGACCTGGGTGGTGCGGCCCCGGTGGACCGGTGTCGCCACGCCGGCGACCACGCCGTCGGTCACGGTACCCGTGTGATTGGACTTGAGCTCGACGGTGGTGAAGCTCGCCGCCCCCTCGGGCAGGCTGACGATGGTCGCGTAGCCGGTCAGCGTATCGGCGAGCGCCACCACGCTGGCCGCATGGAGAAAACCGTTCGGCGCCAGCAATCCGTGACGGACCGGCATCCGGCCCTCGAAGCGGTCCGTATCCACCCGCGTAATCTCCACGCCGGCGGTTTCCGGCAGGTGGTTTTTGCCGAATTCGTTGAACTGCTCGGGGGTGGTGAAGGTCCGGGGATCGGCCCCCAGTTTCTCCCAATGGGCGGTGGATTTCCGGTCACTCATCGAATCCCCCTCTTCCCTGGCCTCGCCCCCGCATCAGCCGGGCCTGATCCCGCTTCCATTCCCGCTCCTTGATCGACGCCCGCTTCTCGAACTTCCGCTTGCCCTTGGCGAGGCCAAGCTCGACCTTGGCGATGCCGCGGCGGTTGAAGTAGATCAGGAGCGGCACCAGGGTCATGCCCTCGCGGCTCACCGCACCCGTCAGCCGGCGCAATTCCTTCTTGTGCACCAACAGCTTGCGGGGGCGGCGGACTTCATGGGGAGTGACCGCGGCGGGGTATTCCGCAATATGGGCGTTGACCAGATAGAGCTCGCCGCCGTCATCGGCGGCATAGCTTTCCTCGATGCTGGCGCGGCCCTCGCGCAGGGACTTTACCTCGCTGCCGACCAGCTGGATTCCCGCCTCCAGGGTCTCCTCGATGAAATAATCGTGCCGCGCCTTGCGGTTGCGGGCAGCGATATTTCCGGTGTCTTTGGGTTTCCTGGCCATGGTTCACGGGGCTCGCAGGATCCCCGGTCGCCCGGGCACCCGGTTCAGCGCTGGTGCGCGGCGCTCAATTCAGCAGGCCCGCGCTTCGGAGCGCGCCGGAGACCGCTTCCTTGCTGCTGTCGGCGATCTCGGTCAGCGGCGGGCGGGTCTCGCGGCCGCAGATACCCAACAGTTCGGCGGCATACTTCACCGGTCCGGGGCTCGATTCACAGAACAGCGCCGAGTGGACCGGCATCAGCCGGGATTGCATCGCCAGGGTCTTGGCGATGTCGCCGTCCCGCCACGCGCGCTGCATTTCATAGCACTGGCGCGGCGCGATATTGGCGGTGACGGAGATGCACCCCTGCCCGCCGGCGGCCAGAAACGGCACCGCAGTCCCGTCCTCGCCGGACAACTGAATGAATTCGGGTCCGGCGGCCAGCGCCATCAGGATCGGCCGGTTCAGGTCGCTGGTCGCGTCCTTTACGCCGCGGATATTGGGCAGCTTGGCCAATCCGGCCATGGTCTCGACGGTCATGTCGATGACGCTGCGGGGCGGAATGTTGTAGATGATGATCGGAATATCCACCGCGTCGTTCACCGCCTTGTAATGGGCGTGGAGCCCGGCCTGGGTCGGCTTGTTGTAGTAGGGCGTGACGATCAGCGCCGCGTCGGCGCCGGCGTCCTTGGCATGCCGGGTCAATTCGATGCACTCCGCGGTGGAGTTGGAGCCCGTTCCGGCGATCACCGGAACCCGGCCTGCCGTCTCCTCGATGCAGATTTCCACCACCCGGCGGTGCTCTTCATGGCTGAGGGTCGGCGATTCGCCCGTGGTGCCGCAGGGCACCAGGGCCTCGGTCCCTTCTTCGATCTGCCAATTGACGATTTTGCGGAACGATTCCTCGTCCACCGAGCCGTTCTTGAACGGCGTGATCAGCGCCGTGATTGAGCCCTCGAACATCTTGCTCTCCCTAAGGATTTTAGGCGGAACATACTCCCGGCCGGGCGGCGGAGCAAGCAAGCGCGGCCGTCGGGATTCGGCGCCCGGGATGTGGCAATTCCGGGGTCGATGGGATGGATCGCTTGCCCGGCCGGGACGGCGCCCATAGAATCGGCCCGACCTTGGGCAAAAATGGGGACCCTCTTGCGGAGGCTGGCTTTCGGTGTCGCGGTTCTCGCGGGCGCGTTGCTTCATGGCGGCGCTCACGCCGACGAACTGACCCGCCAGGAAATCAAAGCGGCGAAAGCGGCGTTCAAGCTCGCCGAGCGGCAGAGGTGGCCCGAGGCGAAAAGGGCCGCCCAGGGCGTCTCGGACCCGTTGCTCGCCAAAGTATTCCGCTGGCGGTATTACGCGGCCGCCGATTCCGGCGCCGGATTCGGCGAGATCGCCGCTTTCATCGAGGCCAATCCCGATTGGCCCCGGCCCCGTGTCCTGCGCCGCCGGGCGGAGGAAGCCTTGACCGCCTCCACCCCCGACGAAACGGTGATTGCCTGGTTCTCGGATCACCGTCCGATGACCGCCGATGGCGGCACCCGGCTCGCCGCCTCGCTGCTGCGCCGGGGACAGACCGGCAAAGCGAGGCAGGTCATCCGGGAAACCTGGATCAAGGGCAATTTCGGCGCGCGGCAGGAACGCGAGTTCTACCGGGCGTACCGGCGCCATCTGACCCGCGAGGATCATTTGGCGCGCCTGGATCGGCTGCTTTGGGCCGGCCGCTACTACCCGACCCGCCGCATGTACCGGCGGATTCACAAGGATTACCGGGCGCTCGCCGAGGCCCGTGTGGCGCTTCGCCGCATGCGGGGCGGTGTGGATGGCGCGATCCGCCGGGTGCCGGCGGAACTGCGGCGCCATCCTGGCCTGGTTTATGAACGTCTTCGCTGGCGCCGCCGCAAGGGACGCGATATGGACGCCCGCGCCCTGCTCGCCGATCCGCCGGAGGATTTGATCCGCCCCGACATGTGGTGGCGGGAAAAATCCATCCTCGCCCGCCGGGCCCTCAGGTCCGGCCATGTCTCCGAGGCCTACGACATGGCGCGGAGCCACTCGATGACATCCGGTGCGGGGTTCCTCGAGGGCGAATGGATGGCGGGATGGATCGCCACGCGTTTCCTGGGCGATCATGACGCCGCGCTCGAGCACTTCACCACCGTCCATGGTGAAGCCAAGTACGCCATCAGCCGGGCCCGCGGCGCCTATTGGGCGGGCCGCGCCGCCGAGGAACTCGGTGACCACAAGCGGGCCGGCTTCTGGTTCCGGACGGCGGCCGAATACCCGATGACCTATTACGGCCAGCTTGCCGCCGCCCGCCACTATGGCGACGGCAATCTGCGCATGCCGCCGGAGCCCCATCGGGACGTGGTCGAGAACGGCGGGTTCCTGGATCACGAGCTGGTCGCCGCCGTGCATCGGCTGATCGAAGCCGGCTTGCCGGGCGAGATCGATCCGTTCATCCGCAGATTGAACGAACTCGGCCAAACCCCGGGCTGGCGGGCGCAGGTGGCGGCGCTGGCGCGGGATCGCGGCCGCCGCGACCTGGCGGTGCTGGCGGCCAAGAAGGCCATCCGCGAAGGCGTCAATCTCGCCGGCGCCGGGTTCCCGCGCCTGGATGCGCGGTTGCGTCCGGGCCTGGAAGATCCGCTGGTGCACGCCGTCATCCGTCAGGAAAGCGCGTTCAACCACGAGGCCATCAGCCGTGCCGGCGCGCGCGGCCTGATGCAGCTCATGCCGGCGACGGCGAAGCGCGTGGCGCGGCAGATGGCGGTGCCTTACAGGCCGGGCAAACTGACCCGCGACATCGGCTACAATCTGAATATCGGCCAGAAATACCTCGCCGACATGATCGCGGCGTTCGACGGTTCCTACATCCTTGCCCTGGCGGCCTACAACGCCGGGCCCGGGCGCGTCCGGCGGTGGGTCCGCCAGAACGGCGACCCCGGCGACCCTGCGGTCGATCCCATCGACTGGGTGGAGATGATCCCCCTCGGGGAGACCCGCAATTACGTCCAGCGGGTGATGGAAAACCTCCACGTTTACCGGGCCCGTCTCGCGGACGAGGAACTGGCGTTCAATCCCGAAGACGACCTCCGTCGTTGAGCGTGTCCGCTTGATACCCGCTCCGCCTTTCACCGCCCCGACGCGAGCCGATATTCTGGCCGCGGCCGGCCGTCTGGACGGGGCGGCGGTGCGCACCCCGCTCCTGGAGTCCGGCCGTCTCAACGACCGGCTGGGCGGCAGGGTCCTGGTCAAGGCCGAGTGCCTGCAGCGGACCGGCTCGTTCAAGTTTCGCGGAGCCTACAATTTTCTGTCCCGGTTGGAGGACGAGGAAAAGGCCAGGGGCGTGGTCGCCTATTCCTCCGGCAATCACGCCCAGGGCGTGGCCCGGGCGGCACGGTTGCTGGGGGTCCCGGCAACGATCGTCATGCCGTCGGACGCGCCCGAGATCAAGATCGCCAACACCAGATCCGATGGCGCCGAGGTCGTGCTCTATGAGCGTTCCGACGGCAACCGGGCACAGGTGGCGCGGGCCATCGTCGAGGAGACCGGCGGCGTCCTCGTCCCGCCTTTCGATCATCCCTGGATCATGGCAGGCCAGGGAACCGTCGGCCTGGAGGTTGCGGACCAGACGGCCGCGCTCGGCATCGCGCCCGATCTGATGATCGTGCCGACCAGCGGGGGCGGCCTGGTCGGCGGTTGCGCGTTGGCGCTCGAGGAGCCCTATCCCAACTTGGCGCTCCACACGGTAGAGCCGGACGGATATGACGACACCGCCCTGTCCCTGGCGGCGGGCGAGCGCGTCGAGATATCGCCCCCCGGTCCTTCGATTTGCGATGCGCTGTTTCTGGAAACCCCGGGCGCTCTCACCTTCGAGGTCAACAAGAACCGCCTGGCCCCCGGTTACAGCGTCAGCGACGCCGAGGCCGGCGCCGCGGTGGCCCAGGCCTTCTACGATCTCAAGATCGTCCTCGAGCCGAGCGGGGCCACGGCGCTGGCCGTTCTGCTGTCCGGCAAGGAAAAGCTCGATGGCCGCACCGCCGTGCTTGTGGGCTCCGGCGGCAACGTGGACCCCGGGCTGTTCAAGCAGTTACTGGACTGAGTTATTCGGCGGCGGCTTCGGCGGGTTCCTGACGCTTCGGCGCCGTCTCGGCCGTTGCCATGCCCTTGAGGATATTGATGCCGCCGTCGGCGTCCTTTTTGCCGGCGGTCCCGGCCTCGATACGGCGGCAGTGGGCTTCGAGGTAAGCCCCCTGCTCGATCGCCAGGCTCTCATGCAGGATATCGCCGAGCACATGGGCCGTCTTGGCAAGCGATACCGCCCGGGCGCGGATTTGACCGGTCACCCGGCCATGAACCCGGCAGGTGTCGGCGACGATTTTGCCGTTGACCTGAGCGTTTTCGCCGACCACCAGCACATCGGTTTGGATATCGCCTTCGACGATACCGTCGACCTGGACCTCGCCGGAACTGGCGAGGTCGCCGATGACCCTGAGATCGGCCGAAAGAATGGATGGCGGGGCGGATTTCTTGGACACGGGCGCCTTTCTGGGTTCTTCGTCCCGGTTACCTTTGGTGAACATATCTGCCAGCCTTGATAAATTTCCAGGGATTCCGGGGCCTGCCGTTCACATGAAGTTCGTAATGCAGGTGGGGCCCGGTGCTGCGGCCCGAATTTCCCAGAAGCCCGATCTTGTGGCGATACTCCACCTTTTGCCCCTTTTTCACAAGAATCTTGTGGAGATGGCCATACTTGGTCTGGAGGCCCTGCCCGTGGGCAATCACCACCAAGCGGCCATAATGGCCCTTGTATCCGGCAAATGTCACGGTTCCGGCCGCGGTGGCGTAGATCGGCGCCCTGAGGCGGCTGGTCATGTCGGTACCGTAATGCATGGCCCAGCGGCGGTTGATGGGGTCGCGGCGTTTTCCGTAGTGGCTGGAGACCGAATAGAAGTCGAGGGGCGGCTGCAGCGGCAGTTGGTGCATCAATTCCTGCAGGTCATCCCAGCGGGCGAGCTTCGAATCCAGGGTCTTCAGCTTGGCTTTGAGGCGCAGTGCCGGTTGATTGTCCGGTGTGGCCGCGATGAGCGGGCCGCCCTGCCCCTTCTGCTCCTCGATATCGGCGCGGGGCAGAAGCTTCTCGACATCGAGGCCGGTGCGCGCCAGAGCGTTCTCGAGACTCTCGATGTTCTGGATCGTGGTCTCGGTCAGACGAGCGACGACATCCTTTTCGGATTCGTGGAGGTCGGTGAGCTTGCGCTCGAGGTCATCGACACTGGCTTGCAACCGTTTGCCCTCGGCCCGGGCTTCGTCACGGTCGGTAATCGCCTGCTCCAGGTCCGTGGCGACAATATTCAAATTGCCCATGAGTTCGAAGTTGTGGGTGTTGAGCGCGTGCATCTCCCGCTCGATTTCACCCAGCCGGGATTTGAGGGCTTCGCGCATGGCGGCCACCTGCCGGTGTTTGCTTTCCCGGTCTTCGCGCCGGGTTTCCGCCGATTTCAGGTTTTTCTGAAGGGCCTCGTTGGTCTCGACCAGATTCAGCATCTGGCCGTGGTTTTCATCAAGCTCGCGGGTCAGGGCGGAGACTTTGTTTTGATAGTCGGAAACCTCGTTCAGGAGGCTGCGATAGGACAGCCGGGTATTGAGGATTTCATTGTCCTTGGCGGCAATGATGTCGTCGTGGAAGACGTAGCTCACCGAGGCGAAGGCGGCCCAGCCGCCGAAGGTGGCCAGCGCCGCGGCGGCGCCCAACTGGAGACCGCTTGAAATACGGAAGAACCGGACGCGGGTGCCGGTTCGGAGCATGATTTCACGCGGAGGGAAGAGCCGGCGAAGCGACGCCGCCGCCGAACGGCCATAATCGGCCAATCTCGAGCCCTCAGGTTGCCCCATGACCTCCTCGTTTCACCCCAATTCTATCTAAATCTTGTCGATCGAAGCACGGTCCGGCGGGCATTTCGACACTATCCGCGCCCTGATTTCGTTGCAAGGAATATCAGCCGGTTTCCGCGCTTTCCGGCACTGATATTTTCGTGATGCCGCCCGATGGAGGCGGGCCCGGCGCGTTCATTGTAGTCGCCGCGGAGTTGAG
The DNA here is from genome assembly GCA_965221855.1 of Rhodospirillales bacterium. GTDB lineage: Bacteria > Pseudomonadota > Alphaproteobacteria > Rhodospirillales > UBA2165 > JAJDXO01. The sequence goes on along the minus strand of CBDCSV010000001.1, from coordinate 475,902 downwards.
TCGCTAATCTCTCACCGGCAATGGGAGAGGCCGGGGTGAGCATCGCCAGGTTGATATGGACATGGTTCGGGTTCGGGTTGCTGCCGAAGGCGCCGGGCACCTGGGGCTCGCTGGCCGCGCTGCCCTTTGCCTGGGTCATTTGTTCCTACGGCGGTTATCAGCTTCTGTTGCTGGCGACCGCCGGCATCTTTGCCGTAGGGGTCTGGATATCGGGAATCGCGGCGGCGGAAAGCGGCGCCGAAGACCCGGGCGAGGTGGTGATCGACGAAGTGGCCGGTCAATGGCTGACGCTCGCCGTCGTGCCGCCGGATTTTCTGCTCTACGCGGCAGGCTTCGTGCTGTTCCGGGTATTCGATATCTGGAAGCCCTGGCCAGTCTCTTGGGCCGACCGGAAATTGAAGGGCGGCCTCGGCATCATGGTGGATGACATCTTGGCCGGCGTGTATGCGGCGGTCATACTCCTTGCGCTCAAGACCTGGCTGGAGACCCTATGACCTTTCCCAAGGCAATCGTCGACGCGGCGCAGGCGGTCATCGACCGGGCGACGGCCCTGAACCTCAAGATCGGCACCGTCGAATCGTGCACCGGCGGCCTGATCGGCGGCGCGCTGACCTCGGTTTCGGGATCGTCGTCGGCCGTCGAGCGGGGGTTCATCACCTATTCCAACGAGGCCAAGAACGAAATCGTCGGCGTGCCCATGGAGACCATCATCGAGCACGGCGCGGTGAGCGGCCCGACGGTGCGCGCCATGGCCGAAGGCGCGTTGAACGCGGCGCCGCTGGACGCGGCGGTTGCGGTGACCGGGATTGCCGGCCCCAGCGGCGGCACGCCCGAAAAACCGGTGGGCCTGGTCTATATGGGCGCCTCGCGGACGGGGCGCGACACGCTGGTTGCCCGCGAGGTGTTTCCCGGCGGCCGGGACGCGGTCCGCGAAGCCACCGTACTGGCCGCGCTGGACCTGCTGCTCAAGCAATTGGACTGACCGAAGGAGGATGAAGAGATGACCGAACGCACACGCCCGCCCTTCCGGGCGGATCAGGTCGGCAGCCTCCTCCGCCCCGCGCGGCTGGCCGAGGCCCGGCAAAAATATGCCGACGGCGGCGTGTCCGCGGATGAACTCAAGGCCGTGGAAGACGAATGCATCCGGGATGTCGTCGCCAAGCAGGAGGCCGTCGGCCTCCGGGCGGTGACCGACGGCGAGTTTCGCCGCAATTCGTGGAATTTCGACTTTATCTCCGGGCTCGATGGCTTCGAACTGGTCGAGGAGCCCCAGGGGCCCGCGTTCTCCGGCGGTTATCGGCCGGAGTCCCTGAAAGTGACCGGCAAGGTGGCCAATCCGGACGGCATCATGGTCGGCCACTTCGCCTTTCTCGAAGGGGCCGCCGGCGTGACCGCCAAGATGTGCATCCCCTCACCCTCTCTCGCCTATCATCGGGGCGGCCGGGCGCTGATCGACGAGGCGGTCTATCCCGGCCTGGATGACTTTTGGGACGATGTCTGGGCCGCCTACAAGCGGGAGATCGCCCTGATGGCGGAGGCCGGCTGCACCTACCTCCAGCTCGATGACACCACTTTCGCCATGTTGTGCGATCCCCGCTACCGCCGGGCGATGGCCGACCGCGGCGACGATGCGGACGATCTGGTGGCGCTCTACGCGAAAGGCATCAACACGGTCATCGCCGACAAGCCCGGCACTATGGCGGTCACGGTTCACATGTGCCGGGGCAATTTCCAGAGCACCTGGATCGCCGAAGGCGGCTACGAGCCGGTGGCGGAGAAGATGTTCTCTGAGGTAAATGTGGACGGGTTCTTCATGGAATGGGATTCGGACCGGGCCGGCGGTTTCGAGCCGCTGCGCTTCGTCCGCGACGACCAGGTCGTGGTGGTTGGACTGGTCACCTCCAAGACCCCCGAGCTGGAGAGCAAGGACGCGCTCAAACGGCGGATGGACGAGGCGGCGCGGTATGTTCCCCTCGATCGTCTATGCCTCAGCCCCCAATGCGGGTTCGCCAGCACCCACCAGGGCAACAAGCTCACCGAAGACGAACAGTGGCGGAAGCTGGAACTGGTGGTCGAGACCGCGGGTGAAATCTGGGGCGGCGCCTGAGGTTATTCGAGGCCCAACTTTTCGCGGAACCGGGCTTTCCACTCGTCGAATTTCTCGGCGGTGGTCTCCTTCTCCAGAAGCGCCAGCGTGTCCTCGGCGATCTCTTCTTCGGACTTGTCGAGATCGATGGGCTCGGCGAAGGGCTGCCGGCAATGCCAGGGCGTATCGACGAAAACTTCCGCCATGTTGCCCTCCGGGTCCTTGAAATAGACCGACCAGGCGTTGCCGTGGGTCCTCGGCGACACGTCGGAGGCGCCGGGGTGATCCTTGACCCGCCGGTAGACCTCTTTCACCTGCGCGAGGCTGTCGACCCGGAACGCCATGTGATTGAAGTGCTTCTTGCCGATTTCCGTCTCCCGCCCCCGGACCATGAGCATCTGATGATGATTGTCGGGATCGGCGGAGAGAAAGCAGATGCGGTCGTCGTCCGCCCGGTCGGTGACCTTCAGGCCCACGACCTCGGTATAGAAATCGACCATGGCCGGCATGTCATAGACGTGAAAGCCGGCGTGGCTGAGGGTCATTTTTCCGGTCATCACGCGCTCCGCGTTGCTCGCCAACGGCCTCTACTTACCATAGACCTGATCGGCGCGCTCTTCAAAGGCGCTGACCATGATCTGAACCGCCTTTTCGAATACCACCCCGATCATCTTCTGCAGCAGTTTGGAACGAAACTCGAAGTCGACATAGAAGTCGACGACGCAGGTGCCGTCCGGCTGTTCCAGGAATATCCAGTGGTTGTTCAGGTATTTGAACGGCCCCTCATAATAGCTCACGTCGATCCGGCCGGGACGGGTGAGTTCCACCCGCGAGGTGAAGCGCTCGCGGAACATCTTGTAGCCGATGACCATGTCGGCGATGAGGACGTCGCCCTCCCGCGAACGGATGCGGGTGCCGACGCACCACGGCAGGAACTCGGGGTATTTCTCGATGTCGGAGACCAGATCGAACATCTGCTCCGGCGCGTACGGCAGCGGTTTTTGTTCTGCGTGGGTGGGCATATCTTCCGAGTCGTGGGAGCCCGGCCTATCGCCCGATTCTCAGGCTTCAGCCAGCTTGGCCAGCCGCGCTTTGCGGAGCGCCTGGAAATCATCGTCGGCGTGATAGGAAGACCGGGTCAGCGGCGTCGCCGACACCTTCAGGAATCCCTTGGCGAGCGCGATGGTCCCGTACTCCTCGAACTCCTCCGGGGGTACGAACCGGTCGATGGGCGCGTGCTTGGGCGTCGGCTGCAGATACTGGCCGATAGTCAGGAAATCCACATCCGCCGAGCGCAGGTCGTCCATCACCTGGAGCACCTCGCTCCGCTCCTCGCCCAGTCCCACCATGATGCCGGACTTGGTGAAGATCTCGGGATCGATCCGCTTGACCGTGTCCAGCAGCTTCAGGGAATGAAAATACCGCGCGCCCGGCCTGATGGCGGGATAGAGCCGGGGCACGGTCTCGAGGTTGTGGTTGTAGACATCGGGCTTGGCGGCGGCCACCGCCTCGATGGCGCCGTCCTTGTCGCGGAAATCGGGGGTGAGAATCTCGACCGTCGTCGCCGGGGCCATCTCGCGCAGCTTGTCGAGACAGGCGACGAACTGAGAGGCGCCGCCGTCGTCCAGGTCGTCCCGGTCGACCGAGGTGATCACCATGTGCTTGAGGCCGGTCACGGTCGCCATGATGGCGACGTTCTCGGGCTCCAGGGGATCGACGGCATTGGGCTTGCCGGTCGCCACATTGCAGAACGCGCAGGCCCGGGTGCAGATGTCGCCCAATATCATCACCGTCGCGTGCTTCTGGGCCCAGCATTCGCCGATGTTGGGGCACGCGGCCTCTTCGCAGACGGTGGCCAGATTGAGCTCCCGCATCAGCCGCTTGGTCTCGCCGTATTCCTTCGAGGTCGGCGCCTTCACCCGGATCCAGGCCGGCTTTCGGGGGCTCGGCCGGTCCGGATTGTTGCGCTTCTCCGGATGGCGGTATTTGCGAACCTGGTTCATCTCAGATGTTCACGTCGTATCTCACCCATCGGGTCACGGGCGTAATCCTATCATAGAGCCTGCGGGCGGTCTCGTTGTCGTCCGCCGTCATCCAGTAGACCCGGTGCCAGTCGTGGCCCCGGGCCATGTCGACCAGCGCCTCGATCAGGGCCCGGCCGGCCCCCAGTCCGCGTGCCGCGGGGTCCACGTAGAGGTCCTCCAAATAGCAAACCGGCCTGAGCGACCATGTATTCGAATGCAGGACGTAGTTCAAGATGCCAACCACCTCGCCGCCCGTCTCGGCCACCAGACCCCAGATGGCGGAATCCCGGTTCATCAGGCGCTCCCAGGTATGGGCGGTGACCTCGGCGGACACGTCGGCCCCGTAGAAATCCAAGTAGCCGGCCCATAGCCGGTGCCAATCCTCCTTGTCCCGCTCGGCGAGCGGACGCACATCCACGGATTTCGCGTTCATCAGAAGTGGATCACCCGGCCGTAGGCGTCGAGAACCGCCTCGTGCATCATCTCGGACAGGGTCGGGTGCGGGAACACCGAATGCATCAATTCGGCCTCGGTGGATTCCAGGGTCTTGGCGATGCCATAGCCCTGGATCAGTTCCGTCACCTCGGCGCCGACCATGTGCGCGCCCAGCAACTCGCCGGTCTTGGCGTCGAACACGGTCTTGACCAAACCGTCCGGCTCACCCAGCGCAATGGCCTTGCCGTTGCCCTGGAACGGGAATTTGCCGACCTTGACCTCGTGGCCCTGTTCCCTGGCGGCGGCTTCCGTGAGACCGACGCTCGCCACCTGGGGCGCGCAGTAGGTGCAGCCCGGGATGCGCGAGGTATCCAGCGGGTGCACGTCGTTCACGCCCGCGATCTTCTCGATGCAGATGATGCCTTCGTGGCTCGCCTTGTGGGCAAGCCAGGGCGGGCCGGTGACGTCGCCGATGGCATAGACGCCGGACTCGTGGGTCGCGCTCCATTCATCGACGGCGATGTGGGACTTATCGACCCGCACCTTGGTGCCTTCGAGCCCGATGTCTTCCACATTGCCGACGATGCCGACCGCCAATATCACCCGGTCGACGGTGAGGTCGAGGGATTTGCCGTCCGCCTCGATGGTGGCGGTGACGTTGCCTTTGCCTTTCTTCAAGCCCTTCACCGTCGCCGACGTCATGATGTTCATGCCCTGGGCCTTGAACGCCTTCTCGGCGAAGTCTGAGATTTCCTCGTCTTCGACCGGCAGGATCCGGGGCAGCACCTCGACCACGGTCACCTCGGCGCCGAGGGTCTTGTAGAAGCTCGCGAACTCGATGCCGATGGCGCCGGATCCGACCACCAGGAGAGACTTGGGCATCTCTTCCGGGATCATGGCTTCCTTGTAGGTCCAGATCAGCTCTCCGTCCGGCTCGAGGCCCGGCAGGGTCCGGGCGCGTGCGCCGGTCGCCAGGATGATGTGCTTGGCGGTGAGATCGGCGATCTTCTTGCCGCCGGCCGAAACCTCCAGCTTGCGCACGCCTTTCTCTTGGCCGGCCAGCTTGCCGTGGCCGTCGAAGACCGCGACCTTGTTCTTCTTCAACAGGTGCGCGACGCCGCCCGACAGCCGGCGCGCCACCCGGCGCGAACGCTTGACGATCTTCTCCATGTCGAAGGAGACGCCCTCGACCTTGAGGCCGAACTCGTCGGCCCGCTCCATCAGGTGATAGATCTCGGAGGTCCGCAGCAGCGCCTTGGTCGGGATGCAGCCCCAGTTGAGGCAGATGCCGCCCAGGTGCTCACGCTCGACGCAGGCCGCCTTCATGCCGAGCTGCGCGGCGCGGATGGCGGTCACGTAGCCGCCCGGCCCGCCGCCGACGACGATCACGTCGAAGTTGGTTTCGGTTGGTTGATCCGCCATCGTGATCCCCTACAGCAGCATGGCCAGCGGGTCCTCGATGAGGACCTTGAAGGCCTGGAGCCATTCGGCGCCGAGCGCCCCGTCGACGACCCGGTGGTCGGTCGACAAGGTGACGCTCATCATGGTCGCCGTGGTGAGCGCGCCGTCGCGGACCACGGGCCGCTGTTCGCCGGCGCCGACGGCCAGGATGCAGGATTGAGGCGGGTTGATGATCGCCGCGAACTCCTTCACCCCGTACATGCCCAGATTGGAGATGGTGAAGCCGCCGCCCTGGAATTCATCCGGCAGCAGCTTGCCTTCCCGGGCGCGGGCGGCCAGGTCCTTCATCTCGTTGGAAATGACGGCCAGGCCTTTTTGGTCCGCGTTGCGCACGATGGGCGTGATCAGGCCGCCGTCGATGGCGACAGCCACCGAGATGTCGATGTCGTTGTAGAGCAGCATGGCCTCGTCGGTCCAGGACGCGTTGACCTCGGGGACCTTCTTCATGGCGAACGCGGCGGCGCGGATGATGAAGTCGTTGACCGAGATCTTGTAGTCCTCGCCGGTCGCCTCGGCTCGCGCGTTCAGGTCCTTGCGCATGGCCAGCAGCTTGTCGATCTCGCATTCCATGGTGACGTAGAAGTGGGGCACCGTCTGCTTGGATTCCTGCAGGCGCCTGGCGATCACCTTGCGCATATTGTTGTGCGGCACCTCGGTATAGCCGCCGGCAACCACGGGCAGTTGCGCCGGCGCAGGCGCGGCGGGCGCCGGCGGGGCAGCGGATGGAGCCGCGGCGGGAGCCGCGACGCCGCCGGCAATGGCGGCTTCCACGTCCCGTTTCACCACCCGGCCGTGGGGGCCGGAGCCGGATATGGCGCCGATGTCCATGCCGGCGTCCGCCGCGATGCGCTTGGCGAGCGGGCTGGCGAACATGCGGGCGCCGTTTGATTTCGGCTCGGCGGGCGCGGGCTGCGGGGCCGGGGCCGGTTCAGCCGCCGGCGCGGGTTCGGGCGCTGCCGCTGGCGCCAGGGCCGGTTCAACTGCCGGCGCGGCCGAGGCGGCGGCCTCGGCGGCGGACGCATCCTCGCCTTCTTCCAGCATCACCGCGATGGGGGCATTGACGGCGATGTTCTCCGAACCTTCGGCGGCGATGATCTTGCCGAGCACGCCGTCATCGACGGCTTCGAGTTCCATGGTCGCCTTGTCGGTTTCGATCTCGGCCAGGAGATCGCCGGACGCGACCGCGTCGCCCTCCTTCTTGTGCCACTTGGCGATGTTGCCCTCGGTCATGGTCGGCGACAGGGCGGGCATGAGGATCTGAATGGTCATTTCCCGCTCCCCCTACACGTAGCAGACGTCTTTGGCCGCCTGGACGACCTTGGCGACATCGGGCAGATACATGGCTTCCAGGTTCTTGGCGTAGGGCATGGGCACGTCCTCGCCGCAGACCCGTTTGACCGGCGCATCCAGATAGTCGAAGGCGTGATCCATCATGATCGCGGCGATTTCGGATCCGATGCCGGCGAACGCCCAGCCCTCCTCCACGCTGACGATGCGGTTGGTCTTCTTGACGCTTTCCACCACCGTCCCGGCGTCGAAGGGGCGCAGCGAACGGAGATTGATCACCTCCGCGTCGATCCCCTCCGCCGCCAACGCTTCGGCCGCCTCCATGGCGACGTTCATCATCAGCGAGAACGAAGTGATGGTGACGTCGGCGCCGGGACGTTCGATCTTCGCCTTGCCGATGGGCACCACGAAATCGGGATCGGCCGGCACCTCGAAGGACTGGCCGTAGAGGATTTCGTTCTCCAGCACGATCACCGGGTTGGGATCGCGGATCGCCGACTTCAAGAGACCCTTGGCGTCGGCGCCGGACCACGGCGAGACCACCTTGAGCCCCGGCACATGGGCATACCAGCTGGCATAGCACTGCGAGTGCTGGGCGGCGACGCCGGCGGCCGCGCCGTTGGGACCGCGCAGCACCATGGGCGCGCCCATCTGACCGCCGGACATGTAGAGGGTCTTGGCCGCCGAATTGATGATGTGATCCATGGCCTGCATGGCGAAGTTGAAGGTCATGAATTCGACGATGGGCCGCAAGCCACCGAAGGCGGCGCCGACGCCGAGGCCGGTGAAGCCGTGCTCGGTGATCGGCGTATCGATCACCCGCTTGGCGCCGAACTCTTCCAGCAGCCCTTGGGAGACCTTGTAGGCGCCCTGGTATTCGGCCACCTCCTCGCCCATCAGGAAGACGGTATCGTCGTCCCGCATTTCCTCGGCCATGGCGTCGCGCAGCGCCTCACGAACCGTGAGTGTCTGGGTCTCGCCGGTATATTCGGGCTCCGCGGGCGCCGGCGCCGGTGTTGGCGCGGCTGCCGGTGCGGGGGTCTCTTCAATCCCCGAAGCCGCGCCCGGTTCCGGTACGGCTTCGGCGGGAGCGGGTTTCGGGGCGGCGGCCGCGGCATCAATGGCGGATGCGTCCTCGCCATCGGCGAGCAGGACGGCGATGGGCGTATTGACGGCGATGTTCTCCGCGCCCTCCGAGGCGATGATCTTGCCCAGAATGCCCTCGTCGACGGCTTCGAGCTCCATGGTCGCCTTGTCGGTTTCGATTTCGGCCAGGAGATCGCCGGACGACACCGCATCGCCTTCTTTCTTGTGCCATTTGGCGATGTTGCCCTCGGTCATGGTCGGCGACAGGGCGGGCATGAGAATTTGAGTGGCCATTTCCCGTTCCTCCCTAGGCGTCGACCAGAACGTCGGTGTAGAGCTCGGACGGGTCCGGCTCCGGCGACTGCTGGGCGAACTCGGCCGCTTCGGTGATGGTCGCCTTGATTTCCGCATCCACGGCTTTCAGTTCCTCCTCGGTCGCGTATTCGTTGTCGAGCAAGGTCTGGGCGACCCGATCGATGGGGTCCTGCTCGGCCCGGACCTTGGACACCTCCTCGCGGGTCCGGTATTTGGCCGGATCGGACATGGAATGGCCGCGATACCGGTAGGTCAGCATGCCGAGGATATAGGGGCCCTTGCCGCTCCGGACGTGCTTCAGCGCCTTCTCCGCCGCGGCGCGGACGGCGGCCACGTCCATCCCATCCACCCGTTCGCCGGGGATGCCGAACGCCTCGCCGCGGGCATAGAGTTCCTGGGTCGATGCGGCGCGGGCGACCGAAGTGCCCATGCCGTAGCGATTGTTTTCGAGCACATAACAGATCGGCAGTTTCCACAGGGCCGCCATATTGAAACTCTCATAGACCTGACCCTGGTTGGCGGCGCCGTCGCCGTAATAGGTCATGCAGACCCCGCCGTCTTCCTTGTACTTGTGCGCAAATCCGAGGCCGGTGCCGATGGGAACCTGGGCCGCGACGATGCCGTGACCGCCGAAGAAGTTTTTTTCCCGGCTGAACATGTGCATGGAGCCGCCCTTGCCGCGGGAATAACCGGTGCCGCGGCCGGTGAGTTCGGCCATGACGCCCTTGGGGTCCATCCCGCAGGCCAGCATATGGCCGTGGTCCCGGTAGCTGGTGATGACCGTGTCGACATCGGTGTCGGCGGCGGCCTGCATGCCGACGACCACCGCTTCCTGGCCGATATAGAGGTGGCAGAAACCCTGGATCAGCCCCATGCCGTAGAGTTGCCCCGCCTTCTCTTCGAAACGGCGGATCAGCAGCATTTCGCGATGAAATTTCAGCAGTTCTTCCGGGGTGGCCTTGGGTTTCGGGGCGGCTCGTTTGCGGGGCTTTCGCTTTGCGGCTGTCGCCATATCGGGTCACTCCTCCCTCGGGAATCCGCCATGATCGCGGAAATATGGGCCTGCTGTGGGTTAGAAATAGCTGAGAATTAGGCTGAATTTGACGGCAAAGTTGTTGTAAAGCAACAGGTTTTTCTAAATTACCTTGTTTTTAGTTAACTAAAATTTGGCGAGGTTTGATTCGTGCGGTTTCGAAGCAAAATCGCGCAATAATCTACCTGCCGCTCAGCTTGTGGGAAGGCGGCAACGGCGCCAGCTCTCAGCCGGCCGCGAACCACGGATGAGTTCCATGTCATCGTCGCTGAATATGGACATGACCACCTTGTCGCCGGCGCCGGGCTCGCCCGCCGGCACCACATACTCGAAGCCGTGGCGGTCATAGATGCCTTCCATGCGGGTGCCGTACGGCGTCACCAGCTTGGGGCCGTCGATGGAAAGCCTTTGCCCCTTGGCGTTGCACCAAGCGCCGTCGATGGCGTCGGCGTGGGCTTTGGCCGCCACAACATCGCCCCAAGGAGCAGCAGGACCGGAAAGCTCCGGGCCGGGCGTACGGGCATCGGTTCCTCCTACTTTTCGACGAACTCCTCGTCCTTGGAACCGATATTAGTCAATTCTCCCTGGTTCTGGGAGAACGAATCCTGGAGGCGGAACCCGGTGGCTTCCTCGAACTCGTCCTTTACCCATTGGGGCTGCCTGGCCAGGAAGGGAAACCGCCGATAGGTGCCGCCGATGGGGCTGTCGGCATTCTCCCGGATTTCCTCGGATGAGAGGCCTTCCTTGAAGTATTTTCTGCCGATGATCGGCAGTTCAATGCAGCCGTTTTCGTTGGGGTTACGGACGATGGCCTTGGGATCTTCGCCTTTCTTGATCCGCTCGATGTCATCCATGTAGCGCTTGCGGATCATGCCGACGCCCTTGTCGCTGAGCCCCAGATGCTCCTTGGTGCGGTCGGCGACGGTGCCCTGCCCGACCCAGGCGATAAAATCCTGGTTCATGACATGGGTCGAGATCCAGCGTCCCGTCTCTTCGTCCTTGATCGGGCTCTCCCAGAAGGGAATACGCTCCTGGACATAGGGTTCCTTGTCGGTCGGTACCCGGGCGAAAAACCAGCCGACGCTCAGGGTGTTTTCGTCGTCGATGGGGACCCGCCATTCGAAATGTTCGCCGGTAAACAGGCAGTTGGGCCACAGACACGCACGGCCGACGGTCCACAAGGGATGCTCCTCGTCGGTGTCTTCGCGGACACGGAGGTAGCGGAAACCATAATCGAATTCGTCGAAATCCACCTTGGTGTGCTTCGGTGAATACGGCCCGGTCTCGCCTTTCAGCCGGATCGACCAGTTGGCATGCATCCATTCGAAGTGGACGGGATCGATGGAGTTTTCCTGGCACTGGAACCAGTTGCAGGGAACCTCCGAGAGAACGATCTGAACGAAGCCGTTTTCCCAGGTGAAGGGCTCCCACGTCGGGACCAGCGGCACCGGCTCCGGCCCCATATAGACCCATAGCAATCCGGCTTTTTCTTCCACGGGATAGGCCTTGAGCTTGACTTGCTTTTTCAATTTGCCCGAGGGGTCGATGGTGTCTTCATAGGGCTGCTCGATGCAGTTCCCATTCTGGTCGTAACACCAGCCATGGTAATTGCAGCGGATGCCCGTCTCCTCGACGAACCCGTAGGAAAGATCGGCCCGCCGGTGCGCGCAATGTCGGTCGGTGAGGCCGTAGTTTCCGCTCAGATCCTTGTAGAGGACCAGGTCTTCGCCCATCAGCCGGACCGGCTTGGTGGCCTTGTCGTCGAACTCCGAGACTGCCGCGACGGGCATCCAATACCGGCGCAGCAGATCGCCCATGGGCGTCCCTTCGCCGACCTCGGTAAACAGCTTGTTGCTCTCGGCTGTCAGCATGCTCTTTCCCCTGTCTGGGCGCTTTTTGCCGGCCTCACCTTAGCCCCGGGATCGGCAGGCTGTCCAATGCCGGGGGTTCTCGGTAACGTCAAGAGTTATGTGTCAGGGAGACTGGGGTACTGATTCCCTGAGACTTGTTTTCGTGAATGAAGACCGCGAAGAGGATGCGGTCCATTGAGGTTTTATCCTGGAAGGTTCCCATGGGCCGGGTTCGTCTGCGAACCTCGCGGAACCTCCGTTCGATGGCATTGGTGGTCCTGACCTGCTTTCGCTCGGCGAGGTCCTTGTAGCGGAAGCAGGTGAGCAGGTCGTCGAGGTCGTTGCGCAGGCAGGCGACGGCCTTGGGGTAGGTATCTTCCCAGGCGTCGGCGAAGCGGCGGGCGGCGGTCTCGGCCTTGCGGCGGTTGGGGGCATTCATGACGGCGTGGACGTCGGCCTTGACGGCCTGCTGGTCGGCTACGCGGACCTTGTTGAGGATGTTCCTGATTTTGTGCGCCCAGCACCTCTGAACGGGGATGCCGTGATAGACGATCGGCAAGGCGGCGAGCAGGCCTTGGCCGCCATCAACGCAGATCATCTCAAGGCCCTCGCCGGTGAGGCCGCGGCGGTGCAACGCGGTGAGGAAGCGCTCCCACTCCGCGGCGCTCTCGCTGGCGGCGAGTTGGAAGTCGATAATCTCCTTCTTGCCGTCGTGCCGTATGCCCAGCGCCACCAGGACCGGCCTCCTGAGCGCGCCGGCGCCGGTCTTGCAGGCCAGCACCACGCCGTCGAGCATCAGCGCCTTGTAGGCGTTCTTCAGCGGCCGGCGGTGGAATGCGGCGACCGACAGATCGAGGGTCTTGGCGACCCGGCTCACCGTCGCGGCCGAGACCGGACGCCCGAGCAGGGCAAGCAGGACCTCGCCGACCTTGCGGGTCGAGAGCCCCAGCACGAAGCCGGCCAGGATGGCGCGGTCGATCTCTGGAGCGCGCCTTGCGTAGCTCTTCAGAACCTCGGTCGGGCAGAAGTGCCGGGTGCGCGGCACGTTGAGCTCGATGTCGCCGAGCTCGCTGAGCAGGCGGCGCCGGTAGGTGCCGTTGCGCCGGTCGCGCATAGCGCTGCCATCGAGGCCGTCGAGCCAGCGATCCACCGCCTCGGCCATCCGGCCCTCGATGATCTCGGCCAGCGCCTGGCGGCCAAGCGGGCGATAACCCTCGCCCCAGTCCAATCCGCCTGCTTGCATCTCCTTCACCACCTCAAAGGCTTGTGGTAGGTTCTCAATCGTTACAGCTTGCTGTGGCATCGGGGTGCTCCTTCTTGCGGTTGTCGTAAACCACAGGGAGTACCCCATTCCCAACTGACACATAAATTTTTACGTCACCGGGTTCTCCTGTGCGATCTTCGGACGCCTAATTTGCGGAACCGATGGCATCGATTTGCCCTATGAATTCCGCCCTGGCGCCGCCGTCCATAAACGAGGCCTCGAGGCTATTCCTGGCGATCAACGCCAATTGCGCCTTGTCGAGGGTCAAGGCCTGGGCGGTCTGGAGGAAATTCCCGGCGATGTATCCGCCGAAATAGGCAGGATCATCGGAGTTGATGGTCACCTTGACGCCGGCTTCCAATAGCCGTTTCAGTGGATGGTCCCGCAAGGATTCCACCGCCTTCAACGCGACGTTGGAAAGGGGGCACACGGTCAGCGGCGTGCCAACCCGGGCGAGGCGCGCCATCAGGTCCCGGTCATCGGCCGCCGCGATGCCGTGATCGATGCGATCGACAGATAGTAAATCCAACGTGTCGCGGACCGCCGAGGCCGGCCCCTCCTCCCCCGCATGCGCCACCCGCTTGAGGCCGCGCTCACCCGCCATGGCGAAGACCCGGGCGAATTTCTCCGGCGGATTACCGATTTCCGCGGAATCGAGACCGACCCCGATGATCCGGCCGTCATCGAAATAAGCCGCCGCCTCGTTGAAGGTTTCGATGGCCGAGGCTTGGCTCAGATCGCGCAGGAAGCACATGATCAGGCGGGTGGTCGCGCCGGTTTCCCTCTCTCCCGCCGAAAGACCCGAAAGAATGCCCTCGGTCACCTCGTCAAAGCTGATGTCCCGGGCCGTATGAGCCTGGGGGTCGAAAAACACCTCCGCATGCACCACGCCGTCGGCGGCGGCACGGCGGAGATACGCCAGGGTCAACTCTTCGAAGTCTTCGCCGCGGCACAGCACACTCATCCCGGCGTAATAAAGATCGAGAAAATCCTGGAGGGAGCCGTAGTCATAAGCCTGTCTGACGTCGTCCGGGTGGCTGTACGGGATCTCCACCTTGTTGCGTTCCGCGAGGGCCAGCATCATCTCGGGCTCCAGGCTGCCTTCGAGATGCAGATGAAGCTCGGCTTTCGGCAAGGAAACGATGTAGTCGAGAAGCGGCTCGGTCATATCGACATTGAACCCGTTTGCGCGCGGCCTGAAAACCGTGGAGTGGATGCGCGGTTAGGGTCCGGCCTAGCGGGGGCGGCGGCCGGGACGGTCGACGAGGATGATATCCGTCGGGTCCGCGTAACCCAGCATAACCCTCGCCCTCTCTTCCAGCATATCCCGATCGAGACTATCCGGATGCAGCAGTTTGACCCGTTTTTGAAGCCGGGTTTTTTCCTCACCGAGCAGCGCAACCGCCTGCTTCGCGGCGTCGACCTGTTTGACCAGTTGCCAATAGGCGATCAGGCCGTGGTTGCCTTGCACCGCGTGGTAGACGATGTAGAGCATCAGCGACACCCCGAGAACGGGGCCGATCACCTGGCGGGCCAAATGGCGTATGTCGTAAAGGATGCTCATGACGCGCCGCGACGATCCTTGCAAGGCCTTGCCGGGCTAAGTTGCCGGCAAGATCAAGAAATTCACTTGTTTGGGAGCGAAGACCTCCCCGGCGAACGAGGTGTGTCCGCTACCCCCATGTCCCCGGGACGGCCACTTTTGCCATCTCGGCGCCATTTGGCGGTGATTGAATCAGGCTGCCCTTAGCCAAAGGTTAACGGCGCCGTATCGGAGGCCCGTGCCTGCTCACCTAAGCCGCGGCCTTCAGTTCGCCCTTCAGGTGGTCGTTGAACAGCTCCACCGAGTTGAGGCTTTCGGCCAGGGTGAGGTTGCCGAAGGCAAAGCGGCAAATCATGTAGTTGATCCCCGCCGTTTCGATCTGCCGCTGCAGTTCTTCGCCGACCTGATCCGGCGTTCCGGCCACCGCCTGGCCGCTCTCGACAACGCCGTCGAACTCTTCGGGATAGTGGACGCCGATAGGCTCCTTGCCGTGTTCGTCCCAGAGCGCCATGAAGCTTCGCCGCCAAACCGGATAGGCCCGGCGGCCCATCTCCATGGCGGTTTCCCTGCTGTCGGCGAGAATCATATAGCGGGTCATGCCGATCTTGGGCTCGGGACCCGGCAACCGGGCATCGGCGCGGGCCTCGCGGTAGGCGTTGGACACCTTGCGAACCCGCGCCGCCGGCGCGTTGGAGACGATGTTGACCCCGTTCCCGCCGGGCCAGCCGGCGCTTGCCGGGTTATGAATGCCGTACCACAGGGGTGGATGGGGTTTCTGCACCGTGGTCAGCCGCATGGGCATGTCGTCGACCTGGAAGAATTCGCCGTCGTAGGTGAGGCGCTCGTTCTGTATTCCCCGCAGGATAATCTCCAGCGCCTCGCGGTATTTGGCCGGCCCTTCGTCGTAATCCAAGTCATAGTAGCCGAGCTCGATGGGGGAGATGCCCCGCCCGACGCCGAGCTCGAAGCGTCCGCCGGACAACTGATCGAGCATGCAGATTTCTTCCAGCAGCCGGACCGGGTGATACATGGGGACGCAATAGACCAGGGGACCGAGACGGAGCCGCCGGGTGCGCTGGGCCACCGCGGCCAGAAAGACGCTCGGGCTCGGCGCCATGCCGAGGGGCGTCGCGTGGTGTTCGGCCACATGGTAGGCATAGATGCCGATTTCGTCGTAGCGCTCGATAAGCTTCAGGCGGTCTTCGTAATAGTCGCTGCCCGCCTGCCCCGTCTGGTCGAGGTGATCGAAGATGCCGAAGTCCATGGAAGCCCGCCCCTCGTTATTCGCGGGGCGAGCCTAAACCACCAATTCGGCTTAGGAAAACAGGAGCTAGAGAGTTTTCTGATCTGACGGAATCGTTAGGGATTCCCAAAGTCTCTGATTTCTGATTCAAGATGTGGGCTGGTGAAGGAGGCCAGCCTGCATGACGAGACCACTTTCGAATGATCTACGACATCGGTTGGTTGCGGCGGTGGACGGCGGGATGTCGCGTCGGTCTGCGGCGAAGGTTTTTGGGGTTGCGGCCTCGACGGCGATCAAATGGGTTGATCAGTGGCGGCAGCGGGGTGATGTGCGGCCCCGGCCGCAAGGCGGGGACCGCCGCTCTCACCGCCTTGAAGCGTATGCCGAGGAGGTTCTGGCGCTTGTCACGGAGACACCGGACATCACCCTGGCCGAGATCGCAGCCTGTCTGGAGGAGGTGCACGGGCTTCGGGTTGCCCCGAGCACGGTCTGGCGGCTGCTCGACCGCCACGGCATGACCTTCAAAAAAAACCGCGCACGCCAGCGAGCAGCAACGTCCTGATGTCTTGGCGCGCCGGCAGGCCTGGGCCGAGGCGCAGCCCGGCCTGATGCCGGAGCGGCTGGTCTTCATCGACGAGACCGGCACATCGACCAAGATGGCCCGGCGCTATGGCCGCGCGCCGCGCGGGCAGCGCTGCCAAGCCGCCATCCCTCACGGCCACTGGAAGACCACCACTTTGGTCGCTGCTCTCACGCTCGACGGCATCCTCGCCCCCATGACCATCGATGGGGCGATGACCGGGGCAGCCTTCCTTGCCTATGTCGAGCAAATCCTGGTCCCAACCCTCAAACCCGGAGACATCGTCATTATGGACAATCTGCCAGCCCATAAGCCCGCCAGCGTGCGTAAGGCCATCGAAGACGCCGGCGCCGAGCTCCGCTTCCTGCCGCCCTACTCACCCGACTTCAACCCAATCGAGATGGCCTTCGCAAAGCTCAAGGCCCTCCTCAAAAAGACCGCAGCCAGAACCGTCGACGACCTCTACGACGCCATCGCAACCGCCATCGACACAGTCACCCAATCCGAGTGCCAAAACTACTTCACTGCCGCAGGCTATGACCGGGTGTGATCAGAAAATGCTCTAGCTAAACAGGGAGCGCCCTGGATATTGGGCCGCCGGACCGAGGCTTTCCTCGATGCGGATCAGCTGATTGTATTTCGCCAGGCGGTCGGAGCGGCTGAGCGACCCGGTCTTGATCTGGCCCGCATTGGTGGCGACCGCGATGTCGGCGATGGTGGTGTCCTCGGTCTCGCCGGAGCGGTGGGAGATCACCGTGGTGTAGCCGGCCTTGTGGGCCATTTCGACGGCCTCGAGGGATTCCGTCAGGGTCCCGATCTGATTGACTTTCACCAGGATGGAGTTGGCGGTGCCGGTCTCGATCCCCCGCGCCAGGCGCTTGGGGTTGGTGACGAACAGGTCGTCGCCGACCAGTTGGACCGTGCCGCCGATGCGCTCGGTCAGCAGCTTCCAGCCGTCCCAATCCTCTTCGGCCATGCCGTCCTCGATGGATTTGATGGGATAGCGGCCGCAGAGATCGGCGTAGTAGTCGACCATCCCGGCGGCATCGAGGGACTTGCCCTCCCCTTCGAGCTCATACCTGCCGTCCTTGTGGAACTCGGAAGATGCCGGATCGAGGGCGATGACCACATCGTCGCCCGCCTTGTACCCGGCGGCCTCGATGGATTTCATGATGAACGTCAGGGCCTCGTCGGCGCTCTTGAGCATGGGCGCGAACCCGCCCTCGTCGCCGACGTTCGTATTGTGCCCGGCGTCCTGGAGGCCTTTCCGCAGCGCGTGAAATATTTCCGCGCCGACGCGAACCGCTTCGGCGAGGCTGGGCGCGCCGACCGGCATGATCATGAACTCCTGGATATCGATGGGGTTGTCGGCGTGGGCGCCCCCATTGACGATGTTCATCATCGGCACCGGCAGCAGCGATGCATTGGCCCCGCCCACATAGCGGTAAACGGGCAGACCCGCATCGTCGGCCGCCGCCTTGGCGACCGCGAGGCTGGCGCCGAGAATGGCGTTGGCGCCCAGCCGGGACTTGTTCTCCGTACCATCCAAATCGATCAGGGTGCGGTCGATATGGACCTGATCCTCGGCGTCCAGGCCGCTGAGGGTCTCGAAAATCTCGCCGTTGACGTTGTCCACGGCCTGGAGCACGCCCTTGCCGGCATAACGGTTCTCGTCGCCGTCGCGAAGCTCGACCGCCTCGTGGATGCCGGTCGACGCGCCGGACGGCACGGCGGCGCGGCCCACCGAGCCGCTTTCCAGCAGCACCTCCACCTCGACGGTGGGATTTCCGCGGGAGTCCAGAACTTCCCGGGCATGGATATCGGTAATGGCGGTCATGGCGCGTCTCCGGAAAGCAAATCGGCGGTGTCGGAATTTGGCGCGTTGATAGACGCTCCAGGGGAGACGCGCAAGGGCCGAGGCTTAAAGCGCCACCGGCTTCGCCTTGGCGATCCGATCGATCTCCATCAGGGTCTCGATGACACCTTGCAGGTCGTCGAGTTTGATCATGTTGGGGCCGTCGCTGGGCGCGCCGTCCGGGTCCTCGTGGGTCTCCATGAACACCGCCGCGACGCCGACGGCGACGGCCGCCCGGGCGATCACCGGAGCGAACCGCCGGTCGCCGCCGGAGGCGGTCCCCTCGCCGCCCGGCTGCTGCACGGAATGGGTCGCGTCGATGACCACCGGCGCGCCGGTCCGGGCCATGATCGGCAGCGAGCGCATGTCGGTCACCAGCGTGTTGTAGCCGAAGCTCGCGCCGCGCTCGGTGACCATCACCTTGTCGTTGCCGGTGCTCTCGACCTTCTTGACCACGTTTTCCATGTCCCACGGCGCGAGGAACTGGCCCTTCTTGATATTGACGGGCAGTCCCGTTTCGCCGGCGGCGATCAGCAGATCGGTTTGGCGGCACAGAAACGCGGGAATTTGCAGGACGTCCACCGAGTTGCCGATGCGCCGGCAATGGCCGGTCTCGTGGATGTCGGTCAGCACCGGCAAGCCCGAGGTTTGGCGAACCTCCTGGAAGACGGGCATGGCGTCTTCGAGCCCGACGCCCCGCTCGCTCCCGACGCTCGTCCGGTTGGCCTTGTCGTAGGAGGTCTTGTAGATGATGCCGATACCCAGGTTTTTGCCGATCTCGGCGATCCGGCCCGACATGTCCAATGCGTGCTGGCGGCTTTCCAAGGCGCAAGGACCGGCGATGATCGAGAGCGGCAGGTCGTTGCCCAGTTTCACGTTGCCGACGGTGATATGGCGGGGCGCGGTCATGAGCCGGCACCCCATCGCCACTCAGGCGGCGCGCCCGTCGCCCAGGCAATTCCAATGAAGACACAGCCGCAGACCCCAACGCCGAACAGGAACTTTTTCAGGCTTTCCTTGGGCGGGACGGCGAGCGCCCAGGCCACCACCGAGAGCACGAATACGCCGGTAACGGCCCATCCCTCCCATGTGGCGGGAAACCAGCCCCAGCCATATTCCTTTGCGGCAAACCAGTAACGCGGTTCCATCACACCAACCGGCTCTGATCGACCGCGGCGCGGATGAAATCGGTGAACAGCGGGTGGGGCTGAAACGGCCGGGATTTCAATTCGGGATGGAACTGCACCCCGATGAACCAGGGATGTTCGGGAATTTCGACGATCTCGGGCAGCACCCCGTCGGGCGACTTGCCCGAGAAGATGAGCCCTGCCTTCGCCAGGTGCGGTTCGTAGGCCATGTTGACCTCGTAACGGTGCCGGTGACGCTCCGAAATCTCCGCCTCATCGTAGATTTGCTTCACCCGGGAATTGTCGCCGAGCACGCAGGGATAGGCGCCCAAACGCATGGTCCCGCCCTTGTCCGACCCCTCGTTCCGGGTTTCCTTGATGCCGTCCTTATTCCATTCGGTCATTAGGCCGACGATGGGCTCTTCGCAGGGACCGAACTCGGTGGATCCGGCCTTTTCGATGCCCGCCAGATTGCGCGCCGCCTCGACCACCGCCATCTGCATGCCGAAGCATATGCCGAAATAGGGGACGCCCCGCTCGCGGGCGAACCTGGCCGCCTCGATCTTGCCTTCGGCGCCCCGCTCGCCGAATCCGCCCGGCACCAGGATTGCGTGGGCGTCCTCCAAAGCCTGCACCGTGCCGCCGTTCTCGAAGATCTCGCTCTCGATCCACTTGAGATTCACCTTGACGTTGTTGGCGATGCCGCCATGGGCCAAGGCCTCGGAGAGAGATTTGTAGGCATCCTTCAAGCCGGTGTACTTGCCGACCACGGCGACGGCCACCTCGCCTTCCGGCTCGACGGCGCGCTTGGCGACGTGCTCCCAGGGCTCCAGGTCCGGCTCTTCGGCGAAATCCAAACCGAAGTGGCGGCAGACCTGCCGGTCGAGGCCCTCGGCATGATACGAGACCGGCACCTGATAAATGTTCGTCACGTCCATCGCAGGTATGACCGCGTCTTCGCGAACGTTACAGAAGTTGGCGATTTTTCGGCGTTCGCTGTCCGGAATGGTCTGCTCGGAACGGCACAGCAGCAAATCGGCCTGGATACCGACGTTTTGGAGTTCGCGCACGCTATGCTGGGTCGGTTTGGTCTTGAGCTCTCCCGCCGCGGCAATGAAGGGCACCAAGGTCACATGGACGAACATGGTCCGCCGGCGGCCGAGGTCGTTGCCCAGTTGCCGGATGGCTTCCAGGAACGGCAGACTTTCGATATCGCCGACCGTGCCGCCGATTTCACAGAGGACGAAATCCTCGCCATCGAGGTCGGCCTTGACGAATTCCTTGATGGCGTCGGTGATGTGCGGAATCACCTGAATGGTGGCGCCGAGATATTCGCCGCGGCGCTCCTTGGCGATGACCTGGGAATAAATGCGGCCCGTGGTGACGTTGTCGGACTGCTTGGCGTCCACATTGGTGAACCGCTCATAGTGGCCGAGATCGAGATCCGTCTCCGCCCCATCATCGGTGACGTAGACCTCGCCGTGCTGGTAGGGGCTCATGGTTCCCGGATCGACGTTGATATAGGGATCGAGTTTTCTCAAGCGAACGCTGTATCCTCGCGCTTGCAGGAGCGCGCCCAAGGACGCCGATGCCAGTCCTTTTCCGAGGGATGAAACCACGCCGCCGGTGATGAAAATGAACCGCGTCATGGACCGACAACCTACTACAACATCTTGTAGTTAGGAAGAGCGGAGACGGCATTTCTGCCGCGGAAACGAACTTTTTTTGTTACGGCCAAATGCCGAGCCCAATTTGGGCGGCAGGAGCTATCGCGCCGGTGTCGCCGGCACCGAGGGGACACTCGGCACCGATGGGTTGGCCGGCGCATTCATGGGTCCCTGGGGCGATTGCTGGCCCGCCGGCGCGCCGCCGTCGAGAATAGAACCCGGCGCGCCGCGGCTCTGTTCGTTGGCGATAATCGCCAAGGCCAGGCTGACCGCCATGAACGCCGCCGCGACAACGGCCGTCGCGCGGGTCAACAGGTTGGCCGTCGATCGGCTGGTCATGAAGCCGCCCATACCGCCGCCGCCGATACCCAGGCCGCCGCCCTCGCTTTGCTGCAGCATGACGAGGCCGATCAGGGTCAGGGCCAGCAGGACCAGAACGACGGTGAGTACGGCTACCATGGCTTCCTCTGGGCTTCCTCTCGGGCTTCCTCTCCGAATGAGGCGCGTCTTTTAGACCTTCCGAAGCCGCTTGGCCAGTATCAAGTTGCCCAACTATCGAGCCGGACGGATCGCGCCCGCAATGGCCAGGAAGTCATCCGCCTTCAAACTTGCGCCGCCGATCAGACCGCCGTCCACGTCGGGCAGCGCCAGCATGCTTTCGGCGTTGTCCGGTTTCATGGAGCCGCCATAAAGAAGCCGGACCCGGCCGGCCGCCTCGGCGCCGAGATGGGAGGCCAATCCGTTCCGGATGGCGGCGTGCGCCTCCTGAACTTCCCCGGTTGTCGGCGTGCGGCCGGTGCCGATCGCCCAGACCGGCTCATAGGCGATCACCACGTCGGTCCCGCCGACGCCGCCGGGGCACGAGCCGGACAACTGGCCGAGGACCACGTCCAGCGTCCTGCCGTCATCCCGCTCCTGTTCCGTTTCGCCGATGCAGATGATGGGCACCAGACCGGCGGCGCGGGCGGCCACGGCCTTGTCGTGAATCAGCGCATCCCGCTCCCCGTGATCGGTGCGGCGCTCCGAATGTCCGACAATGACGTAAGAACACCCCAAATCCCTCAGCATGGCCGCACTGATGTCACCGGTATGCGCCCCGCTCCCGGCGACATGACAGTCCTGACCGCCGAGGGCGACGGACGATCCTGCAAGTTCATCGCCCGCAACGGCGATCGCCGTTGCGGGCGGGCAAACAAGAAGCTCACAACTCCCGCCGGCTTCCGCGGCGCCGGCGCGAACCCCGCGCGCCAAGACCCGGGCGGCGTCGGCGAGACCGTTCATTTTCCAGTTTCCGGCAATCAAGGGGCGTCGGGACATGGTTCGGGACTAATGGCTGGGACGCGGGTGCGGAGCTGCTTGTGTAGCATTTCTGGCGTCCGAGTCCAGCGCCCGGAATGTCGAAAATATTGGCATGAATGGCAACGACCACCGCCGCGGCGCCGGCGGCCGCCGCTTTGTCGAATCCGTCCTCGAGCCACGCGGCGTTCGCCTTGTCCCGTGCTTCGAACTCCACAACCGCCGCGGCGCTTGGCGGGTTGCCGAGCCTGGCGTTTGCGAGGGTTCGGTTATTATTGTTGGACCCCACCACATGGGTCAGAACGAACCACACGCCGTCCCGGCTGAACCGGCTGTTCTCGACGTGGCGCGTATAAGCGGGCATGAGGTCGGACTGACGCTCAACGGCAATTGGGGATTTCCCAAGGCTCATCGGCTTGTCGAAATAGGTGCGCCGAATGAAACTCAGCCGCTCGATCGGATCGAACCGGCCTGCCTTAAGACGGTGGCAGTCCGTCCATTCGTTGTCGCCGGGCGTGTAGACCACCGCGGTCTCGAAGGCGTTCATGAAGCGCTTTTGGTCGAGAAGCATTTGATCGGTGCATGGAGTGGACCCGGATTTGGTGTCGCCGATATGCAGCGTAAACGCCGGAGCCTTCGCATTGATTTCGGCGATCAGCCGCTCGAAAGGCGGATAGGCCTTTGCCGGCGGGCCGTAGGGCACATCGCCGAGGGCGGCGAACTTGAACTCCGCCGCCGGGGCCGAGGTGGCGATGCAGAGACCAATAAGCGCCAGACCAATTCCGTTCTTCATCCGTCCCGGTTCGCCGATACACCCTTGCCGTCAACCGACGGTAGACGGCGTGCCGGTACCATGCAAGCCGATTGACCGAGCCCGGCGTTGATTGCCCGGGGTCACACTCTTATGATGCCGCCGCTCCGGCGCGGGGTGGTACAATCCCCATCGTTTCAGCTCGTCAGCGGACCTGGGTCATGTTGAATGTCTTTAAGCAAAAAGTCCTGAAAATCGCCACCTACATCCTGTTCGGCATTCTGATTCTCAGCTTCGGCATATGGGGTATCGGCGATCATCTTCCGGGCGCCCGGCAAGCCGCCAGCCAGATTGTCGCCACGGTCGGCGACCACGACATCACCCGGCACGAAGTGGGCCGCGAGGTCTCGCAGCAGATTCGGCGGTTCCGCCAGCTCCTCGGCACCGATATAGACGCGACACAGGCCCGGGAAATGGGACTGTTGGACGCCGCCCTCGAAAACATCGTCCAACGCGATCTCCTTACCATCGGCGCGAACGATCTCGGTCTCCTGATCAGTGACGACGTGGTCCGCGCCAACATCCAATCGGACGAGCGCTTCCGGACACCGCAGGGAGCGTTCGACCGCGTCGCCTTCGAGCAGACCATCCGCAGCAACGGCTTTACGGAGGCCGGATACGTCGCCTTGCTGCGCAACACGCTCCTCCGGCAGCAATACCTGAGCAGCCTCGATGCCGGGGAGGCGCTGCCCACGACCATGGTGAATCAAGTGTACCGCTACCGGAACCAACGGCGGGTCGCCGAGGTTATCCGGTTGGACAATTCCGCGGTCAGGAACGTCGGTGAACCGGATTCGGCCGCACTCCAGGAATTTCATCAGCGGAACGCCGCCCGGTTCACCGCGCCGGAGTACCGCGCGCTGACCCTGGCGGAGTTGAAGACCGAGGATATTCTCGACGAAATCGACGTAACCGATGAGGCCATCGAGGAAGAATACCAAGCCCAGATCGCCCGGTACTCGAGGCCGGCCCGGCGGGAACTCCGGCAAATCCTCGTGGAGGACGAATCCAAGGTTCGTGACGCCTATACCAAACTTTCCCTCGGTGAAGATTTCGCCGAGGTTGCCAGGGAGGTCGCGGGGTTGGGGCCTGCCGATACCGATCTTGGGCTGTTGAGCCGCGATCAGGTGCCGCTGCCGGAATTGGCCGAGGCGGCCTTCGCCCTGGATACGGGAGCCGTCAGCCAGCCCATCAAGACCGCTTTGGGTTGGCATATCGTCCGCGTCGGCGAGGTTCAGGAGGCGACGGTCCAGCCCTTGAGCGAGGTGCGGGAGGAAATCCGCCGCGTACTCGCCGAAGACAAGGCGGTTGATGAACTGTTCGGGCTGGCCAACCGGTTCGAAGACGTACTCGGCGGCGGGGCCACCATCGAAGAGGCTGCGCGGCAATTGAACATCAATGTCCGCAAGATCGACTCGCTGTCCGCGGCAGGCACCGACGCCCAGGGCCAGCCGGTGAAAGGTATCGACCTTCAAGGCCCCATCCTCCGGGCCGCGTTCGAAACCGAACAGGGTCAGGAGAGCACCCTGAACGACCTCGGCAACCACGGCTATTTCATCCTCCGGGTGGACCGTGTGACGCCGCCGACATTGCGGCCGTTGGACGGCATCCGCGACCGCGTCGTCGCGGCCTGGAAGGACGCGGCGCGCGCCGAGGCGACCCGAAAACGGGCCGAAGGTCTCGTCGCCCGCTTCAAAAGCGGTGTCACGCTAAGCGAACTGAGCAGCCTGCGAGGCGTCGAGACTTCGGAGACCAAGCCGTTTCTTCGTACGGGTCAGGGTTTGGAGAAGCCCCTGCCCGGCCAGCTGATCACCGAACTGTTCGGCATCGGCCGGGGTGGCGTGGTCACGGCGGCGGGGGACGGCGCGCACTACGTTGCCCGCTTGAAGGACGTCGTTGCCGCCGTTCCATCCGCCGACCGGGATGGCTTGAGTGTCGTCCGGGGCCAGATCGCCGGCGATATCGGGGCGGATTTGACCGCCCAATTCACTCAGGCGCTCCGCCAACGTCACGGGGTAACGGTCAATCGGGCCAGCCTCGAACAATCCTATCAGCAGTGATCGAATTCACGCCCGATTTCCCGACGTTTGCGGAGCCGTTCGGCCGGGGCCAGGCGCAGGTCGTCTCGACCCGGCTGATCGCCGATCTGGAAACGCCGGTCTCTGCGATGATCAAGCTGGCTCAAGGTCAGCCCAACAGTTTTCTGCTCGAATCCGTCGAGGGCGGGGCCATTCGCGGCCGCTATTCCTTTGTCGGGCTGCGTCCGGATCTGATTTGGCGCTGCCGGGGGAATATGGCGGAAATCAACCGCCAAGCACTTGATGACGCGGGCACGTTCGAGCCCTGTCCCGTCGCAGCGGAGGACGGGACTTTGGCCTCGTTCCGCTCGCTGCTCGCCGAATCCCGTATAGATTTGCCCGAGGGCATGCCGCCGATGGCCGCCGGTCTCTTCGGCTATCTCGGCTACGATGCCGTACGCCTGGCCGAAGCCATTCCGGACCAGAACCCGGCCCATATCGATGTGCCGGACGGACAATTCGTCCGTCCGACGGTAATCGCCATATTCGACGCCGTCGACGATACGGTGTCGGTGGTTACCCCGGTATGGGCGGATAATGGCGCCACCGCCGAAGCCGCCTATGACGCGGCCCGCGCACGTCTGGAGCGGGTGGTCGGGGATTTCGAAGGTCCGCTGCCCTCGAACGGTTCCGATCCCCATGAGTTCGGGGACAGCCTGCCGGCCATCGGCGAGCCCAACTCGAACATGGAGCCCGACGATTTTCATCAGATGGTGGAACAAGCAAAAGAATACATCCGGGCCGGCGACATTTTTCAGGTGGTGCTGTCGCAGCGGTTTTCGGTGCCGTTTTCCCTGCCGCCCCTGTCGCTCTACCGGGCGCTCCGGCGAATCAACCCGTCACCGTTTCTGTTCATCCTCGACTTCGATGAGTTCGCGATCGTCGGTTCCAGCCCAGAGCTTCTGGTACGCCTTCGTGACGGCCGTGTCACCATCCGGCCCATCGCCGGCACGCGGCCGCGGGGAGACAACGCCGCCGCCGACAAGGCTTTGGCCGACGACCTGCTCGCCGACCCCAAGGAACTGGCCGAGCATCTGATGCTGCTCGATCTCGGGCGCAACGATGTGGGCCGCGTGGCCCAGGTGGGCACCGTCGATATCACCGACCGGATGATCATCGAACTCTACTCCCACGTCATGCACATCGTCTCCAATGTCGAAGGCGAACTTGCCGAAGAGCATGACGAGGTCGACGCCCTGCTCTCCGGTTTTCCCGCCGGCACGGTTTCCGGCGCGCCGAAGGTGCGGGCCATGGAGATCATCGACGAATTGGAACCGTCCCGCCGCGGCATCTATGCCGGCTGCATCGGCTATTTCGGCGCCAACGGCGACATGGATACCTGCATTGCGCTCAGGACGGCCGTCCTGAAGGACGAAACCTTGTTCGTCCAGGCGGGCGGCGGCATCGTCGCCGATTCCGACCCCCGTTCGGAGTTCGAGGAAAGCCGGAACAAGGCTCGGGCGCTGATCCGGGCTGCCGAGGAAGCTGTCCGCTTCGCCGGTGGAAGAGCGGGCAACCGATCATTTTAGTTGTCGTTGGCGGCGGCCACCTGGGCCGCAATGCCCGAAAACCAGGCTAAAACCTTCCTAAGGCCCGGGGTTTCTAAATTATTCAGCCTGACAACCGTTTTTTGGTTTCCTAACATGTACACTTGCCGGCGTCGGACCGGCGCTCGTCGGGAGAGAACTTGCAATGCTCAAACGGTTGCTGTTGCTAGCCGTATTGCCATTGACCGCGTGCCAGACCGCAGGCAGCGATCCCGATCTAGAGCATTTTCTGATCACACCCGGTCATAGCCTGCGGCAGTGAAGTAGTTTTGGCACTCGGATTGGGTGACTGTGTCGATGGCGGTTGCGATGGCGTCGTAGAGGTCGTCGACGGTTCTGGCTGCGGTCTTTTTGAGGAGGGCCTTGAGCTTTGCGAAGGCCATCTCGATTGGGTTGAAGTCGGGTGAGTAGGGCGGCAGGAAGCGGAGCTCGGCGCCGGCGTCTTCGATGGCCTTACGCACGCTGGCGGGCTTATGGGCTGGCAGATTGTCCATAATGACGATGTCTCCGGGTTTGAGGGTTGGGACCAGGATTTGCTCGACATAGGCAAGGAAGGCTGCCCCGGTCATCGCCCCATCGATGGTCATGGGGGCGAGGATGCCGTCGAGCGTGAGAGCAGCGACCAAAGTGGTGGTCTTCCAGTGGCCGTGAGGGATGGCGGCTTGGCAGCGCTGCCCGCGCGGCGCGCGGCCATAGCGCCGGGCCATCTTGGTCGATGTGCCGGTCTCGTCGATGAAGACCAGCCGCTCCGGCATCAGGCCGGGCTGCGCCTCGGCCCAGGCCTGCCGGCGCGCCAAGACATCAGGACGTTGCTGCTCGCTGGCGTGCGCGGTTTTTTTTGAAGGTCATGCCGTGGCGGTCGAGCAGCCGCCAGACCGTGCTCGGGGCAACCCGAAGCCCGTGCACCTCCTCCAGACAGGCTGCGATCTCGGCCAGGGTGATGTCCGGTGTCTCCGTGACAAGCGCCAGAACCTCCTCGGCATACGCTTCAAGGCGGTGAGAGCGGCGGTCCCCGCCTTGCGGCCGGGGCCGCACATCACCCCGCTGCCGCCACTGATCAACCCATTTGATCGCCGTCGAGGCCGCAACCCCAAAAACCTTCGCCGCAGACCGACGCGACATCCCGCCGTCCACCGCCGCAACCAACCGATGTCGTAGATCATTCGAAAGTGGTCTCGTCATGCAGGCTGGCCTCCTTCACCAGCCCACATCTTGAATCAGAAATCAGAGACTTTGGGAATCCCTAACGATTCCGTCAGATCAGAAAACTCTCTAGCCGTCAGGGTTTTTGATCAGCTGGCGTATCGTGGCACCGCAGGCGCTCACCCCAATTCGTTCCAGCTCATGCTCGAGACCGACTACGAGATGGGCCGCCTTTCCCGTTGGGAGGAACCGGTCTGGGTTACCGTCGAAGGTGTTTCTTCGACCGGCAAGGAGTACGCCCAAATCCGGCGGATCATGGCCGAACTGGGAGCCGTCGCCGGAACCGAAATCAACTACATCGAACCGAACGACGGCCGGCGTAAAGGGAACTTTCGGTTCAGCTTTCTGGATCAGGAAAACCTGATCATCAACAAGTCGGAATTTGCGTCCTGTGCCGCCTGGGTGAACCGCTATGGCGACGGCAGAATCAAGAGCGTCCATGTCCGTATCGCGATGAAAAACGCAAAGCGGCTGCAACGCTGCATCTATCACGAGGTGCTGCACGGCTTTGGCCTCGCGCATACGACGTTGGTGCCGTCGGTAATGAATTACGGGTCCAAGGCAGACAGCCCCACCGCCTGGGACCTGATGGTTCTCCGGGCCATGTACAGCAAGACCTTCGAGTCGGGCATGACCCGGCAGGATTCGATTCATTTGGCGCGGCGCGCCGTTCAAACATCGCGACAATAGGAGCTAAAGGGATGAGAATGGAATTAACCCGGATCGGGACCGGCGCGTTGGTCGCCCTACTCGCGGGCTGCGTGACGGCCCCCAAGACCGGCCAGGAGAACATCTCGGCGAGCGAGAGTCCGTTGTTATTCGCGCACCCGGACGGCCTGTCCATGCAGGCGCGCCATTTTCGCCGCTTCGATCCCAGAAATACCGGTGCCAACATCTATCGCGGCAGTTGGCGACCGTCAGGCGGCGGCCGGCGGCCGTTCTTCTTCGCCAATTATCACGTGGCGGGACCCGGGTATCAGTTTACCAGCACCCCCACTGACGTCGCCAAGCGCTACGTGGCCGGTCTCAAATTCGGCAAGAGCGGCAAACCGGCTTTGGGGTTGACCGGAACGGCTCGGAACAAGTTTGGCTTGGCCAGCATTCAGCATTTCGCCGTCGGTGACAGCGCATGCTTTGGGTTCGTGCAGTACTTCGGTGACGCGACATTCAGCACCACTCAGGGGTCCAAACAGCTCCGCGGATTTTATTGCGCCGCCGCGGCCGATACGCTGCCGAGTTCCAAGGTCAGCGCCATCATGAACTCCATCGG
Source organism: Rhodospirillales bacterium (assembly GCA_965221855.1). Classification (GTDB taxonomy): domain Bacteria; phylum Pseudomonadota; class Alphaproteobacteria; order Rhodospirillales; family UBA2165; genus JAJDXO01. The sequence continues at coordinate 446,841 of CBDCSV010000001.1, read as the reverse complement.
GGTGAAGGGACACCATGTACCCCCGGCGGTCGCGGCTACGGTTGAGCGGCAACGTGCGAACTCGCCGGTCAGCAACTTCATTGTCAGCATCGATTGGGTGGGCCGCTATGACGGCCTGCGTGGCCGCATGTCGGCCAGCAATACCGATGGCCGGAACGGGCGGATCGCCGTATCGCTGCCCAACCGCGCTGGGACCTGCACAGGCCAATGGCAAGTGGGTTTCGGCGCGTACGGATCGGCCCAAGTGCCGTCCGGTAGCTGGAATCTGGTGTGCACCAACGGCCTCAAGGCTTCAGGAAACTTCACCAGTCCGACAAGAGGCAATGGATCCGGCTCGGGTACGGACGTGGATGGCAAAGCGGTAAACTTCAGTTTCCGGCCGGCTTGAGCAAATCCGGGCCGCACCGTAGGCGATTCCCTTTAGCGGATGGCGCACTAGAGCGTATTTGAGATTGATTGAATCATTTTAGGGATTCCCAAGTATGGGCGAACCATGATTCAAGATGGATGCTGGGCAAGGAGGCCAGCATTCATGGCGAGACCTTATTCGATTGATTTGCGAGAGCGTGTTGTTTTGGCGGTTTTGGCGGGGGAGAGTTGCCGCGCTGTAGCGGCTCGGTTTGGGGTTGCGGTTTCGAGCGTGGTTAAGTGGTCGCAGCGCTACCGGCGGACGGGGAGTGTTGCGCCCGGCAAGATGGGCGGTCACCGCCGCCGGGTTCTTGAGCCCCATCGGGAGTTCATTGTCGGCCGGATCGACCAGGAGCCGCATCTGACGCTGCATCGGTTGAGAGACGAGTTGGCCGCTCGGGGTGTCAGGGTATCCCACAGCACGGTATGGCTGTTTCTGCGCCGTGAAGGGCTGCGCTTTAAAAAAAACCCTGTTCGCCGTTGAACGGGCGCGCGCGGACATCGCCCGCCATCGCAGGCGCTGGAAGGCGTGGCAGGCAAAGCTTGATCCCGAACGGCTGGTATTCATTGATGAAACCTGGATCCGGACCAATATGGCCCCGCTGCGCGGCTGGGGGCCGAAAGGGGAGCGGGTCCGCGGCTTTGCCCCCCATGGGCGGTGGCACACCCTGACCTTCATCGGCGCGCTGCGCTGCGACCGGTTCACCGCGCCCTGCGTCTTCGACGGCCCCATCAATGGCGTGTGCTTCCGCGCCTACGTCGAGCAGCTGCTCGTGCCGACCCTGGTGCCCGGCGACATCGTCATCATGGACAATCTCGGCAGCCACAAGTCAAAAGCCGTGCGAAACGCCATCCGTGCCGCCGGAGCCAAGCTGTGGCTCCTGCCCAAATATTCCCCCGACCTCAATCCCATCGAGCAGACCTTTGCCCAAATCAAGCACTGGATGAGAAACGCCCAGAAGCGGGAGATCGACGACTTATGGCGCCATCTCGGGAGCCTCATCGACACCATCGAGCCACAGCAATGCGCCAACTACTTCAAAAACGCAGGATACGCTTCCGTCAAAATATGAAACGCTCTAGCCTTCAATCGAGAGGCCGTCGATGATCGGGCAGTCGGGGCGGTCGTCCCCATGGCATTTCTCGGCCAGTTCCCGAAGGGTTTGCCGCATGGACCGGAGATGCGCGATCCGCTGTTCGATCTCGGCGATATGGCGTTCGGTCAACGTCTTTACCTCGGCGCTCGCCCGATTGCGGTCCCGCCAAAGATCCAACAGGCCGCCCACATCGCGAATGGAGAAACCCAAATCCCGGGCCCGGTGGATAAATCTCAGGGTCGCGCGGTCGTCCGGCGAGTATTCCCTGTACCCGTTCTCCGCGCGCCGCGGCGTCGGGCCGAGCCCGATGGTCTCGTAATAGCGGATGGTCTTCGCCGCGATCCCGGATTTGTCGGCCACTTCGCTGATATTCATTCCGATCCTCCAACGAATTGTCTGCATCCGAAGCGGGAGTGCGATCAAAGCCGGGCCCGGCGCAACCGCAGCGCATTGGCAATCACCGAGACCGAGCTCAAGCTCATGGCAACGCTGGCGAAGATGGGGCTCAACAACAGCCCAAACCACGGGAACAGTATTCCCGCCGCCAACGGCACGCCCAAAATATTGTAAACAAACGCAAAACCCAGGTTCTGGCGAATGTTGCGCATGGTCGCCACGCTGAGATTCCGGGCCCGGACGATGCCGCGGAGATCGCCTTTCACCAGGGTCAGGCCGGCGCTTTCGACAGCAATATCGGAGCCGTCGCCCATGGCGATACCCACATCCGCCAGCGCCAGGGCCGGCGCATCGTTGATCCCGTCGCCCGCCATGGCGACCACCTTGCCGGCCGCCTTCAGGTCGTTGATCAGGGCCGCTTTCGCCTGCGGGAGAATGCCCGCGTGGATCCGCTCGACGCCGAGTTCCGACCCGACGGCCTGCGCCGTGCCGGCCCCATCGCCGGTGGCCATGATGATTTCTATCCCCGCCTTTTTAAGCAACGGAACGGCTTCGCGGGTACTTTCCTTGATCGGGTCGGTGACCACGAGAAGCGCAAGCAGTTCCGTATCCCGGGCCATGTAGATCACCGTGCCGCCCGCGGCGGACGACTTTTCCGCCATATCCCGAAGATGGTCGATTCCGATGCCCCGTTCCGCCATGAGCGATGGCCCCCCGAGGAGCGTGACATGGCCGTCAATGGCGCCGCTGACGCCCAGTCCGTCCAGAGACCTGAATTCCGTGGCCTCGGCCGGCGTCAGGCCCCTCTCCCGCGCGGACTGCAGGATGGCCCGGGCGATGGGATGCCCGCTGCCGACTTCGAGAGAAGCGGCCATGCGGAGTGCTTCCTCCTCGCTCGCGCCGCCCATGGGAAGGACCCGGGACAAGACCGGGCGGCCCTCGGTCAGGGTGCCCGTTTTGTCGACGACCAATGTGTCCACCCGTTCCAGGGTTTCGAGAGATTCGGCATCCCGGGCGAGCACGCCGGCCCCCGCGCCCCGGCCCATGGCGACCATGATCGACATGGGCGTTGCCAGCCCGAGCGCACAGGGACATGCGATGATCAAGACGGCGACGGCATTGAGAAGCGCGAATGTAAGCCGCGGTTCCGGCCCCACCGCCGCCCAGACGGCGAAGGTCGCGGCGGCCACCAAGACCACCGCCGGGACGAAATACCCGGCGGCGACATCGGCCAGCCGTTGGATGGGCGCCCGGCTTCGCTGAGCGTCGGCAACCATCTGGACCAGCTTGGACAGCATGGTCTCCCGTCCAACCCGGTCGGCGGACATGACGAAGCTCCCCGATAGATTCGCGGTGCCGCCGATCACCGGGTCATTCTCCGCCTTGACGACCGGCAGAGGTTCTCCGGTGATCATGGACTCGTCGACATCCGAGCGGCCATTTAGGATACGGCCATCGACGGGAATCGTATCTCCTGGGCGAACCCGAAGGGAATCGCCACGGGCGATTTCGTCCAGCGGCACCTCGCGGTCCCCGTCGGAGGTGACTTTAAGCGCGATTGCGGGCGACAGGCTCAAAAGCGACCGGATGGCCTCTCCGGTGCGGTCCCGGGCGCGAAGCTCCAGCACCTGCCCCACCGCAACCAGGACGGTGATCGCGGCCGCTGCCTCGAAGTAGACCGGCACCGCGCCGCCGTGGCCACGAAAGGCGACGGGAAAAATGTCCGGGAACAGCAGCGCGGCGACGCTGTAAATGTAGGCGGCGCCCACGCCCAGCCCGATAAGGCTGAACATGTTGAGTTTCCAGGTGCGGACGGACTGCCAGAACCGCTCAAAAAACGGCGCGCCGGCCCACAACACCACGGGCGTGGCGAGCACGAACTGGAGCCACGCCGAGATGTTGGCGGGAACCGCCTTCTCGACGGGATTGCCGGGAACCAGGTGGCCCATGGCCAAAACCAGCACGGGGGCGCCGAATAATGCGCCCACCCACATCCGCCGGGTCATGTCGGTGAGTTCGGGGTTTTCCAGGAAAACGGCTTCCGCCGGGTTTTCCGGTTCCAGCCCCATGCCGCAGTCGGGGCATGTGCCCGGCCCCGGATTGCGCACCTCCGGATGCATGGGACAGGTGTGAATGATCTCGGATGGGGCGGGCGCTGCGTCCAACGAATACCACCTTCTAGTCAGGTTGAAGGTTTATATAGGGGTTCCAGCGGCGGGAAGGTCAAGCCGGGATGCTTCCCAATGACGTGAGTTTTCTTGACGCTCGGCGGGCAGGCTTGCAATGTGGCGCCCATCCAGCGTGGGAACCACGATTTGTCTTATTTTCTTTATGAATAAACTCTTATAACTTTTTGAAATGATTTTATTAATCGATAACTACGATAGCTTCACCTACAACCTGTTTCATTATCTGGGTGAGCTCGGCGCGGAAATGGCCGTGCATCGCAACGACGCCATAACGGTGGGAGACGCGCTCGGCCTGAAACCGGACGGTGTGCTGATATCGCCCGGTCCATGCGATCCCGACAAGGCGGGTATCTGCCTCGATTTGGTGGCGGCCGTGGCGGCGGAGGGGCTGCCGCTGTTTGGTGTCTGCCTGGGGCACCAGGCCATCGGACAGGCGTTTGGAGCCAAGGTGGTCCGTGCGCCGGTTCCCATGCACGGCAAGATGAGCGCCGTGTCCCATGACGGATCGAGCGTCTTCGATGGGCTGAACAGCCCGTTTCAGGCCACCCGCTATCATTCCCTCACCCTCGACGAGGAACCATGGCCGGAAGAGCTGGAAATCACCGCCCGCAGCGATGACGGCTTGATCATGGGGATTCAACACAGCACATTGCCAATCGCCGGGGTTCAGTTTCACCCGGAAAGCATCGCATCGGAGCATGGGCACTCCATCCTGGGGAACTTTTTGAAGATGATCGAGAACGATAAGGTGGCGGCATGAACGACATGCCCGACATGAAAAACTACATTGCCGTCGCGGCAGGCGGCACGCCGCTGGATGAGGCGCAGGCCGAGGCCGCGTTCAATATCATCATGTCCGGCGATGCGACACCCGCTCAAATCGGCGGCTTTCTGATGGCGCTTCGTGTCCGGGGCGAGACGGTCGAGGAAATCACCGGCGCCGCCCGGGCTATGCGGGCCAAATGCCTCTACGTGGAAGCGCCGGACAACGCCATGGATGTGGTGGGGACCGGCGGCGACGCCACCGGGACATACAACATTTCCACGGGCGCCGCCTTGGTTGTTGCCGCCTGCGGCGTGCCGGTCGCCAAGCACGGCAACCGGGCGCTGTCTTCGAAGTCCGGCGCGGCGGATACCCTGGCTGCCCTCGGCATCAATACCGATGCGGATTTCGACCTGATCGAGCAATCCATCGCCGAAGCCGGCATCGGCTTCCTCATGGCGCCCCGGCATCACAGCGCTATGCGCCACGTTGCCGGCGCCCGGGTGGAACTGGCCACTCGCACCATCTTCAATCTGCTGGGACCGATCTGCAATCCCGCGGGAGTCAAGCGGCAACTGACCGGGGTTTTCGCCCGTGAATGGGTCGAACCGGTTGCCAGCACGCTCGGCCGGCTGGGCAGCGAGCGCGCCTGGGTCATGCACGGCGGCGACGGCACCGATGAGCTGACCACCACCGGGGTTTCCTATGTTTCCGAGTGGAACGGCGGCGAGGTGACGAGTTTTGAAGTGTCGCCGGAGGAAGCCGGGCTGCCGGTGGCCAAGCCCGAGGACCTCAAAGGCGGGGATGCCGGAACCAATGCGGCCGCCCTCCGCGCCGTATTGGCCGGCGAGTCCGGGCCCTACCGGGATGTGGTGTTGTACAACGCGGCCGCCGCCCTCGTGGTCGCCGACAAGGCAGGCGATCTCCAGGCGGGTGTCGAAATGGCGGCCGATGCCGTCGATAGCGGCAAGGCGCAGGCGTCCCTGGATCGCATGATCGAACTGACCAACAGCCGCAACGAGGAGGGAGAGGACGGGTGAGCGACGTCCTCGAGAAGATCTGCAACGACAAGCGCGCTCACATCAAAGCGCAAAAGGCGGCGCGCCCCCTGGGCGAGGTCAAGGCCGCCGCCGCAAGGGCTTCGGCGCCCAGAGGCTTTGCGGAACGGTTAAAGGCGGCGGGTGAGACCGGGTACGGCTTGATCGCCGAGATCAAGAAGGCGTCGCCCTCCCGCGGCCTGATCCGCGAGGATTTCGATCCCCCCGCCCTGGCGAAGGCCTACGCGGATGGCGGCGCGGCCTGCCTCTCGGTTCTGACCGATATTCCCTATTTCCAGGGCGACGATGCGTTCCTCAGCCGGGCACGGGAGGCAGTCGGCCTGCCGGCGCTCCGCAAGGATTTCATGCTCGACCCCTATCAAGTGTACGAGGCCCGGGCGATCGGCGCCGACTGCATCCTGTTGATCATGGCCGCGCTGAGCGACGCGGACGCCGCCCGGCTGGCCCGGATCGCGGACGATCTCGGGATGGATGTCCTGGTCGAGGTTCACGACGAGGCGGAGATGGAGCGCGCGCTCGCCCTGTCGCCTTCCCTCCTTGGTATCAACAACCGCAACCTCAAGACCCTCGGCGTGGATCTCGCCACGACGGAGCGGCTCGCGCCCATGAGTACCGGCGGCGCGGTTCTGGTCAGCGAGAGCGGGCTCCATGGGCCGGCCGACCTCGCCCGGATGAGCGCCATTGGGATCAACTGCTTCCTGGTCGGGGAATCGTTGATGAAACAGCCGGATGTGGCGCAAGCCACCCGTGATCTTCTGCGGCTGCCCGCGGATACACGCCGGGCGAGTGCCTGAGCGGTATGGCGAAGCTCACCCACATCGATGATGACGGCAACGCGGTGATGGTCGACGTCTCCGGGAAGGACCGGACCGAACGGACGGCCACGGCGGCGGGCTCGGTCCATATGATGCCGGAAACCCTCAAGCTGATCATGGAAGGCGGGGTCGAAAAGGGAGACGTGCTCACCGTCGCCCAACTCGCCGGCATCATGGGAGCCAAGAAGACCGCCGATCTGATCCCCCTTTGCCATCCGCTGGAGTTGAGTTCGGTGAAGGTGGAACTGACCTGCGATCCGGACCGCAACGCCGTCGACATCTCCGCCACCTGTAAACTGACCGGCAGGACCGGCGTCGAGATGGAAGCGATGACGGCGGTCGGCATCGCGGCGCTTACCGTCTACGACATGGTCAAGGCGGTGGACCGGGGTATCCGGATCGGCGATATACGGCTGGTCCACAAGTCGGGGGGCAAGTCGGGCGCCTTCGACGCCGGGACCCAAACCCCATGATGATTTCCGTCGCGGACGCCCTGGCGCGGGTTCTGGCCGGCGTCGAGCCCCTCAATGGAGAGCGGGTCGGCGTCGCCAACGCTTTTGGGCGCGTGCTGGCCGAAGATGTCGCCTCGCGGCTCACCCAGCCGCCGCGCGCGGTCTCGGCGATGGACGGCTACGCGGTGCGCGCCGAGGACGTGGGCAAGGTGCCGGCGACCCTGACCCGGATCGGCGAATCGGCGGCCGGCAACGGATATGACGGCGGCATCTCCGCCGGCCAGACGGTGCGGATCTTCACCGGCGCTCCGGTCCCCGACGGCGCCGATGCGATCGTCATTCAGGAAGACACCGAGACCGACGGCGACAGGATCACCATGACCGAGGCGCCCACGCCAGGCCGCTACATCCGCCCCGCAGGGCTGGATTTCGCCGAGGGGGACGTTCTGCTGGCCAAGGGCCGGCGCATGACAGCCCGCGATGTGAGCCTGGCCGCCGCCATGAACGTGCCTTGGCTGACGGTCACCCGGAAGCCGCGGATCGCGCTGCTATCCACCGGCGATGAACTGGTGTTGCCGGGCGAACCGGTCGGGCCCGACCAGATCATCAGCTCCAACAGCATCGGCCTTGGATCGTTCATTCAGGCCATGGGCGGAGAAGCCGTCAATCTTGGGATCGCCCGGGACGACCCGGATGATCTCCGCCGGATGCTAGACGGCGTCCGGGGCGCCGACATGCTGGTGACCATCGGCGGCGCGTCGGTGGGCGACTATGACCTGGTCAAGACGGTGCTTGGCGGCGAGGGCCTGGACATCACCTTCTCCACCGTCGCCATGCGGCCGGGCAAGCCGCTGATATTCGGCGCCATCCACGGCAAACCGATGCTCGGATTGCCGGGGAACCCGGTCTCGGCGGGCGTCACTTCGGTGCTGTTCCTGCGCCCGGCCATCGGCGTCATGCTCGGACTGAACGACGACGAAACGCCGCAGGAGACGGCGCTCCTCGGCCGCGATGTTCCGGCCAACGATCACCGCCAGGACTACCTGCGCTCGACCCTCGGCATGAGCCCCGGAGGCGAATTGACCGCCACCCCGTTCGAGAAACAGGACAGCTCCATGTTGCGCCTGTTCGCCCAGTCCGATTGCCTGGTCATCCGGCCGCCCAACGCCCCGCCGCTGGCCGCGGGCGAGCGGGTCGACATCGTCCGGCTGGACTGGAGCAATCTCTCGGTCTGAGTCCCCGTTGCGGCCCAAACCGAAAATTTTTGGGTAATTTTGCAAAAAACCCTATTGACCCTGAAAAAGAACCAAACTAGAACATGTATGAGCGTTTCGGTTTTGTTCCATATGTAGTGTCGACCGCCCAAATTAACCCAGGGTCTTGTCGCACCGCAGGAAGGGGGTCCCAATGTTGACCAAGAAGCAGTACGAATTGCTGGTCTTTATCGACCAAAAACTGCGGGAAACCGGGGTTCCGCCCTCTTTCGACGAAATGAAGGACGCGCTCGATCTGCGCTCCAAATCCGGAATCCATAGACTGATTACCGGCCTGGAGGAACGGGGTTTTATCCGCCGCCTTCCTCATCGGGCGCGGGCCTTGGAAATCCTCCGCCTGCCGGAGAATTTCCGCTCCGGCGATGTGCAGCCGGCCCGCCCCAACGGCTTCACCCCCAACGTTATCGAAGGCGGCTTCCGCCCGAAATCATCCGAACCGGCGACCGCAGAAGAGCCCGCGGCATTGCCGCTTTTGGGCAGGATTGCCGCCGGCACGCCCATCGAGGCGCTGCGCGATCCGACCGCCAGCATCGATATTCCCCCCTCCATGCTCGGCGGGGGCGAGCACTATGCCCTGGAGATTGACGGCGATTCGATGATCGACGCGGGCATCCATGACGGCGACACGGTGGTCATCGAGCAATGCGACACCGCCGAGAGCGGATCCATCGTCGTGGCGCTGGTCGACAACAGCGAAGTCACGCTGAAGCGTCTGCGCCGCAAGGGCGGGACCGTGGCGCTCGAGCCCGCCAACAAGGACTACGAAACGCGGATATTCGGGCCCGACCGGGTTCAGGTCCAGGGCCGCCTTGTCGGCCTGTTCAGGAAGTACTAGGTGCCGCCCCGCGGCCGGCGGAGCACCCACGGCCGCGCGCCCCGCTCGCCTTGAACCGTCTTGACCGAGATTCCGGTCTCGTCAATCCACAGCGCATGCGCACCCTCGCGCCAGAGGTCAAACCGGTCGATGACCAATGCGGCGCCCCGGCACATGCGGCCGGGCACGGGTACCGTGGCCACCACGATATCGGCGTGCCGGCATTCTTCTTCGAGCGCCAAACTGTCCCTGACCAACGCAACCGTCCTCCCGGCTCTGTGGTAGATACAGGCCAGCGCGTCGCACGCCAGATCGCCGGCTCCGCCGGCCGGTCGCGCCGGCCACGGCGCAGGCGCCTCTCCGATTTGGCCCGCGGCCCGCAGCCAGACCGAACCGGCAAACCGCGAAGCCCGAACCGAAGACAGGGCGAGCCGGCCATCCTCTCTAACCACGCCGAACAACCGTGCGTCGCCGTCCACCAGGAGGTCGGGGCCGGGCGCCCGGGGAATGATCAGCACGCCGATCAGAACCAGCGGCGCCCCGAGCAGCCGCCATTTTCTTTGCCACAGGCAAAGCCACATGCCGCCCGACGCCACGGCAATCAGCGCGGTGGTCGAAAAACCGCTGATCCCGAAGCTGGCGCCGGGCAGCGCCGCCACTCGTTCCGCCACATCGATGATGACGCCGACCCCCCAGCCCATGGCGGCAAGAAAGGTGCCGTCCAGGCCCAAAGGCATCGCGATCAAGGCCAGGACCGCGAGCGGCATGACCCAAAATGCGGTCAACGGGACCGCAACCAGATTGGCCACGAGTCCCAGCACGGCGATCCGGTTGAAATGGTACACGGCAAATGGACCCGTCGCGGCGCTGGCGACGATGGTGGTCAGCACGACGCCGCCGAAATAAAGCGGCAGCCCCCGCCACCACCGCCTAGTCAACGCCCATCGGGCGCTCGCCCGGCGACTGATCCATTCATAGACGGCAATCAAGGCGACAACGGCGGCGAAGGACATCTGGAAACTGGCACTCAGCAGTGCGGCGGGAGTCAGTGCGAGAATGACCAGGGCGGCCCACGCGACCGAGCGCATGGAGATGCCTTGCCGGTCGAGAACAATCGCCACCAGTACCAGTCCGATCATCAGAAACGCGCGCTGGGTCGGGACCGTCGCACCGGCAAGGAGGGCATACGCAAATGCGCCGATGACCGCGGCAATTGCCGCCCATTTCTTTATTGGATAGGGCAACGCGATGGCAGGGATCAGGGACAGGCCGCCCCGGAGGACGACGAAAATGAACCCGGCGACCAGACCGATGTGAAGTCCGGAGATCGCCAGCAGGTGGGCAATCCCCGATGCGCGGAACGCCTCTAAGACGGGTTCACGGACGATAGTGCGTTGCCCGGTGATCAAAGCGGCGGCGACCGTACCGGCATCACCCGGAATCGCGGCCACCACCCGTTGCGTGACCCGCCATCGCAACCGTTCGATGGCGCTCGCCAATTGCCACTCCTCCAGGTGCGACTGGACAATCCGAGCGCGCCCCAGGGCGAAACCGACGCCGGCCAGTTCCTGGAAATAGAACTGACGCTGCAGGTCGAAGCCGCCGGGCAGAACGGGCGGAGGCGGGGGAGAGAGAATCGCGCGAACCTCGATCCAGTCCCCTGCCGCCAAAGCCGGTTGCGCTCCCCGGAGACGAATGCGAACCCGCGGCGGCTGCCGGGGCGCCGCCAGGTTTTGGATTCTCATCCGGTCCAATGTCACCCGCACACCATCGGGAAACGGCTCCTGGAGCACGATCCGTCCCTGGACGCTGGCGGCGTTTCGATTTTCGGTCAGCACCGGGTGCTTGAGACCCAGGGTATGCCATTGAGCGCTCAGGAAACCGGCGGCGACAATGGACAGTCCGACGGACAGTAACATGACAACGGGCCGTCGGCGGCACAGCCAACCGCAGGCGATCGATAGTGCACCTGGTCCGAAGGCGAGCCAGGCCGGCGGCTCAACAGGCAGGAGGAAATAAAGGCCGATGCCGGCGCCGAACGCCACCGGGACCCATAAGAGCCACCGATCCCGCTCTTCAAGCAATGCATCCCGCGCACCGCCGAGAATGCCGCCCGCCAAGGCGGCCGCCCGCTTATCCTCCCCTGTCATGGCGCAAGGATGACAGACCAGGACCAAACCTGTAAACTGCCCGCCTTGTTTTGAATAATTAAATAATATCAATTACTTATATAGAATTTATGGTCGTCACCCGCTTCGCGCCCTCGCCCACGGGCTTCCTCCATATCGGCGGCGCCCGCACCGCATTGTTCAACTGGCTGTTCGCTAGGCACCATCAGGGCACGTTTCTACTGCGAATCGAGGACACCGACCGGAAGCGCTCCACCGACGAGGCCGTCGACGCCATCCTCAGCGGGATGCGCTGGCTGGATCTCACCTGGGACGGAGAGCCCATCTCCCAGTTCGCGCGCAGCGGCCGGCATGCCGAAATCGCCCGGCGGCTTCTCGACGAAGGCAAGGCATACCGCTGCTACTGCACGCCCGAGGAACTCGCGGAGATGCGCGAGGCGGCGCGGGCGGCAGGCAGCGCCCGGCTCTATGACGGCCGTTGGCGGGACCGCGATCCCGATGAGGCGCCCGACGGCATCGATCCGGTCATTCGCCTGAAGGTGCCCGAGGGCGGCGAAACGGTCATCCAGGACGTCATCCAGGGAGAAGTGCGGGTTGGCCACGATCAGCTGGACGACATGATCCTGTTGCGGGCCGATGGAACGCCAACCTACATGCTGGCGGTCGTGGTCGACGACCATGACATGGGCATCACCCATGTCATTCGCGGAGATGACCATCTGACCAACGCCTTCCGCCAGGCCCGGATTTATGCATCCCTGGGATGGGATATGCCGATCATGGCCCACATGCCCCTCCTCCACGGAAGCGACGGCGCAAAGCTCTCCAAGCGCCATGGCGCGCTCGGCGTCGAGGCCTACCGCGACATGGGCTTCCTCCCCGAGGCGGTAAACAACTATCTTCTCAGATTGGGATGGAGCCACGGCGACGATGAAATTATCAACCGCGGCCAGGCCATCGAGTGGTTTGACGTCAAGGACGTCGGCAGAGCCGCCGCCCGCTTCGACATGGACAAGCTGACCAGTCTGAACGGGCACTACATTCGTGAAGCCGAGGATGATCGGCTGGTCGAACTGATCCTGCCGGGGCTGGAGAACGAACTCGGCGAGACGGTCGGCGAGGCGGCGCGGCAACGTCTGCTCAACGGAATGTCAGGCCTTAAGGAACGCGCGAAAAATATGCTGGAACTTATTGAAAATGCATTATTTTATGTTCGAAAACGTCCACTCTCCTTGAACCAGAAAGCAGCAAAAATCCTTGACGCGGAGGGGCGCGGCATGATCGAACATATCCGCCCGCATTTGGCGCAGCTCGAAGACTGGTCGCGGGAGGGTATCGAGACCGCGGCGAGAGATGTTGCCGCCGCCGCCGCCGCCAAATTGGGTGCCGTTGCACAGCCACTGCGCGCTGCGCTTACCGGTTCCAACGTATCACCGGGAATATTCGAGGTGATGGAGGTACTGGGCCAGGATGAAACCTTGGGCCGTCTCGACGACGCGCTCGCCGCACAAGACTGACGGGACCATCTGCCACCTTGGGGAAGAACGCGCATGAATGACCACAATACCACCACCAACCACACCATGACCCTTACCAACAACGAGACCGGCGAGGCATTCGAGTTGCCGGTGCTCGGCGGGTCGGTTGGTCCCAAGGTGATCGACGTCCGGCGCCTTTATGGCGATACCGGCTACTTCACCTACGATCCCGGGTTTACCTCGACGGCGAGCTGCGAATCGACCATCACCTACATCGACGGCGACGAGGGTATCCTGCTCTATCGGGGATATCCGATCGAGGACCTGGCGGTTCACTGCGACCACATGGAGGTCAGCTACCTCCTGCTGTTCGGCGAGCTCCCCAACGCCGAACAAAAGGCCAAGTTCGAGCACGACATTACCTACCACACCATGCTCCACGAGCAGGTGAACCAGTTTTATCGCGGCTTCCGGCGTGATTCCCATCCCATGGCCATTATGTGCGGCGTCGTCGGCGCGCTCTCGGCGTTCTATCACGACAGCTTGGATATCAACGATCCCTGGCACCGCACGGTGGCCTCCTACCGGATGATCGCCAAGATTCCGACCATCGCGGCCCACGCATACAAATACGCCATCGGTCAGCCGTTCATTTATCCCGACAACGGCCTGAGCTATTCGGAAAACTTCCTCCATATGCTGTTCGCGACGCCGGCCGAGGATTACGAGGTCAGCCCCACCCTCGCCCGCGCAATGGACCGGATATTGATCCTCCACGCGGACCATGAGCAAAATGCCTCCACCTCGACCGTGCGGTTGGCCGGCTCGAGTGGGGCCAATCCGTTCGCCTGTATCGCCGCGGGCATCGCCTCCCTCTGGGGTCCGGCCCACGGCGGCGCCAACGAAGCCGTCCTTAACATGCTTCACGAAATCGGCGACAAGTCGAACATCACGGAGTATGTCAAAAAGGCCAAGGACCCGGATGATCCCTTCCGCCTGATGGGCTTCGGTCACCGGGTCTACAAGAACTTCGACCCGCGCGCCCGGGTGATGCAGCAGACCTGCCACGAGGTCTTGGAGGAGCTCGGCATTACCGACGCGCCGCTGCTCGAACTGGCCATGGAGTTGGAGAAGATCGCCGTCGAAGACGAGTACTTCGTCGAGCGCAAGCTCTATCCCAACGTGGATTTCTATTCGGGGATAATCTTCAAGGCCATCGGGATTCCGACCACCATGTTCACGGTGCTGTTCGCCGTTGCCCGGACGGTCGGCTGGATCGCCCAGTGGAATGAGATGGTCGAAGATCCGAGCCAGAAAATCGGCCGGCCCCGCCAGCTTTTTACCGGGCCTCCCCGGCGGGATTTCGTCGCCCTCGACCAGCGCCGCTAGAGCGTATTTGAGATTGATTGAATCATTTTAGGGATTCCCAAGTATGGGCGAACCATGATTCAAGATGGATGCTGGGCAAGGAGGCCAGCATTCATGGCGAGACCTTATTCGATTGATTTGCGAGAGCGTGTTGTTTTGGCGGTTTTGGCGGGGGAGAGTTGCCGCGCTGTAGCGGCTCGGTTTGGGGTTGCGGTTTCGAGCGTGGTTAAGTGGTCGCAGCGCTACCGGCGGACGGGGAGTGTTGCGCCCGGCAAGATGGGCGGTCACCGCCGCCGGGTTCTTGAGCCCCATCGGGAGTTCATTGTCGGCCGGATCGACCAGGAGCCGCATCTGACGCTGCATCGGTTGAGAGACGAGTTGGCCGCTCGGGGTGTCAGGGTATCCCACAGCACGGTATGGCTGTTTCTGCGCCGTGAAGGGCTGCGCTTTAAAAAAAACCCTGTTCGCCGTTGAACGGGCGCGCGCGGACATCGCCCGCCATCGCAGGCGCTGGAAGGCGTGGCAGGCAAAGCTTGATCCCGAACGGCTGGTATTCATTGATGAAACCTGGATCCGGACCAATATGGCCCCGCTGCGCGGCTGGGGGCCGAAAGGGGAGCGGGTCCGCGGCTTTGCCCCCCATGGGCGGTGGCACACCCTGACCTTCATCGGCGCGCTGCGCTGCGACCGGTTCACCGCGCCCTGCGTCTTCGACGGCCCCATCAATGGCGTGTGCTTCCGCGCCTACGTCGAGCAGCTGCTCGTGCCGACCCTGGTGCCCGGCGACATCGTCATCATGGACAATCTCGGCAGCCACAAGTCAAAAGCCGTGCGAAACGCCATCCGTGCCGCCGGAGCCAAGCTGTGGCTCCTGCCCAAATATTCCCCCGACCTCAATCCCATCGAGCAGACCTTTGCCCAAATCAAGCACTGGATGAGAAACGCCCAGAAGCGGGAGATCGACGACTTATGGCGCCATCTCGGGAGCCTCATCGACACCATCGAGCCACAGCAATGCGCCAACTACTTCAAAAACGCAGGATACGCTTCCGTCAAAATATGAAACGCTCTAGGCTCGGCGTTCGCCTCGCCAACCCTCCGCATCCCTCTCCCCCCTTCGGGGGGCGAGGGTTTGCATCGAATCCCCTCTCCCCCTTCTTCAGGGGGAGAGGGTCAGGGTGAGGGGGTCATAAGATTATGAGAGTGAGGGGGTGCGGCCTCGGTACGGCTCGCCGCTTCAAACATTGGAAGCGGCCCCGCCGATCAATCCTGGCCGGTGAATTCTATGGCGCCGCCGGGCAGCAGATAGAGCACCAGGGCCTCGCCGCCGGAGACCGTCGGCTTATGCGCCGAGCCGGGCCCGTAGACCACCCAGCCGGCGCCGCTGCCGTCGAATTCGGCATCCCCCGACAGGGGCATCACCATGTCCACCTCGCCGTTGGGATGGCGGTGGTGCGGGCCGACCACATCCTTCATCCGGACCACATCGACGGAGAACCCGTCGATATCCTTGATCACCCGGCCGAACCTGATGCCGCCCATCTCCCGGTCGCACATCCACCCCTCGGCCACCGCCGCCTCGCAGGCCGCCTGGATGGATTTGAACGTCGCGCCGGCGGCGGGAAACCGGGCGTTGAGTTCGTCGGCCAGCGCGCCCGATACCTCCTTGCCGGAAATCGCGCCGGTGACCTCGCCGATGAGCGACTGGAAGTCTTCGAGTGACATGGTGTTCTCCCCTCTAGGTCATGGGTTTGCCGGCCGCCCGGTAGGCCTCGATGTTTTCCCGGAAATCATCGGGCGGCCGCACCGGCTTGAACCCGTCCAGGGTAATGAAGCAGGCGGTGTGATGGAACCTGAGATAATGGCTCCCGTCGTCTCCCACCGCATCGACGATGAAGCTGATCGAGGCGTTGCCCAGGCGTTCGACGAAGACGTGAAGATCGACCTCGCAGCCCGGCTTCAGGGCCTTCATGAACTGGCATTCCTGCCTCACGCTCGGCATGGCCATGTGCCGCTCGTACTTCAAACCGCCGAAATCGAGGCCCAGCACCTTCAGGTACCATGCTTCGAGGGCCTCCAGCAGGTAGTCGTAGACCCGGACCGTGTAGATCATGCCCTCGGGGTCGCAATCGCCCCACCGGACCCGGCGGCGGTAGGAAAACGGAACGTCGGTGTAGGGACTCACGGGTAATCGCAGGTGAATTGTGGTTGTTCTGTCGGAGCGGCTTGAATATGATGCATCGCATATTGTTCGTCTACCAAACAATTTAAATAATCCGGTCCGCGAACCGGACCAGCTACGGGATCTTGGATCATGAGTGACGACGCGAAGCAATCGGCCGTGCGCTGTACCCTGAACGGGCGGCCGCGGCGGGATTTCGTTCCCGACAACATGCTGCTGGTGGATTTCCTGCGCGAGACCGTGGGCCTCACGGGGACGAAGATCGGCTGCGACGGCGGCGAGTGCGGCTGCTGCACGGTCCTGATCGACGGCGAGCCCCGCCACGCCTGCCTCACCCTCGCCGCGGTTTGCGACGGCGCCGCAATCGAGACCATCGAGAGCCTCGATACCGGGGGACGGCTGGCCGCGATCCAACGGGGTTTCAACGAAAAGCTGGGCGCCCAATGCGGGTTCTGCACGCCGGGCATGGTGATGGCCGCCGAAGGCCTGCTGCGCAAAAACCCGGACCCGACCGACGACGACATCCGGGCGGGCCTCGCCGCCAACATCTGCCGCTGCACCGGATACGTGAAAATTCTCGAGGCGGTCCATTTCGCCGCCGATGAGCTTGCCGGGCGCAGCAAGGAGGCCGCGGCATGAACGAGATCAAAAAAGACGTCAAGCCGGCGAAGGTCATAGGCGTTCCGCGGCCGCTGATCGACGGCCCGGAGAAAGTCTCGGGCAAGGCGCTCTACACCGCGGACTTCATCCCCTACGACCACATGGTGGGCCGGATTTTCCGCAGCCCCGTCGCCCACGCCAACATCATCGAGGTGGATACCTCCAGGGCCGAAGCGCTGGAGGGCGTATTGGGCGTGGTCACCGGCGACGACTGCGACGAGGGGTTCGGCGTGCTCCCCATCGCCCGCTACGAATACCCCATGGCCCGGGAACGGGTGCGCTACCGCGGCGAGCCCGTTGCCGCCGTGGCGGCGGTGGATGTCGAGACCGCGCAGAAGGCCCTCGACCTGATCGAGTTCAAGTACGAGGAACTCCCCGCCTACTTCACCTCCGAGGAAGCCATGGCCCCCGACGCCATCTCGCTGCACGAGCACCGGGAAGGCAATATCGAACGGGACGTGGATTACGATCTCGGCGACGTGGATGGCGGATTTGCCGACGCCGATCTCGTCCTGGAGCGCGAGTACAATTGCGCGGAGATCTGCCAGGTCCAGTCCGAGCCCCATGCGGCGATCGCCGAGTACGACGCCGAACAGGACTACATGACGGTTCGCGCCTCCACCCAGGTGCCGTTCTACGTCCACCTGATGCTGGCCAAGACCCTCAAGATGGACCAGTCCCGCATCCGGATGATCAAGCCCCATATCGGCGGCGGGTTCGGCTGCCGGACCGAGTGCCTGAACGTGGAACTGATCTGCGCCCTCCTCGCCCGCAAGGCCAAGGGCACCGTGCGTCTGGTGGTCAACCGCGAGGAGACCTTCATCACCCATCGCGGCCGGCCCGAGACCGACGTCAAGCTGAAGGTCGGAATGAAGAAGGACGGCACCATCACCGCCGTCGACTGCCAGGCCATCCAGCGGGGCGGCGCCTATGGCGGCTACGGCATCGTGACCATTCTCTACGCGGGCTCGCTGATCAACGGCATCTATCAGTTGGATGCGGTCCGCTACAACGGCCTCCGGGTGCTGACCAACACCCCGCCGCCCGGCGCCATGCGCGGCCACGGAACGGTGGATGTGCGTTACGGGTTCGAAGCGATTTTGGACGAGCTTTCCGTCGAACTCGGCCTCGACCCCATCGAGGTGCGGCGAAAGAACCTGCTCAAGGAACCCTACGAAACCTTGAACGAGATGTTCATCAACTCGTACGGCCTGCCCGAAGCCCTCGATATCGTCGAGAAGGAGTCCGGCTGGAAGGACAAGCGCGGCAAGCAGGGCAAGGGCGAGGACGGCAAGTATCGCGGCCTGGGCGTCGGATGCGCCCACTATCCCTGCGGCGCCTCCAAGCCGGTCAACTGGACCGGCGAGCCCCACGCCACGGTTCACCTGAAACTGGATTGGGACGCGTCCATTACCGTGCTGACGGGCGCCCCGGAAATCGGTCAAGGCTCATCGACCATGGTCGCCCAGTGCGCCGCCGAGGTGCTTGGGCTCGACATGACCCGCTTCCAGGTCCATTCGGGCGACTCCAAACTGGTGCCCAAGGACAACGGCGCCTATTCGTCCCGGATCACCTATATGGTCGGCAACGCCTCCATCGAGGCGGCGCAGAACCTGAAGACCATCCTGATCGAAGCGGCGGCGAGGAAGCTCGACGCCAGGCCCGAAGACATCGAGTGTCTGGGCGAGGTCTACCGGGCCGCCAGTCAGGACGAGGGCCTGACCTTCGAGGAAGTGGTGATGGCGGCTCTCGAGGGCACCGGCACGATCACCGTGAAGGGCAACTTCGACACTCTCCCCGAAAGTCACGGCACCAAGAAGTTCCGGGGCGGCGCCATCGGCGGCTCCATGGCCTATGCCTATGCCGCCGAGGTGGTGCAGGTCGCCGTCGATCCGGACACGGCCGAGGTCGAGGTCGAACAGGTCTGGGTCGCGCAGGATGTCGGCCGGGCGCTCAATCCGCTCTCGGTCGAAGGCCAGATCCAGGGTTCGGTCTGGATGGGCATGGGACAGGCCTTCTGCGAGGGCACCCGCTTCCACAACGGGCTGCCGATCACCGGCAATATGCTGGATTACCGGGTGCCGTCCATCGTCGAGTCGCCGCCCATCGACACCCATATCGTCGAAAGCGTCGACCCCAACGGCCCCTACGGCGCCAAGGAGGCGGGCGAAACGTCCCTCGCGGCGTTCATCCCCGCCTACACCAACGCCATCGCCGACGCCTTGGGCGTGCGGCCCATCGATCTCCCGGTCACGCCGGACCGGCTGATGGAGCTGATCGAGGCGCGTGAAACCGAGGAGCGGGTCGCCGCCGCCCAAGACTCGTCCGTGGCGGCGGAATAGGAGCAGTCCGATGGAATACATGCCCGACTTCAAGCTCCACCGCCCCGACAATATCGAGGACGCGGTCAAGCTGCGCGCCGAGGAATCGGATGCCCTGTTCGTCGCCGGCGGCACCGACATGATCGTCAACGTCCGGCGCGGCATCGAGCAGCCCAAGCACCTGATCGACATCACCGCCATCGAGGAGCTGAAATCCATCCTCCCGGACGGCGACGGCCTGCACATCGGCGCCGGTGTCTCGTTGAAGGAACTTCAATCCAGCGAGGACGTGCTCCGCGATTACCCGGCGGTCGCGGACGCCGCCCGGGCCGTGGCGGGACCGACCCACCAGGAGTACGGCACCGTCGGCGGCAATCTCTGCCTCGACACCAGATGCCTGTTCTATAACCAGTCCGAATGGTGGCGGCAGTCCAACGACTATTGCCTCAAGGAGCGGGGCGATACCTGCCATGTGGCGCCCGGCGGCAAGCGTTGCTTCGCGGCGTTCTCGGGCGACGTGGCGCCCTCCATGCTGGTCTACGAAGCCGAAATCGATGTGGCGGGCCCCAACGGGCGGCGGCGGATGCCGCTCACCGGTCTCTACCGCAATGACGGCATGGCGCACCTGACCCTCGAGGCCGGCGACATGCTGACAGCGGTCCACCTGCCGAAGGCGTTGGCCGGATCGCCCTCCAGGTACGAAAAGGCCCGGGTCCGCGGCTCCATCGATTTTCCGCTGGCCGGCGCCGCCGTCCGGCTGGAGATGGACGGAAAGACGGTGAAGGACTTCGTCGTCGCGCTCACCGCGGTGAACCCCTACCCGCAGATCGTCAAGGGCACGGACGCCTATGTGGGCAGGGAACTCACCGGCGAGGCGCTCGATGAAATCCGTGAACTGGTCCGCAAGCAGGCCAAGCCCATGCGGACCACGACGGTCGCGCCCTGGTACCGCCGCCGTGTCGTCGGCGCCCTGGCCCGCCGTCTGACGGAGGAATTGGCCGGCTGAGCACCGCTCGCCGTTTCGTTAGGCGTTTATTTCGTCCTCGAGACTCGTGAGCCGGGTTATGAGTTCGCCGAATTCCGGCGGGTCGTCGAAAAATATCCCATTGTCGATCATCGTCTTGTAGTCCCGCTCAAGCAGGATTCGCAGGTCGTCGTGGGGCGCCAAATGCAATGATCCGCGCCGGGCCGCTTCATAGTTGGCCCATCCCGACCGGAAGAATACCTGCTTGTGTTCGGCGACCGCGGACAGCAAATCGATGTTCTCCAACGCCTCGGTTTTGATGGCAGTCGCCGCCAGCATGACCAGATCGTAGTAATGCCTTGATTGCCGGTCGGCATCGGCCTTGGCCTCGGGCCGATGAAATTCCGCGTGCAGGATGGTCGCCTTCTCCCAGAAGGTCCGTTCGGCGCTCAGGACCGTGACCGGCGTATCGGGCTTCTCGAATTGGTCCGGGAACGCTTCCGCCGCATAAGGTGTGACCGAGCGCTTATCCGACGGCCAGGTTTCGCCACGCGCCCCGAACTCCAGACGCACCGCCGGCTGAAGGTAATTTGATTCGTCAACCGAATTCGTCGCTATGGGGTAGTGAAAGAGTATCGTCGCCGGATCAAATTCAGATAACTTCAGCGCCCAGCCATCTTCACCCAGAAGCCCAGCCATGATTCCCTGGAGTTTGGGCACCAATACCTTCTCCACGTGTTCATTCAACGTGGCGACAATTTGATTCAGTAGACGCGCTCGCTCCTTGCCGGAAAGATCTTCATTCATCGGGTCCATTTTCTCCGAAAAACCGAAATGGCTCCGATCTATCGAGAGATCGATATCTTCCGAAAATCGTTTTATCGCGTCGTAGACCTTCGAAAGGGAAGTTCCACCCTTGAAGATAAGGGGTATGCCGGGATCGAGATCGGTGAATAGCCGTCTAAGCACCCAACACACCCAGAAATCTTTTTCGATGATTTCGGCTCTCAGGTTTCTTGCCGCCGAAACCTCGCTGAATAGATCGCGGCGATCATCCGGGGACCACCCCGCGACCTCATCCACTTGCCGCGCCTTCGGTTGGAGCCGAGTCCCGGGCGTTCAGCCGATCAAGGAACTTTTTCTGAGCCCACGATGGAACATTTTTGAGCAAGAGATCCGTCGCCTGCCGAGAGTCGGCAATCCGCAGAATTCTGTCAGCCACCTGGTCGTCGAAACCATCTCGTCCAACGAAATTCAAAGCCTGTCGAGCAAATTGAACCCACTTATCCTTGTACCCGGAACCGACACTTCTCGTATGTTGAAATACGAATTGGCGATTGCCAATTTGCAACTTCCTTGACGGGCCATCCGTAAGGTAGACGGGCTTTGCGGATAGTTGGGTCGTCAACCCAAGAGCGTTGGCGGCCTCTGCATCGGATACATACAAATTGCTATTTGATTTCCTCGCAATCGCCCGAGCGACGCCGACATCGGGCGGGGAGAGTACGCCGAGACGCTTACTGACCTTCGGGAAGTCATATATCCCATGCGCAATTCGGCGAATCCTGCCTGCACGAACAAGGCGCGACAAAGCCTGATCCACGGCCGCGCGGCTGCCGAAATCCAAAAAGTCTTTTGGAATGAAGACCCACCCGCGGCCCTTGCCGCGAATCCGGCGAAGAATCCTATCGGTAACGGTGGAACGCACGATGTTTCCTTCCTTATATTTGTTAGATAATAATATTATTTTTCTGACAAATATACATAAAAAAAATCTTGGAAGATTATCGTAACTGATTGATTCATTTTCATTTAATCCACTTAATTTTTCTCAAGGAAGACGAAAATACATTCGACTGATATAGAAGGCGCCCCGGATAACCGTCAAAGATCGATTGAGAAAATCGAGAACTGAAGCTCACGCTTTACCCATTCCGCCGAAGAGACTAGTTTTTCTGCCTCTTTAGGCCCGAAGGGCACCATGAGCGAATTTGAACAATTGTTGCCCGACGGCTGGAAACAGCCGGTCGGCTACGCCAACGGCATCGCCGGACCGGCGAACGGCCGGCCTGTGTTCATCGCCGGCATGGTCGGCTGGACGGCGGAGGAGAAGTTCGAAACCCGCGACCTGGCCGAACAGTTCGGCCAGGCGGTCAGGAACATTCTGGCGGTGCTGGCGGAAGCCGGCGGAGGACCCGAGCATATCTGCCGGATGACCGCCTACTGCACCGACAAGCCCGCCTACCTGGCCGCGCGCAAGGCGCTCGGTCCCATTTGGCGGGACTTGATGGGCGATCACTACCCGGCGATGGCGCTGGTATTCGTCGACGCCCTGTTGGAAGATGAAGCCCTGATCGAGATCGAGGCGACGGCGGTGATCCCCGCCGGAGGAGAGTAGCCATGGACCAGACGGTGAGCGCCCGAAAGGTGGATTTTCAGTGGGACGATCCGTTCTTCTTCGAGGATCAGCTGGAGGAAGAGGAACGCCTGGTCCGCGACACGGCCCGGTCCTATGCCCAGGAACGGCTCATGCCGCGCATCCTGGAGGCCAACCGCAACGAGACCTTCGACCGCGACATCATCCATGAAATGGGCGAACTCGGTCTGTTCGGCGCCACGCTGCCGGAGGAATACGGCGGGGCCGGCCTGAACCACGTCTGCTACGGGCTCACCACCCGGGAAGTGGAGCGCGTCGATTCCGCCTACCGCTCGACGATGAGCGTCCAGTCCTCGTTGGTCATTCATCCCATCCACGCCTACGGCTCCGAAGAGCAGCGCAGGAAGTACCTGCCCGGCCTCGCCGCCGGCGAGCTGGTCGGCTGCTTCGGCCTCACGGAGCCCGATCACGGCTCCGATCCCGGCGGCATGAAAACCCGCGCCGAGAAGATCGGCGGCGGCTACAAGCTCACCGGCAACAAGATGTGGATCTCCAACAGCCCCTATGCCGATGTTTTCGTGGTCTGGGCCAAGCTCGATGACCACATTCGGGGCTTTATTCTCGAAAAGGGCATGGACGGGCTGTCGGCGCCGAAGATCGAGGGAAAATTCAGCCTCCGGGCATCCCCCACGGGCGAGATCGTCATGGACGGCGTCGAGGTGCCGGAAGAGAACCTGATGCCCAACGCCTCCGGTCTCTCCGGTCCGTTCGGCTGCCTCAACAAGGCGCGGTACGGCATCGCCTGGGGGGCGCTGGGGGCGGCCGAGTTCTGTTGGCATGCGGCCCGGCAATACACCCTCGACCGCACCCAGTTCGGCCGGCCGCTCGCCGCCAACCAGTTGATCCAGAAGAAGCTCGCCGACATGCAGACCGAGATTTCCCTGGGCCTTCAAAGCGTCCTCCGCATGGGACGGCTGATGGACGAAGGCCGGTGCGCGCCCGAAGTCATCTCGCTGCTCAAGCGCAACAACGCCGGCAAGGCGCTCGACATCGCGCGGACGGCGCGGGACATGCACGGCGGGAACGGCATCGTCGACGAGTTCAATGTCATCCGGCATGTGATGAACCTCGAGACGGTCAACACCTACGAGGGCACCCACGACATCCACGCCCTCATCCTCGGCCGCGCCATCACCGGCATCCAGGCGTTCACCAGCTAGCCGGAACCCGCGCCGGCCTTGGTCAAAACCCTCGCCGTCGTCACCTGCCGCGTCCGCGGCCATAAGGGCCGCGAACGGCGGCGCGCGGAGATTTATGGACATCGATCCGGATTGCGGCTAGAGCGTATTTGAGATTGATTGAATCATTTTAGGGATTCCCAAGTATGGGCGAACCATGATTCAAGATGGATGCTGGGCAAGGAGGCCAGCATTCATGGCGAGACCTTATTCGATTGATTTGCGAGAGCGTGTTGTTTTGGCGGTTTTGGCGGGGGAGAGTTGCCGCGCTGTAGCGGCTCGGTTTGGGGTTGCGGTTTCGAGCGTGGTTAAGTGGTCGCAGCGCTACCGGCGGACGGGGAGTGTTGCGCCCGGCAAGATGGGCGGTCACCGCCGCCGGGTTCTTGAGCCCCATCGGGAGTTCATTGTCGGCCGGATCGACCAGGAGCCGCATCTGACGCTGCATCGGTTGAGAGACGAGTTGGCCGCTCGGGGTGTCAGGGTATCCCACAGCACGGTATGGCTGTTTCTGCGCCGTGAAGGGCTGCGCTTTAAAAAAAACCCTGTTCGCCGTTGAACGGGCGCGCGCGGACATCGCCCGCCATCGCAGGCGCTGGAAGGCGTGGCAGGCAAAGCTTGATCCCGAACGGCTGGTATTCATTGATGAAACCTGGATCCGGACCAATATGGCCCCGCTGCGCGGCTGGGGGCCGAAAGGGGAGCGGGTCCGCGGCTTTGCCCCCCATGGGCGGTGGCACACCCTGACCTTCATCGGCGCGCTGCGCTGCGACCGGTTCACCGCGCCCTGCGTCTTCGACGGCCCCATCAATGGCGTGTGCTTCCGCGCCTACGTCGAGCAGCTGCTCGTGCCGACCCTGGTGCCCGGCGACATCGTCATCATGGACAATCTCGGCAGCCACAAGTCAAAAGCCGTGCGAAACGCCATCCGTGCCGCCGGAGCCAAGCTGTGGCTCCTGCCCAAATATTCCCCCGACCTCAATCCCATCGAGCAGACCTTTGCCCAAATCAAGCACTGGATGAGAAACGCCCAGAAGCGGGAGATCGACGACTTATGGCGCCATCTCGGGAGCCTCATCGACACCATCGAGCCACAGCAATGCGCCAACTACTTCAAAAACGCAGGATACGCTTCCGTCAAAATATGAAACGCTCTAGCCTTCCAGGTGGAGGAGTCCCCACGGGCGCGGTAGACCGGAATAGTGCGCCGACGCGGCGTTCGACTGTAGCAGGGAAACGACGGGGGATGGGATGGACCGGTTAAACACAATCATCAACGAGATTAACGCGTTCGCGTGGGGCCCGCCCATGCTCGGCATTCTGGGGGTGACGGGCGTGCTGCTCACCCTCGGCCTCATGTTCATGCCGTGGCGCAAGGTGGGGTACGGGTTCCGCCTGCTGTTCGACAAGGACGGCGCGACGGGCGAGGGCGAGGTCAAACCCTTCAACGCGCTGATGACGGCACTGTCCGCCACGGTGGGCACCGGAAACATCGCCGGCGTCGCTACCGCCATCGCGCTTGGCGGCCCGGGCGCCATCTTCTACATGTGGCTGATCGCGCTGTTCGGCATGGCCACGAAATACGCCGAGGCGGTGTGCGCGGTCACCTATCGCGAGGTCGACGCGAACGGCAAGTATGTCGGCGGGCCGATGTACTATCTGCGCAACGGCGTCGGCGAGTTCGCGCCCGAACTCGGCAAGTGGCTGGGGCTGGCGTTCGCGATTTTCGGCGCCGTGGCGGCCTTCGGCATCGGCAACGCGGTCCAGGTCAACTCGATGGCCGCCGCGCTCGACAACAGCTTCGGCATACCGGAATGGTCCACCGGGGTGGTCGTCGCGGCGCTGGTCGGCGTCGTCGTGATCGGCGGCATCCGGCGCATCGGCGATGTGGCCGGAAAGCTGGTGCCGGCGATGATCGTGCTTTATCTCGGCGCGGCGCTGGTGATCCTCGCGATCAACGTGACGGCGATCCCCGGCGCGATCGGGCTGATCTTCACCCACGCCTTCACGCCGGCGGCGACGACCGGCGGCTTTGCCGGGGCGGCGGTGGCGGCGGCGATCCGCTTCGGCATCGCGCGCGGCGTGTTCTCGAACGAATCGGGGCTTGGCTCGGCCGCCATCGCCCATGCCGCGGCGCAGACCAACAGCCCGGTACGGCAGGGCATCATCGCCATGCTGGGCACCTTCATCGACACCATCGTGGTGTGCACGATGACCGCGCTGGTGATCCTGACCTCGGGCGCCTGGGTCATGACCGGCTCGGACGGCGGCGGGCTGACCGGGGCGGTGCTGACCTCGACCGGCTTCGAGACCTCGATGGCGGGCGGGCAGTACATCGTCACCATCGCGCTGGCGGTGTTCGCCTTCACCACCATCCTCGGCTGGTCCTATTACGGCGAGCGGTGTTGGCAGTACCTGTTCAAGGAACGGAGCCTCGTGATCTACCGCGCGCTGTGGGTGCTGGCGGCTCTCGCCTTCGCCAATGTGAAGGTGGACCTGGTGTGGAACCTGGCCGACACGCTCAACGGGCTGATGGCGGTGCCCAACCTGATCGGCCTGCTGTTGCTCGCGCCGATGGTGTTCAAGGTCACGCGCCAGTATTTCGAGGATTTGGGCAAACCGCTCTGATGACGGCGCGGCATTGCGGTGGCGGGTCTTCCGGAACTCCGCCACCGCCTTAGCGGGGTCCGGACCGTGCCGACGGACAAGCCCGGCTAGCCTGATCGCAATGTTGCGGGCGCCGCCCGCTTCCGTTCCGTTCGCCGGTCTCTTCGGGCGGGACTTCATTGCCCGCCGTGTCCGATCGGCCTAGGCTTCCCGTCCAGCCGAAACTCCGTTCAGAGAGACCGATGAACCAACCCGCGTCCGGGGGCCACCTCCACCAGCAGTCACCCCTGCGCGGCATCCTGTGGATGGCGGCGGCGGCCGTGTTCTTCTCGGTCTCGTTCGGCGTGGTCCGGCACCTGTCCGACAACAGCGATATCCACGCCTTCCAACAGGCTTTCTTTCGCCAAGTCTTCGGGACGCTGGTCTTCCTGCCGGTTATCCTTCGCCACGGACTGTCGAGCGTTCGCACCCGCCAGCCGATCGCCAATCTGATCCGCGTGGTCACCAACGCGGTGGCGCTCGTCCTGGCATTCTGGGCGGTCACGCTGATTCCGCTTGCCCAGTCGCTGACCCTGCAATCGACCATACCGTTTTTCGCCATCATATTCGCGATGCTGGTGGTGGACGAGCGGCCGGGGCCTCACCGCTGGGCCGCGGTGATGATCGGGTTCGCGGGCGCGTTGGTCATCCTGCAGCCGGGCGTCATCGAGATCAGCCTGGGAATGACCGCGGCCGTGGCCTCCGCCGCCTTTTACGGATTCAGCGACGCCTTCCTGCGCAAGGTCGCCCGCACCGACGGCACCATTTCCATCGTCTTCCTGAGCTTTGCCATCCAGGTGCCGCTCCTGCTGCCGCTGGCGATCATGCATTGGACCACACCGGCGCTGTCCGACTGGCCATGGATCTTGGCGATGGCGGCCTTGTCCTTCGGGGCGCAGTTCAGCCTATCCAAGGCCTATATCAACGCCGAGGCGAGCATCGTCTCGCCGGTGCTTTTCATTCGGATACCCATGGTCGCGGTGATCGGGTTCATGTTCTTCGATCAGGTCCCGGATATGTGGGTGTGGATCGGCGCCGCGGTTATTTTCGCCAGCACGGTCTATGTTGCCCGGCGGGAAGCCCTCGCCCACCGCCGGGGTTAGGCCGCATTCGTCACAATGGTCATGGTCCGCGCGGCGCTGCCGGGGGGCCGGGTTCTTCCATCAGCCCATTGAATTAGCATAATCTGAATATTTAATTCCAAGACCGGCCGTTTGCGCCGTATGGACAACAACTTCCATGTCTCGGCACCTTTTTTTGCCGCTGTTTTTCCCGGTTTTCCGTGGTTTTACGAAAATTTCATATTTTTTTGAAAAAAAATAAAAAAAAGCTTGCGACATATGCGACAGATATGGTATGGTTTTTTCCTAGGATCGGGAGCCGTGCGCATCGGTCCAGCCGTTCGAACCGCAGCCGCCGTTTTCGGCGGTTTTTTTGCCGTTCGGCCGCCTGGACGCGGCGCGGGCGGTAACCCCGGCTGGAAATGCGGACTAGGCGTTCGCCGGCACGGCTTCCGGGAGGGGCAGCCGGTTCCAGGTGCATTTCACCTCGATGCCGCCGTCGCCCAGCAGCGTGCCGACCGGGCAGCGATCCTCGGCCAGGACCGCCAGCCGCTCCAGTTTGGCGTCCGGCTCCTCGGTTTCGATGTCGATGGTCATTTCCGCTTCGGTGAAGCGCAAAAGCAGGTTTTTCTCCTCGTCGCGGACCACCATGTTGGTGCCGATATCGGCGGTGATCCTGATGGCGCCGTGCTTGAAGCGCATGGCCTCGGCGACCTTCACCACCTGAACCATCTGGCACGACGCCAACGAGGCGGTGAAGTGCTCGAGGGGGGCGGCCCCTTCGTCCCGGCCGCCCCGGGACGGCGGCTCGTCGATGATCCAGGCGTGACCGGTCGAGGTGGTGATCCTGCTTTGGACGCCGCCGCCGCTCTCGGCGACGGCCGTGCGGGTGGAAGCGGTAACCACTTCCTTCAGTCGGGCTCGGGCCATTTTCCCTCCAGGGACTTCGTTTGCGGGTTGGCCGGTACTGTAGGCGGCTCGTGGGGATTATCAAGCCGCCCGGCGGACATCCGGGAGAGCCGCGTTTCGGCGGAGGCGCGCGGCCTCTATAAGCGAAGCCGGTGAACCACGGGAGAACGAAAAGATGCCGATGAGCGACGAGATGATCGAGCGCCTTACGATCCGCGAGCTGGTGGAAAACTGGGCCATATGGCGGGATTCGGGTGACTGGGAGCGGTTCCGCACGGTCTGGCACGATGACGGGCGGATGATGGCGACCTGGCTTCAGGCCGATCGCGATACGTTCATCGCCGGCTCCAGGAAGGTGTTCGAGAGCGACGTCAGCATCATCCACTTTCTGGGCGGCACCACAGCGGATATCGCCGGCAACCGGGCCATCGCGCAGACCAAGATGACCATCAACCAGCGGGCCGAGGTCGAGGGGGTGTGGTGCGACGTGGTCTGTCTCGGCCGGTTTTACGATTTCCTGGAAAAGCGGGACGGCAAGTGGGGGTTCGTGGTGCGCCAGCCGATCTACGAAAAGGACTGGATCACGCCTCTCGACCCCAACGCGACGCTCACGCTGGATCAATCCATTCTCGACGGCTATCCCGCCGGCTACCGGCACCTGGCCTATTTGCAGGCCGGCCTCGGCTACGACGTCAAGCGGGACATGCCCGGCCTCAAGGGGCCGGAAGTCGAAGCGCTCTACGCGCACGGCAGGGCATGGCTGGAGGGCAAGCCGCTGGAAATGTGACTAGCGTTTCGAGAACGCGAGCCACACGCCGCCGGCGATGCAGGCGAGGACGTAGGTGACGTAGGCGGCAAACTCGATCCCGAGCATGGAGCCTAAGCCAGCGCGCCCGACTGGTAATCCCGCACGGCCTGCTCCAGTTCCTGATGGGTGTTCATCACGAACGGTCCGTAGCGGGCCACCGGCTCGTTGATCGGCCTGCCCTCGCAATAGAGGATTTGCGCGCCGCCGGGTCCCGCCGTGACGCCGGCCTCGCCTTCGCCGTGAAACACCGCCACCGAGGGCGCCGGCGCCTGCCGATCGCGTCCCAAATTGTCCGCGGCGGTGATGGATCCCTCATGAACGCACATGAAGAGGCCGTTGCCGGTATCGGTCATGGCCGCCCAGCCGGCGTTCGGCTCCAGGGTCACGTCCAGCAGACGGATCGGCGTATGCGCCCGGGCCGGGCCGGTGACGCCGTCATATTCCCCGGCGAACACCCGGACCACGCCGCCTTCGACATCCACCGACGGCACGTCGCCCGCCGGAATATCCTGATAGCGGGGCTCGGTCATCTTGAGCGCCGCCGGCAGATTGACCCAGAGCTGGAAGCCGCGCAGCCGGCCCTCGACCATCTCCGGCATCTCGGAGTGGATGATGCCCCTGCCCGCGGTCATCCACTGGATGTCGCCCGGGCCCAGCACGCCCTCGTTGCCCACCGAATCCCTATGCCGCACCAGCCCCTCGAACATGATGGTCACGGTCTCGAACCCCCGGTGGGGATGGTCCGGAAACCCCGCCATGTAGGTGTCCGGGTCGTCGTTGTTCATCCTGTCGAGCATGAGAAACGGATCGACCATGTCGAGGGACGGGGTGCCGATCATGCGGGTCAGCTGGACTCCCGCGCCGTCGGAAGTGGGCATGCCGGCGTGAACCTGGGTCAGCGTACGCTTTTCGGACATTTCCTGGATTCCCTGTCCCCCAGCCGATCAATGTGGCCGATCAAGCTGGCCGATCAGGCTGGCGTAAGTGATATTGTGAGACTATCTGCTCAGGAGGTAGACTTTTCGCCGCCTCCACGCAAGAAGGAACGGAAGATGCTCGACCAGCCGGAAACCATCACGGGGACTCTCACCTTCGCCGTCGATATCGGCGAAAAGCCGGTCACCTACCCGGAAAAGGACGTCAACGATCCGACCCGCGCCACCGGCAAGTATGAAGACCGTCAGGTGGAGCTGCACAACGGGCGCCTGATCCGCGATCAACTCAGCCTCGACAAGGAAGGCTTCATACTGCTCGACAGCACGACGGCGACCACCGATTTCTACGATGAGGACGCCGTCAAGGGCGCCTACTACGACGAATGCATGGCCATCGTGAAGGAACACACCGGCGCCGACGAGATCGTGGTCATCGACCACACCATCCGGGTTCAGGACGAGGCGAAGCGCAAGGAGATGGATGTCCGCGCGCCGGTGCCGTCGGTCCACAACGACTTCACCGACTGGTCGGGACGCAAGCGGGTGCACGACATCTTTCCCGAGGACGAGGCCGAAGACCGGCTGACCCGCCGGGTGGTGAGCGTCAATGTCTGGCGGCCCATCATGGAGCCGGTGATGACCGATCCCCTGGTTCTCTGCGATGCCACGACCCTCGGCGAGGGCGATTTGATCGCCGCGGATCATATCTACACCTATCGGCGGGGCGAAACCTTCCGGGTTGCCCATTCGGACGGCCAGAAATGGTACTTCTTCCCCGAGATGACCATGAGCGAGGCGGTGCTGATCAAGTGCTTCGACACCGAGACCGACCGTACCCGTTTCAACGCCCACGGCGCCGCCCGCATCGCGGCCCCCGAAGGCGTCGCACCCCGGGAAAGCATCGAGGTCCGCACCCTCGCCTTCTTCAACGACTAGGAGGTCCGCCGATGGCAAAGGCTGTTTGGAACGGCGAGGTGATCGCCGAGAGCGACGACATCGTCATGGTCGAGGCCAACCCCTATTTCCCCATCGGCTCGGTGAAGGACGGCGTGCTGACCAAGAGCGACAGC
Source organism: Rhodospirillales bacterium (assembly GCA_965221855.1). Taxonomy (GTDB): domain Bacteria; phylum Pseudomonadota; class Alphaproteobacteria; order Rhodospirillales; family UBA2165; genus JAJDXO01. Next base: position 415,432 of record CBDCSV010000001.1, on the reverse strand, counting down.
CCCCGCACCTTCTGCCATTGGAAGGGCTTCGCCGATTACTATGACGTCACGGTGGGCGAGGCGGCCAACGAAGGCGCGGCCTGGTACTACGATGAGCCCTACGAGCAGGCCGCCGAAATCAAGGACCGGGTGGCGTTCTGGAACGGCGTCGAGATCGAAGGGGCGCCGGAGGACAAGGGCAAGTTCGAGCCCGAACCCAGCCGGCTCGGCGACCTCACCGGCTGGCCGGCCCTTTGCTGGCTGTTGCGTCATCCGGAGAAATCCGAGTTCACGGCGTCCGAGGTGGAGGAGATCACCAAGATCCCGGCGGCGGACCTGCCGGCGGCGTTCCAAATCTTCGACGTTCAGCGCTACGCCGCCCGCTACGAGTGGTCGCTGGAGGGCGACGGCGCCGGCCTACTGCTCAAACAGCTCACGAAGGCGGTCTAGGAACAGCCGGGGTGCCGGGCTTGGAGGGGGATTCAAATTCACGACCGAGACCCTGATTTTTCCGGGCACGGGTTCCCGTAAACGAAAGACGGGGTTGATCGCGAGCGGAGGCGGACCCCTGCCGAATTTTCGGTCCTCGGGCAGTGACCGATAGACGGCGAAATCCCGCTGCTCCATGGGCAGCCCTTTGAGCGGCATCCTGATGAATTTCTTTTCGGGAAGACCGAATTCACCGGTGGTGTCCCGCAGCCTTACGATCAGGTCTGAACCGCGCCGGAAGGCCAGAAGAGCGACATCCGCATCTCCACCCGGCAAGAACAGCCTGCCTCACCGACGTGCAGGCCGACCTCGGGATCGCAACGCAACGATACCTCTCGGACGATTCGGGGGATGGTCAGCCCCATTTGAGTCACCACAACCTGCTCGCCATCGCATTTCCGGCCCTTCTCGCTTGCCGGCGCGGGTTCGGGCGCAAAGGCCAGAGCAACGAGCATAAATGCGGTCAGTGGTCGGACGAGGCGCTTCATGGAACGCTTCCGGCGGCTCGGTTGTCGACACCTGATCATAGAACGCCACCAGGCGCCGTTCCAGTCCTCACGGAATGTTCAGGATTCCGTGGAATTGAGTTAGCATGGGACCAGCGGCCAATCGTCCATTCCAGGGGATGGACATGCCGCACATCAAGAGACGCACCACACCACTTAATCCGGGAGAGACTTATGGCAACGTTCATCATGCTCATGAACTTCACGCAGGACGGCGTGGCGGGGATCAAGGACACCCCGAACCGCCGCAAACAGGCGGAGGACCTCGCCGAAAAGTGCGGGGTGAATATCGTGGCCAATTACCTGACCATGGGCTCCTATGACCGGGTCGGCATCGTCGAGGCGCCGGACGGCGAAGCCGTCGCCAGATTCGCCCTGGCGCTCGGTGGTCTCGGATTTCTATCGACGACCACGCTCCGGGCGTTCGATTCGGACGAGGCCGAGGCCATCGTCAGTTCCCTTCCGTAGACGAAAAAAAAGGCGGCCCCGCTCGAGACCCGGGGACCGCCTTTTCCTTTCGCTCGAACCGGCGGCTCAGCCGAGGGCCTCGAGATCGGCCAAGGTCTTCTCGGGCTCGGGCCGGGTCGTGTAGTTCGGGTGGATATCGGCCGCGCGGACGACGCCGGAGCCGTCGATCACCAGCCGCGACGGAATGGGCAGCGTCCAGCTGTCGTCGCCGTTGGTTCCCGGCAGGTCGAGACCGAAACCCTCGTAAATCTTCTTCACCTCGTCCGGCACCTGGAACTTGATGCCGAGCTCGGCGGCATAGTCGTTGCCGGCGTCGGTGAGGATGTCGAAGGTCAGGTCATGCTTCTCGACCATGGCCTGGGTCTTTTCGGCCAGCTGGGGGCAAAGCGCCACCAAGGTCGCGCCGGCGGCTTCGATCTGGTCCTGTACTTCCTGCAAAGCATACAGCTCCGCATTACAGTAGGGTCACCATTCCCCTCGATAGACGGTCAGGACCACCGGGCCCTTGGCCAGCAGATCGGCCGAATTCACCGTCTCGCCCCGCGAGTTGGGGAGCGAGAAGGCCGGCAGCGCGTCGCCGACCTTGATGCAGGTATCGAGGATACCGGATTCCGCCAGTTCCTTGGTCGCGGCGCCCATAACGGCCCGAACTTCCTCCGGCATCCGCTTGGCGCCGGCCTCGCGGATAGCGGCAAGTTTTTCTTCTAAGCTCATTTAATTCTCCACGTTTCGCTCGGGTCCTAGTCCCAAGACTGTCGCCACCTTAAAGCAGCGATCGAGCCTTGGCGATAACGTTCCAGGCGGTGCGTTCCGCCGCATTCGGTCCGCGGAACCGGGCTATTCGGCGGCGTCGAACTCGCCGTAATGGGGATAGGTATTGGCCATGTACCAGCGATAGAATTCCCAGTAGGACTCGGCCGGGTACTTGGGAGGATTGCCGGGACCGGTACAGGTGGGCAGACATTCGCACACCGGCTCGAACGCACTGTTCACGAACAGCGCGATGGAGTAGCGATCCGTGTCCCTGGGCGGAATGACCCGGTGGGGCGTGGCGCGGAACCGGTCGTTGGACCAGCGGCCCAGAAATTGGCCGGTATTGACCAGAATGGCGTCGTCCATGCGCGGCGGGCGGAACCAGTTGCCGTCCACGTCGAGAATTTCCAGCCCGTCCACATCGGCCTGCGGCAGGAAGGTCATGAAGCCCGTATCGGCATGCGGGCCCAGCCCGAACTCGTTGTCCCCCAGATCCGGCACCGGCGGATAGTGGGCCATCCGGAAATAGGTGTAGTTGTTCTCGAAATACGGTTTGAAGAAGTCCTTCTCCAAATCCAGCGCCGTCGCCCAAACCGGCAACAGCGTCTTGCCGAGATTCGTCAGCGTGGTCATGTATTCCCGAACCGTTTCCCGGAAACCGGGCAAATCGTCCGGCCACTGGTTTTCGTCGTAAAAGAACTTGCCTGCCTGCCGGTTGGGGTCGTCTTCGGGATATTCGGTCGCGAACACCATCACTTCGGTGCTGTCGAACTTGGTGTTCTCGTTATAGGTGGAGTGCTTGACCATGGTGAAGCCGGGCTTGATATAGCCCCGCTGGTTCACGTTGATCTCGAGCTTCATCTTTTCTTCGATGGGCAAATCGTGAAAGCGCCGGGTCTCGGCGAATATCCGTTCGATCAGGTCGTCACCGACCCCGTGATTGCGGATGAAAAAGAAGCCGACATTCTCGCACGCATCGCGGAATTGATCCGCCAACGCTTCCAGCGCACCTTCCTCGCCCGCGAGAAAGGGGCCGGTATCAAGCACCGGCAGCTCACCGATTTCGACTAAACGATCATCACTTGCCATGACCCAAGGCTCCCACCTGGCCGTCCACATGCGTCCCATATTTCGCCACCCTTCTTCGGGTGGACATTCGCCCAATATTGAACGCTAATTGCCGGAATTTGAAGCCATATCGAACTTCGAGGATGGACGGAATGGGACAATCGGCGGGCATCATCGGCTTGGGTATCATGGGATCGGCCTTCAGCCGGAATATGATGAAAAACGGCGTCCGGGTCATCGGCTACGACATCGATGACGGCAAACTGGACGGCTTGGCCAAGGAGGGGCTGACGCGGGCCGGGTCTCCGGCCGACGTCGCCCGCCAGGCGGACGTGGTGATCACCTCCCTTCCCTCGCCGGCCGCCTTCCACACGGTGATGACCGGGGAGAACGGTCTCGCGTCGTCGGGCAAGGCCGGTCTGGTGGTCGCCGACACCTGCACCCTCACCGTCGAGGACAAGCAGAAGGCGTTCGATGCCCTCGCGCCCCATGATGTCATCCTGCTCGACTGTCCGGTGAGCGGCACCGGCGCGCAAGCCGCCAATGCCGATCTGGCCATACTCGGGTCCGGCGACGAGACGGCCTTCCGGAAGGCAAAACCCATACTCGAGAGCTTTTCGCGAAACGCGCACTATGTCGGCGCCTTCGGCAACGGCTCCAAGACCAAATACGTCGCCAACCTGTTGGTTGCCATCCACAACGTGTCGGCCGCCGAGGCATTGGTGTTGGGACAAAAGGCGGGGTTGGACCCGGCGACCTTGCTGGCCGTCCTTCGGGATGGCGCCGGGAACTCCCGCATGCTGGAAATGCGGGGACCGATGATGGTGGCCAACGACTACGATTCGAAAGTGTCCGCCACCATGATCACCCAGGACAAGGACATGGGGATCATCAACGCTTTCATCGACGGAGTGGGCGCGCCCGCCCCGTTATTCAAGGCGACGCTCGACCTCTACAAGGCCGCGCTGTCCCAGGGATTGGAGAACAGCGATACCGCCTCGGTCTGCGCGGTACTGGAGAATATGGCCGGCATGGAACGCGATTAATTCGGCCCGGCCGATGGACAAATCCCGATAAGCGCGGCCATGGTCATGACCAGGGAAACGCGCTAAACCAGACAAGTGAACGGAACGGCAAATCCCAAGATCAAGCTCGAGGGCGTGACCAAAAGCTTCGGTGACGAGCATGTGCTGCGCGGCATCGATTTGGAGGTCGGCGGCGGCGAGTCGGTGGTGCTTGTCGGCCCGTCGGCCTGCGGCAAGACCTTGCTGCTCAAGTGTATTGTCGGATTGATCCCGCCCGATTCCGGGTCGATCAAGATCGACGGCGAGGAAACCGTCGGCCTTACCCCCGACGAGCGGGAGCAGCTATTGCGGCGGGTCGGCGTGCTGTTTCAGCAGTCCGCCCTGTTCGACAGCCTGAGCATTTGGGAGAATATCGCCTTCCGGCTGATTCAAGGCCGGCGGGTGCCGCGTACCGAGGCGCGCCGGCTGGCGGTGGAAAAGCTTTCCCAGGTGGGAATGGACCCGGAGGTCGCCGAGTTGTTGCCGGCGGAACTTTCGGGCGGCATGCAAAAGCGGGTCGGGTTCGCCCGGGCGATTGCCGGCGATCCGGAGATCGTCTTCCTCGACGAGCCCACCGCCGGTCTCGATCCGATCATGAGCAATATCATCAACGAATTGATCCTCGACGGGGTCCGCCGGCTCGGCGCCACGACGCTGTCGATCACGTCGGACATGTCGGGCGCACGGATGATTTCAGACCGTATCGCCATGCTCCATGACGGCAGGATCATCTGGCAGGGACCGACGGATCAGGTGGATGCCGCGGGCAACCCCTATCTCGATCAGTTCATCCACAGCCGCGCCGAAGGCCCCATCGAGACGGTGATCACCCCCGACCCCTCCTGACAGCCGCCAAGTGCTTGCCGCCCCCCCGCTGAAGTGATAGCCAAATCGAATGTCCAGCCCTGCGCCGAGACCCCTCGTCGGAATTCCCACCAGCGTGATGGAGCTTACCAGCCGCCGTCATCGGGCCCATTACATCGGCCTGAACTACCCGGAGGTGGCGGCAGTGTTCTCCGGAGCGATGCCGGTTCTCCTGCCGTCGCGCGCGCATGACCTCGACGTCGAAGGGACCTGCGCGCAGATCGACGGACTGCTGCTCTCCGGCGGGCGGGCGAACATCGAGCCCCATCACTACGGAGGGCCGCCGTTTCCCGACGACGAACCCATCGATCCCGATCGGGACAACATGGTCCTGCCGCTGATCCGCGGCTGCGTCGATGCCGGTGTGCCGGTCTTCGGAACCTGCCGCGGCCTGCAGGAAATGAACGTCGCTCTCGGCGGAAGCCTGCACTACCGGATTCATTTGCTGCCCGGCAAGAAGGACCACCGGATGCCGCGGGACGACGACGTCACCGTCGAAGAAATCATGGGTCCCAAACACACCGTCAAACTGACCAGCGGCGGCCTGTTTCATACCCTCGTCGGCAAGGACGAGGTGATGGTCAATTCGCTGCACGGTCAGGGCGTGGACCGGCTTGCGGACGGCTTGGAGGTGGAAGCCGTATCGCCGGACGGGGTCATCGAAGGAATTAACCTAGGCGGCGCCAAGTCGTTTGCCGTCGGTGTGCAATGGCATGCCGAATGGAAGCCCGGCGAACATGAACTGTCGAAAAAGCTGTTCGAGGCCTTCGGGGACGCGGCACGGGAACGGGCCGCCAAACGGCGCAACGGTGTCGGGTCGATCGACTAGGAAGCCGGCAGGTTGTCCTCCAGCGCGGTCCGCAGGTCGCCCTCGATCCGCGACGCCTTCCCGGTCTCCCCATCCACATACACGGTGACGGTCTCGGCGACGGCGATACATTTGTCTCCCTGAAATATCCCCTGCCCCATCGTGTAGGAACTGCCGCCGACCCGCAGGACGACGGTTCCCACATCCACCTCACCCGGGTAGGTCAACTCCGAAACATATTCCACGGTGAACTTCACAACCACGAAGCCGGCGAGAATATCCACGGCCTCGCCGGGCATCTTGGCGATACGAAAATCGACCCGGCCGTCCTCGAAGAACTGGTTGATGGCGATGTTGTTGACATGGTTGTTGGGGTCGAGATCGTTGTAGCGGATTCGCTCGGTGACCCACGTCGCATAGCCCTCGCGGGTTCGCAATGCGGGGTTGGGGACCGGTGCAGGGGGTGTGTCGTTCATGGAAGCGTTTTACCGGGCCGGGACGGATTCGGCGAGCACGGATCGCATGGACGCCGCCATATCCGTTTCATCCCGCAAGCGATCGCGGGCGCCAGGTGAGGTATCTGCCGCCCGGCGAGGCGCCGACCGCCGGCTAGCCTCTGACCTCGGACTGTTTCCGCGCCGCCTTGACCCGTGAAACGCGGCCCTTGGCCTCGTTCACATCCTTCTTGGTCCGGGTGGGCGGCAGACGCTTGCCCTTGGGCAAGCCGGTCAGGAACCACTCGGCGAAGGTATCGGGATGGGGGTCGTAGCTCTTGGGCTTCCAGTTCTCGGTGCAGAAGTCCTCATCGCAGAAATATTCGTTGGGGGCGCCGACGGGGCTCTGGACATACCAGAAGTAGCACGACGAGACGATATGCCGGCCGGGTCCGACGGCGGTTTCCCAGCCGTTCTTCTGCATATACTGGCCGCCGCCGATCATCTCGCTGACGTCGCGCACCGCGAAGGCCAGATGGTTGAGGCCCGGCGCATCGTCGTGAAGGAAAAACACCTGATGGTGTCCGGCGCGGATGGCCGAGCGGAGAAACACGCCGCGGCCCGTGTAGCGGTCGGTGAGGTGGAATCCCAGCCGCTTGCGGTAAAAGTTCTCCATCGCCTTCAGGTCGGGGACATTGAAGACGATGTGGCCAATTCCCACCGGTTTGGCGCGGTCGTAATAGATCGCGCGCTCGTCGACCCGGTGGACGTTTTCCGGACCGTTCATCGGAATGATCACGGGCTTCACGTTGATCCGCCGGCTGACCCGGAAGCCGAGGCACAATCCCATCGGATCGGTCACATAGAACGTGCCGTCCTTGTCTTCGGTGATTTCGTGATCCCTTGCGAGATTGGCCTTGAGCGCCTTCAGGTTGTCCCGGGTATCGACGCCCCAGACCAGAATCCGGATGGTGGAGCCCTTCTCGAAGGCCGGCGGCAGGTGCTTCGCCGTCCGCGGGAAGATCTCGACGCGGGATTTATTGGACGCTTCGTAGATCGAATGCTTCGGCGAACTCTTGATCTTCTTGAGCCCGAAGTCGGTATAGAACTGCCGCGCCTTCTTCATGCTCTCGACGCCGAAGACCACGCGATCGACACCTACAATAGCCATTTTTCCCCACCCATGATGAACGACCGTTGTTCGCGGCGGACATTAGCACCCGCGGGCGGCCGCCCATATTGGGCCGCCCCGGTTGTCCGTCGCTCGGTCAGCTATTGAAGTCCAGCATGGCCGGCGAGATCAAGACGCCGAAGGCCTCGCACCAGATGACGACGCTCTTGAAGTCCTTCAGGTTCACCGAGGCGGGGATGGCGTAGTTCTGGCTGCCCTTGAAGGCGCGAAGCCCGCCGAGGTCGAAATACTCGGCGTTCTTGACGTCCGCCGAGCGTTTGATGCCGGCCGCCTTCGACAAATAGACGTGGTACTTCGGCCCGGGGCCGACGTTGAAATCCTTGCCCAGGTGAACCTCGTCGGCGAATACCGTCACCTTGCCGGAGCCGAAATGGAACGGATCGGAGGGATTTGCGTGAACGAACGTGCCGGTCGCGACCACCGCCTTGGTGCCGGCTATGGCTTCGTCGGCAACTATTTCAGACTGGAATAGGTACGGGAACACGAAGATGCCGACCGCAAATCCGAAACCGGTGCCGGCGACGCCGCCCAAAAGGAACCACAAGATAATCTTCTTCATCGCGCGCTCTCCATCAGCAACAGTGGGTGACCGCCCCGCTGATAAATGACTTACGCCAGTCGGTATTCCCCATCCGGCGAAACTTCTCCCGCGGAAACCAGCCGGCCCGTGTCGACCATATGGATGATGTGGGCGAGAACCGAACGCCGGGCCGCGGGAACAAGCCGCTCATCGAGCCCCTGGTACATGGAAGTAACCATCTCGGGGATTTGATTCAACCCCTGTTCGATACACATGGCGATCTGGGTCTCCCGCTGCCGGCGGTGGCCGATCAACGCCCGGACGTACGGCCTCGGGTTTTCCACGGGATGGCCGTGGGTCGGCCAATAGACGGCTTCATCCCGTTCGGCGAGACGCTGAAGACTCGCCATATAAGCGCCCATGTCGCCATCCGGCGGGGAGACGACGGTGGTCGACCAGCCCATCACATGGTCGCCGGGAAACAGCGCGTTCTCTTCCCGGAGCGCGTAACACATGTGGTTCGAGGTATGGCCCGGCGTGAAGACGCATTCCAGGCTCCACCCCTCTCCCTCGATGACATCGCCGTCACGGACCTCCACATCGGGGATGAAGTCCCGGTCTCCTCCTTCCTCCAGGGTCGGGCTGTCCCCGGTCTGGCCCGAACCGTGGGGGCCGTAGGCATAGGTCATGGCGCCCGTCGCCTCCTGCACGGGTCCGGCCGCCGGGGAATGATCGTGGTGCGTATGGGTGACGACGATGTGCGACACGGTCTCGCCGGAAAGCGCCCTCAGCTGGGCGTCGATATGTTCCTCCAGGTCCGGGCCGGGATCGATGATCGCCACCTCTCCATGGCCGACGATGTAGGTGCCCGTCCCCTTGTAGGTAAACGGGCCGGGATTACGGGCGACGATGCGCCGGATCAACGGCGAAACCGTCTCGATCACCGCATACTCGGCATCGAAGCCGCGCCGGAATTTGAGCTCGCCGGTCATGTGCGGAGTATACGGTCATTCTTCGGGGTTTCGAGACGGGAGACGCAGGGACGCCCGCACACCGGGCCGGGCATCTTCGAGGCACAGTTCGCCATCGTGCAGGTGAGCGATTGCGCGGACCAAACTCAGGCCCAGGCCGCTGCCGGTACTGTTGCGGCTGGCTTCGAGCCGGACAAATCTCTGGGTTACCCGTTCGCGGTCGTTTTCGGGAATTCCCGGGCCCGAATCGGTCACCGAGATTTCGACTGCGTCCCCGGACCGGTCGGCGCGAATCACGACGGCGCCGCCGGTTTCCGAATACTTGATGGCGTTGTCGATGAGATTGGCCAGCGCCTGGGACAGGAGTTGCCGGTCACCCGCGAAGCCGATTTTCCCGTGAACCGCCGCCGAGAGGCCGAGGCCCTTCTCCGCCGCCGCCGGCTCATAGAGTTCGGCGAGATCGTCGATGAACGGGCCGAGGTCGATCGTCTCCAGCGAAATCTCCAGTTGCCCCGCCTCGGCCTTGGCGATGTCCAGCAAAGCGTTGAAGGTGGCCAGAAGTTCATCGGCTTCGGAGATCGTCGCCTCGAGCGCGTCGCGGAACTGTTCCGCGCTCCCCCCGCCCATGAGCGTAACCTCGAGACGGCTTCTGAGCCGGTTCAAGGGACTGCGAAGATCGTGGGCGATATTGTCGGTAACCTCGCGGAGGCTGTTCACCAGCCGCTCGATCTGGTCGAGCATCTCGTTGAGGTTGAGCGCCAGTTGGTCCAACTCGTCGTTGGCGCCCCGGACCGGGATTCGCTGATCCAATTCGCCGGCCATGATTTCCCGGCTGATCCGGTTGATGACCTCTACGCGGCGCAGCAGGTTGCGGCTCATGAGAATGCCGCCCGCCAAGCCCAGCGCCAAGGTCAACGCCAGCGCCCATGCCAGCGAGGTGCGGATGAACTCGATAACCTCGGATTGGCCGTGAATGTCCCGGCCGACCAGCAGCTGAAATTCACCGGGAACGATCAGGTGCCGCGCGCGGGCCGGATGAGTTTCGACCCTGCCCCCGATGGGCCGCCGATAGGGAAATTCCAGCCATCCCCCCGGCTGGGTCTCCGCCTCGGGCCAGGCGTTCAGGTTCCCGGCAATCACGAACCGGTTGCCGTCGGTCAGCAGGTAGAGGCTCTGGCGCTGATTGCGGCTGCGCTCCCGGACGACATCGGCGAGCCCCACCAGCCCCGACCGGCGATACTGTTCCGCGAGGCCGGTAATCTCCGCGGCGATGGTCTCGTCGGTCTGCGACGTGGTGAGCCGGGCGGTCGACCAATAGATGAAGCCAAGCAGCAACAGAACCGAGGCGCCGAACACCGACAGGTAGATCAGCGACAGCCGGAAGGTCGACGTCTTGAACAGCTTAGGAAGGTTCACGAAGACAATACCCCGCCCCCCGGACCGTATGGAGGAGTTGTCGGCCGAAGTCCTTGTCGATCTTGGCCCGCAACCGGCTGACATGGACATCGATAACGTTGGTCTGGGGATCGAAATGATAGTCCCAGACGTTCTCCAGCAGCATGGTCCGCGTCACCGTCTGGCCGGCATGGCGCATGAGGTACTCCAGGAGCCGGAACTCCCGGGGCTGCAGGGCGAGCTCCACGCCCGCACGCCTGACCCGGCGGCTCAGCAAATCCATTTCCAGATCGGCGACGGACAGTTGGGTTTCCACCTGCTCGGGATTGCGGCGCCGGACGAGCGCCTCGATCCGCGCCAACAGTTCGGCGAACGCATAGGGCTTTACGAGATAATCGTCGCCGCCGGCCTTCAGTCCCTTGACCCGGTCGTCGACGTCGCCGAGGGCGCTCAGGAACAGGATGGGCTCGTCCATGCCTTCGGCGCGCAGCCGGTTGACCACGCTCAGGCCGTCCATTCTGGGCAGCATGCGGTCGACCACAAGGACGTCGTAGCCTCCCCCGGCCGCCAGGGCATAGCCCTCCTCGCCGTCGGCGGCATGATCAACCACATGACCGCTCTCGGACAGGCCCCGCCGCATGTAGCCGGCGGCTTCCAGATCATCCTCGATCACCAAAATTCGCATGGCGGCTCTCATTCTTCGGGCGAGACTAAGGTAGTTCAAATTTCGGCGGATTTCACCTGGGCTCGAACGGGACGGTGCCCGGCCCCAATCGGGCGCCGGACACCGTCTACCCCGTCCCGAGGCAGTATCAGGCGTTGCCGAGGGGCAGCGCGACGAAGCGCTCATTGCCGCGCCGCTCCACGAGCAGCAGCACAGCGGACCGGTCGACGGCCCCCGCCCGCTCAATCGCATCGGCGACATCTCGCGGGGTTTCGACCGCTTGGCCGGCGACCGAGACGATCACGTCGCCCCGGCCGAGGCCTTTGCGCGCCGCGGGGCTGCCGGGCTCGATGGCGGTGATCACGACGCCTTTGGTATCCCGGTCCAGCCCGAAGGCGCGGCGGGTCTCGGGGTCCAGCGCCGCCAACCCGAGGCCCAGCGCATCGCCGGTCTTCGCCTTGGCAACCGGTTCGGCATCGGGCGAGCTTCCGATACGCACCTCCATGTCAAGCTTCCGGCCGTCGCGCCAGATTTCCATCTCGGCCTCGTCCCCGGCCTGCAGGGAACCAATGATCCGGGGCAGATCCTTGAGGCGCTCGACGGTCTTGTCGTTGACCTCCAGGATCACGTCGCCGCGCTTCAGTCCGGCCTTGTCCGCCGGGCTGTCATCGGTCACCCGGGACACCAGCGCGCCGGCGGCTTCTTCGAGATCGAGGCTCGCCGCCAGTTCTTCGGTGACGGCCTGGATGTGGACGCCGAGCCAGCCCCGCTGGACCCGCCCATCGTCCTTCAAGTCTTCGATGACGGTCTCGGCGAGCGACGAGGGAATGGCAAACCCGATACCCACGTTGCCGCCCGACGGCGAGAAGATGGCGGTATTTACCCCGATCACCTCGCCCCGCAGGTTGAAGGCCGGACCGCCGGAATTGCCCTGGTTGATCGGCGCATCGATCTGCAGGAAGTCGTCGAACGGTCCCGCGCCGATGTCGCGATCGCGGGCCGAGATAATTCCGATCGTCGCCGTCTTGCCGACGCCGAGAGGATTGCCGATTGTCACGATCCAGTCGCCGACCCGCATATCCGCGGACGATCCGAACGAAACCGTCGGCAGATCGCGCTTGGCATCGATTTTCAAAAGCGCGAGATCGGTCTTGTCATCCTGTCCGATGAGCTTCGCCTCGTACTTCTTGCCGTCATGCATGACGACCGTGATTTCGTCGGCGCCATCGATGACATGATGGTTGGTGACGATCAGCCCGTCCTTTTCGATGATGAAGCCGGAGCCGAGCCCCTGGGCCCGGTGACCGCGCGGCTCGCCTCGGAATTGGGGCATCTCGGGCATTCCGAATTGCCGGCTTCCGTCTTCGCCGAAGAAGCGCCGGAAGAACTCTTCGAATTGGGGAGGCACCCGGCCGGACGAGAATGCCGGACCGGCGGCCCGTTTCTCGACCCGGATGGTGACCACGGCGGGGCTCACCCGCTCCACCACATCGGCGATATTCACCGGCATCGCCGGGACGGACGCCGTCTGAATGGATTTCACCGCTTCGGCGGAATTCGCCGCGGATTTACGGTCCAACTGGTCGGCGAATGCGATCCCGCCGACGATGGTGCCGGTCGCGAGAGCGGTGATCGCCGTCAGGGCGAGAAGCTTTGACTTCGGTGTATGCAAGAGGTGTTTTCGCATCTCAGTTCTCCATGAAATCGAAGGAATTTCATGGCATCGGAAGCGCCAACCGGCTTGATTTCCAATGCCGTCGAGAATTGAGGCTAACGATTGCCGTCTAACCGCTGCCTGTCCGGTGGATTACCATTTGGTAATCTTGTCCAAAAACAATCGAAGACGGGGACGACGGGGAAATCCTCAATGTCCAATCCCGCTGGCGCCTAGCCCAGCACCTTCTCCACCAGCCGCACCCAAAACGATGCCCCGATGGGGAGAATCTCGTCGTTGAACTCGTAGCGCGTATTGTGGAGCGGATATGTTTCCCGGTCCGGAAATCCGGCGCCAAGGCGGACAAAGGTGCCCGGCCGCTCATTCAGCATGAACGCGAAATCCTCGGACGCCATGGTCGGCGGATAGGCCTGTTCCAGATTTTCCTCGCCGACCACGTCAACCGCCACCGAACGGGCGATCTCGCTTTCCGGGCCGTTATTTACCAGCACCGGATAAAGCTGCTCGTAGGCGACGTCCGCGCCGCCGCCGTGGGCCGACGCGATTCCGCCGGCGATCTGCTCGATCCGCGGCTTGATGGTCTTCTCCGGATCCAGGGCGAAGGACCGGACGGTCCCGCCCAGCACCGCCTGGTCGGGGATCACGTTCATTGCGTCGCCTGCGTGGAACTGGGTTACCGATACGACGATGGCGTCGATGGGATTGGTGGCCCGGCTCGAGATGGTCTGAAGTCCCGAGACGATTTCCGCACCGATCACCACCGGATCGATCCCCTGGTGGGGCGCCGCGGCGTGGCTGCCGCGCCCTTTGACGACGATCTCGAATTTCGCCGCCGATGCCATTCCCGGCCCCTCGCCGATGCTGATTTTGCCGGCCGGCATGTTGGGCCAATTATGCATGCCGTAGACGGTGTCGGCGGGAAACTTGTCGAACAGTCCCTCCTCCACCATCACCTGGCCGCCGCCCGCCATCTCCTCGGCCGGCTGGAAGATGAAATGAACGGTGCCGTTGAAATTTTTCGTCTCCGCGAGGTGCTTGGCGGCGCCCAACAGCATGGTCGTGTGCCCATCGTGCCCGCAGGCGTGCATCTTGCCGGGCACCTGGGATTTGTACGGAAGGTCGGTCTGCTCGGGCATGTCGAGGGCGTCCATGTCGGCGCGAAGGCCGATGGAGGGGCCGTCGCCATTGACCAGCGTGCCGACAACGCCGGTCGTCGCCATGCCCCGGTCAATCTCGATGCCGAACGCCGAGAGCTTTTCGGCCACCAAGTCCGACGTCCGATGCTCTTCAAACGCGGTTTCCGGATGAGCGTGAATATCCTGCCGCCAGGACGCCATTTCGTCCTTGAGGGCGTCGAGTTCCTTGATGACCGGCATCGTATCTCCCTTTCCAGACCGTGCCCCGGGAGTTTGGCCAATGCGGGCCGTTTGCTCAACCACCGCCTCGGCCTTGACTTGCCGTTTCCATGGGCCAAGTTTCTATTCCTGCGCCGCTCACGGGATTCTCATGACCGCCAATCTGCCAGCCGACCTGGATGCCGACGAGGTCAACCGGATCGTCGATGCGGCCATCGCCGAAGATGTGGGCAAGGGCGACATCACGTCCCGGGCCGTCATCCCCGAGGAGATGGATTTCGAGGGCGTCATGGCGGCGCGGGAACCCGTTGTCGTCGCCGGGCTGGGGATCGCCGAGCTGGTTTTCGAAAAGCTGTCGCCCGGAATTTCATTCGAAACACTCGTCGCCGAGGGCGAAGCGGTTGAAGCGGGAACCGCCCTGGCCCGGATTTCCGGTCCCGCGGGCGAGCTTCTCGCCGCGGAACGCACGGCGATAAATTTCGTCCAGCACCTCTCCGGCATCGCAACGCTCACGCGGGCCTACGCCAACGCCATCGCCCCGGAGAACACGGTGCTTCTGGACACCCGCAAGACCATTCCGGGCCTCAGGCAGTTGGAGAAATACGCGACCCGGATGGGCGGGGCGACCAACCACCGCATGCGCCTCGACGATGGCGTGCTGATCAAGGACAACCATGTGGCGGTCGCGGGCGGCATCGGCGAGGCGGTTCGCCGGGCCATCGACGCCGGCCTGAAGCACGTCGAAGTGGAGTGCGACACCTTGGAGCAGGTCGCCGAGGCCGCCGAATCGGGCGCGGAGCGCATCCTGCTGGACAACATGAGCCCGGACGACATGCGCCGGGCCATCGAAATCATCGATAACCGCTGCACCACCGAAGCGTCGGGCGACGTCACCCTGGACAACATCAAGGCGGTGGCGGCGTCCGGTGTCGATTACGTGTCGGTGGGGCGGCTGACCCACTCGGCGCCCGCGGCGAATATCGGGCTCGATTGGACCCCGGCGGGCTAGAGCGTATTTGAGATTGATTGAATCATTTTAGGGATTCCCAAGTATGGGCGAACCATGATTCAAGATGGATGCTGGGCAAGGAGGCCAGCATTCATGGCGAGACCTTATTCGATTGATTTGCGAGAGCGTGTTGTTTTGGCGGTTTTGGCGGGGGAGAGTTGCCGCGCTGTAGCGGCTCGGTTTGGGGTTGCGGTTTCGAGCGTGGTTAAGTGGTCGCAGCGCTACCGGCGGACGGGGAGTGTTGCGCCCGGCAAGATGGGCGGTCACCGCCGCCGGGTTCTTGAGCCCCATCGGGAGTTCATTGTCGGCCGGATCGACCAGGAGCCGCATCTGACGCTGCATCGGTTGAGAGACGAGTTGGCCGCTCGGGGTGTCAGGGTATCCCACAGCACGGTATGGCTGTTTCTGCGCCGTGAAGGGCTGCGCTTTAAAAAAAACCCTGTTCGCCGTTGAACGGGCGCGCGCGGACATCGCCCGCCATCGCAGGCGCTGGAAGGCGTGGCAGGCAAAGCTTGATCCCGAACGGCTGGTATTCATTGATGAAACCTGGATCCGGACCAATATGGCCCCGCTGCGCGGCTGGGGGCCGAAAGGGGAGCGGGTCCGCGGCTTTGCCCCCCATGGGCGGTGGCACACCCTGACCTTCATCGGCGCGCTGCGCTGCGACCGGTTCACCGCGCCCTGCGTCTTCGACGGCCCCATCAATGGCGTGTGCTTCCGCGCCTACGTCGAGCAGCTGCTCGTGCCGACCCTGGTGCCCGGCGACATCGTCATCATGGACAATCTCGGCAGCCACAAGTCAAAAGCCGTGCGAAACGCCATCCGTGCCGCCGGAGCCAAGCTGTGGCTCCTGCCCAAATATTCCCCCGACCTCAATCCCATCGAGCAGACCTTTGCCCAAATCAAGCACTGGATGAGAAACGCCCAGAAGCGGGAGATCGACGACTTATGGCGCCATCTCGGGAGCCTCATCGACACCATCGAGCCACAGCAATGCGCCAACTACTTCAAAAACGCAGGATACGCTTCCGTCAAAATATGAAACGCTCTAGCCGGATTTATGACATCCCCACGATCTCGCCGTCCGAACCGATTGAGATTCCATTGGCCGCCGGTTCCCGGGGCAGTCCGGGCATGGTCATCATGTCGCCGCAGACCGCGACGATGAATCCGGCCCCGGCGCTGAGCCGGATTTCCCTCACCGGGAATGGAAAATCCGCCGGCGCCCCGAGGGCTTTCGGGTCGGTCGAGAAACTGAATTGGGTCTTGGCGATGCACACCGGCACGTTGCCCCACCCGGCTGCTTCCAGGTCCCGAATCCGCGCGGCAGCCGCGCTCGACAGTTCGATGCCGCCGGACCGGTAGACCTTGTGCGCGATTGCGCCGATTTTCTCGGCAATGGGGGCGTCCAGATCGTAGGTGAAGTCGGGCTCGGCCGGCTCCCCGGCCGTCGTCTCGACGACCGCGCGGGCGAGGCTTTCCGCGCCGGCTCCGCCGTCCGCGAAGTGGGTGCTCTCCTCGAAGCGAATATCGTCGGCGGCGCAGAGTTCGGCCAGTTTCGCCACCTCGGCATCTCCATCGGCCGCGAAGCGATTCAGGGTGACGATCACCGGCAGCCCGAAATTCCTCATGTTTTCCGCGTGGCGGCCCAGGTTCGCAAACCCCGCGGCGACGGCACCGACGTTTTCGTTTTCGATGTCGTTCAATCCCACCCCGCCATGGGACTTGAGGGCGCGGATCGTCGCAACGATCACCGCCGCCGACGGGCGAAGACCGGCAAGCCGGCATTTGATGTCGATAAACTTCTCCGCACCGAGATCGGCGCCGAAACCGGCTTCGGTCACCACGAAATCGGCGAGCTTCAAGCCCGCGCGCGTCGCCGCGACGGACGAGCACCCGTGGGCAATGTTGGCGAACGGGCCACCATGAACCAGGGCCGGCGTGCCCCCGGCGGTCTGAACCAAGTTTGGCCGGACGGCATCCTTCAGCAGGACGGCCATTGCCCCCGCCGCGTCGATATCTCCGGCGGTGACCATCTCCCGCTGCCGGGTCCGGCCGACGACGATGCGGGAGAGCCGCTCCGTGAAATCATCCAATCCCTCGGCAAGGCAAAGGATGGCCATGACCTCGGAAGCCGCGGTGATATCGAAACCGCCTTCCCGGGCAAATCCATTCGAGGCCCCGCCGAGCGAGAGAGCCACCTGCCGAAGGGCCCGATCGTTCATGTCAAGGACACGCGGCCAACTGACCCGCCGGGAATCCAGACCGGCCCCGTTTTCCCAATAGATGTGATTGTCGATCATCGCCGCCAACAGATTGTGCGCGGCGGTCACGGCGTGGAGATCCCCGGTGAAGTGCAGGTTGATGTCGTCCGACGGCTCGATGGTCGACCTGCCGCCGCCGGTCCCGCC
This sequence comes from Rhodospirillales bacterium, assembly GCA_965221855.1. GTDB lineage: Bacteria > Pseudomonadota > Alphaproteobacteria > Rhodospirillales > UBA2165 > JAJDXO01. Next base: position 397,807 of record CBDCSV010000001.1, on the reverse strand, counting down.
GCCCTTCATGCCGAATACGGGACCCAGGCTGGGTTCGCGGAGGCAAACGACCGCCCGTTCGCCGATCCTCGAGAGACCGTCCGCCAGTCCGATGCTCGTGGTGGTCTTTCCTTCGCCATGGCGAGTGGGGGTCATCGCCGTGACGAGGATCAGTTTGCCGTCGGTTTGCCCGTCGAGGCGATCCAGGAATTTCGAGGAGAGCTTGGCCTTTCGAGTCCCGTAGAAATCAAGGGCCTCCGCCGGAATGTCGAGCAGCGCGCCGATCTCGTCGATCGGCCGCAAAAACCGTCCTTCGTCCGCCTCCCCGGCCATGCCGCGCGCTCCCAGAAATTAACCGTGCCCGTTCGCCCGGAATCATATCAGTTCACGGGACGAAGAAAAGAATCTACAACTGGATGCCGCAGCCGGAATGGGCGGCTTCCCAACACCGTCCTGCCCTCTCATCTTCAACGGCCGGGGTGCCGGAATTGGCCCGATCCGCTTTCAAGCTCCTCCATATGGCGATCTCGACGGTGCTGGGAAACCGGCCGAAGGGGTACTTCATTCCGTACCGCCATGCGGCGGAAATGCCGCCGCGGGACGCGACCGCCTATCCCGCCATCGAGGACTTGTTCACGGTCGCCGAAGAGCGCCAGCGGGAATTCCTAACGAACATCAAGAAATACGCTGAAGACATTGAAAAAATTGGTGAAAATAGTCCACCGGAACCTCGATGGGATCAGGACTGGTTCCCCCGGATGGACGCCGTGGCCGCCTATGTCATGGTGCGCGAACGCCAACCTCGACGGATCATCGAAGTCGGCTCCGGCCACTCCACCCGTTTTATGGCGCGGGCGGTCCGGGACGGAGCTCTTCCGACCCGAATAACCGCCGTCGATCCGGGACCGCGCGCCATGATCGACGGCCTGGATGTGGAGACGGTCCCTGAACTGGTCCATGAGGTTCCCCCGGGGCTGTTCGGGGAACTCGGCGCCGGGGACATTTTGTTCATCGACTCGAGCCACATCCTGATGCCCGGGACCGATGTCGATTACCTGTTCAACTCCGTTCTGCCCCGCCTGCCGTCCGGCGTTCTGGTCCACATCCACGACATTCCATTGCCGGACCCCTACCCCGACACCTGGACGTGGCGCGGGTACAACGAGCAATTGGGCGTCGCCCTGCTGCTTCAGGGCGGCGCCTACGAAATTCTGTTTTCCAGCCGCTATGCGGTGACGCGGCTGCGAAATTCCTTCGAGGAAACGGCGGCGGCGGGGCTGCCCCTCAACGAAGGGGCCCTTGAAACCAGCCTGTGGTTACGCAAGCTCTGAGCCGGGCGCCCGGCTGGCGCGGGTGAGGATGTAGATGGAGGCCGGCGCCATGACCAGGAACATCAATGCCGGCGCCACCCAATCCTGGGCCACGAACAGGCTCACATAGACCAAACTCGCGATCATGGAACCGATGGCCAGGACCTTGGCGTAGACCGGGATGACTCTGTGCCGTTCCCAATTGATCAACAACGGGCCGAAACGCGGCCGGCTGTATAGCCAGCCGTAAAATCGCGCCGACGAACGGGCGAAACACCACGCGGCAACAATCAGGAAGATTGTCGTCGGCAATCCGGGAACAACCGTGCCGACGGCGCCGAGGACGACAAAGAACACGCCCGCGCCAATCAGCACCGGCTTGAGCACGGGGCCGGCGACGGGAACCGGGCAGTTGTCCCTTGGCGGTGGTGGGCCGCTGCTTTTACCCGGAATCTCGATCTCGTTCATACTCCATTATATGTGAACGGTGTTGCCGCTTGGCAACCACCGTGACCCATAAAACCGAGGTCAGCCGTTTGAGCGCAAATCTTTGCGTTCATGCCATTTCATCCGGGTCTCCCGGATCGTCCGGTCGGTCCCAGCCGCTTCCGCGCCCAATTTTTGCGCCCAGGCCCACCAATTGTCCTGGACCTCGAAATTCCCGTAGTCCGGATGCTGGGTGACGAGCAGCCGGTAGATGGCCTCGATGTGGGGAACCGACACTTCCTCCCGGCTCAGGCTCCGCACGGTAATTCCGTCGCTCTGCATCCGGCCGGGATGTTTCCCCATCGTCCACGTATAGTCGTCGAACAACAGCCAGCCGCCGGGCCGCATGAGTTTGTCCACCAAAAAAAATGCCAGCCCGTCTATGGTCCAATTCTTCGCCCCATCGATGAAACAGAAGTCATAGCACGGCTCGCACACCCCGTTCCCGGAACGCGCCTCGATCCGCTTTTTCAGAAACCAGGTGTATGAGTTCTTTTCCCGGTGAATGGTGACCCGGCCGCCGAGCCCCGTCCTTTCGAGCAACCCTTCGAGATTTGGGTCCCGGCCGCCGGCGGTGAGCAGGTCGACCGTATCCAGATGCCCGCAGCCTTCCTCCTCCATGGCCGCGGCCAAATAGACCGATGACACGCCATGGGCATGGCCCAGTTCCAGGCACCGCTCGGGGCGATGGTTGACGACGAACTGGTAAAGCTCCCAGCCCTCGTCGACACCCAGGTACGGAATGCCGTCCAATGCGGCGCGGACATCGTCGAATTTCATGGACGAAACCTAGCGGGCCCGCCCGCCGCCGTCGAGACGGCTACTTGTAGGGATCGGCCGCGTCGCGCAGTCCGTCGCCCAGGAAATTGAAGGCGAGGACGACGATGATCACCGGCACCATGGGAGTCATCAGCCACGGGAACAACACCACGGCCTCGATATTCTGGGCCTCGATGAGCAGGACCCCCCAGCTGGTGATCGGCGGACGAAGGCCAAGCCCGAGGAAACTGAGGGCGGTCTCCGCCAGGATCATGGTCGGGATGGACAGGGTCGCCGAGGCGATCAAGTGGCTCATGAAGTTAGGCAACAGGTGACGTCCAATGACCCGCGACGGCTTCGCGCCCATGAGGGTGGCGGCCGTCGCAAAATCCTCTTCCCTGAGCGCCAGCAATTTGGACCGGACCGCCCGCGCCAGCCCCGGCCAGTCGACCAGCGCCAAAATGAGGGTGATGCCGAAATAGACCAGAATCGGACTCCAACTGGCCGGCAGCGCCGCGGACAGCGCCATCCAGAGGGGCAGTTCCGGCAGCGAGCGAAGAATCTCGATCACCCGCTGCACCAGATTGTCGACCCAGCCGCCGAAATAGCCGGCGAGGCCGCCGATGACGATGCCGAGAATGAAACTGAGGGTGATGCCGATCAGCCCGACCGTCAGCGAAATGCGGGCGCCATAGAGAATCCGGGACCACATGTCGTGTCCCAGCCGGTCCGTACCCAGAAGGAAGAACGTCCCGCCTTCGGCCGGGCAGACCAGGTGGAAATCCGCCTCCACCATGCCCCAGAACCGGTAGGGATCGCCGGAACAGAAAAATCTGAGCGGCTGTACCTTGTCGCGGTTGGCGGAATACTCCCGCTGCAACGTCTCGAGGTTCAGCGTCTGATCCAGGCCGTAAACGAAGGGCCCGACAAATTCGCCCTCATGGAAGAAGTGAATGCCCTGCGGCGGGGCATGCAGGAAATCCTCGTTCCGGGCCGACAGTTCGTAAGGCGCCAGGAACTCCGTGATCAGGACGCTGAAGTACATGACCGCCAGCACGATGCCCGAAGCGACGGCAAGGCGATGGCGCTTCAACCGCCACCACATCATCTTCCACTGCGACGCCAGGAAGTATTTTTCCTGCTCGGCCGTCAGGGCCTCGATTTGCTGCGGGTTGAACGGCTCCGAGGAGACGAAATGCCGATTGCCGTTGCTCATTTCGCCGCCCCCCCGGTCAGGCGAATTCGGGGATCGAGAACGGCGAGCGCTAGGTCGGACAGGAACATGCCGATCACGGTCAACACCGCGACGAACATCAGGACCGCGCCGGACAGGAAGAAGTCCTGGCTCTGGAGCGCGCGGACGAGCGGCGGACCGACCGTCTCCAATCCCATGACAATGGAGACGATGACCGATCCCGATACCACTTGCGGCAGCAGGTTGCCGATATCCGCGATGAATGGATTGAGCGCCATCCGCAGCGGATACTTGACCAGCAGCTTGCCCTCGGCGAGGCCCTTGGCCCGGGCGGTCACCACATATTGCTTATAGAGTTCATCGAGAAGGTTCGCGCGCAGCCGCCGGATCATGCCCGCCGTTCCCGCCGTGCCGATGATGATCACCGGCGCCGCCAGATGTTCGAGGATCGACAGCGCCTTGGCGAAGGACATGGGCTGATCGAGAAACTCCGGCGCCATCAACGTCCCGATGGACGTGCCGAAGAACCGGTTGGCGGCATACATGAGAATGAGGGCCAAAAGGAAGTTGGGCGTGGCCAATCCCAGGAACCCGACGAAGGTCAGGCCGTAATCGCCCCAGCTGTACTGGTGGGTCGCCGAATAGACCCCGATCGGGAAGGCAACGATGTAAATGAACAGCACCGAGAAGAAGTTGACGACGATGGTCAGAAATATTCGGTCGCCCAATACGTCCTGAACCGGCAAATCCAATTCGAACGAGAAGCCGAGATCACCCTGCAGCAAGCCGCCGACCCAGACCAGATATTGCTGCCACAACGGTTTATCGAGCCCATATTGCTCGCGCAGGAATTGGATCTTCTGCCGATCGACGCTCTCGCCCTGGCTCTCCAACTCGGCAATGACCGATGAGAGGTAGTCGCCCTCGGGCAGGTTTACGATGATGAATACCAGCGCGCTGATGACGGCCAGCGTGACCACCATCACCAGTGTCCTGCGCGCGAGATAGTTCAGCATGTCAGGCCCGTCTCCCCGCTACCCGTCCGGGCGGTATCAGTTGCCCGCGAACCAGAAGGTATCGGGCCGGTACACACCGAAGTGCGCGCCCGGTTCCCAATTGTAGATCGCCTTCTTGGGAACGTTCCGCAGGCGCGCGTTGACCACGACCGGCTGCGGAACCCGGGAGACGAGACCGATGGTGTAGACCTGATCGGTGAAGTGATCGAGCATCCGATGCCAGATCCCGGCCTTCTCGTCCTTGGACGTCGAGACGTTCCACGCCTCGTTCAGTTCCAGCAGCTTCCTTGGGCCCTCCATGTCGACCGGCTCGCCCGCCTTGCCCTTGGTCTCGACATACTGCCCCCACTTCGGCCACTGCAGGTGTTGCTGGCTGGTCGGGGCCAGGGCGGACGGGCACGTTTCGGCCGTCGGAATACCGTTCTCCAGACCGAACCAGACGGCAACCTGCGTCGAGCCGGCGAAGACCCGGTTCCGCAGGACCTCCCGCTGAGAGGGTTTGATCAGCATCTTGACGCCAATCTTCGCCCAAGTGTCCTTGACCAGCCGAAGGATATCGGTCTGCTCCAACTCCTCGCCGGAGGTCTCGACCGTGATCTCCAACGGGCGTCCGTCGGGAAGCCGCCGCCACCGCCCCGCTTTCTCGAACCCGATTTCATCGAGCAGCGCATTGGCCTTCTTGATGTCCAGCTCGGCCCAGCGTTCGGCGTATTTCTTTTTGTACACCTGGCTCTCCGGCAGGACGCTGTTGCCGGTCGGCGATGCCAAGCCAAAGTAGATCAGCTTGCTGATCTGCCGGCGGTCTATCGCGAGCGACAGAGCGCGCCGGAATCGCACGTCCCGAAAGAGCCTCCGCCATTCCGGGTCGGAGTGGTTCATATTGGGATAAAGCGCCATCTGGGCGCCCTTGGCGGTGGGCCACAGCTTGATGGTGTAGTTGTTCCGCTTTTCCGCCTTCTTGAGGTACGGAAAATTCTTCAACGCAATGCCGCGGGCCTGAAGATCCGTATCGCCGGTACCGGCCTTCGTCGAAATGAGCTTCGAACTCGCCACCGTAAGGATCACCTCGTCCACATAGGGCAACTGCCGGCCGCGTTCGTCGACCCGGTGGAAGTACGGGTTGCGCTTGAAGATGAACCGCTTTGACGGCGGCTTGGTGGTTTGGACCCAAGGCTGGAGACTCGGGAAGTCGGGATTGTCGTTCTTGTAGGGCCGGTCGTAGCGGAAATGCAGCGAGGCCCAGTTGCGCCGCTTGGCGGCCTTGACCATCCCATCGAGCTTCGCCGCGTCCTGATGCTTGGCGTGAAACCGTTTCATGTAGTGAGCGGGCCGGTAGATGAACTCGGGCCGGGCGCCGGCGAGCAGCGGCAGGAACTTCGGGTGCGGCGCGTCCCAGGTATAACGGATCGTCGTTTCGTCGATCACGTCGAATTTCGGCGGCTTTCCATTGACCAGCATGAATGCCGGCGGTCCGAGACGGGAGATATCCGGGTCGGTGGCCATATCCTCCCACCAGTAGCGGAAATCCTCGGCGGTAAAGGGATGGCCGTCCGACCAACGGTGGCCCTTGCGCAGGTTCAGGGTGAATTGCCGGCCGTCCTCGACATCGACGCTCTCGAGAATGTCGGGAACGAGATTGAACTTTTCGTCGTATCCGACCAGCCGGGCATAGCCGTACACCACCATTTGGCGGACGTCCTTGGCGCGCCCCATGAGGATGTTCAGCTTGCCGCCATGCCTGCCGGCCTGTTTGGACTTGCCGTCGAACTTCACCACCGACGGCTCGGCCGGCAGGCGCTTTGCGACCGGCGGCAATTTACCGGCCTCGACCTCGGCCTTCAGGCTAGGGGTCTCGTCGAAGGCGGCCAGGGCCGGGGCCGAAATCAAAAATGCCCATAACGATGCGCCGGCGGCAAGCGTACCCGGTGATCCTCTCATGATGCCTTCCTTATTTCGGGGGCGTCCCCGGTCATCCTCACGAAATGACCGTCCCCGACATCGACCAGTTTCGGTTTCTTGTTGCCGACCGTGAAGGGCTCCGGCCAGGCGGCCGGAACCGATGCTTTTCCCTCCATGAGCGCGGATAGATCGAGGCGGCGGTTGAGGTCCGGAAACGGCACCGCCGCCAACAGGGCCTTGGTGTACGGGTGAACCGGATCGCGGAACAGCGCTTCCCGGCCGGCAAGTTCAACCAGCTGCCCGGCGCACATCACGGCGATGCGGTCGGAAACGTAATCGACCACCGCCAAATTATGCGAGACGAACAGATAGGTCAGGCCAAGCTCGTCCTGCAGGTCCTTCATCAAGTTCAGGATCTGGGCCTGAACCGAAACATCGAGCGCCGATACCGGCTCGTCGCACAACAGGAGATCGGGTTTCAGCGCCATCGAGCGCGCGATGCTGATACGCTGACGCTGGCCGCCCGAAAAACTGTGGGGGTAACGGTTGAGGAACCGGGGGTCCAGGCCGACCAGATTCATCAACTCCTTCACCATCTCCACCCGATAGTCGCGATCGCCGATATCGTGAATGACCAATGGTTCGCTGATGATGTCGAACACGGTCATTCTCGGATTCAAGGAGCCGAACGGATCCTGGAAGATGTACTGGTAGACCCTGCGGTAGGGGATCATTTCCCTGGGCGAAAGCTTGGTGACGTCGACCGTCTTCCCGTCATCCCGAAGCAGGACCTCTCCGCTGTCGGGCCGGAGAGCCCCCATAATGATCTTGCTGAGCGTCGTTTTGCCGCAGCCGCTCTCCCCGACCAGCCCCAGGGTTTCGCCGCGGGCGATGTCGAAGCTCACGTCCTCGACCGCCTTGATGGTCGATTGGCCGCCGCCGAACAGGCCTTCCTTGCGGATGGTGAACGACTTGGAGATGCCGTTGACGGAAAGCATGGGCCGGGAATCGCCGGCGCCGGCCCCGTCGTTTTCCTTGGGCGCCAACAGGTGGCCGGTCGTGTGCTCTATTTCGCGGATCGGCACCAGCCGCTCGCCGGGTTTCATATCGAAGTGCGGAACCGCGCGGAACAGCGACTTGAGATAGGGATGCTCGGGATTGTCGAATATCAGCCGGCTCGATCCGGACTCCATGACCTTGCCGCTGTACATGACGACGACATGATCGGCGACGTTGGCGACCACGCCCAGATCATGGGTGATGATCAGCACCGACATCTTCAAATGAGATTGAAGATCGTCCATCAGCTTCAGAATTTGCGCCTGGATCGTCACGTCGAGGGCGGTCGTCGGTTCATCGGCAATCAGCAAGGCCGGGTTGCAGACCAGCGCCATGGCGATCATGGCCCGCTGGCGAAGCCCGCCGGAAAGCTCGAACGGGTAGGTCTTGACCGCCTTTTCGGGATTGGGGAAGCCGACCAGCCGGAGCATTTCGACCACCGCCTGGATGGCATCGTTCCTGGTGGAGTCGCAGTGCAGCATATTGGCTTCGCTGATCTGGTCGCCGATGGTGTGGAGCGGCGACAGCGACGTCATGGGCTCCTGGAAGATCATCGAGATGCGGCCGCCGCGGATCGACTGCATGGCGCGTCCGCGCGCCGGCAACGCGGCAATATCGGTAACGCCCGAACGCCCTTCCCGCCGGTCTCCGCGTTCCGAAAGCCGGGCGGGATCGTTGAACAGGATTTGACCGCCGGTGATCCGCGCGACCTTCGGCAGGATACCCATCACCGCCTGGGCGATGGTGGATTTGCCGGATCCCGACTCGCCGACGATGGCGACGGTTTCCGCGGGCCCCACGGCGAATGAGACGCCGTCGACGGCTCTCACGACTCCGGACGGGACCCGGAACTCAACTTTCAGGTCATTTACCGTCAGGATGTCCTGATCGAACAGCTCGGCCATCTCAGTACTCGATTCCCATGGCACTGAAGTTCTTTACCGTCGACGGCTGCAGCGCCAGACCGTTTCGCCGGGCCGCATCGATGGCATATCGCGCGACCCGGTCGAAACCGTCCAGGGACGATTCAAGCCGCAATGTCTGCCCGTCCCCCCGAAGTCTCAGTTGCATCCAACCTTTTCCCCGGCCGCGAAATGTCGAGTAGTAGGACAGCGTAACCTCACTCAACGTCTCCCAGCGTAAAATCTGCTTGATGAAGCCGCTGACGGCAATGCCTTCGTCGCTCACCCAAACCCTGGTCATCTGGCGCGCGAAGGTGCGGACCGCGAACAAAACGAACATCAAGGCCAGCGCGGCCAGCAGCCACACGCCGCCCTTGAGCGGAGTCCCGAAGGCCAGCGGCAGCAGGCAGAGAGCCGCCCCGATCGCCGAGCGAAGATAATCCGCACCGATTTTCGATAGAGGATATCCAAGGGGATCGTTCGACATAGGGTTCTACTTAATCCTTCTCCGGCGGCAACTTCATGACCCCGGACGATCGCTATCGTCCCCGGTCTGCTCCCCGGCCGCCCGCCCGGTTTCCGCGGGAATACCGGACGGAACGAGAACCCGCCCCTCTCCCGACCGGCAAGCCTCCAGTTGAGTATCGGCGTCCCGATCATCGAGCACGAGGAACCTGATTTCTCCCGCATCACCCAAATTCACCGTGTGACCGTCCACTTCGACGGGCCGGGCAATGCCATCCACGGTTCGTTGAGCCATCGCCAGGGGGTCGGCGCCGGGGTCCATGGCGCCGAGGATAAGTCCAAACTCGGTCTCGGAGAGACGGGCCCGGGTATCGGTTTCCTGGGTACAAGCCGTCAGACGCTCGGCAATCTCCTTGAACAAACTGTCGCGGGCGGCTGCCGGCAACCCGCCATTGGCGCCGTGAATATCGTCGAGGGTCCAGCTCAGGATAGCGGCCCGCTCGCCGAAGCGGCGGAAACGGGCCGTCGACTGCCGGAGGCGATCCCGGAAAATACGGGCGTCCGGAAGGTTGGTGACCGGGTCCCGCACGGTGGAGGCGGCACTCAGGTCGCGTGTGGTCCTCTCCAGCCGCTCCGCTATGGAGCGCGTAATCCGGGCCGACATCTCCGCATCCTCGGCGATCAGCTTGATGAACACGTCCTTGGAAATGCTGAGCACGGTCAGCGGCTCGCCGGCCATGACGGTGGCGGTCCGCGGCGCCTCGCACAGCAGCGCCAATTCGCCAAACTGATCATTGCGCCCCAGCGTGGCGATATTGGTCGGCCCGTCGGCGGTTTCCAGAATGATATCCGCGGTCCCGCCGAGTATGATGTACGCGGTCTCGCCGACTTCACCCTGACGGATAACCACCTGGCCCGGATCGTAGATATGGCGGTCCGAGGCAAAGGTCAGCAGCTTGAGCCGGGAGCGGTCCATGCCCTCGAAAAGCGGGATCGACGACAAGACATCGATTTCGTCCCCGAATCCGCCGGCCCCTTCCTCTCGTTCGCCGGCCTCCTCGACGGGCGCCGGCTGGGCGCCGAGGCCCTGGTCCACCACCCTGCCGCTCGCCATCGACACGACTTGCTCGAAGTCCGAGCTGCCCGGCGATTGGCCGTCCACGTAGATCAGCGAGCGGCCATCCTGGGCGCGGCGAACGCCTTCGAGAAGCAAGGACTGATTGTCCGGGTCGAGGCCGCTGAGCGCTTCGTTGATAACCAAGATGTCGGGCTTCCGGATGATCCCGCGCGCGATACCGAGCTTCTGCCGCTGTCCGATGGAAAGCCGCGCGCCGCCGATCCCGACATTGTAGTCGAGGCCAAGGTCGACGATGTGCTGGCGGAGGCCGGCTTCATCCACCACCTCGGAGACCAGATCGCCGACCTTTTCCGCGCTGCCGGCGCGCTCGCCGGCGAGCTTGCCGAAAAGGATATTGTCCTGAACCGGGCTCGCCGCGTTGTAGGCCTCGACATCAAAGAACTCCACCGAGGCAGTCATCTCGTCGGGCAGGCCCGCGTGGAATGCCTTGCGGGCCTCCAAAATGCGCGGCCGGAACGATTCGTCGATGAGGCCCAGATGGTGGCGGGCGGGAATAAGCCGGAACGGCAAGGCCCGAAGGCGGGCCATGTCTTCATCGCCGATGGACTCGAGGCCATTTTGCGCGACGCGCGCCAGTATGGCCTGAAACTCCGGCAGATCGTCGGAACCGATGAAGCTGAAGCGTTCAAAAAATTCGTGATCCGCCGGCAGCCCCTGGAACAGGTCGACCATGATTTCGGCCAGCCGCAGGCCTTTTTCGAGAAAATCGCCGCTGAGACCGACCGTCTCCAGAACACCGAGCACGTAGGCGTTTTCACCCATCCGGTCGATGGCGAATTCGTCGCCCACCGGCTTACCGAACAGGATATTCTCCGCCACGGAAGCATTGGTGTTGAATTTTTCCGAATCGAAGCTTTCAACGAACTGCGAGACCTCGGGTTCCTCCAGCCGCCGGCGCATCTTCTTTCGGGCTTCCAGAACAAGGGCGGCAAGCTCGGGCTTCTCCCGCGGGTCAACCGTCCGGCGCAGACCTATCTGATAGACTTCGGTCGAGAGGCCGGCCACCCGAAGGACGTCATTGATCCGCGCCGTCAGGTTGCCTGGGCCTCCGACGGCCGCCGTATCGACCCAATCGGCCATCCGGTCATATTCCAGGTTGCCGGAACTCTTCGCCTCTCGAATTTCCCATTCGCGCTGCTTGGCGTCGTCGCCCTCCATCGGCCGCTCGGCCTGGGGCCGGTGCTTCAGGCCGTAGAGCAGGTTGTCCCGGATGGTTCCCGCGAACATGTAGGCGTTTTGACCCACATAGGAAATCTTTCGGCCGACGACGGTTTCCGGAAGCTCGATGAGATTGTGGCCGCCGATACTAAGCCGGCCGCTGTCCGGCGCGAGCAGCCGGGCAAGCACCTGCGAAAATTCATTCTTGCCGCTGCCGCCGGGCCCGACCAGAGCCACATGCCGGGGAAGATCGATCGACAGGGAGGCGCCGTCGATAACCCGCAGGCCGTCATCCTCGGAAAGGCTGATGTTCGAGGCGACCAGCTTGCCGGAAAACTCGGGCAAACTTTCGGGTTCTTCCGTCTGGGTCTCCTCTTCGAGCATTCCCGCCGGCTGAAACTTATCGGCGATCTGCGTGAACTTGATCCGGGCGTCTTCCATGCGCTGGTAGTAGGTCAGCAGCATTTTCCACGGCGCCGACACATCTTTGTAGGCGCTGAGCACGGCGACCAGCGCCCCCAGTGTGAGATCGCCGCGGATCACCAGCCAGCCGCCGATCGAATAGAAGAAGAACGGCGTCAGCAGGGCGAGGGTGTTATTGATGAACTTGATCAGGAACTTGAGGACGTAAATCCGGAACCGGACCCGATAGATGATCCCGAGACGGCGGGAAAAGTCGGCCAATTCGAACTGCGAGGTATCGTTGGCGTGAATTTCGGACGCCCCGCCGACCGCTTCGCCGATCCGCTCCGAGAGCTCCCGAACCGCCTGCACCCGCTGTTTACCCAGGGCGTTGACCTTCCGCTGGAGTATGGGGATTAGATATGCCTGCGGCGGATACAGGATGATCGCCGCGAGACCCAGCTTCCAATCCTGCTTGAACATGAACACCATCAGGGTCGCCAGCAGCCCGCCCTGATAAATGAGCAGCGCAAATGCATCGGCGAAAAACCCGCCCAAGGGCTCGGTCTCCTGGGAGACGATGGAGACCACTTCGCCTTGCGAGGTCTTGCGGAACTGGGGCAGCGGGAATCGCATCACCCGTGAAATCAACTCGAAGCGAAGGCGGCGAAGCATTCGCTCGCCGACAATGCCGCGGTAGACATTGTTGGCGTATTTGAAACCGCCATTGACCAGGATCAGGAGCAGAAACACCCCCGACAGGAACATCAGAAACGCAATCTGATCGAACTCGAACCCGAGGATTTCCCGCGGGAAATCCTCGCCGCCGATGGCCTCATTGACGACCTGCTTGGGAATTTCGAGTGTGTAGAAATAGAACGGCATCGCCGCCACGCTCAACATGAGCAGGAACAGCTGCTGCACCTTGCTGTGACGCCAGATGTAGGAAAAGAGCCCCTTCTCCAACTGGTCTACCTCTCCTCGGCCCGTTCCATTGCCCGGCTCACCGCGGCCGCATCGCCGACTTGGGCGCCAGCGTAGCGAATACCCCGCCATGTTCCAATGACTTAGGCGCCGATATTGCCGTTGTCATTGCCGGCCCCGGCGGCCGGAATCAGATGCTCGACCAGCCGCGCGGTTTCATCCGCACCGCCGGTATCGATGCCGTCCGGACCCGGCGGGTCCAGATGTTCCGCCCGCTCGATGGCGGCGACCAGTCTTTCGACGGTGAGTTCTCCTTCCGGTATCTGCTGGATCAACCCCCGCTCCTCCAGGAGACGCGCCCGCAGGGTTTGCTCGGTCTCGTGACCGCCGGCGTAAGGCACGGCGATTCCCCGCGCGCCGCAGGCCAACACTTCCATGATGGTGTTGTAGCCGCCCTGGCTGATCGACAACCGGCAATTCTTCAGCAGCGTGACGAAATCCTCCCGGGCGCGCTCGACCACCACGCCATCGGGCGCCGTCCCGGCAATTTCCTCGAAGATGTGGTCCGGCAGGCTGTACCCGGCCAGCAGTCGCCAGGGGGTGTCCGAATAGGATGTATGCGGCCGCGCCTCGACGGCGGTCCTCAGAAGCAGTTCGCCGACGGCGCCGCTGCCCGACGAGACGATGACCTCTCCCGTCCCCTGCCCGCCCTTTGCATTCTCGATCTTCCGGTGCTCGACCACGTAGCCGGTGTAGTGCAGAAGATCCGCTATCTCGCCGGCCAGCGGAAACGTTCGATCGAACGGGATCAGCGCCGGGTCGCCATGGACGAAGACCGCATCGAACAACCGTTTCGCCGTATCGACCAGCTCCCGGTCCCGCTCGGGCCGATTCTTTTCGACCAGGATGTCGCGGACGGAAGAGACGATCGTGGGGCGCGGCGACATCTCCCGCGCCGTCTCGATCAGCGGCGTCAATTCGGAGCGCAATTGGCGCCTGCCGAAGGGATAGAGCTCCACTATCAGGACATCGGGCCGGATTTCATCAAGCAGGCTGATCAGCATATCCCGGCGTTCGGTCCGGATTTCGCTGCCGATTTCCCGGCCGTCCGCATCGACGACGGATCCGAAAGTCCGATCCGACGCTTTCACCGGCGGCAACTGAACGAACCGCATGCCGCTGTCATCCAGGACCGGGACATGCTCACCCCCCGAGACGAGCGTCACCTCGATCCCCCGGGCGGACATGGCGCGCGCCAGGGTCGCCGCCCGTTTCAAATGGCCAATACCCAGAAGATGCTGGACGTGGAAAAGGACCGAGGGCACGTTCCTCAAGACTCCAGGCTGACGTTGAGATGGTCGATCACCGGCCGGCCGCCGGCCTCGAGCCGAAAATAGTGAACACAGTTGTCCAGGAGCTTGGTTTCCGGTTTGTCCACCATGTCCCAGCCGGTCGCCAGGGCGTAGACGGCGCGCACGACACCGCGGTGGCAAACCGCGACCGTTGGCCGGCCGGCCTCCGAGCGCTCGGCCAAAAAGGGTTTGACCCGGTCCTGGACCTCCCTCGGACTTTCACCGCCGGGCCCGCGGAAATCCAATCCCTTCGCCTCCCAGGCCGCCATGAGATCGCCCAGTTCGGCCCGCAAATCTTCTAGGGTGCGTCCTTCCCATTCCCCCCAGCTCATTTCCGAAAGACGCGGATCGATCTCCGGCGGCCGTCCGATGAGAATTCGGGCGGTCTCCATGGCCCGGCTGAGCGGGCTGGCGATCCAGTCATGACCGTCGAGGTCGTCGGGAACCCGCCAGCCGGCGACTTCCCGCTTCCCCTCCGGGCCCAGCCCGATGTCGCTGTGGCCCTGGATAAGCCCCTGCCTGTTCCAGTCCGTATTGCCGTGCCGGATCATGGCGAGAATCGTCATTGGACGAGCGCCTCCAGAACAGGCCCCATGGCAGCCGAGGCGGCCTCGAGACCATGTTCCCGTTCGGCCACTTCGGCCGCCCGGCCGCCCATGTCCCCGAGGCGGTCTTCATCCCCGAGCATCGACATGACGGCCTCGGCGAACGCGGCCGCATCGCCCACCGGCACCAGCAGACCCGTCTCGCCGTGACGGACAATATCGCCTACCCCGCCGGTATCGCCGGCGACGGCCGGCAATCCCGCCGCCTGGGCCTCCAGAAGAGCCATTCCGTAGGCTTCGTTGATGGCGGGCCACACATACAGGTCGGCCGCGGAATACAGCACGGCGAGCCCGTCGGCGCCGAGCCGGCCGGTAAACACGGTCCGGTCCAACGGAAAAAGTCGTTCTATCGTTGATCGCGCTTCGCCGTCGCCGGCGACAACCAATTGCCAGGACGCGCCCGAAATCCGGTCGAGGGCCGCGGCAAGGGTTTCATAGGAGCGCAGTTTGGCGCCGTCGCGCATCATCGCCACGGTCAGCAACCAGGGAATCTCCGGATCCAACCCGTAGCGGGCCGACAACGCCCACCGTGCCTGCGCGCGTCCGGCGCGGCCGGGACCGGGTTCTCCGGCGAGGAAGGGTTTGAGCTGAACCATCCGGGCGCCATCGGAAACCAGCGGCGCCACGCAGTTGGCGTCGAGGGAATTCATGCCGAAGATGACCTTGGCCCGGCGAATTGCCGCCTCGGCGGCCTTGTGTCCCACGTCCCAGGGACCCTCCGCCCGTTTCGGCGCGAAGGACGCCTCGGCCGCCACATAGGGAATTCCCATTCTTTCGCTCACCGCGGGACCAAGCCAGTCGGGCGCCTTGTGATAGAGGTGGTAGGTAAACCAGAGGTCCGGCCGCTGTTCCGGCCGGCGGCGATACCGGCGGACCAGCAGCTCCGCCGCCCGCTCGCTCAGTCCCGCGAGGCGTTCCTGCCGGCGGGCATCGGGAAACTTCTGCCAGGTTCGTATCCGGCAACCCAGGTCGACGTCGTGGCCGGCGCTCTCCAGCGCCGAAATCAACGCCCTGCCGACAATTTGATCCCCCGACGGTATCGGGTGATCGGGAGATTTCATCGGCGCATAGAAGGCGATCTTCATGCGACCCGCGAAACCGAAGGGCGCGCCTGCAGACCAAATCTTTCGACGACCGAACCGATGCAATCGGAGAAGGCGAAGCTGCGCCGGACCCGCGCCGCTCCCGCGGCGCCGATCGCATCCCGGCGACCGGCGTCGCGGATCAGCAACTCCAGGTGGGCCGCAATGGCCTCCGTGTCTCCCGGCTCGGCAAGCAAGCCGGTTTTGCCGTCGAGGATCAGCTCGGGTATCGCGGACACGTTGGTTGCGACGACAGGCAGGCCCTGGCTCTGCGCTTCCATCAGGACGTTCGGCAATCCGTCCCGGTCCCCGTTGGGCGCGACCACGCAGGTGAGCGCGAATATATCCGACGTCCGGTAAGCCTCGGCGACCACGTCCTGCGGCTGGGCGCCGCGCCAGTCGATTCGATCCCCGATCCCCAGCCCCGCGGCCATCCGCCGAAGCCGCTTCTTTTCGGGGCCCCCGCCAATGTGCTCGAACCGCCAGGCCGGTTCCCTCGGCAGTTTCGCCAGGGCCGTGAGGAGATCCGCGTACCCTTTCTTGGGTACCAGCCGGCCGACGGACAAAATACGGATGGGCGAGTCCGGATTTGGTACACGACGGGAATTTTCCTTCCCCCCTCCGGCTGGAAACCGGTCGAGATCAACGCCGTGATAGGCCAGCGACACCCGATCCGGATCAGGGGCAAGCGGCGCCAGGTATTCCCGGTTTGCCCTGGTGCAGGTCAGCACCCAGTCGGCGCTGGCGAGCTTTTCCCGCAATTCCCATTCGGGGGTGGTCCAGATATCGACGGCGTGCGCCGAAGCGGACCATGGAATGTTCCGGAGGATCGACGCGTACCGCGCCACGGATGACGGCGTATGAAGGAAGTGGGCGTACAGGCGGTCGACCTCGGGCCCCAATTCGGCGGCCAGCACCAGCGCCTGCCCCCAGCGCCGAATCCGGTTCGGCGTCGGATCGCGCGCAAGATCCCTGCGCCACGCCCGGCGCGCTTCGGCATAGGTCTCGAATTTACGGACCCGCCGCCAGGATCTCAGTACGCGGACCGGCTCACGCCACAGATATTCGGGCAGGTAATTGACCGGAGCGTCGATCCGGCGGTGAACCGGATGGACGGCGCCGTCCGTCGGGTGACGCAGCGAGACGATACAGAGGTCGAGACCCGCCTCCTGCAGAGCCAGAATTTCCTGCGCGATGAATGTCTCGGAAAGCCTCGGGTAGCCCTTCAGGACGATAGCCGTGGTCATCAGGCCCTTTCTTCGACGACCTTGATGTCCGGACGCCGATCCTCGTCGAGCCACGTATCGGTCAGGCGGCAAATATTCCCGAGACCATCGAGCAGTCCGGGAACGACCACTTCGGACGGCCGCTTCTGCTGGGTCAGTTGCCTGAGCGCCGTCGCCATGGATTTCGCGTCCCGGATACCGTCATCCTCCAGCATGGAAAGCAGGCCGGTTTCCTGCGCCCGCGCCGCCCGGATGTACTGCTCCATCCTGGGCCGCGTTCGCGGCACGATCAGGGCGGGCTTGTCGAACGAGAGGATCTCGCAGAAGGTATTGTATCCCCCCATGCCGACGACGCCGACCGCCGCCTTGACGAAGTGTTCGAGACGGGCATCGAAAGTGATGGCCTCGACCGCGTCCAACCTCCCAATGCGGTCAAGAAACGCCTCCTGACTTTCCGGCTGCATGAACGGTCCGAAAACGATCAGCGACGGGTGCGGGATATCGGGGTCGGTCTCATAGGCGCGGATCACCCAGTCGACCAGCGCGTCGCCGTCGCCGCCGCCCCCGGCGGTTACCAGAATATAGGGTTCCTGAATATCGGGCGCCGGCGAGACCGAGGCCGCATCCGGTACGCCGTAGCGCAGGTATCCGGTGAAGACCATCTTGCGGCGAACCTGATCTGGAATGTCCAGCCCGGACAACGGGTCGTAGATTTGGGGAAGGCCATAGACCCAGATTTGGTCGTAGAGGTCCATCAGCGCCGGCATGACGTTCTTGCGTTCCCATTCGGGTCCGAGGAGCGCAGGCTCATCCATCACGTCCCGCAGACCGAGCGCCAACGCCGTCCCCCGTTCCTTGAGCACATGGAGCGTTTCGCTCACCTCGCCGCGAAGTCCGAGGGGCTCCTTGTCGACGATGAACAGATCCGGATCGAAGGCCTCCGCCGTATGGCGAATGATGGAGCCGCGCAGGTCCATGGTATGCTCGATATCCAGATGCAGATTGAGCGGGGTGTACTCGCCGTTGCGCAGCTTGATGACACCGGGCACGCGCACGAAGTCGACGCGCGCGCGGAAATCGAAACTGCCGATGATCGGCGAGCCGGACAGTATCAGAACTGATAGTCCGCCGGACGAGCCGACCAGGGCATGGGCGATCGCCCGGCACCGGCGAAGGTGCCCCAGTCCAAAGCTGTCATGGCTGTAGATTAGTACGCGCGCGTGGTCGCGTCCGCTCTTCATCCCTGGTCGAGACCTTTCTTATGGCCGCAGTTTCGTTGCGGTTACTATGCCACGCCCAATGCCGCCTGCAAATGGCGAACTCCTTACGAAACAGAGAGTTATGCGTCGGCCGCGGACGGGCCGAAATCCGGGCCCGAGGCCGAGGTCCTCTCGGTTTCCGGGCCGCCGCGGTGAAACACGAACGCCCCGGCGGGGTCCAGCCTCGCCGTCACCTTGGCCGAGCCGTCGGCCGTGAAAATGCCGGGAACCCGGCAGAGATAGGTGGCGCCCGCCTCGTCGCCCGCAAGCTTGAACCGGACCCGGGTATCCCGGCCCATGGGACGCGCGGAGACGATTTCGACGGGACAGGCCCGCTCGTCGGTGCTCGACAGGGTAACCCCGTTCGACCGGAATACGACGTCGACCGCGCACCCCTCGCCCCGGCCGCCGGCCGCCACCGACCCGAGCGGCGTGTCGACCACGCCGTTGCGCACGACGCCCGACATCAAATTGGTGCGGCCGAAGAAGGTGGCGACGAACCGGTTCGCCGGGTTGGCGTAAACCTCGGCCGGCGCGCCCACCTGATGGATGATGCCGCCCGGTCCCATGACCATCATGCGGTCCGACATGAACATCGCTTCCTCCGGGTGGTGGGTAACCATCAGGACCGCCGTACCCGCCTGACCGAGCACCCGCAGCGTCTCCTCGCGGACCTGGATGCGCAGCGTCTCGTCCAGGCCGGAAAACGGCTCGTCCAGCAAGACGACCTCGGGCTTGGGCGCCAGCACCCGCGCCAGCGCCACCCGCTGCTGCTGGCCGCCGGAAAGCGTGTGCGGATAGGAATCCGCGTAAGCCTGCATATTGACCTGGAAAAGCACCTCGTGGACGCGCGGCCGGCGCCGGCCGGCCGGAAGGCCGGAGAGTCCGAACGCCACGTTCTCGGCGATGGTCAGGTGAGGAAACAGGGCATAGTCCTGGAACATCAGTCCGATGCGGCGGGATTCCGGCGGCACGTGCCAGCCGGGTTCCCCGACGGTCTGCCCGTGAAGTTTGATGGCGCCGGTCTGGACCCGCTCCAGCCCGGCCGCCAGCCGGAGCAGCGTCGTCTTGCCGCACCCCGACGGCCCGAGCAGACAGACGATTTCCCTCGGCTCCACGGTGCACGACACGTCATCCAGGACGCGCGTCCTGCCGAATGCGTGCGAAAGGCCGGAGATCTCCAGGGCCGCCGTCATTTCCATGCCTCGGCGTTGGCGTCGATGTGAACCGTGTTTCTCATGGCGCGGCTGAGAATAATCACCGGGAGGATGCCTGCAAGAACGATTGCGAGCGCCGACGGCGAAGCCTCGGCGAATTGCTCGGAGGCGGCGAACTGATGCACCTGGGTCGCCAGGGTCTCGAAGTTGAAGGGCCGCATGATCACCGTCATGGGAAGTTCCTTCATGGTGTCGACGAACACCAGGATGACGGCGGTCAGCATGCTGCCGCGCAGAAGCGGGACGTGAACCCGCCACAGAACCCCGGCCGGACGGCAGCCCAGGGTGCGCGCCGCGCCGTCGATGTTGGGCGTCACCCGTTCGAGGCCGCTCTCGACGGCGCCTTGGGAGAGGGCCAGGAACCGGACCACATAGGCGAACACCAGGGCGGCGCCGGTGCCGCTCAATATCAGGCCGGTGGAAATCCCGAAGAGGCGGCTCGACTGGGCGTCGATCCAGTTGTCGAGGAGCCCGAAGGGGATCATCACGCCCACCGCCAGGACGGCGCCGGGAATGGCGTAACCGAGGCTCGCGAACCGGGTGAGGCTCTTGAGGGCCCGGTTGCCGCTCAGGCGGACGCCGTAGGCGAGCTGCAGTCCGATCAGCACCGCGACCACGGCGGCAAGGGCCGCGAGAAGCAGGCTGTTGCCGGCGCTGGTCAGAAACGCGGCGCCGCCGACCAGTTCGAGATTGGCCATCACGTCCGCCGACAAGAGGCCGACGGGCAGCAGGAATCCGAGCGCCAGGGGAAGCGCGCACGCCAGCGTGGCGAGCAGCGCGGCGAAACCCGCCAACCGGCGGGGAACGGCGCGGCGCAGCGCGCCCCCCTGTCCGTGGTAGCGCTGGCGGCGCCGGCTGAAACGCTCGGCGGTCAGCAGGACCATGACGAACAGCAGGATGACGCCGGCGATCTGGGCGGCCCCGGCGACGCTGTTGAGGTTGAACCAGACGTCGAAGATGCCGAGGGTCAGGGTCTGGACGGCGAAGAAATCCACCGTGCCGAAATCGTTCAGCGTTTCCATCAGCACCAGCGAAACGCCGACGGCGATGGACGGGCGGGCCAGGGGCACCGCGACGGTCAGGAAACTGCGCCACGGCCCCCGGCCGAGGGAGCGGCTGACCTCCATCATCCCAACCGACTGTTCGAGAAAGGCGGCGCGGGACAGCAGATAGACGTAAGGATAGAGAACCAGGGACATGACCGCGATGGCGCCGCCGAGGGAGCGTATCTCGGGGAACCAGTAGTCCCGGGGCGACGTCCAGCCGCCGAGTTCCCTGAGCAGCCCCTGCACCGGCCCGGCGAACTCGAGGAAGTCGGTGAAGACGAAGGCGATGACGTAGGACGGAATGGCCAGCGGCAGGAGCAGCGACCACTCGAACAGTCCCCGCCCCGGAAACTGGAAATTGGTGACCAGCCAGGCGGTTCCGACGCCGATGATCAGCGTCCCCGCCCCGACGCCGGCCATGAGGCCGAGGGTCGTCCCGACATAGCGGGCGAGAACCGTGTCGATCAGATGCCCCCAGATGTCGCTGCCCGTTCCGGTCGCGAGGACCAGCACGGCCACGATGGGAACGGCGACGCATCCGGCCACCGCCAGCGCGCCGACGGTCCAGCCGTCGAGGCCGGCGGCGGCGAATACCGGGCGGGGTTGGCGTCGGGTGATGGCGGGTGCGGTAGTCATCGGCGATCCTGCCGCGGCATCAAAAACGGCGCGGCCAACGGGTTCCCGGAATCAAGGGGAGCCGCGTTGCCGCGGCTCCCCCAAATCGAAGCGGTGCGAAACCTAGCCGTTGAAATCGACCCGGTCCACCAGTTTCGTCGCCGTCGCGCGATGCCTGGCGACGTTGTCCAGGTTCACCGCATCGGCCTTGAACGTGCCCCATCCGGCGACCATCGGATGCAATTCGACGCCGGCCTTGACCGGATACTCGAAGTTCTGGTCGGCATACATTTTCTGGGCGAAGTTCTCGCTCAGGAACTCGAGCAGCTTGACCGCGTTGGCCTTGTTCTTGGCATGCTCGGTGACGGCCGCGCCGCTGATGTTGACGTGGGTTCCGCGGCCGGCCTGGTTGGGAAACAGGATGTTGACCGAAGCGGCCCATTCCTTCTGTTCCGGATTCTTGTTGTTGGTGGCCATTTTGCCCATGTAGTAGGTGTTGCCGAGGGACACGTCGCAGACGCCCTCCTTGATGGCCTTGACCTGCGCCCGGTCGTTGCCCTGCGGCTTGCGGGCGAGGTTCGCCTTGACGCCCCTGAGCCACGCCTCGGCCGCCTTCTCGCCCCTGGCTTCGATGATCGAGGCGATGAGGGAGACCGTATAGACGTGCTTGCCGGAACGGGTGCAGACCCGCCCCTTCATGTGGGGTTTCGCAATGTCCTCGTAGGACGCGACCTCGCCGGGCTTCACCCTGTCCTTGTGGGCGTAGATGATCCGGGCGCGGGTGGTCAGGCCATACCAAAAGCCCTGCGGGTGCCGGTACTGTGACGGAACGTTCCTGTTCAGGACCGGCGACGAGACGGGCTGCAGCAGCTCGGCGTTGGTCAGCGCGTCGAGACGCGAGATATCGACGGTCAATACGGCGTCCGCCGGCGTGTTGCGGCCTTCCGCCTTGAGGCGCTGGAGCATCCCCTTCTGGGCGTAGACGACATTCACCTTGATGCCGGTCTTCTTGGTGAATTCATCGAGGAACGGCTGGATCAGGAACGGCTGGCGGTAGGAATAGAGATTGACTTCCTCCGCGGCGGCGCTTCCCGCGCCGAACACCGGCAGCATGGCCGCGGCGGCGGCGATGAGAGAGATGGTTTTTTTCATTCTAGTCGAGTCCTTGTGCATTTGGTTGGCGGTTCAATTTTGCGAACCATTATCAACAACAACTATCAGACCAGAAACGAAAATGCAAATCATTATCATTATCAAATCGGGAAGCGTTGACCTGCCCGAACCCACATGAACCCGCCCGAGCCATGCAATTTTTGCATAGCTCCAAGTCATTGAAATCATTGAAATGGCAAAAAACGGCGTTTTCGGCGTAATAGTCATTCATGGACATTAATAGTCATTTAGTGTCATCCTTTTCGGGGGTACCTCCCATTTGGCACGTACAAACTTGCATAGCTCGTCGGCCAACAGGAAACGCCGCCCGGATGGGGCGGCGTCGTCACAATAGATAGCCCGTGAGACAGCGGGCGCAAGAGTCGGCACAAATTCCCCCTCACCCAGCTCCGGCTAAGGCTCGCCTGGGCAGTCGCTTCGCTTTGTGCCCTAACTCGCCAAGCCTTCGCGTCCCTCTCCCCCCAAGGGGGCGAGGGTAAGGGAGTCGTCCCCTCTCCCCCTTCTTCAGGGGGAGAGGGTCAGGGTGAGGGGGTGCGGCAACTCCCTGCCCTTACCTATTGAAATATCTGGACAAATGGCCGATCGCGCTGCGGCCCATTGCAAGGATGGACTCCTCGGCCGAGCCCCCGATATGGGGCGTCGAAAACAGGTTGGGCAGGCTCAGGAACTCCAGGTCCCCGCACGGCTCCTCCTCGAAGACGTCCAACGCGGCGCCGGCGATGGCGCCCTCCGTCAGCGCCCGCTTGAGCGCCGCCTGATCGACGATGCCGCCCCGCGCCGTATTGACCAGGTACGCCGACGGCTTCATGGCGGCGAGAAAAGCCTCGTCGACCATGCCCCGGGTTTCCGGGGTCAGGGGCGTGTGAATGGTGACGAAGTCGGCCTCGGCGCGGATTTCCTCCTTGGAGGCGGCGATCAGGCCGTTTTCGGCGAAGTAATCGGCCTGCTCGACGATATCGTTGGCCATGATCCGGCAGCCGTAGGGCGCCAGCAGCCGGACGACCTCCTTGCCCACATGGCCGACGCCGATGATGCCGACGGTGCGGCCTGAGAGGTGGCGTCCGCCGGACTGCTCCCACTCGCCCGCCGACAGCCGGGTCCCCGATCGGAGCACGTTGCGCGACAGCCCGGCCAGGAAGCACACGGTCATTTCGGCAACGCCGAGGGCGTTCACCCCGCCGGTCCAGCCGACGGTCACGCCGCGGGCGCGGCAGGCATCCTCGTCGATGTTGTCCAGCCCGACGCCGTACTTGGAGACGATCCGGAGGTTCGGCAGGGCGGCGAGCACCTCGTCGGTGACCGGTTCGAGCCCGACCACGGCGCCGTCGGCCCCGTCGAGGTATTGGACGAGGGCCGCGCCGCCGAACCGGGCGCCTTGTTCGTTGAAAACGGCGCCGGGAAATTCGGCGAGCAGCTCCGCCCGCAACACCGGATGGCGGGAGAAACTCCGCGTCGTGACCTTTATGAGAGGCGCAGTCATGGCGTATTCGGGGACGCGCTCGTATGCTTGGTTTAAGGGACGCCCACAATATCGCCTGGATCGGTTCCGTAAAGGGCGGGGGCGGAACGAGGCCGCCCCCCTCACCCCCCAAGGGGGCGAGGGTTTGAGAATAGTCCCCTCTCCCCCTTCTTTCCGGCCTTCGTAGCCGAAGGCTACTTCGGCGGAGTAGGCCAGGGGGAGAGGGTCAGGGTGAGGGGGTCACAGAAATGAGAGTGAGGGGGTAGCGGCGGAACGCCGCTCAGGCATCCCCTTCCCACCGGGCGTTGCCCGAATGGGTGACGGCGCCCAGGTTGGCCGGGCCGACGGTCGCCGCGTATTTTTCGAGGGCGCCGGCGAGGCCGTCGCGGACCGGCGGCGACCAACGGGCCCGCCGCTTCTCGAACTCGTCCGCCGGCACCATGTGCTCGATGGTCCGGGCCTCGCAGTCGATCCGGATGATGTCGCCGTTCTCGATCAGCGCCAGCGGGCCGCCCACCGCCGCCTCGGGCGAGGCGTAGCCGATGCACATGCCCCGCGTGGCGCCGGAAAACCGGCCGTCGGTGATCAGCGCGACCTTCTCCCCCATCCCCTGCCCGTAGATGATGGCGGTGGTGCCCAGCATTTCGCGCATGCCGGGCCCGCCCTTGGGGCCCTCGTTGCGGACGACGATGACCGAGCCCTCCGCGTAATCGCCCTTTTCGATCGCCCGGGTGCAGGCCTCCTCGCCGTCGAAGACCAGGGCGGGGCCTTCGTGGACCAGCTTGCCGAGACCGGCGACCTTGATCAGCGCGCCGTCGGGACACAGGTTGCCCTTGAGGACCACGACGCCGCCGGTTTCGGAAATGGCGTCGGAGGCCGGACGCACCACGCTGCCGTCGGGCGCCGGGGTATCGGAGAGCGCATCGCCCAATTGCCGCCCGTCGATGGCCGGGCACGTCCCGTCCAAATGTCCCGCGTCCAGCAGCGCCTTCAGGATGACCGGCGCGCCGCCGATCTCGTAGACGTCCTTGGCGTGATAGGCGCCGCCCGGCTTGAGGTCCGCGATCAGCGGTGTCCGGTCGAACACCGCCGCGACATCTTCCAGGGAAAAGGCGATCCCGGCCTCGTGGGCGATGGCCGGGATATGGAGGCCGGCATTGGTCGAGCCGCCGGTCGCCGCGACCACCGCGCAGGCGTTTTCGATGGACGCCCGGGTCACCAGGTCGCGGGGCAGCGGCCCGCCGTTTTCGAGGATGTCCATGACCAGACGGCCCGCATGCTCCGCCGCCGCCAGCCGCTGCTCGTAGACCGCCGGGATCATCGCGGAGCCCAGCGGGGCGAGGCCCAGGGTCTCCGACACCATCGCCATGGTGTTGGCGGTGAACTGGCCGGCGCAGGCGCCCATGGTGGGCAGGCAGACCCGCTCCAGCTCCGCAAGGTCGGCCTCGGACATGGAGCCGGTCATCACGGCGCCGACGCCTTCGTAGGCGTCGATGGCGCTCACGTCCCGGCCCCGCCACCTGCCGGGCAGCGCGCTGCCCCCGTACATGAACACCGCCGGCACGTTGCACCGCACCATGGCCATCATCATGCCCGGCAGGTTCTTGTCGCAGCCGCCGAAGGCGACGAGGCCGTCATAGGCGTGGGCCTGGACGACCAGCTCCACGGAATCGGCGATGACCTCGCGGGACACCAGGGACATCTTCATGCCCGGATGGTTCATGGAAACGCCGTCGGAGACCGAGATGGTGGTGAACTCGCGCGGCGTCCCGCCGGCCTCGACGACGCCCTTCTGCGCCGCCTTGGACTGAACGGCGAGCGTCATGGTGCAGGGCGTCACCTCGCCGGCGGTCGAGGCGACGCCGATGATCGGCCGGGCGATGGCCGCGTCGTCCATCCCCATGGCGCGCATGAAAATCCTGTGCGGGGTCCGGTCGAGACCGTCCGTCGTGATGCGGGACCGGAGCTTTTTGTCTTCCGTCATCGAATCCTTCATCATTCGGGCTTACGAGGATTTCGAGAATATCAGCGGGCGAAGGCGATACAATACGGCATGGCCGGCTATCCTGAATTCGGGTTTGTCGATTCCGACGGCATCTGGGCCGAGATCGCGGCGCCGCCCGCCGCCGGCGCGGAGCGGCCGGCCTTGTTCCTCGACCGCGACGGCGTGGTGATCGAGGAGGCCGGCTATCTGCACCGCGCCGGCGGCGTGCGCCTGATTCCCGGGGCGGCGGACGTCATCGCCGGGGCCAACCGGGCGGACGTTCCGGTGGTCATCGTCACCAATCAGGCGGGAATCGGCCTCGCCTACTATGACTGGCCCCAATTCGCCGAGGTGCAGGACGCCATCAAGCGGGAACTCGACCGCGCCGGGGTCCATCTGTCGGCGGTCTTCGCCTGCCCGTTTCATGCCGACGCGCGCCCGCCCTACCGGCACGGCGGCCATCCGTGCCGCAAGCCCAACCCCGGCATGCTGGTCAAGGCGGCCCGGGCGCTCAACATCGACCTTTCGCGGTCATGGCTGGTCGGCGACCGCGCCATCGATGTGGGCGCCGCCCGGAATGCCGGCTGCGAGGGCGCCATGCACGTGCGCTCGGGCCACGGGAATCTGGAAGCCGAGCGGCAAGGCGCGCTCGCGCTGGCGTCCGGGGACTTCAAGGTGCTGACGGGGGAAACGATCCACGACGCCATCCGCGGCCTGCCGCCGATCGCGGCCGCCCGAGGTCCGTAATCGAGGCAGCCGGACCGCACCCCCTCACTCTCATATCCTGTGACCCCCTCATCCTCATCTCTTTTGACCCCCTCACCCTAACCCTCTCCCCCTGAAGCAGGGGGAGAGGGGACACGATGCGGCGACGACTCCCTCTCCCCCGTTGAGGGGGAGAGGGTTGCGGAGGCTTGGCGAAGCGATAGCTGAGCTTAGCCGTAGCTGGGTGAGGGGGATTTCGTGCCGCCGCCAGGGACTAGAAAACGGTAGCGCGTCCCGCCGGGCCATTGTCAAATGGCGCCATGACCGAAATCGGTATCTCCCGGCCCCGGGCGCCCTAATGGCGCCGCCGGCATCAGCGGCGCCGGCCCGCATCGACGCCCTCGACCTGCTCCGCGGGGTCGGGATCGCCCTGATGATCCTCTACCACCTGTCCTGGGACCTGTCGTTCTTCGGCTACGCCGAGGTGGACCTGTTCAACGACCCCTTCTGGCTCGCCGCCCGGACGTTCATCATCAGCATCTTCCTGGTTGCCTCCGGGATCAGCCATGCGCTTGCGCGGCGCACGGCCATGGACCCGCAGAAATTCCTCAACCGGTTTACGCGCATCCTCGCCGCGGCCATCGTCGTCACCATCGCCACGGCGACGGTGTTCGAGGAGGGCCTCGTGTTCTTCGGCATCCTCCACAACCTCGCCATCGCCAGCCTGTTGATCGTCGTCTTCGCGGGCCTTCCCTATTGGGCCGTCGCGCTCTGCGGCGCGGCGGTGATATTTCTCGGGCTCGACGTCAACCTTTCGTTCTTCGACATCCGCCAGCTCGCCTGGATCGGGTTCGCCGCCAACCCGCCCTTCTCCGTCGATTACGTGCCCATCTTTCCGTGGTTCGGCGCCACGCTGCTGGGCTTCGCCTTCATGCAGTTGCTGCTCGGCTCGCCCGGGATCATGCGGCGGCTGGAAGGGTGGAAGCCCGAGGGCCGGATTCCGGACCTGCTCCGCTGGATGGGCCGGACGACGCTGCTGATCTATTTGATCCACCAGCCGATCCTGTTCGGGGCGCTCTGGGTGCTCGACAAGATCAGCGTCAGGTAAGCGGGGCTGGCCACCCCCGCCGGGATTCGTGCTAACCTTTTTTCACGGGACGAACTGATCCACCAGGGATGGGAGGAAACCGATGAGCAACGAGATTTACACACCTACCGCCGAGGAAATCGAAAGCCGGATCGGGCGGTTCGGCGATCTCCGGCAGATGTCGACGGCCGACGATCTGGAATGGGTCGGCCAGGACGCCATGGACGTGTTCTATGCGCGGAAGCTGATGCCGATCATTCTGGACGATACCAAGAACCCGTTCGGCAACGATTCGCCCATCGTCGGCGCCGCCGGCTCGACCATGTTCATTTCCATCATGCCGCCCGGCCAGGGCCCGTGCCGGCACAGCCACAATTCCACATTCGAGACCTTCATGTGCCTCGAAGGCACCATCGAGTACTATATCGGCGATCCCGTCGAGCACACGCTGGTGCTCAACAAGTGGGATACCTTCTCGTGCCCGCCCCGGGTCTATCGCGGGTTCAAGAACATCGGCGATACGGACGCGGTGCAGCTGACGGTGATCACCGGGGTCGAGGAAGGCCGGGACGACGTTTCGATCCCGGATTCCATCGTGCAAGGGGTGGAGGCCGATTTCGGCAAGAAGATCGCCGACGGCTTCCGCGATTTCTTCCACTTCGATCCGCCGCGGAATGCTTAGATTGATCGGGTAGCCGCGCTGCTCTACTTTCCACCCAACAAGAATTTGTTGGCGAACCTCCCTGTCCGATCCCTATTCCGATGCCATGGCGCTGATCGAGCCCGGCGAAAGCCTCCGCTGGGCCGGCCGGCCCCGGCCCTTGGCCATGGCTTGGCAGCTTGGCCGCATCCAGGTGCTTATGGGCGCGGTCTTTCTGGTGTTCATGTATTTCTGGCTGGGCTTCTTCGTCGATTGGGGCGACATCCCCGGCACCATCGAGAGAATCAATGCGGAGCAAGTGCTGGTTCTATTTCTTCTCGCCGGCCTGCTGTTTGTCGGCGTGGGCATCGTCATGCTGTTCCGACCGGTCTGGTATCTGCTTGCAGCCGGCCGGTACCTCTATGCGATCACCGATCACCGCGTTTTGATCGTTCGCAACCTTCTCGGCACACGTGAGGTTTCGCATCCCATCGAAAGCCTCGGATCCGTCGACAAGCATGAGGCTCTTGGCGGCGGGTGGAACTATTTGTTCCCAGGTAAGAAGCCGCCGGGCGGTTGGCTACGGGTAGGTCTATCCTTTGACTACCACCACACCGTCCACTCATACAAATCCGGCCTGTTCGGCGTCGACGACGGACTGGAGCGTCTCTTGATTTTCCGAGGTTAAACCCGGCGCTGTTTCTTGCCGCCGCGCATTTCGCGCCAAGCCTTGATCTCGGCCTCGTCCCAGTCCTGGACGTCCGCGACGTTGGAGCGCCACTTGCCGTCCATGGCGGCGATGCGGGGCGGCCGCCACGGCTCGTCCGCCTCGTCGGCCTTGACCATCTTGCACAACAGCGCGCGGAGCTGATAGGTGCCCATGGACTTGCAATAGGGCGGCTGCATGGAGGTGAGCGTGTTGGCGTTGGAGCGCCAGATGCCGTGGTCGGGGCTGTCGTCGTCCTCCGGGAACCACCAGCCGTGCTGGGCATGGACGACCCGGGGATCGATGCCCTCGAAGATGCGCACCTTCTGGCGGCACTTGCCCCTCTTGGTCTCGATGGACACCCAGTCGCCGTTCTCTACGCCCAGTTCGGCCGCCGTCTCCGGGTGTAGTTCGCATTCGGGTTCCGGCCGCCCGCGCCGGAGCGTCGGCATCTGCCGGTATTCGGACTGGAAATACGTGGGCAGCCGCGCGCCGGTGATCAGGATGAAGGGATATTCCTCGGCCAGTTCCGGCGTCGCATAGGGGCTTTCGGGGGGTTCCTCGAAATAGGGCAGCGGGTCGTCGCCCCATTCCTCCATCCGGGTGGAATAGAGTTCGATCTTGCCGGTCGGCGTGTTGAAGCCGTTCTCCTCGTATTTGCGGTACTTGAACTCGGGCTGGACGAACCCCCTCTCCCGCAGCTCGGCGAAGCTCATGCCCATCTTGGGCGCCAGCATGGAATCGTAGACCTCTTCCGGGCTCTCCCGGCCGAACTCGGTGCCGAGGCGGCGGCAGATCTCGGTCATGATCACTTCGTCCTGCACGCACTCGCCCACCTGCACCACCTTCTGCTGGGCGAGCAACACGTTCTGGCCGTAAAACGGCACGGCGGGCAGCGCGTCCACCTCGGCCCAGGTGGACACCGGCAGCACCAGGTCGGCGAGCTCGGCGGTCGGCGTCATGTAGAGCTCGGCGACCATCAGGTAGTCGAGGGCCGTCAGGGTCTCGTAGACAACGTCCACCTCGCCGTAGGTGGAGAGCGCATTGTTGCCGAAGATCAGTCCGGTGGTGACCGGATAGGGTTTCCTGGTGCGGATGGCATCGAAGATGCTGGGGATGTGGGCCGAGGGCAGCTGCGCCAACTCGCCCGACAGCACCTTGTAGTCGTCATAGCCCAGGCGCTTCCTCTGCTGTTCCATGGGCATCTTGTCGAACAGCTGCGGCAGCGGCGCGATGCCCATCATGCCGAACGCCCAGCCCCCCGGCTGATCGATATTGCCGGTGATCGACGGCAGGCAGAGCAGCGCGCGGACGGTCTGGAAGCAGGCCGGCGTGTGCTCGATGGCGCACCCCCATTCCAGCATGGAGGGCCTAGTCTCGGCATAGAGCCGCGCCGCGCCCCGGATGTCGTCCGCCTTCACCCATGTAATGGGTTGGGCCCACTCGGGCGTGTATTGCTCGACCCGTTCGGCGAGCCGGTCGAAGCCGTGGGTCCATTTCCCGACGAACTCCTTGTCGTAGAGCTCTTCGCCGATGATTACGTTGAGCATGGCGAGCCCCAACGCATCGTCGGTGCCGGGGCGAAGCTGGAGAAAGTAGTCGGCCCTCTTGGCGAGCATGGTCTCGCGCGGGTCGACGACGATGATCTTGGGCTTGCGGGCCAAGGCATCCTTCACCCCGAAGCCCAATTCGCCGTCGGGCCCGGAATAGATGGGGTTGTGGCCCCAGAACAGGATCAGGTCCGGCTGCGCCTCGTTGGTATAGGTGCAGATGGGCAGCTGGCCCATGGTGATGATCGATCCGTGAACCCTGGGCCGGAAACACTGGGCGGTGCCCGGCTCGCACCAGTTGGGGGTGCCGATGGCGTTGGCGAATCGGGAGACATAACCGAAATGGTGGCGTCCGGTCCCGGTGCCCACCCAGATGCTCTCGGCGCCGTCGCGCCCGGTGGCCTCGCGAATCCTGGCGCACATCTCGTCGTAGGCGTCGTCCCAGGAGATGCGCTCCCACTTGCCCTCGCCTCGTTCGCCGGCCCGGCGCATGGGATATTTGAGCCTGGACGGATTGTAGACCTGCTCCAGGCTGGCCGCTCCCAGGGGGCACAGCTTGCCCCGGTTCATCGGGTTGTCGGGATCGCCGTCGATGTGGACCAGCTTACCCGCTTCCACGTGCATGATGGTGCCGCAGCCCCCATGACACATGCGGCAGGCCGATTTGTACTGGCCATCGGGCAGGGCCGTGGCGCCGCCGTCGAAGGCCGGATTGACCAGAGGTTTTGGGGCAATTGCGTCCATGTAAACAACCTACCACAAGATTCAGAAATCTCAATATACGGAATTTCCGAGTGACCGAAACAGCCCACTTCAATCCCACGCCCCATCTGGTATGTAGGAAAAATCCTACTATTTCATCCCACTAAATTAATGGGATTTTCGTTGACTCCTTGGTCCGCCGGTCGAAGACTTGGGCAATGGAGGACATTCAGACATTCATCGGTGAGATCGAGGATTATTGCCGCGATAACGCCATCGCCGAGTCGACCTTTGGCCGCCTCACCGTCAACGACGGCAAATTCGTCAGCCGCCTGCGCGCCGGACGCGGGGTCACCTTGCGCACCGTCGACCGGGTGCGCAAATACATGACCAAGGACCAGCCGGCGGCGCCCAGGGACAACGGCGCGGAAACGGCGGCCCTGCCCGACAACCTGCCCCTCAAGCGCGAGGCGGCGCCGAAAGACAACGGCGCCGAAGGGAGGAAGAAGGCCAAGGTCTATTCGCGGGTGACGCCCCTCGACGAAAACGGCGAACCCAAGGCGTTCCGGTTCTACGACAACCGTCAGAAATACCTGATGTTCGTCAACACCTGCTCGGAGAAGTGGGTGGTCGCCGAGCGGGTCGGCATGGAACTCGCCCAGGTTCACCCCAAACCGCCGGCGCTCAGGCTGTTCGATGCGGGCATGGGCGACGGCACTGTGCTGACCCGGGTGATGCGCGACATGCACCGGCGCCATCCCACGGTCCCGTTCGTCATCGTCGGCAAGGAAATCAGTCTCGAGGACGTCCGCCTCAGTCTCGAAAAGATGTCCGACCGGTTCTTCGAGCACCCGGCGACGGTGCTGGTGGTCACCAACCTCTATTACAGCGAGGCGCCGCAGCTGATGCCGGGCAGCGTCACGTCGGCGGCCGCCCTCAATTGGCACGAGGTGCCGCTCACCGGCACCACGTCCCACGAATTCGACGAGCAGATCAAATCGCTGAAACCCATCCTGTCCCAGGGCTGGAAGGTCAAGGCCTCCAAGAAGACCGGCAACCCGCTCTATGAGCGGCCGTCGGTCATGGTGATCTATCGCGAGGATCAGCGCTTCGTGGTCGATCCCGTCATCCCCCGCCCCGGCCAGTTCCAGGGCCAGTACGACATGATCCTGGCCTCCCAGCCCTACCGCGCCAGCATGAGCCCGACGTTCAAGGTCGAGAAGGTCCTTGCCCCGCTGGCCAAATCCCTGGCTCCGGGGGGACGGATGCTGGGCATCCATTCCTATGGCCGTGACCCGGGCCTCGACATCATTCAGGGCATCTGGCCCGGCCGGGAACTCAACCAATCGAGCCGGCACGAATTGATGAAGGTGCTGAAACAAACCCTCGGCAAGTCCGAGCGGGATCTCCGGTTCAACACCTACGCCGACAACCGATCCCTGTTCCGCTACGACATGCACACCCTGCCAAGTGAAATCGGGGCCGAGAGCATCGGCACGTCGACCCTGTTCGCCGCATGGAACGCCGCCATCTACGTCTATCAGATCGAGGATCACCTGATCGCCGACGCGGTCTCCGACGGCCACTATCTGACGGCGACCGAGGAAGCGTTGAAACAGCACGGCGGCCTCTGGTTTCTCAATGAATCGTTCGTGGTCTCGCGGAAACGGAGCTAGCCATGCCGCCGGACACCTCTCTTCCCGTCGAAGCCGGCCTGGTCCGCACGCTGCTCAACGGCGAATTCGCCGTAACGGCCGAGCTGACGCCGCCGCTCTCGGCGAATGCCGACGATCTTCTCGACAAGGCCCTGCCGCTCCGGGGCATCGTCGACGCGGTCAACGTCACCGACGGTGCCGGTGCCCGCGCCCACCTCTCCAACGTGGCCGCGGCCGGGTTGATGATGCAGCGCGGCATCGAACCGGTGCTTCAGTTCACCTGCCGGGACCGCAACCGGATCGCCCTGCAGAGCGACCTGCTGGGCGCCGGCGCCTTCGGCGTGCGCAACGTGATGATCCTGGGCGGCGACGACCCCAAGCAGGGCGACCAGCCGGATGCCCAGCCGGTGTTCGATCTGGATACCGGCGCCTTCATCGACATGGCCCGGCGGATGCGGGACGAAGGCACGATCCTGTCGGGCCGCGAGATCGCCTCGCCGCCGGACCTGTTCATCGGCGCCGCCGACACACCCATCGATCCCGAGCCCGGCTGGACGCCGGAACGGTTGCTCGCCAAGGCGGCATCGGGGGCGCAATTCGTGCAGACCCAGTTCTGTTTCGATGCGGGAATCGTCGAGCGCTACATCGCGCGGCTGCGGGACCATGGGGCCACCGACCAGCTGTTCGTGCTCATGGGGATCGGTCCCATCCGCTCGGCGAAATCGGCCCGCTGGATGCGCGAAAACCTCTGGGGGGTGATCATCCCCGACGAGATCGTCGACCGGCTCGACCAGGCGGACGACGAACGGGCCGAGGGGCGGCGCGTCTGCGTCGAACTGATCCAGCGTTTCAGAGAGATTGACGGCATCGCCGGGGTCCATATCATGGCCATCCGCCAGGAAGAGACGATCCCGGAAATCCTCGCCGAGGCCGGTATCGGACCGACCCGCCGCCACCCGCTAGGACAGCAAAGAAAGCCCCATCGATGAACGAGGAGACGGAGCCCGTATCTTACGTGCTGACCATGACCTGTCCGGACCGGACGGGCATCGTCGCCGCCGCCAGCGGCTGCCTCAGCGACCTCGGTTGTTTCATGACCGAGGCCTCCTATTTCGCCGACCCCGAGACCGTGACCTTCTTTTGCCGGCAGGTTTTCCACATCACCGATTCCAATATGGATATCGACGGCGTGCGCGCGGGCTTCGGGGCCATCGCCAAGAAATTTCAAATGAACTGGCAGCTCCATGAGCGGAACGCCAAGACCAGGCTCCTGATCATGGTCACCAAGGCGGAGCATTGCCTGAACGATATTCTCTATCGCTACCGCTCGGGCACATTGAACGCGGACATTCCGGCGATCATCTCCAATCACCCGGATCTCAAACCCCTCGCCGACTGGCACGACATTCCGTTTCACCACCTGCCGGTGACCAGGGAGACCAAGGCCGAGCAGGAAGCCCGGGTCCTCGACCTCTTCCGGAACAGCGGCGCGGACTATCTGGTCCTTGCGCGCTACATGCAGGTGCTGTCCGCCGAAATGTGCGAGACGCTCTCCGGCAGGGCGATCAATATCCATCACTCCTTCCTGCCCGGTTTCAAGGGCGCCAAGCCCTACCACCAGGCCCACGCCCGCGGGGTCAAGCTGATCGGGGCGACCGCCCACTTCGTCACCCGGGACCTGGACGAGGGGCCGATCATCGAGCAGCAGGTCCAGCGGGTCGACCACACCTATACGCCGGACGACCTGGCGGCGGTCGGACGCGAAACCGAGAGCCAGGTGCTGTCCCGCGCCCTCGGTTATTTGACCGAGCATCGGGTGCTCCCCAACGGCTCACGCACGGTCGTCTTCCGCTGAGCGTGATGATTTTACTGGAAAGCGCATCCGGCGTTTTGGAAGCCGTTTGCGCAACCCCCTCACCCCAACCCTCTCCCCCCTGAAGAAAGGAGAGAGGGAACAAAATTACCACAGAGCACACGGAGATCACGGAGCGGATTCGAGTGTGGATACTCCGTGTCCTCGGTGTTCTCTGTGGTGAAAATCCTGGATGCCCCGCCCAAAGCCTGTCCTCCGGCCGGCGAAGCCGGTCCGGCGGGGCGGGGCATGACGGGTGATGCTGAATCAAAGAAGGTCGTCATTACCCGGCTTGTCCGGGTAATCCAGAACAACGTGGATCACCGGGTCAAGCCAACCAGGGAACTCCCCTTTCGATTCATAATTGAGTCATCTCGCTCTTGACCTGTCCCCCCATCCGACCGCCCTTGATTGGGTCTCGACGTTCCGAAGCGAAGGCGTAAGCTCCCGGGCATGAATTGGGGATTTCTCCTGGGCGGCATCGGCCGCGCGCTCTCGCACCGGAACTATCAGTACCTATGGCTGGGCAGTACCACCAGTCATACCGGCCGATGGGTCCAGCGCACCGCGATCATGTGGCTGGTATGGGAACTAACCGAGTCCGGAACCTGGCTGGGTATCGTCGCCTTCGCGGATCTGTTCCCATTGGTGATCGTCCCCCTCATAGCGGGCGTGTTCACCGACCGGCTGGGGTACCTAAGGGTGCTCCGGGCTGCGTCCGTTGTTTCGTTCGCGGTCGGGAGCGTGTTCGCGGGTTTGGTCGCCCTGGACGCGATTACCATCGAGCTGATTGTCATTCTCACGGCGCTATTGGGCACAGTTGACGCGGCAGGCAATCCGGCCCGCATGTCCATGGCCAGCCAGGTGGTGCCGCGCGCCGACCTGTCGTCCGCGCTCGGCCTGAATACCGCTTCGTTCAACTTGACCCGCATTATCGGTCCCGCGCTCGGCGCCGCGATTGTCGGCATCGCCGATGTGGCAACGGCGCTGGCGTTCAACGCGGCCACCTTCCTGGTGTTTCTGCTGCTGTTGCTGCGCATCCCCATGTCCGTCTCGCCGCCGTTGGGCGGGACCCGTCGGGGGTTCGTGACCGAGCTTATCGAGCCCCTCCGTTATATCATCGGCGAGCCCAGCATCCGGTTCGTATTCCTGCTTCTGACCGCGACCGCTCTTCTGATCCGGCCGTATATCGAACTGGTACAGGGATTTGTCGGCACGGTGTTCGGCGGCGGACCGGAGACGCTGGGACTATTGCTGGGCGCGACCGGGTTCGGCGCCATACTCTCCGCGCTGTACCTTGCGAGGCGCGGCCGTACCCAGGGCCTGACCCGTATCGTCGTACTCGGGTTTATCGGCACGGCGATCATGCAGACGCTGTTCGCCGCGACCGACAACCTTTGGGTGGGAACGGCCGCGATAACGCTCCTCGGGGTCGCACTATTGATGGGCGGCGTCGGCTCTACGACGCTCGTTCAAAATGCCGTCGGTCAACAGCTGAGAGCCCGGGTGATGGCCGTCTATATTTCGGCGAGCTTCGGTCTGCCCTCGATTGGCGCTGCCGCTCTCGGCACTATTGCCGATCTCGGCGCCGGCTTTCAGAACGCATTGATCGGCGCCGCGGCGCTGGCCGCGATGATATGGCTCTGGGCCCTCACCCGTCAGCGGGCGGTGGCGCGGGAACTCGAGCAGAGCGCCTCGCCGGAAGACCCGGGCACGGCTTCGCCGGCGGCGAATACACGATCCGGGTAAACACGCCGGGCGCTAGAGCTGGATGCAGATGTTCCGGTGCTCGGTGTAGAACTCGAAGGCGTGCTGGCCGCCCTCGCGGCCGATGCCCGACGCCTTGCTGCCGCCGAACGGCGTCCGCAGGTCGCGCAGGAACCAGCAGTTCACCCATGTAATCCCGACATCAATCTGATCGGCGACCTGGTGAGCCTTGGTCAGGTTCTCGGTCCAGATCGACGTCGCCAGTCCATAGTCCGTATCGTTGGCCATGGCGATGGCTTCGTCCTGCTCATCGAACGGCTGCACGTGGACGCAGGGGCCGAAGATCTCCTCCTTGACCACCGCATCGGTTTCCTTGAGGCCGGTCCAGACCGTCGGCTCAATCCACCAGCCGCCGTCATAGTCCCCGCCGACACCGGGCACGCCGCCGCCGGTATGCACCTCGGCGCCGTCCGCCTTCGCCTTTTCGTAATAGCCCAGCACCTTCTCGCGATGCTGCTCGGAGATCAGCGGGCCCGAAGCGGTTTCGGTGCTCATGGGATCGCCGAAGACGGTTTCGCCGGCGCCCTTGGAGAGGCGCTCGACGAACTCGTCGAAAACGGGGCGCTCCACATAGAGGCGCTCGGTGTTGAGACACACCTGGCCGCAATTGGCGAATACCGACCGCATGGAGCCGGCCACCGCCTTGTCGAGATCGGCGTCGGCGAACACCACACCGGCATTCTTGCCGCCCAGTTCCATCGAGACCGGGCGAATGCCGTGGGCCGCCTGTTTCATGATGGCTTCGCCGGTAATGGTCTCACCGGTGAAGGTGATGCCGTCTACATCCGGATGCTCGGTCAGGTACTGACCGGCGCTGTCCGGTCCCAGACCCTGGACGACGTTGTAGACGCCGTGGGGCACGCCCACGTCGTTCATCACCTCGCCCAGCATGCTGGCGGTGGTCGGGGTCTCCTCGGAGGGCTTGACCACCACCGTGTTGCCGCAGGCGAGCGCCGGGCCGACCTTCCAGGTCATCAGCAGAAGCGGCAGGTTCCACGGGCAGATCACCCCGAGAACGCCGCGCGGCTTGCGGACCGAATAGTTGAGCGCGCCGTAACCGGTGGGCGTATCCTGCTGGAACGCCTCGGTCGGGAAAGCCTTCAGGAGTTCGGCGAAGACCGTGAAGTTGGCCGCGCCGCGGGGAATATCGATATGGGAGGCCAGGTTCACCGGCTTGCCGGTATCGGCGATCTCGGCTTCGAGGAATTCGTCGAACCGGGCATTGATCCCGTCGGCGACCGCGCACAGCATCTTCGAGCGCGCTTCGACCGTGAGCTTGCCCCACTCGCCGTTCAGCGCGTTCCGCGCCGCGGCCACCGCCTGGTCGACCAGGTCCCGGTCCGCTTCATGAACCTTGGATTCGAACCTGCCCGTCGCCGGGTTGATGTTCTCGAATTCGCCCTGGCCGCCCGACACATAGGCGCCATTGATGAAGTGCCGCACTTCCTTGACGTTGCTCAACTGCCCTCTCCTCACCGGGTGATGGAATTCGGCGCGGATCATAGGCGAGGCCCGTTTCCCGGTCACGCGCTAGCCATCGTTGGTCCGTTGCGCGGCCAACCAATGTTCGGTCGCGGCCGTCTAAACTCAAACAGAAACCAAACCAGAACCTCCGCTACAAAACTGCCCAAGCTTTCCGAAAAACTCTGACGACGAAATGCTACGCGACCAATAGTTCCAGCGTTTAGTCGGGAGAGAATACCAAACGCGAAGTGGGCGAATGCTCTGCCGATATTTTGCGGAATTGCTCGCACAGGACCGCCGTCGGCAAATTCGATCAACGCGCTCAAGCCGCAGCCCCTGACATCAGCGACCCATAAACCCGTGAACGTGTCAAGAATTGACCGCAACTGGTGACGTAAAAATTTATGTGTCAGTTGGGAATGGGGTACTCCCTGTGGTTTACGACAACCGCAAGAAGGAGCACCCCGATGCCACAGCAAGCTGTAACGATTGAGAACCTACCACAGGCCTTTGAGGTGGTGAAGGAGATGCAGGCAGACGGACTGGACTGGGGCGAGGGCTACCGCCCGCTCGGCCGCCAGGCGCTGGCCGGGATCATCGAAGGCCGGATGGCCGAAGCGGTGGACCGCTGGCTCGACGGCCTCGATGGCAGCGCCATACGCGACCGGCGCAACGGCACCTACCGGCGTTGCCTGCTCAGCGAACTCGGCGACATCGAGCTCAACGTGCCGCGCACCCGGCACTTCTGCCCGACCGAGATCCTGCGCGGCTATGCAAGACGCGCCCCGGAGATCGACCGCGCCATCCTGGCCGGCTTCGTGCTGGGGCTCTCGACCCGCAAGGTCGGCGAGGTCCTGCTTGCCCTGCTCGGGCGCCCGGTCTCGGCCGCGACCGTGAGCCGGGTCGCCAAGACCCTGGACGCAACGGTCGCGGCTTTCCACCGCAGGCCGCTAAAGAACGTCTACAAGGCGCTGATGCTCGACGGCGTGGTGCTGGCCCGCAAGACCGGCGCCGGCGCGCTCCGCAGGCCGGTCCTTGTGGCGTTGGGCATACGGCACGACGGCAAGAAGGAGATTATCGACTTTTGTCTCTCAGGCAGCGAGAGCGCCGCCGAATGGGAGCGCTTCCTCACCGCGCTGCACCGCCGCAGCCTCACCGGCGAGGGCCTGGAGATGATCTGCGTCGATGGCGGCCAGGGCCTGCTCGCCGCCTTGCCGGTCGTCTATCACGGCATCCCGGTCCAGAGATGCTGGGCGCACAAGATGCGCAACATCCTCGACAAGGTCCGCAAGACCGACCAGGAGGCCGTCAAGGCCGACGTCCACGACGTCATGAACGCAGACACTCGGCCAAAGGCGCTCAGCGCCGCCCGCCGCTTCGCCGACGCCTGGGAGCAGACCTACCCCAAGGCCGTCGCCTGCCTGCGCAACGACCTCGACGACTTGCTCACCTGCTTCCGCTACAAGACCCTTGCCGAACGAAAGCAGGTCAGGACCACCAACGCCATCGAACGACGGTTCCGGGAGGTCCGGAGACGAACCCGGCCCATGGGAACCTTCCAGGACAAGACCTCAATGGACCGCATCCTCTACGCGGTCTTCATTCACGAAAACAAGTCTCAGGGAATCAGTACCCCTCTCTCCCTGACACACAACTCTTGACGTTACCCCGCAACTACAGAAATGGTATCGTAGCGTCATATAAGATATTTCTCGCGTAGTCGGCCTCAATTGGGTTGGCAATTCTGCGATTTGCGACCATCTGACCAAGAATGGTAACCACGTTTGGTTGCGACTTGAATTCGCCGCATGGGGTCTCAGCTTGAAAGAAGGTTTTTTTTGCGTGGCGAGATATGCTCATGCGGCAAACGTTTAAATTTTTGTCGCGACGGGCCAATAATCGACAAAAAAGAGTCACTACCAATATCAATAATGGGAGCAAAAAATATGCGTTTAATAGCAGCAGTAATTGGCGTTTGCGCTGTGGTCGCATTTGCGGCTCCGCCGGCGTTTGCACAGTACATGAAAAGAGCGGATATCGAGGCCAGCGCAGCCAAGGCCGGGAATTTCCCCTCTGGGCCGATTGATTTCGTCTGCACGACGCGGCCCGGTTCAAGCGTTGCCGTATGGTGCCAGAACCTCGCTCGCGGTTTTTCCGAGGAACTCGGTGTGCCGGTCGAAGTTCAGTTCAAGAGCGGTGGCTCTCAGCATGAGCCGGTCCTCTATTTGTCTGAGAAGCCTGCCGACGGACATACAATGATGCATGTCAGCGCCAGCTTCTATGGCTATTTCCATTTGCCGCACTACACCAAGACCTATCAGGACGATTTCCAGTTCTATGCCCAAGTGGAAAATCACACCTATGGCGTTGCGGTTGCCAAAAACAATAAGTGGGGCATCAAGACCTTTGAGGATCTGGTCAAAGTTGCCAAGGAGAATTGCGGTAAACTGTCCATGGGCTCGAATAAGATCGGCTCGACCCATCATCGCCAACAGGTCTCGCTCTTATCGGCAGCCGGCATTGGCGATTGTGTCAACTTCGTTCCGTATGGTGGCGACGCCGACACCGTGAAAGACGTGATGGGTGGGCATATCGATGTCGGGCACGCATCGCCGCGCACATGGCGGGCGCATGTTCAGGCCGGCACAGCAGTTCCGCTCCTCATGTTGTTGAGCGAAGGGCGGCTCGACGATCCGGACTGGAAGGACGTCAGGAACGTCAATGAGGTCGGCCTCAACTGGCAGATTCCGCATCATTGGCAGGGTCTTGCAGTCAAAAAAGGTACGCCCGAGCCCATCATGGACAAGCTGGTCCTGGCTCTGCACAACATGTATAAGCGCGACTTCTTCCAGGAGTACCTGGCCGCCGGCACTCACCTCGTCCTCGACATCCGTGACGATCGTGATTGGATCAATGCGGACATGGCGAAGAATCAGGCGGTCGTGAAGGACTTCATGATCAAAAACAAGATGATCCAGCCCTAAGTCCGGCCGGTAATCATTGGCGGGCGGGGTAACCCGCCCGCCGCTTCGCTAAATATCCAACTGCTTGTAGCCGGAATGAGCTAGGCGCGGCTTGGCCGGGGCGAGAATTAATGCGTTGTGGGGGACCCAGTGTCGGATCAGGCTGATAGCGAGGTTCGTTCGCGGTTCGAGTTGACATTGCCGATGAAAGCGTCCGTCGTCGTCGCTACGACAATGATCTTCGGCTGGTTTGTGTTCATGCTCTATGAGACGACGAACATGACGCCGCCGATCCTGTCAGGCTACCCGGGCGATTCATTCTTCCCGCGG
The DNA here is from genome assembly GCA_965221855.1 of Rhodospirillales bacterium. Taxonomy (GTDB): domain Bacteria; phylum Pseudomonadota; class Alphaproteobacteria; order Rhodospirillales; family UBA2165; genus JAJDXO01. The sequence continues at coordinate 356,676 of CBDCSV010000001.1, read as the reverse complement.
CTTGTGATCATTTTCGGCCTTGTCTGCGCGGCGACAATCCTGATCAAGGCGATGCTGAGACCGCGCGGCGCCCAGCTGGCGGCGGGCGAATCGTCGACCTTCTCGCTCCACTGGCTCGAGTTCTTGACCGTCTGCGCTCTGGTCCTTTGCTATGGCCTGCTTCTCGTCCCGGTCGGATTCGAGATCATGACATTCACCCTGATGCTGGTGCTGCTCGGTCCGCGCATGGCTGTGGGAAGCGATCATCCCGCCCGCTCACTTACCTATGCATTCCTTTTGTCGCTCGCGACAACGGCGTTCACTTATGTCGGGTTCGGGCTGCTCTTGCGTATCCAGCTACCGCTCCTGTTTCTTCCCCGATACGTTTATCTCTGATCAGGGCGGCCGAAAATCATGGACTCATACCTTGTGGATCTGGTCGCGGCGCTTTCGACGCTAAATTCGTTGACCATCCTCCTGACCATGCTCGCCGGCGTCGGCGTCGGCATTGTCCTTGGTGCGCTGCCGGGCTTCGGCAGTTCTCAGGCGCTGGCGCTTCTGTTCCCGGTGACATTCGCCATGACCGTCGATCAGGCGGTCCTGTTCCTGATCGCCGTATATTCCGCGGTCGAGTATGGCAGCTCGATCCCCGCGATCCTGATACGCACGCCTGGCACTGGAGCCTCCGCTGTGACGGTGCTCGACGGATACGCGATGGCTCGGCAGGGTCTTGCGCACCGCGCGTTGAGGATTTCACTCTATTCAGGCGTGATCGGCGGCACCACGAGCACGATTATTTTCATCATTGCCGGGACTTCGCTCGGCTATGTGGCGCTTGCTTTCGGGCCAGGTGAGCTGTTTGCAGTCGGGGTTTTCGGCCTCGCCATTGTCGGCGGCTTCTTTGGCAAGGATGCCTCGCGCGGATTTCTCGCCGTCGGTATCGGGCTTCTCTTTGCAACCGTCGGCTCATCGGGATTTGGCGGTCTTCGATTTACATTCAACCAGGGATATCTGATGGACGGCATCCCGCTCGTCGTCGTTATCATCGGATTCCTGGCCGGCCCCGAGGCATTCCGACTCCTCGTCGACAATCGCCGCGCCGCCTCCGGCCAGGCGGTTGCCAGTCGCTCCGAACAGAAAGAACGCAATCGGATTACCCGCGCCGACGTCAAATTGCTGATCCCGACATGGATACGCGGCAGCATGCTCGGGACCTTGGCGGGCGCGATCCCGGGCGCCGGCGGATCGGTCGGCGCACTGCTGGCCTATAGCGAAGAAAAGCGCTGGTCGAAACGCCCGGAGAAATTTGGCACCGGCATTCCCGAAGGCATCGCCGCCCCGGAAGTCGCCAACAATGCCGTCGTCGCCGGTACGCTCGTTCCGTCGTTGTCGCTTGGCATTCCCGGCTCGGGCGGTGCTGCGATCCTGCTCGGCGTTCTCATTTCAAAAGGCGTCGTGCCAGGCCCTATCATGTTCCAGCAGCAGGGCGATTTTGTATTGACGGTTTTCATCGGCCTATTGCTGATCAATTTGTTTCTGCTGATCGTGGGCCTTGTTGGAACGAACGCTTTCAGCCTTGTCTCGCGTGTACCGCTACGCATTCTCGGTCCCTTTGTGCTGCTGCTGATTGTCGCCGGCGCATATGCCTATGCAAACTACTACATACACATCATCATGGTGCTTGTGCTGTGCGCATTTGCATATCTCTTGGAGAAGATAAAGATCCCCGTCGTGCCGGTCGTGCTTGCCTTCATCATGGGCCCAATCATCGAAAGCAATCTCAGCCGGGCGCTGACCATCACGCGCGGCGACATAATCGAGATTGTATCGCGCCCCATCACAGCAACGATCTTGTTGCTGGCTCTCGCTGCAGCGATCTACAGTTTCGTCTCCAATATGCGTCAATCCCGCCGGGAGGCAGAGGCCCCGGATTAGCCCAGCGGCATTATCGCCGACAGGGGCATAACCTTGCCAATGCGCCGAAGTGCAAGCCTCAGCCGACCTTGACGGGCTGTCCGGTCTTTGCCGATTTCGCGATCGCCTCGAAAACGGCAACATCGTGAATGATCTGATCGTCGGGGATCGGGAACGGCGCCCCACCATCGACGGCCGTGGCAAAGGCCTCCAAGCCGGCCTTGACCGGATCGAAACCCGCATTATCAATCGTCTCCGGCTCAGCCCCGGCGCCCGGCGCCGGAATAAACCGGAACGTATCGAGACCGGGTCTGGTCGTCTCGGCAATACCCTTGGTACCGAAAACCGCAACGCAATAGCTCAGCGCACTTGCCAGTGAACAGACACTGGTCGATGTCACGCCGTTCTTGTGCTTCATCGTGAACAACGTCGTATCGTCAACCAGATCCGATGCCCTTCGCGTATTGACGCAATAAACCTCGTCGACCTCACCGCAAAGATCTATAAAACCGTCCATCAAATGGACACCTAAACCGGCCAACCCACCGGCTGGCGTTTCTTCCGGATTTGCGCGCCAATGACCTTCGGACAGGTTGAAAGCACTCGGCGTGATGATCTCGCCAACGCAGCTCGAAACAGTACCGAGGCGCCCGTCATTGATACGATTTCGGATCTCGACGATCGACGGATGAAAACGTCGCTGGTAGTCGATGCCAAATACGACACCCGCCTGCCGGACCGCGGCAAGCGCCGATTTGGCACTTTCCACATCAAGCGTAAATGGCTTCTCAACATAAACGTTCTTACCGGCCTGCGCCGTTCGCCTGACTTGTTCCTCGTGCATGCTGTGCGGCGTCGCGAGCACAATGGCATCGATGTCAGCGTCCCCAAGCAAAGCGTCAAGATCGTCGCGTAGATCGATTTTTCGCTCACGACAAAAATCCTCCGCCTTGCTAAGCGTGCGCGTAGTCCCGGCGACGAATGTGATCTGATCACTCTTGCCGTAAACGCTGTCGACGAGTTTCTGGCCCCACATTCCAAGGCCGACGATCGCTGCACGAACTATATTTCCTCCGATTCTTTTGGTAGTGTTGTAACAAAGAGTAGGACTATTGCGACCGGCCGGCAGAACCTTTTCGTGTATTTCGACAGTACGACCGCATTCCCATCTTATGCAATCGTGGGCGAGCGCCCAGTCTACGCCAAGTTGCCGCCGATATAGCGATGGAATGATAATAGAGACCACAATTAGTGTGACAAGCATGGGCAGACAAGCCGCCCGTGCCTGTATTGAAGTTCAGATACCGATGCGGTTTGATGATGACCGTCGAATTCCTCAATGGTCTCCTGACCTAACCGCTCTGGCGCCATTGATGAAGTGCCGTACTTCCTTGACGTTGCTCAACTGCCCTCTCCTCACCGGGTGATGTAATTCGGCGCGGATCATAGGCGAGGCCCGTTTCCCGGTCACGCGCTTGCCATCGTTGGTCCGTTGCGCGGCCAACCGAAGTTCAGCCGCGGCCGCCCGCCCACAATGCCTTCGCGAGCGCCGCGAGCAATACCTTCGATGTGCACTCCATCAGCCTTCAAAGCGACGGTTTGAAGGAATAAAACTAGAAGTAATTCGATTCTGATATTCTTGAAATGTTCGGAGTTGACGAATTTGATTGCAGCAATCTGGATTTACGTAATCTATGTCAAATATGAAATATGCAGTTCGCTCAAAATTTGTCCAAGCCGCCTTGGTGGTGATTGTTTGCTTTATCTATTATTTCCCGAGTTTAGGTAATGCGGCGGATGGCAAGACCAATTTTAGGAACTATGTACAGGCTTTTGTTCCTAAAGATTATAAGAACTCACAGGGTGAATTCGTGGTCAGAAAATGGTCGCGTCCGATCAAAATTGCCAGTATTGGCCAACTGCTGATTTCAAATGATTTTCGCTCCTACATGGATGAGCTTGAGGCTTTAACAGGCATTGAAATCAACTTGAAGACCGACGGGGATATAAATCAGGGCAATCGCATTTGATTTGGTTCGTGAACGGAATGGCTTCGTAAACGGAATGGAAATGAGTATCGCTGCTGCTGGAGCTTCTTTGACGTTTGATGGAGGTTTCGGTGGAGAGATTTCGGGAGAGTTTTTCGGGTCTTGATGATCCGCGCACGGGCAACGCGTTGCGTCATGATCTTCTTGAGATGCTGTTCATGGCGCTGTGCGCGGCGCTGTGTGGAAGCACGTCGTGCGTTGACATGGCGGACTTCGCCGAGGCCAAGGAAGAGGTGCTGCGCGAGTTCCTGACCCTGCCCGCTGGCCCGCCCAGCCACGACACCTTCTCGCGGCTGTTCCGGTTGTTGGACCCGCGGGCCTTTCATGCCGCCTTCCAGCGCTTCATGTCCGATTTCGCGACCGCCCGGGCGGAGGTTGTTGCGATTGATGGCAAGAGCCTGAGGCGCTCCTTCGATCGGGCCTCCGGAACCTCGCCGCTCCACCTGGTCAGCGCCTGGGCCGCCGATCAGCGGCTGGTTCTAGGCCAGATGAACGTGGGCGCGAGCAACGAGATCACCGCCGTGCCGGCCTTGCTCAAGCTGCTCAGCCTCGAAGGCGCGGTGATGACCATGGACGCCATGCACTGCCAGAGCGGCACGGCCCGCGACATCCACGAGGCCGGCGCCGATTACCTGATGGCGCTGAAGGCCAACCAGCCCGACCTTCTCGCCGACGTCAAACTGCTGCTGGACGATCCCCAGGCGCCCGCCGACGGCGTGGACCAGACGGTGGACGCCGGCCACGGCCGCATCGAAACCCGCCGCGCCGAGGTGCTGCACGATATGGACTGGCTCGCCGAAGCCCACCGGTGGCCGGCCCTGGCCGCTGTCGGCAAGGTCACCTCCAGCCGCGAGACCGACGGCCGGGCCACGACAGCGGTGCGCTACTTCATCGCCTCCTGGCCGCTCACCGCCGACGAACTGAACCGCCTCGTCCGCGGACACTGGGGGATCGAGAACCAACTCCATTGGGTGCTCGATGTGGTCATGGACGAAGATCAGGCCCGAGCCCGCAAGGACAACGCCCCGGAAAACCTCGCTCTCCTCAGACGCCTCGCCCTCAACGTCATCAAACGCAACAAGGACAAGGGATCAAACCGTCTCAAGTTCAATCGCGCCGGGTGGAGCGACAACTTCCTCCGAAAACTCATCGCCGAAATAGGCTAATGCGATTGCCCTGGGATATAAATGTCGTGGTATTGATTTCGGATAACATCGGACGAGACTTCGCAAATTTCAGAGGTTTATTCTCTGGTTTCTATGTGAGTTCAGAGCACTACGAACAAACAAAGTCTTATTTGAATAGTGGGAAGGAAAAATGCTTTTACTCAATTTCTGCGTATAACCAAGAGATCAAGGGAGGATTTATACTCATTGATTCCAAAGTAAATAGGCGTCGTTTGGATAAATGTTTGAAATCCAGGCTTGTCGGTTTACTGGGATTTGAAGCTAAACGTGGGACGGAAATATCTTCGATTCTTGAGGACGGAAACGAGATTACGGAACTTACTGAAATTGATGAAGAAGCTATTTCTCGAATTTATTCAGACAAAGGCGATGTCAATTACCATAATTTAGTTGAATGAATTAATGTACAGATAGGGTGTTCGCCTGACAGTCGCCGCTTCTGGCCGGGATCAGTTTAGGCGCCCGATGAAAGGTTTCCGATGCGACTCCTTGACGTTCCCGGCCGCTCCACGGTTCACGCGCCCGTCGGCATGGCGGCCACGTCACAGCCGCTCTCGACCATGGCGGCCGTTCAAATTCTGCAGGCCGGTGGCAACGCCATGGACGCGGCCATCGCCGCGGTGGCGGTCCAGTGCGTCGTCGAGCCCCAATCCACCGGTATCGGCGGCGACTGCTTCTGCCTGTATTCCCCCAAGAGCGAGGGCGTCATTGCGTTCAACGGCTCGGGCCGGGCGCCGGCCGGAGCAACCGCGGAATGGTACGCGGAACACGGTATCGACCAACTGCCCCGCCAAAGTCCCCACTCGGTGACGGTGCCGGGTGCGGTGGACGCCTGGGCGCAACTCTCGGCCGATCACGGCACCATGCCCCTGGGCGACGTGCTGGAGCCGGCCATCCGTTATGCCCGCGACGGCTTCGCGGTCAATCACCGGGTCGCCTTCGACTGGGCGAGGAACGAGGAAATCCTCGCCAACGACCCGGCCTCCGCCGAGCATTACCTCAAGGACGGCAAGGCCTACGGGCTGGGCGACAAGGTCCAACTGCCGCTGCTGGCCGGGACCCTGGAAGAGATCGCCGCCAAGGGCCGGGCCGGATTCTACGAGGGCTGGGTCGCCGACGATATGGTGGGTTTCCTGTCCTCTCTCGGCGGACATCACACCCGGTCGGACTTCGATGCCGCCATCGGCGAATATGTCGAGCCCATCAAGACCGCCTACAGGGGCCATGAGGTATGGGAATGCCCGCCCAACGGCCAGGGCATCGTCGCGCTGGAGATGCTCAACATTCTCGGCGGCATGGAACTCGACAGGCTGGATCCGCTGTCCGCCGAGCGGCTGCACATCGAAATCGAGGCCGCGCGCCTCGCCTACTGCGACCGGGAGGCGGTGCTCGCCGACCCGGCTCAAGCGGACGTGCCCGTCGGGAAATGGCTGTCCCCGGAATACGCCGACCAGCAGCGGGCGCTCATCGGCCGTACCCGGCGGATGCCCGCGCTGCCCCCTTCGCCCCTCGCCGCCCATGAGGACACGGTCTATCTTTGCGTGGTCGACAAGGACAGGAACGCCGTCAGCTTCATCAACTCCCTCTTCATGTCATTCGGCTCGGCCCTCACCGCGCCCAAATCCGGCGTGCTGCTGCACAACCGGGGCCAGGGCTTCGTTCTCGATCCCGGCCATCCCAACTGCATCGCGCCCGGCAAGCGGCCCCTGCACACCATCATCCCCGGCATGGTCACCAGGGACGGGCGGACCGTCATGCCCTTCGGCGTGATGGGCGGGCACTATCAGGCCTGCGGCCACGCCCATTTCCTGACCAACCTCTTCGAGTGGGGCATGGACCTTCAGGAGGCCATCGACTTCACCCGGGTGTTCCCGGATGTCGCCGATCCGGACGGCCGGGTTCAGGTCGAAAGCGGGCTGCCGGAGGGCGTCCGCCGGCAGCTGGACGACATGGGCCATGAGACTTACCTGACGCCGAGCCCCATCGGCGGTGCCCAGGCAATCTGGATCGATTGGGAGCGGGGAGTTCTCAAGGGCGCGTCCGAACCCCGCAAGGACGGCCTGGCCATCGGATACTAGGGCCGGCTACTCCGCGGCGGCCCGCTGGATCAGCCGCCCGGTGGGGTTGACCGAGACCGCCATCCGGTCGTCGTAGGCTTCCCGCCAGTCTTGCCCCGCCGGTCCCTGGAAATCACCCGAACGCGCACCGAGCGCCACCTCCGGATTCCGGCACGCGGGCGGTACTTCACCCTTCTCGCGCCAGGCCTTGGCTGCATTGATCAGCCGCCGGCGGGTCTGGGTGATCATCCTGTCCGACGGCGCGAGGTGTTCGAGATGGTGGTCGACAATGCCGCCCATGCTCTCGGTCACCACCTGATCCTGCAGGTGAATGCCGGTGATGCCGGTGAAGGAGTTGGTTCGCTGCGCTTCCCGGTCGATCCGGTAGTCGTTGCCGGCATGGGCCGCCAGGCGCCAGCGGCCGAACCAATCGGTGGTGTTGGGGAGGTGCTCCATGCCGACGGCGAGCCCGGGCAGCGGTTTGCCGTCCCGGCCCGTCCTCAGCCCCTGCGTGTTCTCGGTCCACGAAACGTGGATGAACATGGTGTGGGTGTCGTCCATGGGCACCCACGCCCGGGCAATGATGTGATCGTCGAACAGGCCGTCCGGCGGCATGGTCCAGAAGGGAAAGACGAACTGCGCCGTCCGCCAGTAGGTCCGGCCCGGATCGCCGTCGCGGAAGGCCGCATACATGGTTCCCCAGTCGGTATCGGACACGTGATAGCCGGGCTGCCGGTCGGCGATGGTGAAACGGCTTGGATGATCCTCGTCGATCTGGTCGAGGGTAACGGCGCCCGCATGGAGGAAGCCGAAGTGGGATGTGTCGATGTCCCCTTCGAGGGCCTGCAGATAATTGCATTCCCGCTGGGCGAGCATCAGCCGGTGCTGGTCTTCACCCAGCAATGTGCATTCCAGGAGCGGCTCCGGCGGGATGTTCTCTTGATCTCCCATGAACACCCAGACCAGGCCGTTGCGTTCGAAGGTCTTGTAGGCCTTGGCGCTGACCTTGTGCTTGAAATCCTGCTCCGGCGGCACATTGGGCATGTCGACGCAGGCGCCGTCCGGATCGTACTGCCAGCCGTGATAGACGCACCGAAGGCCCGCCTCTTCATTGCGGCCGAAGAACAACGAGGCGCACCGGTGCGGACACCGGTGATCCATGATCCCCACCCGGCCGCCGGGCGAGCGAAATCCGATCAGCCGCTCACCGAGCAGCATGAGGCGGACGGGATCGCCGCCGGCCGCGAGTTCGCTCGATTTGGCCGCCGGAATCCAGTATTGGCGGAACAACTCGCCCATGGGCGTGCCGGGGCCCGTCCGGGTCAGGATTTCGCTTTCGGATTTGGTCGTCATCGCTTGCAACAGTATAGGATGCGGTGAACGGCAACCGCAAATACGGTTCCAGGCTCCGGCGTCGGTCGACACCCCCCCCCTCACCCCGACCCTCTCCCAGAGGGAGAAGGGGCTTGTCGTGCGTCCCCTCTCCCTCTTCTTCAGGGGGAGAGGGACAGGGTGAGGGGGCGCCGCCGTGCGCGGTCAGTTGCCGGCCACCTCCCGCAGGACGCCCACGGCGGCGGCGTGGTCCGCGAGAATTTCCTCGATGTAATCCGGATTTTCACCCGGCGCCGCGGCGAGCAGCTTGCCGGGCCGCTCGGGCGCGCGGCCGAAGCCGCAAGGCGCGGCAAGCCCGAAGTCGGGAATATAGCGCCTGATGCATTCGAGCTGCCGTTTCAGTCCCTCCGGGCCGTGCAGCTTGTGTATGGCGCCGACATAGGCGCGGGCGCCTCTGAGCTCCATCTCTTCGAGCGGTTGGAAAAAGGCCTCGTCCGCCGCCTCGAGGGTCGGGAAGTGAACGAAATCCACCCGCCGGCCGCTGGCCTCGATGACCGCGTTCAGGAGCAGCACCGTACCGGTCGCGTCCGGCGGCTGGCGGCTGGGCCAGCCGTCGAGGGTGCCGTAGCAGGAATGGAAACCGAGCTCCACGTCGTCGGGGATGGCGGCGCAAATCTCCGCCGCCGGCCGGCAGATTCGCGCGGCTTCTGCCTCGGCGCCATCCTTGTCGCCGTCCTTCAACGGGATTTCGAGGAGCCGGTTTTCGATGGCCATGTCCCACTGCAGGGCCAGCTCCGAGGCCGGAATGTGACGCAGCATCTCGGTCACTTCCGCGACCAGCGCCTCGGTGAATCCCGGCACCACCTTTTCCAGGTCGTCCGGGTCCGGGATGTAGTTGGCGAGGCAGGAATAGGTCAGCGGAATGCATACCTGAAACCGCACATGGGCCGGGATCAGGCCTTCCTGCTTGAGATGGCGGAAGACGTAGTAGGAATTTACGGCGTCCCGCGTATAGCCGCGCCGCCAGCCGGGATCGCCGAACCGCACCCTGCCGATGCCCGGCTTCACCCGGAACTGGTACTGATCGTGGAGACCCTGGGGCCGCCAGGTTTCGACCCCGTTCTCGTCCGCGTCCGGGTAGCGGAGGGTCTCCATTTCCCGGTGGCCGTTGAGGACCCGATGGGCGATGCCGTCGATCCAGTAACGCCGGTCGCCGATCTCGCCGTCCGGCAAATAGGCCAGCCACTCACCCAGCCCGGGCCCGAAGGCGCGAAATACTTCTTCGGGCGTATCGAGCGGTATGCTGCCGACCAGCAACAGTTCGTTGTTCAACATCGCCTCCCCTGGCCGAGCCACCGGCCGCATCTCGTTTCGTCGCAACTCTATTCTAGGGCGGGGCCGGGACGTGGCAACCGTCGGCCGTCCGTTTCGGCCCGCCGCATGGGCCAATTCCCATGGCAAAGGCCCGGCCCATCGGCCATGATCGGGGACCGGGATTTCAAGCGGAGACACTTCTCCCGCTCCGTGAGTTGCGTGAATTCATACATTGTAGTAATAGGTATGACAGAATAATTCTTCACGAGGATCGACCATGGCCGAGCGCTGTGTCTTGTCCGTCAGCACCAAACCGGAGGTCCGCGACCGGCTGGACCGGCTTGCGGCCGCAACCCGCCGGTCGAAGTCCTTCCTGGCCAACGAGGCGATTGAACGCTACCTCGCGGAGGAAGAGGAATTCATCGCCCGGATCGAGGCGCGCATTGCCGAGGCCGGCGACGGCAATTTCATCGGCACGGATGACCTGCGCCGGCGGTTCACCGCCAACATGAAGGCAAGGTTCGGCACCGGCGGGTCGTGACGACCCCGCAATGGCTGCCATCGGCGGAGGCTGCTCTCGAAGAGATCGTGGATTACGTCGCCATCGACAATCTCGACGCTGCCCTGAAACTCGGCGACCAAATCCTCTCCGCCGTCGAAGCACAGCTTACGCGCCATCCGCATACCGGCCGGCCGGGACGCGTGGCCGGCACTCGCGAGCTTGTCGTGCATCGAAACTACATCGTGATCTATCAGGTCGGGACTGACGCCGTGGTCGTGCTCGACATCATCCACGCAGCAAGCTTCCATCCGCATATGCTTTTGTAAATTCATAATTATTTCGGACTGTAAACGGCCGGGTTGACAAAAAATTTGGTTCCTCCTGACAAAATTATTGCTGGGAGGACAAAGACAAGTTCTTGGAGGCGCCTTACAGCGCGCCGGCGGCGGCATCATCCTCAGGCCGACCCGACCGCTCGACGAATATCGCCGGCCCGTCGGCCCGCCACGCCGAACTGATAACTATTCGAATTTCATCAACAATTCCGTTCAGGCGCCCCAGGCGCTCGGTTCCACGGTCGAAATGACGACCGGGTTTTCCTTGCCGCGCACGGTCACCGAACCCAATTCCCGGTAGGGAAAACCGGGCGCCTGACGCACGGTGCTGTCGGCGACGATGATCCGGGTCCCGTGTTCCTTGTTCACCTGCTCCAGCCGCGCCGCGAGATTCACCGCATCCCCGTGGACCGTGTAGTTCAGGCGCCCCGCCGCGCCGACGTTCCCGGCGACCAGGAGCCCGGTATTGACCCCGATGCGGATGCCGAGCCGAAGCCCCGCGAAGGTCCGCCCGGCCATCAATCGCTGGAGCTCGATGGCGGCGGACACCGCGTTCGCCGCATGTTGCGGGTCGCGGGCCGGGACATTGAACGTCGCGAGAATGGCATCGCCCTGGAACTGGGTGATGACCCCCTTGTGACGCTCCAGTATCTCGACGGCGGCGGAGAAGTACTCGTTGAGCAGCCCGACCACTTCCTCGGGCCGGAGGCCTTCGGCGACGGTGGTGAATTTCTCGATGTCGGTGAACAGCACGGTGGCCTCGGTGGTGGTCGGCGTGAGATCGCCGTCCTCCGCCAGAATGGCGGCGGCGACCGCTTCGGGGACGAAGCGCCCGAACTGATCGCGGATCCGCTCCCGCTCCTTGAGGCCGTCGACCATGTTGTTGAACGACTGCCCGGCGAGGTCGAGTTCGTAGATCCGGGTGTTCGGCACATGGACCGTCTCACCCAGATCCCCCGCCTGCACGCCATGGGCGGCGGCGGCCAATCTTTGCGCGGGCCTGGCCGCCCGGCGGCCCAGCAATATCGCCATGACCAGCGAGACGAGGAAGACCGCGCCGCCGGCAATTCCCATGCCGAACAGCCGCTCGATGACGTCGTCCCCGATACTGGTATCGAAGTACGTCCCGATGACCCATGGCCGGGGCCCATAGCGATCGATCTCGCGGATCACATAGCCGGTTTCCGTTTCATCGACCTCCTTGAAAAGAATGGAGGCATTGGGAACCGGCGCGACGATTCGCTGATTGACCGCCACGGCCGAGGCGAGTCCGGTCAGGAAATTGTCGCCCAGCTCCTTGATGGGGGTCAGCGCCTCGCCGCCGAGCGCCGATATGGTGTCCGCCGTGACCGGCCGCAGCCGGACTTCTCCCGAACGAACCAGGGACGGATGGGCGAGCACCCACTTCCGGTCATACAGGATGAACGGAACGAGCGTGCCGTCCGCGGCTTCCTCGACCAATTTTCGCGATAATTCGGAGAGAGAGACCGTCAGCATCAACGGGCCCCAATACTCTCCGTTCCGATAAAGCGGCAGCCTCAGGACAAGCATGGGCTGGGGCGGGTCCAGTTCCCGCGACAGAAGCGGCTGGCCCCATTCGATCGACCCCGGCGCCATCGCCCTGATCCCGGCCATGAATTTCGCCACTCCCGGCTGCCGGGACCAATCCCGCACGATCAGATCGTCGGCCAGATCGGAGTGGATGTAGCCGGTCCCGCCGCGATCGATGGCGATTACGCCAAACACCTGGGGCGTCGCGGAGACCACGGCATCCACCGTCGACGCCCACTGGGCCGAATCGGCGGGATTCAATTCTCCGGACGCGACTTCCGCCGCCAGCCAGCGGCCCTGGGCCTCGATGGGCCGCAGGAGACGGTCAACCTGTTCCGTCGCATTGTCGACGATCGCCGCCGTACGGGACCCCAGCAGGTCCGCGCTGGTGACGCGCAGGCCGGCCAGGCCCATCCACAGGACGACCAGGACCGAGACGGCGGTCAGCCCGCCGAACACGCCGCTCAACAGCCATGCAAGCGGAATCCGGTCGTGTCTTTGTTCGGAGGTAGTCACGATGGCCGTGCCATCGGGCGCCATCGGCCGCGTTCCCTAGTTCACGAATGCGGGCAAACCCACCCGTGTCAACGCGGCAAGCATGGGACCGACCGCATCCGGGCCGAATAAACCCAGCATTCGCCGGGCCGAACGCTCATCCAGGTCCGGCTTCAGTGCAATCGCCTCGGAAACCAGTTCCCGCGCCTTGCCGTCCCGGCCGGTCATGGAATACGCGGCCGCCAGCAGCAGTCGCGGGCGAAGCGCGGTTTTCATCTGGGGAACCGATTTCGCCAATGTATCCGCAGCCGCCTCGAACTCTCCGAGGGCCATCTGTGAAATGGCCAGCGCCACCTTGTAGGGGCCATGATGATATGGATTGAGCCGGATGGCGGTTTTCGCCGCATGGTGCGCCTCGCGGTTCCTGCCCAGACGAACAAGCGGCTGAACCATGTGCAGGTGCAGTTCGGCGGCGTTGGGATTGAGCTCCAACGCCGTTCGGATGGACTTGAGGCTTTCTTCCGGCTGCCGTTTCCGCGCCAGCACGGAGCCCAGCGTCCAGTGCGAATAGAAGTCATCCGGGTCGAGCCTCAGCGCCTCTTCCGCGTGCTCGAACGCACTCTCGATCAATTGCATATGCCGTTCACGCGGAACCCCGCGCGACTGGCGCAGCAGCGCCCGGGCCAATGACGCATGGGCCTGCGCGTAATCGGGATCCAGGCCGATGGCGCGTTCCAGGAGCCGGCCCGCCTCGACCCCGACTTCGCTCGGTCCGGGCCGCGAGAGAATACGCCGTGCCCGAAGGACGAGGTCATAGGCCTCCACGTTGTCCGTCGTTCTTGCCCGTGCCCGAAGCGCCTCCGCGCCTTTCACTTCCCTCGCCAGCGCCTCGGAAATGCGCGATGCGATCTCATCCTGCACTTCGAAAATCCGGTCGACGCTGCGGTCGAACCGGTTCGACCACAGAACCAGATTGTTCGTCGCATCCACGAGCTGCGCGGAGACGCGCACCTGATCTCCGGCCTTCCGGAAGCTGCCGTCGACCACGTAACGGGCGCCGAGCGCCTTGCTCACCTCCGCGACGGTCGGGGTCTTGCCCTTGTAGGCGAAGGTCGAGTTCCGGGATATGACGAACAATGCGGGCGATCGCGCGAGGTTGGTGATGACGTCCTCGGTGATGCCGTCGCTCAAGTAGTCTTCCTGGCCGGACCCCGACAAGTTGGTGAACGGCAGGACGGCGATTGCCGGTTTTTCACTGAACGCGGGCTCATCGGCGGTGGCCTCCGCCGCGCCATCCACGTCCACCGAAATGTTCAGCAGCCCGCCGCCAAACAGAACACCCGCACCGACGGCGATCACCACCACCGCAGCCGCGGCCAACGCCTTGGGCGAACGGGCGGCGGACGGCTTGCTCTTCCGCGCCTTGTCGGACGCCTGCGCCGCTTCGCGCGCCTCGTCATCGATCAGCACCTTATAGGCGCGAACCGGCTGGGCGATGTTCTTGACGGTCTGCTCGCCCATGTCGTGCAGATCGAGGGATAGCCGGCCGATTATCTGATCGCGGACATTGCCAGAAATGCAGATGCCGCCGGGATCGGCAAGGCTTTCCAATCGGGCGGCGATGTTGACCCCGTCGCCGAAGATATCGTCCCGGTCGACAATCACCTCGCCGAGATTGATGCCGATGCGGAACTGCAGCTTTTCGTCGTCGGCACGGCCGCGGTTTTTCTCTCTCAGCTGGCCCTGCGCCGCGACCGCGGCATTTACCGACGCCCGCACGCTGGTGAATTCGGCGAGAATGGCGTCGCCGGCGAAATGGACGACCCGGCCGCCATCTTCTTCGATAGAGGACGTGATGACGTCGAGGGACTCGCCCAACGCCTTATGGGTGCCGGCCTCGTCCTGGCCGGTCAACCGGCTGTACCCCGCGACATCGGCGTAAAAAATCGCGGTCAGCTTGCGTTCGAAATCGTCCTCGGCCATGGCGCTGTGATTTTCCGCTGTGCAGCCCCTAAACGCCCATATAGCACGAAATCCGTCGATTTCCCGATGCAAATATGGACATGGATCGGATCACCCGCCAGCCGCCAGCGCGCCGGACGGCATTGCAAACCGGTAGGGCCGGGTTCGCCGGAAATTCAGCGAATCGCCAGCCGCTCCCTGATCGCCCGTGCGACAGCCCCGGCGGTATCGAGGGGCCCGGGCGGCGTCCAGTCCTCGAGCCGGTCCCCCAACGGCCGGGCAAATCCCGCCTCGATCAACTCGGCAACGAACCGGCCGTGACGCTCGGAGAGATGTCCCTCGGGGGCAAAAATGTAGACCTGTTTACCGCCGGCGCACGCTTCGCAGGCCATGGATATGGATTCACCGGTGACCACCACGGCATCCGAGCATGCCAGATATCCGAGATAGGGATTGGGCCGCGGATCTCCAAACCGGTAGAAACGGAATTGGTCCGGGACCGCCTCGCTCAGGGCCCGCTCCAGCGCCGCGGCCGCCTCGGGCCCCGTCCGGCGGCTGGTGGTGGCCAAAATCGTCCCGCCGCCGCTCACCAGTGCCGCCGCCCGGCGCCCCAATGTCGCGGCTTGCCCGGCCGTAAACGCCCGCCGCCGGGTGGCGCCGCCCACCAGCAGCGCGACAAGGGGCCTGGGCAGCCGGCCAAGCTCTTCGTTCCATTCCCGGCGGGCGGCCGCCAGCTTCCCGGCGGTGAGCCGATGGGGAGCGCCGGTGATGCGAATCAGGTTGGCGGCCGCCGGAACGGCATCGTGATTGGGGACCGCGACCAGATCGAATTCGGCAAGGCCGCCGGCGCCGGGGTACATGATTTGAACGCACCGGCTTCGCCCGCCGCTCCGGCGTTTGACCCACCGGGCGACCGGCGCGGACCGCCGTCCGGCGGTAATGACCAGGTCGGGCCATGGTTCGGCCAGACCGCGGGCGCTCTCTCGGGTAAGCCCCGCCGTGCCGGCGCCGATCAGCACATTCGGCAATCGGGACAACGGATTGTAGTCCAGGTCCTTGACTTCGAAGGGACAGCCAAGCGCCTCGGCGACCCCCAAGGCCTGCGCGGCGGTGCCCGCGCGCGGGTCCTTCAGCACCCACACCGTCGGCGGATCGGGCATATTGTCGGCAGTGTCAGTCATTCGGCTGCCATGGTTGACAGATTTCGCGCCGGATTTGAACCATGATCACCGTTTCGGGGCTGGACAATTCAAACCAGCCATCCGCCTAATGAGGACCATGAGCACCGCGACCGCCCTGTTTTCCGTCGGCCAGATCGTCCACCACCGCCGGTTCGACTACCGCGGCGTGATCGTCGACGTCGATCCCGTGTTCGACGGCACCGACGAATGGTACGAGCAGATGGCCAAGTCGCGCCCGCCGAAGGACAAACCCTGGTACCACGTACTGGTTCACGGCAGCGGCGTGCGGACCTACGTGGCGGAACGGAACCTCGAGCCCGATACGGAAGGCGGCCCGATCGTTCATCCACACGTAGATGTGATCTTCGAGGGTCTCGCGAACGGCGAGTACGTTCGTAAGCGGTGCGAGCGCCCCACCCTGGTTTTCAGCTTGACGCCGGGTCGAAGTTCCAGGGCAGGAGTTCTTGGATTTGGGATTGAGGGTGGCCGGCGGCGATCTTCTCCAGCGTGTTCTTGAGCCAGGCGTAGGGCTCGACGCCGTTCATCTTGCAAGTCTCGATGAGCGAGCCCACACGGCCCCAGGAGCGAGCTCCCTCGTCATGGCCGGCGAACAACGCGTTCTTGGCCGTGAGCTTGATCGGACGGATGCGGTTCTCCACGAAGTTGCTATCCATCTCGACACGCCCGTCGTACAGGAATACCAGCAGCCCGTCCCACTGGTTGGCGATATAGGTGAGCTTCTCGCCCAGGCGCGAGCGCGGCGACACCCGCGAGCGCTGCTCGTCG
The DNA here is from genome assembly GCA_965221855.1 of Rhodospirillales bacterium. Taxonomy (GTDB): domain Bacteria; phylum Pseudomonadota; class Alphaproteobacteria; order Rhodospirillales; family UBA2165; genus JAJDXO01. The sequence continues at coordinate 340,033 of CBDCSV010000001.1, read as the reverse complement.
AGCCACACGCCGAAGGCGTTGACCAGCGGCGCGGACTCGGTCCAGCGGACGAACTGGCGCGTCGCCGGCGAGGCGCCCCGGATCCTGTCCTCGATCTTGTAGAGCTGCGCGATCCGCTCCAGCCCTTCCTTCGCGATCGGCGAGCCGTTGCTGTCGAACATCTCCTTGAGCCCGCGCCTGGCGTGAACCCAACAAGAAGCCAGCGTCAGCGCACCGCCCGGGCGGTCCGGCCGAGCCAGCCGGTTGTGGCCGGAGTAGCCGTCCACCTGAACCGTTCCCTCGAAGCCCTCAAGCAGCTTCTCGCCATACTTGCCGCCGCGCCCGGGCGCATACTCATACACCACACCCGGCGGGTCCGGCCCGGACCACCCCCGCTGGTCGCGCGCCATCGTCCACATGTAGCCGGTCTTGGTCTTGCCCCGACCCGGGTCGAGCACCCGGACCGTGGTCTCGTCCAGCCCGAGGGGGTTCGACGTCTTCAACTCCGCCTTCAGGCATTCGTACACGGGCCCGAGGTGGAACGACGCCTTGCCGACCCAGCCGGCCGGCGTCGAGCGGTGCAGTTCGATCCCCGAACGGGCGAATATCTGCGATTGGCGGTACAGCGGGAGATGGTCCGCGAACTTCGATACCAGCACGTGGGCGATCATGCCTTCGGTGGGGAGCGCTCCCTCGATGAGGTGCGCCGGCGCCGGCGCCTGGGTGACGCCTTCCTCGCACTTGCGGCAGGCGTACTTCGGGCGCACCGTGACGATGACCCGGAGCTTCGCCGGAACGACGTCCAGCCTCTCGGTGCGGTCCTCGCCGATCTTGGCCATCTCGCCGCACCCGCACGGACACAGCGTGCTCTCGGGCTCGATTACGTCAAAAACCCGAGGCAGGTGAGCCGACAGATGACCGATGTTGCGCTCCGCGGCGGGGCGCTTGGTACGCGGCGCCGTGCTCGCCTGGGCGTCCGCCTCGGCCTCGGCCTCGGCGAGCGCGCCTTCGAGCTCCTCGAAGGCGAGCAGGAGCTGGTCGGGATGGAGCTTCTCGGACTTCTTGCCGTAGATCGCCCGGCGCAGTTCGCGCAGCAGATGTTCGAGCCGGCGGTTGACTTCCTCGAGGTGCTGGTTGCGGCCGGCGAGCGAGGCGATCCTTGCGCGCAGGTCTTCGACGATCACTTCGGGGCCGTGTTCTTCAAGCCGGCGGTTGCGGTCGGTGAGCGCCGCGTTCTCGACGCGAAGCGTCTCAAGAGCCGCCTGCTGGCCTTCGATCAGCGCCCGCAGGGGCGGTGCAAGTGATGCGAGATCGACAGTGCCGGGGCTCGGTTCCATGACTGAATACTATCATGGAACCAGTTACTTATTGATAAAGAATAGGGGCCGGAAAAGGGGAAAATGGGAGCCCGGCCACCCCTCGGCATCACGCCGCCGCGAGTGGCCGGCGCACCCGTGGTCCCCACACCCGGCGCCAGTCCAGACCCTCGAACAAAGCCTCGAACTGCGCCCGCGACAGGCGCATCACCCCGTCGCGGACCGCCGGCCAGGCGAACCGGGCCTGCTCAAGACGCTTCGATGCCAGCACCAATCCGGTCCCGTCCCACCACAGAACCTTGATCCGGTCGGCGCGCTTGGGGCGGAATACGAACACGATGCCGGAATACGGGTCCAGACCGAGCTCGTGCTCGACCACCGCCACCAGCCCGTCATGGCCCTTGCGGAAGTCCACAGGCCGCGTCGCCACCACGACCTTCAACCCAGAGCCCGCGACGATCATCGGATCGCTCGCAGCGCCGAGGCGATCGAGGTGATGCGCACCGTGCTCACGTCGCCGTCGAGGCGTACCGTCACGCCCCGCGCCTCGATCGAAACCGAACCGACATGGCCGGGCCCCGACGCCGCCTCCACTTCGACATGGGCGAACGGCGCCTCGCTCTGCGGCGCCGGAGGCGCCACGAGTTCGCCCCGGCGGAACTGCTTGCGCCAGAATGACAGCCGCCTATGCGGAACCCCATGGCGCTTGGCGACCTCCTCTACGGTCGTCCCCTGCTCAAAACTCTCCTGGACGATCCAAGCCTTCTCTTCTTCCGACCAGTGCTGCCGACGTGCAGCCGGCTGCAAGGCGCGCCAGCCTTCGACCGATCCGGCCTCCTCGTTATCCTCTTCCCCAACCAGCTGTTCCTGGTCGAAGCGATCCTGCTCTTGCATCGTATGACCCTCCCGGTAAAAGGATCATCCAACTCCAACAGCGATACAGAGATAAGGTGGGGCGCTCGCACCGCTTACGTACGTTCCGCGCTCAAAGGCAAATTAGACAACAAATTCTTGCCGTTTTTGCGGCCAAACGGCCTGGAATTCCCGCAATTTTTTCGTGGATGAAATAGAAATTCCGCATCGCTAGATTAGCGGAAACCGGGACGGTCCAAGCCCGAGCAAGTTCGCGGCCGCGACAGGATTCGAGGCCTTGGCCGTTTATGAATTGGCGGCTGATCGGCCGCCTGAGACTGACAGTGATCTAAGGAGCTACCATGGCCACCGGAACCGTTAAATGGTTCAACGTCGTCAAAGGATACGGGTTCATAAGCCCCGATGACGGCGGAAAAGACGCTTTCGTGCATATTTCGGCAGTTCAGCGGGCGGGACTTGCGGAACTGAAAGAAGGACAGAAGTGCGAGTATGAGTTGGCGGAGGGCCGTGACGGCCGTTCGTCCGCCGACAACCTCGTTCTCCTCGACTAGGACCGCAACCGGTCCTTCGCGGAGCGGCGCTCCCCGGCGCCACCTGATCTTCCCAGGAGATGTGCCTTCGACCGGCGGACCGCCGCCGGACGGTTCGGCGCGACCGGAATTGTCCGGCGGGAATTGTTTCTGAAGGCGATAACCACTAAACAGACATGGTCAAAAGACTGTTCCGAGGCGGCCGAGAATGGCGGCTATTTCACCCCCGGCGACATCGAAGGGGTTCGCGAATTCCTCGCCGGTCCCGTCGGCTGGTCGGAAAGTCACGGGGGCCGCGCGGCCTAGGAATGTGTCAGTCCGTCGTTTGGACAGGCTTCTCGGCCGTCTCGCCGTCGCCCCTCAGCGCCTTTATACTCGTTCGTCGGCATAAGCAATTCCAGGAAGCCGCCCCGTGGCCATCATCAGCAGCTTCGGCAAAGTCATCATCGAATTCGGCGCCATTCAACAGCTTGGCGCCGAACTGGCCGCCCTCGGCTACAAGCGGCCCCTGTTGGTCACCGACGAGGGGCTCGCCGAACTCGGTTTGATCGACAAGGCGATGGACGCCCTGGAAGACGGTCAAACCGGCATCCCGTTCGGCGAATGCCCCAACCACCCGATCTTTGCGGGCGTCGAGGCCGTCACCCGGGCCTACAAGGACAACGATTGCGATGTCCTGGTGCCCATGGGCGGCGGCTCGATGATCGACACCTGCAAGGGTGCCTGCATCATGACGGGCAACCCCGGCTCCATCGGCGACTACGACCGGCCCAAAAACAAGCCGGTCACCGGCCCGACGGCGCCCATCGTCGCCATCCCGACCACGGCGGGCACCGGCTCCGAGGTTTCGCGGGGCGCCGGCATTCATCCCGAAGTCGGCCAGCGGGAGATCGGCGTCGGCGGCGACTTCGCGCTGCCCAAGGTGGCGATCTGCGATCCCGAACTCACCTACTCCCTGCCGCCCAAATTGACCGCGGGCACCGGCATGGATGCGCTGGTTCACTGCATGGAGGGATTCCTGTCGCCCAACGTCAATCCGGTGGTCGACGCCATCGCCCTGGACGGAATCCGCCGGGTGGTCACCTATGTCGAGCGCGCCGTCGCCGACGGTTCCGACAAGGAAGCGCGCTGGCACATGATGCTCGCCGCCACCCAGGGCGGCATGGCGATCTCCAAGGGCCTCGGTATCGCCCATACCCTCTCCATGACCCTCTCGGATACGCCGGTCCACCACGGCGCGGTGGTGACCGTGGCCATGCCCGCGGTGCTCAGGTTTCTGGACGGCAAGGTGGGCGACAAGCTCGATCGGCTGGCCGAAGTGATGAGCGTTCCCAAGGGCTCGGAGGTGGCGAGCGCGGTCGAAAAACTCAACGACCGGATCGGCATTCCCAACAATTTCCGCGGCCTGGGCTACGAAAAGAACGACATCGACGAGATGGTCGAGTTCTCGACGCCCCATTGGTTCAACCTGACCAGCCCGGTCAAGCCGACCGCCGACGATTTCCACAAGATCATCGGCGAATTGCTGGTCTAGCTACTCCACCAATTTGCGGTCGATGCCGGCGGCCATTTCGTTGGCCTTGTTGACCGCCGAGGTGTCGAGATGGCCGAGGCCCTGGGCCATCGCCGAGTTCATTTTCTGCCGCGTGACGACGTAGAGATCGATCGGCGCCTTTACCTGGGCCGCGAACTCGGTGATGATCGACGCGTCCTTCTCGTAGACCGCGAACATGGTCCCGCCGCCTTCTCGATAGTCACTGTCCGCCATGAACTTACCACGGATTTCGAACATTTTACTTGAACCCGCGGACTGGCTGATCACCTCGTGGATCAGCTGCGGATCGAGGCCCGCCTTCTGGCCCAGGGTCATGCACTCGGCGGCCGCGCCGATGTGGACGTGAACCAGGTAGTTGGCGAGGATTTTCATCCGGCTGCCGTTGCCCACTTCGCCGACATAGAAGTTCGACGCGGTGAACCCTTCGAGGACCGGCAGAACCGATTTGTAGGCATCCTCGTCGCCCGAGACGTGGATCGAGGCCAGGCCCTTGGCGAGCATCGCCGGTGTCGCTGAAATGGGGCTGTCCAGGAGCACCTTTCCGCCGCCCTTCATGGTCTCCGCCGCGTCGATCTTCTGCTGCACGGTCAGAGTCGAGCATTCGATCAGCACCTGTCCCGGTTTGGCGCTCTCGAGCACGCCGCCGTCTCCGTTGATCACCGCATCCAGCGCGCCGGCGTTGGGCAGCGAGGTGATCACCACGTCCGAGTTCTCGGAGACCTCCCTGGGGCTCGCCGCCGGGGTCAGGCCGTCTTTCTCCAAGGCCGCCGTCACATCGGGCCGAATGTCGAACCCGGCCACATGAAATTGCTTTTTCAGCAGGTTGCCCGCGATGTTGCCGCCCATCGGTCCGAGGCCGATGACGCCGACTTTCAGATTGTTCACTTGTCCTCTCCCCTAAAGCTCGCCCGGCGGCCGAAGTCCTGTATATGACCCCCGTTCGCCATTCATATCAGGCTTCCGCCGGTTCGCAATACGAGGCAAAACGCACCCCAGGGCAATCGCATTTGATTTGGTTCGTGAACGGAATGGCTTCGTAAACGGAATGGAAATGAGTATCGCTGCTGCTGGAGCTTCTTTGACGTTTGATGGAGGTTTCGGTGGAGAGATTTCGGGAGAGTTTTTCGGGTCTTGATGATCCGCGCACGGGCAACGCGTTGCGTCATGATCTTCTTGAGATGCTGTTCATGGCGCTGTGCGCGGCGCTGTGTGGAAGCACGTCGTGCGTTGACATGGCGGACTTCGCCGAGGCCAAGGAAGAGGTGCTGCGCGAGTTCCTGACCCTGCCCGCTGGCCCGCCCAGCCACGACACCTTCTCGCGGCTGTTCCGGTTGTTGGACCCGCGGGCCTTTCATGCCGCCTTCCAGCGCTTCATGTCCGATTTCGCGACCGCCCGGGCGGAGGTTGTTGCGATTGATGGCAAGAGCCTGAGGCGCTCCTTCGATCGGGCCTCCGGAACCTCGCCGCTCCACCTGGTCAGCGCCTGGGCCGCCGATCAGCGGCTGGTTCTAGGCCAGATGAACGTGGGCGCGAGCAACGAGATCACCGCCGTGCCGGCCTTGCTCAAGCTGCTCAGCCTCGAAGGCGCGGTGATGACCATGGACGCCATGCACTGCCAGAGCGGCACGGCCCGCGACATCCACGAGGCCGGCGCCGATTACCTGATGGCGCTGAAGGCCAACCAGCCCGACCTTCTCGCCGACGTCAAACTGCTGCTGGACGATCCCCAGGCGCCCGCCGACGGCGTGGACCAGACGGTGGACGCCGGCCACGGCCGCATCGAAACCCGCCGCGCCGAGGTGCTGCACGATATGGACTGGCTCGCCGAAGCCCACCGGTGGCCGGCCCTGGCCGCTGTCGGCAAGGTCACCTCCAGCCGCGAGACCGACGGCCGGGCCACGACAGCGGTGCGCTACTTCATCGCCTCCTGGCCGCTCACCGCCGACGAACTGAACCGCCTCGTCCGCGGACACTGGGGGATCGAGAACCAACTCCATTGGGTGCTCGATGTGGTCATGGACGAAGATCAGGCCCGAGCCCGCAAGGACAACGCCCCGGAAAACCTCGCTCTCCTCAGACGCCTCGCCCTCAACGTCATCAAACGCAACAAGGACAAGGGATCAAACCGTCTCAAGTTCAATCGCGCCGGGTGGAGCGACAACTTCCTCCGAAAACTCATCGCCGAAATAGGCTAATGCGATTGCCCTGGGTCGGGGGTAGGATTTTATCTCCGGCTGCATAAGCCTGGAGGTAGCAAGGAGGGTAGGTAGCTCTATGAATGAGACCGGCTCCTGTACCGCCCCCGGACGACGGGGGCACCGGTAAAGCAGGCGGCGGACATCCGCCGGACACCGATACAATTGAATATCTACCCGATCGACGCGCCAACGGCCGTCGACATAGAGTTTCCGGCTTATCCGCTGGAACCGAGCGAAATGCGAAACATAGCGCCCCGCCGGGACCCCCCGGCGGGGTTCGCGCGTCCGGCCGGCCGGCGATTCGCTCCTTGGCTTAACTCCCGGATCACCCGCCCTGTCGCGCGGGAGGCGCTGCGCCTACTCCGCCGCTTCGGCTTTATCCCCCACCCCATTGGCCCGGAGCGCCGCAAGGGTCTCCTCGGCGGACAAGGTAAACCCGAGCGCCGTAGAGATGCAGAGAAGGGCGGCCTCGTGCTGCGCCTCGCCGTCCATGGAGCCGACGCAATCGGTCACCACGATCGGCAGGAAGTCGAGAGTGGTGGCCACGGCCGTCGTGCACAGCACGCACGAATTGGTGTTCACCCCGGTGATCAGCAGGGTGTTTACATCACGCGCCCGCAACGCGAATTCCAGATCCGTCGCGTAAAAGCAATCCTTCCGCTTCTTGGTATCGATGACCAGATCGCCGTCCGCGTAGAGTCCGGGCATGATCTCCGTGCCGGGGGTACCCTGGAGGTTGTGGCGGAACTGGTTCTTGCGGGTGTCGCCCGGCCGGCCGGCCTTGGTGCGCCAAAAGGGATTGCCCGCCGTTTCGGACGGATCCCGGTATTGGGACACCACATGAACGATGGGAATGCCGAGATCGCGGCAGGAATTATTGAAAGCCTCGTTTGATTTGGTCACCGCGCGGGCGACGTCGGGCGGCGCCGGCAGGGTCGCCACCTCCATATCCAGGTGCCCGCGATGGAGATCAATGGCGACCACGGCGGGCCGGACGATTTCAAGACCGAGATTCATGGTTCGCCTCCTCTCCTACTTTAACCGGGCTTCGATGTGTTGGGCGAAAAATAATCAAGCCTTGACTCTTGGAGCCGAACGGCATATCGTAAGAGTTCTTACGATTTATGTGTTGGGGGACACAGCCATGCCCGACGAAGCCGCGGTAACGACCGGCCGCACCCGAGGCAGGGTGGTCGCCGGAGAACCGGTCGCCGACATGGCGGCCTGGACCGGCAAGGAGTTCGAAGAGAGCACGGCCTGGCGCTACGCCGCGACCGGCGAGGAACTGGACCACCTCGTGGCCATGGCGAGGCGGGTTGCCGCGGGTCTTGACGGCGATCCCGACAGGCTTCTCACCATGCGCGCCGGCGCCTTCGACCTCGGGCCCTTCGGCGAGCGGGTGCGAGACGAGATTCTGCCCCAGGTCCGGGACGGCCTCGGCGTCGCGCTCTATCGCGGCCTGCCGATGGACGACCTGACCCTGCTCGAAGCGGCCGTGATCTATTGGGGGATGGGCCAGCACATCGGCGTCGCGCAGTCCAACAACCCGGAAGGCGACATGATCGGCCACGTCCTCGATACCGGGAAGGATTATAACGACCCCAAGCACCGGGGCTATCAGACCAGCGCGACCATGGACTATCACTGCGACCAGACGGACCTGGTCTGCCTGCTGTGCATCAACGAAGCGAAATCGGGCGGGCTTTCGAAACTCACCAGCAGCTATGCCGCCTACAACGAGTTGCTGAGACGCCGGCCCGATCTGGTGGAGGTCATGCGGCAGCCCTATTGCTGGACCAAACACGCCGAGACCAATTCCGGCGAGGATCCCTACTACGAGAGCCCGGTGTTCAACTTCACCGACGGCACGCTGTCGATCTCGTTCGGGCCCCAGCACATCATGAAAGGTCACGCCCTGGATGAAGCGCCGGATATTTCGCCGGCTCAACTCGAAGGCATCCGGGTGATGGAGGGAATCGCCGAGGAGATCCATGCCGAAATGGAACTCAAGCGGGGCGACATCCAGTTTTGCAACAACTACACCGTGCTGCATACCCGCACGGCATTCGAGGATTGGCCCGAACCGGAGCGCAAACGGACCCTTTGGCGGCTATGGCTCAACCTCGACGATTTCCTGCCCCGCACCCCCTATTCCGAGCAATGGGCCCAGGGGGTCAGCATCGACGGCGCCGGGCAGCGGCTGGAACTGGTTTATCCGGGGTAAGGCCCGGCCACTCGCTCTCGACAACCTCGAATTTCGTCCAGAAACCGCGCACCGTAGCGCTCCAGCTTGCGGGGTCCAACGCCATGGCATTCGGCTAGGGCGTCGAGCGTATGCGGCAAGAGAGCGGCCATCTCCATCAGAGTGCGATCGGGAAACACCGCGGTCGGCGACTTGTCTTCCACATTTGCAATTTCAAGGCGAAGGGCTTCGAGCCTGGCAAAGAGCACAGGGTCATGTCTGTCCGAAAGATCCGGTTCGGAAATGAGTTCTTTCGGTTGCGAGCTTTGCGTGTCGTTGGAAGTGGTTGGACTACCTAATGCGTCCTCAATCGCGGTCAGAAAGCGTGAGCCGTAGCGTTCGAGTCTTGCGGCATCGACACCGTAGCATTCTGCCATCGCATCGAGCGTCCGCGGTCGATTCACGGCCATCTCCTGGAGGCTGAATTTGTGGAACACCACATACGGCGGTATCTCCTCCGCTTGGGCGATTTCAAGCCGCAACGCCTTGAGCCGGTGGAACAACCTCGCATCGAAGTTGCCCGCAAGAACCGGTTCCGCTGTCGGTTTTCCCTGCTCCGCAGCTCCGCTGACCTCCGCTGATGGCGGGATGCCCGCACCATCTTTGAGCGCCGCCAGAAACCGCTCGCCATAGCGCTCCAGTTTCAAGGCGCCCACTCCGTGGCAGGCGGAAAGCTGTTCGAGACTTTGCGGCCGGTGAGCGGCCATGTCGAGAAGACTGCGATCATGGAATACAGCGAAAGCAGGCACACCCTCTGCGTTTGCGATCTCAACCCGCACCTGCTTTAGCCGGGCAAACAGTGTCGGATCGGCGTTTGTCGGCGATCGCTCTGCGGTCCGCAACCGTTCCTTCGGCCGGCGGGCGGCTTCACCATGAAGCGCCACCGTATCCGCGCCCTTCAGAACGGTGGCACCCCGGCTACCCAGTTTCAGTGCGCCGTACCCGCCGATGTCGACTTTCAGCACATCAACTGCCACGAGCTGGCGCAGATAGGAACGCCAAAGCGTCTTTCCGATATCCGCACCGACCCCGAAGGTCGGTAGTCGATCATGGCGGTGTTGGCGCACCTTATCCGTTGGTTCGCCTCGCAGCACGGAGATCAGATGCCCGGTGCCGAAACGCTCCCCGGTGCGCAGAGCCGCCGAGAGCGCCTTCTGAGCGATCACGGTGCCATCGAACGTCTCGACAGGCGCGAGGCAGCGATCGCAGTTTCCGCAGGGCTCGCAAGCTTCGCCGAAGTAGCCAAGCAGCGCTTGGCGCCGACAGCTGGCGGTTTCGCACAAGGTCAACAATGCGTTGAACCGCTGATGCTCAATCCGCTTCACCTCCTCCGGCCTCTCGGAGTCCTCGATCATCAAGCGGCGGAGCCGGATATCATCCATGCCGTAGAGCATCAGGGTTTCCGCCGGCAGGCCGTCACGCCCGGCTCGACCAATCTCCTGATAGTAGGACTCGACGGTAGACGGGATGTTGGCGTGGAGGACAAAGCGAACGTCGGGCTTGTCAATGCCCATACCGAAGGCAATGGTTGCCACCATGACGACGTCGTCCTCGGTCAGAAATCGGTCTTGGTTTCGGTCCCGGACGTCCTGATCCATTCCGGCGTGATAAGGCAGGGCTATGCGCCCGTTCGACGACAGGCGCTGCGCCGTCCGTTCCGCTTCCTTGCGCGAGAGGGTGTAGACGATGCCGGATCGCCCAGGGTGCCGGTCCAACAGAGCATCAATCTGCCGCGCCGCGGAATTCCGAGGGGCTATGCCGATTTGCAGGTTTGGACGGTCGAAGCCAGCGACGAACATCTTCGCCCGGCCGCCTAGCAGCCGCTCGACGATGTCCTGCCGTGTAACGGCATCTGCCGTGGCCGTGAAGGCGCTGAGCCGGGCGTCAGGGAAATGCTCCGGCAGTTCGGCGAGGCGACGGCAGTCCGGCCGGAAGTCATGGCCCCATTGCGAGACGCAGTGCGCTTCGTCGATGGCGAACCTCGCCGGACCATGTCGGGCAAGGCCATCCAGGACGTCCGGCTGCATGAGCCGTTCCGGAGAGATGTAGAGCAGGCGCAATCGACCATCGCGCAGTTGGCGGTGTGTCTCGGCAGCGTCCGCCCGAGGGGTGGCCGAATTGAGCGCACCCGCCGCCACACCGTTGACGCGCAGCGCGGCTACCTGATCGCGCATCAAGGCGATGAGCGGCGACACCACCACGGTCAAGGTTTCGGTCGCCAGAGCAGGAAGCTGGTAGCACAGCGACTTGCCCGAGCCAGTCGGCATCACCGCCAGCACACTCTCGCCCGCCAGCAGTGCCCCGACGATTTCTGCCTGCCCGGGACGGAACCGGTCGTAGCCGAAGGTGCTCTTCAGGAGTGCGTGAACGGCGTCGAGAGTTGGCAATTTGCTCAGATCCCAACCGAAAACCAAGTTGAACGATTCGAGTCCTTTGTGATTCTTCCGAGTTGCCAACTTGGAGAAAGTCAGGCCGTGGACTTAAATCACCCGCCCTGACTATGACCGGCGCGGCCTTCGTTATGCAAGCGGTGTTTTCCAACAATTGTCGGCCGCCATCGCTCACCCTGATTTGACTACCTGCAATCACTCCCCGATCTTTTGTCGCACATCCTGCGGCAGCGGGCCGAGCGGCGCTACCGGCGGGCCCTACACCCCTTCGACGATAATCAGGCTTCCATCCGCGGCCTTCTGGCGCATCTCCATGACCGGCTTGACCTCGTCGGAGTCGTACCAGCGCCTGATGGTCTCCTTGTCGTCGAACTCCAGGATGGTGACCATCACGCCCGGCCACTCGCCTTCGACGACCTCGAATGCGCCGGCGGCGGCTTTTCTGCGCCCGCCGTGAGCCGGGATGGTCGGGGCGATGGCCTTCCTGTATTCGGCGAACAACTCCGGGTCTTTCAGTTCGTGCATCGTGTAAACGACATATGCCGCCATCTCTACCTCCCTCGCTGGCGATAGAGACTGTAGCGCAGGGACGACACGGGTGGAACGGCGCCCCCGAAATCCAGCGGCTACCGCCCCAGCAGCGCCCGGCCGCCATTGGTGCGGGCGATATCCCAGTTCAATCCGAACTGCCGGCTGCCGGTCTGGGCATCGCGGAAGCAGCGCTCCAGAAAACCGCCGCCGACCATTTGGCTGGCGCCCGCCGCGTAGAAAACCCGGTCGATGGCTTTCAGGGCGAGCTGGGCCACGTAGGCGTTGGCCAGGATGCCGGGGCCCCGCTCCGGCGGAAACGGCGCGTTGCCGCCGGGGGAGAAATCGATCCCGCCCGCGCCGGTGGGCGGCGGCGCCTTTTCCAGCTGCGCCATGACCTTTTGCAGATGGCTGCGTAGAAGGGTCTCCGCGGCGTCGACCTCAACCGCCGACTCGCCGATCCGCATCTGCATGCTCTGGAAATCGCCGACCCGGGCGCCGAAACGGGAGGCGCGCGACCGGGTCGTCTCGACGAAGTCGTCCACGGCGCCCCTGGCCAGGCCGACCAGCACCGAGGCCAGCGAGAAAGGCCCGCCGGGCGCGGTGATGCGAAACGCGGGCATGTCGATGATCCCGCCGGACGGCTTCCTGCCCGGGGAACGCACCCGGTGGTCGGGCACGAAGACGTTGTCGAATTTGATGTCGTGGCTGCCGGTTCCCGCCAGCCCGAAGGCGTCCCAGGTATCCAGGATCTCGATTTCGCTCTGTTTGACGATGGCGCCGATGGGTCCGTCCCCGCCGTCGACGGGCGCGCCGCCAATCAGCACCCAGTCCGAATGCAGGCATCCGCTCGAGAAAGTGGAGATGCCGTTGCCCACGTAGCCGCCGTCCACCTTCCTGAAGCCGCCCTCGATGTGCTTGGACGAAGACATCAGGGCGTCCGGGTTTTCGCGCCAGATATCGTCCATGGCGTCGATGCCGAACCGGTTCATGATCAGGGCGTGCTGGCCGACGACGCTGTACACCCACCCGGTGGACCCGCAGGCGCGGGACAGGATCATGACCAGTTCGCAGAACACGTCCCAGCCCATCTCGTAGCCGCCATAGGCCCGGGGCTTGATCACGTTGAACAGGCCGGCCCCGTGCAGCGACCGCATGGTCTCCTCGGGGATGCGGCGCTCGGCCTCGCATCGGGTGGCGCGCTCGCGAATCTCCGGCGCCAGGGCCAGCGCTCGGCTCTTCAATTCATCGGGTGTCGGAATGTCGCGGGCGGCGGCGCCGTCGCCACCCTCGTCCTCGGCGGTAAATTGATCCACGGAATATTCCTTTCGGAAGAAATAAATCGGCTCGAAATGCGAACTTGAAAATTGAAACCGGAAAACGAGTTGGGATTATAGACGTCATTCTTAGCCGCTCGACCGGCCGAGGACAATCCGGTCGGGCCGGACCATGAGCCGGCAAGCGGCGCCGAAACCGGGTTGGAATCGAAGGCCGGGGTTTTGTTTTCCATCGCCTCGGCCGGCATTGCAGGGCCCGCGAATCCGGGCCAAACTTCCCCAAGGCAAGAGGACAAGACCAGGGAGGACAAAGGTGACAGACCATACGGTCACCATCGACCGCTCGGCTTCGCCGGCGACGTTCGATTTTTCCGATATTTTCAACTGCGCGGTCTACATGATCGACCGCCATCCGGCCGACGGACGCGGCGGCAAGGTCGCCTTCCGCGAGGCCGAGACGGGCCGCGACATCACCTTTGCCGAACTGGCCGAAAACGTGAACCGCACCGGCAACGCGCTTCTCGAACTGGGGCTCGAGCCCGGCGAGCGCATGCTGATGATGGTCAAGGACTGTCACGAGTTCGTCTATCTGTTCTACGGCGCCATCAAGGCGGGCGTGATCCCCGTGCCGTTGAACACCCTGCTGCGGGCCAAGGACTACGCCTTCATGATCGAGAACGCCGAAGCCGCGGGCGTGATCTACTCGCCGGAATTCGCCGGCGAGGTGGAACCCGCCCTGGATGACAGCCCGCACAAACCCGCCGTCGTCCTGCGGGTCGATGGAGACGGCGAAACCCTGGCCGGCAGGATCGGGGCGGCCCCGGCGGAGCTCGAAGCCGCCGCGTCGGGCCCCATGGATGACTGCTTCTGGCTCTATTCCTCGGGCTCGACCGGCAACCCCAAGGGCGTGATCCACGTCCACCGGGATATCCCGGTCACCTGCGAGCAGTACGCCGTCGGCGTCCTCGGCTGGCGGGAAGACGATGTGGTGCTGTCCGCGGCCAAGCTGTTCTTCGCCTACGGCCTCGGCAATGCGATGAACTTCCCCCTGTGGATGGGCTCGACCGCCGTGCTGTTCGCCGCCGCGCCGACGCCCCGGGGCATGCATGACACCATCGAGGCGTTCAAGCCCACCATCTTCTTCGGCGTCCCGACCCTCTATGCGGCGCAATTGAAGGAGCTGGAGGGGGGCGCATCGGCGGATCTGTCGTCGCTCAGGCTCTGCATCTCCGCCGGCGAGGCCCTGCCCCCGGATATATTGGATCGCTGGAAGGAGCGAATCGGCATCGAGATCCTCGACGGCATCGGCACCACGGAAATCCTGCACATCTTCATCTCCAACCGGCCGGGCGACATCAAGCCGGGCGCGTCGGGCAAGCTGGTGCCGGGCTACGAGGCGCGGATCGTCGATGACGACGGCAACGACGTCCCCGGCGGCGAAGCCGGCGGGCTGATGATCAGGGGCGACTCGCTGCTCCGGGAATACTGGCGAAATCCCGAAAAAACCGCCGCCTCCCTCAAGGACGGGTGGATCGTCACCGGCGATACCTACGAGCGGGACGAGAACGGCTTTTTTACCTGCCACGGGCGGTCGGACGACATGCTCAAGGTGGGCGGCATCTGGGTCTCGCCGGTGGAGATCGAGTTGAAACTCTCCGAGCATCCCAAGGTGCTGGAGGCCGCCGTCGTCGGGCGGGCCGACGACGACGATCTGATCAAGCCCGAGGCCTTCGTCGTCCTGAACGAGGCTTCGGACGCGGGCGACGACCTGGCGGACGAATTGCTCAATCACTGCAAGGACGGGCTCGCCCGCTACAAGTATCCGCGCTGGTTCAACTTCGTCGACGACCTGCCCAAGACGGCGACCGGCAAGATTCAAAGATTTCGCTTGAGATAGGGTCTATAAACATAAGAAATGATTGAAAAAATTTGTTCCTTGCGTGACGCCGTCCGGGACCTGGTCCGGGACGGCGACGGGGTGGTCATCGGGGCCTCTCTCGAGACCGCCATTCCCTTCGCCGCCACCTACGAGATCATCCGTCAGGGAAAGAAGAACCTGGAGATGATCGCTCCCATCTCGGATGCGTCCACGGACATGCTGATCGGCGCGGGCTGCGTCGGCGCGGTGACCGGCGCCTGGGTCGGCAGCGTTTCCGGCGGGCTCGGCCACAACTACCGCCGGGCCGCGGAAAAGCAGATCCCGCACGCCCTGGACATCAACGACTATTCCAACTTCACCATCGGCATGGCCCTGTTCGCCGGCGCCTACGGGCTGCCTTACGCGCCGGTGCGCTCGATCCTGGGCTCGGACATCATCAACTCCAACCCCGCCTTCAAGATGGCGACCAACCCCTTTTCCACCGAGACCGAGCCGGTGGTCCTGGTGCCGCCAGTGAAGCCGGATGTGGCGATTTTGGGCGTTCAGCGGGCCGATTCGGCGGGGAACAATCATTACTGGGGCTCGTCGGGCCTCGCCCAGGAGGCGGCGCTGGCCGCCGAACGGGTGATCATCGTCGCCGACGAGATCGTCGCGCCGGATGTGATTTCGTCCGATCCGTCGCGGGTCCTGGTGCCGGGCTTCCGCGTCGCTGCCGTCTGCCACGTCCCGGCGGGCACCCACCCCGCCCCGCTTACCGGACGCTGGCAGCGGGACAGCGCCTTCTTCAACGACTATCACGCCCGCTCCCGCGACGTGGACGGCTACAAGGCGTGGCTCGATGAATGGGTGTTCGCCGTCGAGGGCGCGCCCGGCTATGCGGAAAAGCTCGGCGACCGGTTGTCTGCGCTCAAGATCGCCGGCAGCCGGAACGCGGCTCCTGCCAATTACGCCGCCGAGTAACAATAAAACAAGCAACAAATACCTGCGCGACATGGCCGACTATTCCACCCAAGAGCTGATGATTATCGCGGCCGCGCGGGAGATTCGTGACGGCGAACTGGTGTTCGTCGGGATGCGCCTGCCGATCACCGCCTACGGCGTCGCCCGGCTGACCCACGCCCCCAACGCGGTCGGCATGTTCGAGGGCGGCGTGGTGCGCGACGCGCCGGCGGAGGAAACCCTCTACACCATGTGCGATCCCGCCAATCAGCGGAACGCCGCCTGGACCACGGGATTGATCCAGGTGATGGGACACCTGCAGGCGGGCCGGGTCGATGCGGGCTTCATCGGCGGCGCCGAAATCGACAAGTGGGGCAACATCAACACCTCCTATATCGGCGGCCATGAGGACGTCCAGGTGAAGCTGCCGGGCTCCGGGGGCGCGGCGGACATCGCCGCCATGTCCAAACGGCTGATCGCCATCATGAACCACGAGAAGCGCCGTCTGGTGGAGCGGGTCTCCTACATCACCTCCCCCGGCTACATCGACGGCGAGGGCGGACGCGCCAAGGCCGGCATCGCCGGCGGCGGCCCCGCCGCCGTGATTACCGACAAGGCGGTGCTGCGGCCCCACGGACCCGCGAACGAGCTTCACCTGTCGAGCGTACATCCCGGCCACACGGCGGACGAGGTGATCGAGAACACCGGCTGGGAGCTGAAGACGGCCCCCGATATGACTGAAACGCCGGCCCCCGGCGAGGCCGAGATGACGGCGCTGCATCAGGTGGACCGGGAGGGGTTCTGGCGTTAGGCGGGATGACTCGATTGTGAGTCGAAAAGAGATTCTCTTGGTTGGCTTGAACTGGTCCTTGTCGCGGCGTCAACACGAAATCCCCCTCACCCAGCTACGGCTAGGCTCGCCTGGGCAGTCGCTTCGCTTTGTGCCCTAGAGCGTATTTGAGATTGATTGAATCATTTTAGGGATTCCCAAGTATGGGCGAACCATGATTCAAGATGGATGCTGGGCAAGGAGGCCAGCATTCATGGCGAGACCTTATTCGATTGATTTGCGAGAGCGTGTTGTTTTGGCGGTTTTGGCGGGGGAGAGTTGCCGCGCTGTAGCGGCTCGGTTTGGGGTTGCGGTTTCGAGCGTGGTTAAGTGGTCGCAGCGCTACCGGCGGACGGGGAGTGTTGCGCCCGGCAAGATGGGCGGTCACCGCCGCCGGGTTCTTGAGCCCCATCGGGAGTTCATTGTCGGCCGGATCGACCAGGAGCCGCATCTGACGCTGCATCGGTTGAGAGACGAGTTGGCCGCTCGGGGTGTCAGGGTATCCCACAGCACGGTATGGCTGTTTCTGCGCCGTGAAGGGCTGCGCTTTAAAAAAAACCCTGTTCGCCGTTGAACGGGCGCGCGCGGACATCGCCCGCCATCGCAGGCGCTGGAAGGCGTGGCAGGCAAAGCTTGATCCCGAACGGCTGGTATTCATTGATGAAACCTGGATCCGGACCAATATGGCCCCGCTGCGCGGCTGGGGGCCGAAAGGGGAGCGGGTCCGCGGCTTTGCCCCCCATGGGCGGTGGCACACCCTGACCTTCATCGGCGCGCTGCGCTGCGACCGGTTCACCGCGCCCTGCGTCTTCGACGGCCCCATCAATGGCGTGTGCTTCCGCGCCTACGTCGAGCAGCTGCTCGTGCCGACCCTGGTGCCCGGCGACATCGTCATCATGGACAATCTCGGCAGCCACAAGTCAAAAGCCGTGCGAAACGCCATCCGTGCCGCCGGAGCCAAGCTGTGGCTCCTGCCCAAATATTCCCCCGACCTCAATCCCATCGAGCAGACCTTTGCCCAAATCAAGCACTGGATGAGAAACGCCCAGAAGCGGGAGATCGACGACTTATGGCGCCATCTCGGGAGCCTCATCGACACCATCGAGCCACAGCAATGCGCCAACTACTTCAAAAACGCAGGATACGCTTCCGTCAAAATATGAAACGCTCTAGTCGAATGCCGAGGTTCGTAACTCCAGAATTTTCGGATATTTTGATGGCCCCGGCTTGACCGTGAAAACAGACGACGAGCGAAGTTCTGCCGTCATTTGTTACGAAAAACGCCCGGTCGGGCTCACCGTTGCCATCGAAATCGCCGGTGACAAGGAGGTCCCGCGTCCCTTGGTGCTCACCGACGGTCCTCTCCGCCACCCTCTTGGAGAACTCCGGGCAACCCTGGGCCCGCGCCTCATCGCCGTAGCCGATGAGGGCAAAAACCAATGCAAACAACAGAATGGGCCTGGACACTCGCATCGAAGGCAAACAACTGATCATTTTGGGTCATGCTCCACATGGATTGGATTCTACGACACCCAGAAGCTTTCGAAACGATCATTCGTCCAATAGAAAATTCGGGAGGAACCCTCGTATGTGAAAAAATTGATCGCGGGGCCATCCAACTCCAATCTCACTTTTTGACCGAGACGACAATCGGGACCAACTCCCTTAACGCAGGCGTGGTCATATACGCCGGGACCGGCCAGTCGAATGCCGAGGTTGGCAACCGAAGGGACATCGGTCACTTTATGGGCCCTGGTTTGGCCGTGAAGACAGATGAAGAGAATAGTTATTTCGCGAGCCTTTACGAAAAAGGCCCGGTCGGGCTCGCCGTTGCCATCGAAATCGTCGGTGACAAACAGGTCCCGTGTCTCTTTGCGCTCACCGACGGTCCTCTCCATCACCCTCTTTGAAATATCCGGGCAACTCCAGGCGCGCGCCTCATCGCTGTAAACGAAGGCCGCAAGGACCAATGCAAAGACGAAAATGGGTCTAGACACCAGCATCGAAGGTAATCAACCAATCAATCCGGACCATATTCAATGTGGATGTGGTCCGGCTTATCAACAACGTCGTAATCCGGCTCCAAGGTTTCTCGGAGTTCCGAGACCATTGCTCGTATCGGCCAAGTAACAAATTACCGGATTCTACGACAGCCAGAAGCTTTCGAAGCGGTCACCCTCCCAATATACAATTCGAGCGGAACTTTCATACCTGAAAAGATGGATCGCAGGGCCATCCACCTCCAATCTCAATTTTTCACCGGGACGACAACCGGATCCAAATCCCTTAGCGCAGGCATGGTCATATACGCCGGGACCGGCCAGTCGAATGCCGAGGTTTTCAACCGAAGAAACGTCGGTCACTTTGAAGGCCCTGGCGTGACCGTGCAGGCAGATTACGAGCAAAGTTCTGTCGTCATTTGTTACAAAAAATGCCCGGTCGGACTCACCGTTGCCGTCGAAATCGCCGGTGACAATGAGGTCCTGTGTCCCTTGGTGCTCGCCAACGGTCCTCTCCGTCACCCTCTTCGAGAACTCCGGGCAACTCTGGGCGCGCGCCTCATCGCCGTAGCCGATGAGGGCAAAGACCAATGCAAACAACAGAATAGGTCTGGACGCTCGCATCGAAGGCAAACAACCGATCATTTTGGATCATACTCCACATGGATGTGGTCCGGTTAGTCTTCCATATCGTAGTCCGGCCCAAAGGTTACTTGAAGATCCGGGATTGTCCCGCGCCGCCGGACGAACCGTCGCTGCCGCAACCGCACGAACGGAAACAGCAACTCGTGCCCTGCCCGGTGACCAGGCAGGCGCTCCGCGTAACCTCGACGGTGCCGGTCAGGCCGCCCCGCCGACGGTCACGGTGAGCCGCTTGCCCAGCCGGCGCAACGCCCCGTCGATCGCCGCCGCCTTGGTGGCGTGGTCCGGGTTGAGCATGCGCCGGACCTCGCTCTCCGCGACATCGAGGTCCCGGGCGAGGCGGCGCCGGGATACACCCGCCTCGCGCAAGGCTTCGTAGAGCGCCGCCTTGAGAGCGATCTGCACCGGCGGCACGACCATGGGCCGGCGCTTGTCGGCGGGCGAGGGCTCGGGCAGCGCGCCGCCCTCGCGCATCGTCGCCGCGATCAGTTCGCGCAGCAAGTCCCGCGCCTCGGCCAGCGCTTCGTCGCGGGTCGCGCCGTCGGTCGCGCCCCAGCCGAAGTCGGGGAACGAAACGACATGACGCCCGTCCTCGTCGCGTTCGATGGCGGCCGGATAGTTGTAGCTGTCGGGCATCGATCCTCCTATAGCTCCTTCCGCTCGATCCCGAGATCGGCAAGCATCTTGCCGAGCAGGCCCGCGCCGATCTCCTTTCTGCGGTCCTTCACGGTCGTCTTCCGCCCGCGTAGAGCGTTCCGTGCGAGCCGGTGCCTTCCGAGGCGACGAAGCGCACTTCGACGTTCCGGCGCCGCGCCCATTTGCGGTCCCGTGCGAGGAACTGGCGTCCGATCATGATCCGAAGATAGGCGCGAACAATTTTATGCGCAGCCGCGCGTTCCCGCCAGACCGCATTTCCGCCGCCTGCCACCCCCAGCGGGAAGTGCGCCGGCCGCCGCTGTTTCCATCGACCGCCGCTCCCGCCCCCACCCAGGAGACCGGGCGGGCGCGACGGTAACGTCAAGAGTTATGTGTCAGGGAGACTGGGGTACTGATTCCCTGAGACTTGTTTTCGTGAATGAAGACCGCGAAGAGGATGCGGTCCATTGAGGTTTTATCCTGGAAGGTTCCCATGGGCCGGGTT
This sequence comes from Rhodospirillales bacterium, assembly GCA_965221855.1. Lineage (GTDB taxonomy): Bacteria > Pseudomonadota > Alphaproteobacteria > Rhodospirillales > UBA2165 > JAJDXO01. The sequence goes on along the minus strand of CBDCSV010000001.1, from coordinate 319,715 downwards.
CGTCTGCGAACCTCGCGGAACCTCCGTTCGATGGCATTGGTGGTCCTGACCTGCTTTCGCTCGGCGAGGTCCTTGTAGCGGAAGCAGGTGAGCAGGTCGTCGAGGTCGTTGCGCAGGCAGGCGACGGCCTTGGGGTAGGTATCTTCCCAGGCGTCGGCGAAGCGGCGGGCGGCGGTCTCGGCCTTGCGGCGGTTGGGGGCATTCATGACGGCGTGGACGTCGGCCTTGACGGCCTGCTGGTCGGCTACGCGGACCTTGTTGAGGATGTTCCTGATTTTGTGCGCCCAGCACCTCTGAACGGGGATGCCGTGATAGACGATCGGCAAGGCGGCGAGCAGGCCTTGGCCGCCATCAACGCAGATCATCTCAAGGCCCTCGCCGGTGAGGCCGCGGCGGTGCAACGCGGTGAGGAAGCGCTCCCACTCCGCGGCGCTCTCGCTGGCGGCGAGTTGGAAGTCGATAATCTCCTTCTTGCCGTCGTGCCGTATGCCCAGCGCCACCAGGACCGGCCTCCTGAGCGCGCCGGCGCCGGTCTTGCAGGCCAGCACCACGCCGTCGAGCATCAGCGCCTTGTAGGCGTTCTTCAGCGGCCGGCGGTGGAATGCGGCGACCGACAGATCGAGGGTCTTGGCGACCCGGCTCACCGTCGCGGCCGAGACCGGACGCCCGAGCAGGGCAAGCAGGACCTCGCCGACCTTGCGGGTCGAGAGCCCCAGCACGAAGCCGGCCAGGATGGCGCGGTCGATCTCTGGAGCGCGCCTTGCGTAGCTCTTCAGAACCTCGGTCGGGCAGAAGTGCCGGGTGCGCGGCACGTTGAGCTCGATGTCGCCGAGCTCGCTGAGCAGGCGGCGCCGGTAGGTGCCGTTGCGCCGGTCGCGCATAGCGCTGCCATCGAGGCCGTCGAGCCAGCGATCCACCGCCTCGGCCATCCGGCCCTCGATGATCTCGGCCAGCGCCTGGCGGCCAAGCGGGCGATAACCCTCGCCCCAGTCCAATCCGCCTGCTTGCATCTCCTTCACCACCTCAAAGGCTTGTGGTAGGTTCTCAATCGTTACAGCTTGCTGTGGCATCGGGGTGCTCCTTCTTGCGGTTGTCGTAAACCACAGGGAGTACCCCATTCCCAACTGACACATAAATTTTTACGTCACCGGCGCGACTGTCCTCTTGCCGCGGCCCGTCCAATATGCCTAAGCTGGCCGGAGCCAAAACGGAAGCGGCGCGATGAAACACAACATAAACCGTCGGCCCACCGCCTTTTTCATTACCGCCCCCCTTCCCTGTCCCTATATTCCCGGCAACCTCGAACGGCGGATCGTCGCCGAGCTTTCGGGCTCCACGGCGCCCACTCTTCACGACACCTTGTCCCGGGTCGGGTTTCGCCGCAGCCACGGGCTGGTCTATGCCCCGGTCTGCTCGGGCTGCAACGCCTGCCTCGCCGTCCGGACCGTCGTTCCGGAGTTTGAGCCGTCCGCCTCCCAGCGCCGGGTATCCCGGGTGAACGAGGATTTGATCGAAGCGGCAAAACCGGTCCGGGCGACCGCCGAGCAATTCGAATTGTTTTCCCAGTACCAGGACTCCCGCCACAACGGCGGCGATATGGCGACGATGGACTTTTACGACTACCAGGCCCTGATCGAGGAGACCCCGGTCGATTCCGAGTTGATCGAATACCGCACCCCGGACCGCCGGCTGGTCGGGGCGTGTCTCGCGGACCGCATGGGTGACGGCCTCTCGGCGGTCTACAGCTATTTCGATCCGGGCGAACCGCGCCGCAGTCTCGGAACCTACATGATACTGCGGCTCATCGAGCGGTCCCGGGACGCCGGGCTTCCCTATGTCTATCTCGGCTATTGGATCGAGGACAGCCAGAAGATGTCCTACAAGGAACGCTTCAGGCCGCTTGAATATTACGCGGGCGACGGCTGGCGTTCGCTCGAGGAGCGGCACGACTTTCCGGCGCTCGGTTAGCCCGCGTTTCTCATAGTTGCGCGCCACCGGAATGCGCATATACTTCAAGCAACTACGAGGCTTCACCAACGGATCGATTTCCAAATATCAGAAGGGAGACAATCTCATGAAACGCCGTGAATTTATGAAGGGCGCGGCCGTCGCCGGCGCCGGCGCCGCAGTTGCCGCATCGACGCTGCCGAAACCGGCGATCGCCCAGGGGAAGAAAGAGCTGAAAATGGTCACCACGTGGCCAAAGAATTTTCCGGGCCTGGGAACCGGCGCGGAACGGCTGGCGCGCAACATCACCGCGATGAGCGGCGGCTCGCTTACGGTAAAGGTGTTCGCCGCCGGCGAACTGGTGCCGCCGTTCGAATCCTTCGATGCCGTCTCCAGCGGCACCGCCGACATGTACCACGCCGCCGACTACTATTGGCAGGGCAAGTCCAAGGCCTTCAACTTCTATGCGGCGGTTCCGTTCGGGCTCACCGCGACCGAGCAGGCCGCGTGGATCCACCATGGCGGCGGCCAGCAGCTATGGGACGAGTTGAGCAAGGGATTCGGCATCAAGCCCTTCATGGCCGGCAACACCGGGGTTCAGATGGGCGGCTGGTTCAACAAGGAAGTCAACTCGCTCGAGGATTACAAGGGCCTGAAGATTCGCATGCCCGGCCTGGGCGGCGAGGTTCTGCGCAGGATCGGGGCGGCGGCGGTTTCGCTGCCGGGCGGCGAAATCTTCCCGGCGCTGCAGTCGGGCGCCATCGACGCCACCGAATGGGTCGGCCCGTGGAACGATCTGGCCTTCGGTTTCTACAAGGTCACCAAGTTCTACTACTATCCGGGCTTCCATGAGCCGGGGACGACCTTGAGCTCGGGCGTCAACCTCAAGACATGGGAAGGCCTCAGCGCCGATCACAAGGCGATCATCACCACGGCGATGGCGGCGGAGAACGACCTCAGCCTCTCCGAGTTCAACGCCCGCAACAACGGCGCGCTGAATACGCTGACCGGCAAGCACAAGGTCACCGTCAAGAAGTTCCCGGACCCGGTATTGAATGAAATCGGCAAGGCGTCGGGCGAGGTCGTCGGGGGCGTCCGCGCCGAGGGCGGCATCACGGCGAAGGTGCTCGACAGCTTCCTCGATTTCCGCAAACAGTCCATCGCCTGGTCCAAGCTTTCGGATCAGGCCTACTGGAATGCGCGGCTGCTGCCGTTCAAGTACGCGGGCTGACCGCCTGGACATGATGGCCCGCCCGGATTCGAGGCGGGCCATCGTTCTTTCGAAGGAGGCTGCCGTTTGACTTCCCTGCAGCGCCTCGCCCAAGGCATCGACAGCCTCAATGACGTTGTCGGCAAGGCCGCGGCGTGGACCGCCTTGGCCATGGTGCTGATTCAGTTCATCGTGGTGGTCATGCGGTACGTGTTCGGCCTGGGCTCGATCATGATGCAGGAATCGGTGGTCTACCTGCACGCCTTCCTGTTCATGGTCGGGGCCGGGTACACGCTGCTTCACGGCGGCCATGTCCGGGTCGACGTCTTCTACCGGGAGGCCTCCGAGCGCTGGAAATCGTCGATCGATCTCGCCGGCGTCTTCGTGTTTCTCCTGCCGGTCTGCCTGCTGGTCTGGTGGTTTTCGTTCCCCTACGTCGAGAACTCCTGGAAGGTTTTCGAGGGGTCCAAGGAAACCAGCGGCATCCAGGGCGTCTTCCTTCTCAAGTCCGTCATTCTCGCATTCGCGTTTCTGGTGGCGATCCAGGGCGTGTCGATGGCGATCCGGTCGTTTCTCAGGCTGCTCAGGCTTGCCGGCGTCGTAACACCGGAACCCGACCCCAAAAACCGGCCCATCGCCTGAGGTCCCGCCGGCGTGCCGTTTTCCGAAATCCTGACCATCATCATGTTCGTGGTGGTGTGTCTGTTCCTGATGGCCGGATTTCCGGTCGCGTTCACCCTCGCCGGCACGGCGCTGATATTCGCCGGGATCGGGTGGATTTTCGGGGTGTTCGATTTCTCCCTCTTCGGCGCCCTGCCGTCCAGGATCTTCGGCGGGGCGATGACCAACGAACTGCTGATCGCGGTGCCGCTGTTCGTCTTCATGGGCGTGATGCTGGAGCGCTCCAAGGTGGCCGAGGAATTGCTGGATACCATGGGCCGGCTGTTCGGCGCCCTGCGCGGCGGTCTCGGCATTTCCGTATCCGTGGTCGGCGCGCTGCTGGCCGCCTCCACCGGCATCGTCGGCGCGACGGTGGTGACCATGGGCCTGCTGTCCCTGCCGACCATGCTGCGGCGCAAATACGACCCCTCCCTCGCCTGCGGCTCCATCGCCGCCGCCGGCACGCTGGGACAGATCATCCCGCCGTCCATCGTTCTCGTCCTGCTGGGGGACCAGATCTCCAATGCCTACGTGGACGCCCAGCGCACCGTCGGGAATTTTTCCCCCGAGCCGGTCTCGGTGGGCGATCTGTTCGCGGGCGCCTTGCTGCCCGGCCTCGCCCTGGTCGGCATGTACATTCTCTATCAGGTCATCGTCGCGTTCCTGAAGCCGGATGCCTCCCCCGCGATCCCCAAGGAGGAACTCGACGACGGCGTACCGCTGTTCGGCCGGGTGATGCGCGCCCTGGTGCCGCCCCTGGTGCTGATCGTCGCGGTGCTGGGTTCGATCCTCGCCGGCGTCGCGACCCCGACCGAGGCGGCGGCGGTGGGCTCCGTGGGCGCCCTGCTGCTCGCCGCGGTTCGGATTTCCGACAAAAAGCCGGCCCCCATCTACTTGGCGGGGGTCGCTCTCATCGTCATGCTGTTTCTCACCAACACCATGGATCTCCGGGTGCTGCGGGACGAAATTCCCGCCGGCGACATGGCCGCCATCGCCGCCGCGCTGATCTGTTCGGCGGTCCTCGCCTGGGGGATGGGGGTGGCGCTCATCCGGGTGACCCAGGACGCGGTGCTGACCCAGGTGGTGCGCTCGACCCTCGAGGTGTCGGCCATGGTTTTCGTCATCCTCATCGGCGCGTCGGTGTTCTCGCTGGTCTTCCGCGGCCTCGGCGGCGACGACATGGTGCACGAATTTCTCACCAACCTGCCGGGCGGCATCTACGGCGCCATGATCCTGGTCATGCTAGTGATGTTCGTTCTCGGCTTCTTCCTCGACTTCATCGAGATCACCTTCGTCGTCGTGCCCATCGTCGCGCCGGTGCTGCTGCAGTCGGACATCAGTCCCGTCTGGCTCGGCGTGATGATGGCGATGAACCTGCAGACGTCGTTCCTGACGCCGCCCTTCGGCTTCGCCCTGTTCTATCTGCGGGGTGTCGCGCCGCCCGAGGTCAAGACGACCCACATCTACAAGGGCGTGCTGCCCTTCGTCGCGCTCCAGTTGATCGGCTTGGGCGTCCTCGCCGCCTTCCCCGGGCTCGCGACGTGGCTGCCCAAGCTGGTTTTCGGTTAGGCCGGACTACCCCCGGACTACACCCGGAATTTGGCGATCAGCTTCCACGCGCCCGGCAGAACCGCGGCGGCGAGGGCGATCTTGAACACCTCCCCCCAGAGGAACGGCAGCACGCCGAAGGCCCAGGCCTTCTCCGCGCCGATCAGCAGGGCGAGCCAGGCATAGCCGGGCACGAAGATGACCGCCGTGCCGATGACCATGGCCGTAATGGTCATGGGGATCGAGCGATCCCAGCCCTTTTCGCCGAGCCAGCCGGCGATCCCGGCGGCGAGCACGAAGCCGAGGAGATAACCGCCCGTCGGGCCGGCCATGTAGGCGAGGCCGATGCCCTTCTCCGGCGTGCCCGCGAACACCGGCAGGCCCACCGCGCCCTCGGCGAGGTAGAGCAGCAGCGTGGCGCCGCCCAGCTTCCAGCCGTAGGCCATGCCGATGACCAGCACGGCGAAGGTCTGCATGGTCATGGGGACCGGATAGAACGGCACCTGGATCTTGGCCGAGACGGTCAGCAGCACGGTGCCGGCGACGGCGAGGACCGCCATGCGGAGCCAACTGCCGACGGCCCCGGGCCAGGCGGCGCCGATCAGGGTGGGATGAGCCGTGTTGTCGTGGGTCGCCATTGTTTCCCCCAACTGTCTGGTGTTGAACCGGCTTCTAGTGACCGCGGCTGGTCAAGTCAATGTCCGCGCCCATTTACCCGAACCGGTTGGAGCGCGGAAAGCCCTTCGGCGGCAGCCGCCCGGCCTGGGCGCGCTTGCCTTGCCAGGCCATGAGACCGGTTTCGGTCCGCACCCCGGCGCCGGTGATCCAGGTCAGCCCGTCGGCCATGGCGAAGGTCTTGATGTCCGACAGGCCGCCGTCCTTGTAGCGCTGCAGGAAGACCCCCCGCCCCCGCGACATCTCGGGCACTTCCGTCAGCGGGAACAGCAGCAGTTTCCGGTTCTCGCCGATCACCGCGACCGTGTCCCCGCCCACGATGCAGGCGCCCGCCCCCTCTTCGTCGCCGGAGACGTTGAGAATCTGCTTGCCGCCCCTGGTCGAGGCGACCACGTCGTCCTGCGCGACCACGAAACCACGGCCCGCCGACGACGCCACCAGCAGCTTGGCCCCGGGCCTGTGGATGAATAGGGCGACCACGTCCTGGTCGTTGCCGAGGTCGATCATCAGCCGCACCGGCTCGCCGTAGCCCCGCCCGCCCGGCAGCTTGTCGCAGGCGATGGTGTAGCAGCGCCCGTTGGTGGCGAAGACGATCAGCTTGTCGGTGGTTTCGGCCTTGAGCGCGAACTTGCCCTTGTCGCCTTCCTTGTATTTGACCTCGCCGACGTCGTCCAGATGTCCCCGCGCGGCCTTGATCCAGCCCTTGTCGGAGCACAGGATGGTGATCGGCTCCTTCTCGATCAGCGCCTCGGCGGGCACGTCGACGGCCGCCGGCGCATCGCCGATTTCGGTGCGGCGCCCGCCGAGCGCGGTCTTGGCGCCGAAGCGCTTGCGGATATCGCCGATCTCGCCGGAAATCGCCTTCCAGCGGAGCTTGGAATCCTTGAGCAGTTTGTCGAGCTCGGCCCGCTCCCCGGTCAGCGCCGAATGCTCGCCCCTGATCTCCATCTCCTCCAGCTTGCGCAGGCTCCTGAGGCGCATGTTGAGGATGGCGTCCGCCTGGCCCTCGGTCAGCTTGAAGGCCCTGATGAGTTCGGCCTTGGCGTTGTCCGTCTCGCGGATGATCCGGATTACTTCGTCCAGGTTGAGGTAGGCGGCGAGATAGCCCTCCAGCACCTCGAGCCGGGCGGCGATCCGGCCCAGGCGGTGCTTGGTGCGCCGCTTCAGCACCTCGTGGCGGTGATCGAGGAAGGCCTGGAGAACGTCCCGAAGGTTCATTACCCTGGGCGTCTTGTCCGCGTCCAGCACGTTCATGTTGAGGCCGAACCGGGTTTCCAGGTCGGTCTGCCTGAACAGCTGCTCCATCAGCATTTGGGGTTCCACCGAGCGGCTCTTGGGCGCCAGCACGAGGCGCACGTCCTCGGTGCTTTCGTCGACCACGTCCTCGAGGAACGGCAGTTTCTTGGCGTCCATCAATTCGGCGATGCGCTCCACCAGCCGCGCCTTCTGCACCTGGTAGGGAATCTCGGTGACCACGATCTGGTACTGGCCGCGGGGGAGCTTCTCGGTCTTCCATTTGGCGCGGATTCGGAACGAGCCCCGCCCGATCTTGTAGGCCGCCTCGACGGTCTTCCGGTCCTCAACCAATATGCCGCCGGTCGGGAAGTCGGGCCCGGGCATGAAGCCGACGAGCTTGCCGACGGTGGCCTTGGGAAACTTGATCAGATGGAGCAGCGCCCGGCAAATTTCGTCCGCGTTGTGGGGCGGAATGTTGGTCGCCATGCCGACGGCGATGCCGGACGCGCCGTTGGCCAGAAGGTTCGGGAATCCCGCCGGCATGACGGCCGGCTCCGTCTCCTCGCCGTCGTAGGTTTCCCGGTAATCGACCGCGTCCTCGTCGAGCCCCTCCATCATCAGGGTGGCGACTTCGGTCATCCGCGCTTCGGTGTAGCGCATGGCGGCGGCGTTATCGCCGTCGATGTTGCCGAAATTCCCCTGCCCGTCGATCAGCGGATACCTGACGGCGAAGCCCTGCGCCAGCCGCACCAGCGCGTCGTAGACGGCGGTGTCGCCGTGGGGGTGGTACTTGCCGATGACGTCGCCCACCACCCGGGCGCATTTCTTGAACCCCTGGTCCGGGTCGAGCCTGAGCTGGCGCATGGCGAACAGCAGCCGCCGGTGGACCGGCTTCAGGCCGTCGCGCACGTCCGGCAGGGAGCGGGACATGATGATCGACAGGGCGTAGCTCAGATACCGCTCGGAGATCGCCTCGGCGAGGCGGGTATCGCGGATATCGCCGGCGGGCGCGGCGGGCAAGGTGTCGGTGGCCATGGCGGTGCTCTTCTTGGTTCGGCGTTTCTTGTGCCGTTTATAGTAGGCGTGGTGTCTTCAATATACCATATCTTGTGGATTCGACAGGGTTTTCGGCTTCACAGGCGGCTTACGCTTGCCGGCCGACCCTGGCCGCGAGCCGGGTTCGCGCCGGCGGCACCCCCCGGGCATCGTGGATGAAGGCGTGGCGCTCCAGGAAGTAGCCGGTGAGCTTCAGTCCGTCGGCGATGTCGGCGATCTCGCCGGCCGGGCTTCCGCTCGCCACGCCCCGGGCCGGGTCGTCGAGCAGGAACACCGGCAGGGCCAGCAGCTTGTCCTTGTAGGTCGCGCCCGCCGCCAGGGAAACCGCGCGGCCCGATCTGGGCGAGACGTAGGCCAGGTTCGCCGCGCCGCCGCCGCCCGCGCATTCGGAGAGATCGAGGCCGAACCCCATGTCGGCCAGAAGATCCCGCTCCCACAGGACATAGGATTTCAGCCAGTCGCCGCGGCCGAGCCCGGCGATGAACGCCGACAGCCTGGCGTAGGTCTCGGGGTGCGGCTCCCGCTCCGGGAGCGCCGCCTCGGCCACCGCGCAGACCGCGGACAGGCCCGCGAGCCGCAGGGGATCGTCCAGCCAGTCCGCCGCGCCGGCCCGCAGAAGCTCGCAGGTGTAGCTCCCGAGGTGCTCCTCCAGCCGCGCCTTCCAGGTCGCCCGCACCCGATTGCCGGGCTCGTAGATGCCGCGGGCGCGCTTTCCGGCCCCGCCCCGGACAAGGCCCGCATGGCGGCCGTGCCCCTCGGTCAGCAGGTTGACGATCGCCGCGCTCTCGCCGTGCTTCCGCGCGCTCAGGACGATGCCCTCGTCCGTCCACTCCATCAGAACCCTCCGCCGCGGGACTTCGCCCGCCCCATATGGTCATGCCCCCCTCACCCTAACCCTCTCCCCCTTCGAGGGGGAGAGGGAACACGATACGGCAACGCAATAACTCCCTCGCCCCCTTCTTCAGGGGGAGAGGGATGCGGAGGCTTGGCGAGCTTGCGAGCCTTAGCCGGAGCTGGGTGAGGGGGTACACTCCACTCGTCATGCCCGTGCTTGACACGGGCATCCACGCTTGGCGGCACACTCCAACCGTCATGCCCCGCCTCCGTGCGGGGCACCCACGTTGTTCTGGATTACCCGGACAAGCCGGGTAATGACGAGCTTCTTTGGTTCAGCATTGCGCATCATGCCCCGGGCCATGACGCGGTTGCGTCATCCAGCCTTTCGTCACGTCCGTCAGTTAGCGGAACAGCTTCTTATCGAGCCCGGACTGACGGATCATGGACCCCAGGTTTTTCTTCATAATGTCATCGCCCGACCGGGAGTATGCGACGGTAACCATTTTTCGCTTGCCGCCCACGTACCCTTCGAACTGATGGTGGTCGCCCTTTACTCGGACCTCAGTAAATCCGTTCGCCCTTAAAATCCTGATGAAGGCACGGAAGTTCACGCAGGACAGGGGGCCGTGTATTCATGGCGGGTTTTATTGGAGTCATCGTTGTCATCAAAAAGACCGCGAATGACGTGCCACAAAAACCGCAGCCGCAGGGTCAAGGGGGCTCGACGGCGGGCGAACGCCGCCCGCTCCGCTTCCGGGAGGCCGTTGACGTACTCCATGTAGATTTCAATGCTGGTGTTCAGGTCCCTGTACACCTGCTCGAAACTTTCACCTTGCACGGACAGATCGAAGTCCAGGCAAATAGCCTCCCATGCGCCTGGCATGCCCTCGGCATAGCAGCGGACGATCTGGTTCACGGCTCTACCCTCTTTTCCTTTGGCCAAGCACCCAATTCCTGTCCGGTCCGTTATGTGACTTGTAAGTCTAATGTACGGCTATATTTATGCGTACTCCAGGAGTTGGTCAACATTGCGCCGCGGCAGTGGTGTCTTGACACAGGATGAACCGCCGTGGTCATTGGCTGCTCACCGGGTAGCAAATTAACCTGCCGTTCCACCGGCGCGGGGCAAATCCGCGTCATTGACCATCAAGGAAAAGGACCAGAGAAAAAATGGCCGCAGACACCACCAATCCAGAAACCATCGTCCTGCACGGCGGATACCGCAATGATCCGGTGACCGGCGCGGTCGCGGTGCCGATCTATCAGACTACCTCCTACCAGTTCAATGACGCCCAACACGCGGAGAACCTGTTCGCGCTGAAGGAACTCGGGAACATCTATACCCGAATCATGAACCCGACGGCCGACGTGCTGGAGCAGCGTCTTGCCGCGCTCGAAGGCGGCGTTGCCGCGCTTGCCCTGAGTTCGGGCCAGGCGGCGTCCATGTACGCGGTCATGAACCTTTGCCGCGCCGGCGACAACTTCGTCAGTTCCACGGACCTGTACGGGGGCACATGGAACCTGTTCGCGAATACCCTCAAGGATTTCGGCGTCGAGGCCCGCTTCGTCGACCCGGCCGATCCGGAGGAATTCGCCAAGGCGACCGACGACAGGACCCGGTGCTATTACGCCGAGACGCTGCCCAATCCCAAGCTCAACGTCTTCCCCATCAGGGAAGTGGCCGATATCGGCCGCGGGCTCGGCGTTCCGCTGATCATGGACAACACGGCCTGCCCCATCATCTGCCGCCCCTTCGATCATGGCGCCGCGGTGGTGATGTACTCGACCACCAAGTATCTCGGCGGTCACGGGACGTCCATCGGCGGGCTGCTCGTCGACGGCGGCAATTTCGACTGGGAGGCCCACAAGGAGCGCTTCCCCACCCTCAACGAACCGGACCCGAGCTATCACGGCGCGGTCTGGACGGAAGCGGTCAAGCCCCTTGGGCCGATTGCCTTCATTCTGCGCGCGCGGGTCGTCCTGCTTCGCGACGTCGGCGCCGCGCCCAGCCCGTACAATTCCTTCCAGACCATTCAAGGGCTGGAGACGCTGCCCCTCAGGATGCGCGCCCATTGCGAGAACGCGGTCAAGGTCGCCGACTACCTGGCCGGGCACGACAAGGTCGAGACGGTGATCTATCCGAACCAGCAGGACGGCGAAATGCGCCGCCGCGCGGATGCCTACATGGATGGCGGCTATGGCGCGCTGGTCGGGTTCGAGCTCGCCGGCGGCAAGGAGGCCGGAGCCAAATTCATCGATTCCCTGAACATGTTCTACCATGTGGCCAATATCGGGGATGCCCGTTCCCTCGCCATCCATCCCGCGACCACCACCCACTCGCAGCTCAGCGCCGAGGAGCAGGAGCAGACCGGCGTGACACCCGGCTATGTGCGCTTGTCGGTCGGCATCGAGCACATCGACGACATCATCGCCGATCTCGACCAGGCGCTGGCGGCAACCTGATCCGGCCTGTCCGATGATCGTTCCCGGCAGTTTTCCCACCACCCGGCTCCGCCGCAACCGGCGCGACGACTGGAATCGCCGCCTGGTCGCCGAGAGCCGGTTGGGGCCGGAGGACCTCATCCTGCCGATATTCGTCGTCGAAGGTGAAAACAAGCGTGAGCCCGTCGCCTCCATGCCGGGGATCGACCGGTTGTCCTGTGATCTGCTGGCGGACGCCGTCGGCGAGGCATTGGATCTCCGGATTCCGGCGATCGCCATATTCCCCGAGGTGGATCCCGCGCTGAAGACCCCGGACGCGGCCGAAGCGGTCAACCCGGAAAACCTGGTCTGCCGGGCCATCCGTGCGGTGAAGTCCCGGCACCCGGACATGGGCATCGTTTGCGACGCGGCCCTCGATCCGTTCAATAGCGACGGTCACGACGGCATTGTCCGCGACGGGGAAATCCTCAATGACGAATCCGTCGAGGTGCTTTGCCGTCAGTCCGTCGTCCAGGCAGACGCCGGCTGCGAGGTGATCGCGCCGTCGGACATGATGGACGGCCGTGTGGGCGCCATCCGCAAGGCCCTCGACGAAGCCGGGCACGAGGGCGTGCGGATCATGTCCTATGCGGCGAAGTACGCCTCGGCGTTCTACGGGCCGTTCCGCGACGCCATCGGGTCCAAGGCGGCCCTGAAAGGCGACAAGAAGACCTACCAGATGGACCCGGCCAATTCCGACGAGGCCATTCGCGAGGTCGCCCTGGATCTGGCCGAGGGGGCCGACATGGTCATGGTCAAGCCCGGGCTGCCCTACCTGGATATCGTCCGGCGGGTGAAAACCGAGTTCGGCGTCCCGACGTTCGCCTATCAGGTATCGGGCGAGTACGCGATGCTGAAAGGCGCGGTCCGGAACGGCTGGCTGGACAATGACAAGGTGGTGCTGGAAAGCCTGATGGCGTTCAAGCGCGCGGGCACCGACGGCATCCTCACCTATCTGGCGGTCGAGGCGGCGAAGCTTCTGAAATCCGGTTAGTTCCCGGGTGTGGCGTTCACCGTTGCCCGCCATGGCGCACAAAACGGCTCAACTGCTTCGGCAAGCGTCCATCGGTGATTTTGGGTGCGGATGAAACGAGTTCTGAAATATGCGGCCTACCTGCTGGCGTTTCTGGCGGCGGCCGTCGCCGGCGGCATCCTGTGGCTGCGCACCTCCCTTCCCCCGGCGGAGCGCGCGGTTTCCGATCCGCTGCTTCGGGGAACGGTCGAGGTATTGTTCGACGATAAGGAAGTCCCCTACATCTTCGCGGAAAATAGGCGGGACGCCGCGTTTGCCCTGGGCTTCGCCCATGCGGAGAACCGGCTTTGGCAGATGGAGTCCCAGCGCCGGTTGGCGGCGGGACGGCTCTCGGAAGTCCTGGGTGACCGCACGGTTCGCGTCGACCGTTTCATGCGGACTTTGGGTCTCTACCGATCCGCCGAGGCTTCCTTCGCCGGGCTGGAACCCGAAACCAAGGCCATATTCGAAGCCTACGCCGCGGGCGTGAACCGGTGGCTCGAAACCCGCTCGGGCGCCCTGCCGCCCGAGTTCGTGGCCTTGCGTCATGAGCCCGAGAGTTGGCGGCCCGCGGACTCGCTGGTATGGGGCAAACTGATGGCCCTCAGGCTCAGCGGCAACTTCCAGGACGAACTGCAGCGGCTGCGGGCGATGAATGCCGGCCATGACTTGGAGCGCCTGAAGGAATTGTGGCCGGACTATCCGGGCGACGGGCCGGTCACCGGGGAGGGGCGGCGGGCGGCGGCGGACCCCGGCTATGTCGGCCGTCTGACGGAATCGGCGGCCGGCGTCGTGCCGCGTTTCCGAGGCGCCTCGAATTCATGGGCCATCGGCGGCGCTCGGACCCGAAGCGGCAAGCCGCTGCTGGCGAACGATCCCCACCTCGGGTTCGGCGCGCCGATCCTGTGGTATCTCGCCAAGATCGTCACGCCGGAAGGGAGACTGACCGGGGCGACGGTTCCCGGCGTGCCGCTGCATGTACTGGGTCATACCGACGGCCTCGCCTGGGGCCTGACGACGACCCAGACCGATCTTCAGGACCTTTACGTGGAGACCCTCGATCCCGAGCGGCCCGATCACTACCTCACCCCGGACGGCCCGCGTCCGTTCGAAACCCGCGTTGAAACGCTGGAAGTGCGCGGCGGCGAGCCCGTGACCTTCACGGTCCGCTCGACCCATCGCGGGCCCGTCATCTCGGATCTGGAGCCCGGCGGAAACCTGACCGTCTCCCTGCAGGCGGTGTTCCTGCGCGGGGCCGATACGACGGCCCAGTCCGTTCTCAAGCTCAATCGCGCGCAAAATGCGGGGGAGTTGCGGATCGCCCTCAGGGATTTCAAAGCGCCTCAGCAGAACGTCGTTTACGCCGACACCGGCGGCGTCTTCGGTTTCATTTCAGCCGGCACCGTGCCGATCCGCAAATCCGGGCGCGGATTCGTTCCCGGAGACGGTGCCTCCGGCGAGGCGGACTGGACGGGCGTCATTCCGTTCGACGAACTGCCCCAGTCCGAAAACCCCGCCGAGGGGTTCGTCGCCAACGCCAACAACAAGGTGACGCCGGAGGGCTACCCCTACTTCGTGACGGTGGACTGGACGGCGCCCTACCGGGCCCGGCGGATCGTCGAGACCCTGAGGAACCTCGAAGAAGCCACCGCCGGCCAAATGGCCCGCCTGCAGATGGATTCGGTCTCCCTGGCCGCCCGGGATCTCATTCCCTTGATGCTCGATTTTCAAACCCGGGATGCCGAACTCCAGAAGGTGATGGACCTGCTGCGCCGGTGGGACGGCGGCATGACCATCGACCGTCCCGAACCGCTGATCTTCGACCGCTGGCTCCGGTCGTTGAACCGGGAACTGTATGCCGACGACTTCGGCGGCGCATTCGGCGAATTCTGGCGGAGGCGGCCCCTGTTCATCCGGAATGTTCTGTCGGGCGTATCGCCCTCGTGGTGCGACGATGTCGCCACCCGGGCAGCGGAAACCTGCGCCGCGGCGCTGGAGGCCTCCCTCAACGCGGCGCTGGCGGAGCTCTCCGAGGCCACGGGCACCTCGAACCCAACGCGCTGGCGCTGGGGCGACCACCACGTCGCCCGGTTCCGCCATCAATTTTTCCGGCATGTGCCGGTGGTCCGCCTGCTCACCGACCTGAGCGCCCCGACATCCGGGGGAAACTTCACGGTCAACCGGGGGACGACCCGGATGCGCAATCCCCGCGCGCCCCACGACCATATTCACGGCGCGGGATATCGCGGCGTCTATGATCTCGCCGATCTCTCCCGGTCCCGGTTCGTCATCGCCACGGGGCAGTCGGGAAACCCGTTTTCGCCCCACTATCGCGACTTTCTGCCCCTTTGGGCGTCCGGCGGGCATGTGACCCTCGACAAGACCAGACGGCAACTGGAACAATCGGCCACCCGCCGCCATACTTTCCGGCCTGGGCGGTGATTGGAGGCGCGGAACCATGAGCGAGGCGGACCGGAAGTCATTCGACACACGGGTCATCCACGCCGGACAAGCGCCGGATGCCGGGACCGGTTCGGTGGTGACCCCCATCTACGCCACCGCGACCTTCGCCCAGGAGAGCCCGGGCAAAACCAAGGGCTACGAGTACGCCCGGAGCGCCAATCCGACCCGGGACGCCTACGAGGCCTGCATCGCCGATCTGGAAAGCGGCGCCCGCGGTTTTGCATTCGCGTCGGGGATGGCGGCCACCACGGCGGTCGTCGATCTGCTCGATGCCGGCGACCGGGTTCTGGCGCTCCGCGACCTCTATGGCGGCACGACCCGCCTGTTCGAGCAGGTGCGCAAGCGAACGGCGGGTCTGGTTTTCGATTACGCGGACTTCGGCGATGCCGGGGCGCTGGACGGCGCCATCCATCCGGACACCCGGCTGATCTGGCTGGAAACCCCCAGCAATCCCATGTTGAACCTGGTGGATTTGGCCGCCGTCGCGTCGGTCGCGCGGTCGCGGGGTATCTTGACGGCGGTCGACAATACCTTCGCGACGCCATGGGCGCAGCGGCCCCTGGAACTGGGGATCGACATCGTCGTGCATTCGGCGACCAAGTACCTCAACGGCCATTCCGACGTGATCGGCGGCGCCGTCGTGGTTGGAGACGAAGAACTGGCGGAGCGCCTGGGTTTTCTCCAAAACGCCACCGGCGGCATCGCCGGCCCGTTCGATTCCTTTCTCGTCCTGCGCGGATTGAAGACCCTGTCGGTCCGCATGGAACGTCATTGCGCCAACGCCCTGAAGATCGCCCGATGGCTGGAAGACCGTCCGGAATTCAGCCGCGTTCTCTATCCGGGCCTCGACTCCCATCCCGGCCATGAAATTTGCCGCGCGCAAATGAACGGGCGCGGCGGCGGCATGGTGACCGCCGTTCTGGACCGGGATTTGGCGGGGACGGTCCGGTTCCTGGAACGGTGCCGGGTATTTACCCTGGCCGAGAGCCTGGGCGGCGTGGAGAGTTTGATCGAGCATCCGGCGATCATGACCCATGCCTCGGTTCCCAAGGCGGTTCGCGAAGAGGTCGGAATCGCCGATGGGCTCGTCAGGCTGTCCGTCGGCATTGAGGACGCCGAAGACTTGATCGCCGATCTGCAAACGGCGCTGGATTGAGCGTGCCGACTGAACCGAACAGGAAAGCGCCGTCCTGCGTTATCCCCCGCACCGGCCAAATGACAAATTATTGCATTCTAATCCCACAGGGGAAATTTTTCGAAGCGATTACCCTCCCAATAATAAATGGTGGAGAAGCTCTCGTAGTTGAAAATATTGATCGCGGGGCCCTCCAACTCCAATTTCAATTTGTCACCGGGACGACAACCGGGACCAAATCCCTCGACGCAGGCATGGTCATATACGCCGGGATCAGCTAGAGAGTTTTCTGATCTGACGGAATCGTTAGGGATTCCCAAAGTCTCTGATTTCTGATTCAAGATGTGGGCTGGTGAAGGAGGCCAGCCTGCATGACGAGACCACTTTCGAATGATCTACGACATCGGTTGGTTGCGGCGGTGGACGGCGGGATGTCGCGTCGGTCTGCGGCGAAGGTTTTTGGGGTTGCGGCCTCGACGGCGATCAAATGGGTTGATCAGTGGCGGCAGCGGGGTGATGTGCGGCCCCGGCCGCAAGGCGGGGACCGCCGCTCTCACCGCCTTGAAGCGTATGCCGAGGAGGTTCTGGCGCTTGTCACGGAGACACCGGACATCACCCTGGCCGAGATCGCAGCCTGTCTGGAGGAGGTGCACGGGCTTCGGGTTGCCCCGAGCACGGTCTGGCGGCTGCTCGACCGCCACGGCATGACCTTCAAAAAAAACCGCGCACGCCAGCGAGCAGCAACGTCCTGATGTCTTGGCGCGCCGGCAGGCCTGGGCCGAGGCGCAGCCCGGCCTGATGCCGGAGCGGCTGGTCTTCATCGACGAGACCGGCACATCGACCAAGATGGCCCGGCGCTATGGCCGCGCGCCGCGCGGGCAGCGCTGCCAAGCCGCCATCCCTCACGGCCACTGGAAGACCACCACTTTGGTCGCTGCTCTCACGCTCGACGGCATCCTCGCCCCCATGACCATCGATGGGGCGATGACCGGGGCAGCCTTCCTTGCCTATGTCGAGCAAATCCTGGTCCCAACCCTCAAACCCGGAGACATCGTCATTATGGACAATCTGCCAGCCCATAAGCCCGCCAGCGTGCGTAAGGCCATCGAAGACGCCGGCGCCGAGCTCCGCTTCCTGCCGCCCTACTCACCCGACTTCAACCCAATCGAGATGGCCTTCGCAAAGCTCAAGGCCCTCCTCAAAAAGACCGCAGCCAGAACCGTCGACGACCTCTACGACGCCATCGCAACCGCCATCGACACAGTCACCCAATCCGAGTGCCAAAACTACTTCACTGCCGCAGGCTATGACCGGGTGTGATCAGAAAATGCTCTAGAGCGTATTTGAGATTGATTGAATCATTTTAGGGATTCCCAAGTATGGGCGAACCATGATTCAAGATGGATGCTGGGCAAGGAGGCCAGCATTCATGGCGAGACCTTATTCGATTGATTTGCGAGAGCGTGTTGTTTTGGCGGTTTTGGCGGGGGAGAGTTGCCGCGCTGTAGCGGCTCGGTTTGGGGTTGCGGTTTCGAGCGTGGTTAAGTGGTCGCAGCGCTACCGGCGGACGGGGAGTGTTGCGCCCGGCAAGATGGGCGGTCACCGCCGCCGGGTTCTTGAGCCCCATCGGGAGTTCATTGTCGGCCGGATCGACCAGGAGCCGCATCTGACGCTGCATCGGTTGAGAGACGAGTTGGCCGCTCGGGGTGTCAGGGTATCCCACAGCACGGTATGGCTGTTTCTGCGCCGTGAAGGGCTGCGCTTTAAAAAAAACCCTGTTCGCCGTTGAACGGGCGCGCGCGGACATCGCCCGCCATCGCAGGCGCTGGAAGGCGTGGCAGGCAAAGCTTGATCCCGAACGGCTGGTATTCATTGATGAAACCTGGATCCGGACCAATATGGCCCCGCTGCGCGGCTGGGGGCCGAAAGGGGAGCGGGTCCGCGGCTTTGCCCCCCATGGGCGGTGGCACACCCTGACCTTCATCGGCGCGCTGCGCTGCGACCGGTTCACCGCGCCCTGCGTCTTCGACGGCCCCATCAATGGCGTGTGCTTCCGCGCCTACGTCGAGCAGCTGCTCGTGCCGACCCTGGTGCCCGGCGACATCGTCATCATGGACAATCTCGGCAGCCACAAGTCAAAAGCCGTGCGAAACGCCATCCGTGCCGCCGGAGCCAAGCTGTGGCTCCTGCCCAAATATTCCCCCGACCTCAATCCCATCGAGCAGACCTTTGCCCAAATCAAGCACTGGATGAGAAACGCCCAGAAGCGGGAGATCGACGACTTATGGCGCCATCTCGGGAGCCTCATCGACACCATCGAGCCACAGCAATGCGCCAACTACTTCAAAAACGCAGGATACGCTTCCGTCAAAATATGAAACGCTCTAGAGCGCGTTTCCTGACTACAATCCTGCAATGACGTCGAGCACCGCCCGGCTCGCCCGCCGGCTCGGCGTGTCCCCGTCCGGGGTCAATCGTGAAATCGCGTTTTGCATGCCCTCGACCTGATCCCGGGCGGCATTCGGGTCGGTGAGCAGGCGTTCCGCCGCGGACGCCAAGTTTCCCGGGGTACAGGCCTCGAAAAGGAATTCGGGCACCACTTCCCGGTCATTCATGAGATTCACCAGATTGGCAAACCGGACCCGAACCAGCCGGCGCGTCAGCCACGCCGTAATCGGGTTGGTCTTGTAGGCCGTAACGGTCGGCAACCGGGCGGCAGCCAACTCGAGGGCAACCGAACCGGACGCCGCAATCGCAAGGTGAGCCGCGGCAAAAGCGTCATATTTCTCGCTGCCATCCACGATGATCGGCTGGAGAGGCCAGCCGCGTGCGCCCGCGGATACCATGCCGCCTACGCTCTCTAGCGTGGGCAAAATGACGCGAAGGCCGGGGGTGTGCCCCGCAAGCCGCTCGATGGCATGGCCGAATATGGGCATGTGGCGAGCCACTTCAGTGCCTCGGCTGCCCGGCAAGGCGCAAATGACCGGGGCTTCCGGGGCAATCCCGTGCGCCTGCCGAAACCCGGGCCCGTTGCCGTTATTTGCCCCGCCCTCCACCACCGGATGGCCGACAAACGTGCAGGAAAGGCCCTCCCGCTCGAAATACGGCGGCTCAAACGGAAACAGCACCAGAAGATGATCGACCAGACGGGCGATTTTTTTGGCCCGCCCGGGCTTCCAAGCCCACACGGTCGGGGCGACAAAGTGCACGATCGGAGTGCCGGCGCCGCGCAGTTTCTTTACCACCCGCAGGCAGAAATCCGGGGCATCGACGGTGACAACGACGTCCGGCTTCCGCGCTCGAATATCCGCGGCGGTCCGATGGATCAGTGAAAGAATTCGCGGGATGCGCGGAACCACCTCGGCCAATCCCATGACCGACAGTTCCGACAACGGCACCAGACTGTCCAAGCCCTGGACTGTCATTTGCTCTCCGCCAATCCCCATGAATCGCGCCGCCCCTTGCGTTTGACGGCTGATTTCGGCCATCAACGGGGCCCCAAGGGCATCACCCGACGGTTCACCCGCGACAATGTAAATGAGGGGCCGTTCCGCCACCGCCTAGATGTCCGCCTCGGGCGCAATGCCGAGGACAAAGACGCCGCGGTGATCGGCCTCGCGAATGACTTCAGGGCGATTGAGGATCAGCGACCGCCCGGCTTCGACGGCGACACCCTCGAGGCCGGCTTGGTCAATTTCCGTTATGGTATCCGGCCCGATCGTCGGCAAATCAACTCGCCGGTCCTGCCCGGGTTTGAGCATCTTCACGAGAACCCCCGACTTTGCGCCGTCCACGGGCGCACATCGGGCGACCAGCGCCGCAGTCCCGGTTTCATCCTCGGTATCCAGGATTTCACCTGCCCGGACGATTACCGCTTGCCCCAGATCCTGTGCCCCCAATTGCCGTGCGGCCGCGATGCCGATCTCTATATCGGCCAGGGCCTTGGAATCCGGCCCGTGCCGTCCCAATATGCCCCGCGGGGCCAACAGACCGGCCACCACTTGGTCGGCACCTATGACGCGAAAACCGTAATCCTCGAAGACCCGGGACACGCCGCGCAGCAAACCATCATCGCCCAAGGCCAGACCGCCGATCCTCAGCAGCAGCGCCGCCGAGCGTCGATCCGTCATGACATCCTTGAGTGCCGGCCGCCGTACCCGGCCCGCCATCACGACTTCGTCGACATTCTGCTCCGACAAGGCATCGAGGATATCACCCGCCCGGTTCATCCGGTGAATTCCGTGCGGTACGTCATCGCCGAGAGAGAAATCGAAGTGATCTTCAAGGGCGACGACGTAGAAGGCGCGTCCGCTTTCGCGGCACGCTTCGATGACCAGCTTGGGAAGGTCTCCCCCTCCCGCAATGATGCCGAGTTTAGGCTGCATCCTCGAGCAGGGGCTGACAGATCGCCCGGGCCGAATCGACGCCTATAAAGTTGACGATCTCCATCACCGGCTCGACATGACTGAAGAGTTCCGCCACATCGGTCACCCGCTCCGACTGGGTGCCCTCCTGGGCGAAGATCAGCCGGTAGGCCCGGCGGAGATCGTGAATGACCTCTCTGGAAAAATCCCGCCGCTTGAGCCCGACGAGGTTCAGGCCGGAGAGATGGGCGCGGTTTCCGACGACCGAGCCGTATGGAATAACATCGTGCTCGACCCCGCTCATGCCCCCGATCATGGCGTGCCGGCCGATACGGACGAATTGATGCACGGCCGAAAGTCCTCCGACGATGGCCCAGTCGCCAATTTCCACATGGCCGGCGAGGGTCGCATTATTGACCAGAATGACGTTGTCACCGATCTGGCAGTCATGCGCCACGTGCGCCGCCACCATAAACAGGCAACCGTCTCCGATACGGGTCACCATCCCGCCGCCCTCGGTTCCGGGGTTCATGGTGACGTGCTCGCGGATGACGTTGTTCTTGCCGATTTCCAGGGACGATTTTTCGCCTTTGAATTTCAGGTCCTGCGGCTGGTGGCCGATCGATGCAAAAGGAAAGACCCGTGTACCGTCCCCGAGACGCGTCCGACCGGTAACCACCACATGAGATCCCAATCGTACGCCATCACCAAGCACCACGTCCTGCCCGACACACGAGTACGGGCCAATTTCAACGTCCGTCCCGATTTGGGCACCGTCCTCTATGAGCGCTGTTGGGTGAACCCCGGGCATTTAATTGTCCACGATCATCGCGGTGAAGGTCGCTTCGGCGACCACTTGGCCATCGATTTTTCCTTCTCCGGCGAATTTCCAGACCGGCCCCCGGTGTTGTTTGGCCTCGACGTGGACCTCCAATCGGTCGCCCGGCACGACCGGCTTGCGGAATCGCGCGGAATCGATGGACATGAAGTAAACCAATTTGCCCTCTAATTCCTCCCCGATACCCCAAACAATGAGCGCCGCAGCCGTTTGCGCCATGCACTCAATGATCATGACACCGGGCATGACCGGCCGCTCCGGGAAATGGCCGGGAAAATAGGGTTCGTTCGCGGTCACATTTTTTATGCCGGTCGCACTGGTCTCCGGGACCAAATCCACAATCCTGTCAACCAACAGCATGGGATACCTGTGAGGAAGCATCCGCATGATGTCCTCGACATTCAGAACCGTGTCGGTGACCTGCTTGCTTTCTGAATCCATTCGTTAGTGGCCCTCGTCTCCCTTGAGCAATCGGTTCAGCCGCGCCAACTTCCGCCAAAAGCCTTTGGCTTCCTCGGCGGGAAATCCAACGACCGTTTGACCAGCCGGCACATCCTTGGTCACGCCCGACTGTGCCGCGATTCGGGCCCCCGGTCCAATGTGCAAATGACCGCTAATTCCAGCCTGCCCGCCGATCATGACGAAGTCTTCCAATCGAGCGGAACCCGACATACCGACTTGTCCTGCAATCAGGCATTTCCCGCCAATTTCGACGTTATGCGCGATATGTACGAGATTATCAATCTTCGTCCCCGCCCCAATCACCGTATCCGGTCCGGCACCTCGATCGATGGCCGAATTTGCGCCAATCTCCACGTCATCACCGATGAGTACCCGGCCGAGTTGCGGAACCTTCTCGTGTCCGTCGGCGCCGGGCGCAATGCCAAACCCGTCTTGACCGACCCTGACCCCGGGGTGGATGAGCACCGCGTCTCCAATTAGACAGTAGGCAAGGGTGACATTGGACCCGACAGCACAATTTTTCCCGACGACGACGCCCGGGCCAATAACCGTATTCGCGCCCACCGAGGTCCCGTCTCCGATTTCCGCCCCTGGTCCGACAACCGCACCGGGATCGACCCTGACACCTGCCCCCAATTTAGCCGTGGGGTCGATATGAGCGTGTTTGGAGATTTCCGGAGGTCCGTGCTCGAGCGGGTAAAACGCCTGGGCGATCAGGGCAAAGGCACGATAAGGATCATCCGAAATCAAAAGGGCCGCTCCGGCCGGGGCGCGGCCCACGAGATCGGGGGCCAGAACAATCGCACCCGCGCCGCTCCGTTCAAACTCCCCGACATAGCGCCGGTTGTCGATAAAACTCACCGTTTCCGGCCCCGCGGACGACAATGGGCCTACATCGTTGAATTTTGCCGACCCTGAATCGTCACCGCGAGCCTCACACCCCGAGACGCCGGCAAGTTCGGTTAACGAAAAACTCCCCGCGGATTTGAAGAACCGTGGATCGGCCATCTATTTCTGGCCGGCGGCGGGGTCCGTGAGCTGATAGGATGGAACGTTTTGATCCAGCAACTTGATCACCTCAGCCGTAATGTCCAATGGCCGCTCAAAAAATACCAGTTCCCGCCGGCTGAGGATCAAAAAGTACCTGTTTGCCCGGGCATAGGTCCGGACTGCCTTGTTGAGTTCTTCCTGGAAAGCCTTCAACGCCTGTCCCCGCATGGCGTTCAACCGTTGGCTTCGGGCATTTGCCTCCCGCCGGAATTTCGCCGTACGTTGGCGCAGTTCCTCGCGGCTCTTTGTGTAGGCTTCGGGTGCGACGATGACACGCTGCCGTTCGAGCTCTTCAGCGGCCTTTCGCAACTCGGCCTCTTCCGCCTTCACCTCGTCTCCGAGTTTGGTTCGTAATTCAGCGATCTGGCGGTCCATGTCCTGGGTCATCTTTGACTGTCGGCGGATGACCTCGATATCGAGAATGCCGAGTTGGCCCTGCCGGGCGTCGGGTTCAGGCTGCCCCTGAGCGAGGGCGGCGTCTATTCCACCCAATACCAGAAACGCCGCAACCGGCAGGGCAAAGATAGAGAGAGTTCTGAGTAGCTTCATTAGAATCGCGTTCCGAAATTTATTCGAATTACTTCGTCCCTATCCTCGTCTTCCTTGAGGATTGGAAAGCCAAAATCAACGGCGATCGGCCCAATTGGCGAAGACCAGCCCAATCCGGCACCCACCGCCAGACGCATGCTTCCCGGATCCAGCACGTTCGCGTTTGACGGCGATACGCCGCCGGCGCTGCCAAAATCGGTGAACATACGCGCCCGAATGCCGAATTCGTTGGGGAGTCCGACCGGGAAACCCAGTTCGACCGTGCCATTATAAACCCACTCACCGCCAAGGGCATCGTCGGTTGATTTGTCTCGCGGCCCCACACCGGCAGCCTCAAATCCCCGTAGAGTGGATCCACCAAGGAAGTATCTATCCGCGACCTCGACATCTTCGCCAAGGCCCACGATGTACCCAACACGGCCACTGGTTGAAAGTATCCATTCGTCGGTCACGGGCACGAAGTAGCCGCTCGAGGCGGTATTTCGGAGATAGAAAACGGTACCGCCGAGCCCGGCCAAGTCCGAGCCGAGCCGAGCGAAATAGCCATCGGTAGGATTAAATCGGTTGTCCCGCTGATCGTACAATAGAACTTGCGAGACCTCGGATACGTAGCGGGTGCCTTCCTGTGTCCTGATCAGGTTAGAAGCGCCAATTTGAACATTCTCGATCTCGGACGCACGGAGCTGATACCGAAGGCTCTGGGACAGATTTTCACTCAAAGGAAAACCAAACCGCACCCCTCCCCCGGTCTCGGTGAAATCATAGGATCTCGAAGCCTGGAGATCGCGCGAACGTCGGAAGAGATCTACGCCGGCCCGCACCTCGCGATCCAAAAAGTAGGGTTCGGTAAACCCAAGGTCGATCTGACTTTGCTCGGCGGCGATGGATAGGGAAAGCCTTAGTATTTGTCCTCGTCCGAGAAGATTTCGCTCCTGGAGGGAGAATTCGCCGAGCGGCCCCACATCCGTTGAATATCCGGCACCTACACTCAGAGAACCCGTCGATCGCTCTTCGACATTGGCCGATATTATGGCCTTGTCGGGCGCGCTTCCGGGGACCTGCTCGATCTCGACGTCACTAAAATAGCCGAGGTTTCGAATTCTTTGCCGAGAGCGCCGAAGCTTGGCGGCGTTGAATGCATCCCCCTCAACCAATCTGAATTCGCGCCGGATGACCTTGTCGACCGTCCGTACATTTCCCGTGATATCAATGCGTTCCACAAATACTCGCGGCCCTTCATTGATGCGGAAATTCACATTGATGGTTCGGTTTTCTCTGTCGCGATCGACTTGCGGCCGAATATCGACAAAAGCGAACCCCAAATTGCCAACCTCATCGGTCAATTTGTCGACGACTTCCTCGACGAGGCCGCTGTCGTACCAGTCACCCTCCTCAAATTCGACCAGTCCCCGCAGCGTGTCTCCGTCAAGGCCCCGCAACTCGGAACTGATGTCGAAAGTGCCGAATTTGTAACGTTGTCCCTCATCGACGGTAAAGGTGATAAAGAAGGAGTCTCTTTCGGGCGTCAGTTCCGCCACCGCCGAGCGAACCCGGAAGTCGGCGTATCCCTCGGAAAGATAGTGTCGCCGCAATAGCTCCCGGTCGAAAGCCAGGCGATCGGGATCATAAGTATCGTCGGAGGAGAAGAAACGATACCAAACCGCTTCCTTGGTTCGGATCACTTCCCGCAGATCGGAATCGTCCATCGCGCGATTACCGACAAAGCGAATATTCTCCACCTTGGTCAGTTCGCCTTCGTCAATCTCGAATATCAAATCAACTCGGTTTTGCTCGAGGCGGACCACCTTGGGCACTACGGATGCGGCAAACCTCCCCCGCACCCTGTAGACGTCCAGAATCCGCTGGAGGTCCTCCTGGACCTTGGTGCGCGTAAAAACCACGCGGGGCCGCAACTGTACTTCGGTCTCCAGCACCTCATCCTCGACCCGTTGATTTCCCTCGAACGCAATTCGATTGATGATGGGGTTTTCCACCAGCCGGATAACCAGGGCTTCTGCTTGACGGTCAATGCTGATGTCCGCAAACAGACCGGTGGCAAACAGGCTTTTTAGCGAACGGTCGATGCGCTCCGAATCGAAGGGATCACCCTCACGGACCAATAGGTAGGACCGCACCGTGCTCTGTTCGATGCGATGGGATCCCTCGATGATGATCTCGCGGATTGTCCCACCCGACTGCTGGGCGGACGCAGGCGCGATGCCGACGAGTAGCAGGGCGATAAATAAAACGGCGCGAGCGATCACGAAAAAACGTTCCTTTGCGGACGATTCACTAAGTAAAAAGGCCAGTAATAAACTCGAAAAACTTCAAATGGACAAGATCATTCCAGGTAACGAACAGGAATAGAAAGAGCACCAGGACAAGCCCGAACCGGAACCCGTACTCCTGCGCACGCGGTCCGAGGGGCCGCCCCCGCACCGCTTCCACGGCGTAGAACGCCAAATGACCGCCGTCGAGCATGGGAATGGGAAACAAATTAATCAGCCCTAGATTGACCGACAGCACCGCCAACAACCATACGAAGTCCCGCCATCCGTTTTGCGCCGCGTGGCCGGAAATCTGGGCAATTCGCAGCGGCCCCCCCAGGTCTTTCGCCGATTGCTCTCCGATAATCAGCCCGCCAACGAACTCCAAAATTCTACCGGTCATGAAAACCGTCTGCTGAACGCCCATCCAGGCGCTGGTCAGCGGGTCCTGACGCTCATAGCGATGGCCACCCGCGCCAACACCCAGCCGTCCCACCTCAACGGTATTTCCCCGGTCATCCTTCTCAGTTGTCGCCTCGGGGACAGCTGTCAGATCGATAATTTGGCCGCCGCGTTCGACGCGAATTGCCATGGGCTTGGCGGGACTTGCGCGCACGGCGTCGAAAATCTCCGAGAATAAGGTGACCCGCTTGCCGTTAATTTCGATGATCTTGTCATCGGTCCGAAATCCGGCCTCCGCCGCCGCCGAGCCGGGAATGACGCCGCCAACGACGGACGGCGGCGGTCCCTCGAACGGTTGCGGCACCCCCGCTGTTGCAAAGAAAATAGCGAATACGATGGCCGCGAAGATGTAGTTGACCGCCGGGCCGGCAAAGACGATGGCTGCGCGCTGGCCCAGCCTCTTGTTATGGAAAGACACCGCCTTTTCTTCCGGCGTCATCTCCCGCTCGGTACCGTCTTCCTCGACGTGGGTGTCGCCCTCGCCGAACATCTTTACATATCCCCCGAGCGGGAACGCGCAAATCTTCCACCTCGTGTCGTTCTTGTCGGTCCAACCCTTGATCTCGGGGCCAAAACCAACCGCGAAGACTTCCACTCGAACGCCATTTCGCCGGGCAACCCAATAGTGGCCCCATTCGTGGACAAACACCAATATTACAATCGCAACGATGAACGCCAGAATGATAATGGTGAGGCTTTCCATAGGTTCTCTCGTTTCTAATTTTTCGCGACGCTAAAAATCCGCCGCTAATTCTCTCGCCTTGGTTCTTGCTCTTGAGTCCGAGTCCAGGACATCTCCGATTGAGCCCGGCCGGGACAAGGGAATCGCCGTAATCGTCGCCTCAACAAGTCGGGCGATATCGAGAAACCCAAGAGATCCGGCTAGAAACAACTCTACGGCAACCTCGTTTGCCGCGTTCAATATAGTAGGCACGTCGCCGCCGGCCCGCAAGGCGTCGCGAGCCAGTTGAAGTGCCGGAAATCGTTCAAAATCAGGTGCTTCAAACGTGAGCCGGCCGATCTCTTCGAGCCGGAGGCGTGGTGACGGCGCGGCAATTCGATGAGGCCAGCCCAAGGCGTAGGAGATGGGCGTACGCATATCCGGCGTCCCCAACTGGGCCAGGACCGAGCCATCGATATAGGCCACCATGGAATGGATGACCGATTGGGGGTGAACCAGAATTTCAATCTGCTTCTCCTCCACGGGAAACAGGTAATGGGCTTCGATCAGTTCGAGGCCCTTGTTCATCATCGTCGCTGAATCCACGGAAATCTTGGCCCCCATGTCCCAATTGGGGTGAGCCACCGCCTGCTCGGGCGTCACGTCCCGCATGTCGGCAAGCGGTGTCTCCCGGAAGGGCCCTCCCGATGCGGTCAGAATAATCCGCTCGACTTTTTCAGGCTCGCCAAAACTGAACACCTGAAAGATCGCGTTGTGTTCGGAATCGACCGGCAAAAGCGTCGCACCGCTGTCGGTGACTTCGGACAAAAGCAAATCACCGGCGCAAACCAGGCATTCCTTGTTGGCGAGTGCCACCGTTGCGCCGCGCTTGGCGGCGGCGATGGTTGGTGCCAGACCGGCACCGCCGACGATACCGGCCATGACCCAATCGGCGGGACGCGAAGCCGCCTCGACCATCGATTCCTCTCCGGCCCCGACTTCGATGCCGGTTCCCGACAAGGCAGACTTGACCAACGCGAAATTGTCCTCGGAGGCCACTGCCACCATCTGCGGGTTGAACTTCAGTGCCTGCTCCACCAGCAGATCCGTGTTTCGGTTGCCGGTGATGGCTTCGACCACATACTTGTCCGGTTCCCGCGCTATGAGGTCGAGGGTGTTGCAGCCGATGGAGCCGGTTGAACCCAGGATCGTCACCCGCCGCGGCGTGTTTGATGAGGGTGCAGAATCCATAAGGTTCAATTCCCCACTCGTGCCGCAATGGTCAGAATGGCGGCTAACGGGGCCGCCGCCAGGAGTCCGTCAACGCGATCAAGAACACCGCCATGACCGGGGATCAGCCGCCCGGAGTCCTTTACCGCGAACCGCCGCTTCATCCACGATTCGAATAAATCGCCCGCCTGCGACGCGGCCCCGATCGCCAGAGCAAGCAATGCCGCCAACACTATTGACAGGCCACCGGTGACCGCCGCCATTGCGGCGGCCGCGGCGATACCGCAACCCAAACCGCCGACGACGCCGGCCCAGGTTTTGTTGGGGCTGATTTTCGGAGCGAGCTTTGCACCACCGATCATCCGTCCGAAAACATACCCTCCGATATCATTGGCCCAGACGATGACGAACAAAGCCAATACGTACACCAAGCCGGATTCCGGATGTTGCCGAATGCTGACAAGAGCAAGGCAGGGTATGCCCAGATAGAGCACGCCCGCGACAGCCCAGCGCTTTTCCCGCCGGCCGCCCAGGCCTGCCAGGAGAATCATCGATGCCATACCAGCGATCACCGCGCCCTCGTAACGCTCCAGTGCGGCGAACAGAATGACGAAGAACACGCCGAGGCCGAGAAGCCAACCGGTCAGGCTAGTCAACCGTATGCCGCACATGGCTGTCCATTCCCAGATCATGGCCATGGCGAAAAGCGCAACGAAGATATCGAACGCCGGCGCGCCAAACCAGGTCGCGCCGACAGCGACGGTCATCAAAACCACAGCCGAGACGACCCTGAGAAACAGGGTGTCGGGCGTTCGCTCACCCGCCGCTTGCCCCATACCGACGCTCTCTTCGGTTGAATTCCGCGATGGCCTCGAGAAACAGGTCTTCGGAGAAATCGGGCCAATGGGCGTCCAAAAATACGAACTCGGAATAGGCCAACTGCCACAGCAGGAAATTGCTGATCCGTTGCTCGCCGCCGGTTCTGATCAGCAGGTCCGGATCCGGAATTCCCATCGTATCGAGGTGCGACGCCACGCAATCTTCGTCGATCCAGTCGGCAGCCAGCTCCCCGTTCTCGATTTTTCGACCGACCTGCCGCATCGCCGAAGTCAATTCGGCGCGCCCTCCATAGCTAAGAGCTAGAATCAGATCCAATGTTGAATTGTCCGCCGTTTGGCGTTCGCAGTGCTCGATCAAGTCGACAATATCCTGGCCCAGATGCCGGCGCTCTCCGATAATCCGCAAACGCACTCCGTTCTTGTGCAATTCGGCGATCTCGCTTCTCAGGTAGCGCCTCAGCAATCCCATCAGGTCATCAATTTCCTCAGGTGGGCGTTTCCAGTTTTCGGACGAGAAACTGTAAAGCGTGAGATACCTCACACCGTACTTGACCGACGACTCAACGGCACACCGTACCGCCTCGGCGCCTTTTCGGTGCCCGGCAATGCGCGGCAGCCCACGCGCTTTCGCCCAGCGGCCGTTGCCATCCATGATGATCGCGATGTGCGCCGGTGGCGGGGCTGAGACGTCGCCATATTCGGGGGCAATCTTCGCCAAGTTACACCTGCATAATCTCTTGCTCTTTACGGTGGAGAGCCTCATCCATTTTGGCGATAAAGTGGTCGGTCAGGTCCTGGATTTCCTTGCCGTAATCCCGGTGCGCGTCCTGCGAGATTCCACCATCCTTTTCGGTTTTTTTGAGTTCATCCATCACGTGCCGCCGGACGTTGCGGACCGCCACCCGCGCTTCTTCGGTGTAATTTCCCGCAACCCTGGTCAGTTCGGTTCGCCGTTCTTCCGTAAGGGGTGGAATCGGAATGCGGACCAACTGGCCATCGCTCGCCGGGTTCAGTCCCAGATCGGCTTCGCGTATGGCCTTTTCGACCGCACCGACCAGACCCTTGTCCCACACCTGAACCGTCAACAACTGTGGTTCAGGCACGGAAACGGTGCCGACCTGCGAAAGCGGCATTTGAGATCCGTAGGCATCGACGTTGACCGGTTCCAGCAGGCTCGTCGAGGCCCTTCCGGTCCGCAAGCCGCCGAATTCCCTTTGCAGGACCTGTAGTGCGCCCTCCATTCGGCGTTCAACATCCGACTTGGTTGACGCGAAGTCATAATCAGCCACCGTTTGTCCCCTCCGTAATAATTGTTGAAACGCCCTTGCCCTGCACCACCTCCCCAAAAGCCCCAGGAGCGTGGATGGAGAACACCAAAATCGGGATTTTGTTCTCCCGGGCAAGCGATATGGCAGAAGCATCCATGACTTTGAGGTCCTGGGTCAAGACGTCCCGGTAGGTGAGTTCATCATAACGCTTCGCAGACTTGTCGGTTTTGGGGTCGGCTGAATAAACGCCGTCCACCTGGGTACCCTTGAACAACGCGTCGCAGCCCATTTCAGCGGCGCGCAGGGCGGCGGCGGTATCCGTAGTGAAAAACGGATTTCCGGTACCGGCCGCGAAAATAACCACACGTCCCTTTTCCATGTGACGAATGGCCCGGCGGCGGATATAGGGCTCGCAAACGGCAGATATGGGTATGGCCGAGAGTACGCGCGTCGGCACCTCGTTCCTCTCGAGTACGGACTGAATACCCAGCGCGTTTATGACTGTCGCCAGCATCCCCATATGATCGGCGCTTGACCGCTCGAGCCCAGCCGCTACGCCCGAAAGCCCGCGAAATATGTTGCCGCCGCCGACAACGAGACACACCTGCACGCCCATTCCCTGCACCGTCTTCACCTCGTCCGCGATCCGTTCCATGGTCGCGGAATCGAGCCCGAATTCCCGGTCACCCATCAATCCCTCGCCGGAGAGTTTCAGCAGAACGCGCTGGTATATGGGCTTATCTGGCATTTCCGTCTTCGCCATGGGCAGCAATACAGGTGCGGCAGCGGGGCATCGCGATCAAGGGCGTCCACGCGGCAACGGCCGCGATAGTACACCAACCGCGGCCGCTACGTCTTTGATTTTTCGCTGATTTCCGGGAAAAACAGGGGATTTCCTGGAATTGCGCGAATTACATTCCCGCCGTTGCGGCAACCTCCGCCGCAAAGTCCTCTTCCTTCTTCTCGAGGCCTTCGCCAAGCGCGAATCGTTTGAACCCCGTGACCTTGATCTCGCCGCCGGCATCCTGCCCTGCGGTTTCGACGGCTTTCGAAACCCTGGTTTCGTTGTCGATCACGAAGGTCTGCTCCATCAGGCAGACTTCCTCGTAGTACTTGCGCAACCGGCCTTCGACCATCTTCTCGATGATCTCGTCGGGCTTGCCGGAGGCGCGCGCCTGTTCCGCCAGAACGGTCTTTTCACGCTCCAGGTCTTCGGCGGCAACGTCCTCCCGGGTCAACGCCCGCGGGTCGGTGGCCGCGACATGCATGGCCAATTGCTTGCCGAATGCCTCCAGCTTGCCCGCATCGCCGGTGGATTCAAGCGCCACCAATACCCCGATTTTGCCGAGACCGGCGGCCAGCGCGTTGTGCATGTAGGACACGACAACCCCACTGCCGACCTCAAGGGTCTCGACACGGCGGATGTTCATATTTTCGCCGATCGTTGCGATCAGATTGGTGAGCGTCTCGGCCACCGTGTCACCGCCCGGATGGGTAGCCGAGGTCAACGATTCAAGATCGCCGGCGCCCTCGAGGGCGATATTCGCCACGCCGCCGGCAAACTCCTGAAACTGCTCGTTCCGGGCGACGAAATCGGTTTCCGCGTTGACCTCGACGACGGCGCCCCGAGTGCCGCCGGTGGCGACGGCGATCAGGCCTTCGGCGGCAATCCGTCCGGCCTTCTTGGCTGCCGCCGAGAGGCCCTCCTTGCGAAGCCAATCAACCGCCGCCTCCAAATCGCCTTCGTTCTCGCCGAGGGCTTTCTTGCAATCCATCATTCCCGCGCCGGTTTGCTCACGGAGCTCTTTGACGAGCGCTGCGGTGATTTCTGCCATTTGCTTATCCTTGCTCTAATATTCAGACACTATCGTCTTGATATATAACAATTATGAGGCAACCGGCTGTTGCGGATCTTCCTCGGATTCCTGCTCTGCGGCAACTTCCTCCGCAGGATTTTCTTCCGCAGGTAATTCCTCCGCGGGTGCTTCGCCGGCCGACGACTCGGTCTCCGCAGGCGTCTCTTCCGCAGGCGTCTCTTCCGCGGGCGTCTCGCTCTCGGCGGGAACCCCTTCCGCCGGTGCCGCTTCCACCGGCGCCTCTGCCTCTGCCGCAGCCTCTTCTTCCGCGGGCAACTTTTCCACCGGCGCCTCCTCCGACTCGCCGATATCACCGCCGCTCATGGAGATTTCCTCCTGGATACCGGACAGCACGGCTCCGGCCAGCAAGTCGCAATAAAGGTTGATCGCCCGGATGGAGTCATCGTTGCCGGGTATGGGATAGTCGATGCCGTCGGGGTTCGAATTACTGTCGATGATGCCGATCACGGGAATACCGAGCTTGTTGGCCTCGGCGACGGCAATGGCTTCCTTGTTGGTATCGACGACGACGACGACATCGGGCAAACCGCCCATCTCCTTGATCCCGCCAAGAGCCCGCTCCAGCTTGTCCCGTTCGCGAGTAATGCGCAGCAGCTCTTTCTTGGTCAGCCCGATATTTTCCTCCGAAAGCTGTTCTTCAAGCGTTTTCAAGCGCTTAATGGAATTTGAAATGGTCTTCCAGTTGGTCATCATGCCGCCGAGCCAGCGGTGATTGACGTAATACTGGCCACATTTCTTGGCCGCTTCCGCAACCGCGCCACTGGCCTGGCGCTTGGTGCCGACCCACAGGACCCGGCCGCCGCCGGCGACAATTTCCCCGACCGCATTCATGGCCTGATAGAGCATGGGCACGGTCTGTTGCAGGTCGATGATGTGAATACCCTGCCGTGTCCCGAAGATGTACTGATCCATCTTGGGATTCCAGCGGCGGGTGACGTGTCCTAAATGCACGCCAGCTTCCAGTAGCTGGCGCATGCTGAAGGTTGGCAAAGCCATGTCGTGTTCCTTCTCCGGTTAAGCCTCCGCAGGCGACATCCCGGAAATCGGGACACCGGAGCGACAAGCGGCGATTTTGCGCCGCCGCCGCGAGCCCGCGTGCGGATTTAAGGCGTGCGTTCTAACGGGATCAGACCCCGCATTCAAGCCAAATTTTGGAGATATCGTCGGCTGGCGGGCGCCTAAAATTCCCGCGCGTCGACGATCCCCGGGATGGACCGGACCGCCTGGGCCAATTGCGGCGAGACCTTGAATTTTCCGGGCAGCCGAATCTCCACTTCGGTCTGGAGGTCCACCCGGGAAATCAGCACCACCTCACCTCTCCCCGCGCCTTCCCGATCGAGCACATCGTTGAGGTTGGAGAGCGGATCGGCTCCATCGACGTAGATCTTCAGGCCTGCCGCCGCGTTGGCGGCCACCGCATCAAGGGGTTCCAGCCTCTGGACGGTCAGGCGGATGGTTTCTCCCTCGTACTGAGGCGCGGCCTTGACCAGCAGGATATTTCCGGGTTCCAACAATTCCCGGGATTGGTTGAGGATTTCCGAGAAGACGGTCACCTCGTAGGCGCCTGACTTGTCGGTCATTTGCACGAAAGCGTACTTGCTGCCCCGTGCGGAGGTCCGTTCCCGCTTGGCCGTAACCACACCGGCCAGACTGACCATGCCCTGAGGCCGCTCGGCGACGAACTGTTTGTATGTTTTGGCCCGTAAACGCTCGAGCGCCACCTCATAGGCATCCAAGGGGTGGGCGGAGATGTAGAGGCCGATGGCCTCCACTTCTTCATTAAGGCGCTCCAGGTTGGTCCAGTCCGGAATGTCCGGAAGGTTCAACGCGACCGCCATTTCCTGAGAATCCCCGAACAGACCGATCTGGTCACTGTTTCTGGCGTCGGCGGCCGCGCTTGCCTGGCGGACGATGGCCTCGGCGCACTCGAATATCTGCTTCCGGTTGGGATTGATGCCGTCAAAAACGCCCGCGCGTATCAGATTCTCCAGAGACCGTTTGTTGACCGACCGGTTGTCCAACCGTCCGGCGAAATCCTGAATGGATTCGAAACGGCCGTTCTCGGTTCGGTCCTCGACCAGGCTCTTCATGGCCGCCTCGCCCACGTTCTTTATGGCCGCCAACGCATAGCGGATCGCGCCGGTCTCCCCCTTGTGCTCCACACTGAAGAGGGTATCCGAGGCGTTGATGTCGGGCGGCAGCAGTTCGATGCCCAACCGATCGATCTCTTGGCGGAAGACACCCAATTTATCCGTATTGTGAATATCGAGGGTCATGGAAGCGGCGAGAAATTCGACCGGATAGTTGGCCTTCAGATAAGCAGTCTGATAGGCCACCAGCGCGTAGGGGCCGGCATGGCATTTGTTGAAGCCGTAGCCCGCGAACTTGGCCATCTTGTCGAAGATGTTGGAAGCCGTGCCCTCGGGAACCGCCCGCGCCGTTGCCCCGTCCATGAAGGTTTTGCGCTGGGCGTCCATCTCGGACTTGATCTTCTTGCCCATGGCACGCCGAAGAAGATCCGCTGAACCCAGCGTATAGCCCGCCATTTCCTGGGCGATCTGCATCACCTGTTCCTGATAGACGATGATGCCGTAGGTTTCCTTGAGGATGGATTCGATGGAGGGGTAGAGATAGTTCACCTCTTCCTCGCCGAGTTTGCGCTTGATGTAACTCGGAATGTCGTCCATTGGACCGGGCCGGTACAACGATACGATGGCGATGATGTCGTCGAAACGATCGATCTTCATGTTGCGCACGATGTCGCGCACTCCCGAACTTTCCATTTGGAACACACCGGTGGTTTCTCCCCGGCCCAGCATCTCGAACGTCGCCCGGTCGTCGAGCGGGATGCGGGCGAGGTCGAGTTCGACGCCACGCTGGCGCAGGAGTTCGACGGACTTCGATAGCACCGTTAGGGTCTTGAGGCCGAGGAAATCAAATTTGACCAAGCCGGCCGCTTCGACCCATTTCATCGAAAATTGTGTGACCGGCATCTCCGAACGGGGGTCACGGTAGAGCGGGATCAGTTCGACCAATGGCCGGTCGCCGATCACCACCCCTGCGGCATGGGTCGAGGCATGCCGGTACAGTCCCTCCAGCTTTTTGGCGATTTCGACCAATCTAGCGACCGTCTCGTCTTCCTGGATTTCCTGCTGGAGCCGAGACTCGCCGTCGATGGCTTCCTGCAACGTCACGGGCGCGGCCGGGTTGTTGGGCACCAGCTTGCAAATCCGATCGACCTGCGGATACGGCATCTGCAATACCCGGCCGACGTCCCGAAGCGCCGCGCGGGGCTGCAGGGTTCCGAACGTAATGATCTGAGCCACCCGGTCAGCGCCATACTTCTCCTGTACATAAGCGATGACTTCGTCCCGGCGGTCCTGGCAAAAATCGATATCGAAGTCGGGCATGGACACCCGCTCCGGGTTCAGGAAGCGTTCGAACAGCAGCCCGAACTGCAGCGGATCGAGATCGGTGATGGTCAGCGACCAGGCAACCACCGAACCCGCGCCGGAGCCGCGTCCCGGGCCGACGGGAATATCCCTGGATTTTGCCCATTTGATAAAATCGGCGACGATCAGGAAGTAGCCCGGAAATCCCATTTTCGAGATTACACCCAGCTCGTAGTCGAGACGCTCCCAGTAAGGACGCGCGTCACCGTCCTTGCCCTCTATTCCCTTCGCTCTCAGCCGCTCGACGAGGCCGTCGGCGGCAAGATCGGCCAGGATGTCCGAGTCGGGCCTTTCATCGCCGTTGTGGGGCGCGGCCGGCAAGAGCGGCTCACGGGTTTCGGCCATGAAGGCGCAGCGCCGGGCGATGACCAGTGTATTGTCGATGGCCTCCGGCAGATCGGCGAACAGCGCCCGCATCTCCTGCGCCGACTTGAAACGGTGGTCGGACGTCAAACGGCGGCGCTCCGACTGACCGACGAAGGCCCCCTCGGCGATACAAATCAACGCATCGTGCGCCTCATACATATCCTCGCCGAGGAAGAAGCATTCGTTGGTGGCGACAATGGGAAGATCGTACTTGTAGGCAAAGTCCAATAAGTCTTCTTCGATCCGGCTCTCATCTTCGAGGCCGTGCCGCTGCAACTCCACATAAAGCCGGCCGCCATACATACGGGACAGCGTATCCAGCAACTCCTCGGCCGCCTCATACTGACCGTGGACCAGCAAGCGTCCGACACCGCCGTTGACGCCCCCCGTCAGGGCGATGAGGCCTTCGCTGTGTGCCTCGAGGTCCCGCAGCGTCACGTGGGGATCGCTGCCCGCGTCGGTTTCCAGGTGGGCCTTGCTGACCAGGGAGAGGAGGTTGAGGTAACCTGCCTCGCCCTGAACCAGCAGGACAATCTGATCGAGCACGTCGGCGTTGTGCCCGTCACCGTTGCCGTTATGGGACTTAAGCGGATCGCCTGCCGCCTCGGCCGAGAAATCGGCAAGAAGCTGGCATCCGATGATGGGCTGGATGCCGTCGCCGGCGCAGGCCAGGGAGAATTCCAGGGCGCCGAAAAGGTTCGACGTATCCGTCATGGCGACCGCCGGCATGGCAAGGTCGCCGCAGGTCTTCACCAAGTCCTTGACCTTGATCGCGCCTTCGAGAAGCGAGAACGCCGTATGAACCCGGAGGTGAACGAAATCCGCGTGAGCCATGAACTGAGCATTCACGATTCGTCCCTGGGCGTCATCACCCAATCACCGTTTATCCACAAGAATTTGAGGTACGCCGCTTAAGCGGGACTCACGTGACCGTTGGCAAGGCTTAATGTCCGGTCCATGCGCGCCGCGAGGGCCGGATTATGGGTGGCGATCAACGCCCCCAACCCCTGTTCGCGCACCATCCGCATGAGCAGCCCGAAGACTTCATCGGCGGTGCCGGGATCGAGATTGCCCGTAGGTTCATCGGCGAGAAGGAGGTCGGGGTGATTGGCGAGCGCCCGCGCGATGGCGACCCGCTGCTGTTCACCGCCCGAGAGGCGCGCCGGGCGGTGGGTCGCCCGGTTCGCAAGGCCCATATCCGCCAAAAGCCCATCCGCCCGCCCGGCCGCATCGGACTTGGCGACCCCGGCAATCATCTGCGGAACGACGATGTTTTCCCGTGCCGAGAACTCGGCCAGAAGATGGTGGTACTGATAGACAAACCCGAGCTTCCGCCGGCGGATTTCGGTGCGTGTGTCGTCACTCATCCCGCCCGTATCTTCGCCGCCGATCAGGACGGCGCCGTTGTCCGGTTTCTCGAGCAGGCCGGCGATCTGCAGCAAGGTCGATTTGCCCGAGCCCGACGGGCCGACGAGAGCGACGATCTCGCCCGGATTGACAGCCAGGTTGATCTCCTTCAGGACTTCCAGGGCGACGCTTCCCTCGCCGAACGTCCGGCCGACCCGGCGGAGCTCGAGGACGGGGTCACTCATAGCGCAGCGCTTCGACCGGATCGAGCCGCGCCGCCCGCCAGGACGGATAGAGCGTGGCAAGGAACGAAAGACCGATCCCCATGCCGACCACCATCGCCACCTCGGCCGGATCGACAACCGCCGGCAACCGGGAAAGGAAGTAGATTTCGGCGGCGAACAACTCGGTGCCGGTGAGGGATTGAAGGAACTGACGGATGCTCTCGATGTTCTCGGCGAAGGCCAGCCCGAGGACAAACCCCGCGACGGTACCGATGATGCCGACGCTCGCACCGGACAGGAAAAAGATGCGCATCACCATGCCTTGGGTGGCGCCCATGGTCCGAAGGATGGCGATGTCCCTGCCCTTGTCCTTCACCAGCATAATCAGGCCCGAAATGATATTGAAGGCCGCCACCACGATGATCAGGGTGAGGATGAGGAACATCACGTTGCGTTCGACTTGGATCGCATTGAAAAAACTGGAATTGGAGCGCTGCCAGTCGAACACTCGCCCCTGGTTATCGAGGGCCTCTCTCACTCGTTGGGCCTCATCGGGCGCGCGGGAAGGATTTTCCAGTATGACGTCGAGATAGTTCACCGCACCGGGCAGCTTGAAATACAGCTGCGCCGCTTCCAGGGGCATGTACACGAAACTGGAATCGTATTCGTGCATGCCCACGTCGAAGACCGCGGCGACCTTGTAGGATTTCAAGCGCGGCACCGTCCCGAGCACCGTGACATTTCCCTGAGGCGAGATCAGCGTTACCCGGTCGCCGATGCCTAAGCGGAAATTGCGGGCGAACCGGCTGCCGACGGCAACCACATTGGTGCCGGTAAAGCCGTCCAGGCTTCCCGCGACGATATTGCCGGAAATGATTTTCCGCTCCTTCAAGTCTGCCGCCGCAACGCCCCGGACCACCGCACCGGCGGCGTGTCCGTTGGCGCTCGCCATCACTTGCCCTTCGATGGTCGGCGTGACCTTGACCACCCCCGAAAGGCCGGCGACCAGATCGCGGCGCTGCTCGTAGTCGGGCATGGCGCGGGTCTGGGCATAGACGCTGAGATGCCCGTTCACGCCCAGAATCCGCGTCAGCAGTTCCTGACGAAAGCCGTTCATCACCGACATGACGATGATCAGCGTCGCCACGCCCAGGGCAATGCCCAAAAGCGAAAACCATGCAATGACCGAGATGAATCCTTCCTGCCGCCGGGCGCGGAGGTACCGCATGGCGATCATCCGCTCGATGGCAGAGAACATCCGGGGCCGCCTTAATAGGCCCGGGCGATGAGGATCTCCTCGACCGCCTCTTCCCCGGTAAAGATGCATGTCCCTGAGACGCCGTTCTCGTCCAGCGGCGCGTTGCGGATCGTAAGCTTGAGCGGGTCCAGCTTCGCCTCGACTGCCGCCAGCGCCGCACCGGTCGGCTTACACCAGGGCACCCGGGCCCAGCGCAGCGGCCCATCTGATGGCCCGTCTTCGTCCTCCTGCGCCTCGCCGAAGAACTCGCCCAAGGCGCCAAACTCGGTAATGCCGGATTCGATTCGGCTTTCCATGAAGGATTTTGCCTGCCCGTGCATTGCCGATTGAATATCCTCCAAACGGGAGGCCGCGGTGTTCGCGAATTCGTCCGCGGTGGTGTTGCCGGGCTTCACCTTCTCGCCGTCGTAGAGCGCGTCCCGGCGCAACACGCTGACTGCATTGGCCTCCACCTCGCGGGGTCCGATTTCCACGAGCAGAGGAGCGCCGCGGCGTACCCAATCCCAGCGTTTGGCGCTGGCGTTCTTGTCTTTCTTGTCCACCTGGGCGCGGATCGGCGCTCCCAAAGCCTGGTTGCCGATCAACTGTTTCCGCAGCGTATCGCAGTATTCGAGAACTGACGCATCGCCATCATCCCCCTTCAGGCGGGGCAGGATAACGATCTGTTGGGGCGCCAGGGCCGGCGGAACCCGCAGCCCGTCATCATCGCCGTGAGTCATGACCAGGCCGCCCACCAGCCGGGTCGATACCCCCCAGCTCGTCGTGTGGACGAATTTCTCATCACCTTCCGCCGACTGGTACTTGATTCCCTGGGCCTCGGCGAAATGGGTGCCGAGATAATGGGAGGTGCCCGCTTGCAGGGCCTTACCGTCCTGCATCATGGCCTCGATGGAAAAGGTATTGTCGGCACCCGGAAAGCGCTCGTTTTCGGTCTTCTCGCCGGCGATGACCGGCATTGCCATGACACTTTCGGCAAAGTCCCGGTAGACCTCCAGCATTCGGAGGGTTTCCTCGAACGCGTCATCCCGGTCCACATGGGCGGTGTGCCCTTCCTGCCAGAGAAACTCCGCCGTCCGCAGGAACAGCCGGGTGCGCATCTCCCAGCGCACCACGTTGGCCCACTGATTGACCAAAACCGGCAGATCCCGATAGGACCCGATCCAATTGCGGAACGAATCCGCGATGATGGTTTCCGAGGTGGGCCGGACGATCAGCGGTTCGGTCAGTTCTGCGTCGGGATCGGGCACCAGTTCCCCATCGATGGTCTTTAGCCGATGATGGGTGACCACCGCCATTTCCTTGGCGAACCCCTCCACGTGCTCAGCCTCCTTGGCGATGAAGTCCAGGGGAATGAACAAGGGAAAATAGCAATTCTCGTGGCCGGTTTCCTTGAACCGGCGGTCGAGTTCGGCCTGAATCAACTCCCAAATACCGTACCCCCATGGCTTGATCACCATGCAGCCGCGGACGGCCGAGGTTTCGGCCATATCCGATTTCCGGACGACCTCCTGGTACCATTCGCTGAAATTGTCCGACCGTGCGGTATCGAGGGCGCGTTTCATTGGTTCCGTTCGTTGATTTTTAGAGCCTGATGGGCCGCGCGACTGTAGGGAATGACCGCCCGGATGTCTACGAGGACGAGCGCCCCTTTGCGAGCAATTCCCGGGGTCTAGTAATCCTTCCCTACGCCGGCCTATTGCTCCGGCGCATCCACGGCGGTCTTTTCTTGGCGATTCTGGCATAGACCGGGCAGCTCTCGACATGAGCGCCCGGCAGGTAGCCGGTGCTCATCAGGAATTCGCCGGTAATCTCGCCGCCGGTAAATCTGAATGTCTGCTTGAACAGCTTTACCCACTCCGTCTTTTCCAGGGGATGGCGTGCGTCCAGCCACTTGGCGAAGCCGCCATGGCTTTCCCGCAATCCCTGGATCACCCGGGCGTTGTGGATGGCCGCGTCGATTTTCAACCGATTGCGGACGATCCCGGCGTCGTTCAGCAGCCGTTTCCGGTCCCGCGCGCCGTAAGCCGCCACCGTGTCCACATGGAAGCCGGCGAACGCCCCATTGAATCCATCCCGCTTCTTCAGAATGGTCAGCCAACTGAGGCCGGCTTGGAACATTTCCAGACACAAGCGTTCGAATAGAACCGCCTCGTCCCTCACCGGAAAGCCGTATTCCCGGTCGTGATAGGGCCCATGAAACTCATGGCCGGGAGCGATGTCGCAGTAAGCCGTCATGGCGGGCGCTAGAAGGTCCCGCCCCTGCCGGTCGCCGGCGCCCGAAAATCGTCGAAGGAAACCAGGTCATAAAAATCGATGACGAACACGATGGCGAAAACCACCGTCGCAAGCCCGGTGTTGATCAACATCTTCATCAGAATACGGGATCTCTGCGGCGCGCCGGAATCGTGGCCCCATCCGTCGTCGTCCCGGCGGCGGACGCCAAACGGCAGAACAATGAAGAGGGTCAGCCACCAGATGACGAAATAGACGGCAAAGCCCGTTACCCAACCCAAATCGGCTTCCTCCCCTAGATCCGCACCACGTGGATCGAAATCACCGGGCGCTTGCCATAGGCCGACCGGAAAAACCGCCTGAGCGCCAAGCGCGCCGCTTTCTCGACGGCGGCATCGTCTTCCGCCTCATCGGCATCCAGATCCCCCAGATAGGAGCGGACATCGGCCGCGGCTTCGGCGAGATCGTAAGCCGCGTCGTCGTCCTCGATCAGTCCCGTCGCGGTGATCTTGGGATCGGCCGCCAGTTCACCTTCGTCATCCACCACGACGGAGCAGTTCACGGCGCCATTGTACATGATCTTGATGCGATCCCGGACCACATCGCTTTCCATGTCGACGATCCGGTCGCCATCGAGGGCAAGCCGGCCGGCCCGGACCTCGTCGACGATACGAGATCCCTTGGCCGTCAATTCGACAACGGCGCCGTTGTGGACCAGAACGGCCTCGGGCACCTGGCAGGCCAGCGCAAGCTCCGCGTGATGGATCAAATGGCGCTGCTCACCATGTACGGGTATGGCCACCTGGGGCCGCAGATGCTGGTACATGCGGGCGAGTTCGTCCCGAGCCGGATGCCCCGACACATGAACGAAATGATCCATTTCCGAAATTATCCGGACGCCCTTTCGTGCGAGCTGGTTCTGCAAGCGGCCGATCGCCAGTTCGTTACCCGGAATTTGCCGGGACGAAAATATCACCGCATCTCCCTCTCCCAGCGCCACATGCCGGTGATCGCCGCCGGCGATCCGGCTGAGGGCCGCACGGGGCTCGCCCTGGCTGCCGGTACAAATGTAGAGAATCTGATCCGCGGGAATATCGACGGCGTCTTCGGCCTCCAGGAACGGCGGCAGGTCGGTCAGGTAGCCGGTCTCCCGGGCGGCGGCGTTTATCCGCCACAACGAGCGCCCCACCAGGGCGACGGCCCGGCCGTTCGCGGCAGCCGCGTCGAAGATGGTCCGAAGCCGCGCGACGTTGGAAGCGAAACAGGTGACCGCCACCCGTTTCTCGCATTCGCCGATGAGCGAGGTGAGACTGTCCAGTAGCGCG
This sequence comes from Rhodospirillales bacterium, assembly GCA_965221855.1. Lineage (GTDB taxonomy): Bacteria > Pseudomonadota > Alphaproteobacteria > Rhodospirillales > UBA2165 > JAJDXO01. Next base: position 277,384 of record CBDCSV010000001.1, on the reverse strand, counting down.
GCCTCCGAGTGGGAGGTTCCTTCGACAAAGACGTTGGTGGAATCTCCGATCGCCGCGAGCACACCCTCATCGCCCAAGGCCTTCAGCGCCTTTTCGTCGGCCGTCGGTCCGATGACCGGATCCGGGTCGAACTTCCAATCGCCGGTATGAAGGATGATCCCCTGGGGAGCCCGAAGCACCACCGCATTGGGCTCCGGCATGGAATGGGTGAGCGTGATCAGTTCCAGGTCGAACCGCCCCACCCGGAATTTGCCGGACAAAGGCACCTCGATGATTTCGATGTCCTGCCCGGGCGCGTCCAGCTCCAGTTTTCTTCGCAGGAGCGCCGCGGTAAACGGCGTGGCGTAGACCGGACACTGAAGGCGGGACCACAGGTAGGGGACCGCGCCCAAATGGTCTTCGTGACCGTGGGTGAGAACGATCCCCGCAAGCCTGTCCACCTGTTCCTCGATGAAGGCCGGGTCCGGCAATATGACGTCGACGCCGGGGGTCGCGTCATCGCCGAAGGTGACACCCATATCGACGATGATCCACTCCTCGTTATCCGGCTCGCCCAAGCCATAGAGATTGAGGTTCATGCCGATCTCTTCGGTGCCGCCGAGAGGCACGAAGAGCAGATGTTCGTCGGAAGCGGTCATCTAGCTATTGAGGCGGTGGATCGCCAATAATCCGCGCAGGGTGAGGTCGGTATCGCAGTGATGGATGGCGTCGGACGCCTTGTCAAACAGCTCGGCCAATCCGCCTGTCGCGATCACCGTCATGGAGGCTCCGAACTCCCGAGAGATGCGGGCGGCCATGCCTTCGATGATGCTGACGTGCCCCCAGAAGATGCCCGACTGCATGGCACTGACGGTTCCCGTGCCGATCACCTTTTCCGGCCGCCGAATTGCGACCCGGGGCAGCTGCGCGGCGCCCATATGCAGGGCTTCGAGGGACAGGTTGATCCCCGGATAGATTACGCCGCCCCGGTAGGCGCCGTCGCCGTCAATCACGTCGAAGGTCGTGGCGGTGCCGAAATCCAGAATCAGCAGCGGACCCTCATAGCTCTCATGGGCGGCGACGGCGTTACATAGCCTGTCCGCGCCCGCCTCGTTCGGATTGTCGATGGCGATCTCGATCCCCAGATCGATGTCCGGGCCGACGACGAGGGGATCGCAGCCAAAATACTTCCGGCAGAGACCTTGCAGATGGATCAGGTTGTCCGGGACCACCGTCGCCAGCACCGCTGAATCGATTTCCGACCGGTCGATCCCGTCCCGATCGATCAGGCGCTCCAGCCAAGCGCCGAACTCGTCGGCCGTTCGATTGGCATTGGTGGCGGCCCGCCATTCCCCACGCACGTCGCCGTCGTCATCGAACACCGCGATGACGACGTTTGAATTACCGGAATCGATGGCCAATAGCATATGTGGTCAAGCTCCCGACTGTCCGTCCGCGGAGTATACGTCACCCGCGGCGAACCGGCGATGTTCGCCGGCCACATCCAGGACCAGCGCCCCATCGGGGTCGAGGTCGACGAAAGCGCCGGTTACGTTGGCGTCCCCGATGCGAACCTCCAGCGGATCGCCCGGCGCATGGCCGGCGTTCAGCCAGGCCTGTCGAATGGGCCCGAACCCGTCCGCCAGCCAGGCCGAATGCCAAACGGACAACGCCGTCAAATAGCCGGCCGCCACATCTTCGATGCGCGCCTCCACCTCTTCCGCCGCGAGCGACGTCGCCGGACGTTCCGTGTCCTCAGGATGATGCGCGATGTTGATGCCGCACCCGGCGATGACCGCGCCGGGCCCGGCCTCGGCGCCGGCGAGATACTCCAGCAGAATGCCGACGATCTTTTTCCCGTTGAACAGAACGTCGTTGGGCCACTTGCATTGCACCTTGTGGGACGGACCGCCGACCCTTTCGAGGGTGTCGCGGACCGCCAACGCGACGACGAATCCCAGTTGCGCCGAGATCGCCGGATCCGCGCCGGCCCGCAGAACGACGCTGGAATAGAGGTTACCGGGTTCCGACACCCATTGGCGTCCCTGCCGGCCCTTCCCCTGAAGCTGGCGCGCCGCGACGATCACCAGCCCGAAAGGCGGTGGACCGCCGGCGGCAAGCCGCCTCGCCTCGTCATTGGTGCTGTCGATATCATCGTAGGCCGCGAGGCGAAATCCGTCCGGCAGCCTGATGCGCCCGAGGGAGGCGCTCATCCCGGCAGCAGCGCGGCCGTCGCCAGCCCGGCGCCGTCGAGGATCGGCAACGGCCAAACGAAGAAGAACAGGGTCACCACCCCGGTCACCACCAGGACAGCCTTCATTTCCATGCTCACCGGACCGTCGAAGCTTTCCTCGGGCGGATCGAAATACATTACCTTGACGATCCGGACATAATAGTAGGCGCCGACGACACTCGCCAACACGCCGATAATCGCCAACGCGAACAGTTCAGCCTCGATGGCGGCGAGGAAGATGTAGAACTTACCGAAGAAACCGGCCAACGGCGGAATGCCGGCCATGGAGAACATGAAGACGGCCAGGACCATGGCCATGGCGGGGTTGGATTTGGACAGCCCCGCCAGGTCGTCGATGCCCTCGACCATCCTGCCGTTGCGCCGCATCTGTAGGATGCAGGCGAACGCGCCGATGTTCATGAACATGTAGATGGCGAGATAAATCAGAATCCCCGAAACGCCGTCGGCGCGCGCTTCGGCATTTCCGGCGCCGCCCGCGACCGCCAATCCGATGAGCGCGTATCCCATATGACCGATGGACGAGTAGGCCATCAGGCGTTTGATATTGGTCTGGTTGATGGCGGCGAACGATCCGAGCACCATGGATGCGATGGAGATGAAAATAATCACCTGTTGCCACTGAACGCCGAGATCGCCGAAGGCTCCGACCATCACCCGGACGAAAAGCGCCATGGCCGCGATCTTGGGCGCAACGGCGAAGAACGCCGTCACCGGCGTGGGCGCGCCTTCATAGACATCGGGCGTCCACATGTGGAACGGCACCGCGGACACCTTGAACGCCAGCCCCGCGATAATGAACACGAGGCCGACGGTCACGCCGAGGGGGGACTCTCCTGCCTGGAACAGTTGCGCCAGGGCGTCGAAATTGGTCGAGCCGGAAAATCCGTAAACCAGCGAGATGCCGTAGAGCAGCAATCCGGAAGAAAGGGCGCCCAGCACGAAGTATTTCAAGCCGGCCTCCGCGGAACGGGTGGTGTCCCGCTGGAACGATGCAATGACGTACAGCGACAGGCTCTGAAGTTCGATGCCGAGATAAAGCGAGATGAGGTCGTTGGCGGAAACCATCATCAGCATGCCCAGCGCCGCCAGCACCATGAGCACCGGGAACTCGAACCGGAAGATGCCGTGCTGCTCCAGATACTCGCGCGACATCAGCACCGCGGCGGCCGTGGCGATCAGGATCAGGCCCTTCACATAGACCGCGAAGCTGTCGGTCACGAAGGCGCCGCCAAAGGTCGACGCCCGGCCGTCGGTAACCACGCCGACGATGGCAATGGTGACCACCAGGGTAGCGATGGCGAGATAGGATACCGAACGGCCGGCCTTCTCTTCCTTCTGGAAGACGCCGATCATCAGGAGCGCCATGGACATGACGGCGAGGAAGATCTCGGGCAGGGCCGGAACCAAATCGGGCATCGCTCCTACCTCGCCGCCAGCCGGATTTGCTCGGCCGCCGCGACGGCCGTTTCATATCGGTCGATCAGGTTCTCGACCGAAACATGCATGGCGTCCAGGAACGGTATCGGGTAGACCCCCATGAAAATCACGACCAGGACCAGCGGTGCGAAGACCGCCATTTCGCGCGGGCTGAGATCGGTGATGGACCTCAGGTCTTCCTTGGTGAGCTTGCCGAAGATCACCCGCCGGTAGAGATAAAGCATGTAGGCCGCGCCCAGAATGACACCGGTCGCCGCCAGGGCCGCGACCCAGCTATTGGCCTTGAACGCGCCGACCAGCACCAGGAACTCGCCGACGAACCCGCTGGTTCCGGGCAAGCCGACGGAGGCCAGCATGAATATCATGAACACCAGTGCATAGACCGGCATTCGATTGACCAATCCGCCATAAGTGGCGATGTCCCGCGAGTGCATCCGGTCGTACACCACGCCGACCACGAGGAAGAGCGCGGCCGAGACGACACCGTGGCTCAGCATCTGAATGACCGCACCCTCGATACCCTGGATGGTGGCGGTAAACGTCCCCAGGGTGACGAACCCCATATGGGCGACCGAGGAGTAGGCGATCAGCTTTTTCATGTCCTCCTGGGCCAGCGCCACGAGGGACGTGTAAATGATCGCGACCACGCTCAGGCCGTAGATGAACGGCGCGAAGTCGGCGGATGCGACCGGGAACATGGGCAACGAGAACCTGAGGAAACCGTAGCCGCCGAACTTCAACAGCACGCCCGCCAGGATAACCGACCCCGCCGTCGGCGCCTCCACGTGGGCATCGGGCAGCCAGGTATGCACCGGCCACATGGGCACCTTGACCGCGAACGACGCGAAGAACGCCAGCCACAGCCAGGGCTGCAGCGAGATCGGGAAATCGTGGGTCAGCAGCTTGGCGATATCGGTGGTGCCGGCCTGGAACGCCATGGCGAGGATGGCCAGCAACATCAGCACCGAGCCCGCGAGCGTATAGAGGAAGAACTTGAACGCCGCGTAGTTCCGCCTCGGACCGCCCCAGACCCCGATGATGATGAACATCGGGATAAGGACGCCTTCGAAGAAGACGTAGAACAGTATCAGATCGAGGGACGAGAACATCCCGATCATCAGGGTCTCGAGGATCAGGAAAGCGATCATGTATTCCTTCACCCGATCCTTCACCGATTCCCAGCTCGCCCCGACGCACAGGACCGTCAGCAGCGCCGACAGGATGACGAAGAACAGGGAGATGCCGTCGATGCCCAGGTGATAGGCGATGTCGAAGGCGGGCATCCAGACCACCTTCTCTTCGAACTGGAAGCCGCTTGCCGTGGGATCGAAGTTGATCCACAGGCCGAGCGAGACCACGAAAGTGATCAGCGACGTCCAGAGCGCCACACCCTTGGCGTTCCGCGCCACCACATCCGGCTCGCCCCGGATCAACAGGATGAACGCGACGCCCACCAGGGGCGCGAAGGTAACGACGGAGAGCCAGGGGAATCCGGTCATGCCCTACCCTCCCGTCACCAGGAACCAGCTCACCAGGGCGGCGACGCCCAGCAGCATGGCGAACGCATAGTGATACAGGAAGCCGCTCTGGAGAGCGCCGGCCCGCCGCGCAAGGTTCAGCACCGCGGCCGCCACGCCGTCGGGGCCGACCCCGTCGATCAGCTGACCGTCACCGGCCTTCCAGAAACCGCGGCCCAGGGAGAAGCAGGGCTTGACGAATATCCGGTCGTAAAGCTCGTCGAAGTACCACTTGTTGAGCAGGAACCGATGGGTCCGCTGGAAACCGGAGGCCAAGGCATGCGGCAGGTCGGGGGCGAACATATACATCAGGTAGGCCAGAGCGATCCCCAGGATACCGACGACCAGCGGCAGGAACTTGACCCATAGTGGCGAATGGTGCGCGTTTTCCAGCGCCTTGTGGCCTTCGAGAACGAAGATCGAGTTGCCCCAGAACTCCACGGTCTTTTCGCCCACGAACCAGTCGAAGCCGATCCAGCCGGCGAAGATGGCGCCGATCGCCAATACCGCCAACGGAATTAGCATGACCTTGGGCGATTCGTGGACGTGCGCCATGGTGACTTCGTCGGCCCTGGGCTCGCCGTGGAAAGTCATCAGCAAGAGCCGCCACGAATAGAAGGCCGTCAGGAAGGCCGCCAATATCCCGACCCAGAACGCGTACTGGCCGACAAGGGTATGCGCGCCCCAGGCCGCTTCGAGGACGATATCCTTGGAGAAGAATCCGGCGAACGGCCATATGCCGGCGAGCGCCAAACTGCCGATCCACATCATCACGTAGGTAACCGGGATCAACTTGTAGAGCCCGCCCATTTTCCGCATGTCCTGTTCGTCCGACATGGCGTGGATCACCGAGCCGGAGCCGAGGAACAACAGCGCCTTGAAAAAAGCGTGGGTGATCAGGTGGAAAATGCCAGCCGAGTAGGCCGATACGCCAAGCGCAAAGAACATGTAGCCGAGCTGACTGCAGGTGGAGTACGCGATCACCCGTTTTATGTCGTTCTGCACGCAACCGATGGTCGCCGCGAAAATGGCGGTCGTTCCGCCGACAACGGTGACGACGGTCAGGGCAACATCGGAATATTCGAACAGCGGCGACAGACGGGCCACCATGAACACGCCGGCGGTGACCATGGTCGCCGCATGGATCAATGCCGAAACCGGCGTCGGGCCCTCCATGGCGTCCGGCAGCCAGGTGTGCAGACCGATCTGAGCCGACTTGCCCATGGCGCCGAAGAACAGCAGCAGGCAAATGACGGTGAGTGCGTGGAACTCGCCGGAGAAGACGTTGAGCGTCGCGTCCTTTTTCTGCTCGGCAAGCCCGAAGATGGTATCGAAATTGATGGTGTCGAAGAGCAGGAAGGTGGCGAAGATGCCGAGGGCAAAGCCGAAGTCGCCAACCCGGTTCACCACGAAGGCCTTGATGGCGGCGGCGTTGGCCGACGGCCGGTCGTACCAGAACCCGATCAACAGATAGGACATCAAGCCGACCCCCTCCCAGCCGAAGAACAGCTGGACGAGGTTGTTGGAGGTCACCAGCATCAGCATGAAGAAGCTGAACAGGCTGAGGTAGCTCTGGAAGCGCGGGATCGAGCCGTCGTGGGACATATAGCCGATGGAATAGATGTGGATCATCGACGACACCACGGTGACCATCAGCACCATCACCACCGCCAGGGCGTCGGCGCGAAGTTCCCAGGAGAGTTCCAGCGACCCGGAGTCGATCCAGGTGAAAATCTCCACGTTGGCCGTATTGCCGCCGCCCACGACCCCGATAAAGGTGAACACCGCGGCGACGGCGGCCAACAACATGCCGGCGACCGTTACCAACTGACCGGCGCGGTCGATCCGGTGCTTGCGGTCCTTGTCGCCGCCGGCGGGCACGAACGACAACAGGCCGGCAATAATGCCGCCGAGAAGGGGAAGGAATACGGCTGCGAGATACATGCCGGGCTAACCCTTCATCATCCGGATGTCCTCGACCTCGATGGAGCCGCGGTTACGGAAATAGACCACCAGGATCGCGAGGCCGATTGCCGCTTCGGCGGCCGCAACCGTAAGGACAAAGAGGGCGAAGACCTGTCCCACCAGGTCGCCCAGGTATGACGAGAACGCGACGAGATTGATGTTTACCGCCAGCAGGATCAGCTCGATGGACATCAAAATGATGATCACGTTCTTCCGGTTGAGAAAGATGCCGAAAATTCCCAGCGTGAACAGGATGGCCGCGAGGGTCAGATAGTGGGAAAGGCCGATCTCGAACATCAGATCCCTCCCCCCGACGGCATGTCGCGCATCTCGATCGAGTCTTCCCGCGCCACCTGCTCGCTGATCTTCTGTTTGCGGACGCCCGGGCGCGTCCGGTGGGTCAGCACGATGGCGCCGATCATCGCCACCAGCAGCACCATGCCGGCCGCCTGGAAGAAATAGATGTAGTTGGTGTAGATGAGTTGGCCGAGCGCTTCGGTATTGTTGACGCTGTCGATGGCGGGCGTGGGGGCGGCCGCCCGCTCGGCGACGCCCGGCGCGATAACCCAGCCCCCCAGGATGACCGCGAGTTCCAGCAGCAGCACCAGACCGATCAACCCGCCGAGAGGCAGGTATTGCAAGAAGCCTTCGCGCAACGCCGTGAAGTTGATGTCCAGCATCATCACCACGAACATGAACAGCACCGCCACCGCGCCCACATAGACGACCACCAGGATCATCGCCAGGAACTCGGCGCCCAGCAGCACGAACAGGCCGGCCGAGTTGAAGAAGGCGAGGATCAGGAACAGCACCGAATGCACCGGGTTCCTGGCCGAGATGACCATGACCGCGGATGCGACCGTGACGATCGAGAACAGATAGAAGGCGAGACTTTGGATGATCACGTCCGGTTCGCCTTATCTGTAGGGGGCGTCGGCTTCGAGACGGGCGGCAAGCTCCGTCTCCCACCGATCTCCGTTGGCGAGAAGCTTGTCCTTGTCATAAAGCAGCTCCTCGCGGGTTTCCGCGGCAAATTCGAAATTGGGGCCTTCGACGATGGCATCCACCGGACAGGCTTCCTCGCAGAAGCCGCAATAGATGCACTTGACCATATCGATGTCGTAGCGGGTCGTCCGGCGGCTGCCGTCGTCCCGCGGCTCCGCCTCGATGGTGATCGCCTGGGCCGGGCAAATCGCTTCACACAGCTTGCAGGCGATGCAGCGCTCTTCGCCGTTCGGATAGCGGCGCAGCGCGTGTTCGCCCCGGAAGCGCGGACTCAACGGGCCCTTTTCGTACGGATAGTTGAGAGTCACCTTTGGCTTGAAAAAATATTTCAAGGTCAGCGCCATGCCGGAAACCAGCTCGGCCCAGAAGATGGTGCGGGCGCTGCGGTCGAGAAATCCCATTTTCCGTCTCCTCCCCTACTTCACCAGCGACTGAATATCGAAGGCGAGAACCACGCCGCCGACAATCACCACGGCGGCCAGGGAAATGGGCAGGAACACCTTCCAGCCCAAGCGCATCAGTTGGTCGTACCGGTACCTCGGAAACGTCGCCCGGACCCAGAGGAAAACAAACAGACAAAACGCGATCTTGGCCGCAAACCAGATTGGTCCCGGGATCCAGGTGAACGGCGCCACGTTGAACGGCGGCAGCCAGCCTCCAAGGAAGAGGATCGTTGTCATCGCCGACATCAGGATCATGTTGGCGTATTCGCCGAGGAAGAAGAGTGCGAACGCCATGGACGAATATTCGACGTTGTAGCCGGACACCAGCTCCGCCTCCGCCTCCGGCAGATCGAACGGATGCCGGTTGGTTTCGGCCAGGGTCGAGACGAAGAAAATCACCGCCATCGGGAACAGCGGGATCACGAACCACATGTGACGCTGGGCGTTGACGATGTCCGAGAGGTTCAGCGAGCCCACGACCAGGAGCACGCTGATGATGATGAATCCCATGGAGACCTCGTAGGACACCATCTGGGCCGCGGAGCGGAGCCCGCCAAGGAACGCGTATTTGGAGTTGCTCGCCCACCCGGCCATCAGAATGCCGTAGACGCCGAGGGACGAAATGGCGAACAGGTAGAGGATGCCCACGTTGATGTCGGCAATCACCAGTCCGTCGCCAACCGGGATCACCGCCCACGCAATCAGCGCGAGGGTGAATGTCAGCATCGGCGCGATGATGAAGACGCCCCGGTTGGCGCCGGTCGGAATGACCGTCTCCTTGAAGAACAGCTTCATCCCGTCGGCGACGGGCTGCAATAATCCGTAGGGGCCCACCACATTGGGGCCGCGGCGCAGGTGAATGGCCGCGATCACCTTGCGTTCGAAATAGACGAGATAGGCGACGCAGAGAAGCAGCGGGACGATGATCGCCACCACTTGCAGGCCGATCCAGATGGCCGGCCAGGCATAACCTGTCCACAACTCAGCCATCGGTACCGGTCTTCTCCGGATTGCCGCCGCGGGCCGCGGCCGTGCACTCGGCCATGGTTTCGGATGCCCGGCTGATCACATCCGTCAGATAGAAGTCGGTGACCGGGTTCGTGAACGGCGCGCTCTCGATGTCGCCATCGATCCCGAACGCCTCCCAGTCCGCCGGCGTCACCTCGCCGATATTGGCGAAAACGGGGTGAACTTCGGCGAGGCGCGCACGGACCTGCTCCAGGGAGTCGTAGGGCAGCGTCTTGCCTGCGGACTCCGACAGAGCCCGGATGATCGCCCAGTCCTCCTTGGCTTCGCCGGGCGGGAAAATCGCCAGCTTGGTGTGCTGGGCGCGGCCCTCGACGTTGACGTAGGTCGCCTCTTTTTCGGTGTAGGCGGCGCCCGGCAATATGGCGTCCGCCCGGTGCGCGCCGGCGTCGCCGTGATGCCCCTGGTAGATGACAAACGCATTTCCGAGCGCGGATGTATCGATTTCATCGGCGCCCAGCAGATATACGACCTCGATGTCTCCGCCCGCCGCGCCAGCGATGATCTCATTGGTCCTCCGGCCGCCGTCACCGGGACGGAAACCGATGTCCAGGCCTGCTATCCGGGACGCGGCGCGCTGCAATACGTTGAACCCGTTCCAATCACCGGACACCGCACCCGCCGCTTCGGCGAGTTTGCGCGACTGGGCGAGGATCGCGGGGCCGTCGCGCCGCGCCAACGCGCCGGTGCCGACGATAATCATGGGCTGCCCGGCGCCCTTCATCACGTCGGCGAACCGGATGGTGCCGTCGATCAGCGCCTGCAGGGTATCGGGACCCGCGCCGAGATGCTCGGCCTTGTAGGTCAGATCGGCGTTTTCGCCGATCAGGCCGACGGGAAATCCGCCCATCAGATAGCGCTTGCGGATTCGCGCGTTGAGGACCGGCGCTTCCAGCCGCGGGTTGGACCCGACAATCAACAGCGCGTCCGCATCCTCTATGCCGTCAATGGTCGAATTGAACAGATAGGCGACGCGGGGACCCTCCCCGATCCGGGTACCGTCTTGCCGGCAATCCATGTTGGGTGACGCGAGCGAGTCCATCAACTCCTTGAGGGTCAGCATCGCTTCCGCATCGGCAAGATCGCCGGCGATCGCCGCAATCCTGTCGCCGGAAGCGCCGGCGAGTTTTTGGCCGACGGCCGACAGGGCTTCCGGCCACTCGACGGGCTGGAGTTTGCCGTCCTTGCGGAGATAGGGTCTGTCCAAGCGCTGACGGCGGAGGCCGTCGCAAGCGAAGCGCGCCTTGTCGGAAATCCATTCCTCGTTCACGCCGTCGTTGTTGCGGGGCAGAATCCGCATCACCTCCGGGCCGCGGGTATCGACCCGGATATTGCTGCCGACCGCATCCAGAACGTCGATGCTCTCGGTCTTCTTCAACTCCCATGACCGTGCGGTGAAGGCGTAGGGCTTGGACGTCAGCGCGCCGACCGGGCACAAATCGATCATATTGCCCGACAGTTCGGACGACAGCGCCTTCTCGACGTAGGTGCCGACCTCCATGTTTTCCCCGCGCCCCGTGGCGCCGAGTTCCGGCACGCCGGCGACCTCGGTCGCGAACCGGATGCAGCGGGTGCAGTGGATGCACCGGGTCATGATGGTCTTGATCAGCGGCCCGAGGTCCTTGTCCTCGACGGCGCGTTTGTTCTCCAGGAAGCGCGACCCGTCGTTGCCGTAGGCCATGGCCTGGTCCTGGAGATCGCACTCACCGCCCTGATCGCAGATCGGGCAGTCCAGCGGATGGTTGATCAGCAGGAATTCCATCACGCCCTGACGCGCTTTCCGGACCATGTCGCTATCGGTTTTGACTTCCATCCCGTCGGCCACCGGCAATGCGCAGGACGCGGCCGGCTTGGGCGGTCCGGGCGAAACCTCCACCAGGCACATGCGGCAATTCCCCGCCACCGACAGCCGCTCGTGATAGCAGAAGCGCGGAATCTCCTTGCCGGCGAGTTCGCAAGCCTGAAGCACGGTCAGGCCGGCTTCGGCCTCGATCTCCTTGCCGTCGATGATCAGTGTCGGCATGCCCTACTCCGCCGCCTGCGCGGCGTCTCCGCGCTTCCGAATACGGTCTTCGATCTCGTCCCGGAAATGACGGATCAGGCCCTGGATCGGCCAGGCCGCCGCGTCTCCGAGCGCGCAGATGGTGTGCCCTTCAACCTGCCGCGTCACTTCCTCGAGGATATCGATCTCCTCGAGGGAAGCGTCACCGGTCACCATCCGGTTCATCACCCGCATCATCCAGCCCGTGCCTTCCCGGCAGGGTGTGCATTGGCCGCAGCTCTCATGCTTGTAGAAGGCCGAGAGACGCGCAATGGCCTGGATGATGTCGGTGGACTTATCCATCACCATCACCGCCGCGGTCCCGAGACCGGACTGGACCTCGCGAAGCGCATCGAAATCCATCAGCACGTTGTCGCAGATGGACTTGGGGATAACCGGGACCGATGCGCCGCCCGGAATGACGGCCAGCAAATTATCCCACCCGCCGCGCACGCCGCCGGCGTGTTTTTCGATCAGCGTCCTCAGCGGGATGCTCATTTCCTCCTCGACGGTGCACGGGTGCTCCACGTGTCCGGAGATATTGAAGAGCTTGGTGCCGGTATTGTTTTGGCGTCCAAACCCGGCAAACCAATCCGCGCCGCGGCGGAGAATCTCCGGCGCCACCGCGATGGACTCGACGTTGTTTACCGTCGTCGGGCAGCCATACAAGCCGGCATTGGCGGGAAACGGCGGCTTCAACCGGGGCTGGCCCTTTTTGCCTTCGAGGCTCTCGATGAGCGCGGTTTCCTCTCCGCAAATGTAGGCGCCCGCTCCCCGGTGGACATGGACGTCCATCTTCCATCCCGAACCGCAGGCGTCATCGCCCAACAAGCCGGCGTCATAGGCCTCGTCGACGGCACGCTGCAGGGCTTCGGTCTCCCGGTAGAACTCGCCGCGCACATAGATGTAGGCGGCGTGTGCGCCCATCCCAAAGCCGGCGACCAGGCACCCCTCGACCAGCTTGTGCGGATCATGACGCATGATTTCCCGGTCCTTGCAGGTCCCGGGCTCGCCCTCGTCCGCGTTGACCACCAGGTAGTGGGGCCGCCCGTCGCTTTCCTTGGGCATGAACGACCATTTGAGGCCCGTACCGAACCCGGCGCCGCCGCGGCCGCGAAGACCTGAACTCTTGATCTCTTCGACAATCCATTCACGGCCCTTGGCGAGGATGTCCTTGGTGCGGTCCCAATCGCCCCGGGAACGGGCGCCGGCGAGGAACGGGTCGTTGAACCCGTAGATATTGGTGAAGATGCGGTCCTGATCCTGCAGCATCAGCCGCCCGCCTCCTTGTCTCCGGTGAGAGACGTCAGCCCCCCGATCGGCTCGCAACTGCGGCGCCCGATCCACGAACCGGTCCTGGGCGTTCCGCCCGATTTCAGGTCGGTCAGAATGGTTTCGGTGCTGGAAGCGTCGAGGTCTTCGTAATAGTCGTCGTTGATCTGAACCATGGGCGCATTGACGCAGGCGCCCAGGCACTCGACCTCGGTCAGGGTGAATTTGCCGTCTTCGGTGGTCTCTCCCATGCCGATCCCCAGGACCCGCTCACAGGCCTCGACGACCCGGCTCGATCCCCGGAGCCAGCACGGCAGGTTGGTGCAAACCTGTACGTGATTCTCACCGACCGGCGACAAGTTGTACATGGTGTAGAAGGTCGCCACCTCGTAGACCCGGATGGGGGCCATATCAAGCATCTCGGCGACATAGTTCATCGCCGCCTGGGGCAGCCAGCCGTCATGCTGACGTTGCGCAAGGTCCAGTAGCGGCAGGACCGCGCTCGCCTGTCGCCCTTCGGGATATTTGGCGATGATGGCCTCGGCGGCCTCCAGCACCTCGGGATTGAACGAGAAGCTTTCGGGTTGAGGAATATCGGGCGGGGCGGCGCGCGGCGCGCTCATCGATCGATCTCCCCGAATACGATATCCAGCGACCCGATATTCGCCACCACATCGGCCAGCATGTGCCCCTTGCTCATCACGTCCATGGCTTGAAGGTGGGCGAATCCCGGCGCCCTGATCTTGCATCGGTAGGGGCGGTTGGTGCCGTCCGAAACCAGATAGACCGCGAACTCGCCCTTTGGGGCTTCGACCGCGGCGTATGTTTCGCCTTCCGGCACGCGGTAGCCCTCGGTGTAGAGCTTGAAATGATGGATCAGGGCCTCCATGGAGCGCTTCATTTCCTCGCGGGACGGCGGGGCGAATTTGCCGTCGGCCGCCTTTACCGGCCCCGCCGGCATCTGCTCGATGCACTGCTTCATGATTTTGACCGATTCCCGCATCTCGTACATGCGGACCAGATAACGGTCATAGCAGTCGCCGTGCTTGCCGACGGGAATTTCAAAATCCAGTTCGTCGTAAACGTCATAGGGTTGTGCGCGGCGGAGATCCCACGGCACGCCCGACGCCCGGAGATTGGGTCCGGTGAAGCCCCAGTCATAGCATTGCTCCGCCGTCATCACGCCGATGTCGACCGTCCGCTGCTTGAAAATCCGGTTTTCCGTCAGCAGCGATTCCAGGTCGTCGATCATCGCCGGGTAGGCTTCGCACCAGGCGGCGATATCGTCCACCAGACTGTCCGGAATGTCGGCCGCGACGCCGCCGGGGCGGAAATAGGCCATATGGAGCCGCGCGCCGCTCGCGCGCTCGCAGTACTCCATCAGCTTTTCCCGTTCCTCGAACGCCCACAGCATGGGCGTCATCGCGCCCACATCCATCGCGTAAGCGGTAATGTTGAGGATGTGGTTGAGGATGCGGCCGATCTCGGCATAGAGAACCCGGACATATTGCCCCCGCGGCGGGACCTCGATACCGGCCAGCCTCTCCACGGCGAGCGCGAAGGCATGCTCCTGGTTCTGGGGCGCGACGTAGTCGAGGCGGTCGAAGTACGGCACCGCTTGAAGATAGCTCTTGTACTCGATCAGCTTCTCCGTCCCCCGATGGAGGAGACCGATGTGGGGATCGGCGCGGTCGATGATCTCGCCGTCCATCTCGAGAACCAGCCGCAGCACGCCGTGGGCCGCGGGATGCTGCGGTCCGAAATTCATGGTGAGGTTCTTGATATTGGTATCCGGCATCAGCTTTCCCCGCCCGCCTTTTCCTTCTCCTCGTCGACGGTCGCTTTTTCGTCACCGGGCAGTTGTTGCTGTATACCTTCCCAGGGGCTCAGGAAATCGAAGTTGCGGAACTCCTGGGTCAAATTGACCGGTTCGTAGACCGCCCGCTTTTGCGCGTCGTCGTAACGGACCTCGACGTAGCCCGTGAGCGGGAAATCCTTGCGGAGCGGGTGCCCCTCGAAACCATAGTCGGTCAAGATGCGGCGCAGGTCGGGATGCTCGGCAAAGAAGATGCCGTAAAGATCCCACGCTTCCCGCTCCCACCAGTTGGCGGCATTGAAGACCGACGTCACGGACGGTACCGGGGTGTCTTCGTCCGTGGTCACCTTGACCCGAATGCGCGCGTTCTGGGTCAGGCTCAACAAATGATAGACGACGTCAAACCGCTCTTCCCGCTCGGGATAGTCGACCCCGCAGACGTCCAGCAATATCTTGAACTGACAGAGAACGTCATCCCTCAGGAAGGTGAGCACCCGGACGATATCGCCGCGGTTCGCGTGGAGGGTGAGTTCGCCGCCGGCGACCTCGCTGGACGTGATCGCGCCCTCCAGGGAGCCGGAGACATATTCACCGATGTCTTGAACGGGCTGGGGATCCGCCATGCGAGCTTGAACTCTTGTTGTGATCCGTCCGGCTAGCGCATCAGCGTGCCGGTTCGGCGAATCTTTCTTTGAAGTTGAAGAATGCCGTAGACCAGGGCCTCGGCCGTGGGCGGACAGCCGGGGACGTAAACATCCACCGGTACGACCCGATCGCAACCGCGCACCACCGAATAGGAATAGTGGTAGTACCCGCCGCCGTTGGCGCAGGAACCCATGGAGATCACGTAACGGGGCTCGGCCATTTGGTCGTATACCTTGCGGAACGCGGGTGCCATCTTGTTGGTCAGCGTCCCGGCGACGATAATCACGTCCGATTGCCGGGGACTCGGACGCGGCACCACGCCAAACCGGTCAAGATCATACCGGCTGACATAGGCGTGCATCATCTCGACGGCGCAGCAAGCCAGACCGAAGGTCATTGGCCACAGTGAGCCGGTGCGCGCCCAGTTGACCAGCTTGTCCAGATTGGCGACCACGAATCCCTTGTCGACCAGGGACTCCGTCACATTACGCAGAATCGCATCCTGCTGTCTGCCGGGCTGAATCGGAGCCGGGGTCGTGTCTACTCCCATTCGAGAGCTCCCTTTCTCCATTCATAGACAAATCCGACGGTCAAAATTCCCAGGAACACGACCATCGACCAGAAACCGAAAACGCCGATATCGCCCAACGATACCGCCCACGGGAACAGGAATGCGACCTCAAGGTCGAAGATAATGAATAGAATGGCGACCAGATAGAAGCGGACATCGAACTTGGTCCGCGCATCTTCGAATGCCTCGAAGCCGCATTCGTAGGCCGAGAGCTTTTCGGGGTCCGGCCGCTGGGGCGCGATGATCAGCGAGGCGATGATGATGACCGCCGCCAGACCGCCCGCGATGCCGAGGAATATGAGGATAGGAAGATACTGGAGGAGCAATTCGTTCATCGCACGGCCTTCACTGTATTCCCATCACCGCTCTGGCCTACTCCGCGCCGTTCACGGTCCTGACCAGGGCCGAATTTGGAGCCGATCACGGACCGGAAGTGGCGGGAGTGACGGGACTCGAACCCGCGGCCTCCGGCGTGACAGGCCGGCGCTCTAACCAACTGAGCTACACCCCCAAACGAAGGGTCACCCGCGAGGGCTTTGGTAATCCACGGCCTGACAGGTGTCAAGCGATCTTCCCCTGCGCAAACCAAGGGATTCCGGGGCTTGCGCCCCGATACTCCACTAGGTTTCGGATTTGATCTTCGGCCGCTGATTTCAAGCAACAAATCGAGCGGAAATAGGGTACGGCAAATCGAAAATGGTGGGCGGTGACGGGCTCGAACCGCCGACCCCCTCGGTGTAAACGAGGTGCTCTCCCAGCTGAGCTAACCGCCCTCGACGGCAACCTATGCCGGGCCCCCTTCAAATACAATCGAAGATATGGGCGGGAAACACCCGGCCACATGGAAATGCTGAATTTCGACCAGGAAAAGCAAATGCCGGTTGCGGTCCCGCAACCGGCATTCGAAAAACTTCCGGTCTGGTTGGACTAGTTGACGGCGTCCTTCAGACCCTTACCGGCCTTGAACTTCGGCTGACGGGAAGCAGGAATTTGGATGGACTCGCCGGTCCGCGGATTGCGGCCCGTGGTCGCCTTCCGATTCGCGACCGAGAAAGTGCCAAAGCCGACGACACGGACTTCTCCGCCGCCCCTAAGGGCACCGGTGATCGAGTTGAACACGCCGTCCACTGCTTTCGTTGCATCCGCCTTAGACAAACCTGCCTGAGTCGCAACCGCCGAAACGAGATCGTTCTTGTTCACCTTGAAGGCCCCCTTTGCTGAGTGAGTGAAAATGAAAAATTTGAACCTGAGCGCCGCCCGTATGGAAAGCGCGGGCAGTTTAGGACGGGTTTTTCAACGGCGTCAATTGGCGGCAACGTATTTTTCTGGCACCACTCGACGCCGCGTCCGGCCCGCCCTCCGGGCTAGGTCCCGCCGGTCGGCGAAATCCGCAGCGCGGGCACGGAAAAGGCGCCGGCCCGCACCGGACCGGCACCCCTTAACGCATTGAAATATCAGTGTTTTACGAGGCCGCCATGTTCCTCGTCGTCGTCCGCCGACTGTGACGGAACTTCGGCCGTTTCCTCATCTTCCTGCCATTCGATGGGAACCAGGGGGCTCACAAGCGCTTCCTCCAGCACCTCGTCCACCGTCGCAACCGGGATGATTTTCAGCGATTTTTTGACATTTTCGGGAATCTCCGCGAGATCCTTCTCGTTCTCCTTGGGAACCAGAACCGTTTTGATTCCCCCGCGAAGCGCCGCCAGGAGCTTCTCTTTCAGACCGCCGATCGGCAATACCCGCCCCCGAAGGGTGATCTCGCCCGTCATCGCCACATCACGGCGGACGTCGACGCCGGTGAGCACGGAGACGATGGACGTCACCATGGCCACGCCCGCGGACGGGCCATCCTTCGGCGTTGCGCCTTCGGGCACGTGAACATGGATGTCTTTCTTGTCGAACACCGTCGGCTTGAGACCGAATGCGGTGGCACGGGAATGCACGAAGGACCGCGCCGCCTGGATCGATTCGGTCATCACGTCGCCGAGCTTGCCGGTAATGGTCATCTTGCCCTTACCCGGCACCATGACCGATTCGATCGTAAGGATTTCGCCGCCCACTTCCGTCCAGGCCAAACCGTTGGTGACGCCGATCTTGTCCTCGTCTTCGACTTCACCGAACCGGAAACGTCGAACGCCGGCAAATTTCTCCAAGTTGCGGCGCGTGACCTGAACCGAATTGAGATCGTTCATGACGATCTCCTTGGTCGCCTTCCGAATCAGATTGGCCAATTCACGCTCGAGGTTACGGACGCCGGCCTCACGGGTGTAGTACCGGATCAAGTCCCGAAGCGCGCTGTCGGAGATGGACCATTCCTTGGCCTTGAGCGCATGCGCTTCCAGTTGCTTGTCGATCAAATGACGGCGGGCGATCTCGACCTTCTCGTCCTCCGTGTAGCCGGCGATGCGGATCACCTCCATCCGGTCGAGCAACGGTTGCGGGATGCGCAGCGTGTTGCCCGTGGTGATGAACATCACGTCGGAGAGGTCGTAGTCCACCTCGAGGTAATGATCCTGGAAGGTGTCGTTCTGTTCGGGGTCCAAAACCTCGAGCAGCGCGGACGCCGGATCACCCCGCCAGTCCGCGCCCATCTTGTCGACTTCATCCAGGAGGAAAAGCGGATTGGAGGTCTTCGCCTTCTTCATGCCCTGAATGACCTTACCTGGCATCGACCCGATATAGGTCCGCCGGTGACCACGAATTTCGGCTTCGTCCCGGACACCGCCCAAGGACATGCGGACGAAATTCCGGCCGGTCGCCTTGGCGATGGATTTACCGAGAGAGGTTTTGCCGACACCGGGCGGTCCGACAAGGCAGAGGATCGGCCCCTTGATCTTCTTGGTCCGCTGCTGGACCGCGAGATACTCGAGGATGCGCTCCTTGACCTTCTCCAGACCATAGTGATCCGCCTCCAGAATCTCCTCGGCGGCCTTGATGTCCTTCTTGATCCTGGAACGCTTCTTCCACGGGATCGACAGCATCCAGTCCAAGTAATTCCGGACCACCGTGGCTTCCGCGGACATGGGGCTCATGGACCGCAGCTTCTTGAGTTCGGCCAGCGCCTTCTCGCGCGCTTCCTTGGAGAGCTTGGTCTTTTCGATTTTCTCCTCGAGCTCCGCGGATTCGTCCTTGCCCTCTTCGCTGTTGCCCAGTTCCTTCTGGATCGCCTTGAGTTGTTCGTTGAGGTAGTACTCGCGCTGGGTCTTCTCCATCTGGCGCTTGACCCGCGAACGGATTTTCTTTTCGACCTGGAGAACCCCGATTTCGCCTTCCATGAAGGAGATCACCCGCTCCATCCGCTGGGCGATGGATTCGACCTCGAGCAATTCCTGCTTTTCGGAAATCTTCAGGGCCAGATGGGAAGCAACCGTGTCCACCAGCTTGCCGAATTCATCAATCTGATTGACCGAGACCAAGGCCTCGGGCGGAATTTTTTTGTTCAGCTTGATGTATTGCTCGAACTGGCTGACCACCGAACGCGAAAGCGCTTCGAGCTCTTTATCGTCGCCCTCGTCCTCGGGAAGCAACTCGGCCGCCGCCTCGAAGAACTCCTCGTTCTCGACGAAGCCGGTGATCCTTGCCCGCTGTCCGCCCTCGACCAGCACTTTCACCGTACCGTCGGGCAGCTTGAGCAACTGCAGCACGGTCGAAACCGTACCCACGTCGTAGATTTCATCGGCCGACGGGTCGTCATCGGCGGCATTCTTTTGCGCAACCAGCAAAATCTGCTTGTCGTCCTTCATTACGTCTTCGAGGGCCCGCACCGATTTCTCGCGGCCGACGAACAGCGGCACGATCATGTGCGGAAAAACGACAATGTCCCGAAGCGGAAGGACCGGAAACACTTCACCCGAGGAAGTCACCAAAGCTTGCTCTCCTTTGTGCCGGCCTCTTTACGCCGGACCGGCCTTTTTGGACTTGCGCCGCCCCCCAACAGAGCCCGGCGCCGCGTACTTGATCCACCAACTCAACTTGTTCGAACAGGGCCCCAATTCAAGGGCCCCAGGGTTTACGCACTGTTGTCCAGGTCGTCGCGGCGGTCCGCATAAATATAGAGCGGCCGGACGTTCTCCTGGGCAACTTCCTTGTTAATCACCACCTCTTCGACGCCATCCAGCCCGGGGAGATCAAACATCGTTTCGAGAAGAATATCTTCCATGATCGACCGCAGCCCGCGCGCGCCGGTCTTGCGCTCCACGGCTTTTTCGGCGATCGAGGCGAGCGCGCTGTCGGAGAATGTCAAACGGACATCCTCCATCTCGAACAGGCGCTGGTACTGCTTGACCAGCGCGTTCTTCGGCTCGACCAAAATTTGGATCAAGGCATCTTCGTCCAGGTCATCCAAGGTCGCGATCACCGGCAAACGGCCGACGAATTCCGGAATCAACCCGAACTTCAAAAGGTCCTCCGGCTCCACGTCTCTCAGGATGTCGCCGGTAGGACGCTCATCGGGGCCGCGAACATCGGCCCCGAAGCCGATTGCCGAGCCGGCGCCGCGGGAAGAAATGATCTTCTGCAAGCCAGAGAACGCACCGCCGCAAATGAACAGGATGTTCGTGGTGTCGACCTGCAGGAACTCCTGCTGGGGATGCTTGCGGCCGCCCTGCGGCGGAACGCTGGCCACGGTACCTTCCATGATCTTCAGCAGTGCCTGCTGGACACCCTCACCCGAGACATCCCGCGTGATCGACGGGTTGTCGGATTTGCGGGAAATCTTGTCCACCTCGTCGATATAGACAATGCCCCGCTGGGCCCGCTCGACGTTGTAGTCCGCCGCCTGCAGCAGCTTGAGAATGATGTTCTCCACGTCCTCGCCGACATAGCCCGCCTCGGTGAGCGTCGTGGCGTCGGCCATGGTGAACGGCACGTCGAGAATTCGCGCCAGCGTCTGTGCGAGCAGCGTCTTGCCGCAGCCGGTCGGGCCGATCAGCAGGATATTCGATTTGGCCAACTCGACGTCGTTGTTTTTGCTGCCGTGGCTGAGGCGTTTGTAGTGGTTATGTACCGCCACCGAGAGGACACGCTTGGCGTAGCCCTGCCCGACGACGTAGTCGTCTAGGACCCGGCAAATCTCCTTCGGAGTCGGGACGCCATCGCCCGACTTGACGACATGGGTTTTGTGCTCCTCGCGGATGATATCCATGCACAGTTCGACGCATTCATCGCAGATGAATACGGTCGGGCCCGCAATCAGCTTGCGGACCTCGTGCTGGCTTTTGCCGCAGAACGAGCAGTAAAGCGTATTCTTCGAGTCGCCGCCGGCGGACTTACTCATTGGCTCTCCGAAACCATAGCCGTGCCCATGTGCACGTATGTTAGGCAGACGTTCTCAACCGAGACAATCACAAAAAGGCGCCGCCCGACCGGGCGATCCCTAGTTATCGTCGGTCTCGGTATCGCTGTCCGCGCCGCTATTCCCCTCATCGCCGTCGTCATCGAGCTTGGGCCGGTTCTCGACGACTTCGTCAATCAGGCCGAATTCCTTGGCTTCCTCGGGCGTAAGGAACTTGTCCCGGTCCATCGCTTCCTCAATGAATTCGAGGTCCTGGCCCGTGTGCCTTGCATAGATATCGTTAAGCCGGGCGCGAAGGGCAAGTATCTCCTTGGCCTGAATTTCAATGTCCGTCGCCTGGCCCTGAACGCCGCCCGAAGGCTGATGGACCATGATACGGGAGTTCGGAAGCGCGAATCGCTTGCCGGGAACGCCCGCCGCCAGCAATAGCGAGCCCATGGACGCGGCTTGGCCGATCACCACCGTCGAGACGTCGGGACGGATGTATTGCATGGTGTCGTAGATGGCCAAACCCGACGTAACCACGCCCCCCGGCGAGTTGATGTAGAAGGCGATATCCTTGTTCGGGTTGTCGGCCTCGAGGAACAGCAATTGAGCGCACACAAGGCTCGAAACGGTGTCCTCGATGCCGCCGGTCACGAAGATGATCCGCTCCTTCAGCAGCCGGGAGTATATGTCATAGGCCCGTTCCCCCCGGTTCGTCGTCTCGACGACCATCGGCACAAGCATGTTGTTGTAGTCTTCGATTGGATCTCGCATGGCGGGCTTTCTTACAACTGATTATCGGATTCCTGGGTTACCAAGTACTTAACCTATCTAACGCTTCGCGGCGTTTGTGCAATGACCGAAAGTCCGAGCGTGATCGGGCTTAGCCGTCAGCGTCGTCCTTTTTGGCCGCAGCCTTGGACTTTGAGCGGGTCTTTTTCCTTGGCTTTTCCTTTGGCTCCGCCGCGGTTTTTTCCTTCTCGTCGGCTTCGTCGTCGGGAGTTGCGATCAACTCCTCCATGGTCGCCTCGCGGTCACTCACGTCGGCCATTTCGAGAACGAAATCGACGACCTTTTCCTCCATGATCGGCGACTGCAGGGCCTGCACCGCCTGGGGATTGGTTTTGTAGAACTCCAGCACCTCTTTCTCCTGGCCTTGATGCCGCTGAGCCTCGGAGACGATGGCGCGGTTCAATTCCTCGGACGTGACCTCGATGTTGTTGAGGCGGCCGATTTCCGACAGCAACAGACCCAGGCGCACCCGGCGGACGGCGATGTCGCGGTAGCCCTCTTTCAGTTCGTCGTCGGACTTGCCCTTGTCGTCCTCGTCCATCTGGTCCGGGTTGTGCTCGCGCTGATGCTCGAACTGATTCCAGATTCCCTCGAATTCGGCATCGATCATGGTTTCGGGCAGTTCGAATTCATGCTGATTGTCGAGAATGTCGAGCAGGTCGCGCTTGAGCCGCATGCGGGCAAGATTCTTGTTTTCGGATTCCTGATTTTCCTTGAGCTTGCCCTTCAGATCATCAATGTTCTCGGCGCCGAGCCGCTTGGCCAGATCGTCATTTATTTCGGCCGGAGACGGCTCCCGGAGTTCCTTCACTTCGACCGCGAATTTGGCTTCCTTGCCGGCCAACTCCTCCGCGTAATCCTCCGGGAAGGTCACGGCGACTTCCAACTGGTCGCCGACCGCAGCCCCCGCCAACTGGTCTTCAAACCCGGGAATGAAAGCGCCGGAGCCGAGCTCCAGGCTGTAGCCCTCGGCCTTGCCGCCGGGAAACTCCTCGCCGTCGATGGTCCCGGTAAAGTCGATCACCGTGATATCGCCGGTTTTAGCCTTTCGCTTGGTCTCTACGGGTTTCGATTCCTTGAAGTGCTGCGCCAGCTGGTCGAGAGCTTCGTCGACCCGCGCCTCATCGGCCGGGACCGTCAGCCGCTCCAGCTTTACCGAGGTCAGATCCATGACCTCGATTTCCGGAAACTGTTCGAAGGCAAGGGTGTATTCGAGGTCGGACCCCTCCTTGATGGCGTCGACTTCGCCCACCAGGTCGACCTGCGGCTGGGTCGCCGCCCGGAGTCCGCGTTCGGTCATCGCCGCTTCGGTCGATTCGTTGACGGTCTGTTCCAGCACCTCACCCAAAATCGCCTTGCCATAGGTCTTGCGGACCAGTTTCGGCGGCACCTTTCCGGGCCGGAAACCCGGCATCCTGACGGTTTGAGCTATCTCGGCCAGCCTGGAACTCATCTTGGCTTCGATGTCGGCCGCCGGGACGACGATTTTGAACTCCCGCTTGAGGCCTTCGTTGGTGGTTTCCGTCACTTCCATTTCGTCTGCTCACTTCGAATAGAATTCATGGTGCGGCTGGAGGGACTTGAACCCCCACGGCCCAGGGCCACCGGCACCTAAAGCCGGCGCGTCTACCAATTCCGCCACAGCCGCTAAACGTTGCCGGATCGCCCCCGGATACACCCAGCGGCGCCGGAAGCGCGCCACAATATGAAAATACCGCCCCGTGTCAATGTAACGCTGCCGAAAAATGACCGGAAATACGCAGAATCGACCGCCTGCGAACCGGAACGTCAGTCTTTTGCCTTCAGCAATCCGCGCACCGCGGACGAGGCCTTAATCTCTCCGCCGCCCCGATAGGCTTCGTGATTTTTCTCGATGTCACCGAGGCGATACCTGTAATTCATCATCAGCCCCGCCGATTGCGCGATCCCATTGCGGGACGTATCGGCGAGCCAGTTCAGGCGATCCATGCGGGCGCCGTTGGAAAGGTGGAAATGGGCGACCGAATCGAGCGTCGTGCCGCCGGGACGCCGTTCCTCCAACAGGTAATGCGCACAGAGGCGCATCAAGGGTTGTTTGACCGCTTCCACCAGCGTCTCGTTGTCCCTCCATCCGCGATCGGACAGCACTTTGGACAGTCCGGACAGTCCCTGATCACCCAGCGCATCCTCGAGTGACTGGGTTTCCGCGGCAGTCAGAAGGCTCCCTTCGGCCTCCTCGGTTTCGGTCAGCCACTTCCTGAATCCGGGGATCGGAGAAAGGGTGGCGAAGTTCTTCAAGGCAGTAAGCTCCTGGCACAGGCTGTCCACCACCCTCTTGATCAGGAAGTCGCCGAAATTGATGCCCCTGAGGCCGGTCTGCGCATTGGAGATGGAGTAAAAGACCGCACTATCGGCGGCCTCGGCGTCGACCAGAAGCGCCTTTGCATCGAGAAGCTCCTGGATGTTCCCGGTAATGCCGTCGACCAGCGCCACCCAAACGAAAATCAGCGGCTCGTCGGGCATCCTCGGATGGAAAAAGGCGAAACAGCGCCGGTCCGGAGCCAGGCGATGCTTCAAGTCCTCCCAGCCGGTAATCGCGTGAACCGCTTCGTAGGCCGCGAGCTTCTCCAACAATGCGGCCGGCGCCTGCCAGGTGATCTGACGAAGCTCGAGAAACCCGACGTCGAACCAGGAAGCCAGCAGCGACTTCAGGTCCTGCTCGAGCTCCTTCAGCGCCGTCGATTCGTGGGCGTATGTCAGCAATTCGGCCCTCATGTCGACGAGAAACTTCACGCCCTCCGGCAGCCCGTTGAATTGGGTCAAGAGCCGGACCCGAGGCGCAACCAGCGCGGCCTTCAAATCCCTTTCCGCAAGCTGCCGCGCCTCATCGCCGGCGGCCCCGCGAAGGGCCTCGACCGCAGCGTCGACCGCGTCCCGTTCGGGTCCGAATTCGTCGGCCATGGTTTCCATGAACCGCCGCCGGCCCCGATCGTTGAGCGCCAGATAGGCATGACCCAATGCAGCCGCCCGGGCGCGCGCCGACACCTCGCCGCCCCGGCCGTCCAAACAGGCCTGCATTTGTTCGACCAGTTTGACCCGGTCCGCATCGCTGAGTTCGGGGCTCAGGGATGTGGGCAGAAGCTCGCTGTCGCCCCGGGCGATCTTGTCCCAGGCACCGCGCAAATTGCGTACGGCGCGGTCCCAGAGGCCCGAATTTCGATGTTCGTTCATGGCCCAAGTCTTATCATGATCGGCTCAACAATCCGATGACGTCGTCTTTCAACCACTTAAAGTTCGCTCAAAACGTGGGGCAAATGGCCGGCCAGATCCTCGGCGATGAGCCCCGGCCCGACCCGGGCGGCCGCGGCGCCGTGAATCCACGCGCCCGCGCAGGCGGCGTCGAAGCACTCCATACCGGCTGCCGCCAAGCCCCCGATGATCCCCGCCAACACATCGCCCGATCCGGCGGTGGCCAGTTCGGGCGGCGCATTTTCATTGATCGCCGCCCTGCCATCGGGATGGGCGATCACCGTATCGGGGCCTTTCAGGAGGACGACGGCGCCGGATTTCACGGCGGCGGCCCGCGCCTTGTTCAACCTGTCACCGTCCATGCCGAACAGCCGATCGAATTCGCCCGGATGAGGCGTCAACACTACCGGCCCCCTGATCCAGGAAAACAGATGCCGGGGATCATCCTCGAAGGCCGTCAGCGCATCCGCGTCCAGTACGCACGGATGACCGGAGCGAAGCGCCGCAATGGTGTTGGCGCGGGTCCAGTCGGAAACGCCGTTCCCGGGCCCCACGAGCACGGCATTTCGCCGGCGGCGGCCAAGAAGATCCGAAAGCGCCGGCGCATCTTCGAAGGAAAAGACGAGGTTTCCGGGATCACCCTGGAGATAGATGGACCGGGCCTCCGGCGGACACAGCAGCGAGACGATTCCGGCGCCCGCCCGCCGTGCGCCGCGCGCCGCCAACCGCGCCGCGCCGGTCATTTCTCCGCCGCCGATGATCGCCAGGTGGCCGCGGGAATATTTGTGAACGCCGGCCACGGCCCGGGGCAGTGAGCGCGTCCAAAGCGCCGGATCGTTGGCGAACGTCCTGGGCGCGATTTGATCCAGTACCCCGGCCGGCGTTCCGATGTCGATCACCGTCACCGAGCCGCAGAGACCGCGGCCCGGCAACAGCAGGTGCGCCGGTTTGCGGCGGAAGAACGTCACCGTGTGACCGGCGCTGGGCGCGATTCCGAGGGGCATACCCGTGTCGCCGTCCAATCCGCTCGGCACATCCACGGCGACGCAGTCCGGGCGCTGTCGTTCGACGGCTTCGACGAGCGCCAACGCATCGCCATCCAGAGGACGCGTCAGGCCGGCGCCGAACAGAGCATCGATGACGACAGCGTCCCCGTCGATTGCCGAAGGATCGGGCGCCACCACCTCCCCTTCCCATCGGTCCGCGTTGGCCAAGGCATCCCCTTCGAGTTTGGAATGCTCGCCCAGCAGCATGAGCGATACGGGCCAACCCCACGATTTCAGATACCGCGCCGCGACGAATCCGTCGCCGCCATTATTGCCGGGACCGCACAGGACGAGCACCGGCTTCCGCCGATAATTGCGCCGGACGGCCTCGGCGACGCCGCGTCCCGCCCGCTCCATGAGATCGAGGCTCGGAACCCCCGCCTCGACGGCGAGTTGGTCCGACCGGCCCATCTCCTCGACGGTCAGGAGCACATATTCATTTGCGTTCCGGCTCACGGCATCTCTCCCGGGGAGGCAGAGCATAGCCGCCGAGAGGGCTGGCAGGAAGTCATTGCGACGACTATAAAAGGCCCATTCCAGCCTGGGCAGGATGTTACCCGTGCATGTACTCGTCATGGGCGCCGGCGTTGTCGGCGTCTCAACCGCCTATTTTCTGCTGAAAGCCGGTCATCGGGTGACGGTGCTGGACCGCCAGCCCGTGGCCGGAAACGAGACCAGTTTTGCCAACGGCGGACAGGTTTCGGTCAGCCATACCGCTCCTTGGGCGGGGCCCGGCGTACCGTGGCAGCTGCTCAAATGGGTGGGCCGGCAGGACGCACCGCTGCTGCTGCACCCCCGGTTCGACCCGGCGCTGTTCAGTTGGGGGCTCAAGTTCCTCGCCAATTGTTCCAAGACGGCGTTCGAACGAAATCAGCGGAAGAACCTGCGTCTCGCACAGGTCAGCCGGTTTCTGCTCGCCGTCATTCGGGACGAGACCGGTATTCAATATCACCAGCAGAGCGGGGGCATTCTTCAGATCTTCAGGAACAATGACGAGTTGCTCGCGGCTTCGAGGGCGTCGCGGCAGATCATCGATCTCGGATGCGAGATGCGCACCCTCGATGTGGACGCTTGTCTCGAGATCGAACCCGCTCTCGAGACCCGGCGCGATGAACTCGCCGGGGGCATCTACTCGCCCGGCGATGAAAGCGGCGATGCTCACCTGTTTTGCACCGAACTTGCCGATTACTGCGAGGCTCAAGGCGCCGACTTCCGCTACGGCGTCGAGATCGAACAACTCGGCGTCGAACTCGGGCAGGTGACCGGCGCGGCCACCAACCAGGGGGTCGTTTCCGCCGATGCCTATGTGCTCTCCCTGGCCGCCTACGGGGTTCGGTTGGTCAAGCCCTTTGGAATCAAACTGCCCATCTATCCCACCAAAGGCTATTCGGTCACGGTGCCGACCGGCGGTCACAACGGCGCGCCGTCGGTGAGCATCACCGACGAGGACAACAAATTGGTCTTCAGCCGGCTGGGCGAGCGGATGCGGGTCGCGGGCACGGCGGAGTTTGCCGGGTTCGACACCAGCCTCAATGAAAGACGCGCCCGTTCAATCCTGGAGAAGGCCCGCTATCAGTTCCCGTCGGCCGGCAATTTCGACGAGGCCACCTTCTGGACGGGGCTTCGGCCCATGACGCCGGACGGCCTGCCGCTCATCGGAACCACGCCGCTCGGGAATCTGTATCTCAATACGGGGCATGGGACATTGGGCTGGACCCTTGGCGCGGGTTCCGGCAAAGCCATTGCCGACGTGATTTCCGGCTCACCCACGGATCTCGATCTCCAGGATTTCTCTCTCCGACGTTTCCGGTAGCCGGTCCGGCTGGTGAAATTGGCGGTTGACTCGGGCCTTGTTCCAAAATAGAACAAAAAGAGAACATTCAATGAGAACAGGCAAAAGCCATGCAATCCCAGGCGGTACGGGTACACCAGGAAGACCCCCGACAAGTCCCGAATTCCGCGGTTCTTGACGACCTCAAAACGCAAATTCGCGCCATTGAGCGAGGCCGCGCCGCGGTTGCGGCGGAACACGTCCTCTCCCTCGGCGACGAGACCCTCGACCGGGCGCTGCCTTGGAACGGTCTCCCCGGCCATGGCCTCCACGAAATCTCCGGCGATGCGGCGGCCATCGGCTTTGCCGCGGGCCTGATGGCGGGTTTCGGCAGGATTCGCGCGAACGGCGCGGTTCTTTGGTGTCAGCGCGAACGGGCCCTCTATCCCCAAGGCCTCGCGGCTTTCGGCCTCGATCCCGACCGCATGATCCTGGTCCACGGCGCCAACGATACGGACATTCTATGGGCCCTGGAGGAAGGTTTGCGCACGCCGGGCCTGATCGGCGTGGTCGGCCGGGTCAACAAAATCCCTCCCATTGCCGCCCGGCGGCTGCAGCTGGCCGCCGAAGAGAGCGGCGTAATGTGCCTGTTGCTGCGGCCCGGCACGCCCCATGCGCCCGCCGGCGCGGCGCTTACCCGCTGGCGGGTCACGGCAATGCCCGGCGCGCCAATCGACGGCCCCGGCTTCAGCCCGCCGAGTTGGAGCCTCGAACTGCAACGATGCCGGCTCGGCGAGGCCGGAAACGGCAACCGGAATGCGGCTTCCACCACGTTCGGAAAGACCCGCGCCTGGCCAAGAAACTGGGAAGTGGAGTGGTGTGATGAAACGGGCGGTCTCGCTCTGGCTGCCGGTCTTCGCGACCGACCGGTTGAGCCGCGTCCTCTCTCGGACAGGGTCCACTAGAACCGCGGATGCCAAATCCGCCGGGACACCCCTCGCGACGGTGACCCGGGTTCACGGCGGAACCCGCATCGCGGCAGCCAATCCGGCAGCCGAAGCGGCGGGCATCGTTCCGGGTCAGCCGTTGGCCGATGCCCGCGCCCTTTATCCCGGGCTCGCCGTCCACCCCGCCGCGCCGGCCGAAGATCTCAAGGCCCTCGACCTTCTGGCCGAGGCCTGCACCCGTTTCACCCCCTGGACCGCCGTCGACCCCGTCTGGGGCGGCGGCGCAATGGGGGGCAGCCTCGGTGCCGGCTTATGGCTGGACATCACCGGTTGCGCCCATCTGTTCGGCGGCGAGGCCGCCCTCCTGGAACGGCTGACCGGCTGGCTCGGCGGACAAAACATCGGCGCCCGCGCGGGCCTTGCCGATACGCCGGGGGCGGCCTGGGCGCTGGCCCGTCACGCGACGAATGATTCCACCCCCTTCACCATTGCGGAAACGGGCACGCTGCGCCAGCACCTGGCGGGGTTGCCGGTGGCGGCCTTGCGCCTGGAAGGCGCGGTCATCGAGGGGCTCGACCGGCTGGGATTGCGGCGCATCGGCGATCTTCTGGAGATGCCCCGGGGACCCCTGGCCAAGCGGTTCGGCGGGGTCGTGCTCAAGCGCCTTGATCAGGCGTTGGGGCAAGCGGACGAGCCTATCTCTCCCCGCCGCCCGCCGCCGCGCCATGCGGCTCGCCTGGCCTTTGCCGAGCCCATCGGCCGGGCGGAGGATATCGCGGCCGGGCTCGACCGCCTGCTCGATCGGCTCTGCCGGGGCCTGGAAGCCGCCGGTGAAGGCGCACGGCAGCTCGATTTCATCCTCT
The DNA here is from genome assembly GCA_965221855.1 of Rhodospirillales bacterium. GTDB lineage: Bacteria > Pseudomonadota > Alphaproteobacteria > Rhodospirillales > UBA2165 > JAJDXO01. Next base: position 247,488 of record CBDCSV010000001.1, on the reverse strand, counting down.
ATCGGGCCGACGGCACTGCTGAACGGCGAACCGTCGGCACCAGCCGCCCTTCCCGCGATCCCCGGCATTTGGCGCGGCTGTTCCGGGACAAGCTGGACGGCGTCGACCCCGGCTTCGGGATCGAGATCATGGCGCTCGCCGCCGCCCGCACCAATAATCTGGATGAAAAACAGACCGGGCTCGCCGGCTGGGCCCTCGAGCCGGCCAAAGACGCCAACCGGGCCGATACCGCCCGGCTGGTGGACCGCTTGTCGGGCAAGCTGGGGCCCCGCAACGTCACCCGGGTGCGGCCGGTGGAAAGTCATCTCCCGGAACGGGCCAGCCGGGCGCAACCGGCCATCGGTACGCCAGATACCGCCAGTGACTGGAAAGGACCCGGGCGCCGCCCGCCCCGGCCCGTGGAACTGCTGCCCCAGCCGCTGCCCATCGATGTGATGGCGCCGGTGCCCGACGGCCCGCCGGTAATGTTCCGCTGGCGCCGCCGCCAACACCGGGTTGCCCGGGCCGAGGGGCCGGAGCGCATCGCGCCCGAATGGTGGCGGACCGGGGGCGCCCCCCTCTCCCGCCATGTCCGGGATTATTACCGGCTCGAGGATGAAGGCGGAAAACGCTACTGGGTCTACCGGGAAGGCCTCTACCGGCCGGACCGTCCGCCCGCCTGGTACCTGCACGGCTTTTTCGCGTGATTGCCATGACCGAGTACGCGGAACTTCAGGTGACCTCCAATTACTCGTTCCTCCGGGGCGCATCCCATCCCGGCGAGTTGGTGCTGCGGGCCGCCACGCTCGGTCATTCGGCCATCGCCATCACCGACCGCAACAGCCTGGCCGGCGTGGTTCGCGCCCATGTGGCCGCCAAGGCGGCGGGGGTGCGTCTGGTGGTGGGCTGCCGGCTGGATCTCCGGGATGCCCCCAGCCTGCTGGTGTTTCCGCGGGACCGGGCCGCCTATGGCCGCCTCTCCCAGTTGCTGACCATCGGCAAACGGCGGACCGAAAAGGGCGGTTGCCGGCTCTATCTGGCCGATATTCTCGACGGGAAAACCTTCCAGGGCGGCGCCGGACAGACGGCCGTCGCTTTGCCGCCGGAAAAACTGGACGCGGCCTATGACAGACACCTGCTTGAACTGAAAAACAAGTTTCAAAACAATCTATATCTATCTGTAAAACATAATTATTACGGAGATGATTTCCGCCGGATTTATGCGCTTGCAGCGCGTGCGAAACAGGCCGGAATCCCCATCGTCGCGACCAATGACGTCCATTATCACGTCCCCGAACGGCGGCCGCTGCAGGATGTCCTGACCTGTATCCGGGAACACTGTCCTCTCTCGGAAGCAGGCTACAAATTGATGGCCAATTCGGAGCGCCATCTGAAATCCCCGGAAGAAATGGCCCGCCTGTTCGCGGATTATCCGGCGGCCATCGAAAACACCCGGCGGATCGTTGCCGCCTGCACGTTCAACCTCGATGAACTGCGCTATGAATATCCGGTGGAGCCGGTTCCCGAAGGACGCTCCCCTCAGGAGGAACTCGTCCGCCTGACCGGGGCCGGCGCCAGGGAACGCTACCCCCGCGGGGTCCCGGAGAAGGTCCAAAAGCAGATCGGCCATGAACTGGACCTCATCGGCGAACTCGACTACGCCCCCTACTTCCTCACCATTTACGACATCATCCGGTTCGCCCGCGGACGGCGTATTCTCTGCCAGGGCCGGGGATCGGCGGCCAATTCGGCGGTCTGCTACTGCCTCGGCATTACGGCCGTCGACCCGGCCCGCATCGACCTGTTGTTCGAGCGCTTCGTCAGCGCGGAGCGGGACGAGCCGCCGGACATCGATGTGGACTTCGAGCACGAACGCCGGGAAGAAGTCATCCAGTACATCTACGGGAAATACGGCCGTGACCGGGCGAGCCTGACGGCGACGGTCATCAGTTACCGCATGCGGAGCGCCATCCGCGAGGTCAGCAAGGTGATGGGGCTTTCGGAGGACACGATCCAGGCGGTGACCAGCCTCGCCTGGCGGCATATCAAGGGCGAGGTGCCCGAAGACGAACACATCCGGAAAGCCGGCCTCGACCCCACGGACGAAACGCTCCGGATGACCATCGATCTTGCCCGGGAGATTCAGGGATTCCCGCGGCACCTCAGCCAGCATCCGGGCGGCTTCGTGATCACCAAGGGGCCGCTGGATACGGTGGTCCCGGTGGAAAACGCCGCCATGGAGGACCGCACCGTCATCGAATGGGACAAGGACGATCTCGATGCCTTGGGCATGCTGAAGATCGATGTCCTGGGCCTCGGCATGCTGACCTGTATCCGCAAGGCGTTCGACCTGATCCACCGACATCACGGCCGGAAGATGGGTCTCGCCGATGTGCCCGCCGAAGACCCGCTGGTCTACGACATGCTGTGCGAGGGCGACTCGGTCGGCGTCTTCCAGGTGGAAAGCCGCGCCCAGATGGCCATGCTGCCCCGTCTCAAGCCCCGGGAGTTTTACGACCTGGTGATCGAGGTGGCGATCGTCCGGCCCGGCCCCATCCAGGGCGACATGGTGCACCCCTATCTCCGCCGCCGGAACGGCGAGGAACCGGTGGCGTTCCCCTCCAAGGAACTCGAAGAGGTGCTCGGCAAGACCATGGGCGTGCCCCTGTTCCAGGAACAGGCGATGAAAATCGCCATCGTCGCCGCCGGCTTTACGCCCAACGAGGCCGACGGGCTCCGGCGCGCCATGGCCACCTTCCGCCATACCGGCACCATCCCCAGCTTCAAGGGCAAGTTCATCGACGGCATGGTGGGGCGCGGCTACGACCCCGATTTCGCCGAGCGCTGCTTCAAGCAGATCGAGGGCTTCGCCGATTACGGCTTCCCGGAATCCCACTCGGCGAGCTTCGCGCTGCTGGTCTACATCTCGGCCTGGATCAAGTGCCGCTACCCGGCGGTGTTCGCCGCCGCCATCCTGAATTCCCAGCCCATGGGCTTCTATGCGCCGGCGCAGTTGGTGCGCGATGCCCGGGAGCACGGGGTCGAGGTCCGCCCGCCCGACATCAACGACAGCGAATGGGAATGCACGCTCGAGCCGGCCTACGGCGAGGCGCCCGGGATGACCAAGGGACATGAGGAATGGCGGGATCCCCTCGATCTGGACATGGCGGTGCGGTTGGGCTTTCGCCAGATCAAGGGGTTCCGCGAAGACGATGCCGATCGCCTGGTGGACCGCCGGGAAAACGGCTATCGGGAGGCCGCCGACCTTCGGAGCCGGGGCCGGCTCAACAAGGCTGCCCTCGACAGGCTGGCCCGGGCGGATGCCTTTCAATCCCTGGGATTGGATCGCCGCCGGGCGCTGTGGTCGGTGACCGGTCTCACCGATGCCGCGCCCCTGCCCCTGTTCGAGGCCATGGACGAGCATGAAATCCAGGCCGAGCCCGCCGTCACGCTCCCCGAAATCGGCCTCGGCGAGGCGGTCGCCGATGATTACCGGATGATGAAACTGTCCCTGAAGGCCCATCCCATGAGTTTCCTGCGCGACGACTTCGCCAACCGGAAGTTCATCACTTGCGACAAGCTGACCGAGTACCAGCCCGACGACTGGATCCGTATCGCAGGCGTGGTGCTGATCCGCCAGCGCCCGGGCAGCGCCAAGGGCGTGGTGTTCATCACCATCGAGGATGAAACGGGCGTGGCCAACATCATCGTCTGGCCTCACACCCTGGAGCGCTACCGCAAGACCGTGCTCGGCTCCTGCCTGATCGGCATCAAGGGACGCCTGCAGCGGGAGGGCATCGTCACCCACATCGTCGCGCACAAGCTCCACGACCATGCTCACCGCCTGAACGAACTGGCGACCGGCCCCCGTGATATCCCCGGGCCGCCGGATGAGTTCAGGCGTCCGATCCGCAACGGCCGGCGGGACCCCCGCGAAGTATTGGGCAAAAGCCCAAGGGTTCTGCCCGGATCGAGGGATTTCCGCTAGACACGCCGATGCGAGCCGGAGCAAGGGGGGAAGTCTAGGGGAGTGACGCACTCCATTTGAGGCACACTCCAGTCGTCATGCCCCGGCTTGTCCGGGGCATCCAGGAAACAGGAATCTCACCACAGAGGCACAGAGACACAGAGGAGGAATGATTAACTCCTCTTGTCTCACTGCCTCACCGTCTCTGTGGTTAAAGAATTGAAAATCTGGATACCCCGGACTTGCGCCGGCCTGCGCCGTCCGAAAGTCGGCTTCGGCCGACTGAAGGCCGGGGTATGACGAATTGGGCTTTGCTCCCCCTCACCCGGCAACGGCAACGACTCCCCCTGATCGGCATCGGGGGATTTCCGCTAGAGCGTTTCATATTTTGACGGAAGCGTATCCTGCGTTTTTGAAGTAGTTGGCGCATTGCTGTGGCTCGATGGTGTCGATGAGGCTCCCGAGATGGCGCCATAAGTCGTCGATCTCCCGCTTCTGGGCGTTTCTCATCCAGTGCTTGATTTGGGCAAAGGTCTGCTCGATGGGATTGAGGTCGGGGGAATATTTGGGCAGGAGCCACAGCTTGGCTCCGGCGGCACGGATGGCGTTTCGCACGGCTTTTGACTTGTGGCTGCCGAGATTGTCCATGATGACGATGTCGCCGGGCACCAGGGTCGGCACGAGCAGCTGCTCGACGTAGGCGCGGAAGCACACGCCATTGATGGGGCCGTCGAAGACGCAGGGCGCGGTGAACCGGTCGCAGCGCAGCGCGCCGATGAAGGTCAGGGTGTGCCACCGCCCATGGGGGGCAAAGCCGCGGACCCGCTCCCCTTTCGGCCCCCAGCCGCGCAGCGGGGCCATATTGGTCCGGATCCAGGTTTCATCAATGAATACCAGCCGTTCGGGATCAAGCTTTGCCTGCCACGCCTTCCAGCGCCTGCGATGGCGGGCGATGTCCGCGCGCGCCCGTTCAACGGCGAACAGGGTTTTTTTTAAAGCGCAGCCCTTCACGGCGCAGAAACAGCCATACCGTGCTGTGGGATACCCTGACACCCCGAGCGGCCAACTCGTCTCTCAACCGATGCAGCGTCAGATGCGGCTCCTGGTCGATCCGGCCGACAATGAACTCCCGATGGGGCTCAAGAACCCGGCGGCGGTGACCGCCCATCTTGCCGGGCGCAACACTCCCCGTCCGCCGGTAGCGCTGCGACCACTTAACCACGCTCGAAACCGCAACCCCAAACCGAGCCGCTACAGCGCGGCAACTCTCCCCCGCCAAAACCGCCAAAACAACACGCTCTCGCAAATCAATCGAATAAGGTCTCGCCATGAATGCTGGCCTCCTTGCCCAGCATCCATCTTGAATCATGGTTCGCCCATACTTGGGAATCCCTAAAATGATTCAATCAATCTCAAATACGCTCTAGAAGCGATAGAACGCCGCCGGGGTATCGACCATTATTTTCCCGCGCATGGCGTCGTCGTCGACCCAATCGGCGAATGCATCGGCCAGATCGCCGTCGTTGGGATTGACTTCGTACTTGTTGGGATGGGGCCAGTCGGTCCCCCACATCACCCGGTCGGGCGCGGCGTCAATCAGCGCCCGGGCCATGGGTTTGACGTCGTCATAGGGCGGGAGATCGGTCTCGCTGACCCGGTTGGCGCCGGAAATCTTGATCCAGGTATTGCCCTCCCTCATCAGCTCCAGCAGGGCGAGAAAGCCCGGCGCCTTGATACCGGCGGCCGCCGGCTGATAGGCGAAATGCCCGATGGAAATCGGAATTGGGATGCTCCTGAAGACGGGCATCAGTTCGATGATGTCCTTCCCCGGAAAAAGGAACTCGATATGCCAGCCGAATTCGCCGATCCGGGCGGCCAGTTCCGGTATCTCGCTGAATTCCATGGGCATGCCGCCCTTGTTGTCCGTGTTCAGCCGGACCCCGCGCGCGCCTGCCGCGTCCATGTCGGCCAATTCGTCCTGGGTCACATCCATGGTGACCGCGACAACCATCCGCGCCCGGTCCGGGGTCTCGGCATTGAGCGCGGCGGCGCCATCCATGATCGCCGAATTGTCGACGCCGTAGGGCGAGGGCTGGGTGAATACGACCCGGTCGACCCCCAGGACGGCATGAAGATGTTCGAGGTCGTCGAGGGTGGATTCCGGCGGATTGTAGCCCCGCGCCGGCGACAGGGCGTACTTGTCCTCGAAGACATGGACATGGGTGTCGACGGCGCCGGACGGGAGGGCGAAGCTCGGCTTGCGTGGATTGCGGTCGGGCGGGATGCAATCCCGGATCTCGGTGGACATGAACGACTCCAGATGGATTGTTGAGGTGTCAGCCGCGGCCGACCAACGGCATGTTGGTCGCCATGATGGTCATGAACAGAACATTGGTGTCGAGCGGCAGGGCGGCGATAGAGGCAATCGTGTCGCCGACATGGGCCACGTCGAAGACCGGCTCGATTTTGATCTCGCCGTTGGCCTGAGGCACGCCTTCCTTGAAGCGGGCCGCGAGCGGCGTGTCGGCATTGCCGATATCGATCTGCGTGCACGCAATGCCGTATTTGCGGCAATCCAGGGCGATGCACTTGGTCAGGCCGGTCATCGCGTGCTTGGTGGCGGTGTAGGCCACCGTATCCGGGCGCGGCACCAGGGCGGAAACCGAACCGTTGTTGACGATGCGGCCCCCCTGCGGGTCCTGCGCCTTCATCATCCGGATCGCCTGTTGGGCGCACATGAAGCTTCCGGTCAGGTTGACGTCGACCACCTGCCGCCAGTCGGCGAGATCGAGATCCTCCATGGCGATCCTGGGCGCGCCGCCGCCGGCGTTGTTGAACAGCAGATCGAGCCGGCCGAACGCCTTTTGGGTTTCGGCGAACAGGTTGGCGACCTGATCCGCGTCGGCGATATCCGTTTGAACGGCGATTGACGGCGTGCCGCTGTCCAGCATCCCGACGGTCTCGTCCAGCGCATCGGCACGCCGCCCGGCCAAGGCAAGGCCATATCCCTCCCGGTTCAGCGAAACGGCGGCGGCCCGGCCAACGCCCGAGCCCGCACCGGTAATGACGGCGACTTTTGGATCACTGGACACGATCTAAACCTCCCTTGGTCGGAGCGCGCAATTGAGCCGAAAATACGGTCAAAAACAAGCTTCAACAAAACCACGAACGGGTCGGGATTTAAGCGAATGATCGCGAATTACCCCTTCGCCGGGATCACGCCCCCACCCCGGGATGCCCGGCACCGGCCTGTGACTACGCCCGAGCGGTGAAAGGCGGCATTTCGATGGCGCGATCGGCAAGGACCGCCTGCAAATCCATATCGATGCCCTCGACGGAGTTTCCGCCGGGTCTTGGCGGGGTCTCCACCGTTCCCGGCGCATAGGCCTCGGCGGCGGCCGGACGGGCCATCAGCCGGTCCCTCCATCCGTTGACCTTCGGGAATCGTTGGGGCTCCACCTTCTCGGGGTACAATTCACGGACCCGGTGCACGTTCGCCAGGACATATACATCCGCCAGCGACATCTCTTCGCCCGCGATCCAGGTCGATTGCGAGAGCTCCCGTTCCAGCCACGCGACGGTGTAGTCGACAATGTCGAGGGCAGCCTGAATTTCCGCCTCGGTGTAGCCGCCCGTTGAGAGCCGGCGCCACCGTTCGCGGCGGTCGGGCATGGGCGAACGGGCGATCATCTTCGCCTTGTCGTCTTCGCCGAGGTCTTCGACCAGGGATTGCAGCCGTGCGGAGAAGGTCAGGTCGATGACCGCTTGGTGCACATAATCGCCCATCCACATCCAGTGGCGCATCTTCCACCGGCGCTTGGGATCCGCCGGGCGCAGCGGCCGTTCCGGAAACGCATCCTCGAGGTATTCGAGGATCGGCACGGCGTTGTAAATCGCCGTTCCGTCATGATCCAGGGCCGGCACGACGCCGTTGGGGTTCCATTGGAGATACCACGGGTTCAAATTCTCGTAGCGCCACAACTCCACGTACCGGCTTTCGTAAGCGATCCCCTTCTCCTTCAAGCAGTGGCGAACCTGCTTGGAGCACGTACTGAGGCCGCTGTGATAGAGCGTCAACATGGTGGTAACGTAAGGATTTATGTGTCAGGCGGGAGTGGGGTACTCCCTGTGGTTCACGACAACCGCAAGAAGGAGTACCCCGATGCCACAGCGAGCTGTGACGATTGAGAGCCTACCACAGGCCTTTGAGGTGGTGAAGGAGATGCAGGCAGACGGACTGGACTGGGGCGAGGGCTACCGCCCGCTCGGCCGCCAGGCGCTGGCCGGGATCATCGAAGGCCGGATGGCCGAAGCGGTGGACCGCTGGCTCGACGGCCTCGATGGCAGCGCCATACGCGACCGGCGCAACGGCACCTACCGGCGTTGCCTGCTCAGCGAACTCGGCGACATCGAGCTCAACGTGCCGCGCACCCGGCACTTCTGCCCGACCGAGATCCTGCGCGGCTATGCAAGACGCGCCCCGGAGATCGACCGCGCCATCCTGGCCGGCTTCGTGCTGGGGCTCTCGACGCGCAAGGTCGGTGAGGTCCTGCTTGCCCTGCTCGGGCGCCCGGTCTCGGCCGCGACCGTGAGCCGGGTCGCCAAGACCCTGGACGCAACGGTCGCGGCTTTCCACCGCAGGCCGCTAAAGAACGTCTACAAGGCGCTGATGCTCGACGGCGTGGTGCTGGCCCGCAAGACCGGCGCCGGCGCGCTCCGCAGGCCGGTCCTTGTGGCGTTGGGCATACGGCACGACGGCAAGAAGGAGATTATCGACTTTTGTCTCTCAGGCAGCGAGAGCGCCGCCGAATGGGAGCGCTTCCTCACCGCGCTGCACCGCCGCGGCCTCACCGGCGAGGGCCTGGAGATGATCTGCGTCGATGGCGGCCAGGGCCTGCTCGCCGCCTTGCCGGTCGTCTATCACGGCATCCCGGTCCAGAGATGCTGGGCGCACAAGATGCGCAACATCCTCGACAAGGTCCGCAAGACCGACCAGGAGGCCGTCAAGGCCGACGTCCACGACGTCATGAACGCAGACACTCGGCCAAAGGCGCTCAGCGCCGCCCGCCGCTTCGCCGACGCCTGGGAGCAGACCTACCCCAAGGCCGTCGCCTGCCTGCGCAACGACCTCGACGACTTGCTCACCTGCTTCCGCTACAAGACCCTTGCCGAACGAAAGCAGGTCAGGACCACCAACGCCATCGAACGACGGTTCCGGGAGGTCCGGAGACGAACCCGGCCCATGGGAACCTTCCAGGACAAGACCTCAATGGACCGCATCCTCTACGCGGTCTTCATTCACGAAAACAAGTCTCAGGGAATCAGTACCCCTCTCTCCCTGACACACAACTCTTGACGTTACCAACATGGTCTTCTCCCCCCTGCTGGCCTACCTTGGGCCGACGTAGTATCATACCGATAATATCCGCTTCGGGAAATCAGGACATGGCCATCAACGTCAAAAAGATCGAAATCAAGAGCGTCAGCGACGCGTCCGGGCTGGACGAATGGGTCACCTCGGGCGACGTGTCGGCGGACGAGATCGTCGCCGTCATCGGCAAGACCGAGGGCAACGGGGGCGTCAACGACTTCACCCGCATCCTCTCCGACGAGGCGTTCCGGCGGGTGCTGACCGGCCGGGGCACGCGGGATGAAGCCGCGATCAAGCGGATCCCCATGGTCTGGTCCGGCGGCTGCGACGGCGTCATCACGCCCCACGCGGTGGCCTTCGCCCGCAACGGCGAGACGGGCCCCGGAAACGAAGACCGCTTGGCCATGGGCACCGCCATGAGCGACGACATCCTGCCCGAGGACATCGGACGCCCGGCCATGGTCGAGAAGGTTGCCGACGGCGTGCGCGCGGCCATGAAGGATGCGGGAATCGACGATCCCAAGGACATCCACTACGTCCAGACCAAGACCCCGCTCCTCACCGTCGAGACGGTTCAGCAGGCCCACGGACGGGGCCAAACGGTCGCCTGCGAGGTGCACGATTCCATGGGGGTTTCAAACGGCACCACCGGCCTCGGCATCGCCGTGGCGCTGAACGAGATCGAGATGCCCAGGGCCGAGGACATCTGCCGAAACCTCGATCTCTACTCGGCGGTGGCCTCGTGTTCCTCCGGGGTCGAGCTGGACAAGGCGCAGATCGTCCTGTTCGGCAACAGGCCCGGGGCCGGCGGGCGCTACCGGATCGGTCATTCGGTGATGAAGGACGCCCTCGACATGGACGGCATCTACGACGCCATCCGGGATGCCGGCCTGGAGCTGCCGGAGCGGCCGCGCGCCGAGGATCTCGGCGGCCGCGTGGTCAATTGCTTCATGAAGTGCGAGGCGGACCCGACCGCGCGGCTGCGCGGCCGGCGCCAGATCATGCTCGATGATTCCGACGTCCATCACCACCGCCATTCGAAAGCCGCGGTGGGCGGCGTCGCGGCGGCGGCTATCGGCGATCCCGCCGTGTTCGTTTCGGTGGACGCCATGCATCAGGGCCCCCGCGGCGGCGGACCGGTCATCGCCATCGTCGATATGGAGGGTTAGCCCCTCAGCCGTCCCGCACCTCGCGAAGCAGCCGGACCGCCTGGATGTGGTCGGCGATGAGGCCGTCCATGTAGGCGTTCGCCTTATCCAGTCCTTTCTGGTCCGACATCTTGCCCGGACCGCGCCCGAAGCCGCAGGGCGCGGCGATGCCGAAGTCGGGAATTTCGGCCTTTACCGCCTCCATCTGCGCCCGCATGCCGCCTTCGCCGTGCAGTGCGTGGATCAGACCCATGTAGACGCGCGCGCCGCGATGATCGAGATCGCCGAGCGGTTTGAGGTAGTCGTCGCCCTTGGAGGCAACGGTGGGAAGATGAAGAAAATCCACCCGCCGGCCCGACGCCGCGACCGCCGCGTTGCACAACAGGACGGCACCGGTCAGGTCATCCGGCTCCCGCCGCGGCCAGCCGCCGGACGTTCCATAGCAGGCATGGTATCCGAGAGTGACCTCTTCGGGGATGTGGGCGCACAAGTCGTTCGCCGGTCCGAATATGTCCGCCGCCACCGCCTTGACCTCGTCGGTCAGGCCGCCCGCCTTTTCCAGCGCCTGTTCGATGATCGTGTCCTCGATGGCGCAATCCCATTGGATCGCCAAATCCTCGTGCGGGATATGGGTGAAGATGGTTTCCACCTCGTGGTGCATGGATTCCGTGAACCCGTCGCGCAGGGCCGGATACCCGTCCTTGTCGGCGAGCCAGCGAAAAACGGCGCTGGCCGGGAGCGGCAGGCAGACCTGGAAACGGACATCCGCCGGGATCACCCCGTCCGTCCGCAAGGTGTTGAATACGAAATACGAGTTGATGGCGTCCTTGGCGTAGCCGAGGCGCCAGCCGGTGTGGCCGAACCGCACCTTCTTCACGCCCGGCTTGACCCGGAACGACCACATGTTGTCGTCGCCCTCGCCGTGCCAGAGTTCGACGCCGTCCTCGGTCATGGGCCGGTGAACCGTCTCGAGGTCCGGGTGGCCGTGCAGCACCCGGTAGGCGACGTGATTGACCCAGTAGAGGCGCTCGCCGATCTCCCCGTCGGGCATGAACGGAAGATACTCGCCCAGGGTGGGCCCGATCGCCCGGAATACGTCTTCCGCCGTGTCGTAGGGAATGCTCCCCACCAGCATGAGATCCTGCGCCATGGAATTCATCCTCCCTTGAGCGGACAACTCTACTGGCTACGGCCGGAATAGGCGACCCTCGGCTACGCCTTCAGGTGCCGGTCGAGAAACGCGATCGCCTTGGCCCAGGCATCCTCCGAGGCATCCTCGCGGTAGCGCTCCTCGTTGGCGAAATTCTGAAAGGCGTGGCCGGCCCCGTCATAGCGGTGGAACTCGCAGCTCTTGCCGGCGGCCTCGAGCGCGGCCTCCAACTCGTCCACCTGCTCCGGCGACGGGCTTTGATCCTCGTTGCCGAAGAACCCGGCCAGCGGCACGGAAATGTTCCCGACCCCGTCCAGGGGCGCCGGCAGTCCATCGCCCCAGGGCAAGTGCACCCGGCCGCCCCAGAAGTCGATGCCCGCCTTATAGCTGGGATCCCGGGTCAGGGCGAGAACGGTCATCCGCCCGCCCGTGCAATGGCCGAGGATTCCGATCCGGCCGGCGTTCACGTCGTCCCGCGCCTCGAGCAGTTCGCGGGCGGCGGTCAAATCCCGCATCACCTCGTCGTCGTTCATGGCGGCCAGCTTGTCGGGCCGGGCCCGGTCCAGGGGCTGGCGATGAAAGACCCGAGGCATGGCGCAGACATAGCCGGCCTCCGCGTAGCGGTCGGCGACGCCGTCGGAAAACGCATCCGCCTTGAGCCCTTGATCGGCCGGCAAATGCGGTGCGAGCACCAGGCCCGGGTGCGGGCCATCGCCCGCCGGCGCCGATATCAGGCACTCCATTTCGCTGCCGTCCACCGTCAGAAATGTTTGTTCGGCCATCTTTTCTCCTCCCCTGAACTTTCAAATATGGCGACCCCGGCAGGATTCGAACCTGCGACCTGCGGATTAGAAGTCCGCTGCTCTATCCAGTTGAGCTACGGGGCCGTGTCGGCTTTCTAGCCGGAACCGGTAAGCGGAACCTTTACGGCTCCACTCTGTCCCAGCGAAAATTGTCGGCGTAGCTTTTGGGTTTCACCCGTCTTCGATGCGGCTCGTCGACCGTATATTCGTATCCCTTCTTCTCCGCGAAGGCGATGGCTTCTTCCCTGGTATCGAAGGTCATGCGCAGTTGACTGCGGGTATCGCCCGAACCGATCCAGCCCATCAGCCGGTCGGCCCGTGCGGCCTCCTGGGGTTCATGCTCCAGCCGCCACTTCCGGGTGTTCGCCGATCCCGACTGCATGGCGGTCTTGGCCGGCTGATAAATCCGCACTTTCATCCCGTTCACCCCCGGTTCAGGGCTCACCTCGTTTTCGCGCATTATGCGCAAGATGGGCAATTCCGCCATGGTTTTCTGCCGCGCCGCCGGCGATTGCTTTCCGGCCCATGTCGAGGTCCGGCCGGGCAGCCCCTGCAATACCTCATTCTCAAGGCGGAGGAGACAGGCGGCATCGCCGCCTACATCCTCGGCCTCAAGAACAACGTCGGGAAGCCTTGACGCTTCCTCTTGGTTTCCTCCCGGGTGAACCCGGGCCGCGTCGGCGGTTCCGCCGGTTGGTGGGACCGGCGGCCTAGAACCCGTGGCGGAGACGATCGAGCCAGACGATGAAATCGGTGGAGAACCACGCCGCCGTGACGAAAACGCCGGCGACGGCCACTGCCCACCCACCGGATGATTTGAATGCCCGCATGCGCCGCATGCGCCGCGCCGCGGCTTCGGCCTTGGCGCGCTGTTCACGCCTGAGCGCGATCCGCCGCTTCCGTGCCTTCGCTTCCCGTTCGAGAAGCCGCCAAGCCTCGAGGCGCTGGCGTTGGATTTTGTCGAACCGCTCCAATTCATGAGGATTTTGAAGCGCAGCATTCGTGACAATAGACACGACTATACCCACCCATGCTTCTTCCAAGCAGGCCCATTACACACATGAACTGTGCGTCTTCCAGCCTTTGTCGAGAATTTAGGAATCGCCGGTTAAACGGCGGTTAACGGACCGGGGCAATTCGGAGATGTTTCGGAATTGGTCGGGGCGAGAGGATTTGAACCTCCGACCCCCTGCTCCCAAAGCAGGTGCGCTACCAGACTGCGCCACGCCCCGACGGGTGAGCCGTTAATAGGCGGAACCGATGGGACGGGCAAGGGCCAATCCCCTCGCCCGGCCGCCGCCGTCGAAATCGCTATTCCGCCGACGCCCTCGGCCCTAGTTCAGACCGATCATCACCGATTTCAATTCGGTATAGTGGCGGATCGCTTCCTCGCCGAGGTCCTTGCCTATTCCCGACTGCTTGTAGCCGCCGAGGGGCATCGCCGGATGGGGGAACGGCGACGAGTTGACGAACACCGAGCCCGCCCGGATGCGGGGGATCAACCGGTGAATCCGCTGAACGTCGCTTCCCCAGATATAGGACGCCAGACCGTAACTCGTGTCGTTGGCGAGCCGGGCGGCGTCTTCCAGATCGTCGAAGGGAATCGCCGTGATCACGGGACCGAAGATTTCTTCCTGGACGACGGTCGATGATTGGGGCGGCCGGACCAGAACGGTCGGCTCCACGTAGTAGCCGGGTCCGTCGACCGCCTTGCCCCCGGCAACCGCTTCGCCGCCTTCTTCGAGACCGGCCTCGATGTAGCCCATCACCTTGTCCCGGTGCTGGGCGGAGACCAGCGGGCCCATCTGGGATTCCGGGTGCAGGCCCGGTCCGAGCTTCAGCGAGCGCGCTTCCTTGGCCAGCCGCTCCACGGTTTGGTCGAAGACGTTGCCCTGTACGTAAAGCCGCGATCCCGCCACGCAAACCTGGCCGGAATTGCCGAAGATGCCGCGGGCAATCGCCGGGGCGGCCTTGTCCACGTCGGCGTCATCCAGCATGACGACCGGCGATTTGCCGCCAAGTTCGAGAGTCACGTTCTTCAAGGTATCGGTCGCCAGCTTGTTGATCGCCTTGCCCGTGGCGACCGAACCGGTGAAGGAGATTTTCGCCACCCCCGGGTGGGCGACCATGGCCTCCCCCGCCTCGGCGCCGAATCCGGTAACGATGTTGATCACCCCGGGCGGCACGCCGGCATCGAGAGCGAGCTCGCCCAAACGCAGCGCGCCGAGCGGCGTCACTTCGGAGGGCTTCAAAATGATGGTGCAGCCCGCCGCCAATGCCGGTGCGATCTTCCACATGGCGATCATCAGCGGCACGTTCCACGGCACGATGGCCCCGACGACGCCGACCGGCTCGCGGGCGGTATAGGCGAAGAACCGCTTTTCGGGCAGCGCCTCGCCGATATTGAGGGTATCGCCTGTGATCTTGGTCGGCCAGCCGGCCATGTAGCGAAGCGTCGCCAGGACGTTTCCGACCTCGGCGTGCTGACCGATGAGGCTCGGCATACCGACATCGAGCGCTTCCATTTGCCCGAGTTCCTCGGCGTGCGCCTCGATGACGTCCGCGAAGCGGTGCATCAGCCGCTCGCGGTCGCTGGGCTGCATGTCACGCCAGGCCGGGTCATTGAGCGCCGCGGTCGCGGCCTGGACCGCCCGGTCGATATCTTCGGCGTTGCCGCGCGGCGCCTTGGTGACGGCTTCGCCGCTCGACGGGTCGATGACGTCGAACGTATCGCCGCCCGCGCTGTCCACCCACTCGCCACCGATCAGCAGCTTCTGATCCCGCTGAAGAAAGGACCGGGCGCTGGACACCAGCCGGCTCATGTCATTGGCCATCACGTTCATCTTCCTATTCCTCTCCGATGCTTGGTTTGGCTTAGCGTCTAGACGTCATCGTAGAACATCAGGATGTAGCGCCAAGGGCTGCGTTCCGTCGTCTTGTCGATTATCACTTCGATCAGTGCCGGCTCGTCCTTCTCCAGCGCCGCGGCGAGCACCGGCTTGAGCTCGTCCGGCGATGTCACCCGATGTCCGTCGACGCCGCAGCTCTCCGCCAGCGCGGGGAAGTCCGGGTTGTGGAAATCCGTGGCAATGGTCCGGCCCTTGTAGAACTTCCGAAGATCGCGGCGCACGTTGCCGAAGGTCGAGTTGTTGAACAGCACGGTGACGACGCCCAGATTGTATTGGGCCGCGGTCGACAGTTCCTGGACCCCGAACATGAATCCGCCGTCCCCGATGATCGAGACCACCGGCTTGTCCGGGTGCGCCGCCTTGACGCCGAGCGCGGTCGGAAAGCCGAATCCCAACGTGCCCTGGAACCCGCAGGACACATAGGTGCGGGGCTCCAATACGGGATAGGCGAAGTTCGAGGTGAACCCCGTCTGACAGAGCTCCTCGACGAAAAAGCCGTCGCGCGGCAGCACCTCCCGGATGACGTCCAGGTACTGTTTATGGGGCTTGACCCAATCGGCCTTTTCTTCGGCCCAGGCCTTCGACTTCTGGATCCGCTCGACGGCGCCGTCCGGCGGCGTGCGCCTGCCCTTGATCGCATCCAGCAGCGCGGCGGCGCCGTCCGCGGAATCCGCGACCAGCGGAACATGCGGCACCAGCCGCTCCATCTCCTCCGGATCGATGTCCACCCGAATGAGATGCGGCGGTGGGAGCGGTTCGGATTGCGCCTTGAACATGTCCAGCGACCAGCGCATGTACGGCATCTCCAGCCGGGAGCCGATTCCCAGCAGCACATCGCACTCGCGCCACAGATCGTGTCCGGCGAGGCTCGACACGCCCAGTTCGTGATCTTCGGATACCACCCCGCGGCCGCCCCGAAACGCGGCGACCGGGGCCTTCAGTTCCTCGGCGAGGGCGAGAACTTCGTCGGCGGCGTGCTGTGCCCCGCTGCCGGCAAAGATCATCGGACGCTCCGCGGCGATGAGCATATCCGCCGCCTTCCTCAATTCCGCCTTGCCGATTTCCGGGTGCGGATCCGGCTCGGCGGGCGGCAGGAGGCCGACCATCTCCGACTTGCCCAAATCGTCCCAGCACATTTCCACCGAGACCGGACCGGGCCGGCCCGAGGTCGCGACCCGCACGGCCTCGTTGACGATTTCCGGCGCATCCGCCGGGTTGTCGATCCGCACCGCCCATTTGATGAGCGAGTTCAAGGTCGCAAGTTGATCGGGAATTTCGTGGAGCGCACCCCTCCCCTTGCCCAGGAAGTCGCGCGGCACCTGAGAGGTGACGCAAAGCACCGGCTGGCTGGCGCCCCACGCGGTCGACAGCGCCGCTGTGGTGTTCAGCACCCCCGGTCCCGGTACCACCGAATAAACGCCGAGGCGGCCCGTGGCCTTGGCGTAACCGAACGCCATGTAGGCCGCCGCCTGTTCGTGCCGGGTACCGATGGTGCGGATACTGCTTTTCGCCCGGTCCAGGGCATCGAAAATGGGGTAGGTCTGGGCGCCCGGGATACCGAAGACCGTATCGACCCCGTTGGCAACCAACGTCTGAACGATCGCCTCCCCGGCGCTCATCAACCGGGTCTCGAGGTTCTTCAACACAAGCCGGCCCCTATCTCAGATGATCAATCCGAAATATATTTAACATGTTAAATATATTGCCGCAACATGGAAAGCGCGGCCGGCCCATGGCCGGCCCACGCAACCCCTATTTCCAGCGGATATGGCTGAGGGAGGCCCCATAGGGCGACAAGGATCCCTTCAACACCTCCACGTCCTTCGAATGCACGAACACCGTCGGCATGGTGGTGAGCGGCATCACATAGGCCTGCTCGTTCACGCGATCGAACATGGCCTTGTAGGCCGCCTTGCGTTTTGCCTCGTCGAGTTCCGAGTTCCCCTTCAACCGGAGGGCGTTCAGCTGTTTGTCCCCGTTGTAGTTCCGGGGCCCCGGCGCGAACATCATGTTCGCCGTCGAGGATGTGTCCGGAAGGCCGCCGGAACTCCACATGCTGACCAAAATCTGGAACTTGCCGTCCCGCTGCTGTTTGCGGTAGGCGCCGAAGTTCAAACGGTTTACCCCGGCCTTGATGCCGAGTTTCCGCAGCTGACCCGCGACCGCCTCGGCCACCACGCCGGCCGGCCCGAGCGCGGATACCGTCACCTCGAAGCCATTGGGATGACCGGCGGCCGCCAATGCCGCCTTGGCCTTGGCCGCATCGAACCTGTACGGCACGGGCGAGAAGTCGCAGCCCAGCTGATATTCCTGGCAGAGCGCCGGCGGCACCGGGTCCTCGGCCCCGCCCGCGACGATGTTCTTCTGGATCGCCTCCCGGTCGATGCCCTGAAGTATGGCCTTGCGGACATTGATGTCGGACAGTTCGGATTTGCCGGATCGGTTTGCCGCGTCGAACAGGATGTAGCTGTAGAGCATGCCGGTGGTCGCGGTGACGCCGAACCGCGGGTCGCCGGCAAGATTGGTCACCTGGTCGCGCCGCAGCCCGCGGACCAAATCCACGCCGCCCGTCAGCAGCTGGGCAACCTGGGTCTGCCGGTTGGGAATCGGCACCGCATGCACGTTCCTGATGTTGGTGGCGTTCTTGAAGTCCCCGCCATGAGCGATCTTTCGGGAACTCATCTTGATGCCGTCGGTCGGCGAAATCGATGTCACCCGCCACGGGCCGGTGCCGACCGGCTTCTTGCCGAACGTGGCCTTGTTCGCCAACGCGCCGTGTACTTCGGACGGGAACATGGGGATCGACTTCGCAAGCCGCATCAGCCCTTCGGGCGCCGGCCTCCTGGTCTTGATCCGGATCTTGTGCTGCCCGAGTTTCTCGACACTGCCGATCCAGATGTAGTTGGTCTTGAATCGGACCTTGGTCTTCGGATCGATCAGCCAGTTGATGGTGTAGACGGCGTCATCGGCATCGAACGCGGACCCGTCGTGAAATTTGACGTCGTCGCGAAGTTCGAACTCCAACGTCAGTTCATCCACCCGCTTCCACGACTTGGCCAAGAGCGGTTTGAACTCTTTGCTGAAATCGTCGAAGTGCACAAGGCCGTCGAAGACGATCCGCGCGGTCAACGCGGTTTCGGGCTTCGGGTCGTGAATGAGATCGACGATGGAGATGGGATCGGTAAAGGCGATCCGCAGGGTGTCCTTGGACTTCTGCGCCGCGGCGGGCGCCGCAGCCATCAGCGCTCCGAGAGCAGTCGTGGTTAGTAAAAGACGACTCCTAGACATTTATTCCTCCCATGTAGTGCCGGCTTTGCCGGTCGTTTCGAGAAATTGCGCGGCGCGTGCCGCGCCTTATTGCCAGGTGGCGAATGCCATGGCGTTCCCCGTCCCCGCCTCGGAACGATAGCAGGGCACGTAATCCAGCAGGTTCATTTCCAGGCTGGTCTCGGACAGGATGCCGCTGACGGTGATCCAGTTCTTGGTCTCCGACGTGCCGGACCGGAACATGTGATTGGGCTCGTTGATGAGGGTGTCCACGTCCCGCGCCGCCATCGCCTTCAATATCCGGTCATCGAAATCCTCATCGATCACGAAGTGACTCACCCCGCCCGACGCGCAGACGGCCACCCGCTTGTTTTCGCCCCACGACTTGATCGCCCGGCCGATGGACTGTCCGAACTCGTAGCACCGTTTCGGCGTCGGCTGGTTGGGCGGGAAGAAGGTATTGAGCAGGATCGGGATGACCGGCACCGGCTTGTCGCGGAGAATGCGGCGATAGATGAAGCCGACCGCGTGACCGACACCGATCAGGCCTTTTTCGTTGCTCGGCTGCTCGCCCGAGGTCGCTATATCGAACTCGTCGTCGATCGCCTGCTCGATGATCCGGTGCGCCAGTCCCGTCGGAACGGGATAGCTGTGATCCTCCGGGGGATGATTGGCGGCCAGCGACAACGCCAGACCGAGAGAGCGCTGGGCCATGGCGTCGTAAGCTTCCTGCGTCAGCCCCGTGTTGATCACCTCGTCGCCGAAATAGACGGTGAATGAAGGCTGGACCTGGTCGTGGAACCATTCGTGCTGGTCGTCGCCGACCACGACGCAGATATCGGGATCGACCTCCTCGAACTTATCGGCCAGCGCATCGAGGCTCTTGTGATTCCGTTCGGCGCGGCCTTCCCGCACGCCGATCTCGATCTCTTTCTCGAAATCGTTCTCCGACTTCCGGTGTTCGTAGAGTTCCGGCCAAGTGTAGAAGTCTCCCCGGAACGGATGCGACGGGTTCTTCTTGTCGTCGGCCGCGCGCAAATCCCATTTCTCCGGCGGCGTCGACAAAAGCGGTCCATGCGACGACCCGAAACCGTAAATGATCTCTGCCATGTCCTTTCCCCTTCCCGCGCCCGGCTAGACGCGATTGATTTCCTCGACTTTACCCTTTGATTTTTCCGAGCGGAACGCCCGAATGCTCGACAAGTGATCGTGCATCAGGTCCCGGGCTCCCGCCCCGTCTCTTGCGGCGATCAGTTCATATAGCTTGCGGTGGCAGGCCAGAATTTTCCCGGATCTGGTTTTTGTTTCACTGGCGCCGCCCGACGGCCACACCACATGACGGATCGCGATCAGTTGCGCCACCAAGGCGCGGTTGTGGGATGCTTCGGCAATCGCCATGTGAAAGCGCATGCTGCTGTCGGCAAAGGCCGCCGGATCATCCTCGAGGCGTTCGGCTTCGGCGAGCAGCTCGCCCAGATGTTGCAGATCATATTCCGTGGCATGGGCCGCCGCGAGTTCCGCCGCCATCCCTTCGATCGCCCATTGCGCATCCAGGATTTCCACTTCGCTGACGCCGGCAAGATTGAACTGAATGGCGAGAGCCTCGGCGAATTTATCGGGGCTTCCCGATGCAATCCGGGCGCCGCCGCCCGCGCCCACGCGGATATCGACGATGCCGAGCGCTTCCAATGTGCGGAGCGCATCCCTCGCCGTGTTGCGGCTGACGCCGAACCGCGCGGCAACATCCTTTTCCGAACCAAGGAAATCACCCGGGATCATCCGGCGGGCAAACACCGCCTCGCGCACGTCGGCGACAATCATGTCGGCGTAGGTCGCCGGACCGTTGAAATCCTGTCTGGGGCCCGACCCCTGCACCGATCGAAGAGCTGGTTTCGCGGCCATTTCCACGCCTTGTGAGTTAAAACACCCATCGATAGGATGATTGCGAGAAGAGTGGCCGCTGGGTGCCACGCATGTCAAGCTTGCGCCGGTCAAGCGGCGCCGCTCCAGAGGTAGTCCGACCCGTGCTCACCGTCCCCGCGGATCTGCTCAACCGCCAGATCGTCGAAATATTCACCGCCTGGGGAATGCCCGGCGGCTACGCCGACACCGCGGCCCGGGTCATGGTCGACACCGACCTCAAAGGCATCGATTCCCACGGGATCGGTATGCTGCCGGGTTACCGGAACATGCGGCGGGACGGAAAGATCATCGTCGACGGCGAAATCAGGGTGGTTCGGGATTTGCCGTCCATGGCGCTGATCGACGGCGGTCATGGGCTGGGCCATCCGGTCGCTGAGAAGGCGATGGGCCTGGCCATCGGCAAGGCGAAGCAATCCGGCATCGGCCTGGTCAGCGTTCGGAACTCCAATCATTACGGCGCCGCCGGCTATTACGCGGCCATGGCCCCCGAGGAAGGTCTGATCGGTATTTCCCTGACCGGCACGCCGAGTTCCCTGGTCGTACCCACCTTCGGCAAACGGACCATGTTCGGGACCAACCCCATCGCCTTCGCCGCCCCGGCGCGCCGCAATCCGCCGTTCCTCCTGGACATGGCGACCAGCACGGTCGCCATCGGCAAGCTCTCGGTCGCGGTTCGCGCCGGCATCGACATTCCCCTCGGGTGGGCAATGGACCGGGAGGGCCGGCCGACAGCCGATGCGCCGGCGGCAATGGAAGCGCGAAAACTAACCCCCCTCGGCGGCAGCCGGGAGATGGGCAGCCACAAGGGCTACGGACTGGCCGCCATGGTGGATATCCTGTCGAGCGTGCTTTCCGGCGCGGCCATGTTCCGGGTCGATGAATTCACCGGCCGGTCACAAACGGCCGGCAATGTCGGGCACTTCTTTCTCGCCGCGGACCCCGCGGCGGTGCGCGGCGATGACGGGTTTCCGGATGAGATGGACGACCTGATCGACGCCCTGCACGCAACCGAGCCCGCGGACCCCGGCCAGCCCGTTCTGGTCGCCGGAGACCCGGAGCGCGCGGCCTACGCCGAAAGGTCCAAGTCGGGAATCCCGGCGACTGATCGGTTAGCCCAGGAAATCAAGGATGTGGCGCGGGAATGCAATGCGCCGTACCTGCTCGAAGGGAGCGACCCATGAACGGCGCCGAAGCCATCACGGAAATACTCCGGCGGGAAGGTACAGGGTTTCTGTCCTGCTACCCCCGCAATGCCCTGATCGAGCCCTGCGCCGAGATCGGTATCCGGCCCATCCTCTGCCGGCAGGAGCGCGTGGGCGTCGGCATGGCCGACGGTTACAGCCGGGCGACCGGCGGCAAATCCATCGGCGTGTTCGGCTCCCAGGCGGGTCCGGGAATCGAGAACGCATTTGCCGGCGTCGCACAGGCCTACAGTGAGAATGTTCCGCTGCTCGTCATCCCGGGCGGTGCGGAGTTGGGCCGGCAAAACACGCGGCCCGTGTTTTCGGCGGTCGACAATTTCCGCCATATCACGAAATGGGCGACGAGAATCGACCGGGTCGAGGAAATACCGCGCGTCCTCCGCCGGGCCTATCACCTTCTGCGGTCCGGCAAGTCCGGCCCGGTGCTATTGGAGGTTCCTCCCTCCGTTTCACAGGCCGAGTTCCCGGGTGAACTGGACTACACGCCGCCCGCGCCGTTGAAATCCGCACCCAATCCCAGTGATATAGAGGCCGCGGCTCAGATATTGGTTGAAGCCAAGTCCCCGGTATTCTTCGCGGGCGCCGGTATTCTCTGGGCCGGGGCCACGGACGAACTGGTCGCGCTCGCCGAACTGCTGGATGCCCCGGTCCTCACCACCAATCCCGGCAAAAGCGGATTTCCCGAAACCCATCCCCTCTCCCTTGGGGCATCAACCATATCGGCGTCCCGCCCGCTGACCGAGTATCTGAGAGACGCCGACGTCGTGTTCGCGGTCGGCAGCAGCCTGACCGCCTCCCCGTTCAACCCGAACGTGCCGGCCGGCAAACGCATCATCCACGCCACCAACCACGAGGACGACATCAACAAGGACCAGCGGGTCGAACAGGCGCTGTTGGGGGACGCGAAGATCACCCTGTCCCAACTAAAAGAGGCCATTGGCGACCGCGTAACGCCGTCCACGGAACGGGCCGAGGCGGTGCGTGCGGCAAAGGAGGCCTGGCTCGCCGAGTGGCGGGACCGGCTCACGTCGGACGAGGTGCCGCTCAATCCCTACCGCATCACCCACGAGATGATGAAACTGGTCGACCGGGACAACGCCATCGTCACCCACGATTCGGGCAGCCCACGCGAACAGGTGGTCCCGTTCTGGGAGACCACCGCGCCCCGCTCCTACATGGGTTGGGGAAAATCGACGCAGCTCGGGCACGGCCTCGGCCTTACCATCGGCGCCAAGCTGGCGGCGCCGGAGAAGACCTGCATCAACTTCATGGGCGACAGCGCCATCGGCATGGTCGGCATGGACATCGAGACCGCCGCGCGGAACGACATCGCCACCATGACGGTGGTGTTCAACAACGGCATGATGGCGGCCGAACGTTCGGTCCTCAAGGTCTCCGACGAGAAGTACGGCACCATGGCCGTCGGCGGCAACTACGCGGAGCTAGGGCGGGCGCTTGGGGCGGCGGCCTTCAGGGTCGAACAGCCTGGGGATATCGTGCCGGCCCTGAAGGACGCATTGGCGGCCAACAAGGATGGCGCGACGGTCCTGGCGGAGTTCGTGACCAAGGAAAACCAGGAATTTTCCCGCTACTGACTGGTTCGGGTATGAACGATCAGAACAGCCTCCCCTTCACGTCGCCCGGCCGCGACCGGTATTTCGAGGATTACGAGCCAGGCGCGGTTCATATCCTCGGTACGGTGACGGCCGATGAAGACGAAATGCTCGCCTTCGCAAGACTTTACGACCCGCAGGACATCCACATCAGTCCGGAAGAGGCCGCGAAGGGCCCCTTCGGCGCCATCATCGCCAGCGGCTGGTACACCGCGGGCCTGATGATGCGGCTCTTCGCCCGGCACTATCTTTCCAACGTTTCCAGCCTGTCTTCCCCCGGCCTCACGGATTTGAAATGGCCCGCCCCGGTTTATGCCGGCGACGTGCTGACGGTTCGGCTCACCATCGAGAGCGCCCGGCGATCCAAGTCGGACCCGTCCCGGGGGATCGTTCAATCGGCCGTCGAGGTGACGAACGGGGACGGCGCCGTCGTCATGTCCGTCAAGGGCGTGAACTTCATCGCATGCCGGACCTCGTGATGCGCCGCCGTTTCGGCCAGGACGATTGCATGGTCTATCGACTCGAAAGGGAGGGATGGCGCATCATGCCGCCAACGCCTCGGACGGAGGTCAGGACGTGACCGACAATCTGCCCATCATCGCTCTCACCACCGGCGACCCGGCCGGCATCGGCCCCGAGATATGCCTGAAGGCCGCGACGGCGCCCGAGGTCCGCCGGGTGTGCCGGCCCGTACTGTTCGGAGATATGAGCGCCATCCAGGCCCATATAGACGGCGGCGGTCTTGGCTGCACGATCACGGGCTATGACCGGGTGGACAGTGTGGATTGGGCCGCCGAGGCGGTGCCCGTCGTTGCGCTCGACCATTTCGGCAACCGGCCCGTGGCGCTCGGCGAAATCAACGCCCACAACGGCCGGGCCCAGTTCGACAGCGGCGTGCAGGCCGTCAGGGCGGCGCTCGCCGGGAAGGCCGCGGCCGTGGTCGCGGCGCCGAACACCAAGTCTTCCATCAACCTCGCCGGCATCGAGTACGAGGGATACGCGTCGCTGCTCTCCCAGGAGTTCGGCACGCCGCCGGAGGATATCTTTCTGATGCTGTCCTTCGGCAAGACCAATATCGCCCACTGCACCCTGCACACCAGCGTCCGGAAGGCGCTGGAGCTGATTACGCGTCCACGGGTCGAGGCGGTCATCCGCGCCGTTCACGACACCCTCGTTGCGACGGGAGATGCCGATCCGTCGATCATGGTCTCCGGCGTCAATCCGCACGCCAGCGAGGACGGACTGATGGGGGACGAGGAGGCCGAGACCATCATCCCCGCCATCGAACGCCTCCGAGCCGCGGGCATCCGCATCGAAGGCCCGGCGCCCGCCGACCTGATGCTTCAGCGCGAAGACGTGGATGCTTTCGTGATGATGCTTCACGACCAGGGGCACGTTCCCGCGAAGTTACTCGCGCGGCACGGTTCCGCGGGCGTCATCATCGGCACCCCGATCCGGTTCTCTTCCGTCGGTCACGGGACGGCGCTGGATATCGCCGGACAAGGCAAGGCCAACCCCGCCGCGATGATCGAGGCGGTCAAGTGGATGACCGGTTCGGCCTGACGCCCCGGCGATGGACGAAATTCGGCCCGGCCAAGCGGCCTTGGGCGCCGGCGGAGCATTGGTTATGCTCTCCTCGAATCGGAATATGGAACAGGACGCGGTCTCATGCCGTTGGATCAAGATACCAGAACCCAACTGATCAATACGCTGGAGCGCTTCGTTCGCGAACGGCTGATCCCCCTCGAAGCCCAGGTCGAGGAAGAGGACGCAATACCCGAGGACGTGGAGGACGAAATGAAGGCCATGGGCCTGTACGGCCTGTCGCTGCCCGAGGAGTACAGCGGCCTCGGCCTCGGCATGGTCGATGACGCCCTGGTCAACGTGATCTTCGGCAGGGCCACGCCCCCCTTCTCCACCGCCTTCGGGACTAACATCGGGATCGGCGCCCAGGGCATCGCCATGGACGGAACCGAGGAACAGAAACGGAAATACCTGCCCGGCATCGCCTCCGGTGAGATCATCGCGTCGTTTGCGCTCACCGAGCCGGGTTCCGGGTCCGATGCCGGTTCACTGAAGACCTCGGCGCGCCGGGATGGGGACGACTACATTCTGAACGGCACCAAACGCTTCATCACCCACGCGCCCCACGCCGGCGTCTTCACCGTGATGGCCCGCACGGACCTCGACACGCCGGGCGCCGCCGGTGTTTCCGCCTTCATCGTCGAGCGGGACTCCCCCGGCCTCAGCGTCGGCAGGCCCGATGTCAAAATGGGCCAACGGGGCACCCACACCGCCGACATCATTTTCGAGGATTGCCGGGTGCCCGCCGCCAATCTCATCGGCAAGGAAGGCCAGGGCTTCAAGATCGCCATGAAGGTCCTCGACCGGGGCCGGCTCCGGATTGCCGGCATGTCGGTCGGCGCCGCCGAGCGGCTGATCGAGGAGAGCGTCAACTACGCCAAGGAACGGGAGCAGTTCGGCCGCCCCATCGCGGATTTCCAGCTTATCCAGGCCATGCTCGCCGACAGCCAGGCCGAGATGTACGCCGCGCGCTGCATGCTGATGGACGCGGCAAAACGCCGGGACGACGGCGAGGTGATTACTCTCGAAGCGGCGTGCGCCAAGATGTATTGCTCGGAAATGGTCGGCCGGGTCGCGGACCGGGCGGTGCAGATTTTCGGCGGCGCCGGCTACATTGCCGAATACCCCATCGAGCGCTTCTACCGCGGCGTGCGGCTGTTCCGTATCTACGAGGGCACCACCCAAATCCAGCAGGTGATCATCGCCCGGGAGATGCTCAAGGACTAGAGCGTATTTGAGATTGATTGAATCATTTTAGGGATTCCCAAGTATGGGCGAACCATGATTCAAGATGGATGCTGGGCAAGGAGGCCAGCATTCATGGCGAGACCTTATTCGATTGATTTGCGAGAGCGTGTTGTTTTGGCGGTTTTGGCGGGGGAGAGTTGCCGCGCTGTAGCGGCTCGGTTTGGGGTTGCGGTTTCGAGCGTGGTTAAGTGGTCGCAGCGCTACCGGCGGACGGGGAGTGTTGCGCCCGGCAAGATGGGCGGTCACCGCCGCCGGGTTCTTGAGCCCCATCGGGAGTTCATTGTCGGCCGGATCGACCAGGAGCCGCATCTGACGCTGCATCGGTTGAGAGACGAGTTGGCCGCTCGGGGTGTCAGGGTATCCCACAGCACGGTATGGCTGTTTCTGCGCCGTGAAGGGCTGCGCTTTAAAAAAAACCCTGTTCGCCGTTGAACGGGCGCGCGCGGACATCGCCCGCCATCGCAGGCGCTGGAAGGCGTGGCAGGCAAAGCTTGATCCCGAACGGCTGGTATTCATTGATGAAACCTGGATCCGGACCAATATGGCCCCGCTGCGCGGCTGGGGGCCGAAAGGGGAGCGGGTCCGCGGCTTTGCCCCCCATGGGCGGTGGCACACCCTGACCTTCATCGGCGCGCTGCGCTGCGACCGGTTCACCGCGCCCTGCGTCTTCGACGGCCCCATCAATGGCGTGTGCTTCCGCGCCTACGTCGAGCAGCTGCTCGTGCCGACCCTGGTGCCCGGCGACATCGTCATCATGGACAATCTCGGCAGCCACAAGTCAAAAGCCGTGCGAAACGCCATCCGTGCCGCCGGAGCCAAGCTGTGGCTCCTGCCCAAATATTCCCCCGACCTCAATCCCATCGAGCAGACCTTTGCCCAAATCAAGCACTGGATGAGAAACGCCCAGAAGCGGGAGATCGACGACTTATGGCGCCATCTCGGGAGCCTCATCGACACCATCGAGCCACAGCAATGCGCCAACTACTTCAAAAACGCAGGATACGCTTCCGTCAAAATATGAAACGCTCTAGGTGACCAGGATCGCGACGCTGACAGCGACCAGCATCCACAGAATGATCACCCGGAAGACCCGGCCCGGCAACAGCGCAAACGTCTTCGAGCCCGCCCAGACGCCGCACATATTGGGGAGGATAAGGAGTGCCACCTTGATCACGGTCCCCTGGCTCACGGCGCCGGCAATGACCATACAGAACAGCACCAGCCACCCGATCACCGACGTAATGATGATGATATTGGCCCGGTGCCGCTCCGCGTGATTGGGGAGCGACATCAAATACATGACGCTGGCCGGACCGCCGACGGCGGCGATGCCGTTGACCAATGAGGCGACGCTGCTGGCCAAGAAGGCGGGGACCGGACCGGCGGGCCCCCTGTATGTCCATCCCCTGAGGCTGATGGCGGTGACGAACAGCACGATCGCCGCAATGATGTTCTTGACGATCTCGGGGTTCAGCGAGACCAGCATGAAGGTGCCCACGGGGACGAACAGCAGGGCGGCCAACGACATGGGCGCCATGGTCCGCCAATCGCATTGGCGGGCGCCTCCGGGCACCACCTGCACCGACGCGACCGCACCCAGGCCGACCGTCGTCGCCACGGCTTCCACCGGACCCCAGAAAAGGGTCAGCAGCGGCGCCATCACCAGCCCGGAACCGAAACCCGTATAACCGCGAACGAAACCGCCGGCCACGATGATGGCGACGACGGCCGCGTTCTCGAGCGTGATCAGGGAAAGAACGGTCTCCATCAGGCGCCGGTTCTATGTTTCCGCCCCGGGGTGGTCAAACGCCGATTGATGCCGCTTAATGGGAAATATGGAGCGCGCTCCGGAAATTGCACCAGGGGATTCAGGATGGCCGAAATTCTTCAACAGGACACCGACGGCGACGTCGTCACCTTCACGATCGATAATTCCGGCGACGGCAACCGGCTGTCGGACGAGGTAGTCGTCGACCTGACCCGCCGCGTCAATGAGGTTTCAGGCGATGCCCGCGCGATCGTCTTTCGCACCGCCGGCGACGATTTCTGTCTCGGGCGCGCGACCATGGGAAGAGGCGGCCCGGGCGGCCCCCCGCCCGAAGCTCTCGACATGAAGGGCGGCTTCGATGTGGTCTTCGATGCCTATGCGGCGTTCCGGGATTCGCCGGCGCCCGTGGTCTGCGTGGTGCAGGGCGGCGCCTATGGGCTCGGCTGCGCGCTGGCGGCCCTCGGCGACATCACCATCGCATCGGACAAGGCCGACTTCCAGGTCCCGGAGATGCAGCACAACATCATGCCGACCATGGTCATGTCGGCCCTGATCGACCGCCTGCCCCGCAAGGCCTCCATGTATCTGACCTACAGCACCGACAAGATCGACGCGGCGACCGCGCAGGCTTTCGGAATCGTCCAGAATATCGTCCCCCATGCCGAACTCGGCGATGCGGTCGATGCGCTCATTGCCCAGATGAAGTCGGAACCCGTCGTCGCGGTCCGCGCGGTCAAGGAATTCGCGTCGAACGCCTATGGGCGGGATATGGCTTCCGCCGTGGCGTTCGCCAAGAACATCCATGCGGTGATCAACTCCTCGTCGAAGATGCGGGACTAGATCTCATCGGCGGGCGCTGAGATCGCACCCCCTCACCCCCTGAAGGGGGCGAGGGTTAAATTATTGTCCCCTCTCCCCCTCGAAAGGGGAGAGGGTCAGGGTGAGGGGGTGGGCTTCCCAATAGAATCATCACGCTTCAGTCCGATTTTCGCCCGCCGTGGACCGGGGTGGTCACGTACTCGCCGAGGGCGACTACGTCCAGGACATAGGGTTTTCCGGACCGGACCGCCTCCAGGCCGCGCTCGATGGCGGCCGCCAGATCGGCGATGTCCTCGATGGGGCCGTCCGCCTCCAGCCCCTGCGCCCGGGCCAGGGCCGCGAGGTCCGGCGGCGGGTCGTCGATCCTTTGGCCGATCCAGCGGTTTTCCGGCGGCCGCTCCCGCTTCTTCGCGACATTCTCCTGATGCATCTCGTCGTTGAAATAGGAGCGGTTGTTGTCGACGATGATCAGCACCGGAATTTCCATGTGCGCCGCCGTCCACAGGGCGTTGACCCCCATCAGGTAGTCGCCGTCTCCCATGATGGAGACGGGCAGGCGGTCCGATCCCATTTCCTTGAGCGCCAAGGCCGCCCCGATGGCGGCGCCGGGCCCGGCGCCCAGGCCGCCGCCGCCGATATTGCCCATATAGGCCAGCGGGTGGTCGGCGTGGATGGCGTCGGTTGGCCAGCTGATGGGCAGCGTGGTCACCGAAATTTTTTGGCCGTCGGCGACGCTCCGCCAAACGGCGGCGAACTCGCGGATGCCGATGGGGCCCGAACCCGGTATGTCCGCCAGGGGCGGCTTTTCGACCGCCGGCGGCCGGGCCTTCCCGGCGCCCCGCACCCGGGGCAGCAACCCATCGACCGCGGCCTCGGGCGTCGTCGGGATGCCGATGTCGACGGCCGGCAGCGCTTGGTAGTCCATGGACCAGCCGCGATGGACATGAAAATCCATACTGGCGCTGATCACCTTCGGCCGGACGTCTTCCCCCCAGACGTTGCGGAGCGTGCCGCCGAGGTCGTTCCAGTCGAGACTCAAGACCACGTCCGCGGCTTCGTGGGCCTCCCGCGCCGCCGGCGTCGGGAAGAAATTGGTGGTCGCCACATGCAGCGGATGCTCGGTCGGAAAGGCGCTTGGGGTCCAGCTGCTGGTCAGCACCCGGGCGCCAACCGCCTCGGCGAGTTCGATCCGTTTGTCCCAATCCGCCCGGCTTCGGGACGAACGGCCGGCGAGGATGAGGGGAGATTCGGCGGCGCGTAGCAGTTCCGCCGCGGCCTCGAGCGCGTCCTCGGGCGCGCCGGGCGGCGGCGGCGGCGCGAACCGCGAAACGTCCTCCAGTTCGGGCCACGCCTCCAGGGGCATTTCCTGCACCGCCGCATCGAGGTTGATGTAGACCGGCCCGCGGGGGGGTGTCATGGCGATCTGGGCGCCGCGCCGGATCGCTTCGACCGCCGCCGCCGGCGAGCCCGGCTGGTCATCCCACTTGGTGTAGTTGCGGACCAATGCGCCCTGGTCGGCCGCGGTATGAATCCAGTCGATATAGGGCCGGCGGATGGCCGCGTCGACCGGCCCGGTCGCGCCGAGAATGACCATGGGCAACCGGTCGCACCAGGCGTTGAAGATGCTCATGGAAGCGTGCATCAGCCCGACGTTCGAGTGGACGATGACCGCCAACGGCCGCTCCGCGACCCGGGCATAGCCGTGGGCGATGGAGACCGCATGTTCCTCGTGCAGAACCAGCGCCATTTCCGGCGTGGCGTTGCCGAGGAAATTCACGATGGAGTCGTGCAGTCCGCGATAGCTGGCGCCGGGGTTCAGGCACACATAAGGGAATTCCTGCTCGCGCAGGGCCGACGCGATGAGGTCGCTCCCGAAGAGCGGTTTGTTGAGCAGCGAC
Organism: Rhodospirillales bacterium; assembly: GCA_965221855.1. Lineage (GTDB taxonomy): Bacteria > Pseudomonadota > Alphaproteobacteria > Rhodospirillales > UBA2165 > JAJDXO01. The sequence goes on along the minus strand of CBDCSV010000001.1, from coordinate 216,839 downwards.
GGGTCGATTCCCGGCGGGCTTTTCCTGTCCAATGGGCTCCCTCCCCTAATTATTGAGCATGATCATAATGCGCCCGCCCGGCGCAGGCGAGTACGGTGTCGAGCGCGATGTGGCGAGGGCTGCGAACGGTGCGAGCCATGCAATTTATGCATAACGGCAAGGTGTTGAAATTCCATGATTTATAAATATGTTCCAATTGGGCCGTTTTCGTTGTAATAGTCATTCATGGACATTAATAGACATTTAGTGTCACCCGTTCGGGAGGTAACGCACCAAAAAGGTCGTACAAAAACGCACAGCTCGTCCCTAATACGCAAAACGCCGCCCCGGTGGGAGCGGCAGTGATCTATACATTTAGCTCGCGCGGGGGTCTGAGCAAGGGGGGAATGGAAGTCGAGAGAGCACTTTTCCCCTCTCCCCCTACTTCAAGGGGAGAGGCCCGCCACACGTGGATGGCCGGGTCACTTTGCCGGCTGGCCGGCAAAGCCGGTCCAGTGGCGCCTGGCCATGACGGCCTTCTTTGATTCAGCATCACCCGTCATGCCCGACTCGTCCCAGCATCCACTTCCGCGATCCGCCGAAAATCCTTCCCTTGCGTTTCGAGGGCGCGCGGGCGACAAATCCGTCGGGACAGAGAGAGGAACCAACCGGCATGAGCCGAGATTCCACCCGGCCGGTTACGGCCCCCATGCTCGAATACATTCGCCGGGTCTCGCTCCGCGAGAGCGGGCACGTCCGCGCCCTTCGGGAGGCGACGGGGAAGCTTCGCGAACGGGGCTGGGCGTGCGCTCCCGAACAGGGTCAGCTTCTGGCCCTGATCTGCCGGATGACCCGGGCCGAACGGGTGCTCGAGGTCGGCACCTTCACCGGATACGCCACCCTTTGGATGGCCGAGGCCCTCCCCGGCGACGGGACGGTCCTGACCATCGACATGGCGGAGGAATACGTCCATGTGGGCCGCCCCCACTGGGAAGCGGCAGGGGTCAGCGGGAAAATCGACGCTCGAACGGGTCCGGCGAAGGATGTGCTCCGCGCCCTGATCGGCGAAGGAATGGCGGGCGCGTTCGACGTCGCCTACATCGATGCGAACAAGAAGGACTACGACGCCTATTTCGAAGCCTGCCTGACCCTCGTCCGGGACGCCGGCGTCATCGTCCTGGACAACATGCTGTGGGGCGGCGCCGTCCTCGACCCCGGCGACGACCGGAAATCGACCGCGGCGCTGAAGGCCCTCAACGAGAAGCTGGGCAGGGACGAACGGATTTGGGCCGGCATGCTGCCCCTCGATGACGGCCTGACCGTGTGCGTCAAACGGCCACCTGCCCCTCTCCCTCCCTGAGGGAGAGGGTTGCGAAGGCTTTGCGAAGCGTCAGCTGAGCTTAGCCGTAGCTGGGTGAGGGTGATATGGAAATTCCGACCCCCTCACCCTAACCCTCTCCCCCTGAAAAAGGGGGAGAGGGGACTATTCTGAGAAGGGGGAGAGGGAAAAATTCTCAGGGGAGAAGGTCGAACGCCTCGTCTCCCAGTTCCTGCCGGACCTCGTCGTGGAGCGGCGCGACGGCGTCCCGGAATGCCCGGCGTTCCTTATCGGACAGCCGGATGATCTCTCCGCCGGCCTCCTCGATTTTCTTCCTGGCCAGCAACTCCTCTTCCACCGCCAAGTCGCGCTGGAACGGGACGGCTTCCGCCACGGCGGCGCGAAACGCGTCTCGGATGTCCTCGGGCAGCCCGTCGACCGCGTCCCGGTTGGCGAACAGACCCCGCGACAAATAGAAATGGGCGGATTCCGTGTGATAGGGATGGAATTCGGGGACGCCGTAAGTCACCGTGTTGGCGAACGGGTTTTCCTGTGCGTCCAGTGTGCCGTCGGCGACGCCCGCGATGGCCTCGGTCAGGTCGATGCGGCGCGGCTCCGCGCCGAGCAGCTCGAACGTCCGGGCATGGATCATGCTGGGCAGAACGCGGATTTTCATTCCGGCCATGTCCCCGGGCGTCCGGATGGGGCGAAGCCGGTTGGAGATGTGCCGGAACCCGTTCTCGAAATAGCCCATGACGCGATAGGAAATCCGCTCCTCGGTCTTGCGCGTCAGGTAGGCGCCCAACGCGCCGTCCATGGCGGCGCGGGCTTCTTCGTTGGTGGCGAACAGGAACGGAAGATCCGCGAACCCCAACTCCGGAACCCGGTCCGTCAGGTAGCTCGTCGACTGATACACCATGGTCAGGATTCCGTGCTCGGCCAACCACAGGGTGTCCTTGCCGAGATATCCGAGGTCCATGACGTTCCAGACGTATTTGACTTCCACCTCGCCGGGAAACTGCCGCTCCAGCCTGTCGCCGATGAATTTCAGGCCGCGGGAATGAGTGGTCGTCGGCGGGCCATAGCCGCCGAAACGAAGTTGAATGGGATTCGTCACCATCGGGTTCGCCTAGCCGTTGGAAAAAATGGGATGCAGAACGGTATCGCCGGGCCGGATGCCGAGGCGCCGGGCGGTGCCGCCGTTGACCTCCAAAACGGCCCGCGCATCGCCGTCCGACGAGATCGTGGCCAGGGACCGGGGCACCGTCCGCTCGGCGATTTTGACGATCCGGCCGCCGGGACCGATGAACAGCATGTCCAGCGGGATATAGGTGTTCTTCATCCACATGGTGATGCGCTGGGGAACCTTGTAGTCGAACAGCATACCGGCGTCGGGCGCGAGCTTTCGCCGGAACATCAGGCCGCGGGCGTGCTGCCTGGGGGTTACGGCCATTTCGACGTCGAACAGAAAGCGGCCCTTCGCGGTGACGATGGTCAGTTTCGACTTGGCGAATGTTTGCGCCCTTGGCGCCTTTTGGCCGGCCGCCACCGCCAGAACGGCGCCGGCCGCCAGAAGAAAACCCCTGCGGGAGAGCATCGGGCCCACGATCCCCTTATTGCGGCCCGCGGGCGAAATGGCTGGTGTAGTCCGGCGGATCGGCGAACGGCACGGCGCTGTCCAGGAAGATGTCGATCTCCGGCCTGATGTCCTTCACGTCGTCCAGGCTGCCGAGCTTGACGCTCTTGACGGCCGTGTTTCCGGCGCTCTGGCCGAACAATTGAGAGCCGCACTCGGCGCAGAACCATTTGGTCATCGCATTGCCGCTGTCGGCGGTGTGCCGGTAGGCCTTCGGTTCGCCCTTCACCACCGCCAGATCGTCCACTTGGAAGAACACGTTGGTCACGAACTGCGATCCCGTGACCCGGCGGCAATCGACACAATGACAGTTGGCCGCCCGGAGCGGCTCGCCGTCGACTTCGTACCTGACCGCGCCGCAGAGGCAGCCGCCCGTATAATTCGCCATTCCTCATTCTCCCGCCGAAAGGTTGGATCGCGCAAAAACTAACATCTGCCGCCGGTTGCGCAATCGCGAATGGGGTCCAAACGCTCCCTCGCCCTCATCTATTATGACCCCCTCACTCTTATTTTTCTTGTGACCCCCTCACCCTGACCCTCTCCCCCTGAAGAAGGGGGAGAGGGGACTACTCCCCAACCCTCGCCCCCCGAAGGGGGGAGAGGGATGCGGAGGGTTGGCGAGGCGAACGCCGAGCCTAGCCGTAGCTGGGTGAGGGGGAACTTCAAATATAGCGCTTGAACCGCCCCGGCCCCATTTGCATAGTGGCGCTGGTCACTGGGGGGAGCCATCCCGGCTGAGAGGTCTCGTACCGAGACGACCCCAGAACCTGATCCGGTTAGCACCGGCGGAGGGACAAGCTGACCCGTGCCTACGAACGGAACCCTTGGCCAAGCCCTGAACGCTCCCTCCATCGAGGTGAGCAATGCGCGATTCGCGTACGGCGCCCGCCCGCTTTTCGACGGGTTGAACCTCGTCCTCGAAGCCGGCCGGTGGACCTGCATCCTCGGCCCCAGCGGAGTCGGCAAATCGAGCCTGCTCAGGATGATCGCCGGACTGATTTCCGGCGGCGACGGCGCGGCGGTGCGATGCGGCGACGGTTCGGCCACGGCCGGCCGGGTGGCCTACATGGCCCAACGCGACTTCCTGCTGCCCTGGCTGAACGTCGTCGGCAACGCCACGCTGGGGGCCCGGCTGCGGGGCGAGGCGGTTGACCTGGACCGGGCCGGCGCATTGCTCGAAGCGGCGGGCGTCGGCGAGGCCGCGAACGCCATGCCGGACGAACTCTCCGGCGGCATGCGTCAGCGGGTCGCGCTGGTGCGGACCCTGATGGAGGACCGGCCCATCGTCCTGATGGACGAGCCGTTCTCCGCGCTGGATGCGATCACCCGCCTGAAGCTTCAGGACCTGGCGGTGCGGCTGCTGGCCGACCGCACCGTGCTGCTGGTCACACACGATCCCTTGGAGGCGCTTCGCCTCGGCGACCGCATTTTCGTGATGAACGGCTCGCCCGCCGGCCTGGGGCCGCCGCTGGAGCCCGCGGGCCGCCCCCCTCGGGAAGCCGGCGCGCCGGATGTCCTCGGCGGGCAGGCCCGTCTGCTCCGGGAGTTGGCGGAGGGCGGCGGATGAGCCTGTCTTATCTGCGCCCCGTCGTCATTTGCGCCGGACTGGTTGCGGTCTGGCAGGCGGTCGTCTCGCTCAGCGGCGTCCCCACCTTTATCCTGCCGGCGCCCTACTCGGTGCTTCTCGCCATCGTCGAAGACGCCCGCCTCCTGGCCGGCCATGCCGGCGTCACCTTCATCGAGATCGCCCTCGGCCTTCTCTTGGGCGTGCTGCTCGGCGCGGCCAGCGGCATCGCCATGAGTTTCTTCGTACCCGTCCGGCGCTGGCTGTTCCCGGTGCTGGTCGTCAGCCAGGCGATTCCCGTCTTCGCCCTCGCCCCGATCTTGGTGCTGTGGCTCGGCTTCGGGATCGGCTCCAAGGTGGCGATGGCGACCTTGATCATTTTCTTCCCGGTTACGGCCGCGCTCTATGACGGGCTGCGCCGAACCGAGCCCGGCCTGCTCGACATGGCCCGGACCATGGGCGCCGGCCGCTTCGCCGTCCTGCGCCATGTCCGGCTGCCCATGGCCATGCCGGCCTTCGCCTCCGGCATTCGAATTGCCGCCGCCGTCGCGCCCATCGGCGCGGTCGTCGGCGAATGGGTCGGCGCGTCATCGGGTCTCGGCGCCCTGATGATCCATGCCAATGCCCGGTCCGAAACCGATACCATGTTCGCGGCGCTTTTCGTCCTCGCGGTCATGGCGGTCACCCTCTACTTCGCCATCGATCTCCTCCTCCGGCGGCTGATCACATGGCAGCCCGAAACCTACTCCAGTGACGACTGAGGAAACCGACCAATGAAAATGCCCGCTGCCTTGCTTTTCGCCCTGCTCATCCTTGCCGCGCCGCCGGCCGCCGCGGCGGACAAGCTCACCCTGCTCCTCGACTGGTTCGTGAATCCCGACCACGCCCCGCTCATCGTGGCGGAGGAAAAAGGCTACTTCGCCGCCCAAAATCTCGATGTCGAGATGGTCGAGCCCGCCGATCCCTCCCTGCCGCCGAAACTGGTGGCGGCGGGCAAGGCGGACCTCGCGGTTTCGTATCAGCCTCAACTGCACGTCCAGATCGACCAGGGCCTGCCGCTGATACGAATCGGGACCCTGGTCAGCACGCCCCTCAACTCCCTCGTCGTCCTCAGGGACGGTCCGATCAAGGCGATACCGGATTTGAAGGGCAAAAAGGTCGGGTTTTCGGTCGGCGGGTTCGAGGATGCCCTGCTGGCCCAAATGCTCAAACCCCACGGCCTGACGCTCGAGGACATCACCCTGATCAACGTCAACTTCTCTCTCTCGCCGTCGATCCTGTCGGGAAAGGTCGACGCGGTGATCGGCGCCTTCCGGAACTTCGAACTCAATCAGATGGACATCGAAGGCCGCCCCGGCCGCGCCTTTTTACCCGAGGAGGAAGGGGTCCCGGTCTACGACGAGCTGATCGTGGTCGCCAACAAATCCAAGGCCGGGGACGACCGCTACCGCCGTTTCATCCGCGCGGTCGAGCAGGGCACCCAATTCCTGATCAACCGCCCCGGCGAATCCTGGAAATTGTTCATCGGCACGAACAGAAAACTGGACGACGAACTCAACCGGCGGGCATGGCGGGATACGTTGCCCCGATTCGACCTGCGGCCGGCAGCCATCGATATCGGACGCTACGAGCGGTTCGCCCGATTCCTAAAGGATCAGGGCCTGATCAAATCGGTGCGTCCCATTCAGGAATACGCGATCGAGCTCAGGTAGGCTCCCATTGTTTTATCCCCGCAGAACCGCTAATTTTCGGCGGCGTCCGGGCGGCCGAACCTCTTTTGGCCGCCCGAATTAATACCGAGACGGAAGCAGGGGCTTGAGGTGATCCGATCGATTGGACTGGCGGTGGTGCTGTTTGCGCTTTGGCTGCTGCTCTCCGGGCATTTTTCACCGCTCCTGATCGGACTGGGCGTCGGATCATGCGTCCTGGTGGTCTATATCACCCACCGGATGAACGTGATCGATCACGAGGGTTTCCCCATTCACCTCGGCTTCGCGGCTCCGATATATCTGTTGTGGCTGGGTTGGGAGATCGTAAAGGCCAACGTGGACGTCGTCCGGATCATCCTCACGCCGTCGCTACCCATCAGCCCGACCATGTTCCGGGTCAAGGCCTCCCAAAAATCGGAACTCGGGCACGTGGTGTACGCCAACTCCATCACCCTGACGCCCGGCACGGTGACCGTCGACATCATCGATGACGAACTCGAGGTTCATGCGCTCACGTCGGGCGCCGCCGACGAACTGCAAGCCGGCCTGATGGACCGCATGGCGAGCCGTATGGAAGGCGCCGGCGAAGACGGCGCGCCGGAGGCGAAGACCTGATGTTTACCGCCGCCGCCGCCGCCATTCTCGTCACCATGGTCATGGCGATCATCCGGGCCACCAAGGGTCCGACCTTCTATGACCGGGTTGTCGCGGTGAACATGTTCGGCACCAAGTCGCTGCTGCTGATCGCGGTGCTTGGTTTTCTGATCGAGCGGCCGGAATTTCTCGATATCGCCCTGGTCTACGCACTGATCAATTTCGTCGGTGTCATCGCGGTGATGAAATTCTTTCGCTACAGCCATCTCGGCTTGCCCCATGCCGGCGACGATCTGGGGGACCTGTAATGGCCGCCGATATCGCGAGCTGGATATTCATCCTCGCCGGCAGCTTCCTGGTCGTCGCCGGGGGCATCGGGATTCTGCGATTGCCCGACGTTTATACCCGCATGCACGCCGCCGGGGTCACCGATACGCTCGCCACCTTCCTGCTGGTCGTCGGCATGGCGTTCCAGGCCGGGTTCACCCTGGTCACGGCGAAGCTGCTGCTGATCGTCGTCTTCACGTTTTTCGCCAGCCCGACCGCGTCCCACGCATTGGCCCAGGCGGCCCTGGCGTCGGGAATCAAGCCCCGGGTTGCCGAGGACCGGCGCCCGAAAGACGGCAAAAGCCTGGATGACGGGGGCGCCGAATGAACCCCGTGGATATCTTCATCGATATCTTCCTGCTGCTCCTGATGGCCGCCGTCGCCATCGCCATCGTCCGGTCCCACCTGATGTTCGCGGTGGTCATGCTGAGCGGCATCTTCTCGTTGCTGGCGGCGGTGCTGTACGTACACCTGACGGCGGTGGACGTCGCGTTTACCGAGGCCGCCGTCGGCGCCGGGGTATCGACGCTGCTGTTCCTGGCGACGCTCGCGCTCACCCACGTCAACGTGGAGGAAAAGCATAAACCCGTTCGGATGGTGCCGCTGGTCATCGTGGTCGCCACCGGAGCCATGCTGATCTGGGGAACGCTGGACATGCCCCACTACGGCGACCCCGAAGCGCCGGCAAACAGGCATGTGGCGCCCCGCTACATCCAGGAGTCGCCCAAGGAAACGGGTCTGCCCAATATGGTGACCTCGGTGCTGGCCAGCTATCGAGGCTACGACACGCTGGGCGAGGTGGTGGTGATTTTCACCGCTGGCGCCGGGGTGCTGGTCATTCTCGGCCGCGGCCGGCGGCGCTGGCGCCCCGGCGTCAAGGACGAAAACGGCGATAACGCGGAGGAGGAACGCGCATGAACCGCCATTCCATTCTCCGCGTCGTCGCGAAGCTCATGATTCCCTACATCCTGCTCTTCGCGCTGTATGTTCAATTCCACGGCGATTTCGGGCCCGGCGGCGGGTTCCAGGCCGGCGCCATCTTCGCCGCGGCGTTCATCCTCTATGCGCTGATATTCGGGATCGAGAACGGCCGAAAGGTCATGCCGGCGTGGGTCAACAGGATCCTGCTGGCGGGCGGCGTCCTGCTCTACTCCTTCGTGGGTCTCGCGGGAATGTTCCTCGGCAGCGAATTCCTCGACTACAACGTCCTCGGGCCGACGCCGGTCGCCGGACAGCACTACGGCATTCTTCTCGTCGAACTCGGCGTCGGATTGACCGTTTCCTCGACCATGATCGCGATCTTCTACGTCTTCGCCGGACAGGACATCTGAGCCATGGAGACGGTCATCGGCCTGTTCAACTACTGGATCGTCATCGTCCTGATGATGGCCGGCTTCTATATCGTCATCGCCCAGGAAAACATGATCAAGAAGATGGTCGGCTTGAGCATCTTCCAGGTCGCCGTCTTCGTCTTCTACATCTCGATGAGCAACGTGTTCGGCGGCACCGCGCCGATCGCCGCCGAGGGATTCACCCTCTACTCCAATCCCCTGCCCCACGTATTGATCCTGACCGCCATCGTCGTCGGTGTCGCGACGACGGCGCTCGGGCTCGCCCTTATCGTCCGCATCAAGGAGGAATTCGGCACCATCGAAGACGACCGAATCCGGGATATGGAGGAACATGGAGAGGAGAGCGAGCCATGATCTCGGCCAACCTCCCGATCCTCCATGTGATCATCCCGCTGATCGGCGCGCCGCTCGGGCTATTGTTCAGCCGCTCCCCCACCGGCGCCTGGCTCCTGGCCCTGATCATCAGCTGGTTCACCTTGGCCGACTCCCTCGCCCTCCTCCTGATCGTCTCCGGGGGAGAGATCGTCAGTTACGAAATCGGGGACTGGGCAGCGCCTTGGGGCATCGAATACCGGGTCGACATGCTCGCCGCTTATCTGATCGTCATCGTTTCGGGCATCGGCGCGGTGACCATGCTGTACGCGCGCCAGAGCGTGGAGGCGGAGATTCCCCGGGACCGCATCTACCTGTTCTATACCATGTACCTGCTGACGTTGTCGGGCCTGCTCGGAATCGCGACGACGGGCGATACGTTCAACCTGTTCGTCTTCTTGGAGATTTCATCGCTTTCCACCTATGTGATGGTGAGCCTGGGCGCCGAACGGCGCGCGTTGACCGCCGCGTTCCGCTATCTCGTCCTCGGCACGTTAGGCGCGACCTTTTACGTCATCGGCGTCGGCCTGATGTATCAGATGACCGGCACCCTCAACATGGCCGACCTGGTGAACCGTCTGCCCGAGGTCGCGGAGACCCGGACCATCCTGGCCGCCGTCGCCTTCCTGACGGTGGGGATCGGGCTGAAACTCGGCCTGTTCCCGGTCCATGTCTGGCTGCCGAACGCCTACACCTACGCCCCGTCGGTGGTCACGGCCTTCCTCGCCGCGACAGCCACCAAGGTCGCCGTCTATGTCCTGATTCGCATCTACTACACGCTGTTCAAGGGCGGCGTCTTCGAGACCTTGCCGGTCGACGAGATTCTGCTGGCGCTCAGTCTCGTCGCCATCGTCGCCATGTCGGCGGTCGCCATCTTCCAGACCAACGTCAAGCGGCTGCTCGCCTATTCCAGCGTCGCCCAGATCGGCTACATGCTCATCGGCATCAGTCTGGTCACCATCACGGGTCTGACGGCCGGCATACTTCACCTGTTCAACCATGCGCTGATGAAGGGCGCCCTGTTCCTGGCCTTGGGATGCGTATTCTTCCGCATCCGTTCGGTGAACGTCGACGACATGGCGGGCCTCGCAAAAGTCATGCCCTGGACCATGGCCGCGTTCGTCGCCGGCGGTCTCAGCCTGATCGGCATCCCGCTTACCGTCGGCTTCGTCAGCAAATGGTATCTGATCCTCGCCTCGCTGGAAAAGGAATGGTGGCTCCTGGCCGCCGCTATATTGTTCAGTTCCCTTCTGGCGGTCATTTACATGTGGCGGGTCATCGAGGTCGCCTATTTCCGCGAGCGGCCGGCGGGAGCCGCAACCATCGGCGAAGCGCCGTTGGCGATGCTGGTGCCCATGTGGGTATTGGTCGGAGCGAATGTGTATTTCGGCATCGACACGGATTTGACCGTCGGCACGGCCCGCGCCGCAGCCACGTTCCTGATGGGAGGATAAGTTGGCCGGAGAAGCCGCGTGACGCCCGAGACCCTCGCCCAACTAGCCATCGCCGTGCCGCTGATCGGCTCGGTGTTCATCCTGCTCGCCGGCAAGTGGCCGAATCTGCGCGAGGCGGTCACGCTGACGACCGCGGCGATCATGTTCATAACCGTCGCCTCCATTACGCCCTCCGTCCTGGCCGGGGCGCGGCCCGACGCGGTGCTGTGGGAAATCATTCCCGGCCTCGCCATCCGGCTGACCATCGAACCGTTGGGAATGCTGTTCGGGCTGGTCTCCTCCGGCCTGTGGATCGTCAATTCGGTCTACTCCATCGGCTACATGCGGGGAAACCGGGAAGCGCACCAAACCCGTTTCTATTTCTTTTTCGCCATCGCGCTGGCGAGCGCCGCCGGCGTGGCCTTCTCCGGCAACATGCTGACCCTGTTCATCTTCTACGAGGTCCTGACCCTGTCGACCTATCCGCTGGTCGCCCACCATGGCGACCCGGCGACCATGCGGTCGGCGCGGACCTACGTGGGCATTCTGCTGTCGACGTCCATCGGCTTGCTGCTGTTCGGCATGATCTGGACCTGGCAACTCACCGGAACCCTGGATTTCAAACAGGGCGGCATCCTGGAGGGCAGGGTCGAAGGCGTCATGGTAGCCGTCCTGCTGGCGCTCTACATGTTCGGCATCGGCAAAGCGGCCCTGATGCCGGTCCACCGCTGGCTGCCGGCGGCGATGGTCGCGCCGACCCCGGTGAGCGCGCTGCTCCATGCGGTGGCCGTGGTCAAGGCCGGCGTCTTCACCGTGCTCAAGGTCGTGGTCTACATCTTCGGCTACGAATTCCTCGCCGAGACCAGCGCGTCCGACTGGCTGATGATCGCGGCGGCCGGCACGCTTCTCTTTTCGTCGATCGTCGCCATGCGCAAGGACAACCTGAAGGCCCGGCTCGCCTATTCGACCGTGAGCCAGTTGTCCTATATCGTTCTCGGCGCCGCCCTGGCGACGGCCGCCGGCATCATCGGCGGCGGCATGCACCTCGCCATGCACGCCATGGGCAAGATCACCCTCTTCTTCTGCGCCGGCGCCATCTACACCGCCGCGCACAAGACCGAAATCAGCCAGCTCAACGGGATCGGACGGACCATGCCGATCACCATAGGCGCGTTTGCCGTGGCGTCCCTCAGCATCATCGGCATTCCGCCCCTCGGCGGCACGTGGAGCAAGTTCCACCTGATGATGGGGGCGGCCGAGGCGGACCAGATCATATACGTGGCCGTCTTCATGCTTTCTTCGCTGTTGAGCGCCGCCTACCTGATACCGGTCGTCACCCGGGCATTCCTGCGGCCCCCCGACGCCAGGTCGGCGGGCGCCGCGGCAACGGCGGAGGGCGGTATCCGGGAGGCGCCCCTGCCCTGTCTTATCGCCATTTGCGCAACCGCGGCAGGCGCCTTCGCGCTGTTCTTCTACGCCGGCGACATCGCCCGGCTTCTCGAACCCATCACGGCCAACTGACGGAGCGGCAACGGCATGGACGACCAAATGTTCCATCATCCGGACCGCAAGGCCGAGGGCGAGAAGCCCAACTGGATCGACCACCCCGGGAACGTGCGCAGGATTTTCTGGGCGCTGGCGGCGGTCTGCGCCGCCTTGCTGTCGGTCGACCTGTTTCTCCACAAGCATGACAAATTCGGCTTCGAAAGCCTGTTCGGATTTTTCGCCTTCTACGGTTTCGTGTTGCCGTTCCTGCTGGTGCTGGCAGCCAAGCAATTGCGCAAGATCGTGATGCGGGACGAGGATTACTATGATCGCTAGCATCCCGCCCGGACTGATCATGATCGCCGGCGCCGTCCTGGTGCCATTCCTGCCCTCGCGGGTGCGCGGGGCCTACATGCTGGCGCTGCCGCTGATCGGGATATGGCAGCTGTTCTCCCTGGACCCCGGCAGCTACGGCCAAATGAGCCTGTTCGGCTTCGACCTCGTCCATGTCCGGATCGATAAGCTGAGCATCATTTTCGGCGCCATCTTCTACATCGCGGCGATCCTCGGCATCATCTATGCCCTCCACAACGACGACCGGACGGAACAGACCGCCGCCCTCGCCTACATGGGCTCGGCCATCGGCGCCACCTTCGCCGGCGACCTGATCACGCTGTTCGTCTACTGGGAGCTGACGGCGGTCACGTCGGTGTTCGTCGTTTGGGCCGGAAAAACGGAACGCTCCTACCAGGCCGGCATGCGCTACCTGATCATCCAGGTGCTTTCGGGCGTGCTGCTGGCCGCCGGCGCGGTGGTGCTCGCCAGGGAAACCGGCTCATTCGCCTTCGACTTCATCGGGATCGAGAGCCTGGGCGGCTGGCTGATCCTGGCGGCCTTCGGCATCAAGTGCGCCTTCCCGCTGCTGCACAACTGGGTTCAGGACTCCTATCCCGAGGCCTCGCCCACCGGCACGGTATTTCTTTCCGCGTTCACCACCAAACTCGCCGTCTATGCGTTGGCGCGGGGTTACCCCGGCACCGATTTGCTGATCTGGATCGGCATCTTCATGTCCGCGTGGCCGATCTTCTACGCGATTATCGAGAACGACCTCCGCCGGGTGCTGGCCTACAGCCTCAACAACCAGCTGGGCTTCATGGTTGCCGGCGTCGGCATCGGCACCGAACTCGCCATCAACGGCGCCGCGAGCCACGCCTTCGCCCACATTCTCTACAAGGCTTTGCTGCTCATGAGCATGGGGGCGGTGCTGCATCGGACGGGGACCGCCAAGGGATCGGAGCTCGGCGGGCTCTACCGGACCATGCCGTGGACGACCGGGTTCTGCGTCGTCGGCGCGGCTGCGGCCTCGGCCTTTCCGCTGTTCTCGGGATTCGTCACCAAGACCATGATCCTGACCGCGGCCGCCGCCGAGGGGCATCTCGTTCCCTACCTCGTCCTCCTGTTCTCCTCCGCCGCCGTGTTCTACCATTCGGGCATCAAGATTCCGTACTTCGCCTTCTTCGCCCACGATTCCGGCAAGCGGCCCGGGGAAGCGCCGCCCAACATGCTGGTCGCCATGGGACTTGCCGCCGCGCTCTGCGTCGGCATCGGCGTCTATCCCGATCCCCTCTACGCCATGCTGCCGTTCCCGGTCACCTATGTGCCGTACACCACCGACCACGTCGTCAGCGATTTGCAGCTGCTGATGTTCTCGGCGCTGGCCTTCGCCGTCCTTCAGCGCACCGGCCTTTATCCGAAGGAGCTGCGCTCGACCGTTTTGGATTTCGACTGGGTCTACCGGCGGCTGGGGCGCGATTGGACGATTTTCCTCGCCGAGCGGACCAGCAACGCGCTCAAGACCATCTATGCGGATTTCGGCGGCATGCTGAACCGGGTGATCGATGCCGTCTTCCACTATCACGGACCGAAGGGGCTGCTGGCCCGAACCCAGGAAATCGGCCAGGCGACGCTGGTGATTACCGTGGTCTTGGCGATCTTCCTGACCGCCTTTTACCTGTAGAGGCGCGCCGGCACCGGCTGGACGCCGATGCCCATCCCACATGCATCGCCGGAACAAAACCGAATGCCGGAACGGGCGAGAAACCCTCGACGAGAGCCCCGGCGACCCACCCGATGCCCCAAATCCGCGTTGCGGACGGGGACCTAAAAAAATTTGCCCGGCCCCGGGCGTTCTGCAAATATACGCGCCAAGCATACCGGGGCGTTGCGCCGTCTCGGCGCCAAACCAAGGGAGATGAGACTCCGATGTCTTCGTACAACATAAAGATGACCGTCAACGGCAAGGAGGTCACGGGGGAAGTCGAGGGCCGGACGCTCCTCGTTCAGTTCCTGCGGGAGCATCTCGGCCTGACCGGGACGCATGTCGGCTGTGACACCACCCAATGCGGCGCCTGCGCGGTGCACGTGGACGGCCGCGCCATGAAATCCTGCACGCTGCTCGCGGCGCATGTGGACGGCTCCGATGTCCTCACCATCGAGGGCCTCGCCGACGGCGACAAGCTGCATCCCATGCAGGAGGCCTTCCGCGAACATCACGCCCTGCAATGCGGGTTCTGCACGCCGGGCATGGTGATGAGCGCCATCGGCCTGGTGAACGACAATCCGAACATGAGCGAAAAGGAAGTCCGGCACGGCCTCGAGGGTAATTTCTGCCGGTGCACGGGCTACCACAACATCGTCGAAGCCATTCTGGCCGCACAAGAGACGATGCGGGGCTAGGGGAACCACCATGTACGATTTCGAGTATCACAGAGCGTCGTCGGCCGACGACGCCAAATCCAAGTTCGGCGGCGCCGATGATGCGCGCTATTTGGCCGGCGGCATGACCCTGCTGCCGGTGCTCAAGCAGCGCCTCGACCAGCCGTCCGATCTGGTCGACCTCGGCGACCTGGACGATCTTCGCGGCATCTCCGAGGACGGCGGCAACATTGTCATCAAAGCCATGACCGTTCATCACGACGTCAACACGTCCGATCTGGTGCAATCGAAGATTCCCGCCCTCGCCCATCTTGCGGGCACCATCGGCGATCCCATGGTGCGGAATCGCGGCACCATCGGCGGCTCACTGGCCAACAACGACCCGGCGGCCAGCTATCCGTCCGCCGTGCTGGCGCTCAACGCCACCATACACACGGACCGGCGGACCATCGCCGCGGATGACTTCTTCGAGGGCATGTTCACCACCGCGCTCGACGAGGGCGAGCTGATCACCCAAGTTTCGTTCCCGGTTCCCGAGGCCGCCGGCTATATGCATTTCCCGAACCCGGCCTCCCGTTATCCGATCGTCGGGGTGTTCGTCGCCAAGACCCCGGACGGCGCCCGGGTGGCGGTGACCGGCGCCGGCGCCTGCGTCTACCGGGTGCCGGAAATGGAAGAGGCGCTTAACGCCGACTGGTCCCCGGACGCGGTCGCCGGCATCAAGGTATCGGCCGACGGCCTCAACGAGGACATCCACGCCAGCGCCGAATACCGCGCGCACCTGGTAACGGTTATGGCGAAACGGGCATTGGCTGCCTAAATTAGGTCGGATGTCATAATCGCGGGGAAGCGATGGGCGAAGCCGACGAAGTACTGGAACAGGCAACCGACTGGCTCGGGTCCGGCAAGAACGTCGCCTTGGCGACGGTCATCGGGACCTGGGGCTCGTCGCCGCGTCCGGTCGGCAGCCAGTTGGCGGTCGACGGCGACGGCGCCTTCGTGGGCTCCGTGTCGGGCGGCTGCATCGAGGGCGCGGTGGTCGGAGAGGCCCTGCAGTCCATCGAGGACGGGAAGCCGCGCACCCTGGAATTCGGGGTCACCAACGAACAGGCGTGGGAAGTCGGCCTCGCCTGCGGCGGCGACATCAAGGTATTGGTGGAGAAGGAAGCCGACCGGGAGATGCTGGAGCGGCTGATTTCCGAGCGCCCCGTGGCCACGGTCACCGATATCGAAACCGGCGAACGCTGCCTGGTCCGCCCCGACGGCGTCGACGGCGGCCTGGCATTGCCCGACGGCGTGGTCTCCGAGGTGCGTCAGGCGCTGCGCTCGGACGTCAGCCGGGTCATCGAAGACGGCGGCCGAAACCTGTTCGTCCGGGTGTTCAACACGCCGCTCAGGATGGTGTGCGTGGGCGCGGTCCATATCGCCCAGTCACTCGTGCCCATGGCCGCCCTGGCCGGATTTGACGTAACGGTGGTCGACCCCCGCGGATCGTTCGCCACCGCGGACCGGTTCCCGGAGGTTAGCCTGAACGACGAATGGCCCGACGACGCGATGGATGAAATCAAGCCGGACGGCCGGACCGCGATCGTTACCCTGACCCACGATCCGAAGCTGGATGATCCCGCCCTCGACCGGGCGCTGAAGTCGGATGCCTTCTACATCGGCGCGCTGGGCAGCAAACGCACCCACGCCTCCCGCGTAGAGCGGCTCAAGGAAGCCGGGTTCACCGACGGGGACATCGACCGCATCCACGCCCCCATCGGGCTGGATATCGGATCCAAATCACCCTCGGAGATTGCCGTTTCGATCCTCTCCGAGATCGTCGCCGCCAAACACGGCAAGACCGGCGTCTGATGAAATTCGGGCCCATCCCGGTCGGCGAGGCGGCAGGCGCCTTCCTCGCTCATTCGGCAAAGCTTCCGGGGCGCAAGCTCAAGAAAGGCCAGTTGCTGAGCGAGGAAGATATCGCGCTCCTGCAGGAGGCCGGAATTGAAACGGTCATCGTCGCCAGGCTCGATGCCGAAGACGTTCCCGAGGATGAGGCGGCGGCAGCCGTCTGCGGGGCGCTGGCGGCGGGACGAAACCTGCGGGCCGGCGAAGCCTTCACCGGCCGCTGCAACCTGATCGCCGAGGAACACGGCGTGCTGGCCGTGGACCGGGAAAAGCTCGACCGCCTGAACCTGATCGACGAGGCGGTCACGGTGGCGACACTCGAACCCTTTGACGTTGTTGCGCCCGGCCAGATGGTCGCGACCATCAAGATCATTCCCTTCGCCGTCAGGCGAGCGGTCCTGGAAACGGTCCTCGCCGTCGCCAACGAAGCCGATCAACTGATCGGGGTGAGCCCGTTCGGCAACAAGAAGATCGGCCTCATCCAGACACGGCTCCCGGGACTGAAGGAAAGCGTCCTCGACAAGACGCTGGAAATCACAGAAGCCCGGGTGGCCGATTTCGGCAGTCACATCTTCCGTGAGATCAGGTGCGGCCACGAACACGGCGCGGTAACCAGATCACTCTACGAATTGAAACGCGGCGGGGCCGATCTGTTCCTGATCTTCGGGGCCTCGGCGACCGTCGACAGGGAAGACGTGGCCCCGGGCGCCGTCGTCGAGGCCGGCGGCACGATCGAACATTTCGGCATGCCCGTCGATCCGGGGAATTTATTGTTTGTCGGTCATTGGGAGGACGCGCCGGTCATCGGAATGCCCGGCTGCGCGCGTTCCCCCAAACTGAACGGGTTCGACTGGGTGCTGTGGCGCGCTCTCGCCGACCTGCCGGTAACCGGCACCGACATCATGCGAATGGGGGCGGGCGGCCTGCTCAAGGAAATCAGCGAACGCGGCCAGCAGCGCGACCTCGCAGAGGCCGCCGCCGCGGCATCGTCGCCGGAGACCCGGACGGCGGCAATCGTGCTCGCTGCGGGCGCATCCCGCCGCATGGGTCCGGCCAACAAGCTGTTGGCCGACGTGGACGGCGCGCCGATGGTCCGGCGGGTCGTGGAAACGGTCCTGGACGCCGTCGGCGAGGATGTGATCGTCGTAACAGGCCATGAACCCGAGAAGGTCGGTGCGGCCCTGGCCGGCCTGCCGGTGACGCTGGTGCATAACCCGGACCATGCGAGCGGTATGAGCACCTCGCTGAAGAGCGGACTTTCGGCGCTGCCGGACGGCATCGGGGCGGCGGTCGTCTGTCTTGGCGACATGCCGATGGTCACCGCCGGGCACCTCAGGGACCTCATACGGGCGTTCGATCCCGTGGAAGGCCGCGCCATTTGCGTGCCGGTTCACGGCCGGAAGCGCGGCAACCCCGTACTCTGGGGCGCGCAGTTTTTCGGCGAAATGCTGCATCTGAGCGGCGATGTCGGCGCCCGCCACCTGCTGGAAGACCACGCCGACAAGGTCCATGAGGTGATCGTCGAGGATGATGGCGTGTTGTTCGATGTGGACACCCCGGAACGCCTGGCGTCATTGGCCGAAAAGAGCGACTCCGCGGCCTGAATCCGACCTAGGGACGGCGCTGGGTGAGGGGGAATATCCTGGATGCCCCGCACGGAGATGGCATGACGTGTATTGTTGGAACCCTCCTAATCCGTCATACCCCGGCGCAAGTCCGGAGTATCCACGTTTCCAATTATTGAACCACAGAGACAGTGAGGCAGTGAGATAGTAGGAGTTAATCATTCCTCCTCAGTGACCTCTGTGCCTCTGTGGTGAGATTCTTATTTTCTGGATGCCCCGCACCCTCGACGCCCGTTATCAGTTCGTCGCCGGCGGCGAGCCCGGCATATCGCCGCCACTGCCCATGATCCGGTCGACGAAATCGGCCGCGCGCTCCCGCGCGCCGAAATCGAACAGATCGTTGTGACCGGCCGCCGGCAAATGGACGAACTCCTTCTCGGCCGAGATCCGATCGAACAAGCGCCGGCCGAAGCGGATCGGGATGGTCCTGTCGCGGCCGCCGTGGATGACCATGACGGGGACCCTCAGCTCGCCGATCTTCGACGCCGAGTCGAATCGGTCCTTGACCAGCCGCCGGACCGGGACGAACGGCAGCCGGTACCGGGCCATATCCGGGACGGAGGTGAAGGGCGCCTCCAGGACCAAGGCGCCGATCGGATGGCGAACCGCGGTCTCCACGGCGACACCCGTGCCCAGGGATTCGCCGTAGAGGACGATGCGCCGCGGTTCGATTCCCTGCCGCGAAACGAATGACATGGCGGCGTCGGCGTCGGCATACAACCCCTGCTCCGTCGGATATCCCGGATTGGGCCCGTATCCGCGATATTCGACCAGAAGGACGCCCCTCCCCTCACGCAGAAACGGCGCGACCTTGTTTGCCCGATGGCCGATGTGACCGGCATTGCCGTGGAAAAGAATTAGGGTCCAGTTGCCGTCCCGCGGCGGGCGCCACCAGGCGGCGAGGGGCAACCCGTCGCCGGTTTCGAGGCGCACGACCTCGAATTCGGGAACGCCGAAGGACCCGGGATCGAGATGCCCCGAACTCGGAAAATAGATCAGGTTCCGTTGGCCGAGATAAAGCGCCGCGACCAGCAGGCCATAGACCGCGATGGCCGCCGCAAGGACTTGCATCACTGTCGTCACTCTCCGCACCCTATCGCACCAGACCTCGCGAGCCTCAAAACCCTATCATATCAATAGGTATCGGAAATCGGTCAGCGCGACGGCTTTGCCGAGGGGGCGACGCACCGGAAATGAGCCCGCGTCGGCGTCACCAACGGGCACTCCAGGGATTCGTGATGGCTGAACACGGCCTGTTTTCCAAACCGGCCGCATTCCTTGGCCGCCATGTCGAGCAGAGCTTCCTGCGTCGTTATCTGTCTGCTGTAGCAAATCTGCAGTTCCGAACGATCCATCAATTCACGCCCGAACCCCGGGCGTGAACGGTCGAATTCGTTCGGGGTGAAGATGTACGCCTCCCGGTCGCAGGCGGCGAGAACCACGAGAAACAGAAGCAACGCAACCGGTTTGAAACAGCGCGGCATCCCATGTCTATAACGGTCCCCGGCGAATTGCACAACCGGCCCCAGGGCAATCGCATTTGATTTGGTTCGTGAACGGAATGGCTTCGTAAACGGAATGGAAATGAGTATCGCTGCTGCTGGAGCTTCTTTGACGTTTGATGGAGGTTTCGGTGGAGAGATTTCGGGAGAGTTTTTCGGGTCTTGATGATCCGCGCACGGGCAACGCGTTGCGTCATGATCTTCTTGAGATGCTGTTCATGGCGCTGTGCGCGGCGCTGTGTGGAAGCACGTCGTGCGTTGACATGGCGGACTTCGCCGAGGCCAAGGAAGAGGTGCTGCGCGAGTTCCTGACCCTGCCCGCTGGCCCGCCCAGCCACGACACCTTCTCGCGGCTGTTCCGGTTGTTGGACCCGCGGGCCTTTCATGCCGCCTTCCAGCGCTTCATGTCCGATTTCGCGACCGCCCGGGCGGAGGTTGTTGCGATTGATGGCAAGAGCCTGAGGCGCTCCTTCGATCGGGCCTCCGGAACCTCGCCGCTCCACCTGGTCAGCGCCTGGGCCGCCGATCAGCGGCTGGTTCTAGGCCAGATGAACGTGGGCGCGAGCAACGAGATCACCGCCGTGCCGGCCTTGCTCAAGCTGCTCAGCCTCGAAGGCGCGGTGATGACCATGGACGCCATGCACTGCCAGAGCGGCACGGCCCGCGACATCCACGAGGCCGGCGCCGATTACCTGATGGCGCTGAAGGCCAACCAGCCCGACCTTCTCGCCGACGTCAAACTGCTGCTGGACGATCCCCAGGCGCCCGCCGACGGCGTGGACCAGACGGTGGACGCCGGCCACGGCCGCATCGAAACCCGCCGCGCCGAGGTGCTGCACGATATGGACTGGCTCGCCGAAGCCCACCGGTGGCCGGCCCTGGCCGCTGTCGGCAAGGTCACCTCCAGCCGCGAGACCGACGGCCGGGCCACGACAGCGGTGCGCTACTTCATCGCCTCCTGGCCGCTCACCGCCGACGAACTGAACCGCCTCGTCCGCGGACACTGGGGGATCGAGAACCAACTCCATTGGGTGCTCGATGTGGTCATGGACGAAGATCAGGCCCGAGCCCGCAAGGACAACGCCCCGGAAAACCTCGCTCTCCTCAGACGCCTCGCCCTCAACGTCATCAAACGCAACAAGGACAAGGGATCAAACCGTCTCAAGTTCAATCGCGCCGGGTGGAGCGACAACTTCCTCCGAAAACTCATCGCCGAAATAGGCTAATGCGATTGCCCTGTTAGAACCCCTCATCACCAAGTAATCTAATACCAATGCAATGTACAGGAGCGCAGTATGTCTGGAAAAAATGGGACCAAACTAATTTCGATGAGTTTAGGCGTTGCAGTCGCCGTTGCGGGATCGCTCAGCAAGCCGTTATCAGCGGAAGAAATTAAACTTACCGTCATCTCAGGACATCCACCGGTTGTTGGGTCGGTCAAATACCTGAAGAACCACTTTATTCCAGAGGTGACCAAACGCCTTGCTGCGAAGGGCAGCAAGTACAAGATTAAGTGGACACAAGCCTATGCAGGCTCGGTAGCAAAGCCACCCGCCGTCTTTGAGGCAGTTGAAGAGGGACTGGCAGACATAGGACATGTCGGCATGCTGTTTGAATCAGCCAAAGCGCCGCTCGAATCAATTTCTTATGTGGCCCCTTTTAGTACGGGCAACCTGGACAAGATCATCAGCATCGTCGATGACGTCAACAAACAGGTGCCGGAGATGACCGCCGCCTATTCCAAGTTCGGTCAGCGACTACTCGCCCGCGTTGGCGTGGACGACTATCACATCCTCACCACCTGGCCGGTTACCAGGATCGAAGACCTAAAGGGCAGAAAGCTTGGCGCTGGTGGTATCGCAGCCACCTGGATCCGGGGAACGGGGGCGACCCCAGTCCGCGGAAACCTGACAACCTATTACAACGCCGTAAAAACCGGTGTTTATGATGGACTTGTCGTCTTCGGCTCATCAATTCCGGCTTTCAAATATTATGAAGTGACGCAGAATCTCACCAAGGTAAGTTTCGGTGCGATGTTCTCCAGCTCCATTACCATGAACAAAGACAAGTGGGATTCGTTGCCAGCAGAGGTAAAAGACGTCATCAACAAGGTCCTTCCAGGATATCGAGAAAAATCAGTCGGCCACTATATGAACGGTGGGGCCGGGGCATTGAAACTGGCTCAATCAAAAGGCGTGAAGATCCACGAAATGTCATTTGCAGAACGGCGACGTTGGGCGATGAGTTTGCCGAATATCGCCCAGGATTGGGCCAAGCGTCTCGATGAGAAGGGACAGC
Organism: Rhodospirillales bacterium; assembly: GCA_965221855.1. Lineage (GTDB taxonomy): Bacteria > Pseudomonadota > Alphaproteobacteria > Rhodospirillales > UBA2165 > JAJDXO01. The sequence goes on along the minus strand of CBDCSV010000001.1, from coordinate 195,034 downwards.
CTGGTTCCAAGACACTCAAGGCCTATATGGATACTGCTCGTGCTGCCGGGATCACTTTTGCCCGGAATTGGGACAAAGAGTAGCTGACAGCGAGCCGGGAAACCTAACGTTGGCGGATCACCGCGACACGCCGTTGAGTTCAGGGACGGGAGACGAAATCTCTCGTCCCAACTCGTTTGACCAATTTTTTAATGCTCTCTCGGCGTTGGCCTGTGGAGCTGGTGCTCTATGGATCATTGCCGTGATGTTACTCATCAACTCGGACGTATTTGGCCGCGCAGTGTTTAGCAGCCCGGTCCGCGGTGTCCCGGAGTTGGTCAGCATATCCATCGTGGCGATCGTGTTCCTTCAAATTACACATACCCTCCGTCGGAACCGGTTTATCAAATCAGATGTCTTGCTCAGTAAGTTGATGGCTAGAAACGAACGGGCGGGTCTATTGGTTCAGGCCGTGCAAAACCTGATTGGCGCGGCGCTGCTCGGGACGATTTTCTTCTTTACGGTTCGACGTTTCGAAAAAGCCTGGGATATTGACGAGTACATCGGGACGGAGGGTGATTTTACCGCGCCTATTTGGCCCATCCTTGCGATCATCTTGATCGGGAGTCTCGGTGCGAGTTTACAATATATGATGCACGCGTTTCGGGACATTCGTTGTGCTCTCCGCAGCACGTCTGGCGGGAGCATGATGAATTGAGCGATATCGAAATCGGCCTCCTCTCGATCGTCGGTATCCTAATTCTGATTCAATCAGGGATGCATGTGGCCATCACTCTGTTGTTGTTGTCGTTCATTGGCGTATGGGCAATGAAGGGCAACATCATCGTTGCAGGTAACATGCTTTCATTAGCTGCACTAGAAAGTATTGCCGGATATGCCTTCGGTGTAATTCCACTCTTTGTGTTCATGGGTCTCCTTGTCGGTGCATCGGATATTGGGCGAGATACCTTCGATGTTTGCAATCAAGTGTTTCGAAAAGCGCGTGGTGGGCTCGGCATGTCCACGGTTGCGGCGAACGCCGTGTTCGCCGCCGTTCAAGGTACGACTATCGCCTCTGCCTCAGTATTCACGAAAATAGCTGTGCCGGAACTTATTCGGCTGGGTTACGCCAAACGGTTTTCAGTAGGCGTTGTGGCCGGTAGTTCGGTCTTGGGGATGCTTATTCCTCCCAGCTTGTTGCTAATCCTGTATGGGATCGTTGCAGAAGTCTCGATCGGTCAAATGTTCACAGCCGGCATTTTGCCAGGGATAGCGCTTGCCCTTGCATTTGCAATGCTGATCACACTACTGATCAGATTATTTCCGTCTTTTGTTGGAACGGGTGCCGCAATTGGGGAAGCACGAGAAGTAAGTGAGTCTCTTCTCTCGATCAGCGAACTTTGGATAAAGATTCTGCCAATTTTGGGTCTCGTCGTTATTGTGCTTGGCGGCATCTATGGTGGCATCTTCACACCGACGGAGGCGGGTGGCGTTGGGGCGCTTGCTGCGCTCGTTTTGGCGGTCGGGAAAAAGAAACTGGACTGGAAAAAATTCTGGTCGGTAGCGATGGAAGCCGGATACGTGACGGCATCGATCTCGTTCCTTCTAATCGCGGCCCACCTTTACGCAAACATGTTGGCCTTGTCCGGATTGCCCGATTTTATGGGGACCTGGATCGAAGAGACGGACCTCGGGTTCTTGGCCATTCTATTAGTTTATTTAATCGTGATTGTGCTGCTTGGCACTATTCTCGATTCCGCTTCTATCATGCTGATTCTCCTGCCATTGGTCGTGCCTGTAATGGCCAGTCTCGGCGTCGACCTCGTTTGGTTCGGTATCATTACGGTCATCGCCGTGGAGATCGGATTGCTCACGCCACCACTGGGGATTGCGTGTTTCGTTATCCGAGCCAACCTGGATGACGACGAGATTTCATTGAATGACATCTTCCTTGGGGCCGCACCGTTTGCGCTGGCAATGGTCTTAGTGCTGATGCTTATGGTTTTGTTCCCTCCTCTTGCACTCGTGTTCATATGAGATTTCAGAGATGATCGACGAAATTGATAGCGAGCTTGAGCTTTTTCACTCTGATTATTCGACCTGTAGCCAGAAAGTTCGGTTGGTTTTGGCAGAAAAGAAACTGACTTTCAAAAGCCGTCTCATCAACTTTCGCACCAAGGATCATCTTACGCCGGAATACCTTGCGATGAACCCAAACGGCGTTGTGCCGACTTTGCGACATGCTAGAGCATTTTCTGATCACACCCGGTCATAGCCTGCGGCAGTGAAGTAGTTTTGGCACTCGGATTGGGTGACTGTGTCGATGGCGGTTGCGATGGCGTCGTAGAGGTCGTCGACGGTTCTGGCTGCGGTCTTTTTGAGGAGGGCCTTGAGCTTTGCGAAGGCCATCTCGATTGGGTTGAAGTCGGGTGAGTAGGGCGGCAGGAAGCGGAGCTCGGCGCCGGCGTCTTCGATGGCCTTACGCACGCTGGCGGGCTTATGGGCTGGCAGATTGTCCATAATGACGATGTCTCCGGGTTTGAGGGTTGGGACCAGGATTTGCTCGACATAGGCAAGGAAGGCTGCCCCGGTCATCGCCCCATCGATGGTCATGGGGGCGAGGATGCCGTCGAGCGTGAGAGCAGCGACCAAAGTGGTGGTCTTCCAGTGGCCGTGAGGGATGGCGGCTTGGCAGCGCTGCCCGCGCGGCGCGCGGCCATAGCGCCGGGCCATCTTGGTCGATGTGCCGGTCTCGTCGATGAAGACCAGCCGCTCCGGCATCAGGCCGGGCTGCGCCTCGGCCCAGGCCTGCCGGCGCGCCAAGACATCAGGACGTTGCTGCTCGCTGGCGTGCGCGGTTTTTTTTTGAAGGTCATGCCGTGGCGGTCGAGCAGCCGCCAGACCGTGCTCGGGGCAACCCGAAGCCCGTGCACCTCCTCCAGACAGGCTGCGATCTCGGCCAGGGTGATGTCCGGTGTCTCCGTGACAAGCGCCAGAACCTCCTCGGCATACGCTTCAAGGCGGTGAGAGCGGCGGTCCCCGCCTTGCGGCCGGGGCCGCACATCACCCCGCTGCCGCCACTGATCAACCCATTTGATCGCCGTCGAGGCCGCAACCCCAAAAACCTTCGCCGCAGACCGACGCGACATCCCGCCGTCCACCGCCGCAACCAACCGATGTCGTAGATCATTCGAAAGTGGTCTCGTCATGCAGGCTGGCCTCCTTCACCAGCCCACATCTTGAATCAGAAATCAGAGACTTTGGGAATCCCTAACGATTCCGTCAGATCAGAAAACTCTCTAGGCGGCCAGTCGTCGATTCGTCGGTGATCGTTGAATATCTGGACGAGATTTTTCCTGAACCGAGATTGGTTCCGGATGACCTGTACGAGCGTGCTCGAATGCGCACATGGATGCGGTTTATCGAAGAGGTTCCAACATCCGCTATTCGCTTCCCATCGTTCCAAAATGTGTTTGTGCAGCACTTTCAGCACCTCAGCGATGAGGAGTTTGCCGAGGAAGCCAAGGTGCGTCCGCTTCGAACGGAGTTTTACCGGAAGATGGGGCGGGATGGATTTAGTGATGAAGAGTATCAATCTTCACTCGACCGATTGCGGCAGACAGCCGAGCGTGTCGAGCATGCTGTCAGCGGAGCACCCTGGTTGATGGGTGACGCATATACCTTAGCTGATGTCGTCGTAACGCCAGTTTTTGACCGCATGGTCGATCTCGGAATGGAGCACATATGGTCAGATCTACCGTCAGTGACTGATTGGTGGGAGCGCATTAAAGAGAGACCAAATTTCGCCGTGGCGTTCTATCTCGGCTCACGAATTTCCGAGCGCGAGGACCAACTCTCACCAATTAAAATGGAGAAAAGTAATGACTGAGGGTCGTATCAGGCGGGTCATCACCGGATTTGATGAGAACGGTCGATCAATCATCACAAGTGACGGATACTCGCCCTCCGTAAGATCTGTTGCCGGCCGCCCAGGGTACTATTCAACGAATATCTGGCGTAGCGGTGAATCGCCGGTCAGTATTCATGAATCCGATACAATTGAAGACTGTGAAGGTGTTGCGCCGCCAAGCGGAGGGACAGTCCTAAGAGTTATTGAGTTCCCGCCGGAACCGGAGAACAAAGAGGAGGCGGCGCGTCAGATACGGGCAGCTTTCTCGCAGGTGTTCAAGGATGCTGATCGTAGTAACAATCAGCAGCGGCATCCGGGAATGCATCAAACGGATACGGTGGACTATGCCGTCGTACTTGAGGGAGAAATATTCGCCATTCTGGATGAAGACGAAACTATTTTGCGAGCTGGCGATTTTATGATCCAACGCGGCACAAACCACGCATGGAGTAATCGATCGTCCTCGCCGTGTAAGGTCGCATTCATTCTGATCGATGGTCGACGCGACTAGCGCAGAAAACCCTTTTCCCTCATTGGAGTGCTCCCCTAGAAGTGGTCCGGATTTGTTGAGAGAGTTTGGCGCACTATGACCTCTTGGAAGGAGGACGGAATGAGCCGTAAACGGCACTACACGCGGTTCCAGAGACCCAAAGCCCCGAAATCCGACACTTCCCGAGCCCAAAAATCGTCAAATTAGCCGAATCGACTGCCAAGTTGCGGAAGTCGGGCTAGAGCCTCGGGCGTGAATTTTGAATCGTTGGGGATTCCCTTTTATTTGAAATGGTGATTCCCTGTGCCCAGGAGGTGCTGTTATGGGCAGAGCGATTTCGACGGATCTTCGTTTACGTATGGTGCGGGGGATATCGGCGGGCAAGTCTCGTCGGGAGGTTGCGGAGCAGTTTGAGGTTGCTCCGTCGACGGCGGTGCGGGTTCAGGCCCGCTATGCGGCCACCGGTTCGGTTGAGCCGGCCAAGCAGGGCCGTTCCAAGGGGTCCGGCAAGCTTGGCCCCTATCGTGCGGCCCTTATCGAGAAGGTGAAGGCTCAGCCTGACATCACCATGCCGACCCTCGCGGTCTGGCTGGAGGCGGAACATGGCATCACGGCCGACCCGTCGAATCTGTCCAAACTGCTGTGCAAGGCGGGCTTCACCTATAAAAAAAACGCTGCTGGCCTCGGAGAAAGAACGCTCTGACGTCAAAGCGGCGCGCCGGACATGGATTAACCGTCGCCAACCCTTCATGCGCCGCCAGCCGGCGCGGCTCGTCTTTCTCGACGAGACGAGCGTGAAGACCAACATGACGCCGTTGCGCGGGCGCAGTCTCCGGGGAGAGCGGCTCATGGCCGATGCGCCCTTCGGCAAGTGGCAGACGCAAACCTTCATCGCGGGGCTGCGCTGCGATGGACTGGTCGCTCCCTGGATTGTCGACGGCGCCATGGACGGCCCAGCCTTCGATGCTTATGTCCGCACTCAGCTGGCGCCGAGCTTGAAACCCGGCGATGTGGTGATCCTCGACAATCTCAATGTCCACAAAAGTCCGCGGGCGGCAAAGGCCCTTGCCGAGCGGGGCGCCTGGTTCCTGTTCCTGCCCAAATACTCTCCAGACCTCAATCCCATCGAAATGGCCTTCGCTAAGCTAAAGGCCCTGCTCAGAAAAGCCAAAGCACGCACCTATGAAGCCCTCTGGCGCGCTGTCGGCGACATCTGCGCCCTCTTCGACCCACAGGAATGCAGGAATTACCTCAAAGATGCTGGGTATGTTGCAGATTAAACACCCGAGGCTCTAGAGCGTATTTGAGATTGATTGAATCATTTTAGGGATTCCCAAGTATGGGCGAACCATGATTCAAGATGGATGCTGGGCAAGGAGGCCAGCATTCATGGCGAGACCTTATTCGATTGATTTGCGAGAGCGTGTTGTTTTGGCGGTTTTGGCGGGGGAGAGTTGCCGCGCTGTAGCGGCTCGGTTTGGGGTTGCGGTTTCGAGCGTGGTTAAGTGGTCGCAGCGCTACCGGCGGACGGGGAGTGTTGCGCCCGGCAAGATGGGCGGTCACCGCCGCCGGGTTCTTGAGCCCCATCGGGAGTTCATTGTCGGCCGGATCGACCAGGAGCCGCATCTGACGCTGCATCGGTTGAGAGACGAGTTGGCCGCTCGGGGTGTCAGGGTATCCCACAGCACGGTATGGCTGTTTCTGCGCCGTGAAGGGCTGCGCTTTAAAAAAAACCCTGTTCGCCGTTGAACGGGCGCGCGCGGACATCGCCCGCCATCGCAGGCGCTGGAAGGCGTGGCAGGCAAAGCTTGATCCCGAACGGCTGGTATTCATTGATGAAACCTGGATCCGGACCAATATGGCCCCGCTGCGCGGCTGGGGGCCGAAAGGGGAGCGGGTCCGCGGCTTTGCCCCCCATGGGCGGTGGCACACCCTGACCTTCATCGGCGCGCTGCGCTGCGACCGGTTCACCGCGCCCTGCGTCTTCGACGGCCCCATCAATGGCGTGTGCTTCCGCGCCTACGTCGAGCAGCTGCTCGTGCCGACCCTGGTGCCCGGCGACATCGTCATCATGGACAATCTCGGCAGCCACAAGTCAAAAGCCGTGCGAAACGCCATCCGTGCCGCCGGAGCCAAGCTGTGGCTCCTGCCCAAATATTCCCCCGACCTCAATCCCATCGAGCAGACCTTTGCCCAAATCAAGCACTGGATGAGAAACGCCCAGAAGCGGGAGATCGACGACTTATGGCGCCATCTCGGGAGCCTCATCGACACCATCGAGCCACAGCAATGCGCCAACTACTTCAAAAACGCAGGATACGCTTCCGTCAAAATATGAAACGCTCTAGCAAATAGGCGCGTCGAGCTTTTCCAGCCGCGTGATCCTGGCTTCGATCTGGTAGTCTCCGAAATCCTGGAGGACCGACTGCACGACCCCGTCGTCCCCGTAACTGACCCCGAGCTCGAACTCGGGCGTCTGAGCCCTGCTGTTGAAGGGAAAATAGGCCATCCGCGCGACCCAGGCATCCGGCGCGCCGCCGCGCGGCCGCACCTGCGCGCCGACCACGTAGGGATTTTCGAGGGTCGCGCCGTCGAACAGCACGCGGCTCAAGTGTTTCCCGCCGTCGCTGCCGGTCTTGATCAGGCTCCGCAGGTGGGCGGTCGGAAACACGGTGTCCTTGGGCAGCTTGACGGTGAACGATTTCGGCCGGGTATATTCGGCGATGCCGCCGTCTTCGCCGGTGACCGCAACCCCCCTGATTTCCTCGCTGACCTCGCCGCCGGTCTTTTCGGTCACGCGGAACCGGAAACCGGAACCGTCCTTGGCCTCCCATGAGGAAACCAGCCGGACGCTCTCCATCTCCGGGCCGCGCCCCGACCGGAGGCGCAGGTAGACCTTGGTATCGACCTGCCAGCCGTCGCAGGTGTCGCGAAACTCGTAGACCATGGCGCCGCGGGCGCCGGCAATGCCGCCCTGGCCGCTGGACCGCACCAAATTCATGGCGTAGGTCGCCCGGTGATCGACGAGGCCGCCGGCGCGCGCCTCCCCGCCCCAAGGAAGGCCGACGGCCAAGATGGCCAAAGAAATCGCCGGCAGAACTGCCGGCGCCCGGCCGGGCGATCGCTTCGGATGCCTGTTTCCGCTCACGCCAGGGCTCCTCGTTTTCCTCCCACAACCTACCTAATTCGAGGGCCGATTCGAAGGGGCAAATGGCCGCGGTGACGTAAAAATTTATGTGTCAGTTGGGAATGGGGTACTCCCTGTGGTTTACGACAACCGCAAGAAGGAGCACCCCGATGCCACAGCAAGCTGTAACGATTGAGAACCTACCACAAGCCTTTGAGGTGGTGAAGGAGATGCAAGCAGGCGGATTGGACTGGGGCGAGGGTTATCGCCCGCTTGGCCGCCAGGCGCTGGCCGAGATCATCGAGGGCCGGATGGCCGAGGCGGTGGATCGCTGGCTCGACGGCCTCGATGGCAGCGCTATGCGCGACCGGCGCAACGGCACCTACCGGCGCCGCCTGCTCAGCGAGCTCGGCGACATCGAGCTCAACGTGCCGCGCACCCGGCACTTCTGCCCGACCGAGGTTCTGAAGAGCTACGCAAGGCGCGCTCCAGAGATCGACCGCGCCATCCTGGCCGGCTTCGTGCTGGGGCTCTCGACCCGCAAGGTCGGCGAGGTCCTGCTTGCCCTGCTCGGGCGTCCGGTCTCGGCCGCGACGGTGAGCCGGGTCGCCAAGACCCTCGATCTGTCGGTCGCCGCATTCCACCGCCGGCCGCTGAAGAACGCCTACAAGGCGCTGATGCTCGACGGCGTGGTGCTGGCCTGCAAGACCGGCGCCGGCGCGCTCAGGAGGCCGGTCCTGGTGGCGCTGGGCATACGGCACGACGGCAAGAAGGAGATTATCGACTTCCAACTCGCCGCCAGCGAGAGCGCCGCGGAGTGGGAGCGCTTCCTCACCGCGTTGCACCGCCGCGGCCTCACCGGCGAGGGCCTTGAGATGATCTGCGTTGATGGCGGCCAAGGCCTGCTCGCCGCCTTGCCGATCGTCTATCACGGCATCCCCGTTCAGAGGTGCTGGGCGCACAAAATCAGGAACATCCTCAACAAGGTCCGCGTAGCCGACCAGCAGGCCGTCAAGGCCGACGTCCACGCCGTCATGAATGCCCCCAACCGCCGCAAGGCCGAGACCGCCGCCCGCCGCTTCGCCGACGCCTGGGAAGATACCTACCCCAAGGCCGTCGCCTGCCTGCGCAACGACCTCGACGACCTGCTCACCTGCTTCCGCTACAAGGACCTCGCCGAGCGAAAGCAGGTCAGGACCACCAATGCCATCGAACGGAGGTTCCGCGAGGTTCGCAGACGAACCCGGCCCATGGGAACCTTCAAGGATAAAACCTCAATGGACCGCATCCTCTTCGCGGTCTTCATTCACGAAAACAAGTCTCAGGGAATCAGTACCCCAGTCTCCCTGACACATAACTCTTGACGTTACCATGGCCGCCCGGGCCCGGCCGCATCCCCTCACCCTTCCGGCCTTCGCGGCCCAAGGCTGCTTGGGTGGGGCGGGCCAAGGGGAAAAATCGGGCCGCCTTACTGCTTCCGTGTCTCCGCGGCGGGCTTGGACCCGGCGCGAAAAAGCCGCCGGAAACGGCGGCTATAATTCAAACAACTGGAGCAGCGCGCACGGCTCCCGATTCTGGGAAAAATACATACCATATCTGTCGCATATGTCGCAAGCTTTTTTTGAATTTTTTTCATAAAATCGTAGAATTTTAACCCGAAAAAAGGATAGCTGTTTGGAAAATCAATGGAAAACGCGCCGCGAGGCACGGAAAAAAAATGTCGATAAATTCGCGCTCTTGTCCATTGCGGTGCAAGCGGTTGGGTTTGGAATCGAATATCCAGCTCGCGCCGATTCAACGGGGTGACGCCGACCGCGGTTGATTTCACCCGGGCGATATGGATGATCCGCGCCGTGGTTGCCGCGCTTGAGAGCGGCGGAAAGGAGAGAAAATGAGCACGTTCGGAGAAGACCTGATTCAGTCCCTCGACGAGGCGCTGGCCCATGCAAAGGGGGAAGGCCCCGCCGTCATCCATGCGCCCGTGACCCCGCGCGAAGTCCGCAAGCAGGCAAAGCTCACTCAGGCTCAGATGGCTCGCCAAAATGCACCGGCTCTCCAAAGGGTGGTTCGCGCCAATCCGGGAAATACACCCGTCCGTAGACGATGACCTCGACGATGGGATCATCGGTAAGTTCCCCCGACCAGTACCGACGCGCTGCCAAGCCCCACTCGTGCTCCGCTGTTTCGAGCCACCGAGCATCGGCCTTGTGCAATACTGCTGTCCTTACGACGCGCGCCGTCAGCAGATGCCGCGATTCATTGGGAAACCATTGTTGTTGGGCTCTACGCGCATTATCGAAGCAATCAAAAAGGAACAATGCCTTGCGGCGTGTCGGCAGATGGGCGAACTCCACTCGACGAACTTCTTCCCATAAATGTTCCTTGCGGGGCTGTAGATTGCACGAATTGTAGCTAGTTGTGAATCCTGACAACTGCGATTCGTCTGACAATAAAGAAGTAGATGGTGCCAATCCTTCCCAGATGCGTACATTCCAAAGAAGCAAACCACCGGGAGTAGTCAAGTGATAGAACACGTCCGGAAGAAGTTCATATTGTCTGCCTCTGCAACTCACGACATCCATTCGTTCTGCCTCGCGCCCTAACAGTCCCAGACCACATTAAGGTTTTTGTCAAATCGCGCTTTCACCGCAGGCTGTTTCAACGTATGCAAGAGTTCCTCAATTTGGTCACATTCCTCCAGTTGCTCCTTAAGAAAATTTCTGTAGTACACGGCCTTTGAATTTGCACGAGTATCCGAACTAGGCGATTGGGCATTCAGCTTCTCTAGGAAATCGGCGATCCATTTTCGAACCACCTTTAGACTTTCTCTGCATTTCTCTTCGTCGCCAATATTCTGCCCAGCCAAGTTGGACAATTTATAAAACGGAAATACAACTGCAATCCCGTTGTCGTCTTCCTTGGTCAGCCTCTTGAAAATTTCCCTTACACATTGATCCGTTTCTTCTTTGATGTACTTGACCACGTCCGCATCTATTTCCACAAACGGTGTAGAAGTACTGTCTGTCGACAGACGGAAAGCACTGACTTGCTTCTCCTTTTGGAACGCGTGCTGATATCCTTTTCCGATGAATTGATTTTCTCTGTGGTATATGGCCCCCCTGGTAACGTATCCACGCACCATTACCCCTCTTGTCAGCAATCCAAAAACGCATGCCGATACATGTTGCAAGAGGTTTATTATTCCAGCAGGGGATACTTCCGCCGATATAACCGCACAATCTGAAACTTGAGTGACTTCGTAATCCAGCCCACGGGAGGTATATCGACTCGCCGGACAAATGACTGGCCCATATTCGGTAATGCCGTCCACATGCGATTTCTGGGATAGCTTCGAACAAAGTTCAAGCAAGTCAGATAATCCAGGCCCTTCACCTTCTTCAAGAGAATCCACCTTGGATTCGAATCCCAGAATATCTACAAACGCAACGAACTTATCCTGCAACAGGGCCTCGGTCGTCATGCTACCTTACTCCAATCCGCACAACATTCAGGTAGAATTGGCCGACAAATTCAACGCCAGCAACTCCTTCAACGCTTCCTCCTCCGAAATCCCCACATCCCACCCATAGGCCGCCGCCACGGCGGCGTCGAGAACGGCGTGGGCGTCGGCGAGCCATTGCGGGCGGTCGTTGTAGAGGTTGGTCAGCGTTCGGGCCTTGAGTTCCTTTGCTGTCGCTTCATCGCGGGCGACCGGGCGCTTCGGATAGCCCGGCACGGGCTCGTCCACCCACTCCACCCATTCGGGCGGGTTGAGCCAGCGGTCGCGCAACTCAACCAGCCGCCGTGCCGCCTCAGCAATGGCGACGGCGCGCGGGTCATCGGTATATTCGGCGGCGGGAATGTCCGGCGACAGGCCCTCCGGGAAGGGAAATGTCTCGAAGGTGCTGGTCGGGGTGTAGCGCGGGCGATCCTCCAGACTGGTGCCGAGCCGCAGCGACCATGCCTCGTGGAAACGGCTGTGCAGGATGCCAAAGGCCGTGTCGTCGTTCCGGGCGATGACGATTAATTGGTGGTCAGGGCAAATCCGCGCGTCGAGCCATGCGAACAGGCGGTGCTTTGCCACAGTAGGCGTCGCGATGAAGCGCGACAGGCCGTTGAGCGCCTGCCACATCCCCTGTCTCGGCTCGACATGCCGCCACCAGTTAAGGCGATATGACTCCCGGCGATTTCGCTGCCGCATCGGCCAGACGTGGTCCTTGACGTGCGCATAGGGCGCTTCGTAGAGCGCGGTTTCGGCCTCCGACATGTCCCAACCGAAATCCACAATCCACTTGCCCGCCGGGCGGCGGGTAAGGTCCATGCCGTTGACCCAAGGCTTGAGCACGTCGGCATTGGCCCGGCCGTTCGGATTGGCCGGGAGGCTCAGCCACTCCCGAGCCAAATCGCCGGAAACGTCGAACGGCCCTCCCTTCGTATCGCCCATGAACCCAACCCCGATGTTCGCGGACAGGCGTTTCGCTCCGGTCAGGTCGATCCCGGTTCCGCCGCGACTGGCCGTGAGGTCGGAATGGATTTCGTCGGCAAGTTCGCCGTCCAACCGCGTCTCCGGCCTGTACGCATCGTCCGCACTGGAGAAGCAGACCAGCGACACCCGCACCGCCGCACCGTCGATCACCCATGGCTCATCCGACCAGACGTCGAAGATCGGGCGTTCTTGGGTCGCTGTCCGCAACGCCCGCCGGTTCGCGCCGCCGCGTATCGAGTTGGTTGCGACAAGGCCGACGCGCGCCGCCTTGCCCGATGCGACTTGCTCTCCCGCCTTCACGAACCAGTAGCAGACGAGATCGGCCTCGCGGGGCACGCGGCCCTTCCACGTCGCGAACATCCGCGACACGTAATCCTCACCCAGTCCGCCGATCAGCAGTTTGCCGCCCAGAAACGGCGGGTTGCCGATCACGGCATCGGCCTCCGGCCAGTCCGGCTTGCCACCGTCCGGCGCAAGGATGGCGTCCCGGCACTCGATGGTGTCGAGCGGGTCGAGAACCGGGTTGGTCGAGTTGCTGAACCCGTTGCGCCGCATCCACTGGATTTCGCCGATCCACACCGACACGCGGGCGAGTTCGGCGGCGTAGGCGTTGATCTCGATGCCCTTCACGTTCGCCGGGCCGACCGCCGGAAACCCGCGCTCAAGGCCGAGCGCCTCCGCTTCGAGCTGGACCCGGTGCTCCATGTCCTTGAGCGCCTGGAGCGCGAGATAGAGGAAGTTCCCCGACCCGCAGGCCGGATCGAGAACGGTGAACCGCCGTAGCCGTTCGAGGAAGGCGCGCAGCGCCTCCACCGCCTGCCCCCGCAGCCGTGTCCGCGCCGCCGGCGAGCCCGCCGCGTCCGCGCGTTCGGCCATCGCCGCGATGTCGGCCTTCGCCGTCTCCCACTCCGCGAGCAGCGGACGCACGATCACCGGATCGACGATCCGCATGATCTTGTCCCGGTCGGTGTAGTGCGCCCCGAGCTGCGAACGCTTGTCCGGGTCGAGGCCGCGCTCGAACAAGGTGCCGAGGATCGACGGGTCGATCTCCGACCAGTCGAGCGCCGCCGCCTTGAGCGCGATCTCGATCCCATCCTTGTCGAGCGGCAACGCCGCGTCGTCGTCGAATAGGCCGCCGTTGAACCAGGCCACGGACTCGAACCCGACGCGGCCTCCAACGGACATCGCCCCGAACAAATCCCGGGCAAGCTCCGCGAATTCGTCGGGCCGCCCGCGCGCCTGCTCCAGCATCCGGGTGAACATGTTGCCCGGCAGGAGGCCCACGTCCTCCGCGAACATGCAGAACACCAGCCGGTTCACGAAATGCGCCACCGTCTGCGGATCGTGGCCCCGCCCCCGCAAGCCCTGGGCAAGTTCCGCGAAGGTGGCCGCCGCGCGCTCCGTCACCGTCTGCCGCGTCTCGCCGGGCCGCAGACGTTCCGGCTCCGACATCGCCCACTTGAGCTTGTCGCGTGTCGCGCCGTCGGCAAGATCGTCGAGCGTGAACTCGTGCGTCTCGCTCACGCTGTTCGTCCAGTTGGTGCGGATGCGGAACCGCACCATGTCGGAGACGATCAGGAGCGGCGGATTCTCCAGGGCGAGCGCGTACTGCCGCAACTGATTGAACGCCGCATCGAGGTCCGCGCGGCGCCCCTTGTACTCCCACGCGAAGCAGCCGCGCCTCCACACGTCGGCCCAGCCGTCGCCGCCGGTGTCCTTCCGCGCGCCGCGCTCGAAGCAATACCACTCGCCCGCCGGGTCGGCTTCCGCCGGGGTCGGTTCGCCGAGCAGGCGGCAAAGGTCGATGAAGTGTTCCTGCGAGGCGGAGCTTTCCTTCAACTCCGACGCCCGCCACTTGTCGATGAACTCGCCTGGCGTCACGGTGTCGAACCCGCACGCAGCCGGCGACGCCAACGAAACAATCGATCTTGCGGTGCCGGGCGGTCCATCGGGCAAGGCTTCCTGTTTGCGTTCCGTTCGAGTCAATATATGGCCGGTGTATCCAAACGGTTACCCGGCCGTGTCCCGTTTCTTCTCTTTATCAGCCCAAATCGAGTTTGCGTGTACGTTCAGGGCGACCATTTGGGCTGCGATTTGACGACTCCTTCGGAAGGTCGAGCTTGATGTGCAGCTCCTTGTACCGCGCCGCATCGATCCCCGACGGGGCGCCGAGCATCAGGTCCTCGGCCTGCTGATTCATCGGGAACAGGGTCACCTCGCGGATGTTGGGCTCGTCGGCCAGAAGCATGACGATCCGGTCGATACCGGGGGCCGAGCCGCCGTGGGGGGGGGCGCCGTAGCGGAAGGCGTTGAGCATGCCGCCGAACTCGGCCTCGACCTCGTCCGCCGTATATCCGACGATCCCGAAGGCCTTGATCATGATGTCGGCCCGGTGGTTCCGGATCGCCCCGCTGGACAGTTCGACGCCGTTGCACACGATGTCGTACTGATAGGCCAGGATGTCCAGGGGATCCTTGGTTTCGAGCGCCTCCAGCCCGCCCTGGGGCATGGAGAACGGGTTGTGGCTGAAGTCGAGCCCGCCGGTCTTCTCGTCGATCTCGTACATGGGGTAGTCGACGATCCAGCAGAACTTGAACACCCCGTCCTCGCAAAGTTCCAGTTCGCCGCCGATCCTGATCCGCGCGGCCGCCGCGAAGGGCTGGAACTCCCTCGGCACCCCGGCGACGAAAAACACCGCATCCCCGTCTTCCAGGCCCGCGGCCGTGCGCAGCCGTTCGGTCCGCTCGGGACCGATGTTCTTGGCCAGCGGGCCCGCGCCCTCGCCGCCGCGGAAGAAGATGTAGCCGAGGCCCGGCTGGCCTTCCGCCTGGGCCCATGAATTCATCCGGTCGCAGAACGCCCGGCTGCCGCCGCCCTTGGCCGGGATGGCCCAGACCCGGGCCCGGTCGTTCTTGGCCAGCATATCGGCGAAAATCTTGAAGCCCGACCCGGCGAAGGCGTCCGACGCGTCGAACATCTCGATGGGGTTACGGAGGTCGGGCTTGTCGGTGCCGTATTTGCTCATGGCCTCGGCGAACGGTATCCTGGGAAACGGCGCCGGCGTGACGCGGCGGCCCCGGGAGAACTCCTCGAAGACGCCCGCGAGAACGGGTTCCAGCGCCTCGAACACGTCGTCCTGGGTGCAGAACGACATTTCGAGATCCAGCTGGTAGAACTCGCCCGGCGACCGGTCGGCGCGGGCGTCCTCGTCCCGGAAGCACGGCGCGATCTGGAAGTACTTGTCGAACCCGGCGACCATGATGAGCTGCTTGAACATCTGCGGCGCCTGCGGCAGCGCGTAGAACTTGCCCGGATGGACCCGGCTCGGCACCAGGTAGTCGCGGGCCCCCTCGGGGGACGACGCCGTCAGGATGGGGGTCTGCATCTCCAGGAAGCCGCCCTCGGTCATCCGCCGGCGGATCGACGAAATCACCCGGCTGCGGAGCACGATGTTCTCCCGCGCGCCGTCCCGGCGGAGATCGAGAAAACGGTATTTGAGCCTGAGTTCCTCGGGAAATTCCTCCTCTCCGGCCACCTGGATCGGCAGCACGTCGGCCGGAGATTCGACCGTGAACTCCCGGATTCGCACCTCGACGTGGCCGGTGGGCAGGCTGGGATTGATGGTGTCGTCGGAGCGCCGGACCACGTTTCCGCTCACCGTCACGACGCTTTCCGGGCGCGCCGTTTCGACGGCCTCGAAGAGATCGCTCGAGGATTCGATGACGCACTGGGTGAGGCCGAAATGGTCCCGGACGTCGACGAACAGCAGGTTGCCGTGGTCCCGCTTCCGGTGCACCCAGCCGGACAGCCGGACGGTCCGGCCTTCGTGCTTGGGCCGCAGATCGCCACAGGTGTGGCTGCGGTAGGGATGGGTCGGGGGATCGCCGGTCATGTCTCGAATTCCAAGGGTTGGAAGTCCGGCGCATAGACACCGCCGGGCCGGGTTTTGTCAAGCCGGCACGCGCCGCCGCCGGGGCCGATGAAGCCGCCGGCGGACAGACGCGAGCCATGCATTTTATGCATAGCGGCAAGGTGTTGAAAAACCATGATTTATAAATATGTTCCAACTGGGCCGTTTTCGTTGTAATAGTCATTCATGGACATTAATAGTTATTTAGTGTCACCCGTTCGGGAGGTAACGCACCGATAAGGTCGTACAAAAACGCATAGCTCGTCCCTCCAAACCAAAACGCCACCCTACGCCTCCGGCCTTCAGTCGGCCGAAGCCGACTTTCGGACGGCGTAGGCGGACTTCGGATGGCAGGCCGCCCCGGCCTGGCGGTCGAAGGCGCTTAGGCGTAGGAGTGTCTCCCCAAGCTCCGCAGGAGCGAAGGGAGACGGGTGCGATTCGGATAGACCGGCGGCAGTCATCCATACATTTAGCCCGCGCGCGGTAGTCCGCAAGTCGTCATGCCCTGCCCCACCGGCCCGGCCATGACGCTTCGCCGGGCGGATCGGCTACACGATCTCGCACACGTCGTCGAAGGCGAAGCGGGGGCTCCTGGCGAAGATGCTCGCCGGGTCGCCGTAGCCCACGTTGCAGAGGAAGTTCGATCTGACCCGGGTGCCGGCGTAGAACGCCTCGTCGACCACGGCGTTGTCGAACCCGGACATGGGCCCGCAATCGAGGCCGACGGCCCGCGCCGCCATGATCAGATAGGCCCCCTGCAGGGTGCCGTTGCGGAACGCGGTCTCGAAGGTCATCTCCTCGCCCGCGAACCAGCTTGCCGCGCCGGCGTCGTGGGGGAACAGGAAATCGAGCCTTCCGGCGAAATCCAGGTCGTAGGCGACGATGAAGGTCGCGGGCGCCGCCATGGTCTTGTCCAGGTTGCCGCCCGAGAGCGCCGGGCGGAGCCGCTCCTTGCCTTCCGGGCTGCGCACCACGGTGAGCCGCGCCGGGGAGACGTTGGCGCTGGTCGGCGCCATCTTCATCAGGTCGAAGATCTCTCGGATCCGGCCGTCCGACACGTCGCGGTCGAGCCATCCGTTGACCGTCCGCGCCTCGGTGAACAGCAGCCGCCGGGCGCTTTCATCGATACCGCCGATGGCCGCCCGCATGGCGGCGAATTCCTCCCGGGCCTGCTTGTTGGGATCCTGATCGTTCATGGGCGGCGCCCTCCTCTGGAAACCGTCCCCAACATACCCGACCGCGCGCCCGGCGCCAGCCCCGATCGGACTCCCTCGCCCCCTATTCCCTCTCCCCTGGAGGAAATGGCATGCGGAAGCTCGGCGAGGCGAACGCCGAGCCTAGCCTAGCCATGCCTGTCCTCCGGCCAGCGAAGCTGGTCCGGTGGGCTGGGTGAGGGGGAATTTCCACATCGTCCCATTTTTGTGACCCCCTCACACTCATTTCTAGTGACCCCCTCACACTCATTTCTAGTGACCCCCTCACCCTGACCCTCTCCCCTGAAGAAGGGGGAGAGGGGAATAGGTTTGGGAGAGGGGACAAGTGCTTCACCCCCGCCCCGGCCCTCGGCCGAACGTGTATGTCCATGTGATGCGAAAACGAGATTTCCGGGGAATCCTATGGCATGGGGCGAGGCCGTTTTGCTATAGATGCGCAACCCGCCGTTTGGGCCTATACTGCGAAGCCCCATATGGGAACCCCTTTGTTGGAACCATGGGGGAGGCGCGGCGCCCGGACGCCGGGGGATTTGAATTCGGTACGCGTGAATTCGTTAATTGATTGGGCGGCGGACGAGGCCGCCGCGAAGTTCTTCGAACCCCGGACCGATTACGCCCGCGGTAAGAAGAACGCATCGAAAAGGAAGGTTGAGAGCATGAAATTCAAATACTGCCTTTACTCGGACATTCACGGCCAGATCCCGCAGCTGGAGGCCGTGGAGGCCGCGGTCGAGAAGGAGAACCCCGACAAGATCATCGTCATCGGCGATCTCGTCGGCCTGGGTCCGGAACCGGCCGAGATCGTTCAGCGGATGATGGACCGTCCGTGGATCGACGTGATCGTCGGCAACGTCGATTTGTGGGTGACCCGCAAAATCTGGGAAACCGGCACGCCGAAGAGCCCCCATCAGGAATGGATGTTCCGGATGATGGAAATGACCCGCGAGCGGATGAACGACGATCAGATCGAGTGGCTCGACAAGCGGCCCTTCTCCATCACCTACACCCCGGAGATCAACCGCAACTTCCACGTCTTCCACGGCACGCCCTATGACATCGGCGACAGCGACGCCTTCCCGTTCCGGCTCACCGACGACGAGATCGGCGAGAAGCTCGACGATTTCGATTTCGACGTCGGCGCCCACGGCCATATTCACGGGCCGTCGGTCCGCCACATCCCGAAGAAGAACGGCAAGCCCCAGATCCTGGTCTGCGCCGCGGCCGTCGGCATGAGCTGGGACGGCGACCCCCGCCCGTCCTACGCGGTGGTCGAGTATGCGTCCGAAGGCGCCTGGGATGCCGGCAACGGCAAGTGGAACTGCCGGGTGGAGCGGGTCGAGTTCGACAGCGAAGAGCAGGCCACGTTCAACGAGAACAGCTGGATCGAGCACGGCGAGCGGATCGGCGGCATGATCCGCTCGGGCCAGTTCTGGAACCCGGACCATATGCCCCACTAGCCCGTGGCGGCGGCCCCGGGCGGGTCCGGCATCCGGAGCCGGGCCGGCCAGATCAAGGACCGGATCCGCCGGCGTTACACGCGCCTCGCCGGGGAAGAGAGCTTCCCCACCGGCGGGGCGCGCCGCCTTTTGGAGGCCGGCTATCCGGCGGACGCCGTCGGCCGGCTGCCCAACCGGCTCGCCGGACGCTACACCGGCTGCGGCTATCCGTTTCCCGGCGGCGATGCCCTGGAAGCGCTCAACCCCGCGATCGCGCTCGATCTCGGCTGCGGGGCCGGGATCGACGGTTACCTACTAGTAGATCGGCTGAAATCGAATGTTCTGGTTTTGGGCCTGGACCTCACCCCGGCCATGCTGGCCGGCGTCCCCCACGGGGTCGTGGGCGACATGGAGGCGCTGCCGGTCCCGGACGCCCGCGCCGACCTGATCGTCGCCAACGCCTCGCTCAATCTTTGCGTCGACAAGCGGGCGGCCCTCGCCGAGGCGTTTCGCGTCCTCCGCCCCGGCGGCCGCCTGTGGGCCCGGGATCTGGTTTCGGAGGGCGAACTGCCGCGGGAAGTGATCGAAGACCCCCTCTCGGACGCGGCCTCCCTCGGCGGCGTCGAGAGCGAGGACCGGATGGCGGCCCGCCTGTCGGAGGCGGGCTTCGAAGGGGTGGCGATCACCGATCACCGGCCGTTCTCGTTCGTCACGTCGGTCAGGATCGAAGCCCGGCGGCCGACCCCCTAACCCTCTCCCCCTTCGAGGGGGAGAGGGATGCGGAGGTAAGGTCATTCCCCTCCAGGGATTGACCGACTTGGCGAGCTTGCGAGCCATAGCCGTAGCTGGGTGAGGGGGTGCGGCCGTCAGAAGTGTCCGTAAACCAGACCCGGCAGCCAGAGCGCGACCGGCGGGAAGGCGACGACGATCGCGAGGCGAACCAGATCGGCGCAGAAAAACGGGCCGATCCCGCGGAAAATCACGTTGAGCGGCACGTCCGGCATCATGGTCTTCATGACGAAGACGTTGAGGCCGATGGGCGGCGTGATCAGGCTGATTTCCGTCATCATCACCAGCACGATCCCGAACCAGATCAGGTCGTAGCCCAATGATTCGATCACCGGAACGAAGATCGGCACGGTCAGGAAGATCATCGCCAGCCCCTCGACTACCGTCCCCAGCGCGACGAAGAACGCCAGGATGACCAGAAGGACCGCGAACGGCGCCAGGTTCAGGGAGTCGATCCAGTTCACGACCCCGGAGGAGATGCCGGCGAGGGCGATGAAATTGTTCAGGATCAGGGCGCCGATGGCGATCATGAACACCATGGCTGTGGTCTGCGCCGCCTCGACGAGGGACTCGAAAAAGACCGGCCAGGACATCCGGCGGCGCAGCATGGCGAACAACAGCGCGCCGATGGCGCCGATGCCGCCCGCCTCGTTGGGGGTGAAAACGCCGAAGGTGATGCCGCCGAGGATGAGGAAGAACAGCAGCACGATCCCCCAGACCCGGTAAAGCTTCCGGAACCGCAAGTTCCAGTCCGTGCGTTCGCCGCGGGGACCCATTTCCGGCCGGACGGCGGTGATGACCATGATCACCGCGATGTAGAGAACAACCGAAATGATGCCGGGAATGATGCCGGCGGCGAACAGCTCGGCGATGCCCTCTTCGGTGAGGATGCCGTAGATGATCAGCGCGGCGCTCGGCGGGATGAGGATGCCGAGGGTGCCGCCGGCGGCGACGGTGCCCGCCGCCAGGCTGTCGGCGTATTTGTATTTCCGCATGGAGGGAATGGCGACCTTGGCCATGGTGGCGACGGTGGCCAGCGAGCTTCCCGAGACCGCCGCGAAGCCGCCGCAGGCGGCGATGGTCGCCATCGCCAGGCCGCCCTTGTGATGGCCGAGCCAGGCGTCCGCCGCCTCGTAGAGATCGTCCGACAGGCCGGCGCGGAAGACGAAGGAGCCCATCAGGAGGAACATGGGCAGGACGGCGAAATTGGTGTTGAGCACGACATCCATGATCTGCTGGACGACCATTTCGAGCGCCGGGCCGGCGCCCCGCAATATCCCGAACCCGATTCCGCCCACCGCCAGCATGGCGAAGCCCAGCGGAAAGCCCAGAAAGGCGATGACGAACAGAATGGCGAAGCCGATGAGGGATACGGTCATGAGCTGTTGTTCGCGCAACCCGTCAGTGGGCCGGACGGTCGCCGGGACCGGTCTTCAGCCGGTCGATATCCGGCGGTTTGACCGCCAGCCGGCCGGTGGCCATCTGCCACATCATGACGATCAGAATGACGACCGTGATCATCGAAAGGAAGGACAGGCCGTAGAGCAGCGGCGCCCGGGAAAGACCCAGATCCTCGGTGACGAAATTGGCCTCGGCCTCGTCGATCCCCGCCGCGATGAGACGTTCGGCGATGAAGGCGATGACGCAGGCGCTGCCGGCCAGAATGGTAAACTGCTGAATCCAGCGGAACCTTCCGCGGATGAAACTGTCGAACAGATCCACGGTGATGTGAGACCGCGCCAATGTAATCAGGGGAAGCGCGGCGAACGTCACCACCCCAAGCAGCAGACCGACGATCTCGAACGTGCCCTGGATCGGCGCGCTGAACACATACCTGCCGATCACATCGGCGAAAGTCAGCGCGGCCATGGCGAATATCATCACCGCCGCGATCAGCTTCAGCGCCGTAAATACCCAATTGGACTGCGGGCTAGCCTGCCGGGCGCCATCATCGGCGCCCGGCATTTCAATTTCGGACACGGTTTTTCACCGCCCGGAAATCAGAACTGGGACTTGAAGTATTCCAAAGCGGCCTTGCCGTCGACGCCCTTGGAATCGGCGACCTTCAGCCAGTCGTCGACGACGAACTGGGTCCTGGCCCGGATTTCCTTCACGAATTCGGGGCTGGCCTTGTGGAACTTGATCCCTTTCTTGAGTGCCGCCTCCTTCGCCCGGTCATTCAGGAAATCGACCCGCTTGCCGGCGTTGATCGCAATGGTATCGCCGGAAATGCCGGTGATCGCCTTGCGTTCGCCGGCGGTAAGGCCATTCCACTTCTTCTCGCTGAAGAGGAAGGAGAAATTGTTCGACTGGAAACCGCCGGGAATGTCGGTGATGTCGGTGATGTAGGGCATCAGCTTGAAGGTCATCAGCGGATAGTGGGACGTCACCGAGCCCTTGACGATGCCCTTGGAAACGACGTTGAACATCTTGACGCCCGGAACAGACACGACGACCGCGCCCAGCTCCTTCATCATCCTGTTGGGAATTCCGTTGATCGCCCAGACCTTGTAGTTCTTGAGGTCTTCCACCTTGAGAATGGGCTTGTCGGCCAGGAAGCTGGCGGCGGACACCGTCCACTGCCCCAGGAGTTTCATGCCCTTGTATTCATTGGCCTTGTCGAGGAATTTCACATGGGTGCGCCACATGGCGAGGCCGCGTTTTTCCGCCGAGGAGGCGCCGAAGGGAATCTGGGCGATATTCGGAAGCTGCAGCCGGCCGGACTCGAAATTGTTGGCCAGCATGGCGGCGTCCGCGATGCCCTTGGACACCATGTTCCACTGCTTGGGCGGCGGGGCCAGCGACTTTTCGGTGAACTTGACCTTGACGCTGCCGTTGGTCACCCGCTCGACGTCCTTGGCCCACGGGATGAACATGCCGACGTTGAACGGATGCTTCGCCGGGACGAAGCGGTTGAACAGAATCTCGGTCTCGGCGCCGGCCGGGGACGAGGCGAGCGAGGCCGCCATCATCGCCGCGGCGCCGGCCGACAGCAGCAGATGCTTGGAAATGAATTTGGACATGAATGTCTCCCATGATGCGCGTTTCGTTCAATCGGCTTGGCGGCGGCCAGCACCGTCGAGGGAATAATCCGGTTGTCCGTATCCCCTTCGGCGCCGAAACACCGCGAAGCCGCGGGGAAGGAAGCCGCGCCCTGTTCCCGCCCCTTCGGATCGACCAGCAATTGGTACACCGGTTGAAAGCATGGCCGCAACCAAAACCATCCGTTCCGTTGAGCGTGCCGTCCGGGCATGGAAACTCCGCGACGTGCTATCGGTGCTTTTGACGCCCCCCGAATCCGTGTAGAAGGGCGGCAATGTCCCTGATCGCCGACAATACCGCGTTGGCCGAACTCTGCGACCGGTTGGCGAACGAAGAATTCGTCACCGTCGACACCGAGTTCATGCGCGAGAGCACCTATTGGCCGCAGCTTTGCGTCATTCAGATGGCGGGAGACGGCGAAGCCGCCGCCGTCGACGCGCTGGCCGACGGCATGGATCTGACGCCGGTCTTCGAGCTGATGCGCAATCCGGGCGTGCAGAAGGTCTTCCACGCGGCGCGCCAGGATCTGGAGATTTTCTACCACCTGACGGGGGAACTGCCGGCGCCCATGTTCGACACCCAGGTCGCCGCGATGGTCTGCGGTTTCGGCGATTCCGTCGGCTACGAGACATTGGTCCGGAAACTGGCCAACGCCGAAATCGACAAGTCGTCCCGCTTTACCGACTGGTCCCACCGGCCGCTGACCGAAAAGCAGATCAACTACGCGCTCGCCGACGTCACCCACCTCAGGACCGTCTACCGCAAGCTGTCCGACAAGCTCGGCGACAACGGACGCCGGGAATGGCTGGAAGAGGAAATCGGCACCCTGACCACCCACGGCACCTATGTGACCGAACCGGATCAGGCATGGAAACGGGTCAAAAGCAAATCCGCAAAGCCCCGTTTTCTCGCCATCCTCCGGGAGGTGGCCGGCTGGCGCGAGTTGGAGGCCCAGGCCCGGGACCTGCCCCGCAACAGGGTCCTGAGGGACGAAGCCCTGGTCGAAATCGCCCACCACGCGCCCCGGTCGCCCGGCGATCTCGCGCGCACCCGCGGCCTCGGCAAGCGGATGGCCGAAGGAGAGGCCGGCGGCGCCATTCTGGAGGCCGTCGAACGGGGCCTCGCCGTCCCCATGGAGGAATGCCCCCGGCCCGAAAAGAAGGAGCCGCTGCCCTGCGGGTTGGGCCCGGTGTCGGACCTGATGAAGGTGCTGCTCAAGATGAAGTGCGAGGAGCATCACGTGGCGCAGCGCCTGGTGGCCAACAGCGACGATATCGAGAGGCTGGCGGCCTTCGGCGACAAGGCCGACGTGCCGGCGCTCGCCGGATGGCGGCGGAAGATCTTCGGAGAGGACGCGCTCGCCCTGAAGCGCGGCGACATCGCCGTCCTCGTCGCCGGACGGAAGCTCGAGATCGTCGAACTGGAGCCGGACGCCGACTAGAGCGTATTTGAGATTGATTGAATCATTTTAGGGATTCCCAAGTATGGGCGAACCATGATTCAAGATGGATGCTGGGCAAGGAGGCCAGCATTCATGGCGAGACCTTATTCGATTGATTTGCGAGAGCGTGTTGTTTTGGCGGTTTTGGCGGGGGAGAGTTGCCGCGCTGTAGCGGCTCGGTTTGGGGTTGCGGTTTCGAGCGTGGTTAAGTGGTCGCAGCGCTACCGGCGGACGGGGAGTGTTGCGCCCGGCAAGATGGGCGGTCACCGCCGCCGGGTTCTTGAGCCCCATCGGGAGTTCATTGTCGGCCGGATCGACCAGGAGCCGCATCTGACGCTGCATCGGTTGAGAGACGAGTTGGCCGCTCGGGGTGTCAGGGTATCCCACAGCACGGTATGGCTGTTTCTGCGCCGTGAAGGGCTGCGCTTTAAAAAAAACCCTGTTCGCCGTTGAACGGGCGCGCGCGGACATCGCCCGCCATCGCAGGCGCTGGAAGGCGTGGCAGGCAAAGCTTGATCCCGAACGGCTGGTATTCATTGATGAAACCTGGATCCGGACCAATATGGCCCCGCTGCGCGGCTGGGGGCCGAAAGGGGAGCGGGTCCGCGGCTTTGCCCCCCATGGGCGGTGGCACACCCTGACCTTCATCGGCGCGCTGCGCTGCGACCGGTTCACCGCGCCCTGCGTCTTCGACGGCCCCATCAATGGCGTGTGCTTCCGCGCCTACGTCGAGCAGCTGCTCGTGCCGACCCTGGTGCCCGGCGACATCGTCATCATGGACAATCTCGGCAGCCACAAGTCAAAAGCCGTGCGAAACGCCATCCGTGCCGCCGGAGCCAAGCTGTGGCTCCTGCCCAAATATTCCCCCGACCTCAATCCCATCGAGCAGACCTTTGCCCAAATCAAGCACTGGATGAGAAACGCCCAGAAGCGGGAGATCGACGACTTATGGCGCCATCTCGGGAGCCTCATCGACACCATCGAGCCACAGCAATGCGCCAACTACTTCAAAAACGCAGGATACGCTTCCGTCAAAATATGAAACGCTCTAGGCGCTGCCCCGCGCCGCCAGTTTCCACCGCTTTGGCGGGTTAGTCCGCCGACAATACCTCGAACACATCCCCGTCCGGCGCCCGGCCCTCCATATGACGCCGGTGCCACAACGCGTAGAAAAGCAGCCGCCAGGCGGCTTGCGCGGCCCGCGGGCGGTTGGGATCGAGGGTGCGGAACAAAGCCTCAACCGCGGCCGGATGGCACGCCTCCTCGATGCACGGCTGCCGGGCCACCAGTTGAGCGATCTCACCGGACCGTGCCGCGATCCACTCGCCGACCGGCACGGTGAAGCCCTTCTTGCGGGCGAACGGCCGGGCTTCGGGCAGCTTCCGTTCCAGCCAGCGCCGGAGAACATATTTGCCGGTGCGCCCCCGTACCTTGAGATTGTCGGGAAGCCGCATGGCCACGTCGGCGACCCGCCGGTCGAGAAACGGGGTCCGGCCTTCGACGCCGTGCGCCATCAGACAGCGGTCCAGCTTGATCAACAGGTCGTTGGGCAGCCAGTCCGCGCAATCCGCCGCCTGGGCCGCCTGAAGCCGGGTGCGGCCGGCGGTGGCCTCCCGGGCCGCGGCCCGGTCGAGACCGGCCCGCCAGCCGTCGCCGTCATCCCGGAGGACCCCCAGCCCCTCGAAGGCGCCTCTGCGGCGCATGGCGCCGCCGCCCAGCAACCGGGGCCGCAGCAAACGGCGGTAGCGGCCGTATCCGGCGAACAGTTCATCCCCCCCCTCGCCCGAAAGAACGACCTTCAGGCCGCGATCGTGAACCAGCCGGCCCAGCCTGTAGGTCGGAATGATGGCGTAATCCGCCGCTGGATCGTCGACCGCCGCGGCGATCGCCGGCAGGTCCTGCCAGAAATCCGACGCATCCACGTCGACGGCACGGAAGTCCGCCCCGGCCGCGCGGGCGACGGCTTCCGCGTGCTCCCGCTCGTCCGCGACCCGGGTGCCGGAAAAACCGGCGGTGAAGGCCTGGACCGGCCGGTCGTTCAAATCCCGCATGGCGGCGAGTACCGCCGATGAATCGATGCCGCCCGACAGAAACATGCCGTACGGCACGTCGGCGCGCTGGTGGACCTCGACGCTGTTCATGAACGCCGCGTCGAATCGCCGGAGGGCCTCTTCTTCATCCCAATCCGCCGGTGCGCCGCCCGGCAGCGCCGCCTCGTCGAGCCGGTCGACGATACCGCCCGCCTCGATGGTCAAGGTCTCTCCCGGCAGCACCCGGTCCACGCCCTCGAATATGGTCCGCCGGCCGGTCGAGTATTGGAGCTGGAGCATCTCGTCCCGTGCGGCCGCGTCAAGGCGGAGCGCGACGAGCCCGCCGGCGGCGAGCGCCGCCGGTTCCGACGCAAACGCCAGCCCGCCCTCGATGGACGCGTAATAGAGCGGCTTGATCCCGAACGGATCGCGGGACAGCACCACCCGGCCCGCCGCCTCGTCGGCGATGGCGATGGCGTACATGCCGCGGAGCGCCCGGCCGAACCCCGTCCCCTCGCCCGCATAGAGATGCACCGGCGGCTCGCAGTCCGATCGCGTATTGAACTTGGACTCGCCCAATTCCCGCCTGAGTTCGATGTAATTGTAGATCTCGGCATTGGCGGCGAGGACGATGCCGCGCGGCCCGCGGATCGGCTGACCGCCGGTCTCGAGATCGATGATGGCCAGCCGGTTGTGGCCCATCGCCACGCTGCCGCCCGTATGCGCGCCTCCGCCGTCGGGTCCGCGATGGGCGATCGCCTTGATCATCCGGCCGACCAGCGCGCCGTCCGGCGCACTTCCGTCGGCCATGGCGACTCCGGCGATACCGCACATCAGGCAGCGACCTTTTCGAAGAAGTCGAGATACTTCCTGACCACGATGGCCTCGGTGAACTCGGCCTCGTAGGCGTCCCGGCCGCCGCGGGAAAGTTCCTCGCGCGCACCCGGATCGTCGACCAGCCGCTTGATCGACCCCGCCAGGGCCTGCACGTCGTCGACCGGGCTCAGCAACCCGGTTTCACCGTGGCGAACAAGAGCACCGGGGCCGGCGCTGTCGGCGGCGACCACCGGAACCCCCTGGGCCCAGGCCTCGATCACCACGTTGCCGAGCGGTTCGCGGCGTGACGGACAGACTAATATGTCCGCGGACGCGAACAGCGCCTCGGTATCGTCGCGCCAACCGAGAAAGCGGACCCGGGGCCTGATGCCGAGTTGTTCGGCCAACTCCTCGAGCTCGCCCCGGAGCGGGCCCTCGCCGGCCAGCCAGAGATAGGCGCCGGGCACCCGCGCCACCGCCCGAAGCAGCGTATCGAAGGCCTTGTTCTCGTGCAGACGTCCGAGGGCGAGGATGAGCGGAGTCCCTTCCGGCGTGGAAAACCCACTTCGGGAAATCGGCGCCGCTTTCTCGGCGGAAACGAAATTCGGCAGGTAGTGCACGCGCTCCGGCGCCCAGCCGTTCTTGATGAGATAGCCGGCGATGTCTTCCGTGTTGGCGGCCAGGTGATCACAGTTCCCGTAATATTTGAGGTTGTAGTAGCCGCCGAGCCGGCCGACATGGACGAACTTTCCGTCCGGCTCGGGAACCGCCGCGGTGGCCCGGTTCATCCAGCTCATGACCACATCGGGCTCGTACTGTTTGATCATCTTGCCGAGTTTGCGTCCGGAACCGACGTCCAACGGCCCGCCGAATTTGAGCTCATCGGGTTCGATACCGGCGCCCCTGAGCAATTCAGCGCGATCCGCATTGGCCCGAATCACCACCCGCTGATCCAGCCCGGCTCTGCCGAACCCGATGGCCAGGCGGGTAAAAAACGCCTCGGCCCCGCCGAACTCGGCGCCCGCCATGCATTGGAGAACCTTCATCGGGGGATCGGCC
Organism: Rhodospirillales bacterium; assembly: GCA_965221855.1. Classification (GTDB taxonomy): domain Bacteria; phylum Pseudomonadota; class Alphaproteobacteria; order Rhodospirillales; family UBA2165; genus JAJDXO01. The sequence continues at coordinate 167,305 of CBDCSV010000001.1, read as the reverse complement.
CTTCAAACGCCGCCGCGGAATTTTCGATCTCGCTCACGCCGCGATCCCTTGCGCCCGCGACCACAACTCCCGCGCCCCTTGCTCCGCCATCTCGACGGTCAGCGAGTCCATGAGACTGCCGCTGTTCACCGGATCGAAATCGGGAGGAAATATTTCGTCGAAAGGAACCATGGTTCGAACCACCGCGGTGTGATGCCCCCACGGCCCGTACCGCGCTTCCCGTGTCGGACCAAACAGGCCGAGGGTCGGCGTTCCCGAAGCCGCCGCCATATGCATGAGGCCGGAATCGTTGCCGGCATAAAAATCGCATCTTTCGAGGCAGCCGTAGACCGTCGGCAAATCGATCCGCCCAATCAGATCGACGAGCTGCTCTTGCGGAATGCTGTCGATCAACTCCTGCACCATCGGCCGTTCACTTTCATGGCCGAACAACGCCACCTTGGCGCCCGGCAGGATTCCGCCGGGTCCCGTCAGCCGGCCGGCCAACTCCGCGAAGTGCCTGGCCCGCCAAGTCTTCGCCCGCCAGTTGGCGGTCGGTCCGATGGCCAGAACCTGGGAATCGCCGGGGATCAGGTTCGCGGCCTGCTCGGCAATCCGGTCGTCGATCCAGAGGGTTGGCGCCGGCGGCCGGTCCAATGAGAGGGCCGAGGCATATCGCTCGACCTGATGCTCCGGCCGATTGTGCCGGGTGACGCCCAGCCGCCGGCGGCGGCCCAGAAGATAGGTCAGCGGTGCATCCCGGAAATCAACGACAACGTCCCAGTATCGCCCGGCGCATTTTGCCCAAAGGCCCAGCCAATGAAGGGACAGGGGCTGCTTTTCCAATATGATGAGACGCTCCAGGCCGGGTACGTGGTTGAACAACGGCGCGGCGACCGGGCCGCAGGCGATGGTGACACGGGCCCCAAAGTGCGATCGAATGAGATGGTCGAGGACGCCCGTGGACAGGACGGCGTCGCCGATGCGGGAAGCGGTGACAAACAGGATCTTCGTTCCGCCCGGCTCCGTTTGGGCGCTGCTCAAGACCACAATCCTTCGAATTCGATGGCCGCCGTCTCCCATTTGCGGGCCGCCTGCAATATCCGGGCGTCCCGATGCAGCCCATCATACATGCCAAAATCATCCGATAGCAGTTCGAGCGCAATATTTGCGACAGCCTCCAGATCAGGCACCAGGTAGCCGGTACGCCCATTGTGCACCCTTTCGGCGGCGGGAGACGCGTTATCCGGCTGGAGTACCACGGCGGGCAGGCCGGCCGCTTGGCTCTCCGCAAGCGTTGAGCCGTACATTTCGCTCGGAATCGCCGGATAGAGGTGCACCCGAGCGGCGGCATATGCCGCGGCCATATCCGCATCGGGCCGGGGCGCTTTGATCTCGACCCCATCGTCCGCTGCTTCGCGAACCTCTTCGAAGATGTCGGCGATCCGGTCGAGGGGCTTGGAGCCCGACGCCGCTTTTGCCAGTGATGCCGAGTAGATATGGAGCCTGGCCGCCGGCCGTTGAGCGTAAATCCTCTCCCGCCAGAGCCGGACGAATTCCGTCATGCCATGCAGGGGATGAGTGGTCATGACGGCGATCGGATCAGAATGCTCCTCGGGCGCCTCGGCGCGGATGTAGTCAGGACCGAGACCCGGCGGGATGACCACCTCGATGAAATCCCGCCACGACCGCCACAACTGTTTCTGGGCTTCGCCCACGAATGCCACGATCGGCTTGTACCGCTCCATTGCCGCCTGGTTTTCGGGCTGATTGAGCTGCTCCGGATTGCCCCAATACCAAAGTATATTGGCCGGCGCCTCGGGCAATTCCTGGAACAGGCGCGGGTCGCGTTGCGCGATGGTCACGTCCGCGGCAGGCGGACGCGGGGCGTCCCAGGGAGCCCAGGTGACGCCGTCGATAACCCCTCCCTTGTCGCACCGGTTGACGACGCTGACGGCGTGATCGCGGGCGGCAAGCGCGGCGGCCAGGCCCGCGACGGCCTTCTCGGCGCCGCCGAGGGCGCGAACCGATGGCGTTCGGCCATCGAAGGCAATCGTGTCGTCGATCATCGTGATCCGCATGGCTGGTTTATACGCGGAGCCCCGCGCCAAGAAAAGCGGGAAACCCTTGAATATTTTGGGGTTTTGCCGTTCTTGCCGAGCCCGGCCAAGGGCCTATATGGTGTGACGGAATGACAGGACCGAGCGGATGAAATACGCCATTTTGCCCAACCGGGGGGTGATCCGGGTTTCGGGCGCCGACGCCCGTGATTTCCTTCAAGGCCTGGTCTCCAACGATGTGGAGAAGGTATCGCCGGAACGAAGCATCTACGCCGCGTTTTTGACCCCCCAGGGCAAATATCTGTTCGACTTCTTCATTGTTCAGGCTGCCGACGGCCGGCTGTTGATCGATTGCGAGGCCGCTCGGTTGGACGATTTCATGCGCCGGCTGAACATGTACAAGCTGCGCGCGGCCGTGGACATCGAGGACGTCACCGGTTCATTCGCCGTCGCCGCGGTTTTCGGCGGCGAAACGGCAACCTCTCTCGGCTTCGAGGCGGAACCCGGCGCCGCGCGGCCGTGCGCCGGCGGGATCGCCTATGTGGACCCCAGGCTGGCCGATGCCGGTCTCCGCGGCATTGCGCCGGCCGAAAATCTCGGTTCCGCGCTCGAGGCAATGGGCTGTTCGGAAGCGGCGGCGGAGAGCTATGACGCGCACCGGCTGGCGCTGGGGCTTCCCGACGGCAGCCGGGATATGGAGGTGGACAAGGCGATTCTCCTGGAAAGCGGCTTCGAAGAACTGCACGGGGTGGATTGGGACAAGGGCTGCTTTATGGGACAGGAGCTCACCGCGCGGACCAAGTACCGCGGCCTGGTGAAGAAGCGCCTGCTGCCGGTCCAAATCGAAGGACCGCTTCCCTCGCCGGGAACCCGGATCACCGCCGGCGGCAAGGATGCGGGGGAGGTGCGCTCGGGCCAAGGCAGCCGCGCCATCGCCCTGCTGAGACTGGAGGCCGTGAGCGGCGAGGCGCCGTTGATGGCGGGCGAGACGCGGATCATCCCCCATATGGCGCCCTGGGTGGCGCTGCCCGAGGCCGAATAGGTTTCGTTGCGGCTGGGACAGGGGCTGACGTAGACTCCGGCCCATGTTTGGCCTCCGACGCCGCGCTCCGCTACCGAAAATTCTCGAACCCGTCTCCCGCAGCTTCGGGCGGACCATTCGGACATACGGCGCCGTGAACAAAGGCGTCGGATGGTCGAGCCCCGAACGCCAGCAGCACCGTTTCCGGATATTCGCCGGATTGTTCGCCGATGAGCGTTCGGATCATCTGGTCATCAACGATCTCGGCTGCGGCTACGGCGCCATGTTCGAGGCGTACGCCGATCTGCCGCAGCTCGAACGGGGCCGGTACTTCGGTTACGACATCAGCCGGGAGATGCTGGCCCAGGCGAATTGGCGTATCCGGGACGAACGTGCCTCGTTCATCCTTTCCCATGAGGCAACCCGGGACGCCGACTATTCCTTCGTCTCGGGGAGCTACAACATCAAGATGCACGCCGGGGACGGCGAATGGCTGGAATTCGTACTGGATAACCTGACCCAGCTCTGGTCCAGGACGCACACCGGCCTCGCCTTCAACATGATGAGTATTCACGCGCCGGAGAAGCACCGGACCCTCTATTACGCCGATCCAGGGGTATTCCTCGCTTTCTGCCGGCGTGTCCTGTCGCCCGACAGCCGCCTGTTCGACGGCTACGACGACAGGGAGTGGACGATTTTCGTCAGACGGTAGCGTTTGGGCGGCGGCGCTCAGGCGGCTAATGCGATGATTCCGCCGGCGACCAGCAGCCCGATGGCCACGCGGCGAAACAGGGTCTGGAACCGGCTGTGGAAAAGCCGTCCGCCCCACCAGGCGCCGAACATATAGACCGGCGTGAGCAATATGGTCCGCACAATGGTCTCGAGATGAAAGCTGCCGGCGACGATCAAGCCGATCAGCGTAATTGTGATCAGCAATGCCGTCATCACGACGATGTTGGCCCGTTGGACGTCTGCCGGATCGGGAAAGGCCAGCATGTAGGCGGCCAGCGGCGGCCCGCCCATGCCGGTGCTGCCGGTGAGGTACCCGGCCAGCGCGCCCGCGGCCGCGCCGGAGGCGGTATTTCTCGGCCCCTTGTAGGTCCAGCCGAAGCCGATGACCAAGGCGCCCAGCAGGACGAGGATTCCGATTGCCCGCCGGATGAGATCCGGATCGACGGTCACCAGCGAAAACACGCCGAGCGGGGTGAAGATGATTGCCGCGGCCATCATCGGGATCACGTGCGGCCACCGGGCGATCCTCATGGCCGGCAGGGTGAGCTGCGCCGAGCCGATAACCCCGGCGAAGACCAGGATCGCCAGCGCTTCGACGGGGCCGAACAGCACCGTGTAGAGCGGCATCGCGACCATCGCCCCGCCGAACCCGGTAAAGCCATGGGCCATGCCGGCGGCGATAGCGACCAGCAAGGCGATGGCAAGATCGAGATCGAGCGTGGCAAGGATGGTTTCGGTCACCGGCCCGGACCTACAGGACGATCGCCGCGATACCGCTCGCGAACAACACGGTCAGCGCGGCCCGCCGGAAAAATGCGTCCGATGACGCCCGAAATCCGGCGCTGCCGCTCCAGGTTCCGGCCACATAGGCGACGGCAAGGATGAGGGCGGTCAGCGCAACCGCCCCGTCGTAGGCACCGCCGACGATAACGCCGAGCAAAGTCATGACGCCCACCGTTCCGATGACGACGACGAAGTTTGCCCGCTGCATTGCCGGGGAGTCCGGCAAGGCCATGATGTAGACGACGACGGGCGGACCGCCCACCCCGGAAAATCCGGTAATGCCGCCGCACAGCGATCCCACGACAAACCCGGGCAGCCGTCCGCGGGGCCCCCGATAGGTCCAGCCCGTAGCCAGTATCAGCGCCCCGGCCAGAACGAACAGGCCGATGGTTCGGCGGACGATATCCGGCTCCATGACGAACAGCAGCAGCGTGCCGAGTGGCGTTGCCAGCACCGCCGGTATGAGGATCGGCCATAACGCCGGCCAGTCGGCCTCGCGGGAGGCGCGGGGCAGCATCTGTAACGTGCCGAGGACCCAGGCGGGCGCCGAAAGCGCCAGGGCCTCCACCGGACCGAACAACAGGGCCAATAGCGGCATCGTAAGGAGAGCGCCGCCGAAGCCGGTCAACCCATGAACCATGCCGCCCAGCAGCATGACGCCGAGCGCCACGGCAAAATCCACCGTCGTGACGAACGCGAAAAGCCCGGACAAGTCTCAGCTTTCACCCAGCGCCGGCCAAACGCCGCGCAGCAGCCGGACTGCGTTGCCATGCAGGATAGCCTGCTTCTCGGGCGCGCTCAGCCGGGTCGCTTCGATGCCTGAAATGGTCCGGTCGGTGCGAAAGATCGGGCAGTCGGTGCCCAGCAGAATATGCTCCGCGCCGATGAATTTCGCGGCAAATTCGATGGTTTCGGTCCCGAGCGAGGAGCAATCGACCGCGACCTTCTTCATCATCGAAGACGGCATGGGCGCGTCCGGATCGCGGGTAATGACGATATGGTCGAGACGCTCGACGACGGCCGGCAGGGTGCCGGCCAGATTGGCGACATGGACGGTCAAATTCCCGTAGCCGTCCAGGAAATCGGTCATCAGCAACGTCACCATGGCCTGGCCGACTTTGTTCTGAACCTCGAGCGAACTTCGGTACACCCCGTTATCCGAAGACGGCGCCGGCCCGTCGGCCTTCAGATCCGGCCGCTGGTCGGGCCGGGGACCCGGATGCAGAAACAAATGGCCGCCCAGGGCCTCGGCAAGATCGAATAGCGGACGCAGCCGTTCCGCCCGTTCCAGGCTGTCGAAGAAGTTCATCGGCAGGACGGCCCCTACCAAACCCAGTTCACGGCCCCGGCGGTACTCGGCCAACGCCGTATCCATGTCGGCAAACGGCAGGGCGGCGAGGCAGGCGAACCGCTCCGGATGCGACCGGTGGAGCGCCGCCGCTTCATTGTTGAAGGTCTCGCAAATGGGCCGTGCTTCTTCGACGGGCAGGCTGTCGGCGCCGAAAAGCCCGGCGAGCGAGAGAAGCTGAGCGTCCACGGCCACCCGGTCCATGAAGGCCAGCCGCGCGTCCATGTCGACGTAGTCCTCGGTCAAGGCGAGGATGTTGACCGGCAGGTGCAGCCGTTCACCGCCGCCGGGCATCCGTTCGATCCACGGCGCCTTGGTCCGGCCGCGGAACATGTCGGCGACCGGTTCCGGGAAGTAGTGGGTGTGAACGTCGATGGTCATGAAATACGCTCCTCGCCGGCGGCATTATCAGCGCATCATCTCCCCAGGTCCAACGGAGTCTTTCGCCGTATTTTCCGCCGGGGTTTTCCGGCTATCGAGTCGGGCACGGACCCTTCAACTGTTCGGCCTATAGCGCTAGCATCAACCCGGGGAAGCAACCCGGCCATAGGGAAATCAAGAAATGGAAACAGGATTGGAAACTGGGCGGCGGGGCTTCGGGAAGATCGTCGCGGCGTGCCTTTTGGCCCTTTGGGCCGCAGCCGGACCGGAGGGTTCCCTCGCCAGCGACCCGCCGCTGAGCGCGGAGCGGATTCGCTCGATCCTCATCGGAAATACGATCTTCTTCAAGACCGGACCCGGCGGACGTATCGAAATCTGGCAGTTCTACCCCGACGACCGGAAGATGATATTCACGACGTCCCGGATTCGGGGGCGCATCGTGACGACCGAGTGGGAGATCAAGGTGGACGGCGATTACTGTCACACGTCGCCGCGCTTCGGACTGCGCTGTTATCAGCTTCGCGGCGACGAGCGCACCCTCAATATGACGCCGCGGCACGGCGGACCCGATCTCGTCGCCGCCGTTGTCAAGGGCGATTCGAAATCCCTCGACCGCGACCGGGCCGCGCGCATAGCCAAGGCGGAGGCCGAAGCCAGAGCCAAGGCGGCTGCCGAGGCCAAGGCCAAGGCCGAAGCCAAGGCGGCGGCCACTCACCCGGCGCTCATCGAAGCCGACCTGCCGCCGATCCTTGCCGTAAAAGACATAAATCCCGGGCAGCGCAAAAAGCTGGGGGTACAGGGTTTCTCTCGACGGGAAAAAGCTTGCCTGGGTCGAGCGTGTGGGCAGCAAGCCCGCCATCCACGTGCGTTGGCTGGACGGATCGCTCCCCGTCCTGCGGCTCAATCACCCGATGCCGGTCGGCGCCGTCGGCTGGGCGCCGGATAGCCGCCACCTGCTGTTCTTCTGGAACCTGGGCACCCGGCACACGCAACATTTGTTCGCCGCGGATATCGAGAATCCGGGCGCCGAGCCCCGCGATTTGACTCCTTTCGAGGGCGTCCGCGCCGTGGGCCCACTACACTATCCAACCCGCCTTCCTGGCCACGTTATCGTTCGGATGAACCTGCGCGACCAATCGGTCTTCGACCTGCACAAGCTGAGCCTGGAAACCGCGGCGCACGAACGCATCGCGGACGGCACCAGGGAGACCCTCAACTGGTTCACCGACAATGACGGCAACGTCCGGGGACGCGCACGGCGGCTCGACGACGGCGGAACCGTCATCGAACGGCGCAATGGCGACGGTAGCTGGACGCCCGTCTTCCAGGCCGCGGTTCGGGATACATTCGTGCACAAGAATCATGTGGTCGCCGACGACGAGTACTTCTTCGCGCGTTCGAACGTCAGGCGCGAGATGGTTACGGCCGTGAAAATCAGCCTGAAAACCGGCCGGCAGGAGGTGCTGTTCGAAGACAAGAATGTCGACGTGAGGAGCATTTGGGCCAGCCACCTCGTCGACAACATCGTGATGGCCTCGTTCCGGAAGGAACGGTGGCATCATCACTATTTCAATGATCCGGACCTGCAGCGCGATATCGACAAGGCTTTGTCCGTCAAGGACGTCGACTATTCGATCAGAAGCATCAGCAAGGATTATATGAAGATCGTATTGCAGGCGGCGAGTGATCGCATTGGCCACACGGACTATCTATTGGATCGAACCTCGGGGAAGCTTGAAGTCCTCTGGCAGCACCCGGTCAACCAGCACTTCGACAGCCTGGCCGAAACCCAACCCATCCGGTTCAAGTCCCGGGACGGATTGACCCTGCACGGCTATCTGACCCTCCCCAAGGGAACCGCCGGCAAGGGACTGCCCATGGTCCTCAAGGTTCATGGCGGACCTTGGCTCAGAGACAAGTGGTCCTACGACGCGGACGCCCAATTTCTCGCCAACCGGGGATATGCGGTACTCGAGGTCAATTACCGGGGCTCTCTCGGTTACGGCCGGGCGTTCCTGGAGGCATCGAGAGGTCAATTCGCCGGCACCATGCAGGATGATTTGATCGACGCCGTCGACTGGGCGATTGCCGAAGGCTACGCCGACCCGAACAAGGTGGCCATCTATGGCGTGAGCTATGGCGGTTACGCCGTGCTCGCCGCCTTGACCAAAACGCCGACCAAGTTCGCGGCCGGGATCGACGTGGTCGGGATGTCCGACCTGGTCCTTCAGATCAAGACCTTCCCGCCGTACCGGAAACACACCCGCGCCTGGTGGAAATACTTCGTCGGCGACATTTCGACGGCGGCCGGACGGGCCGACCTTCTGGAACGCTCGCCGATCACCCATGTGGAGAAGATCGAACGCCCTCTCCTCATTGTTCATGGCGCCAGGGATACCCGGGTCTCAAAGGAAAACTCGGACAGATTCGTGAACAAGCTGCGGGAAAAGGGAATCCAGCACGACTACCTGATATTCGCCGATGAGGGACACGGCATTCGCCGCCAAAAAAACCAGCTGAAGTTTGCCCGCCGCATGGAGCTGTTTCTGGCCAAGCACCTGGGCGGCCGGACGGCGGTCGAGCGGGTCGGCGCACGCCAATAGAGCTTTTCGCGCACTCCCTTCCGGTAATCGGCTTCGTGGTGTTCGCCGTTCCCGCCTTGGCCCATGTGATCGGCGGGTTTGCCGTCGTCAGGCCGGGGATGGGGCCTACTTTGCGCGCTCGCGGAAATGAGACACTAGGCGTCGACCAGCGCCTCGACGCCGAGCGCCGCCTGCGCCGCCGCCAGCCGGGCGATAGGCACCCGATAGGGCGAGCACGACACGTATTCCAGCCCCACCTGGTGGCAAAACGCCACCGACGCCGGATCGCCGCCATGTTCGCCGCAGATGCCGAGCTTGATATCGCTCCGGGCGCCGCGTCCTTTTTCGGCGGCAATTCTCACCAGTTCTCCGACGCCCGCCGGATCGATGCTGACAAAGGGGTCGGTCTCGTAGATGCCCTTCGACCGGTAGGTGTCGAGGAACGACCCGGAATCGTCCCGGCTGAGCCCGTAGGTGGTCTGGGTCAGGTCGTTGGTGCCGAATGAGAAGAACTCCGCCGTTTCGGCGATGGCGTCCGCCGTCAGGGCGGCGCGGGGCAATTCGATCATGGTCCCGGTCATGTATTCGACGCCGACACCGCCGGCTTCCTTCACTTCGGCCGCCACCCGGTCGACGACATCCTTGAGGATATCGAGTTCCGCCTTGGCGCCGACCAGCGGGATCATCACTTCCGGGGTTACCGCTTCGCCGGTCGTCTTCTGAACCTCGGAGGCGGCCTCGAAAATGGCGCGGCACTGCATCTCGTAGATTTCCGGATACATGATGCCCAGCCGGCAGCCGCGCAGGCCCAGCATGGGGTTGGCCTCGTGTAGCGACGCGGCGCGGGCTTTCACTTCGCGGAATTCGGTGCCGGCCGCGTCCGCGACCTCGGCCATCTCCTCGTCCGTGTTGGGCAGGAATTCGTGCAGCGGCGGGTCCAGCAGCCGGACCGTTACCGGCAGGCCCTTCATGATGGTGAACAACTCGATGAAATCGTCCCGCTGGTAGGGCAGCAGCTTGGCGAGCGCGGCGCGGCGGCCATCCTCGTCGGCGGCCAGAATCATCTCCCGCATATTCACGATCCGCGCCGGATCGAAGAACATGTGCTCGGTGCGGCAAAGGCCGATGCCTTCGGCGCCGAACTTGCGCGCGGTCGCGGCATCCTCGGGCGTTTCGGCGTTGGTCCGGACGCGAAGCTCGCGCACCTCGTCGACCCAGGACATAAGCGTGCCGAAATCGCCGGTGAGTTCGGGCTGTATGCTCTTCACCTCGCCCAGCATCACTTCGCCGCGTCCGCCGTCGATGGTGATCACGTCCCCCTCGCCCACCGTCTGGCCCATGGCGGTCAGGGTCCCGGCGTTGTAGTCGACTCGTATCTCGCCGACGCCGGCGACGCATGGACGGCCCATGCCCCGCGCGACGACGGCGGCGTGAGACGTCATGCCGCCGCGGGTGGTGAGAATGCCCTCGGCGGCATGCATCCCGCCGATGTCCTCGGGGCTGGTTTCGATCCGCACCAGGATGACCTTGTCGCCCTGGGCCGCGAGGGCCTCGGCCTCGGCGGCGGAAAATACGACCTTGCCGCAGGCGGCGCCCGGCGATGCCGGCAGTCCGCGCGCCAGCACGTTCCGAACGGCCGCCGGGTCCAGCGTCGGGTGCAGGAGCTGGTCAAGCTGCCCGGGATCGATGCGGCGGATGGCCTCGTCGCGGGAAATGAGCCCGGCATCCGCCATATCGATGGCGATCTTCAGGGCGGCCTTGGCGGTCCGCTTGCCGGTCCGGGTCTGCAGCATCCACAGCTTGCCCTCCTGGACCGTGAATTCCATGTCCTGCATGTCCTTGTAGTGGGCTTCGAGCTTCCGGCGGACCGTATCCAGTTCGCCGAACAGTTCGGGCATGGTCTCTTCCATGGCGGGCTGACCGCCGCCGTTCGTCTCGCGCTCGGCCGCGGTCAGGGGCTGCGGCGTCCGGATGCCGGCGACCACGTCCTCGCCCTGGGCGTTGATCAGATATTCGCCGTAGAAGGCGTTCTCGCCGGTGGACGGGTTGCGGGTGAAACAGACGCCGGTCGCCGACGCGTCGCCCATGTTGCCGAACACCATGGACTGGATATTGACCGCCGTGCCCCAGGCTTCGGGGATATCGTGGAGCCGCCGGTAGGTGATGGCCCGGTCGTTCATCCAGCTGCCGAACACCGCGCCGATGGCGCCCCAAAGCTGGTCCTTGGGGTCCTGGGGGAACGGCGCGCCCAGTTCCTCTTCCACCTTGGCCGCGAAGTCGCGGGCGACGTTCTTCCAGTCTCCGGCATCGAGACCGGTATCGAGGCTGACGCCCTTGGCGTCCTTGTGGTCGGCAAGGATATCCTCGAAGTGGTGATGCTCCACGCCCAGCACCACGTCCCCGTACATCTGGATGAAGCGCCGGTAGCTGTCCCAGGCAAACCGTTCATCGCCCGAGGACTTGGCGAGCCCGCCGACGGTCTCGTCGTTGAGACCCAGATTGAGAACCGTGTCCATCATGCCCGGCATGGAGGCCCGGGCGCCGGAGCGGACGGAAACCAGCAACGGATCGTCCGGATCGCCGAACCTCTTGCCGATGGTCTCCTCGACCGCCGCCAAGGCCGCTTCGACCTCGGCCCGCAGACCGTCCGGGTAGCCGCCGCCGGCCCGGGTGTAGGCGTTGCAGACGTCGGTGGTCAGGGTGAATCCAGGCGGCACCGGCAGGCCCAGCGAGGCCATCTCGGCGAGGTTTGCCCCCTTGCCGCCCAACAGGTTGCGCATCTCGGCGCCGCCCTCGGCAGTGCCGCCGCCAAAAGCGTAGACATATTTGGCTGTCAACGCTCGCCCCCTTCGATCCGAGAAAAATCTGCCACGCGGTTCATGGTCGCCCGTATCCGGGACAGAAGCCGCAGCCGGTTTACACGAAGCGCCGGGTCGTCGCAATTGACCGTCACATGGTCGAAAAAGTCATCCACCGGCCGGCGCAGCCGGGCGAATTCGTTCATTGCCCGATCGAACCGCTCGTCCGCGAGATTCGGGGCGATTTGCGCCTCCGCCGCCGCGAGTTTTTCGAACAAATTGGTCTCCTGGGCGGCGGTGAAAAGGCCGGTATCCGGGTCGCCCTCGAAGGACGCGCCGTCATTTTTCTCCTCGATTCGGAGAATGTTGGCGGCCCGCCTGTAGGCCGTCAGCAGATTTGCGCCGTCGTCGGTCTCGAGGAAACCGCCGAGCGCGGAGACCCGGGCGATGAGCCGCACCAGATCGTCCTCGCCGCCGAGGGCAAAGACCGCCGAGATAAGGTCGTGACGGGTGCCCTGTTCGCGGAGATGCACCTTCAGCCGGTCGGCGAAGAACGCAAGCAGATCATCGACGATGGACTCCGGCACCGCCACGGCATGGGCATAGGCGTTCATGGATGCGCCGATCGCCTCGTTGAGCGGCAGCCTGAGGCCGTTTTCCAGCACCAGCCGGATGACGCCGAGGGCGGCCCGGCGAAGGGCATAGGGGTCCTTGGAGCCGGTGGGCTTCTCGTCGATGGCCCAGAATCCGACCAGGGTATCCAGCTTGTCGGCCAAGGCCACGGCGACGCTGACCGGCGCGGCCGGGCAATCGTCGGACGGGCCCAGGGGCGAATAATGATCCCGGACGGCGTCCGCCACGGCCGGGTCCACACCGTCGCCCAGCGCATAGTAGCGGCCCATGATGCCCTGGAGCTCGGGAAATTCGTAAACCATGCCGGTGGTGAGGTCGGCCTTGGCGAGGCGGGCGGCGGCGCGCGCCTCGTCCGTGCCGGCGCCCGGCACGTAGCCGGCGATCACGGCGGCCAGGGCCTCCACCCGCTCGATCTTGTCACCGAGGGAGCCGAGCCTGGCGTGGAAGGTGACGTCCTTTAGGGCGGGCGCCCTCGAGGCGAGGGATGCCTTGCGGTCCTGATCCCAGTAGAACTTGGCGTCGGCCAGCCGGGCGCGGAGCACCCGCTCGTTGCCGGCGACCACCGCCTCGCCCTCGTCCGAGGTTTCCGTATTGGCGACGACGATGAAATTGGGGGCCAAGGACCCGGATTTGGTCTCAAGGGCGAAATACTTCTGGTGCGCCCGCATGGAAGTGGTGAGCACCTCGGGCGGCAGGTCCATGAATTCGCCGTCGATCCCGCCCATATGGGTGACCGGCCACTCGACCAGTCCGGCCACCTCGTCGGCGAGACCCGGATCGTCCCTTAGCCGGAGCCCGGCCTCGTCCGCCAGCCTGGCGGCGTCAGCGAGGATTATTTCCCGGCGCTCGGCGGCATCGAGGATCACCTTGGCGTCCCTGAGTTTCGCGGCGTAGTCGTCGAAACCCTTCACCGCGAACGGCTTGGGCGCCAGGAAACGGTGGCCGATGGTCTTGTTGCCGCTTTCGATCCCGCCTCGCGCGAGGCTCACCTTTCTGCCGTCAAGCAGACACAGGAGACCGTGAACGGGCCGGACCCAGCGTTCAGGCCGGCCGGCCCAGCGCATGGATTTCGGCCAGGGAAGCGCATCGATGGCTTCCGCCAGAATTGGCGGCAGCAGGTCGGCGCTCTTCGCGCCCTTCTTTTCGATTACCGCGAAGTAGAACGACCCCTTCCCGGTCTCGCGGATTTCCGCCCGGTCCCTGGTGATGCCGTTGCCGCGCAGGAAACCTTCCACCGCCCGGTCCGGCGCATCGGCGCGCGGTCCCCGGCGTTCCTCGGAAATATCCGGGGTTTTCGCGGGCAGGCCGTCGACCACCAGCGCGAGGCGGCGCGGCGTCGCGAAGGCCCGGGCGGAACTGAACTCAAGCCCGGCCTCCTCGAGGCCGCCGGTCACCAGCCGCTTCAAGTCCTCGGCGGCCCGGGCCTGCATGCGGGCGGGGATTTCCTCGGACAGTATTTCCAGGAGAAGTTCAGGCATCTCGACTACCCGGCGCCCAAATACTGCTCGCAGCACGCCCGGGCGAGATTGCGCACCCTGCCGATGTAGGCCTGCCGTTCCGTCACCGAAATAACGCCCCGCGCATCCAAGAGATTGAACGCGTGGGAGGCCTTGATGCACTGGTCGTAGGCGGGCAGCGGCAGCCCGGCGGCGATCAGGCTCTCGCACTGCGTCTCGGCATCGGCGAAATGCCGGGTCAGGATGCCGGTATCCGCATGATCGAAATTGAAGGCCGAGTACTCCCGCTCGTTCCGCAGGAACACATCGCCATAGCTCGTCCCGGCCCCGTTGAAATCCAGGTCGTAGACGTTTTCCACCCCCTGAATGTACATGGCCAGCCGCTCGAGCCCGTAGGTGATCTCGGCCGAGACGGGATCGCAATCGATGCCGCCGACCTGCTGGAAATAGGTGAACTGGGTCACCTCCATGCCGTCGCACCAGACCTCCCAACCGAGACCCCAGGCGCCGAGGGTGGGACTTTCCCAGTCGTCCTCGACGAAGCGGATATCGTGGAGGCCGCGGTCGATGCCGAGTTCGGCGAGACTGTCCAGATAGACGTCGAGCACGTCGGCCGGCGACGGCTTCAAGATGACCTGGAACTGGTAGTAGTGCTGGAGCCGGTTCGGGTTTTCGCCATAGCGGCCGTCCGTGGGACGGCGCGACGGCTGGACATAGGCGGCCCGCCAGGGCTCCGGCCCCAGCGCGCGGAGCGTCGTCGCCGGATGGAAGGTGCCGGCGCCCATTTCCATGTCGTATGGCTGAAGCACCACACAGCCGCGATCGGCCCAGAACCGCTGAAGCTTGAGGATCAGCGACTGGAAGTCGGTTGCGTCCGCCTTGCGTTTTCGGGACGGCTTTTTTGCTGCCTTTTCGGGGGCCTTGCCCATGACGACGTCCGGCAATTCCTGGATTGAGCGGGAGTGGTAATGGGGGACCCGTGACGAGTCAAGAAACCCCTCCAGGCGGGTGACGTAAAAATTTATGTGTCAGTTGGGAATGGGGTACTCCCTGTGGTTTACGACAACCGCAAGAAGGAGCACCCCGATGCCACAGCAAGCTGTAACGATTGAGAACCTACCACAAGCCTTTGAGGTGGTGAAGGAGATGCAAGCAGGCGGATTGGACTGGGGCGAGGGTTATCGCCCGCTTGGCCGCCAGGCGCTGGCCGAGATCATCGAGGGCCGGATGGCCGAGGCGGTGGATCGCTGGCTCGACGGCCTCGATGGCAGCGCTATGCGCGACCGGCGCAACGGCACCTACCGGCGCCGCCTGCTCAGCGAGCTCGGCGACATCGAGCTCAACGTGCCGCGCACCCGGCACTTCTGCCCGACCGAGGTTCTGAAGAGCTACGCAAGGCGCGCTCCAGAGATCGACCGCGCCATCCTGGCCGGCTTCGTGCTGGGGCTCTCGACCCGCAAGGTCGGCGAGGTCCTGCTTGCCCTGCTCGGGCGTCCGGTCTCGGCCGCGACGGTGAGCCGGGTCGCCAAGACCCTCGATCTGTCGGTCGCCGCATTCCACCGCCGGCCGCTGAAGAACGCCTACAAGGCGCTGATGCTCGACGGCGTGGTGCTGGCCTGCAAGACCGGCGCCGGCGCGCTCAGGAGGCCGGTCCTGGTGGCGCTGGGCATACGGCACGACGGCAAGAAGGAGATTATCGACTTCCAACTCGCCGCCAGCGAGAGCGCCGCGGAGTGGGAGCGCTTCCTCACCGCGTTGCACCGCCGCGGCCTCACCGGCGAGGGCCTTGAGATGATCTGCGTTGATGGCGGCCAAGGCCTGCTCGCCGCCTTGCCGATCGTCTATCACGGCATCCCCGTTCAGAGGTGCTGGGCGCACAAAATCAGGAACATCCTCAACAAGGTCCGCGTAGCCGACCAGCAGGCCGTCAAGGCCGACGTCCACGCCGTCATGAATGCCCCCAACCGCCGCAAGGCCGAGACCGCCGCCCGCCGCTTCGCCGACGCCTGGGAAGATACCTACCCCAAGGCCGTCGCCTGCCTGCGCAACGACCTCGACGACCTGCTCACCTGCTTCCGCTACAAGGACCTCGCCGAGCGAAAGCAGGTCAGGACCACCAATGCCATCGAACGGAGGTTCCGCGAGGTTCGCAGACGAACCCGGCCCATGGGAACCTTCAAGGATAAAACCTCAATGGACCGCATCCTCTTCGCGGTCTTCATTCACGAAAACAAGTCTCAGGGAATCAGTACCCCAGTCTCCCTGACACATAACTCTTGACGTTACCCTCCAGGCGGCGCGATCGCCGTCCTCGGAACCCGCAAACCCAAGGCCCGCGGCGCCATTATCATTTAGTGTACGGACACCCCGGTTTTCCGCAATTGCCGGCGTTTTCCGGCACGTATTCGCCGCAGACCCCGCATTTGTTCATATCGACGGCATCGGCGGTCCCGGAGGCCCCGGTCCGGCGTTTGTCGTCCGCCTCCCGGGACAAGCGGTTCTTGCGCCCGCCGAACCGGCTGAATCCCCACCAGATGACGGCGATGATCGCCGCCAGCACGATGAGCTTGGGAAGACTGAATCCGAACATGAGCTAGTTCTAGTTGGCGGCGGGGCGGCGGGTCAATCGGAAGCTGCGGGGCCGCCGGGGGCGTCCGGCCAGAATACGAACGCCACCGGGATCAGAATGGAGCCGAACAGCAGTCCGCCGAAGACGCTGCCCGCCCCGAAAAGCATCACCGACATCAGCAGCGAAACCGCGACCAGGAGCGCCGAAAAGAACGGCTCCGCCGGCTTTGGAATTGCGCGGACTTCCGCCCGCCGTCTCATACCGCGTTTTTGGACGTCGAACATCATCCCGCTCCTAAAGCCCGTAACGGCCCCATAACGCCCGGGCCTCGACCGCTCCCAGCAGGTCGTCGGCCCATCCGCCGTGAAAATCGGGCAAACCCCCGGACCATGCCGGGCTCAGCCCGAATCGCCGCTTCAGCCAGCTTTGCCGCTGTCCCACGGGACGGAACTTCACATTATCGCCGAATTTCTCCCGCATCACCTGGGTAAGTTCGCCGATGCCGTCCACAAGGCCCAATTCGAGCGCCCGTTTTCCGGTCCAGAACTCGCCGGAGAAGAGGTCCCGTTCATCCCCCGTGAGCTTACCGGCGCGCCGCTCCCGGACCATCTGCTTGAAGCTTTCGTGAATTTCGCCCTGAAGTTTCCCGAGGCGCTCGACGTGGTCGGGGTTTTCCGGCGAGAAGGGATCCAGCATGCCCTTACGGTCACCCGACGTGTGCAGCCGGCGCTCGACGCCGATTTTGTCCAGCAGCTCGGTGAACCCGAACCCCGACGAGATGACGCCGATGGAGCCGATGATGGACGACTCGTCGGCATAAATTTCATCGGCGGCGCATGCCAGCCAGTATCCGCCGCTCGCCGCGACGTCTTCGGTGAAGGCGATCACCGGCACGCCTTTCTGTTCGGCCAATGCCCGGATGCGTTTTTGAATGAGCGCCGATTGCGCCGGCGCCCCGCCCGGCGAGTTGACCGCCAGCGCCACGGCCCGCAGGCCCTTGAGGCTGAATGCGCGCTCCAGCGTCTGCACCAGGCCCGATGCCGACAATCCCGACCGGACCGGCGGCGTCCCCCGTCCGATGACGCCCGCCAGGCGAACCACGGCAACGGCGGGCTGGCGCTTGCCGAAATACGGAATTCTGAATTTGCGTCGTCGGTTCATGGCTTCAACATAGGCGGTTATGCGCCGCGCCGCCAGCGGGGCGCCCGAGGCGCGGGGGACGGCTCACCGGCCGGGTTCGATGTCAATGGCGGCGCCGCCCCTGAGGACGGCCTCCGCCCGGGCGGTAAATTCTCCACCGTCGCGGTGGAGGATCATCCCCTCCGCGACCGCGCGTCTGCTTTGCCCATCGTTCCGCCAGCGGTACATGACCCGCCGAGCCTCCCGCCGTGAGGCATCGCGCCACAGGGGAAAGACCGTGATGGAACCCTTATGCGGCGAGAACGCATCGTCGAGGTCCGCCAATCGGTCGACGCGGTGGAAAAACGTGACGGTAGCGCCCGGGCCGGCCTTCGATACGGCCATCGACACCCAATCCCGGAGCACCGCGCCGCCTTCGACATTTGCGGCCGCCTTGGCCGCATTTGGCGGCAATCTAACCGCAGTTGCCTTCAAATGAGGAGGGTTTGCCATGACATGGTCATATGCGTTCAACAGGTCGTCCGGCGGGGCGAGAATATCGGCCTGGCGAATGACCGTGCCCGCCGCGCGGTTTCGATCTATGTTGAGCGCGGCGACGTCAACCAAATCCGCTTGGATTTCAAGGCCATGCACGACGATGCCGGGAACTCTGGCGGCCAGACAAAGCGCCGCGCCGCCGACGCCCGCGCCGATCTCGAGCACCGTTTGACCCTCCCGCGCCGGGATGGATGCCGCGAGCAGGACCGGGTCGATCGCCGCGCGGTAGCCCGCCGCCGCCGGTTGATAAAGGGCAACCCGGCCGCCAAGCAGGCGATCGTCGGTCAGCCCCTCAAGTGCGGCCATGGAATTCATCCGACTCTTCCATAAGCTGCCTGGCCCGCGCGAGATCTCCGTCCTCGACCATCAATCGGCGCGGTATGGCGTTTGCGCTTCCCTCGAGCACGCTGACATGGACGTCGAGCACGAAGGTCTCGATGTTTTCATCGGCGAGCAGCGCCTGGAGCCACGAAATAAGAACCGGATCATTGGTTCTGAGCAGTTCGACCATGCTTGCGTCCTACCGATCTGACGGCCGCGTACGTCCGTATGACCTTGTGAAGCAATTCGGGCGCGGGTCTTGACCCGTGCCGAGTCGCGCAAATATGCTCGCCCGAGCCTATCGACCCGTCAAGCATCAACCATCGGGGCAGTCCAGTGGGTGTCGTCGTAAATCTCGAAGAAAGTGCGGAGCGCAAGGGCGATCTCGGACAACTGGCGACGCTGACCGCCGATGACCTCCGGGACGTCAACGACCTCATCGTTCGGGCCATGGACAGTCCGGTCGCGTTGATACCTCAACTCGCCGGCCATATCGTCGCCGCGGGCGGCAAGCGGCTCCGGCCCATGCTGACCCTGGCGTCGGCGCGCATGTGCGGCTACGAGGGCAATCGCCACAAGGGGCTCTCGGCCTGCGTCGAGTTCATTCATACGGCCACGCTTCTGCATGACGACGTGGTGGATGAAAGCGAGTTGCGCCGCGGCCTCGCCTCCGCCAACGCGGTCTGGGGAAACCAGGCCAGCGTGCTGGTCGGGGATTTTCTCTTCAGCCGGGCGTTCGAGCTGATGGTCGCGGACGGCTCGCTCACCATACTCGAAGTGCTGTCCCACGCCTCCAAGGTGATTGCCGAGGGCGAGGTGATGCAGTTGACCACCTCCAATGATACCAGCACCGGCGAGACCGCCTATTTGGAGGTGATCCGCGCCAAGACCGCGCAATTGTTCTCGGCCGCGTGCCGCATCGGGGCGGTGGTCGCCGACCGCCCCAAGATCGAGGAGGATGCGCTCGAGACCTTCGGCATGAATTTGGGGATCGCCTTTCAGCTGATCGACGATGTCCTCGATTTTTCGGCCAAGCAGGCCAAGTTGGGCAAGACCGTCGGCGACGATTTCCGCGAGGGCAAGATCACCCTGCCGATTATCCTCGCCTTCCGCCGCGGCGGTGACGAAGAGCGGGTATTCTGGCGCCGGACCCTGGAGGACCTGGATCAGAGCGACGGCGATCTGGACCGCGCGATCGGCCTGCTCGAGAAGCACGGGGCGCTGGATGACACCGTCGAGCGCGCCCGCCACTACGGGGCGATCGCCCGTGACGCCATGGGCATCTTCGACGACAGCCCGCACAAGCAGGCGCTCGTCGATGTCATCGATTTCTGCATCGAGCGCGCCTATTAGCCCGCAGTTCTCACCAGGGTCATGGTCTGCGCGGTGTTATCGGGCCGACAGAGCAGGAGAGGCGCGCAGCGCGATGCGGTGACATCGGGCAAGCGTCTCGACGCACGCTGTCGGCCCGAGAGCGCCGCCCTTCGGGTCGCGCCCAGGCGCCCGCCCGCGGCGTCGCGGCCCTCAACCGTAGTCGCCGCTACGCTTTTCGGGCCGCTCCTGGCGGTTCGAACGCCTGGACGCGACGCAGGCCGTGACCCTGGTGAGAAATGCGGGCCAGCGCTCTCCATTCGACGACCGAGAAGCCTTGTCGGGGTGCCGGGCCGACGCTATAAATCCGCTCCCCTTGCCGAACCTATCCCGAATTCCACCATCAAGTCCGTCGGGGAGTAGCTCAGCCTGGTAGAGCACTGTCTTCGGGAGGCAGGGGCCGGAGGTTCAAATCCTCTCTCCCCGACCATTTTCCGCACAGCCGGCTGGTACAAAACAAAATCACCCCGAACC
This sequence comes from Rhodospirillales bacterium, assembly GCA_965221855.1. Lineage (GTDB taxonomy): Bacteria > Pseudomonadota > Alphaproteobacteria > Rhodospirillales > UBA2165 > JAJDXO01. Next base: position 147,119 of record CBDCSV010000001.1, on the reverse strand, counting down.
GACGCCCCCGTATCCCGGCGGCGGGAAGCTTCCCTGTTCCGCACGCCGGGCCGGACGGCGAAACAATCTAATATTTGACATTCCCGCCGGAAATCGATTTGAACAACCCGTGGACGGCGTGCCAAATTGCCCCTTCAAATCATATAGTGACGACCGATGACCGTTGCCGACAACGAATTGACCTCCCTGTTTCAGACGCTGCTCCTGACGCGCCGCATCGAGACCAGGGACATCGACAACGACCGGATCCGCGATGCGATCCTGGCGCGGGAAAAGCGGGAAACCGGAATTATTCTCAGCAATGTGGGGGGCTGGCATTCGGGCGACGACATCTTCGACTGGGGCGTGCCGGCGATCGATGCATTGGGCGAGGCCTTCAAGGAGGCCGGCGCGGATATGACGAGCCATACCTTGCCGCCGAACATTCGGGGAAAACTCCAAATCGAGTTCTACGGCAACAGTTGGGCCAACGTCATGCGCGACGGCAATTACCACCGGATTCACAACCACCCCGGCGCGGTATGGTCGGGGGTCTACTATGTGGCGACCGGGCAGCTGATGCCGGGCCTCCGCCTGAACGGCGAGATCGAATTCCAGGACCCGCGGCCCGGGAACATTCACGGCGGCAAATGGATGGTGAAGCCGGAAGCCGGGACGATGCTGATGTTTCCCGCGTGGCTCAATCACTTCGTGAACCCGTTCCACGGCTCGGGGGAACGGATTTCCATCGCATGCAATTTGAGCGCCGCCGTCGTTCAGTCCGAATAGAGCGCGGTGCCCCGGCCGCAGGGGATGAGAAACGGCATTCAGGAGTCTCGCATGGCAATTTCGGATCTTACCGCCGGGGAGCTTCTCTCAGGGTTGGAGAGCGGCGGGATGACCGCGCTCGGGATCGCCGAAGCGCTCTGCGAACGCGCCACCGGACTCTCGTCCCTGAACTCGCTCGTCATGTTCGACGCGGAACGGTTTCTGGCGGCGGCGCGGAACTCGGACGACGAAAGAGCCCAAGGCAGCGTTCGGGGCCGCCTCCATGGATTGCCGCTGGTGATCAAGGACAATATCGACGTCGCCGGGTTTCCGACCACCGCCGCCACGCCGGCCCTGTTCGATCACCGTCCCAGCCGGATGGCGCCGGTGGCCGAAAAGCTGCTCGCCGCCGGCGCCATCGTCATGGCGAAGACCAACATGCACGAACTGGCGTTCAGCCCCGGGATCACCAAATCGCCCGGGGATACCTCGGAGTTGATCTTCGGCGGCCACGGAAACGCCCGGAATCCCTACGATACGGATAGATCCCCGGCGGGCAGTTCGACGGGGACGGCGGCCGCCGTCGGCGCCCGCATCGCGCCCGCGGGCCTTGGTTCGGATACCGGCGGCAGCGTCCGCAATCCCGCCGCCTGGTGCGGAATCACGGGGCTTCGGCCGACCCTTCACCGCTACGAGCAGACCGGCGTCGTCCCCATCTCGTGGACCCGGGATACCATCGGCCCCATGGCGCGGACCGTCGCCGATCTTCAACTGCTCGACGAGGTGATTACCGGCGAAGACGACCGTCCCGAAATACCGCTGTCGTCGCTCCGTCTCGGCCTCGACCGCGGTTACTTTTGCGACGGCGCCGAAGCCGGCGTGCTCGCCGTCTTCGAGCGCGAGCTGAACCGGCTTGCCGATGCCGGCGCCGAGATCGTGGAGATCACGATCCCCGGACTCGAGGAGCGGATCGCCGAAATGGGTCAGGTCGTCTCCATGTACGAGATCGTCCGGGCGCTGCCCAAATATCTGGAGGAAAGCGGCGCGTCCGTCACCCGGGATGAAATCATCGGCCGGATCGCCGCCAGCGGCCTCAAGGACCGGCTGGGTTCGCTTGTCGGGCCGGAGGCCGTCACGGACGAGGAATACGGGCGCTGCCTCACTCGACAGCGTCCGGCGCTGCAGGAGACCTATCGCGGCGCGTTCGCCGAAAACCGGCTGGACGCCCTGGTATTCCCCTCGGCCATGGTCACGGCAAGCCCGCTGCAGGAGGTTCTGATGCACCCCTTCCGCGGCGGCGAAATCACCCATTTCGCCGCCACCGGGCACAATGTCCAGCCGGCGAGCCAGGCCGGCTTCCCCGGGCTTACGGTCGCCATGGGATTGTGCGGCAACGGACTGCCGGCCGCGATCGGGTTCGACGGCCTGCCCGGCGGGGACCGGAAACTGCTGGCCATCGGCGCGGCCTATGAAGCCATTCGCCCGGCCATGCCCGGACCCGGAATTTCAACCCGTTAAGCGGCCTTTTGCCGTTTGGCGAGCAGGGTCTCGGACAGTTTCGGACCCCGGCCCGGCTCCGCCCACGGACATACCTGGATACAGATGGCGCAGCCCGAATTCTCGGCGAAGTAGGGAACGCACTTGTCGAAATCGACGTACCACTTCTCCACGCCCCGGACCATCTGCTTGCTGTCCATGATCGCCCCCGGCGGACAGTCGAGGGTGCACCGGCGGCACGCGACGCAGAGGTCGTCAACGCCGATATCCACCGGATCGTCGACGGCCAGCGGCAAATTCGTGGTGACCGCGGCCAGCCGGACGTTGGAGCCCCATTCCCTGGTGATGATCGACCCGTGCTTGCCGAGCTCGCCCAGTCCGGCGCGGATCGCCGGCGGGATATGGAGCAGCGAACCGGTCTTGGGATCGGCGTGGGCCTTCGCTTCCCAGCCGAGGCCGCGAATATGGGCCGCCAGTTTGACCGCCTGCTTGGAAACCCGGCGATAGCCCCGCATCACCTCCCAGCCGGCGGCGGGCTGGGGGACCTGGAGCATGATGTCCCACTCCATGGGCTGGCCGACACAAATGACGTACTCGAAATCGACGCTCTCGCCCTCGACGATATCCGTCGGAATGACCCGGGTGATCCCGACGATGCTTTCCGTGAAATGCCTTTGAATGTAGGCCTTGATTTCGCCGGCCATGGCCTTCGGGTCGGCGACCTCGCGGCGTTTCGGCGCGACGGGTCCGTTGGCGCGCCTGATCTGCCAGAGGTTCCACAACCGCTGCCAGATCATGCCGTAACCCATATAGGGCCCGCCCATCCCGCCGATCAGATTGAAGTGCAGATCGAGCGCCTGCCAGTGGTGCAGCGGCTTGCCGAACGGCCAATGGAAAACCCGGGTCGCCCGGCGCACCTCGGCCTCCCCCAAGCCGTTGGTGATATTGCCGCTTTTCGGCGGTTCGTGATACTTGAAGACGTATTCCGGCGGCGGCGGATTGTCCGGTTTCACGGCCCGTCCCCTACTCGTTGCCCTGGTCGAGCCAGAACGGCTCGCCGGACGCCTTGCAGGCAAGGTATTTTTTCTGAACCTTCCGCCCCACCGTCAGATTCATCAGCACCAGCATACCGAGATATTTGAGACACCGCAGATCCCGCCGGATCATCCGGAAAAAGCCCGGGCGGGTCTCGTGAAACAGCTCTTCGAAGGATTTCGTCGGTTGCATTCGATCCCTCCCTTGCGAAAAGTCTAACCGGCGGGCCGCGGTTGTCCAGGGCGGGGCGGGATCACCGCACCAAGCCTCCCGTCGAGCGCTCCCATGCCAGCGCGGTGGAAATGATCTCCTCCAGACTGTCATGGGCCGGCGACCAGCCGGTCAGCTTGCGGATCAGGCCGCTGTCGGCGACCACCGATACCGGATCGCCCGGACGGCGGGGGCCGACCTCGGTCGGAAGCGGATTGCCGGTTACCTGCTCCACCGCCCGGATGACGTCCAGAACAGAGCTTGGCCGCCCATAGCCGCAATTCAGCGTCACGTTTCGATGCGCCGCCCGGAGGTGGGACAGCACCGCGACGTGGGCGCTCGCCAGGTCAGTGACGTGAATGAAATCCCGGCGGCAGGTGCCGTCCGCCGTTTCGTAATCGTCACCGAAGATGGTCAGCTTGTCCCGGCGGCCGGCCGCGACTTCGCAGGCCACCTTGACCAGATGCGTGGCGTTTTCCGCGACCAGGCCCGTTCTCCCGGCGGGATCGGCCCCGGCCACGTTGAAGTAGCGCAACGCCGCGTAGCGGAGATCCGATACGTTCGAGACGTCGGCCAGAATCCACTCGACCATGAGCTTTGACCGCGCATAAGGGCTTTCCGGGCGAAGCGGCGCGGTCTCACTCACCGTTTCGCCGTCGGCCGAGCCGTATACGGCGGCCGTCGACGAAAACACGAACGAGAGCACTCCTTCCGAAACGCATGCCTCGATCAGGTTCCTGCTGGTTTCGACGTTGTTCCGGTAATATTGAAGCGGCCTGGCCACCGACTCCGGGACCACGATGTCGCCGGCCAGATGTATGACCGACCTTGCCCCCGATTCCCGCAGCAGCCGGCCGACGAGCTCCCGGTCTCCGGCGTCTCCGACAACCAATCGGATGCCATCGGGAACCAGCTCCCTTCGGCCTCTCGACAGGTCGTCGACCGCAACCGCGTCGATGCCGGCATCCTGCAACGCCAACAGAACGTGGCTGCCGATATAGCCGGCGCCGCCGGTCACCAATACCGGGCTGGATTTATCGTTCAATGGCCGTCCCTCCCGCGAAGCCCGAAGAGTCTAGCTTGATTCCGGGCAAATTCACCCGGGAAAAAGATCGCGGTCAAGGGAGGCGGCTTGATTTCGCTTCGGCAGGCGGCCGATCACTCCTTTTTCGGCCGTCAGGCCGTTCCTAAAGCCGTAAATCAGCTAGGGCTAGAAGCCTGATATTGAACGTCGTTGAGTTCAAACCGCTCGATAATTTCATCAGCTCTTGCTGCCGTACTGACCCCCCACATTTTAGTAAACGCGTAGGTCTTGCCGCCGAAATGAAATAGTTCGTCATCGGCGGTAAAGAACCGGCTCACTTCCGACTTGGAGCTGTTCGGTTCGCGTTCGTCAGCATGCACCAAAAAACTGCCCTCATCGTGAACTCCCGGCACGATAATCCACGCTTTACTCAGCGCCATGACGTCCAGAGGCGCGGCGCCCCGTTCAATCGCTTCACGCACAACTCGGAATATCAATTGCCGTTTGGGAAGGTTTGACAAATTCCGATCTCCGATTTGAAGGTCGAATTTCGTAAAATCGCGTGATTGCACCCGCAGGTGTCTTTCCTCCCGTTCCTTGTCACGGACTCGAACCTGATAATCGCTAGCCTCCGGCAGGGGCCAACGTTGCTCGATGTTGATCAATATTTCGCCGTTGTGGGTGTAAGGCCTTAACGCAACGCAACGAATATCGACGTCAAACCGGCTCAGCCAAATCGCGGCGCTCATGAGTTCAGAAGAAAAATCGCTGGATACCAGGACGATGGATACCTCATCCCCGAATTCGTCTTGCGGCTCGTTCCAACCTAGAAACTGCAAAATATTTTCTTCGGCATCTCCATCGTCATCTTGTTTGGCCAGATAGTCCGAATGGGCACGAACCGTCTCGCTAAAGGACATAGTTGAAGCCATCGCCGCATAACGAATGGCCTGAAGGTCCATGTGTCCGCCGTCCTCGGTTCGCTTCAATTCCACGACGACGAGGCGGGCGTCCCTGTCCACACATAGCAAGTCAATCCTGCGCCTGCTCCCTTCCCAGTTGCCATACTCCTCCGCCAGCACCATCGCATTCGGAACGATGGCGCCGATGTTTGACCTGAACATCTGTTGGAGGTTCTCCCGTTCAAGGATGCCTTCCGCCTCGAACGACGTGTGTTGGACCTCTTGAAGATCGTTCCCACTGACCTTGAAAAGTGTCATCGGACCTCCTTGCTATAAACCCCTGTCAACCCGCGACGTTGGAACGCCAACGATCCAACCTATCCACCATTTTCAACCTTGAAGTGCAATACCTTATAGACGCCATCGAATGGCCCCTTGTCCCCCAACTGGTTGCTGAAGCCTATTTCTCGATGACAACGTTGAATAGGTTGGATTTTTCGCTATTCCACATTCCATTGACTCGCCAAGAGCGAGCGCGGGGCGGCAAAGAATCTAGTCCCCCTTGCGGCCCAGAACCTGCTAGCCTGGAAACCGATGACAATAATTCGGAGACCGGGCAACGGTCCCGGAACCGCGCTTCGGCGGACACCAGGCAACGGGCGGCGTTCAGGATCATGCGCAATCTGATCAGCGGACTGGTCATCGGTCTGGTCGCCGGCGTGCTGCTGGCGGTTTCGGTGCCGCCGCCCTCGGGCGGCCCGCCGGACGGTCCCGGCGGCCGCCTGGCCGGCGAAAACGAGGCGCCGCCGGCGACGTGGCGAATGGCCAGCGTCTTCCCGCCGGACCTCGCGCCCTACGGCCCGCAGATGCAGCAGGTGCTGACCACCATCGCCGAGCTTTCGGAAAACCGGGTGGAAATCGGATTTTTCGGTCCGGGGGCGATCGTGCCGGCGGACGGCGTGCTCGATGCCGTCGCCTCCGGCGTGGTGGACGCGGGCTTCTCCAGCCCCGCCTATTGGGCGGATACGGCGCCCGCGCTGCAACTGTTCGGCGGCGTTCCCTTCGGCCCGGATCAAACCGAGTTTCTCGCCTGGTTCCGTTTTGGCGGCGGCGAGGAGATATACGAAGACCTCTACCATGGGCTCGGCGTTCACAGCGTCGTCTGCGGCGTCGAGCCGCCGGCGGGGGGCGGCTGGTTCAAACGGCCCATCGAGACCCCCGGCGACCTCAAGTCGCTGAAGGTGGCGGCGGCCGGCCTGCCTAGCTCGGTTCTTCGAGGGTTGGGGGCCGAGGCGTCCCGGTTGCCGCCCGCGGACATCATGGTCGAATTACAAGCCGCCGGCCTCGACGGCGCGATCTTCGCGGTGCCGACCGCGGACCGCAGCCTCGGGCTTCACCGGTTCATGGACTACTACTACTTCCCGGGCTGGCACAAACAGTCCGGCCTCCTGGAACTCCTGGTGAACCTCACCCGGTGGAATGCCCTCAGCGATGCCCAGCGGCAGGTGATCGAAGTCGCCTGCGCCTCGAACATAGCCGACGGGCTGGCCCGGGCGGAGGCCGGACAGTTCGACGCGCTGAAGTCGCTCGTCATATCAGGCGTTGCGGTGGCCAAGTGGGAAGAGCCGGTGCTTTCGGCGCTCAGGCAATCGTGGCTGCGGGTGGCGGCCGAACAGGCGGCCAATGACAGAACCTTCCGCCGGGCCTGGCAATCGCTGAACAGGTTCCGCGAGGACTACAGTATCTGGCGGGAGCTGGGCTACCTTTAGACGAGGCCGCGGGCGGCGCGCACCTGCCTGAGAAAATTCCCGGCTTGCGGTTTGCCGATTCCAGGCTCATGTAGTGCTGCGGAAGACCCGGCAACGGCAACAGAACCGGCGGTGTGAAAAACGTGACGATCAAATCCTTCGCGGCCGGCGCCTTGGCGGCCGTATTCGCCATCCTTGCATCCCAGGCAATGGCCGCCGGCGATCCGGCCAAGGGCAAGAAAGTGTTCAACAAATGCCGCGCCTGCCACACCGTCCAGGCCGGAAAGCACCGGACGGGACCGTCCCTCCACAAGGTCGTCGGGCGGCAAGCCGGCGCCGCCCAAGGCTTCAAGAAGTACAAGGGCCTCAAGAACGCCGATTGGACCTGGACCGAAGCGGAACTGGACACCTACCTGACGGATCCGAAGAAGTATCTGCGGGCGAAAAACCGCAAGCGGGGCACCATGGTGCTGAAGCTCAAGAAGGCTTCGGACCGCGAGAACGTGATCGCCTACATCAAATCAATGGAATAGGTTAGCCCCGGACCACCATCACCGAGCAGTCGGAGTGGCGGACGACCCGCGCCGCGTTGGGACCAAGCAGATAGTCGCTGAGGTCGGGCCGGTGCGACGCCATGACGATGAGGTCTACGCCCGAGCGTTCCGCCGTCTCGATAATCTCCTTGTAGATGGTGCCGCTTGCCAGGTGAAGTTCCGGGGTAATGTCTTCGGGAACGTTCTCGCGGGCAACCTTCTCGAGCGCTTCCGCGGCGTCGGCCCTGGCTTTGTCCTGGAAATCGTCCGGAAAGTAGTTTTGAACCACCCCGTAGCCGAGGTCGGGCAGCACGTTCAGAACATGCAGCCTGGCGCCGAATTGCCGGCACAGGGCGACGGCCGTCGGAAACGCCTTGCGATAGGACGCCGGCTCGTTCAGGTCGACGGTGATCATGATATTGCCGTACATGGCGCCCCCTTTCGCGTCCTGGATCGGATCATGTTTTGACGGAACCACGGCGCGGTTTCGTCAAAACATGTGAATCCGATCTATTTCAATAATGTAGAGCCGATTCACATGGATTGTCGGCATCGCAAAGCGATTCCGACAATCCATGATCGGCTCTAGCCGGCCGGCTGTTCGGTTGACGGCTGCCGCCCCCGGCGCATCCATTGCCAGCCGAGAAGAGCGGCCAGAATGGCAAGAGCGATGGGATAGACGACCTCCTTGGGCAGCCGTCCGGTTTGTTCCACGTCGACCAGCGTCACGATATCCCCGAATTCGACCTTGGCCTTCTCGGCCATGCCGTTGAATGCCAGGTTGGCCACGTTGAACCCCTCGCCCTCCTTCTCGAGTTCGAGGCCCAGGGCCTTCTGTCCCGCGGCCCCGCCGGGCGCCTCCATGACGAAGAGCTTGAACCGGTCTCCGTAGTCGGTTTGCCGGGTGACGTGGACTCTGACCTTCAGCCCTTTTTCCACCTCCACCTTCCCGGCGACGAATTCGTCCATGGATACGGGCGCGAAGGCGGGCGATACCTGGTTGAGCACGAAGTCGGGCCGGAACAGGGCCACCATGACGGCCAGCAGGATGACGCGATCAAGAATGTTGGTCCGCGTCAGAAGCCAGCCCTGCACCGCCGAGGTGAAACAGAACATCGCTATCAACGAGACGAAGAATACCATCACCCCCTGCAGGAAACTGTCGACGCCGATCAGCAGCAGTTCCGTGTTGAAAATGAACACGAACGGCAAAATGGCCGTCCGAATGTCGTACATGAACGATTGAACGCCGGTCTTGAGCGGGTCGGCCCGCGAGATCGCCGACGCCGCGAATGCCGCCAGACACACCGGCGGCGTACTGTCCGCCATCAGGCCGAAGTAGAACACGAACAGATGCACGGCGATCAGCGGCAAGGTCAGTCCGGCGGCGCTTCCGAGTTCGACCAGAACGCCGGCCAACAGCGAGGCGACCACGAGATAATTGGCCGTCGTCGGCAGACCCATGCCCAAAATCAGGCTCAAGACCGCGGTCAAGGCGAGCAGGATGAAGACGTTGCCGCCGGAAATCGCCTCGACCACCCCGACCATCGCGTTGTTGAGCCCGGTCGAGGAAACCGCGCCGACGATAATTCCCGCCGTCGCCACGGCAACGGCGATGCCGACCATGTTGCGGGCGCCGGCGATCAAGCCACCGACGATTTCGTTGGCCGCTTCGGAAACCCGGGCGTTCACGTCCCCGTCGCGCCGGCCGCGAAGAATTGCCAAAACGACGACGATCGCGACCGCCGCCCCAAGCCCCCAGAATAAAGCCGGCTGCGCCTTTTCGCCGCTGAGCCGGAACCCCGAGGCCACCACGATCGGGATGAGATAAAGCACCGTCATGGTGATCCGCGAAAGCCGCGACGGCGAAAGCCGGGTCGCGACCATGATCAGGAACATCACCAGGATCGTGTAGAACACGGAGCTCGATGCGGTCCAGCGCTCGATCATCAGCAGATAGACCAAGATCACGATCGGGATGATGAAGTGGACGCCCGACAGGAAGGTTTTCCCGAGAACGGGTATTTCCGCCTTCGGCAGACCGGTCAGGCCCAGCTTCATCGCCTCCAGGTGCGAGACATAGAGCAGCCCCATGTAGCTGATGATCGCCGGAATGAAGGCGGCCGTTATGACCTCGAAATAGGAAATGCCGATCAACTCGGCCATGATGAACGCGGCCGCGCCCATGATCGGCGGCATCATCTGCCCGTTGGTGGACGCGGCGACCTCGATGGCGCCCGCCTTGACCGCCGGCAGGCCGGTGCGGCGCATGACGGGGATGGTGAAGACGCCGGTGGTCACCACGTTGGCGATCGACGAGCCGGAAATCAGGCCGGTCATGCCCGATGCGAGGATGGCCGCCTTGGCGGGGCCGCCCCGGTACTTGCCCACCATGGCGAACGCCAGATCGAGGAAATACTTGCCGGCCCCGGCCCGGTCCAGGAGCGCGCCGAACAGCACGAATAGAAATACGAAGCTCACCGAAACGTCGATGGGGATGCCGAAAATGGCTTCGCCGCCCATCCACTGGTAGCCGATCAGCCGTTCCGGCGAGACGCCCCGGTGCGAGATGATTTCCGGCATCGACTGGCCGAACAGCGAATAAAGCAGGAAGATGCCGGCAACGATCACCAAAGGGATACCGATGGCTCGGCGCGTCGCCTCCAGAAGCAGCAATATGCCGGCGAGCCCGATCAAGAACTCGACCGGGATGGTGAGGCCCGCGAACTCGACCTCCAGCAGGGAACCGAGCCGCCGGGTGATGCCCTCCTGATCGATCATCACCCAAAGGGCGGCAAAGGCGCCGATCAGCGCCAAGGCGATATCGAGGGGCGAAATCCTCTTGTGCGCCAGCGCCTTGGCGGCCGGGAACATGAGGTAGACCAGCAGCAAGCCGAAAGCGAGGTGAATGCCGCGGGCGGGAACATCGACGATAATTCCAAAATCAAGCAGGAACGGCAGGGGCGACGCGATCCACAGCTGGAACAGCGACCAGACGGTTGCGACCACGCCGATGATCAATCCCAGGGTCGGACCCGCTTTGCGGCCGGTGTATTCGACCTCTTCTATTTTTGCCTGGATTTCCTCATCGGAAATGTTTGCGCTCGGCACGTCGGCCACGGCTGCCCCCTGTGACACGCCCCTGTTTCAGTTCCGCGGACATCCGTCCCGGAAACATATGGGAATAGGGAGGGCCTTCCGGCCCTCCCTCCCGGCTTCGAGACCTACATCAGGCCCTTTTCCTTGTAGTACTTGGCGGCGCCCGGATGCAGCGGGGCCGACAGGCCGTCCTTGATCATCACTTTCGGATCAAGGTTGCGGAATGCCGGATGCAGTTTCCGGAAGTCGTCGATATTCTCGAAAACCGCGCGGGTCACTTCGTAGACCACGCCTTCGGGAACGTCGGCGGAGGTCACGAAGGTGGCCTTGACGCCCCAGGTGGTGACATCGCTGGCGGTGGTCTTGTAGGTGCCCTTCGGAATGGTCGCCCAAGCGTAGTAAGGCTTGTCGGAGGTGACATTGCTCTTGGCGAGAGCGTTGTTGAAGTTGGCGATCTTGGCGCCGCAGCCGTCGGTGGCGATGGCCACGCCGGCGTTGGGCACGCCAACCGTATAGACATAGGCATCGATCTTGCCGTCACACAGCGCCTTGGACTGCTCGGTGGACGTCAGTTCGGTCGCGAGCTTGAAGTCCTTCTTGGTCCAGCCGGCCTGTTGCATCAGCAGTTCCATGGTGCCCCGTTGGCCGGAGCCCGGGTTGCCGATGTTGACCCGCTTGCCCTTGAGGTCATCCCAGCCGTTGATGCCGGAATCGCCGCGAACGATGATCTGCAGCGGTTCCGGATGAACGGAAAAGACCGCCCGGACTTTCTTGTAGGCTTTGCCTTTCCAGGGACCGCCGGAGCCGTTGTAGGCATGGTATTGCCAGTCGGATTGAGCGACACCGAAGTCCAGCTCGCCGTCACGGATCTGGCCGATGTTGTAGTTCGACCCGCCCGTGGACGGCGCCGAGCAGCGGATGCCGTGCTTACGGCCCGATTTGCGTCCTTCGGCCGCTTCCTTGTGGACCAGCCGGCAAATGGCGTTGCCCGTGGCGAAGTAGACGCCGGTCGGGCCGCCGGTACCGATGGCGATGAACTTCCGTTTGCTCTGGGCATCGGCGTCGTTGGCGGACAGCATGAAGGCGCCCGCCGCCAAACCGAAGGCCAGAGTTGAGACAGTTGCTTTCTTTAACATTTTTTACTCCCAGTTTATCAATAGACGTAGTCGTTAAATCACCGTGTGGCGCCGGACGACGGCCGCTGGACCGCCGCACCCCCTGGCAGGCAACCGACCGATCACGGAACACGAAGGTACGCGCCACGGCCCGGACAAACCGGAAATCAATGTTCCCGTGAGCCGACGCTCGATCGAAACTGCCTCCCTGCGGACCTTGGCCACTGCGGCCAAATATTGTCTGGCGCCACGGCAAAATTAGCCTAGCCCAGCGTTTCCGCCGGGAACACCCCCTAAATTCATAATGGAAACCCGGATCGCGCCCGGAGAGAGGCGATCGCGGCGTCCTCGGCCTCACCGAACCGTCCGGCGATCCCGGCAATATCATTGGCCTGAGCATTGGCCTGAGCATTGGCCTGAGCAATATAGGGCGGCGCCGGCAGGGCCTGGCCGCCCGTGGGATAAACGATCAGCCCGTTGCCGCTGGAATTCGCGCAGTCTAGGATGCGCCGTCATTTCGTCCCGAAAACCGACGGCGGCAACCCAAGGGAACACGCATGGATATCAAGGATCATATTCGCGAAATTCCCGATTTTCCCAAGCCCGGCATCCTTTTCTACGACATCTCGACTCTGTTGGCCGACGCCGACGCCTGGCAGGTGACCATGGGGCGCCTGGCCAAGGAGGTAAGCCGTCATCAACCGGACATCCTGGCCGGAATCGAATCCCGCGGCTTCCTCGTTGCCGCCCCGCTCGCCCTCAAGCTGGGGATGGGATTCATCATGGTTCGGAAGGAAGGCAAGCTTCCGGGCGAAAAAATCAGCTACGAGTATGATCTCGAATACGGGACGGACACGGTCGAGGTTCAGGCCGACGCGGTCGAACCGGGTCAGCGGGTCGTGCTGGTCGATGATCTGCTGGCGACCGGCGGGACCATGGCGGCCGCCACGACGCTGCTTCGCAACGTCGGCGCCGAAGTGGTCAGCGCCGCCTGCATCATTGAACTGACGTTCTTGAACGGCCGGTCCAAACTGGACATCCCCTGCTCGACCCTGGTCGCCTACGACGAATAGAAGCTGGCCGGGCGGCATTCGATGGCGCCCGCATGGCGTCCCCGGCGGCATTCGAGACGAATTCCGCCATGGATTCGCCCCAATCGTGATTTAATCTGGGGGCCATGATGGAAGACCCCTATACGCCGCTCAGGCAGATGATGGTCGATCTGATCGCCTCCCATACCGAGGCGACCAAGGAACTGACCGGCGTTGCGCGCATGAGCGCGCGGACCCTGAGCGCCATGACCGAGGTCCCCCGCCATGAATTCGTACCGGCGGAAATCCGCGCCTACGCCCACGCCGACGGGCCGCTGCCCATCGGCCACGACAAGACCATCTCCCAGCCGTTCATCGCGGCGCTGATGACCGAGTTGCTGGAGATCGACGGCGGCCATACGGTGTTGGAGATCGGCACCGGGCTCGGCTACCACACCGCCGTCCTGGCCCGGCTGGCGGCGCATGTCTACACCGTCGAATATGTCGCGGAGCTCGCCGAACAGGCGGCGCAGCGGCTGGAGGGGCCGGGGTGCGGCAACATAAGCATGCGGACCGGCAACGGCTATAACGGCTGGCCCGACCATGCGCCCTATGACCGGATCATGGTCGCCGCCGCGCCGGAACTCATCCCGCCGGCGCTGATCCAGCAGCTCAAGGCCGGCGGCCGGATGGTGATCCCCGCGGGTCTCGACGAAGCCCAGCAGCTGATGGTCGTCAACAAGGACATGGATGGAAAGATCGCCAGCCGGGAGATCCTCGCCGTCCGCTTCGCCGCCATGGAAGGCGCGGCGTTTTAGGCCGGTCCTACTCCAGCGCGACGCATTCTATTTCGATATCGAAGGCCATGGGCCACGACGCGACGGTGACGAAGGTCCGGGCCGGCGGGTCGTCGGGGAAGAACTCGCGGTACACATCGTTGACCTGCTGGTAGTAGCCGGAGTTGGCGCAATACACCGTCGTCTTCACCACCTTGTCCAGCGACGAGCCCGCCGCCTCCAGAACCGCCTGGACGTTTTCGAGACTTTTCCGGGTCTGCGCCTGGATGTCGCCGGAGACGAACCCGCCGGTTTCATGATCGACGGGCGGCATCCCGGAAACGAACACGAAGCCGTTGGCCTTCACCCCCGACGATATGGGCGCGATGGGCTTTCCGTCTTCCCGCTTCAGCTCCCTGAAGCTCGGGACATGGACGATTTCCTTGGGCATCTCTTCCTCCCTGAATGGGCCGATTGATACGGTTGGAAGAGATGTTAGCGGGCCGGCCCGGGAATTACAGGACGATTTCGGCCTTCCAGAAATTCACCACCGGCGGCTCGTCCCAGTGGCGGGTCTCCCAATCATCGTCCATCCGGTCCATGTCGGAGAAGTATTCGATCTCGCCGCCCAGGGGGCAGGCGAAGTACCAGTGCAGGTTGGACCCCAGGTTGTGGCGGCCCGGACTGCGCGACGTGTCCCAGCCCCGGTCCCGCATCCACTTGCCGCTGATGACGATTTCCTCGAAATCGCGAACCTCGTAGGCGACGTGATTGAAGGCGGTCCTTGCCGGCGCCCCGTCCCGGTCGCGATGAGCCAGAAACAGCACATGATGATAGGTCGAGCCGTCGGGCCGCATGAAATCGCCCATGCCGGTCACCGCGTCGGTGATCCGGAATCCCAGCCGGCCGGTGTAGAACGAAACCGCCTTCTCGCGGATGGTGCGCGGAATGTTGAACACCACGTGGCCGATCCGCATGGGGCGGGGCCGGTCGATTTGATCGATGCGCTGATTGAGCCGCGGCGCGTGCTCCTTGAAATTCTGCACCGGCTCCGAACCGGCGACGTCGAACTCGTCCTTCAGCCGGAAACCGATCCCCAGGCCCGCGTCGTCCATGGAATGGAAGGTTCCGTTCCCGTCCTCGGTCACGTCCCGGTCCGATGACAGCTCGTCGACGATCGCTTTCAGGTGCGCCTCGTCGCTGACGCCCCAAACGGTCTCGCGGACCGTGGGCCCCTCCTCGAGGTTCGGCGGCAGGGCCGGATCGTCGATACCCAACAGCACCACGTGCTGGTTTTCCGGCGTGCGGAACGTCGCGCCGTGCACTCCCGCCTCGACCCGCTCCAGGCCCCAATCCTCCAGGAACCGGACGCAGGCTTCCATGTCCTCGACGCCATAGACCAGGGATTCGACCCGATCGATGCTCATTCGCGCCCCCAATTCGTTCAGGCCAAATTTGTTCGGCCTTGCCGGCATTCTATCCGCCGGGACCGGACGGGGAACAGCAAAATCGGCCCGGGCGGGGCCATAGGGGCATCCCCGTCTTGACCTCGGTCGCGCCGGCGTCGCAAAGTCGCCTTAAAAGGGCGGCACCAATCCAGGGAGGACCAAATGCCCGCACGGGAAATCCATTTATGCGGCAGCATTCCGTTGGCCGATGCCCGCGAGGTGTTCGAGACCGTCGCCGGGAAGCTCGGCGGCGCCTGTAAACGAATCCCCGACGGCGAGACCGGCGAGCGCCTCGCCTGGATCAGGTGGCAGGATCATGTCTTCGCCGATCACCCCCAGCTTGATGCGGTCCAGTCCGAGGGAGACTACCGCAATGCAACGGCGGTGACCGGCACCGGGCAGGCCATGGCGCATACCACCTGGTTCCGGATCAAGGAAAACGTCTCGCCCAAGGATTTGGAGATGCGGCCGCTCGGTTACGCGGAATGCGCCATCGAGAGCTATGCCGAATTCGAAAAACTGAAGCAGGCGGGCAAGATCGGCGAAGACGTCAAATTCCTGATCGCCGTGCCGTCCCCCTTCAACGTGATCAATTCGGCCATCGCGCCCGACCATCGGATATTGGTGGAACCGGCCTACGAGTCCCGCATGCTGCGGGAAATCGAACGGGTCGCCGACGCATTGCCCCGCGGCCAGATCGCCTGGCAGTGGGACAACGCGCATGACATGCAGGCCTTCGACGGCGCGCGGCAGACCTACTTCCCGTTCCACCAGGACGGGATCGCCGAGCGGTTGATCAAATGCGGCGACGCCGTCCCGGCGGACATCGAGATGGGCTACCACTTCTGCTACGGATCGTTCGGCGGCAAGCATTTCATCGAGCCCCGCGACATGGCTCCCATGGTGGATCTCGCCAACCGCCTGTCCGCCGGCGTGGGCCGCGACATCGACTGGATTCACATGCCGGTTCCGGTCGAACGGGACGACGAGGCCTACTTCGAGGCGCTCGCCGGCCTGTCGTTGAAGCCGGAGACGCGGTTGTTTCTCGGTCTCATCCACGACACCGACGGGGTCGAGGGCACGCGCAGGCGGATGACGACCGCCGACAAGTACGTATCCGGCTACGGCGTCGCGACGGAATGCGGTTTTGGACGGCGGCCCGCCGAAACCGTGGGTCCGCTGCTCGACATCCATGCCGAGGTGGCGGCGGGGTAAGGCCCGGTTTTGAACCGGAAGCGGCCGGGGACCGCCCCGACCTTAGCCTGCATCCGTCTCCCGCGGTTTTGGCGTTTGGCCATCCAGCCGCTCGGCGGCGCATCATCCAGTTGAATACAGCCCAAATTTCCGCGATTTACGTGACTGTCACATTTTTCTTGACGTGACCGTCACATTTCTCTATATACGTGACAGTCACATGTGACCGGTCACATTCCAGCGGTTGTGAAACGTGAAAGAACCTAAAGTCCGTACTCCGCGCATGACGGTTGCCGAGCGTAAGCGGCGGCAGCGCCAAAGGATGAGAGACGAAGGATTGGCTCCCGTCGAGGTGTGGATTCCGCTGGAACATCGGACGGCCTTGAGGCGAATCGAGCGGATGCTGCGCGACGGGATCGTTCCGGACATACCGCCGGCGGTTCAAGTGAACACCAACGAGGAAGTCATGAATTTCGATTTATTGCGTGAAATCCTGAACGACCATACTTCGGCCAACGGCTATGGGTTCGCCGTCACGAACCTGGACGGCGAGGACGCGCTGGAGGTCGTCGTCGAAGACCGGGTGGAATTCCCGATTCTCGTCTGGTTCGATGGTGAGCAGCTGCTCGCGGTGACTTATCTCTGGGACGAGTCCCAGGTTCGTCCCGACTCCCGGACCGAGATGCTGGCGGCCCTGTTGGAACTGAACGTTCCTCTCCAGCTCTCCTCCTTCGGGAAGATACGCGACCGGTATGTCCTGTTCGGCGCCTTGGCGGCCAACTCGACCCTCGACCACGTCACCACGGAGCTCGAAGTACTCAGCGACAACACATTGGAGGCAATCGAGATCATCGCCCCCTACCTGACCTCGGATGCATAAGGAGGATGAAATGACCGTACTGACCAAACTTTTCACCGCCATGAAAGGCGCCGCCAATGAGGCAGGCGAGGCGATCGTCGATCATCAGGCACTCAGGATTTTGGATCAGGAAATGCGCGATGCACGGAAGGAGCTGGCAAAAGCGAAAGAGCAGCTTACCAAAGTCATGGCCGAGCACGCCGGGGTGGCGCGTGACGTACAGCGATTGCGGGGCGCGATCGCCGAGCATGAGGAATACGCCAACAAGGCGCTCGATAAGGGCGAAGCGGAGTTGGCGGAGGATATTTGCGCACGGATCGCCGAGTTCGAGGAGGAACTAAGGCTGCAGGAGCAGGCCGAGACCGAATATGTGACGGGCGTGAACCGCCTGAAGCGCCAGGTCAAGTCCACGGAACGCAACATACTCTCCATGTCCCGGCAGGTCGGACTGATCAAGGCGACCGAGCGGATTCAAAAGGCCAACGCGGCCGCGGGCGGTAAATTCTCAGGCTCGCAAGCGTCGATGGTCTCCGCGACGGCATCGCTGGAACGCATCAAGCAGCGGCAACAGGAACGCACGGACCGAACGAACGCGGCGCAAGAGCTGGCCGCGGAAGGGGACGGCCGGAACCTGGATCAGCGCCTGCGGGACGCCGGGATCCTGGGCCGCGAGTCTTCGGCCGGAGACGTCCTGGGGCGAATCCGCGCCAAGCGTGAAAAGAATCTGTAATACTCAGGCGATAGCCAAGACCGGGCGCAATCCGGTCCGGACTGGGAAAAGGAATACTCATGACACTCTGGTGGCTTGTTGGCGGAGCCGTCCTCATTCTTCTCGAGCTCGTCGTTCCGGGCGGAATACTGGTTTTTCTGGGTGCTGGAGCGCTCGTCGTCGCCGGCGGTTTGTGGCTCGGTCTCATCGACGGCCTCATTCCCGCCTTCACGACCTGGTTCATCACCTCTCTCATTCTCATCCTTGCGCTGCGCGGCGTCATCCAGAAGTACGCCGGCGGAGATGAAGAATGGCACAACACCGACGAAGACGCCGACGCGATGGAAACCGTCGTGACCGTCACCGAGACCATCCGGCCTGGTGAGGACGGCCGAATCATGTACCGGGGAACCACCTGGCCCGCCCGATGCTACGACCGGACGATCGAGGCGGGCAGCGAGGCCAAACTGGTGTTTCGCGAGAACACGGCTTGGGTGGTCGAACCCGCAACAGGCGACCTTGTCGATGGTCCGCCACCGCCCGCTCCCTAGGTAAGGAGGAACACCATGGTAACAGCATTGACATTCCTGTTGATCATCACCGGCGTGGTGCTTTGGATGACCGTCAAGATCATCCCCATGCGCGAGGCCGGTGTCGTGGAGCGGCTGGGAAAGTTCAAAAGGGTCTTGAATCCCGGTATTCACTTCCTGATTCCCATCTTCGACCGAATCGCCTATCGCCATGAAATCCGCGAGCAGGTGATTGATATTCCCAGTCAAAGCTGCATCACGCGCGACAATATTCAGGTCGACGTCGACGGACTGGTGTACCTCAAGGTCATGGACCCGCAGCGTGCGAGTTACGGGATCGGCAATTACCGGCTGGCCGGCATCAACCTGGCCCAGACCACCATGCGGTCGGAAATCGGCAAGTTGTCCCTGGGTCAGACCTTTGCCGAACGCGAGACGCTCAACGCCTCGATCGTCAAGGAGATCGACAAGGCCTCGACACCATGGGGGGTGAAGGTCCTGCGATATGAGCTGAAGAACATCACGCCGTCCCAGCATGTCATGACGACACTGGAAAAGCAGATGGAAGCGGAGCGCGAAAAACGCGCCGAAGTAACGAACGCCGACGCCGAAAAGCAGGCCATGGTGGCTGTCTCCGAAGGTGAACGGCAATCGGAAATCAACATTTCCGAAGGCGAAAAGCAGAAGCGCATAAACGAGGCGCTGGGCGAGGCCAAGTCCATCGCGCTGATCGCCGGGGCAACGGCGAAGAGCACCGAATTGATCGCCGATGCGATCTCCAAGCCCGGCGGCTCGGCCGCGCTCAATATGCAAATCATCGAGCGTTATATCGACACCCTCGGCCAGATTGCCGCCAGGTCGGATGTATCCGTTATCCCCCTGGAACTCGCCAACGTGAGGGGCTTCTTCGAAGGACTGGCGACGATCACCGGGAACGGCGAGGACGTTCCCGGCGACGACGGCTCAGCCGGTTCCGGGAGGCCGGAACCCGACGAAAACACCAAGCCGTCACTCCAGCTCGGACCCTGGAACCAGGGCAGGGATTAAAGGAGAAGAAAAATGGAACAGTTTTTGGCCTTGTTCGAAGACATCTCGGTCATGGAAGCGGTGAATTTCGTTGTCTGGGGCATCGTCTTCATCGTCCTGATCTTCAAATTCTTCGCCTCGATCCGCCTGGTGCCCACGCAGAGCGCATATGTGGTCGAACGGCTGGGCAAGTACCACAAGACGCTGGCGGCGGGATTTCACGCCCTCATCCCGTTCATCGACAGAGTCGCGTACATCCAGGATTTGAAGGAGCAGACCATCGAGGTGCCGCCGCAGGAATGCTTCACCAAGGACGAGGTGCGTGTCGAAGTCGACGGCGTAATGTATCTGTCCGTCGTCGATCCGGTCATGGCCAGCTATGGCGCCACCAGCTACGCCGTCGCGGCGATGGAACTGGCCCAAACCACCACCCGGTCGGTGATCGGCACCCTCGAGCTGGATCGGACGTTCGAGGAACGCGACTTGATCAGTTCGCGCGTGGTCGAAGTGCTGGATCGCGCGGGCCAGGCCTGGGGAATCCAGGTGCACCGCTACGAAATCAAAAACCTGACTCCGCCGCCGACGGTCCACGAAGCAATGGAACGGCAGGTGACGGCCGAGCGGGAGCGGCGCGCGATCGTCGCGCGGGCCGAAGGCGAGCGCCAGAGCCTGATCAACAAATCGGAGGGCCAGCGCCTGGAAGCCATCAATCTCTCCGAAGGCGAAATGCAGAAGATGATCAACGAAGCCGAGGGAACGGCGCAGCAAATCCTCGCCATCGCCGAGGCGACGGCGACGTCCATCGAGAAGGTTGCCGCCGCCATCGACGGATCGAGAGGCGGCGAGGCATCCGTGCGGCTTCAACTGGCCGAGAGCTATCTCCAACGGCTGACGGTGCTTGCCAAACGCCGGACGAATGTCGTCCTCCCGGCGGACCTGACGAGCCTCCCCAACCTTCTGGAGGTGCTGGATTTCGACGGGTTCGGCAATTCCGCCGTACGCCCCCCATCAGGTCCGGATTTGCTTGCTGGCCTAGAGCGTATTTGAGATTGATTGAATCATTTTAGGGATTCCCAAGTATGGGCGAACCATGATTCAAGATGGATGCTGGGCAAGGAGGCCAGCATTCATGGCGAGACCTTATTCGATTGATTTGCGAGAGCGTGTTGTTTTGGCGGTTTTGGCGGGGGAGAGTTGCCGCGCTGTAGCGGCTCGGTTTGGGGTTGCGGTTTCGAGCGTGGTTAAGTGGTCGCAGCGCTACCGGCGGACGGGGAGTGTTGCGCCCGGCAAGATGGGCGGTCACCGCCGCCGGGTTCTTGAGCCCCATCGGGAGTTCATTGTCGGCCGGATCGACCAGGAGCCGCATCTGACGCTGCATCGGTTGAGAGACGAGTTGGCCGCTCGGGGTGTCAGGGTATCCCACAGCACGGTATGGCTGTTTCTGCGCCGTGAAGGGCTGCGCTTTAAAAAAAACCCTGTTCGCCGTTGAACGGGCGCGCGCGGACATCGCCCGCCATCGCAGGCGCTGGAAGGCGTGGCAGGCAAAGCTTGATCCCGAACGGCTGGTATTCATTGATGAAACCTGGATCCGGACCAATATGGCCCCGCTGCGCGGCTGGGGGCCGAAAGGGGAGCGGGTCCGCGGCTTTGCCCCCCATGGGCGGTGGCACACCCTGACCTTCATCGGCGCGCTGCGCTGCGACCGGTTCACCGCGCCCTGCGTCTTCGACGGCCCCATCAATGGCGTGTGCTTCCGCGCCTACGTCGAGCAGCTGCTCGTGCCGACCCTGGTGCCCGGCGACATCGTCATCATGGACAATCTCGGCAGCCACAAGTCAAAAGCCGTGCGAAACGCCATCCGTGCCGCCGGAGCCAAGCTGTGGCTCCTGCCCAAATATTCCCCCGACCTCAATCCCATCGAGCAGACCTTTGCCCAAATCAAGCACTGGATGAGAAACGCCCAGAAGCGGGAGATCGACGACTTATGGCGCCATCTCGGGAGCCTCATCGACACCATCGAGCCACAGCAATGCGCCAACTACTTCAAAAACGCAGGATACGCTTCCGTCAAAATATGAAACGCTCGTAAGCGGTGCGAGCGCCCCACCCTGGTTTTCAGCTTGACGCCGGGTCGAAGTTCCAGGGCAGGAGTTCTTGGATTTGGGATTGAGGGTGGCCGGCGGCGATCTTCTCCAGCGTGTTCTTGAGCCAGGCGTAGGGCTCGACGCCGTTCATCTTGCAAGTCTCGATGAGCGAGCCCACACGGCCCCAGGAGCGAGCTCCCTCGTCATGGCCGGCGAACAACGCGTTCTTGGCCGTGAGCTTGATCGGACGGATGCGGTTCTCCACGAAGTTGCTATCCATCTCGACACGCCCGTCGTACAGGAATACCAGCAGCCCGTCCCACTGGTTGGCGATATAGGTGAGCTTCTCGCCCAGGCGCGAGCGCGGCGACACCCGCGAGCGCTGCTCGTCGAGCCACACGCCGAAGGCGTTGACCAGCGGCGCGGACTCGGTCCAGCGGACGAACTGGCGCGTCGCCGGCGAGGCGCCCCGGATCCTGTCCTCGATCTTGTAGAGCTGCGCGATCCGCTCCAGCCCTTCCTTCGCGATCGGCGAGCCGTTGCTGTCGAACATCTCCTTGAGCCCGCGCCTGGCGTGAACCCAACAAGAAGCCAGCGTCAGCGCACCGCCCGGGCGGTCCGGCCGAGCCAGCCGGTTGTGGCCGGAGTAGCCGTCCACCTGAACCGTTCCCTCGAAGCCCTCAAGCAGCTTCTCGCCATACTTGCCGCCGCGCCCGGGCGCATACTCATACACCACACCCGGCGGGTCCGGCCCGGACCACCCCCGCTGGTCGCGCGCCATCGTCCACATGTAGCCGGTCTTGGTCTTGCCCCGACCCGGGTCGAGCACCCGGACCGTGGTCTCGTCCAGCCCGAGGGGGTTCGACGTCTTCAACTCCGCCTTCAGGCATTCGTACACGGGCCCGAGGTGGAACGACGCCTTGCCGACCCAGCCGGCCGGCGTCGAGCGGTGCAGTTCGATCCCCGAACGGGCGAATATCTGCGATTGGCGGTACAGCGGGAGATGGTCCGCGAACTTCGATACCAGCACGTGGGCGATCATGCCTTCGGTGGGGAGCGCTCCCTCGATGAGGTGCGCCGGCGCCGGCGCCTGGGTGACGCCTTCCTCGCACTTGCGGCAGGCGTACTTCGGGCGCACCGTGACGATGACCCGGAGCTTCGCCGGAACGACGTCCAGCCTCTCGGTGCGGTCCTCGCCGATCTTGGCCATCTCGCCGCACCCGCACGGACACAGCGTGCTCTCGGGCTCGATTACGTCAAAAACCCGAGGCAGGTGAGCCGACAGATGACCGATGTTGCGCTCCGCGGCGGGGCGCTTGGTACGCGGCGCCGTGCTCGCCTGGGCGTCCGCCTCGGCCTCGGCCTCGGCGAGCGCGCCTTCGAGCTCCTCGAAGGCGAGCAGGAGCTGGTCGGGATGGAGCTTCTCGGACTTCTTGCCGTAGATCGCCCGGCGCAGTTCGCGCAGCAGATGTTCGAGCCGGCGGTTGACTTCCTCGAGGTGCTGGTTGCGGCCGGCGAGCGAGGCGATCCTTGCGCGCAGGTCTTCGACGATCACTTCGGGGCCGTGTTCTTCAAGCCGGCGGTTGCGGTCGGTGAGCGCCGCGTTCTCGACGCGAAGCGTCTCAAGAGCCGCCTGCTGGCCTTCGATCAGCGCCCGCAGGGGCGGTGCAAGTGATGCGAGATCGACAGTGCCGGGGCTCGGTTCCATGACTGAATACTATCATGGAACCAGTTACTTATTGATAAAGAATAGGGGCCGGAAAAGGGGAAAATGGGAGCCCGGCCACCCCTCGGCATCACGCCGCCGCGAGTGGCCGGCGCACCCGTGGTCCCCACACCCGGCGCCAGTCCAGACCCTCGAACAAAGCCTCGAACTGCGCCCGCGACAGGCGCATCACCCCGTCGCGGACCGCCGGCCAGGCGAACCGGGCCTGCTCAAGACGCTTCGATGCCAGCACCAATCCGGTCCCGTCCCACCACAGAACCTTGATCCGGTCGGCGCGCTTGGGGCGGAATACGAACACGATGCCGGAATACGGGTCCAGACCGAGCTCGTGCTCGACCACCGCCACCAGCCCGTCATGGCCCTTGCGGAAGTCCACAGGCCGCGTCGCCACCACGACCTTCAACCCAGAGCCCGCGACGATCATCGGATCGCTCGCAGCGCCGAGGCGATCGAGGTGATGCGCACCGTGCTCACGTCGCCGTCGAGGCGTACCGTCACGCCCCGCGCCTCGATCGAAACCGAACCGACATGGCCGGGCCCCGACGCCGCCTCCACTTCGACATGGGCGAACGGCGCCTCGCTCTGCGGCGCCGGAGGCGCCACGAGTTCGCCCCGGCGGAACTGCTTGCGCCAGAATGACAGCCGCCTATGCGGAACCCCATGGCGCTTGGCGACCTCCTCTACGGTCGTCCCCTGCTCAAAACTCTCCTGGACGATCCAAGCCTTCTCTTCTTCCGACCAGTGCTGCCGACGTGCAGCCGGCTGCAAGGCGCGCCAGCCTTCGACCGATCCGGCCTCCTCGTTATCCTCTTCCCCAACCAGCTGTTCCTGGTCGAAGCGATCCTGCTCTTGCATCGTATGACCCTCCCGGTAAAAGGATCATCCAACTCCAACAGCGATACAGAGATAAGGTGGGGCGCTCGCACCGCTTACAAACGCTCTAGTTCCAACTCCAGATCGGGAGATTGCGCCATGTCTCCCACCAATCCGGCCACGGATCGACCCACACCGGGCCGCTGATTATCATCGTGATGGCGCTCCAGAAGCCCGCGTTGAGCGCCAGAAACAAGCCCAACCGGTGGATGCCGAGAGTTCCGATGGAATAGCCGATCGTATCCCGGAAATAGGTGTTTTCGTGTTCCGGGGTCTTGACCCGCTCTCCCTTGGCCGGATTGGTGGCCGACAGGATGAGCGCGCCGTGCAGCGCCAATGCCAGCACCGTCGTGAAGAAGAAGGTGATCGCAATCATATGGGCCGGGTTGTAGTGGAACGCCGCGTACTGGTATCCGGTATCGGACACCCAATCCAAGTGGGTGATGATGCCGTACGGAAATCCATGGGCCCAGGCCCCGAGCATCACCGGCCGAATGACGACCAACGAGAAATAGGCGAAGATCGCGAAGCTGAACGCGAACGGAATGTGCAGGCCCATGCCGAGTTTTCGGGCAATTTCGGCTTGGCGGAGCGCCCACGACCCAAATGCGCCGAGCGCGCAGATGGTCACCAACTGCCAAATGCCGCCTTCCTTGAGCGGCGCAAAACCCAGCCCATACTTGAGCGGCGGCGGATCGATGCTGATTTGCCAGATGTTCCACGTCGGTCCCAGCGCCGCGTCCCAAATGATCAGGGCGGTGCCGAGAACGGCAAAGAAGATCGTCGTTACGCCGAAGAACCCGACGTAAAAAGGTCCAACCCAGAAATCGAACAGGTCTCCTCCGAGGAGGGTGCCTCCTCGAACTCTGTATTTCCTTTCGAAACTGAGCATCGACATCTTCAGATCCTCCGAACGGGGCGAAGGTCATTCCGCCCCAAAACCGTGTTGTAACGGACGGGCCGGACCATGGATGACCATGGATTCCGAACCCGTCCGCCACATTGGCATCAAACCTATGCCTTCCTTGGAAGGACCATCGTGACCGTCGGAGACTGCAATGAGCTCTCCTCCGCGGCGCGCGGACCTTCGATCCAGTTGAACCGGTCGGTGCTGAGCAGAATGAAGTGAATCAGCAACGCCAGGACAAACAGGAACGTAGCCATTGCGACCAGCGCTCTGCGCGGATCGAATAGAAGCCATATCTTCCACATGCTTCGCTCCTCCTAGACCGTGTACGGCAACAGGTAAGTGACGACGTCCTTGGCACCGTCGAGCATCGTGTAGCCATCGACGCCCGGCAGCCAAGACCGCCATTGCCATGCCAGGAAGTGAGCAACGATGGCGACCACCGTAAAACCGACGAAACTCGTCATGAAAATACGATGGAACTCTCTCGCCTCATTCTCGGTTAGTCCTGACAACGAGCTATCTGAGTGATCAACCATAGTCTCTCCTCAGACTGTTGGCCTTTCGGCCGTTACCGCGCCAATCCCGCGCGGCAGGGATCGCCGAAACATGAACGCCTCGACGCATTCCGTTCGGCACCGCCAAACAGAATCTCCGGTCTCCCCGATCATCGGGGTGAATTTCAAAGGCCGGGTATTGGTTCGGGCGGGGAATCATGCCGCCACCGCCTTGCCCGTGAGAGCGCCCAGCGATCTGCGGACACGCCGGGCGGAAATTCGTTCCTCGCCCGCCTTCCGGGCATCCGCCTCGACGCGGTCGCGAAGGCGCTTGGACGCGGATATCCGCGTCAGGAAAGGCTCCGCCTCGACCTGCTCCTCGAGAATCGCCAGCGCATCTTCGTCCCACGGCCGGACATCCACCTCGGTAATACGCGCCGGCGTCGCCTCGACCTGGTCGAGGTCGGTCGACAGCGGCAGGATGTGGAACAGCGCATCGAAGAGCGCGTTACAGAATTCCTGAACGATGTACGTCGCGCCGGCATAGCCCATGAACGGCGTGCCCGCGGACCGGCGAATGATGGCGCCCGGGAACGATGCCGGGATGTAAACCGCCCGGCATCCCTGTTCGGCCATGTACATGCGCTCGTTATAGGAGCCGTACATGACAAGCGGTGGCGTTTCCCGAAGGCTGGCGCGCACCTGTTCGTTGTCCGGTTTGACGCCGGCCTTGCGGGCGTAGGCGAAGGTGCAGGGAATCCCCATCTCGCCTTCCAGGAAGCGGCGCAGGCCCCGGACGTAGGTGTCATTGGCGACCACGGCGAAGGAGGCCGTCGGGAAGAAGTCCTGGGTCACGCTTCGCCAGAGATCCCAGATCGGCTTGATGGTGGTGTGCTTTTCCTTTTCGATGAAAGGCTCGGGATCGAGGCCGGTCAGCTCGCCGAGCTTGCGGAGGAAGTTGGTGGTCGCAAACAGGCCGATGGGCGCCTGCAGGTAGGGACGATCCAGATCTTCGCAGAGCTTGCGGCCAAACTCCCGGTACATGCAGATATTGACGTCGGCATTGACGAGGTTCCTGATGTTCTTCAGTTCCGAGCCGAGCGGGAACACCATATTGACTTCACAGCCGATCCCCTCGGCCAAGCGGCGGATTTCCGCCAGATCGGACGGCATATTGAAGGTGCCATAGATCGGGCCGATGATATTCACCCGCGGCGGCGCGCCGTCCTTCTTCTTCGCCCGTTTCGGCGCTTTGCCCTTCTTCTTGCCAAACTCCGCCCATAGCCAGTTCATCGCGCGGTCGGCGCTTTGCCACTGGTCCTCGTCGATGGTGCGGGGCAGGAACCGGCGCAGGTTCGACCCTTCCGGGGTCACCCCGCCGCCGATCATCTCGGCGATACTCCCGGTTACCACCACCGCCGGGAGATCCTGATCCTGCGTGCCGCTGGCCCGACGGAGCGCTTCCTCCGTGCCGTTCATGGAAAGCTCGTCCTCGGAAAGGCCCGTGACGACGATGGGCAATTCATGAGGCGGCAGCGCATCGGTGTAGTGAAGGACGGACGTCACCGGCAGGTTCTCGCAGCCTACCGGCCCGTCGATCACTACGCGCAGGCCGCGGACAGCGGTAAAGGCATATACCGCGCCCCAGTAGCCGCCTGCCCGGTCATGATCGAGGACCAGCATCCGGTTACCTCCCTACGGCATCGGCGAGTTCGGGAACGCCGTCGTCTTTGTCGGACGCCCGGGCCGCCTCGTCCGGCGTTGCGCTTTCACCGGACCCGACGGGCGCGTCATCCCACCCATAGCCCGCGGCTCCGGCCGTTCCGACGCCGTCGAAGAATTCGAGCATCCGGCCATAGCGGGCGTGGCCGCCGACCTGAGCGGCGACGATCTCGGCCAGCGCACCGGCGCCGGCGGGGCCGAACAACGGTCGGGCCGAGACCATGTTGGTAAAGTAGATGGCCGCCTTGCCCGATTCTTTCGCCGCCTGCACCAGCGGCGTCGTGCCGACGGCCAGGTCGGGGTCGGCATCCCGCATGGCCGCGACATCCTGTTCCAGCGATGCCCGGTATTGCACGTGGGTGCCCCGGGCCTCAAGCCAATCACGGTCCGGATCGCTCCATTCGGTGCGCGGGCAGGCGGTGCCCACATACGGAACCTCGGCGCCGGCCTCGGTGAGCAACCGAGCAACCAATAGTTCGGATCCCTCGTAACCGGAAATGGTGATACGGGCATCGATCGGACTCGCCTGGAGCGCCCCCCGTATGGCGCCGACGGCGGCGTTCTTCGCCGCATCGATCCGGTCCCGAGGTACGTTGGCGGCCGCGCCCACGGCATCGAGCCAAGCGGCGGTGCCGTCCACCCCAACCGGTCCCGAACCGACGACCGGACGGCCGGCTTCGCGGAATTCACGGATGCTCGCGGTGTAGAACGGGTGGATTGCCGCAGCGACATCGCAATCGAGGACCGCGTAAAGGTCCCGCCACTCCCGTGTCGGGACCTGCGGCGCGATGCCCAGTCCCATGGGCTCGATCAGTGCGGCGATGCCGACCGGGTCAGCGGGGAATAGCTCACCGACGACCGCGACAGTGGGCCGATCGTCAACCGGGCTCCGCGGCCGGGCTACCGGGCCGTTTTCCGCCTCCAGCCTGGCATAGCGGAGCATTGCGCCGGCCAGCACGTCCTTGGCCTCGGCATGAGTCGGGACGCCGAAGCCGGGCACGTCGATGCCGATGATGCGGACACCGTCGATTTCCTTCGGCAGCCGGTCCAGCGGCACGCCCGACGCGGTCGGGACGCAGAGATTGATGACCACGACGGTGTCGTAGTCGTCCGGGTCGGCCATCTCCTTCACTGCTTTACGGATGTCTTCGTAAAGCTGACCCGTAACCAGCGTCTCGGAATTGAATGGCACATAGCCAACGGTCCGGCGCGCGCCGTAGAAGTGGGAGGTAAAGGTCAGGCCGTATACGCAGCATGCGGATCCCGACAATATGGTCGCCGTCCGCCGCATCCGGAGTCCCACTCGAAGGGAACCGAACGCCGGGCACATGGACTGCGGCTGATCATGAGGTCCCGCGGGATAATCTTCCGCTAGGCGCTCGAGCACCTCGCTCTTACCGGCAGCTTTGGCGGCCTCCGCCATCACCTCTTGGCCACCATGACAGCCGCTTGCCGCCGCGGGTTGGGCCGGTGTCATTTCGTCAAGGGAATCGGGAGGTGTCATTTGCTCGGCGTCCTATTCGGCCCCCTCGTACATCACTTCCAGCGACGGCTTTTCGAGCACGTCACTGGCACACATGTCCTCGATCGTGGCGGGCTGGAGAATGACGTCCCGCCCGACGGTGTCGCCTTTGAACAATCCGAGCAGATCCTCGTGAGACAGCGGCGTGGGCCGGACCGGCTCCGCCGATGCCGCCGCGCTGCCCAATTGCTCGAATATCGGCGCCCACTCGCCGCCCGGCCGGCCGATGATCTCGTAGCTGGCGCTCTTGCGGCGAATGTCCTCGTCCGCCGGGATGGCCGCCAGTACCGGAATGCCGGCCGCCTCGGCAAATGCCTGGGCCTCGCCCGTGCCATCGTCCTTGTTGATGACCATGCCGGCGACGCCGACATTGCCGCCCATATTCCGGAAGTAGTCGACGGCCGAACAAACGTTGTTGGCGACATACAGCGACTGCAAGTCGTTGGAACCGACGACGATGACTTTCTGGCACATGTCGCGGGCAATCGGCAGACCGAAGCCGCCACAGACCAAGTCGCCCAGGAAGTCGAGCAGCACGTAGTCGAAATCCCAGCGGTGAAAGCCCAGTTTCTCCAGCAGCTCAAAACCGTGGATGATTCCCCGGCCGCCGCATCCGCGGCCGACCTCGGGGCCTCCGAGCTCCATGGCAAAGACGCCGTCACGCTTGAAGCAGACGTCGCCGATTTCGACCGCCTCGCCAGCTTGCGTCTTGCGCGACGAGGTTTCGATTATCGTCGGACAGCTCCGCCCCTCGAACAGCAATGACGTGGTATCGCTTTTGGGATCGCAGCCGATCAGCAATACGCGTTTCCCTTGCTGCGCCATCATGTAGGACAGGTTGGCGAGGGTGAAACTCTTGCCGATGCCTCCCTTGCCGTAGATCGCGATGACCTCGGTCTCCCTGGTCGCCTCCGTAGACGGCGGATCGGGCTCAATTGCCGCCTCGGCCCGCAATAGCTCAGCCACTTCCTCCACTGACGGGAGCGCTTGTCCGTCGGGACTGGTCATGTGAGGTACCTCCAATCAAGAATCATCTTTAGGCACGCCGGATCCTGGAATGCGGTCAGGTAAGCTTCGGGTGCCTCGGTCGCACTGCGTTCATGGGTGATCAGACCGTCAAGCAAGGCGCCATCGGACCCAATCAGTTTTGCCACCGCCGACAGATCGTCCGGCTTCCATTCGGCCGCGACGCGGATGCGGGCCTCGCGCATGAAGGCGGGCGGGAACGAAAACGCCAGGGAAAGGTCATAGAACCCGGCGAGTACGATCTCGCCACCCGGCGCCAGACGTTCAATCAGCTGGTCCAGAATTGAATGGTCACCGCTGACATCGTAGATGGCGGTGTAATCGCGCCGCTCGTCCTTGCCGGGATGCAGCACGTCGTAACCGGCGGCGCCCTCGCTGCGGCCGGCGTCCTGTTCCCAAACCGTCGGTGGACGGCCGCCAAATGCAATGGCGATTCTCGCCAGCAAACGGCCAAGCACGCCATGACCGACGATGAGGTCGGGAAGCGCCTCCCGCCCGCCGCCCAGCGCGTGATACGCCGTCGCGGCCAGGGCGATCAGAACGCCCTTTTCCTCGAGCGATTCGTCGATCGCAACGATGCGGTCGCCCGGCACAACCAAACGCGATGCCGCGGCGCCGAACAGGCTGTGTACGTTGTCGAAGCATTTGGCCCCCGGCACGAAGACCCGGTCGCCGACCTTCAAACTTGATCCGGCGCCTGTCGCTCTGACTTGCCCCACGGATTCGTAGCCCGGAACCAACGGGTAGCCGAGGCCCGGAAACTCGGGCATCCGGCCGGTATATAGGAGGCGTTCCGTGCCGGTGCTGATACCGGTCCAATCGACATCCACGAGAACTTCGCCGTCGCCTGGTTCGGGCCGGCCGAGTCGGCTCAGAACGATTTGCCGCGGCTCTTCAAGAACGACTGCAAGGGTGTCCATCATTGTTTTTTCCCGGACCCTGGAAGCCACGTATTGCCCCAATTCTTGTGATGTAAGTTTATAATTACATTTTAATGTGTCAAAAAATTTATACACTCAATTTTCCGATCTTTGTGGCCGCGCGACAATGCCTCGGACCAGCATTGGCGTGCAGGTCCGGAGCAGCCGATCGACCAAAAAACCGGCGCCATCCAAGAGATTGGTCAATTCTTCGATGGAGCGCAGACGGCCGCTTCCCATGGCGAGCAAATAGAAACCGAAATAGGCGGCTCCCGCAGGTTCGGCCCGCTTGGTGCCGGACATGGGTTCGGCGAGCAGCAGAGTGCCGTCCGGCGGCAGGATTCGGCGGATTCCCTTCAAGAGCGCGAGCGCCTGTTCATCGTCGTGGTCGTGGATGACGCGAACCAAGGTTACGAGGTCGGCGCCGACGGGAAGCGGATCGTTGAAGAAATCTCCGCCCACCAGGGTAACCCTGTCCAGCAAGCGGTGACCGGCCAGGCGGTCCCGGGCCAGGCCGACGACCGACGGTAGATCAAAAAGGATGAATTTCAGATCCGGCGCTTCCATGGCCGCGGCGTGGATGAACGCGCCCTCACCGCCACCAATGTCGAGGAGACAGCGGTGCTTTCGGACCGGATATGCGGCAAGGATCTCTTCAGCGATGAACTGCTGTGAAGCGGCCATCAGAGCGCTGTAATCCTTCACCGCCGCCACATCGAGTTGTGCCGGGGAGTTGCCTGCGGCGTATGGCCAGTAGCCGCCAAGCCGCGTCGATTGTTTCTCGCCACGCAGGAGCGCGATGGGATCGGTCAAATCCTCGTAAAGCAGGGCTTGATGTTCGACCATGGCCGCGATGCCGGGGCTTCCAAGCATGACCGCGCCTAATGATCCAAGCCCGCACCGTCCGTTTGCGTCGACCTCGAGGAGCTCCAGCGACACCGCCGCGTCGGCCAGACGAGCTATCTCGTATTCCTCGAGGTCCATCGACTTTGCGAGCTCCCGGATATTTCGCGGACCGTCGGCAAGCTGGTGGAACAACCGGAGCCGAACGCAGCTATACAGAACCTGCGAGTAGACGAAGCCCGCACAAAGGTCGAAAAGCCTGCGGGCCTGACGGCGGGCGATCGACCGGGTCGGCGGGAACCTAACCGCGAATGTACGAAACCGGTCACTCGCGAGTAACCGGTTTCGGAGTACATTCCACCGTTCGGCCAAAGGGCGACGGGGATTGCGGGGAAGGCCGTCCCCCGTTTGCTCGAGCGCCGTCCCCTGGGACAGACCCATCAAGCCGCCCGGTGAGCCAACTCTTCGGGCAGGAAGCGGCGGGACTGTTCCAAAATGAGTTGCTTCAGGCTTTCCGCGCCGGGACAATCCGGAATGGAGCCGATGGCCCGTCCGACCATGTCCTCGAGCATTTCAATTGCCGCATCCAATCCGAATTCCCGGACGACGCTTGGCCGATCCAACGCCTCGTCCTGACCAACCGGTTTGCCGAGCTTGACCGGATCGGCGGCGACGTCGCGAATATCGTCGGCCACCTGGTAGGCATGCCCGATGATCTCGCCGAGGCGGCGCCAGTCTTCGGGTTCCGCATCGGCGGCGGCCGCACCCGCCATGGTCGCGCCGGCGAAAAGCGCGCCGGTCTTCGCTTGCTGGTACTCTTCCAGATCGGCGCTGGGTTCGCATTCCCATGCCTGACCGGCGACGATGCCGGACGGCATGCCCACCGCATTGCCGACGATCATGGTGAGCTTCTGCAGACGGTGCGGCCGGGAAGCGGTTCGGAACGCCAGGTTCTGGAACGCCAGAACAATCAGCGCATCGCCCGCCAGGAGAGCCAACGATTCACCATAAGCCCGATGCACCGATGGCTTGCCCCTTCGGATGGGCGCATCGTCGAAGCAGGGCATGTCGTCGTGAATCAGTGAAGCGCAATGCAGCAGTTCGATCGAGGCCGCCGCGCCTTCGGCGGCGTTCAAGTCCCGCGCTCCGCACGCCATTGCGGTCGCCAGGCAGAGTTTCGGCCGCACCCGCGCGCCGCCGGGGAACAGCGCGTAGCGCATCGCCGCAGCCAATCGCGGCGGCGGATGGCCGACAAGGTCCGCGTAAGAGAGAGCTTGTCCGATCGCTTCTTCTATTTGCCGCTTCCCGTCCATGAAACCTCCGCTCCATCTGTCAGTTCGTGTGTCAATTTAAATTGTCATATTTTATTGTAAAGTATAATAGACATATTCGCCGTCCAAAGCAATTGACTTTGGGAGCCACCCTATGACCCATCGGGATCATGTCGTCATTGTCGGCGCCGGGATCGGCGGCCTCTCCGCCGCGGCACTTCTTGCGGCGCGCGGCTTGGCGGTGACGGTGCTGGAGCGAGGCCCATCCGTCGGCGGGAAGATACGCCAAGTCGATGTCGGCGGAAAACTGCTGGACGCGGGACCGACGGTGTTCACCATGCGCGACGTGTTCGAGGAAATTTTCGCTGATGCGGGCGACTCCCTGACGAACCATCTGAACCTTCAACCGGTCGGCATCCTTGCGCGTCACGCCTGGAGCAATCGCGAACGGCTCGACCTATTTGCCGATCCGGAGCGATCCGCCTCCGCCATCGAGGACTTTGCCGGCCCAGCGGACGCGAGAGGCTTCCTGGAATTCAGCCGGCAGGCGAGGCGGGTTTACGAGGCTCTCAACACCCCGTTCATTCGCGCGCCCCGTCCGGGGCCGCTGTCCCTGACCCATCGCCTCGGCTTCGGCGGGTTGCGCAATTTATGGCGGACGTCGCCGTTCGACACCCTATGGAAAAATCTCGGGACCTACTTCCAGGACCCGCGCCTGCGGCAACTTTTCGGCCGGTATTCGACCTACGTCGGCTCGTCTCCATTCCTGTCTCCGGCAACCCTGATGCTCATTACCCACGTGGAACAGGCGGGCGTTTGGCTCGTTGAAGGCGGAATCTACCGGATTGCCCTGGCGCTGCGCGATCTGGCGGTCAAGCATGGCGCCGTCTTCCGGTTCAATGCCGAGGTATGCGGCCTGTTGACCGAGGGCGGCCGCGCGGCCGGCGTGTCCCTCCTTTCGGGCGAGCGGATCGAGGCGAGGGGCGTTGTCGTGAACGCGGATTCCGCGGCGGTCGCCGCGGGATTGCTGGGTCCCGCGGCCGCGGACGCGGTGGTCCCGCAACCCGTCCGGCATAGATCGCTATCCGCCGTCACCTGGCTCATGCAGGCCCAAACCGCCGGCTTTCCCCTCAGCCGCCACAACGTGTTCTTTTCCGGCGACTACCCGGCTGAATTCGACGACATATTTCGAGCTCACCGGCTGCCCCGGGCGCCGACGATCTACGTCTGCGCCCAAGACCGGGACGACGAGGGCAACCGGATGGACGGCGGGCCGGAGCGCATCATGTGCCTGGTCAACGCGCCAGCGCTCGGAGACCAACCGTCCGGAACAAAACTGGATTTGAAACGATGCCAAGCAGACACATTCGAACATCTTGCAAGGTGCGGTCTGCACCTTCAGTTCGTCGGCGAACCGCTTCTAACGGCCGGTCCCGTTCAATTCGAAAGCCTGTTCCCCGGTACCGGCGGCGCCTTGTACGGACAAGCCTCTCACGGCTGGCGCGCGTCGTTCCGCCGTCCGGGGTCGCGGACGGGAATTCGGGGACTGCACCTGGCGGGGGGGAGCATTCACCCAGGCGCCGGCATCCCGATGGCGGCAATGTCCGGTCGGCTGGCGGTCGACAGCCTCCTCACGGACTTGGCTTCGCGTCCAAAGTCCCGACGGATGGCTATCGCTGGTGGTATGTCGACGCCCTGAACGACGATGGCAACCGCGGTCTCACCGTCATCGCGTTCATCGGAAGCGTATTTTCCCCTTACTACGCTTGGGCCCGCCGCCGGGGGAACGGAGATCCCTACAATCATTGCGCCCTGAACGTCGCGCTCTATGGGCGCAAACCGGCCGGATGGACGATGACCGAGCGGGGACGGCAAAGCCTCCGGCAGCGGGAGGACCGGCTTACCATCGGGCCCAGCAGCCTCTACTGGAACGGCTCCGAGTTGACCATCGAGTTTGACGAAGTAACGGCTCCGGTCCCGAAACGGGTGCGAGGCTCCCTAACGGTTAGGCCGGAGTTCATGACACCGGTTCCCTACGCGCTGGACGAAACCGGCCGGCACCATTGGTGGCCGATCGCGCCCCGTTCGACCGTCACACTCGAATTGGATGACCCCGGGGTCAGCTGGTCCGGTCAGGGATACCTCGACAGCAACTGGGGTGAGGCGCCTCTGGAGACGGACTTCGTCAAATGGAATTGGTCACGGACCCATACCGATGCGGGAGCGGCCGTGTTCTACGACATATCGCCCAGACGCGGCGCCGAAAGCCGCCTTGCGCTGGCCTTCGATCCGTCCGGCACTCACGCAATTCAAGCGCCGCCGAGGGTCGAACTCGCCCGGTCGAAATGGGGCATCCCGCGCGAGACCCGCGCCGATGCGGACTCCCGCCCCGTCGTTCAACGGAGCCTTGAAGACAGCCCGTTTTATGCCCGGGCGCTGATCGCTTCCGACATAAACGGCGTCAGACGGCAATCGGTCCACGAGAGCCTGAACCTGGACCGCTTCGCATCGCCATTCGTACAATGGATGCTGCCCTTTCGCATGCCCCGCCGGTCAGCCTGAGGCGGCCGTATCGCCGTTGTCCCGGTCTTCGGAGTCATCCACCGCGCCGTGGCGCTCCCGGTCCTTCCGTTCGTAGCGATTGAGCGAAATCAACTGCCAAACGCCGAATCCGAGCGCGGCGCCCAGCACCAAGATGAGTTCGAGGACGACGATGGTCTCCGGACTCACCCGGGACACCTAACGGCGGTTTACGGCCCGTACCGCACGCGGCTGCACGACCCGGACCGCACGCGGCTGGACGATGCGGGGACCGGGCCGGCTGATACTCCGGTCCTCCAGGGCGTGAAAGAGATCCACCAGCCATTCGGCCTGTTGCCCGAAGCCCCGGCCCGCAGAAACCATCCTGTCCCCGAACCACTGCTCGAGATCCCGACCGGCCAACAGATACTCGACAGAGCCCAGCGGCGGATGGGTGTGCCGCCTCGCCCGACTCATGGTGGCCAGCATCGACTTTGACAGCAATTCCAGTTTGCGGGACGTCGAAACCACCGCCCGTTGACTGACCGAATCAAATCCGTTCGCCGCGACGTGGCGGCCGATTTCCGCATAGATGTAGCGGGCCGCATACATGCTGGGCCGGCAGCCCACCGGCAATTGGGCGATGCCCGTTTCGGCGCGCTCGTAGAGCACGTCCGCGCGTGCCAGGCACCGGCCGACCACCGAGCCTATGGCCGGCGTGAACACCGGATCGGACAGCCACACATCGGGATCGATCCCGGCTTCATTGAGCCATTGGGTAGGCAGGTAGATGCGGCCGGCCCGCGCATCCTCTCCGACATCCCGGCAGATATTGGTCAATTGCATGGCAACGCCGAGATCACAGGCGCGGGCCAGTTTCTGCGGCGTCGGCTTGTCCATCAGCGCGGTCATCATCAACCCGACCGCTCCGGCCACCCGGACGGCGTAGGCTTCAAGGGACGCCATGTCTTCATACCGGCGGCCATTCGCGTCCCATTCGAGCCCTTCGATCAGCGCTTCGGGCCATGCCTTGGGGATCGAGAAATTCTCGACCACCCGCGCGAAGGCCTCATCGATGTGCGACCGGATGGGGTTGCCGGCATAGGCTCTGTCGAGGCGCTCCCGCAGGCGGCGCACCGCCTCCTGCCGGCCTGGGCTCAAATCGACGGCGTCGTCGGCGACCCGGCAAAACGCGTAGAGCACGACCGCCGGCTTGCGCACGGCCCGGGGAAGGATCAACGACGCAGCGTGGAACGAACGAGAACCGTCCCTCAACAACTCGCGGCACGCCGCGACATGTTCCGGATTCAAGAGCTTAGCGCTGGGCGAATGCGGCAACATCGGGAACCACCTTGTCGAGAATTTTGGCTGACGTCAGAACGCCGGGCAGCCCAGCGCCGGGATGCGTGCCCGCGCCGACCAGGAATAGGTTGTCGATTTCCTCGCTGCGGTTGTGCGGCCGGAACCACGCGCTCTGGGTCAGAACCGGCTCGAGACTGAAGCCGGCGCCGCTGTGAGACAACAGCTCGTTTCGGAAATATTGCGGCGTCACCAATTCGGATACCGCCAACTCGGACCGAAGTCCCGGGAGGATCGTTTTCTCGAGATAAGCCTCGATGGACTGCCTGTACGGCTCGGCCGCTTCGGCCCAGTCGGTCGGCCCTTCGAGGTTCGGCACCGGCGACAGG
This sequence comes from Rhodospirillales bacterium, assembly GCA_965221855.1. GTDB lineage: Bacteria > Pseudomonadota > Alphaproteobacteria > Rhodospirillales > UBA2165 > JAJDXO01. Next base: position 110,037 of record CBDCSV010000001.1, on the reverse strand, counting down.
GCGTAGAACGTATCGCATCCCGCCGGCGCCAGGCCCGGATCGGTGGCGGTCGGACGGTGCAGATAAAGGCTGAAGTCGTCCGGCAGGACCTTTCGTTTGAAGATGTCGGTCAACAAACCCCGATAGCGGGGACCCAGGAGGATCGTGTGGTGCTGGACGCCCTCATAGCGGCGGCGAGTGCCGAAATACCAAACGAACAGACCCATTGAATATCGCGCGTTGTCGATTTTGCGGTTGGTCCAGCGGCGGCGGTGAAATTCGGGCAGCAGCCGGCGATAGGTCCATGCGGCGTCCGCATTGGAGACGACAATCGCCGCCGGGAGACGTTCGCCCGACGCCAGCTTCACCCCCGTGGCGCGGCCGTTCTCCGCCAGAATTTCACGCACCTCGTCGCCGCAGCGTATGGACCCGCCCTGCTGCTCAATGAGCCGGACCATGCCCGAGACCAACCGGCCGGTGCCCCCCATGGCGAAGTGAACCCCGAACCGGCGCTCCAGGTAGCTGATGAGGCAATAGATGGAGGTGACGGCAAACGGATTGCCGCCGATGAGCAGCGGATGGAAGCTGAGCGCGATGCGCAGCCGGGGATCGCGGACATATTTCGAGACTGCGCTGTAAACCGACCGATAGCTCTGGTGGCGGATCATGCCGGGCAGAATGCGCACCATGTCGGCGATGGAATCGAACGGAACCTCGCCGAGCTCCTCGAAGCCGACGCGGTAAATCTCGCTGCTCGCCCGCATGAAGGCCTCATAACCGTCGACATCTCCCGGACTTAGCCGGTCGACCTCTTGCCGCATCGCGGCTTCGTCGCCCGAGCAGTCGAAGGTGTTCCCGTCGCTGAATCGAATCCGGTAAAACGGCGTCAGCGATTTGAGCGTCACGTCGTCAGCGAGTCTGCGACCGCAGAGTTGCCACAACTCTTCAAGCAGAAACGGCGCGGTGACGATGGTCGGTCCGCGATCGAAAACATAGCCGTCAATTTCACGGACGTAGGCGCGCCCGCCCGGCTTGTCCATTTTTTCGAGAACCGTAACCCGGTAGCCCCGTGCGCCAAGTCTGATGGCGGCGGCCAGTCCGCCGAACCCGCTTCCGATCACGACAGCATGGGGCTTTTCCCGATGATCGAAAACCCCTTCGCCGGGCGCCGGCGGATATGTCAATGTGTCCATACACAGCACTGTAAAGAATATTTGACGTTCGGCGCAAGTTCAGGATGTTCACCCAAGGCCGATTTTCTTCGCTACGTCATGGATGAAGCCGGCGACCTGCTTCGGTGCCTCTTCATGGGCCAGATGGCCGAGCCCGGGCAACTCGATGATCGAAGAGTTGGCAACCACCCGGGCGGCGCGGCGGTGATTGGATTTTGGGATCGTCCGGTCCCGGGAACCATTGACGAGGGTCAGGGGCACATCGAGTGCGGGCAGAATATTTTCGAATTCATCCAGGTCCCAGTTGGCCATCATGTCGAGGGTCGAGGCGACATGGCCGGCCCGGCCGATTATGCGCCGGTAAAACTCCACGCCTTCCCGGTCGATCCGCGATCCGGTCCCTGAAATGAGCCGCTCGGTGACCCGCCGATTGCCGGCCCGCCAGGCAAAAAATCGCGACGGAAGCGACGTCACCGAGAGGAGCCGGGCGGTGGGCAGAAAAAGATACTGGGCGGCCCCGCGGAGCGGCAGCAGCGCACCGTTCAAGCTGACCAGCGCCTTCGGCGTCATGAGTTCATCGAGGGTCATTCGAACGGCAATTGCCGCGCCCGCCGAATGTCCGACGGCAATGACCGGGCTGACGCCGGCCTCCTTCAGGAGTGCGCCCAGCGCCCCGGACATTTCCGGCATGGACATGCGGTGGGGGGGCAGGGGCCCCGTGAATCCGTGGCCCGGAAGATCCGGGGCGACGACGGTGAATCGAGCGGCGAGCAAGGGCAGCAATCCCCGCCAGGAATGGGTGGCCGCCCCGGTGCCGTGAACGAGAAGCAGGACCGGCCCGTCGCCGGCGATCTGGACATGCCAGCGGGTGCCGCCGGCCTCGACGAATTGACTGGCCTCCCGGTTTGGCCAATCGCGGCCATCCACCTTCCAGCTTGGATAATCGTCCATAAGCAAAGCTAAACGCCAACCGGGCCGCGACTCAAACCGCCGGGGCGGACGGATCGTGCGCCACCGACCGAACGGCGTCATTAAGGGCTTTCGAATCCGCGAACGGCAACGGCAGATAGGCGGCGTCCATTTCGGCCGCCAGTTCCCGGCCGACCGGCCGCGGTCTCGGCGAGGTATCGATCAGCAGGGACCGATAGCGGGCGGCCCGGATCCGCCGAGCGGACGATTTGGCGTCCTCGTTCGCCCGGCCCCGGTCGGCGCTGCCGTCGGCGGCGATATTCGCCCGGCCGTCGGTCAGCAGAACGATCACCGGCGTTTCATCACGGCGCACGATCTGATCGGCGAGGTGGGCCGCCGCATCGATCCCGGCCGCGAGCGGCGTTCCGCCGCCGCCGGGCAACGCCGCGAGGCTGCGTTTCGCACGGACCAGCGAGCGGGTCGGCGGCAAGGCGATCTCCGCGCCCTGATTGCGAAACGCCACCAGGGCGACCTGATCCCGCCGCACGTAACAATCCGCGAGCAGAAGCTCGACCGCGCCCTTCGCTTCGGCGAGTCGGTTCATGGCCGAAGAGCCCGAGGCGTCGACGACGAATATGGTCGTCGCCTGGCCTTGGTGCTTCAGCCGGGAGATTCGGAAATCGTCCTGGGTGATCTTCAGGCGGCCCGCCGGCGCCGTGCCGGCTTGCCGGCGGAGCGGCTGCCAAGGCGCTGCCGCCCGCAGGGTCTCAATGACGTTCAATCGCTTCCCCGCACCCGGCGGCCCGCGCTTCACGCCGGCCGGCCGGCCACGGCGCGGCGCGGTACCCCGCGAACCGGCGCCGGCCCTCTTCGCCGATTTCCTGCCGCCGGGCTCGGCCTGCTTCAACCGCTCCAGCAACCCCGGCGGAATGGCCGCAGCGCTCGCATCGAGAACCACATCCTCCATCGGTCCCCGCGACTGGCCGCCGCCGGGATCTTCCCGGTCGTTGCCGCCCGGATCCTCTTGCGGTTCGGGTTCGTTTCGCTCTTCCGGCGCGGGTTGCGGCAGCATCGTCGCCCGGGGCGCCAGAACCAGCCGGGCGGCATTCGCCGCATCTTCTTCCTCGACCCTCGGCCGGCCATTGAGCGCCGCCGAAATTCGGGCGGCGCGGACGGCGGCGGCGGCGGGCCGAAACGACCGGATACCGAGGGCAAAGGCCGCACCGCACAGTGCGGCGAAGACGTCCTCGTCGCAAATGACGCCGGCAATTTCCGCCGCGGCCCGGGCAACCGTCTTGGCAAGATACGGACTTCCGGGCAATTGCCGGGCGGGCATGTCCGGCAGGCGCAAATGAAGCGCTAGGCGGTCCGAAAGCGCGGCGGCCACATGGTCGTCCTCGTCGATCCCTTCATCGAAGGCGATGACGCCGAACCGTACCTCGGATCGATGATCGATCCCATCGCGCTGAATCGATACGATGCCCCGCTCCAAGGCTTCCCCGATGCATGCCGCCGCAGACGCCGGCAGGCGCTCGGCCATGGCGAGAAGCAGAATACCTCCGTCCGCCGCGGCCAATACCCCGGTCTCGCCGACCGGTCGGCCGGCGGACAGGGTCGCCGCCAAGTCCAATCCGCCGAGCAACCGGTCTTCGCCAACGGTGCAGGGGATGCGCCGGAACGCCGATGGGCGGCCCGTCAGCTCTTCCACCTGCGCGAACCAGAAATCCCGGACCGGGCCCGGCCGGGACCGCACGCAAACACCGCCCAATCCGCTCGGATCGGCGGCAAAAACCGCCGCGCCCAACAGGGCGTCATCCCAGGCGCCGGCGGCTTGTTCGAGGTCCACTAGTGAAGAACCTCCGAAATGGCGCGTTCGACCCGGACCGTCGAGCCCGCTTCATCCAGCGGGTCCCGCCGCAAGCGGTGCCGCAGCGCCGAGGGCGCCATGGTCCGAATGTGAGATACGCCCACCTCTTCCGCCCCTTCCCAGGCCGCCAGGGCCCGGGAGGCCCTGGAGAGGGTGAGTTCGCCGCGCAAGCCGTCGGTGCCGAGCGCCAAGCATAAATTCGCCATCGATTCCAAGGCGGAATCGGAAATCCTTACCGACGGCAACAGCCCGCGGGCCTTGACGATCCTGTTGCGCACCCGTCCGTCCCGGCGCTTCCACCTGGCGACGAAGGCGTCGGGATCCGCTTCGAACTCGGAGCGACGGCGCACCACCTCCACCCGGCTGTCCAGGTCACGGGGCGTATCGATCTCCACCGACAGGCCGAAGCGGTCCAGAAGCTGCGGCCGCAACTCGCCTTCTTCGGGATTGCCGCTGCCGATCAGGACGAAGCGCGCCGGATGCCTGACGCTCAATCCTTCCCGCTCAACGACGTTTCGGCCCGATGCGGCGACGTCCAGCAGCAGGTCCACCAGATGATCTTCAAGCAGATTGACCTCGTCGACGTAGAGGAACCCCCGATTGGCCCGGGCGAGCAATCCCGGCTCGAACGACTTCTTACCGGCGGTCAGCGCCAATTCAAGGTCCAGCGCGCCGACCACGCGGTCTTCGGTGGCACCGAGAGGAAGGTCGACGACGGGCACCGGAACGCTGCGGGCTCGCTTTCGCGCCTTGTGGTGTTCGGCGGGACACCCGTCGGCGCAGACCGTGTTGTCGTCATCCGGATCGTCATTGTAGGGACAATCGGCGACCACGCGCATCTTTGGAAGCAGCGAGGCCAGCGCTCGGACCGCCGTTGACTTGCCGGTGCCTCGATCGCCGAAAACCAGGACACCGCCGATGGTTTCATCGATGGCGGCGACCAGGAGAGCGGTTTTCATTTCCTCCTGGCCGACGATCGCGGAGAAGGGGAAACTTGGAGCCACGCCTATGCCCGCCTTTTGATGTCGTGCGCGTCGGCCTTGGCCGCGAGAATCATCACTCCTGCAGCGATTTCAGGTAAGCGATGACGTTCGCGCGGTCTTTCGCCTTTTTGGTCTTGAGGATCATGCTAGCTGTTCTCTTGGTCCGCGCACGGGTGAATTTCTTCGGATCCTTGAGGTATGTGTCCAGCAGTTCCTCATCCCACACCCAATCGGCGCCCACCAAGCCCTTGTATTTCTTGAAGCCCGGTGCCGTTCCGGCTTTGCGGCCGATCACGCCGAGGAGCGACGGTCCTGTACGGTGCTTACCAGCCGTGACGGTATGGCAGGTCTTGCAACGGTTGAAGACCTTCTTGCCTTTCGCCGGGTCGCCCGTCGCCCTCACCTCGGCGCCAAGGGTCAAACCAACAACCAGAACAGAGAGAAACGCTACCGCTTGACGCATAAACAAAGGCTCCCGTGTCTAACAAAATTGACGATTCCGTTGTAGCCGATCTTTTACAAAGTTCCCGCGAGTGTCAACAACTTGGCCGGTTCCCCCGGCAACTAGGCCGCCTCTTCATGGGAATCGCTTCGCGCCGCCGCCAGTTTTCGACGGAGGAACAATCTGCGAAAGATCGATAGGCGATCGACAAACAGCTTGCCCGCAAGATGATCCATTTCGTGCTGCAGGCAGACGGCATTCATACCTTCGAGATCCCGCTCGAAGACTTGCCCGTCGCGGTCTTGGGCGCGCACGCGGACCTGCGTGGCTCTGAAGACATTTCCGACAATCCCGGGGATCGACAGGCAGCTCTCTTCGACCAGACCCCAGGCCGACCTGCCGAGAATTTCGGGATTGACGTAGACCCTGGGCCGCAGCCCGTCATCCGTGATAGCGACGACGAGAATTTCCCGGAAATCTCCGACCTGCGGCGCCGACAGGGCCAGGGAGCCCGTCCCGGAGAGCGTTTCGATCAGGTCATCGACCAACTGGTTCAGGCTTTCGTCGAACGCCGTCACACGGGCCGCCTGCCGGCGAAGCCGGGGATCGGGATATTCGATGATTTCGAGCCGTGCCATTTCGTAACGCTACCTTCGCTGAAACAAAGAGCTGCCGGCCGGAGACCGGGAGTGGACCGCAGATGACTCGGCCGCCTGGGAGGAACCGCGTTGCAGTAATGGAATGGTCGCCGCGATGGTGATCAGCAGGAGAACGATCTCGAGCCCGTAGACGGCGATGAATCCGCCGGCATCACCCGCCCAGACCGCAAGCGACTCGGTGGTGGCCAACACCACGTCGACGATGTCGCGCAACGTCCCGCTGAGCGCCATGCCAAGCCCGGCCGCCGTGGTCTGCACGGCGCCCCATGCGCCAAGCGCCAGCCCCGCTTGTTCCTTGGGCGCTTGGCCCATGGTAGCGGTCAGGGTGCCGTGACCGAACAGGGCGGTGCCAAAGCCGATCAGGAAGTTCCCCGCCAAGAAGGCGCCGGAGAGGCCATAGGGCGCCGCAATAATCACCAGGGCGAAGGCGGGCAGACCGATCAGCGCACCGCCGAGCGCCATGCGATAGGGATCGTCGCCGCGGCCGTGCATGTGTGAGGCATAGATAAACCCGAGCAGTCCACCGAGCGCGAGCACCGCCGTGAGCTTGGTGGTGGCGCTGACCGACCAGTTCAACACCTGCCCGCCAAAGGGCTCCAACAGGACGTCGGCCATGGCGAACGCCATGGTGCCGAGACCGACGATGACCAGCCGCCGGATCGTGTGGCGCCCCTTGCAGAATTCGGCCCACGACTCGCGGAAGGAAGGATCGGGCGCGCGCTGGAGGGCGCCGCGGGGGGGCCGCCGGGTTTCCTGCTTCCACATGGCGGCCACATTCAATACGACCGAAACGATCGCCGCGCCCTGGATCACCTGGATCAGCCGGCCCGGGGAAAAGTCCTCCAGTAGAACCCCGAATATGAGGGCGCTGCCCATCATGCCGACCAGCAGCATTACGTACATGAGCCCAACCACCTTAGGCTGGGATTCCGGCGCCGTTAGGTCCGTCGCCAGGGCGAGACCCGCAGTCTGGACGATATGGGCGCCGGCGCCCACGAGCAGGAAGGCCAAGGCGGCCGCGGCCTGGCCGATCCAATCCGGGGCGCGGGCCGCCTCTCCCAGATCGGCGAGCACAATGAGCGCAAACGGCATGATGGCGAAACCGCCGAACTGGCACAGCGTGCCGTTCCATATGTATGGAACCCGGCGCCAGCCGAGTTCGCTACGGTGATTGTCCGATTTGTGGCCGATCAGCGCGCGAAACGGCGCGAAAACAAGTGGCAAGGCGATCATCACCCCGACTATGGTCGCCGGCAAATTTAGCTCGACGATCATGACCCGGTTGAGGGTCCCGACCAGCAGGACCAGGGTCATGCCGACGGAGATCTGGAACAGAGAGAGACGCAGCAGACGGCCGAGCGGCAAGTCCGGCGTGGCGACATCGGCGAACGGCATGTAGCGCGGACCAAACGATGTCCATGCCGCCGCCAGCAACCGATGTCCGATTCGCCTCATGTCTCCCCCTGGGACGATCCCTTGCCGGGCGGAGAGCGCGCTATACCGCCACCGGCGCCCCCACCCGGCCGGCCTTCGCCGTAATCGGTCCCTACTTGAGCAAGGTCGGAATCCCCAACATTGACGAGAGCGGTGTGGGATTATTGGACAGAAGCGGATAGCCGAGGCTCCATTCCCACGGCCCTTTCTTCGGGCTGGTCAGGGGCTTCAGCATGATCAACGACGAGAGGGGGGCCGCGTTGTCGGACAACATGGGCAACCCGAAACTCGTCCGCCATAGTCCCGGCTTCGGCTTCGAGAGGGTCCGCCAGCTCGGCATCGACGAAAACGGCGCCGCCTTCTTGCTCAGCAGGCCCAGTCCGAACATGGACGAGAAGCTGTAGGACGAACTCGCCAACTGGGTCGATGAACTGTAAGCCGACAGCAAGGGAAGTCCCGACAGTTCCGACAACGGGGCCGGATCGCCGGTGCTGTATGATGCCATCATGTGGGAATCAACGGCCCCGCTGCCGTCGAGGATTCTCTCGGCCCTCACGCCTTTGCCATACGAAACGTTGAGACCTACGAGGGATCGACCCCGTTTGAGCTGAGAAACGCAGGTCGCTGCGAACGGCAGCAAGCCATCCTCAAACGCCTGAGAGACCGCTTCCTCCTCCCGGCCGGTAACACCGCTTGGTGTCAGTATAGTCTGGATACCGTACCCGGCCTCCTCAAGCTTGCGCACTGCTTCTCGCGCGGCTTCTTCTGTGCTGAATGCACGTACCATCGCCGGCATAGCCGTTCTCCTACGAATTATTCGTAACGATCAGTTCCACCAACTCACCGACAGGAATTGCCTTGTTCAGCGCAATCCCTGTCAGGTTAGTCGGCAACACGCGCCTGAAATCTTATCCGCCGCCGCCTTGGAAAAATGCGGCCATCCAGGTCGTGCTGGTCAAGATCGAGAAGTGAACGAGCAGTGAGATTACCGCCACGCCGCCGAGGAACAGCGGTAAGCCGACCGTCGGTTTTACGACACACCAAATTCTACCTTGATTCATTCTCTATCTCCTCTCAGCCGCCCCATGGCGTGTAAATCCACGCCAGGACGTGCGCGATGAGCGCGATGAGGAAGAAGACACGGGCGCCATCAATGACGTGCTTGTGCAGTTCTTCCGATTCCCTGATCGTCAATCCAGTCGGCCAAACCCGATTCGGATCGTCCAGATCAGCAGTTTGTACTTCTTGCTGCATGAACCTCTCCTTTAGAGTTCTCTGCGCCCGATATGGAATTTTCGGACACCAACATGGTGCGCCCGCCCGCTGCAAGTGTCAATATAAAATGTCATATTATTGTGTCTAGTTTACCTGACATTTTGACCGCGTACAATGAGCGCTGGCCCGAAGTCAGCAAGAAGGACCGACCCCATGCTCAGCCAACACCCCTTGAGAGCCGCTATAATCGGCGAAATTCATGCGCGTCCCTACGCCCTGGTTACGGTGCCCGCGCGGGTTTCGTTCATCGCCTTGATGCTGGAAGACGAGACGGCCGATGACGTGCGCCGGCACGTTGCCGATCTGTGCCGCCGGGCCGATGTACCGGCGCCCGATTCGGACAGCATGCACCACCTGATGGAGATCGGCCCGTTGCTGGTTCGATGGGAGCAGCACACCGAATTCTACTCCATCGCGGTTTCCGAATCGGGCGAGTTCTCGGATCCTTTCCGGGAAACGCCCATCAGGCGATTGGAGAGCGATTGGGTGGACGGCCTCCCCGGCCAGGCCATCAGCGCCACGCACCTCGCCATCGAATCGGCGGACATGCCGGAACGGGGCATGGACGGCGTCGCGGCGCACCTTTCAGACGATCGCCTTGTGGGCTCGGAGATCGTCGACGGCGGCGCTCGCTACTGGACCGACTACGACATCCACCCGGACGGCTTCGGCCGGGTCCTCGTCCGGAACAATACGCTGGATCCCCGGCAGATGGGCCGGATTCTTCGCCGGCTGCTGGAGATCGAGACTTATCGGGCGATGGCGATGTTGGCGTTCCCGGCGGCCAAGGCCGCATTGCCGATGATCTCGTCCGCCGAAAAAACACTAAGCGACATCGTTGAACAATTGGCTGGCACCGCCAGGGATTCCGCCGACGAACGGCGGCTTCTCGATGAACTGTCCAACCTTTCCGCCGAGGTCGGACTTTCGGTGGCCCGGACCGCCTTCCGGGTGTCTGCGGCGCGGGCCTACGAGACCCTGGTCCGCCGCCGGATCGACGAGCTCAGGGAGAAACGGCTGCAGGGGCTGCAAATGGCGGGAGACTTCCTCTATAGGCGCCTTGCGCCCGCCATGGCCACCGTCGAGAGCCTGTCCGCCCGCCAAGCCGAACTCAGTGACCGCATCGGTCAGGCAACCGACCTTCTCAGGACCCGGATCAACGTCAATCTGGAGGAGCAGAACCAGCAACTCCTGCAGTCCATGGACCAGCGGGCGAGCGCCCAACTCAGGCTGCAGCGGACGGTGGAGGGTCTGTCGGTCGTTGCCATCAGCTATTACGCGGTGAGCCTGATCCTCTACGGGGCCGAAGGGGCCGGCGCGGCCGGATGGCTGCCCATCCCCCCGGAAGTCGTCGGCGGCCTGGCGGTACCGATGGTCGCGCTTGCCGTCTGGCGCGCCGCCGTGGCGGTCCGCCGGGCCTTGGTCAACGAGTAGAGTACACTTTGCGCGTCGGACCACCGCCGAGTGCCGCGCGGCACCCCCGTCCGGGACACGCCTTTTGTTATCCCTGTTGCTCGGACGACAACGCGGAACGCGACCAAGTATCGCGGGCCGTTCGCCTCGCTCAATCGCCGCAACGGCTCCAATCCCTTGTGGTGACAGCTCCCATCCGCTGGACCCACAACGACACCGGCTTGCGCCTGGTCAACAGCGACACGGCGGAGGTTGCGTCTGTCCGGGGAGACCGCGTCGCCTTCCGGCTCGGCGACGGACGGATGCTGGAACTGGGGAAAAACGACCCCCAGATGCGCCATCTGGACCATGCCTGGGCTTCCACCGTGCATGCGTTCCAGGGCCGCACCGTCGACAACGTGATCGCGGTGATGGAGGCGAGGCATCCCAAACTGTCGACGCAAAAGAGTTTCTACGTCGAGATCAGCCGCGCCCGGCACAGTGCCGAGTTGCTCACCGACGATGCGAAGGCGCTGCGCGAGACCCTGGAAGCCGCCACCGGCGAGCGGGTGTCCGCGCTCGAAGGGATCGGCGCGGCGGAGAAGGCGCTCGGCGAAGAGAAAACGGCCGAACGTGGACGGGCGGCAGAACCGGAGTCACCGGCGCGCCCGACCGGGAAGAGCCGCGACGACGCCCCGGAGACAGCGTCCGTTCAGAAACAAAAGTCGGCCGAGATGGAGCTTGGGCCGTAGCTGGACCGGCTCCCGGTCTGTCGCGGTTTGCTGGCCTCGTCCTTGCCGCGACGCTTGCTCTTCCATCTTCCCGAAATCTGGTCGCTGGCCATGCGGGTTTGAACTCGCTGAGCCGAACGATATAAACCGGCAATTCGACGTTGGCGTCATAGATCACGTGGACCTTGGCGCCGCACACCTTGGCCGAGAAGCGGGCCCACTCGGACCCGGCGCCGATCGGGCGGTCGGTCATTCGAACGGCGCCAAGCCCTCGGCGGCCGCGGCCTCGTTCAGGCGCCGGTCAAGGCTCGCCAGCGCGCAGCCCTCGCGCATCGCGAGCGCCAGATAGCTCGCATCGTAAGCGCTCAGCCCATGGGCGCGCGCCAGCGCCATGACCTCGCGGTCGTCGGTTTCGTCCGGACAGACGATGGAAAGCCGACGCAACCGCGCCATGGAGGCGTCGGCATAACCGCTGTCGATGCGCCCCCGGCGCTCCGCGCTCAGCAGCAGATTGCGCAGTTCGTGCCAGAATATACCCGGAACCTTCGCCGTCTCGGCGTCCAGCCGGTCCAGTGCTACGTCCGCAACCGCCGCGGCTTCGTCCGGCAGAACCCATGCCGCAGCGACCGAGGCGTCGGCAACGAAAGCCATCAGTGCGCGTGTCCCTCGTGACGCCAGGACAGGATCTCTTCCGTCGTCACCGCCTTCTGCTTCGCCCGTTCGCGGCGAAGCTCGGCGCTGAGCGCGGCGTGCTCTTCCTCGCCAACGATCCTCGTTACATGCGCGACCGGAGTCGCGCCCCGGCAGATCACTAGGTCCTCGCCCGCTTCCACTGCCGCCAGCAGGGCCGACAGGTGGGTCTTGGCCTCGCCGATCTTCACTTGCCGCGTCATTGTCCTCCGCTCCCTTTCCATTCAGCGCCGGGAACCCGCTTGCCCGGGCGATGAACTCTCGCCCGGCGCGGCAAGAATAACCCCGGCACCCGCTTGGTCAAGTACTTGGTCCGTTGCCGGTTTCGGCGCGTAGTTGGACGAGACACTCACTCTTCGGTGTCCGGATCCGCCTCGCCCAGCAACGCCGCCAGTTCGCTTCTCGCTGTCTCGACCGCCTCTTCGAGCTCGTTTTCGCGTCCCTCGGCCGAGAGTTCGCCGTGTCGGAGCCACGCCAGGAAGTGCATGCCGCGGAAGGTCCGCTTGATGACCTCGGCCAGTTCCGGCGTCAGGCCGCCGCCGTAGAGGTAGAGATCGTCGGCCGCGGCGCGCGCGGCGGCCTTGCGGACGAACGCGCCCGGGGTCAGTCCCGCCTTCTCCGCGGCCTGAATCATGGCGTCCCACTCGTTGTTCGTGAACCGGATCGAGCGCTGAAAGCTCCTGGTCGCCATGGTTTTCTCCCTGGTTTGAGCCCGGACCGGCGCCGCGCCGGGCAGGTTGCGAGCGGGATTGCGGCCGCCGGAGGGTCGCCGGGCACTCCCTTGGCCTGCCCGCGCGCGGGCGGCAACCCCGTGTTTATTCCGTGTCCCACCGTGTTCCGTTCCGTGTCACGGGGGGTACGGATCGGTTCTCTGGAGCATACATAGCAGGGACGAAAAAAACACACACAATGAATTCAGGGGGATAGACGTCACACAATCCGTGCGACAAATACCCGTCACCCTTGAGGGTATCTCTGGCGTTGATAGGGGTATCCGGGGGTACTGGAGAGTAGCTCTGCGCCCCCTTCACCATCGGTGCGTCAGGTGTGACGAGAAAAGACTCCGAACGGAGTCCAAGAGGGAATTGAGTCCCGCACACCGTGTCCAGCTTGAGAGGCCGGCGCCGCAAGGGTTTGAAGCCGTCGCGGCGATTGAGCGAGACGACCGGGCCGCAGTCTCCATGCGCGTTCCACATCGCCTTCCTGACAGCAGAGGTAACAGAACGGGAGGCGGCGTGCAAACCGCGATGGCGGATTTCACACACCGCGCACCGGCGGCCCGTTGTTACCGCCGCACAGTGGGGACCGTTCACACGTTACCGCAGTTCGTCGCGGGCGCTTGCACACGTTACCGCGGATCCAATCATGCCGATGCGGGCGCCGGCGTGCGGGGCGATGGAGCGTCTCCAGACTCGTTACCACGCGCGCATTGAGCGGCCGTGTTTATGTTACCGCTCCGCATCGCGGCGGCGAGCGCAGCGAGCCGCCGGGCAAGCGTCAGCGCGCAGCGCCCGTAGGGCGCGGAGGCGCGAGGGATAGCAGTGGGAATCGCCCGCAGGGCGATTGCAGCGTATAGCCCGGTCGCGAAGCGACGCGCCCGGAACCATCGCCGTTCGATCGTCAAGACGGTCGAGCATGTCCACCGCCATAACCGCCGCGTCCATCGCCAATACCATCGTCTCAGCGAGCCGCTAACCTCGACGCCGGTAATCCGGTTGCTGCATTCAACGGCGTCAGGCAGGAGCGGCGCAGCCGCCGCAGAGCGCGGTGCCGCAGGCGCCCGCGCAACGCGAAGGCGGATGCCGGGGCCGATGTACCCGTCACGCTTCGAGCAAAGTGAGAGAGGACCGCGCCGCCGCCACCCGTTGCCCTGCTTCCGGCCAAACTCCCCTCTCAACGGCGAGAAGCAATGCGGCGGCACCAATCAACGGCGGACGTCTCGACGGCCATACGGATATGCGACTTCGTCGGATCGACCGAAACCGTCACTTTCCATCTTCGTCGGGCTGCGGGGGAATGAAGTCGTCGATCGACTTGAATACGCCCCAGAGACGGTCGACCTTTTTGTGCGCTTCTAAGTAGTCGGCGTACGATTTTTGGGCATTTTCGACTAGCTGGTCGTAGAACACGAGCCTTGCATCGACAGCATCTAGAGCGGCTGTCACGTCCTGCTGTCCGCGTGTACCCGACCATTCAGGCGGCGGCTTGCCGACCAGGACGACGATCTCAATCGGCCAGTTTTTGTGATCGCTTTGATCCAGAATTTTCCTAACGCCCGCCCGGTACTTGCGCACCTGTGCGGCCAAGCGATCGACCGGTGTCGCAACGGAAGCGCGTTTGAGTTCGATGATTACGTGAGAACCGGACGCGGTGCGGTAAGCGATGTCGACGCGGCCCTTGCGTTCCTCTTTGCTCAGCGCCTCCGTGTCTGAGCCAAGAAAAGTGCCGATCCTCGTTTCTAGATGTTCGGTGCCCTTCGCTCGCTCCCAAGATGGGTCGATAAGCCAAAGATGATCGAAGACGTGTTCCTGGATCACCTTTTCCTTCACATCGGCGCCCAGCATCTCTTGCAGCTTCTTCACCACGCCAAGCCGAAGATTGACGATTTGTCCGTAATAGCTGAGTTCCAGGCTGTCGATCTCGCGAAAGATTGGCAGCAGCGCCGAGACGCTATCTGCGGAGAGTTCGTCGAGCCGGTCCAGCTGTTCGCGTTGCCGGTAACTTTCGAAGGCCAGGATTGAGGCTTTCAACAACTCCTTCCGGTCTGTGTCTCGATCTGAACGAATTTCGTTGAGGCGGCCGACCCATTTCTGCGCCTTCTTCTTCGTATCGCCGGTCAGCCCGTCGAGCCAATCGGACACGGCCGGCACAGACCGGGCGAATTTAGTACCACTTTCCCGCCTGAGATCGCTCCATTGGCTGGCGATGTGTCTCAACTCCGCGAGGACGAGTTTCCTCAGTTCGCGAAATCGTTCGTCGTCTTCCTTCAGAGCTTGTCGGCTACTGGTCGCGATATCCTGGGCATCGTCGATGTCCAACGCGTCACAGTGTAGTTCGCCGATCAGGTAGTCGGCGTAGATCTCCTTCTGACCGAACTCATCCAAGACGTCTTCCTGCGCGAGCTTCCCGCGCATGAAAATTGCGATCCGGTTCAGGTTATCGCCTTCTTCATCCTTGAGTTGTCTCGGGCTCGCGACAGTCCCGATCCATCCGTCCAAGCTCAAAGCAGTTGTGGCGGGTGCCTTTGAGACCTCGCCTGTCCGGTCAAAGGCTGGCTTTTCGAGGTTGGTCGCGCCGGCGAGGAACGATTTCTGGTCACCGTATGTCCAGACGTATTCGAGCACCTTTTGATAGCCGCGATCCCCGGGCGTGATCTCGATTCCGGTCACGAACACCCGAAAGTCGTTTTGCGGGCCGATGATTGAGAACCGCCTGGACACTCGGCGGCGAAGGCCAGCGTCCGTCATTCCGGTGAGGTTCTTCGAAAGCTCCGAAAGAACAATACGGGTGCCGCCGGGATGGTCGTCGGGCCAGTCCGACAGCTCTTCAGGTGGGTAAGCCTCTTGTGTCCCGCTCTCAATCTGCTCCCGAATCGCATCCCGGTCCATTCGGAAGGCTGTCCGTTCGCCATTTCTGGCCGTGGAAACCTCTACGATCCGCGCGATGGAGAATGTCGAGAGTTTCCCGATACCCTTGCGTCCCATGGGAGGGCGACCCTTGGGCGTTTGCGGTCCGAGTTCGACCCTGCGCTTGAAACCGACATTGAGGAACCGGTCAATCACCTCGTCACGGCTCATGCCCATCCCATCGTCGTCGATCGTGATCTGTTTGGCATTCTTGTCGAGATTTATCTCAACTTTGGTGGCATCGGCGTCCCAGGCATTCGCTACGATCTCAGATAGGACGGATGGTACGTTGCTGTAGAGGTTCATCCCCAGATGCTCAAGCGCATTGAGACTGATGGTCATCTCCAGCTTGCGCTTGTCAGGCATTCGCTGCCTCCGACGGTTGTCTCGTCAGGTGGTCGCGCACCGTTCTGGCGATCGCTTTTGCGAGCGGGACCGGGACGGCATTACCAATCATACGCCCAACGTTCTTGAACGATATGTCCTCGTTGTCAGGGACGAACTCGTAGTTCTTCGGAAACCCCTGAAGCATCGCTCCTTCCCGGAGAGAAAGAGCGCGGTCCTGGACGGGATGGCCGAACCGGCCATTTCCGAAGCCGTAGAATTGTGTTGTGATGGTCGGGGCCGGTCGATCAGGCCGCATCCGACCATATACCGAGGAGTAGCTCCTTCCGGCGTCTGCTCGGTGACACTGGGCCACTAGCTCCTTAGGCCAGTCCCTCCATGTGCCACCGGGTTTCGATGCCTGGATCCGCCGGGTGTTGATAAACGACAATCGGCTCGCGCGGTGCAGCCGGTCCTCCCGATCGGATCCACCTGCAGCGAGGACTGGCAGTTTCCCAATCTCCATTTCCACGGTTCTTTGGTCGTTCTCGTGTGTGGGCTCCGGCAGATCAATTGAACCGCCGCGAGAAGCCAAAAGGACGAGGCGTGATCGCGTTTGGGCGAGCCCGTAGTTCGGGCCGAAGAGCACGTCGAAAACGATGTCGTAGCCCGCGGAGCGAAGGGTGTCCGTGAAGTCGCGGAAAACCGCTCCGCTGCAGAAGTTCAGGAGCCGGGGGACATTTTCCATGGATACCACGTCGGGCTGGCTCTCGGCGATGAGGCGACCGAAATCCCGCAACAGCTTCCAGTTCGGATCATTGTTCTTTTGATTGTAGGTAGAGAAAGGTTGGCAAGGAGCGCAGCCAACCAAAACGGTGTGATCACGGTCGAGAAACAGTTCCTTTAGATCGGCACCCGTAAGAGACGAAACATCCTTGCGGAGGAAGGGCGCCTTGATGTTCGTCTCATAGGCGTACCGGCAGGTCTCATCGGCATCAATGCCCGCGACCACCGCAAAACCCTCTTCGCGAAACCCGTAGGAGAGTCCGCCGGCGCCGCAGAATAAGTCGATCACGGACGCGGATTCTATCGCCGCTGTCATCTTTCACTTCCTCTACGGCGATCTCCCAGTTCGTCCTCAACGACCGGTAGTCCATTGTCCGTTAAGGCTTTAAATTTCAGAGACCTGACCGTCTCGTCCCGTTCGAGTGCCATCACCTTTATCGCCTTCTTGATCTTCGGCGAAACCTTGAACTGGACAACGATTTTGCCACTATTGCGATAATTCAGAACCTGAAGTTGCGTTGCCGTCGGCTTCATAGAGAACCTGTCGTTCCTCATTTTATATCATAAGTCATACAGCTATTACGTGAAAAATTCATACAATGATTCCTGCTTCGGTCGCACCGCTTGAGGCACCAATGTGGCAATCGCTTCCGCTGGCACATTCCCCAATTCCTTCGGTTCCAACTTGTGCAACCCGCCACCGTAGACGCGCCCCTCTCCTAGCATCGCATCCGGACAAATCTCGTTCAGAAATTCCCAGACCTGACGTTTCAGATCAGGGCTATCCCGCAAGGCGCTTTCGATCAATCCCTTCGGGTACAACATCAAATATACATTCGCGACCGTCGCTTGAGAATTGTTCAGTATAAAACGGAACGGCCTTCCGCTCTTTTTGTCGCTTCGACCGAGATACGTACAGACAAACGGTGCCGGTGGCCGATACTCCTGCGAATACCACAGCTTCCTGTGCTTACAGATATAGCGATCTGCGATTCCCAGCGACTTACCCTCTTCCAAATACGCCCACAGCGTTGGATAGCTCTCCCTAATTTCTTGCTCCGCCCATGGCGGGTCCAGCAGGAACAAGCGCCGCTCCAATACAGGGTTTCCCTTCTCGTCCGCTTTGATCTCGTCATCCGGCAAGTATCGCGGACTTGGCAGCACTGGCTTGAACGCTTCCAATGGTAGTCCACGCCGCTCGATTTCCTCGACCGACATAATGAAGTAGTTGTTGTTCCCCGTGGCCAAGCCGCGCTTGATCTTGAAAAAATCCCCCAGTACCGGTCCGTTGGTCGGTTCATGAGTTTCATTCATCGGGTAGCGCGTCCACTTAGGATCGTGGCGCAGCGTCTCGGCGGGTACTAGCCGTTCCAGTTTCGGAAACTCCAGCGAACCGCCGAAAGTGAAACGTACTTCGTGCCCACGCGGCGGCGTAGCCTTACGGAACCACACGATGGCCGACGACACGAGCGCGTCGTCGAACTGCACATCTTTCGGGTCGAACCGATGAATATGCAGCAGCGTCACCTTATCCAGCAAATAGCTTTTGACGGCCGCGCCGTAATTCACGTCCATGAATTCGCTCGGGATCAACCACCCGGCAAGACCGCCTTCGCTCATCCACGCATGGCTTAATCCCAGAAAATAACAATACAGCCCTGCCAGGCCGTTGATCTCAATACCGCATGACTCTTGAGCGCGCGTCTTTAGCCGTTTTTTTTCACTGTTAACGATATGATGATGCCGCACATAGGGCGGATTGCAGATAAGCAGGTTGAACCCTTCCGTTTCTTTCCACGCTTCACCACGTGTGAAGTCTTCCAGGCGGATATCCAGTCCAGTGTTACCCCACAGCACCGCAGCCGGAGCCCCATAATGCTTGTCGATCTCGTAACCCACCTTCACGTCGATACGAGCTTTCGGGAACACGCTGAGCAAGGCGGAATAGAAAGATCCAGTCCCGATCGCCGGGTCTATGAACCGCACTTTCTTGTTCTTGCCGAGTATCATTTTCGCATATTGAAGTATGTCGATAGCCAGTACCGTCGGTGTCGCGAATTGTCCCATGCGGTTCCGTTCACTCGCTTCTTTTTCGGAGTCCAATTCATCCTGAATGGCGAGCCGACGCGCTTCAAATTTTGCAATCGCATTTTGCGTCATTTATAGGCCAAACTCCCCAAGATCGTTGATACGGTGCTCCCACACCCAGTCGATACCTTCCGCCGCCTCGTAGCCGAGATAGCCACTGTCGAAATATCCGCATAGGAACAGGATGAAGCGAACGTCCTGACCGTAGGTCTGGCGCAACTGATTCATCTTCGTGGCTTCCTCCTTGCGCCGCTTGTTGACGTTCGTGAAATCGCCTGTCGATTTCGCCTCGATCAGTCGTGGCAACTCACCGGTCTCTGCCGTCTTCGGCATCACGACAGCATCGACCGGAATATTGATAGTATTATCAGTGCCTTCCTGTTCGACCGGCATGTTGAGCCGGAACGAGAACGTTCCTGGCTTCATCTCGTCGTGCTTAGTGCCCTCGCCCACCGGTAAATTCCGATATCCGAGTTCCGTCAGCCAGTCACCAATTGCGGCAAGCTGCCGCTTTTCCTGCGCATTTCGAATGATCGGATTGGCGACCGCGCCGCAAAGACGATCTGCCACAATCGTCGCGGCCCGATACAGTTCCTGCTCGGTTGGATCGTCGCCGCGTTCCAGCCAGACGAAGATATCCGGGTCGGCTATCTTCCTGATAATCTCCCCGATCTTTTTAAGATCACTGTCCAGCTCATGCCGCGCCATGCGCGTCGGGAGGTTGTTGTCTCTCTCCATCACCTTGACCAGATTCCCGGAAACGCCGGCAAGGCCGATCAACCGATCCGCTGCCAACGGCGGGCAGGTAGACATCCGTAGCGACGGCAACACCGACGGGGTCGCCTTCAACAGCGCCATACCAACATCGGTCAAATTTTTCGTCGCTTTAAGCGTCGCCTCGACATCCTTGGTCGTCTGCACCCGTGTCATCCGGTAAGCCTCTGGCGCAAAGTGCATGAACCAGTCGTTGTACATATCCACCGACAGCCCAATGTCCTGCTTCCACCGATCCGGCTTGTCTCTGTTAACTGCCATTACTTTTTTTCTTTTGATCTTCTCGCTTTGCCTGCTGATAAAGTTCCCACATCTCTTGAAAAAGCTCGTTGAGCCGCGCATTCCGACTGACCGCTTCCCTCTTGAAGGCGACGACCGTCTGTTTTGGCAACCTGATTCCGATGACCTGCGTCTGTTCTCGTGCTACCATCCGTCTAACCACTCTTCCGTGCTCTAATTGCCTTCATTCTTGTCGACAAGTCGACACCCGTCAACGGCGTTCATCGAACATCCGCCAGATCACTCGCGCCCGGCGTGAACCACCACCGCAAGAGAGGCAAAGACGCCAAGCAATGGCTGGCGTGTCAGCACCTCGCGGGATTTGGTTTCGGACAGGTTCATGGAAAACGCTACAGGACTTGGGCAATTCGAACGCTGGCCGGTGACCAGTTTGGCCTGAGAGCCGTCACGGAGCCGGTTCCCGTCACATCGGTCCAGGGTCGTCGCCCGTCGCGGGTGGGAATACCGCTGCAAGATCGCCCGAGCGGGCAGTCAACCAGGAACAGGTTCTCACTCGTCATGACTGCCTACCGCAACAACCAGCAGCCAGTCGCGTGGCTGCTTCAATAGAGGCACTTCCGGCGCCTGTCCCCCGGATCGCGTCTGGTCGTTTTCTCTCTCAATCCCTCGCCGCTTCTTCCACTCTGCCCGGGATCCCGCCGGTCTTGTGGCTCCGCCTCTGCATCGGGACGGTACGGCTCTGCTGGGATGGCGACTGGGGGCTCCACACTGTATCCCATGGCGCGCGCGATGACGGTCGCCGCCTGGGCGGCGGCGTTGCGAAGCGCCGCATCGTCGAGATGGGCGTAGATTGCGGTGGTGGCGCGCTTGCGGTGGCCGAGCAGCTTGCCCACGGCGGTCAGCCCGACGCCGTTCATGACGCCCTGGGAGGCGTAAGTATGACGGGTATCATGAATGCGGACGCCACGCAGCCCGGCCTCCTCCCGCACCCCGACCCAGAACGTGTAGAGGCGCGATGTAGTGAGGTCTTCCGGAAACACCCGCGCTTGGCCGTCCCGCCGGGGCAGCGCCGCGAGGACCGCCACCGCCTCCGGCCCGAGCCACAGGGTGCGCGGGCCGGTCTTCGAATCTTCGAGGCGCGCGCTCGCGTCGTTTCGGGAAAGCTCGCCGATCTCCTCCCATTGCAGATTGAGCACTTCGGAGAGCCGGGCGCCGGTCAGCGTCAGCAGGCGGGTGGCGGCGACCGGCCAGGGACGGTCGGCGGCGTGCCTGTCCAGCACCGCGCCGAGGCGTTCG
Source organism: Rhodospirillales bacterium (assembly GCA_965221855.1). GTDB lineage: Bacteria > Pseudomonadota > Alphaproteobacteria > Rhodospirillales > UBA2165 > JAJDXO01. The sequence continues at coordinate 89,370 of CBDCSV010000001.1, read as the reverse complement.
AGCTCATCGCGTCCGAGAAACCGCGCGACCTGCCTTCGCTGGTTCTTCGAGATGTTGGCACACGGGTCGGGGACATGCTCCCCGAGCTCGCCCCACTGGCGTGCGGTCGCGAGCATGGCGCACAGGATCTCGAGAGCGCGGTTGGCCGCGCCGGGCCGGTCCGCGCTCGCAGCATCGAACCACGCCGAAACCCGCGCATGGTCGATGGCGTCGAGCCGCAGCCTGCCGAAGGCCGGCATCAGCCGATTGCGCATGTAGATGTCATGTGTCTTGAGCGAGGACGGCTTCCAGCGGCTTCTGCGCCGCTCCCGGTAGGTGGCGGCGAAGTCGCGGAACAGCGGCGCCCTGGCCTTGCGTTCCGGAACCGCCTCGCCTGTCCACACCCGGGCCAGCAGGGCCGCCGCCTCCTTCCGGGCATCGGCGAGGCTGATTTCGGGAAACCGCCCGAGGGTGAACTTGCGCATCCGGCCCTGAACGCGGATCTGGACGATGAAGGAACGCACGCCGGAGGGCTGCACCCGCACCCCGAAATGCGCCAGGGCGCCGTCCCAGAGCGTGTATTCGGATGACTTGGGCTTCGCGGCGGATATGGTCTTCTGGGTCAACGGCTTCTTTGTGGGGTTATACGCCATGATTCAGTCCTCCCGGTTCCGGCCGCCCGACATGGCGTCGCCGACGATGCCGGAGATGCGCCCTGCCGCTTCGCGAATATGATCGTCCGCCAGATGGGCGTAGCGCTCGGTCGAGGCGATATCGGCATGGCCGAGAAGGCGGCCCACGGTGTAGAGGTCGAGACCGCTCATCACGGCATGGCTGGCGAACGTATGCCGGCAGTCGTGGATGCGCACCCCGTCGAGCCCGGCAAGCGCCCGCAGCTTCAGCCAGCGGCGGCCGAGGTCGGCCATCGGCGCCGTGCCGTGTGGATTGGGAAAGACGAATCTCGACCTGCGCGGCAGGGCATTCAGGACGGCGCGGGCCGGGGGCGGAAGCTGGATGGTCTTCGGCCCGCTCTTGGAATCCGGCAGGACCGCGCGGGTATCGCGTATCCAGTCCCACCGCAGGCCGGTGATCTCCGACGACCGGGCGCCGGTGAACAATAGCAGCCGGATTGCGGCGGCGGCCTGCTTGTCCTCCGCATGGTCGAGAACGAAGCCGAGGCGCTTCAGTTCGTCGAGCGACAGGAACCGCTCCCTCGGCTTCGTCCTGTAGCGGCGCATATTACGGCAGGGGTTGGAGCCCTGGGGCCGGAGGCCCCAGAGTTCGGCCCGGGTCATCATCACCGATAGAACCGGCAGCGCCCGGTTGGCCGTGCCGGGGGCGCCGCTCATGGAGTCGAACCAGCGCTGCACGTCGGCCCGTGATATATCGGCAAGGCGCATACCGCCGAAGAAGGGCAGGATGTGGTGCTTGAGCGCGGAGCGGTTGCTCTCCCGGGTGGCGGGCTTCCATCGCCGTCCCTGGCGGCGCATGAACTCGTCGGCGAAGTCGCGGAACAGGGGGCCGGTCCTTCGTTCGGCCTCGGCGGCCTTGATCTCGGCCAATGCCATCGCGCGGGCCTCATCGGCGGTCAGTTCCGCCGCCGTGCCGAGACGCAGGGTGTCGGCGTTCAGCCGGCGCTTCACACGGACGAAGAAGGTCCGGGTATCGTCGCCGTTGATCTTGAGACTGAAGGCCGGAAGGCTATGGTCGATGATCGTCAGCGGCCGCCCGCGGTGCTTCGGCTCGGTGAATTTGCGGCGTACCGTCCGTTCGTTGATGTTTGCATGGATGCGCATGGCGCCATCTCCTTTCTGTTCCCTTGGGGCCGCCGCGTTCGGAGGGAACAACGGTGGCGATTAGGGGAAGGAGATGAGGTCCGCGCGGAGAGACGCGACGGTAGATCAAATTGGTCTAACGGATTGCTGCGATTGAGGAAATTGCCGTTGAACGGACCAAAGGAGGCCTCGCTCAATGCATCAACGATGCGTCAGGTGTGACGAAACAACCGCTCCGCGGTCCAGAGGCTAAAATCGTGCAGCGATTTTGTGGGGGAATCGCCGCCGGTGAGAGCGGCGGAGGGGAGCCGCCGCAGCATTTGAGCGGGCGACGGTGCGGACACTACGGAGAGACGAAGTGTCGAGCGAAGTGACGGCGGTGCGCCGGGAGCAGCGCCGCAACCGATGCACCCATGCGCGGCATGGTGCGGCGGCGCGTGACACGATCGTGGAACGCAACGGCGAGCGCGGCGCGAAGCGCGCGCGAGGTGTCGGGGTTGCCGCGCGACCGGTGTGCGAACGCAAAACGGGCCACGCCGCCGCCGGAGCGGCAACGCGGCCCGTCGAGGCGGTGCGGGCTACGCGGCGCAGCGCTGCACCGGGATGCCGAGGGTGCGCGCCTTGTCGACGAGGTTCTCGGTGATGCCGCTGCCGGAGAAGGCGATGACGCCCTTCGGCAGCAGGTTGAGCAGCTCGTCGTTGCGGCGGAACGGGGCGGCCCGTCCGTGGCGGTCCCAGTCCGGCTTGCAGACGACCTGGTCGATGCCGTTGCGCTCGTAGGCCGCCGCGCGTTCGAGCTTGCGCTTGCTTCTGGCGTCGAGGCGGAGGCGGAAGTCGTACGCCGGGTGTTTCGGGAGGCGGCGTGAAGCCCGGAGACCATGGCCGCATCCTGCGCATCGGCCTCGACAACCATGACCGGCGCATCTTCACGCCCACCCCCTGGGGCAGCCCGTCATGGCGGCGCGGCTATAACCGCCGCACGGCTATGGAGCGGATCAACAGCCGCCTCGACAACGGCTTCAACTTCGAGACCCACTACATCCGCGGCCGCGCCAAGATGAAGACCCGCATCGGCCTGGCGCTGGCGGTGATGATGGCGCTGGCCCTCGCCCAGGCCCGCGCCGGGCGCCCCGAGCGGATGCGCTCCCTGGTCAACGCCGTGCCCTGCCTCGACACCGGCTGACCCCCTCGTCCGCCCGACAGCGCCGCTCAGCCGAGCCGCCCAACGGCGGAGGAAAAGTCACGCCCGCATACCCGATAATGTTCCGGTAATGTGCTTGTCAGACCCCGGAAACCCGCATCCCGACCGACCGGAGAGACGCGAAAGACCATATCCCACCGCCAATATCGAAGGGGCAAGGACAAAAAATCACCACAGCGCAAATCATGGGTTGCTTCCGATAGCAAAGACTGTAGAGTGGGGAGAGTAACACAACTGGAAGAATTCAACATGACCCGCTTCACCTCCCCCCCTCTATTCTCGCTCGCCGCCTGCGGCGCCATTCTCGCGGTGACGCTGACCGCGCCGGCCTTAGCGCAGACGCAGACGCAGACGGAGTGCAGCATCACAGTTGGTAACGTCTGGTCGGGGGAGGGAACCTACAGTTTTCAGAACAACAAACTAGCCCCCGAGGAGGGCCACTTCGTTAGTTTCCCGCTGACGTACAAATGCACTAGTGTGTCCACGGGCGTACGACCGGTCATCAACATCACCAGACCGAGCGGGCACCGCGTTGACACCGTGAATTTTCGGGGCGGGTATTCGGAATCAGACGGTTTCGGTGATGGTGACGAGATGACCGGCAAATGCCTGGAGAACAGTGGCTGTGAGATCGAATTCTATGCCTCCAGCAAGGACAATAACTGCCGGAATGTGGGTGGCACAGTGCAACGAATGACTATTTCAACGCGGATTATCAACATTGGCGCCGGCGACCTGAATCTCACTGACCAACTTGACTTGATGATCGAAGCTACGGATGACGACACCGTCTCCCAGAAATACCTCGACATGGGGTACACGCAATGGAAACCGACCTGCTAGACGGCGCCAACGAGACGGCGCCGGGGGATCGGCCACCTGCGACTTGATGAGCCGCTGCCGGGCGTGGCAACCGGTCTGCGGGCGAACTCCCCCGCGTTCCGTCGCATACATGACACCCTGACCCATGATGAAACGGCCGACAGGCAATCTCTGGCTGGACACGTTCTTTGCCCGCAAGACGACGGACCGGGTCCCGGACCGGGATCTGACGGGCAGGACGGTCGTGTTCACCGGCGGCACGGACGGGATGGGGCGGGCCGCAGTCGAGCGTTTTGCCGCCATGGGGGCAGAGATCTGCCTGTTCGGGCGCGACCCGCAGAAGACCCGGCGCGTGGCGGACGAGCTTGCGGGACACAAGGGGCCGGTCACCCCCGTGGCATGCGATCTCGGCTCGCTTGACCAGGTGCGCGGCGCGGTCGATCAGGTCCCGGCACGGATCGACTTCCTGATCAACTGCGCCGGCATCAACACGCCCGAGCGCCGGCTCTCTGCCGATGGATACGAGATGAACTTCGCGGTGAACTATCTCGGGCCCTTCCTGCTGATCGAACTGCTGCTGGAGCGGCTGACGCCCTCGGCCCGCATCGTCAATCTCACCTCCGGGACCCAGGAGGTGGCCCGGCTGAACCTCGACGATCTCCAGCTCGAGACCGGATGGTCGCTGCTGCAATCCTACGCCCGGGCCAAGCTCTGCATGATCATGCACGGGCGCGATGTGGCCCGGCGGGGCGCCTCGATCAATTGTCTGAACCCCGGCTACATCCGCACCAAACTCTCGGGGTCCGGAAGCCTGTTCAGCAAGCTGTTCGGCGGTCTGGCCGCCCCGGCCTGGGTGGGCGGCGAGCGCATTCTCGCGGCCGCCCTCGACAGCGCCTATGAGGAGGTCTCCGGCAAGTACATCCATGAGGACAGGCTGCTGGATCCGAACCCGCAGGCCCTCGACGACGACAAGGTCGCCCGGTTGATGGCCCTCAGCCGCCAGATGACAGGGCTGGCGGCATGACAGACGGATCACGCCCGGGGGTAACGTCAAGAGTTATGTGTCAGGGAGACTGGGGTACTGATTCCCTGAGACTTGTTTTCGTGTATGAAGACCGCGTAGAGGATGCGGTCCATTGAGGTCCGGTCCTGGAAGGTTCCCATGGGCCGGGTTCGTCTCCGGACCTCCCGGAACCTCCGTTCAGGGCAGTCGCTTCGCTCGGCGCCCGAGATGGCATTGGTGGTCCTGACCTGCTTTCGCTCGGCGAGGGTTTTGTACCGGAAGCATGTGAGCAGTTCGTCGAGGTCGTTGCGCAGGCAGGCGACGGCCTTGGGGTAGGCGGGCTCCCAACGGTCGGCGAAGCGGCGGGCGGCGGTCTCGGCCTTGCGGCGGTTGGGGGCGTTCATGACGTCGTGGACGTCGGCCTTGACGGCCTGCTGGTCGGCTACGCGGACCTTGTTGAGGATGTTCCTGATTTTGTGCGCCCAGCACCTCTGAACGGGGATGCCGTGATAGACGATCGGCAAGGCGGCGAGCAGGCCTTGGCCGCCATCAACGCAGATCATCTCAAGGCCCTCGCCCCAGTCCAGTCCGCCTGCCTGCATCTCCTTCATCACCTCAAAGGCTTGTGGTAAGCTCTCGATCGTTACAGCTTGCTGTGGCATCGGGGTGCTCCTTTTTGCGGTTGTCGTGAACCACAGGGAGTACCCCATTCCCAACTGACACATAAATTTTTACGTCACCGGCGCGAGCTGCGTCTCGATGTAGAGGTCGAACATCTCACGATCCATGGCGCCCTTGAGGATCCAGGGCGCGTCAAGCCGGTCGTGGCGCAGCGCGGCGATAAATGTTTGCGTGTTCCAATGGCCATGAGGCGCGTGGTCGATCAGGCGTTCCCCGCGCGGCGCCCAGCCGGTCGTCTTGATCATGTTGGTCTTCAGGGATGTCTCGTCGATGAAGGCCAGCCGGTGCAGGAAATCGCCCATGAAGGGCTGTCGACGGTTGATCCAGAGAGCGCGCTCACGCGCCACTTCCGGGCGGCTCTGTTCAGCAGCGCGCAGTGTTTTTTTTATGGCTGAGCCCCAGCCGATGCAGCCAATAGCCGATCGATGAGACGGCCACGCGCAACCCGTGCTCGTCCCGGAGCGCCCGCGCCAGACCTTCCAGCGTCAGATCGCTCCGCTCGGCAAGGCGCCGCCGCACCCAGTCATCGTAAGGACCCAGCTTGCTCCACCCGCCATTGCCCTGGAGCTTGGGGGCAAGCGAACCGGTCTCCCGCTTCAGCTTCACCATGTCGTTGACGAACTTGATCGAAACCCGGAAATGCGCCGCCGCAGAGCGATGCGTGTTGCCCTCTTCAACAAAGGCGACGACCCGTTCGCAAAGTGCCAGCGGATGTGGCTTGCCCATCTCTAAACCTCAATAGCTGCATCTGAGATAGGGAATCACTAATCATCAAAAATGGAAAGACAGAAATCCAGACAGAAATCCGGTTAACAGAATCCGGTTAGCGTGGAAACGCTCTAACAGATTCGTCACACCCGAGTTGCGGAAGTCGGGGTAGGAGGGGTCGTTGCCGAGCCCCTCCCCCCCCAGACCCGAGCGTGCGCGACTGACGCACTCGGTTCCTCACCTGACAGGTTCGCTCACGACGGTTGCCATGAGCGCATGATCGTGACCGGCGGCAGGGGATACCGCTTGAGAAGCTCGTTCATCCGGTCCCAGTTCATTCGGCGCAGGCGGCTGCGGCGTGCAAGCCATTTCCGCCATGTGCGAACAACTTGGTAGCGGAACCACTCCAGACGTTTGCCGTTGCCCGCAAGACCATAATATGCGCAGTGGCCCTGGATCGCCCGAGCAAGATAGTCATGCTGCGCCTTGATCGGCAGATGCCGGTTTTTCTTGCACCAGTCATGCACCGATTTCAGCGCGCGGGCGAAGCGGCCTTTCGCCGTGTATTGGCGAACGACGTCCTTACCTTGCATCGACCTCCCCCAGACATGGGTGAAGCCGAGGAAGTCGAACGTCGTGGCCGATGCCATCCAGTGGCGCCCGTAGGGACGCCTCCGGCGAAAGTCCACATAGCGCGTCTTGGTCTCATGGAGCGTGAGCCCGTATCGACCGAGACGTTTGCCCAGAACGTCAAGCAAACGCTTGCCGCTCTGGCGGTCTTCGAGCGCGACGACAAAATCATCGGCGAATCGCACCAGCTGGCAGTTGCCGCGCAAGCGCGGCCTCGCCTCGTCCTCGAACCACTTGTCCAGCACATGGTGCAGGAAAATATTGGAGAAAATCGGCGAGAGCACCCCACCTTGGGGAGTACCAGCAACCGGCCTGTGCACGGTGCCCTCCTCGAGCACCCCCGCTTTCAGCCATTTGTCGATCATGCGCCTTACGACGCCGTCCTTGATCCGTAGGTCGAGGAATGTCCGCAGGTGGATGTGCGAGATCGAGTCGAAGTAGGACTTCAAATCCGCGTCGATCACCCATCTTTGGCGCAGCTCGATGATGCCCTTGCGTAATGCGTCCAGGGCGTCATGAGCCGTAAGCGGTGCGAGCGCCCCACCTTATCTCTGTATCGCTGTTGGAGTTGGATGATCCTTTTACCGGGAGGGTCATACGATGCAAGAGCAGGATCGCTTCGACCAGGAACAGCTGGTTGGGGAAGAGGATAACGAGGAGGCCGGATCGGTCGAAGGCTGGCGCGCCTTGCAGCCGGCTGCACGTCGGCAGCACTGGTCGGAAGAAGAGAAGGCTTGGATCGTCCAGGAGAGTTTTGAGCAGGGGACGACCGTAGAGGAGGTCGCCAAGCGCCATGGGGTTCCGCATAGGCGGCTGTCATTCTGGCGCAAGCAGTTCCGCCGGGGCGAACTCGTGGCGCCTCCGGCGCCGCAGAGCGAGGCGCCGTTCGCCCATGTCGAAGTGGAGGCGGCGTCGGGGCCCGGCCATGTCGGTTCGGTTTCGATCGAGGCGCGGGGCGTGACGGTACGCCTCGACGGCGACGTGAGCACGGTGCGCATCACCTCGATCGCCTCGGCGCTGCGAGCGATCCGATGATCGTCGCGGGCTCTGGGTTGAAGGTCGTGGTGGCGACGCGGCCTGTGGACTTCCGCAAGGGCCATGACGGGCTGGTGGCGGTGGTCGAGCACGAGCTCGGTCTGGACCCGTATTCCGGCATCGTGTTCGTATTCCGCCCCAAGCGCGCCGACCGGATCAAGGTTCTGTGGTGGGACGGGACCGGATTGGTGCTGGCATCGAAGCGTCTTGAGCAGGCCCGGTTCGCCTGGCCGGCGGTCCGCGACGGGGTGATGCGCCTGTCGCGGGCGCAGTTCGAGGCTTTGTTCGAGGGTCTGGACTGGCGCCGGGTGTGGGGACCACGGGTGCGCCGGCCACTCGCGGCGGCGTGATGCCGAGGGGTGGCCGGGCTCCCATTTTCCCCTTTTCCGGCCCCTATTCTTTATCAATAAGTAACTGGTTCCATGATAGTATTCAGTCATGGAACCGAGCCCCGGCACTGTCGATCTCGCATCACTTGCACCGCCCCTGCGGGCGCTGATCGAAGGCCAGCAGGCGGCTCTTGAGACGCTTCGCGTCGAGAACGCGGCGCTCACCGACCGCAACCGCCGGCTTGAAGAACACGGCCCCGAAGTGATCGTCGAAGACCTGCGCGCAAGGATCGCCTCGCTCGCCGGCCGCAACCAGCACCTCGAGGAAGTCAACCGCCGGCTCGAACATCTGCTGCGCGAACTGCGCCGGGCGATCTACGGCAAGAAGTCCGAGAAGCTCCATCCCGACCAGCTCCTGCTCGCCTTCGAGGAGCTCGAAGGCGCGCTCGCCGAGGCCGAGGCCGAGGCGGACGCCCAGGCGAGCACGGCGCCGCGTACCAAGCGCCCCGCCGCGGAGCGCAACATCGGTCATCTGTCGGCTCACCTGCCTCGGGTTTTTGACGTAATCGAGCCCGAGAGCACGCTGTGTCCGTGCGGGTGCGGCGAGATGGCCAAGATCGGCGAGGACCGCACCGAGAGGCTGGACGTCGTTCCGGCGAAGCTCCGGGTCATCGTCACGGTGCGCCCGAAGTACGCCTGCCGCAAGTGCGAGGAAGGCGTCACCCAGGCGCCGGCGCCGGCGCACCTCATCAAGGGAGCGCTCCCCACCGAAGGCATGATCGCCCACGTGCTGGTATCGAAGTTCGCGGACCATCTCCCGCTGTACCGCCAATCGCAGATATTCGCCCGTTCGGGGATCGAACTGCACCGCTCGACGCCGGCCGGCTGGGTCGGCAAGGCGTCGTTCCACCTCGGGCCCGTGTACGAATGCCTGAAGGCGGAGTTGAAGACGTCGAACCCCCTCGGGCTGGACGAGACCACGGTCCGGGTGCTCGACCCGGGTCGGGGCAAGACCAAGACCGGCTACATGTGGACGATGGCGCGCGACCAGCGGGGGTGGTCCGGGCCGGACCCGCCGGGTGTGGTGTATGAGTATGCGCCCGGGCGCGGCGGCAAGTATGGCGAGAAGCTGCTTGAGGGCTTCGAGGGAACGGTTCAGGTGGACGGCTACTCCGGCCACAACCGGCTGGCTCGGCCGGACCGCCCGGGCGGTGCGCTGACGCTGGCTTCTTGTTGGGTTCACGCCAGGCGCGGGCTCAAGGAGATGTTCGACAGCAACGGCTCGCCGATCGCGAAGGAAGGGCTGGAGCGGATCGCGCAGCTCTACAAGATCGAGGACAGGATCCGGGGCGCCTCGCCGGCGACGCGCCAGTTCGTCCGCTGGACCGAGTCCGCGCCGCTGGTCAACGCCTTCGGCGTGTGGCTCGACGAGCAGCGCTCGCGGGTGTCGCCGCGCTCGCGCCTGGGCGAGAAGCTCACCTATATCGCCAACCAGTGGGACGGGCTGCTGGTATTCCTGTACGACGGGCGTGTCGAGATGGATAGCAACTTCGTGGAGAACCGCATCCGTCCGATCAAGCTCACGGCCAAGAACGCGTTGTTCGCCGGCCATGACGAGGGAGCTCGCTCCTGGGGCCGTGTGGGCTCGCTCATCGAGACTTGCAAGATGAACGGCGTCGAGCCCTACGCCTGGCTCAAGAACACGCTGGAGAAGATCGCCGCCGGCCACCCTCAATCCCAAATCCAAGAACTCCTGCCCTGGAACTTCGACCCGGCGTCAAGCTGAAAACCAGGGTGGGGCGCTCGCACCGCTTACGAACAAGCGAAACCGGACCCGTTCTTATGGCGCACACTCAATTCGAACTCCACCTTCCCGCTCCGTCGGGTGACGTAAAAATTTATGTGTCAGTTGGGAATGGGGTACTCCCTGTGGTTTACGACAACCGCAAGAAGGAGCACCCCGATGCCACAGCAAGCTGTAACGATTGAGAACCTACCACAAGCCTTTGAGGTGGTGAAGGAGATGCAAGCAGGCGGATTGGACTGGGGCGAGGGTTATCGCCCGCTTGGCCGCCAGGCGCTGGCCGAGATCATCGAGGGCCGGATGGCCGAGGCGGTGGATCGCTGGCTCGACGGCCTCGATGGCAGCGCTATGCGCGACCGGCGCAACGGCACCTACCGGCGCCGCCTGCTCAGCGAGCTCGGCGACATCGAGCTCAACGTGCCGCGCACCCGGCACTTCTGCCCGACCGAGGTTCTGAAGAGCTACGCAAGGCGCGCTCCAGAGATCGACCGCGCCATCCTGGCCGGCTTCGTGCTGGGGCTCTCGACCCGCAAGGTCGGCGAGGTCCTGCTTGCCCTGCTCGGGCGTCCGGTCTCGGCCGCGACGGTGAGCCGGGTCGCCAAGACCCTCGATCTGTCGGTCGCCGCATTCCACCGCCGGCCGCTGAAGAACGCCTACAAGGCGCTGATGCTCGACGGCGTGGTGCTGGCCTGCAAGACCGGCGCCGGCGCGCTCAGGAGGCCGGTCCTGGTGGCGCTGGGCATACGGCACGACGGCAAGAAGGAGATTATCGACTTCCAACTCGCCGCCAGCGAGAGCGCCGCGGAGTGGGAGCGCTTCCTCACCGCGTTGCACCGCCGCGGCCTCACCGGCGAGGGCCTTGAGATGATCTGCGTTGATGGCGGCCAAGGCCTGCTCGCCGCCTTGCCGATCGTCTATCACGGCATCCCCGTTCAGAGGTGCTGGGCGCACAAAATCAGGAACATCCTCAACAAGGTCCGCGTAGCCGACCAGCAGGCCGTCAAGGCCGACGTCCACGCCGTCATGAATGCCCCCAACCGCCGCAAGGCCGAGACCGCCGCCCGCCGCTTCGCCGACGCCTGGGAAGATACCTACCCCAAGGCCGTCGCCTGCCTGCGCAACGACCTCGACGACCTGCTCACCTGCTTCCGCTACAAGGACCTCGCCGAGCGAAAGCAGGTCAGGACCACCAATGCCATCGAACGGAGGTTCCGCGAGGTTCGCAGACGAACCCGGCCCATGGGAACCTTCAAGGATAAAACCTCAATGGACCGCATCCTCTTCGCGGTCTTCATTCACGAAAACAAGTCTCAGGGAATCAGTACCCCAGTCTCCCTGACACATAACTCTTGACGTTACCCTCCGTCGGCGACCGGTGACCATCCGCTGGTTCCGGCGCGGATGGTGAACGAGTTCGTCTACTGTCCGCGCCTTGCCTACCTTATGTGGGGTCAGGCCGAATGGGCGGAGACGGGCGATACGGTGGACGGACGGCGCATTCACAGTCGGGTCGACCGGCCGAACAAGCCGCTTCCCGAGCCCGAAACCCTGGATGACAACCAAACCAAGGTGGTGAGCCGCTCGCTGACTCTGTCCTCCGAAAAGCTCGGCGTGATTGCCAAGATCGACATCGCGGAAGCGGAAGACGGCGTGGTCACGCCGGTCGACTATAAGCGTGGCAAGCGTCCGCATGTGGCGAAGGGCGCCTACGAGCCGGAGCGCATCCAGGTCTGCCTTCAGGCGCTACTGCTCGAGGAGCACGGCTATAGGGTCGAGGAAGGCGCCATCTGGTACGCTGAGAGCCGGGAGCGCGTCCGGATCGTATTGGACGACGAGCTGCGCCTCGCCGCACGTGAGGCGGTCAGCCGCCTTCGCCTTACGGCTGCTCACGGTCGCATTCCGCCGCCCTTGAGGGACAGTCCGAAATGCCCGCGCTGCGCGCTCGTATCAATCTGCCTGCCCGACGAGATTCGCTCGCTCGGGGGCTCCGATCTGGCGCCGCGCCCTATCGCCATCGGGGTGGACGAAGCTTTGCCGTTGATTGTCCAGTCACAGCGGGCGCGCATCAGCAAGGAAGGCGAGACCCTAAAGATCGCCGACGAGGATCAGGGAGACACTACGGTGCGGCTAAACGAAGTGTCCGATGTGGCGCTGTTCGGCAATGTCTCCGTCACTACGCCCGCGCTCGTCACCCTGATGGACCGGGAGATTCCAGTAGCCTTCCACAGCCACGGCGGCTGGTTTCGCGGCATCGCTCACGGCGTCGGCCACCGCAATGTCGAGGTTCGCACCGCACAGTACCGGCACAGCTTCGATCCGAACTACTGTTTGGCCTTCGCTCGCGATCTGGTGGCCACCAAGATCGTGAACCAGCGGACCATTTTGCGCCGCAATTGGCGCGGCGACCGCGACGCCCGCAAGGCCATTCTCGACCGGCTGAACGCCGCCCGCAGGTCAACGAAGGCCGCTCCCTCGGCGAGCGCGTTGCTCGGACTAGAAGGGGATGCGGCGGCCACCTATTTCCGGGCGTTCTCCGACCTCCTCACGCCGCCCGGTGCCAGGAAGTCGCCGGACGAATCTGACGGGTTGGCGCCGTTCCGGTTCGATTCTCGAAACCGGCGCCCACCGACCGATCCCGTGAACGCCATGCTATCGCTCGCCTATGCGATGCTCACCCGCCACCTGACGGTCGCGCTCGCCACGGTCGGGCTCGACCCATACCGGGGCTTCTTCCATGCGCCGCGATACGGGAAGCCTGCACTTGCTCTCGACATCATGGAGCCGTTCCGCCCGATCATTGCAGACTCGGTCGTGTTGACGGCAGTGAACACCGGCGAGGTCTCGCCCGGCGACTTCGTCACGGCTCCAACGGGAACGTCCCTGACACCTGCGGGGCGGAAGCGTTTCGTCGGCGCGTTCGAACGTCGTCTTTCGCAGGAGACTACCCACCCGCTGTTTGGCTATCGGCTCAGCATGCGCCGGTTGCTGCTACTCCAGGCCCGTCTGTTGTGCCGCCATCTGCTAGGCGAACTGCCCGACTATCCGCACTATCTTCCCAGATGAGAGGTTGCCCGCCATGAACGACGAACGCACCTATTTTGTCACTTACGACATCTCCGATACGAAACGCTGGCGACGGGTCTTCAAGACCATGAACGGCTTCGGGGAATGGCTTCAGCTATCGGTGTTTCAATGCCGCCTGTCGCGCCGCCGCCGCGCCGAGCTGGAAACGAAGCTGCGCGAACTCATCAAGGCAGGCGAGGACCACATTCTGGTGATCGACATAGGGCCGGCGGACAAGACGGATATCGCCGTCATGAGCATCGGCAAGACCTTTTCCGCGATCCAACGCGAGGCTGTCGTTGTATAGTGGTGTGGTCGAAACGGGGGGTCAAAAATCGGATGACCAGCTTCGCATTCCACTCCAGCAAGCCTTGCCGACCCGGTTCGAGCGGCGCGGCGATGCAGGATTGTCCGGAACCGCTAGAATTGGCGCAATTTGTTGATATACTTACACATTGAAACGCTGATGATGTCACGAAGTAACCCGAAGACGTTCCCGCAGGCATGGAATTCCTTACCCGCTCGAAATTGTTCGCATTTTGCCTTGACGGCCAAAGGGTTGTATGGTGCCGGCATCCGGGGCGATAGCGGTGGCGTGCCATCCGGGGCGGCACAGGATTAAAATATTTTTTTAGGGACCCCGTATCGCCAGACGGCGCCACACGGTGCCAGGACTGCGAAGCGCCGGAATTTCCATACCTAATCCGGGTTGCGGGGCCTCCCGCATCCCCTATCTTCTCCCGTATGGACACCATGGACGCAGTCCCGGCCAGTTGTCTGGTCGCCCGTTTCCGACAGACGATCGAGGCTTGGTGTGCGCGTAGCGGCGTGAGCGCCGGGGCTTTGGGCGTGGCTGCGCTCCGCGACCGGGACTTCGTCCCCTCGCTGCTGGGCGGCCGCAACCCCCGGCTCGGGACGGTGGACAGGGTGCTTGCCATAATAGGCGAGCCGCCGGCCGGTCCCGCCTTCCTCGGGGAAGTCGAGGCCTTCCTCTCGGTGACCGGGATCAAGCGATCCATGCTGGGTCTCGGGGCGACGGGCAATCCGTCCTTCGTCATGCAGTTACGCAACGGCCTGTCTCCTACCCTGGCGACCGTGGCGGCCGTGCGCGCCTGGATGGTGTCTCACGCGAGCGCAGAGGAATGGCAACAAATCCGTGCCCGCACCAGCGCGATGCCACGCTTCCTGACCGCCGCGCCGCCGCCGGGACCCCCTGCCCGTTCTCGGGCGGACGGCTCCGAAGACGAGCGGCCCCCACCTCGTAGCGATAACCCGGCATTCATGGACACCCGCGAGGCGGCGGGGCTGGTGGGGCTTTCACCCCGCACCCTCGATACCTACCGGTACACCGGGGCGGGGCCGTCGTACTACCGTCTCGGAAGCCGCGTGCGCTACCGGGAGGCGGATCTAGCGGAATGGTACGCATGGCGGCGGCGCCCGCGAAGGTGCGAGACCGCTCCCCGGGCATCGCCGTGAAACGGAATGTCCATGGACGAAGGGCCGGCCCTCATGCCTGACGCCGACAAATGGCTAATGCCGCTCGCGGCGGCGGGGGTCTGCACCGCCGGCATGGCGGTCCTGGTCGCCGGCATCGCGCTCGCTCTCGGCACCACCGGGCACGACTGGTACGCCGCCTGGAAGTTCACCCTGGCCGAAGCCATGCTGAGCGTCGGGTTCAGTGATTACGAACTGGTCGACTACCGCACGGCCGACGGCAATACCGTCACCATCGAGCGTTACCGTCTCGCCTATGTGATGAACGAGGCGTGGGCCGCCCGCCGGATGATCTTCTCCCTGGCGGCGGACCGCGCGGTGCTGGGCGCGTGCACCGGGCTTGTCCTGTTCGCGATGTGGATGGGGGTGCAGGCGGCGGCGCGCCTGCGCCGGTTCACGGGCGGGCGCGGCGCGGTGGCCGGGCCGGCACCGGGGGTCCGGCCCGGATATGCGGGCCGGATGCACCACCCAGACGATTGGAGCGACGGCGAACTGATGGCGGCGCTCGACCGCCGGAGCGGCAGGCTCGGGGTTCTGTTGGTGCCGGCGGACGAGTTCGAGCGGCTGGCTGGGGCCGGCGGCGGCGCCCGGCCGTCCGCGACACCGCCTGATCGAACTGATTCATTGCCGCCGGCGCGGACATCGAGCCTATCCCCGCCGGAGAGCGTGGAACCCGCCGGCGGGACCGCGGCCCCGGCCGAAGCGGCCCCCGCCGGCCCTGAGCGAAGCGAATGCGATGCCGGCAGGGCGGACAGCGACCGCCGGGGCAAACGCGATACAGGCGCGGCCGGGAAGAAGCCCCGGCGGCGGATCTATTGATGGTCGCCTCCATCGGCGCCGTCGCCTCGCCGTCCCAGGGGGTCAGCTATTACGAGAGGGACGGCTATTACGCCAGGGACGATCCCGATCACCGCGCCGCCAGCGCCTGGGCCGGCAAGGGCGCCGATGCGCTGGGATTGTCCGGCCCGGTGGACCCGGACGCCTTCACCGCGATCCTCGAGGGCCGGGTGCCGGACGGGCCGCACCTCGGCCGTCCCGGCAAGGACGGCGGTATGGTCCACCGTCCCGGCCGCGACCTGACCCTGTCGGCCCCCAAGTCCGTGTCCCTCGCCGCGCTGGTGGGCGGCGATGCCCGCGTCGCGGAGGCCCATGGCCGGGCCGTGGAGCGGACCCTCGCCTGGGTCGAGGAACGGGTGGTCGAGACCCGGATGAAACATCCGGACGGCGGGCGGATGATCCGCGCCGGCGGCCAGAAGGCGGTGATCGCCACCTTCACCCATGAGACCTCGCGCAACCTCGACCCCCAGCTTCATACCCATGCGGTGATCGCCAATATGGTTCAGGGGGTCGACGGCAAGTGGCGCACCATGGCCAACGAGAAGCTCTATTCCTCGAAGATGCTGATCGGCGCGCTCTACCGCAGCGAACTCGCCCGCGAGATGGCGTCCCTCGGCTACGGCATCGAGAAGACCCATGCCGACGGGCGCTTCGAGATTGCGGACGTCTCGCGGGGCGTGATCGATGCCTATTCCACCCGCCGGGCGGAGATCGAGGCGGCGATGGAGGGCCGCGGGCTCGGGACGCCGGCGGAGAACCAGCGCGCCGCCCAGCGCGCGGCACTGATGACCCGGGCAGCGAAGCGGGACGTCGACCGGGCCGAACTGCGGGAGATGTGGCGGCGCCAGGCGGACGGGCTCGGGTTCGACGCCGGGGCGCTTGCGGCCGAGGCCATGGAGAAGAGCCGGGACGTTCCGGGCCAGGATCTCGAGGTTGATAGGGACGCCGCACCGGACGCCGCACCGGTTCGCCAGGGGGACCTGTTCGGTCCCCCGCCGCAATCCCCGGCGGACGCCGCCATGGCCTGGGCGGTGGAGCACCTGTCGGAACGCGAGGCGGTGTTCGCCAGGACCGACCTGCTCGCCGCCGCATTGGCGTGGAAACCGGGATCGGTGACCATCGGAGAGGCCGAGGCCGCCGCCGCGCGGCTGGAGAAGGAAGGCACACTGCACCCGTGCGGCCTGCCGCAATGGGGGGAATCTCTCACCACTGACAGGGCCGTCGCCGACGAGAAGGAGACCATCGCGCTGATGGAACGGGGGCAAGGCGTATCTAGGCCCGTCATGCGGAGCTGGATCGCGGGGCCGCTGCTGCACAACGGCCGCCTCACCGTGGGCCAGAAGGAGGCGGTGAAGATCATCCTGTCTTCGAAGGACCGGGTGGTCGGCGTCCAGGGCTACGCCGGCACCGGCAAGACCACCATGCTCGACCGCGCCCGGCAGCTCGCCGCCAGGAGCGGCTACCGCACGATCGGGGTGGCCCCGTCGGCATCGGCGGCGCGTACATTGGCTGCCGAAGCCGGTATCGAGACCGAAACCCTACAACGCTTCCTCGCCCGCAACGCGGGCATCGCCGAGGGCCGGTTGACACGCAAGGGCGCCAGGGACATGCGCGCCGCGTTCCGCAAGACAGTATTGGTGGTCGATGAAGGCTCCCTCGCCTCCACCGTCCAGGCCCGCGACCTGCTCCGGATCGCCGCCGCAATCCGTATCCCCCGCGTCGTTCTTGTCGGAGACTCCAAACAGCTCGACGCGGTCGATGCGGGCAAGCCCTTCGCCCAGCTCCAGGCGGCCGGCATGAAGACGGCGGTGATGGACGAGATCCTGCGCCAGAAGGACGCCGATCTGAAAGAGGCGGTTCGGGCCAGCCTCGCGGGCGAGATCGGCAGGGCCTTCGGCAAGCTCGGCGGCCGCATCGCCGAGGTCAATCCCGACAACCTCGCAGGCGCGGCGGCGGCGCGGTGGCTGAAGCTCTCCCTCGGGGAGCGCGAGAACACCGGGCTGATGGCCCCGAACCATGCCCTGCGCACCGGGATCAACGGCCACATACGGGAGCGCCTCGCCCGCGACGGCATCATCCGGGGGCCTTCCTTCGAGGCCGAACGGCTGATCTCCCGTGGCTATACCAGTGCGGAGAAGATGGTTGCGGGGAACTATACGCCCGGCAATGTGGTCGCCTTCCACCGGGACTACAAGAGCCTCGGCGTCTCGAAGGGCGACGAGCGCCGCGTGTCCAGTGTCGATCACCGCAAGGGCACGGTGATACTGGAGGGACCGGAGGGGCAATCCGTCTCCTGGTGGCCGCGCCAGGTGGGCGCGAAGCGCGGCGCGGTCGAGGTCTACCGGACGGAGAGCATGGAACTGCGGGCCGGCGACCGCATCCGCTGGACCCGCAACGATACCGGTCTCGGGCTGGTCAACAGCGACACGGCGGAGGTTGCTTCTGTCCGGGGCGACCGCGTCGCCTTCCGACTCGGCGACGGCCGGATGCTGGAACTGAGGAAAAACGATCCCCAACTCCGCCATCTCGACCATGCCTGGGCCTCCACCGTGCATGCGTTCCAGGGCCGGACCGTCGACAACGTGATCGCGGTGATGGAGGCGAACCACCCAAAACTGTCGACCCGGAAGAGCTTCTACGTCGAGATCAGCCGCGCCCGGCACAGTGCGGAACTGGTCACCGACGATGCGAAGGCGCTGCGCGAGACCCTGGAGGTGGCCACCGGCGAGCGGGTCTCCGCGCTCGAAGGGATCGGTGCGGCGGAGAAGGCGCTCGCGGAAGAGAAGGCGCGCGGGCGGGGCCTGGAGGGGATGTCGGAGCGGCCCGCCGGAACCCGGGACGAGGCGCAAGACAAGGGCCGCGAGCTCCAGCCCGAACCCGAAATGATGCCGGAGCCGAAGCAGAAGTCGGTGGAGATGGGCCTCGGGCTTTGAGCAGCCCACATAGCGGGATGTGTAGGACAAGAATCCGGGATCAAGACGGCGCTCGGACACTGGACACTGATCGACGGCTTCCACAGCGGGCGCTTCATCTACGGCCTTCTTCGCCTTCCTAGTGATGGCGTTCTTTCTCTTCATCCGTTATCTGAACGCTCCATTGTCTATACCCCCATCAGAACCCCCGAAACTATCAACCCTATCCCGGCCGCGATCACGGCCAGGTTCAGCAACACCCCCTTCTTCCCCTCGAAGACTGCCGCCCGATATCTCGGGGGAGTGCCGAACCCGCCCGCGAAGGCCCAAAACAGAAGGCCTGCACCGATAATGATGGTGATGATCGCAGCGCTCATTATTCGATCTCCCGGTCGCCGTCCTGTGCCGGAACGGCCCGTCCCGGCTTGGACGGGATGTTATCACTGAAGTCCCGGGCCTCGATCTCTCGTTCAGGCGCCTCGGTCTCCCGTTCCACCGTTTCAATGTCCTTGAGAGTCGGACGGATATCGTCTTCCGGCGGCAACCGCGGGATTGCCTTTCCGGCGGAGCCGCTCCGGCCGGCGCCCTCCAGCGCACCGGCAATTTCCTTCAAGGACATGCCCATCCGTCGGTCCTTGACCGCCCAAGACGCGCCGGCATCGGTTTATGTTCCTGAAGGGTCTGTATCGTTATCGCCCCGGCTTCCTCTTCGATCATCGGCTGTCCCTCCGTTCATCGCACCATCCCGCACGCTTGCCCCCGGCATAAGGCCGCCCGTGTCCGGTCTTGATCAGAAGGTCCGAGAGCGTCCAGCCATCCAGTATGAGATCCGCTATCACCCGCCCGCCGAACTTGCCCCACTCCGGGTCGCGCACGACGATGCGCCCCGCTTCGGCGATCTTGCGCTTCACGAATGCGGTCGCGGCCCTGCCGGCCCGCCGCTCGCTGTCGCATTTCGGGCGCCATGTCTCGGGCGTATCGACACCGCGCAGACGGACGTTGATCGACGCGAGCTCGGGCGGCATGTCCGCGCTCGCATCGACCTTGACCGTGTCGCCGTCGATTACCTTCACCACCGGCCATGCGTAATCGGCAGCGGCGGCGGGGGTGCAGAAAACTCCGGCGAGGGTCAGGGCAAGAAGCGTACGGCGCATGAGGTCAACGACTCCTACAAGTGAATTCGGCTTCCGCCCGGTCCGTAGACGAAAAACTCAGTCCCGGGCGTCCGGGTCCGTCTCCCCCAGCAACTCCGCCAGTTCGCTTCTCGCGGCCTCCACGGCGTCTTCGAGATCGTCTTCGCGGCCCTCGGCCGAGAGTTCGCCGTGCCGGAGCCACGCCAGGAAGTGCATGCCCCGGAAGGTGCGCTTGATGACCTCGGCCAGTTCGGGCGTCAGGCCGCCGCCGTAGAGGTAGAGATCGTCCGCCGCGGCCCGCGAGGCGGCCTTGCGGACGAACGCGCCCGGGGTCAGTCTCGCCTTTTCGGCGGCCTGGATTACCGCGTTCCACTCGTTGTTCGTAAACCGGATCGAGCGCTGAAAGCTCTTGGCCGCCATGTTATCCTCCCCTGTTCGAGCCTTCCACCGGCGGTTCCGCAAGCGGAATACCGGTCGATTTCGTATGCCATGGGGCTATTTCCTGGCCCATTGATCTACCGACCCGCAGGCGGCAATCCTGTGTTTTTTCGTCACCCCACATAGTGCATTCCGTGTCACGATGGGGGACGGATAGGTTCTCCGGAGCATACATCGCAGGGACGAAAAAAACACACACAATGAATTCAGGGGGATGGACGTCACACATTCCGTGGGACAAATGCCCGTCACCCTTGAGGGTATCTCTGGCGTTGATAGGAGTATCCGGGGGTACTGGAGAGTAGCTGTGCGGCCCCTTCACCATCGGTGCGTCAGGTGTGAGAACAAAACGCCGAAAGGCGTCCCCATCATGCTTCCTAACCGCACAACCCGTCGGGCCATGAAAGCCGTTGTACCAACGGCATTTAGCCCGAGCGGCGCTTGAGCGGCAGCGCCCGCCACGCACTTGCGGAGACAGTCCCCGAACCGCCGCGCGGCTTCCGGGCGGCACTATAGGAAGCAGGAGGTAACATAGCAATGCAGGCAGTCTTGTTCGTCGGCGGCGTTCATTACACATGGCGCACCGGAGCCGCGGGCGTTGCCGCAACGCACACGTTGCCGCAGCGCACGAGCGCATGATGAAGGTATTGCTGTTCATGGCGATGGGTTCTCCTTTCACTTGTTGCCGCGCGACCGGTGTGCGAACGCAAAACGGGCCACGCCGCCGCCGGAGCGACGACGCGGCCCGTCGAGGCGGTGCGGGCTACGCGGCGCAGCGCTGCACCGGGATGCCGAGGGTGCGCGCCTTGTCGACGAGGTTCTCGGTGATGCCGCTGCCGGGGAAGGCGATGACGCCCTTCGGCAGGAGGTTCAGCAGCTCGTCGTTGCGGCGGAACGGGGCGGCCCGCCCGTGGCGGTCCCAGTCCGGCTTGCAGACGACCTGGTGGATGCCGTTGGTCTCGGCCCAGCGTGCGGCGATCTTCTCGACGCCGGGACCGCCGCCATGCACCAGCACCATGTCGGCGTACTTCTCGCGGGCCTTGTCGAGCCGGGCGATCACCGCCGCCGGGTCGGCGATGTCCTTGCCGCCGGCGATGGCGACCAGGGTTCCCTGGGGCAGATGGGCCACGGTCGCGCGGTCCTTGCGGGCGCGCTGGTAGTCGCGGGCGTCGATAGCAGCGGAGGTCAGCTTGCCGGTCTGGCTGGTATGCGATCCCCGCCGGGGGCGCCAGGTGTTGCCGGTGACGGTGCGGTAGCTCTCGGCGGCCGCGTCGCGCATGGTCTCGAAGGCATCGCGGCGGTCGGTGAGGTTCCGCGCGCGGTCCGTCAGCAGCTCGAGCTCGAACGACTTGATCTCGGTGCCGTCCTGCTCGCGCTGAAGGTCGCGCAGTTCCGGGCCGAGCTTGTCGGCGGCGCGGTCGAGACGCTGGGTCTGGGCGTCGAGCATGTTGACGAAGCCCCACAGCAGGCTCTCGCGCTCGTCGGCGAGCTGTAACCCGTCCGGGCAGGCGCCCTGGGCGATGATGCGGAAGGCATCCTCGACGGCGCCGGTGGCTTCGTCCGCATCCCAAACCTCGCGGCTGTCGAACTCGTCCCGCTCGGGGGCCGCGCCGAAGAGCTGCGCCTGTTCGCAGACGGTCGCGGTGGCGGACTGCCCGCCGGTGTCGATGTTCTCGATGATGGTGTTCATGACGATCTCCTTGATGATCGGGTTGCACGCTCGGGGCCGATCCCCGGCGTGATGTCCTGTTGGGAGCCGCGCGCGCAGGGGAAGCACCTGGCCTTGGATGCTCTTGGGGCGGAGTGGTGCGGAAAGCCGCCGATCTTGGTGCGGAAGATCGCCTTCGATCTTCACGGTCGGCGGCTTTCACGGTCCGCCCCTAGAGCTTCCTGGCCAGGCCGCAGGGCGCCTTCGCCCGGAGGACCCCGGAGGGGTTGCTGCAGCGAGCACGTGGATCACAATTGGACTTCACGTCGGTTGGCCAATTATTTCCACATGCACGGCCCCATTGGCGCTGCCGCCTGGTACCGCCTCGGAACCGATCCCTGGACCAGTCGGCCGCATTGGCAAGCGGAGCGCGCAGCCCGCTCCAGCGGGCGGAGGCGATAGGGATAGGAGCGGTTTCGGAGGGAGCGCCAGCGACCGGAGATATGAGCGGAGAGCCCGGCCCCGAAGGGGATCGCCCAAACAGCCCATCCAGCCACAAGAACGAGTCCGCATTACGCACCCGCCCGTTCCATCAATATCCCGGACGCCCACGCCGCCGCCTTGGCCAGCACATCGCCATGACAGGGCAAGGGCTCGCACCAGCACGCGAGCCAGCACCCATCCAGCTCCGCAAGCTCCTCCAGCTTCACCTCGCCTGCCCCGATGCGGCGCCATAGATCTTCGCGATAGCGCGCGATCGCCTGTTCGCGGTCCTGGCCAGGGCCAATGAGGAACGGATTGCCCCACCTCGTGCGGCGGTCGATCAGCACGGTGTTGTTCACCACCTGGGCATACTCGAACTGCTCCCGCAGCTCCGGCTCGTGCCTGAGATTGATAACGGCGCTCATGACTCCCTCTCTGAACGGCTTGCCCGTTCCCTCGCTCTCCTCTTCCTCCAGCCGACGGGCGCGATGATCGCGGCGGCGATGCAGGCCCGCGTGCAGCGCCGGTTGCGGCACCGGGCCGGCAACGGGCTCGAAACCGGCTGCAAGAAAAATGGGCGACCGCCGAAGCGGCCGCCCGAGGTGGGAGGAACGATGAGAGGGAAGCACTCAAAACGGGATTTCGTCGTCCAGGTCCGACGGGTCCGAAGCCGGGGCGTCGCCGGTATCGCCCGCCGCATCCGGGTCGGGCTGCATCTGGCCGTTGCCGTTCGGCTTGTCCAGGAACTGCACCCGGCCGCCCGGCACCAGAAGGATCTCGGTCGAGAACCGGTCGCCCTCCTCGCCGTCCTTCTTCCACCGGCGGGTCTGGAGCTTGCCGTCGACGTAGACCAAGCGCCCCTTGGTGGCGTGCTTCTCGAACATGTCGATCAGCCCGTCCTGGAAGGTCACGACCCGGTGCCACTCGGTCTTGTCGACCTTGTCGCCGGTCTGCTTGTTGATGTACGACTCGTCGGTCGCGATGCTCAGGTTGGCCACGCGGCCCCCCGAGGTGAGGTGATTGACGGTGACGTCGGCGCCGAGGCGGCCGATCAGTTCCACGCGGTTGAGTCCGAAAGCCATGACGATACTCCTTGCATAGCTGGTTGATGACGATGGGTTCCGAACGGCCGGGGCCGGGACACTCTCCCGAACCCCCGACCGATCAATCTCTTCAAGCCCTCCTCCACCTCTAATCCGGCTGCGGCAGCGACGCCGCCGGTTCCGGGACGAGGCCGGCGAAGCTGCGCTTGGGATAGGCCGCGGGGCGCTCCGGACAGCGGATGGCGCGCTCGTCCTCGGCGATCTCTCGGACGGTATGACGGTCGACCCCGAGCTCGGCGAGCAAATCACTGCCGGCAGGAAGGTCGGGGGAATGGTCGGATTGGAACATGGCGGGGAACTCCTCGTATCGTTGCCGGCCCGGCATCGGCGCGGGAAAACTACTTCCTCCGGCCTGCCGGACACTCGCCCCCGCGAAAGCTCCCCTCCAACTCCCGGCCGAACCCGAGCGGACGCTGGCGTGGTTCCGCCCCGGCCACGACGGGCGGGACACGCCGCGACGACATCGCGTACGGGTCAATGCAGGGAGCCGCCGCTCATGTCGCCGGCGGAAGGGCGCAGGCATCGCGCGGCCAGCACCGTCCAGGCGGCGCGGTCGAGGCCAAGGGCCCGGTTGAGCCGATCGCACAGCATGAAACCGTCGTCGGCGGTGAGGCAGACCAGCGCGGTAGGGATGGCGAAGGCCAGGCCCTCCACCAGGATGCGGATCTGCGGCGGCTCGCCGTCCCCGTTGACGGCCGGATAGAAGCAATAGACGGGATCGTCGGGCAGGCAGGTGGACATGGCACAATCTCCCTCAGTGGGATCCGGACCGGCGGTCGCCCGGCCGGCGATATGTATAGTGGGGACGTGCCGGCGCGTCGGTTGTCGGCGGAAGGCGGGTCGGCGGCGGACGCCCGACCGGCGATACACATGACAGCGGACGGCGGGCCGGCAGCGCAACAGGGACAGTCCGCCGCGTCGGCTCGCGGTTATTCCCAAGCCGTGATCGAACTCAGGGGACTCGCGTCCGACACCACCTCCACCCGGTCCCGGTCGAGCTTCTCGAAGGCGAGGCAGAGCGCCACGTCGGCCTCGCTGTCATAGGGCCCGTGCTCGATGCCGGTCTCGATCTCGATCACCGTATACTGCGGGTCCCAGATCGGGATGCCCCTGAAATGCGCCGAGCCGTGATAAGATTTCTCCGCGCATGGCGCGCACCTGCTGGCCCCCTGGGACGGCGCCCCGCACGATGTGCACAACCCCTGGGCCCGCCGTTCGGCATACAGCTTCCGGGAGCGCGCGTTCTTGCGCTCTGGGCACTTGCTGGCCTCCTCGATAACGGCGCATCGCGCACACCGCGACAGGCCGTCATGAACCGGACCGCCGCACCGGGTGCACTGGCCTGCGGCCCTGCGTTCTGCATACTGCCGGCGCTCCGCCGCATGGCGCTTCTCGCGGCACGGCGCGCAGGTTGTACCGCCCTCTACCGGCGGCTGTTTGCCACAGCGGATACATAAGCCCGCCTCATACCGGGCCTTCTGGTTCCGCTTGCTCTTGAGGCGGCCGGCCTTTCGCTTCGCCTCCGGGTTAGCGCCGCCGTACTTGAGCCCGGCAGCTTTCCCGGCGGCATAGCGTGCGCGGTCGGAAGAGCGGCGCTTCTCCAGGCAGGGCTCGCAGGACGAGCGGTCCTCCTGAGCGCGTCGCTTTCCGCAGCGGGTGCATGTGCCTTCAGCAAGGCGCACGGTCCTTTCCCTACGCGACCGCTCGCGCTCATATTCGCGCGCGCGATCCATGTTCCGTCTGGGTTTTCCCTCGGCCCGCAGGCGGGCATCCCGCAACCGGCTGGCACGGTTGGTTTTCTCGTTGCAAGGCTCGCACACCGAGCGGTCGGGCGCGGGCGGCTGCTTCCCGCACTTCGGGCACAGGCCCTTGGCCCTGCGCTCGGCGGTACGCCGGTGATACCGTTCGAGGTCGACAGGCCGGCACTTCTCGATGCAGACCTCGCACTGGCTTCGACGGGTTGCGGGCGGGCGCTTCCCGCACTTCAGGCACAGGCCCTTCGCCCTGCGTTCGGCGGTGCGCCGGTGATACCGCTCAAAGTCGCGGGCGCGCCGCTTATCCCGAGAGGTGGTTAATCCCGACTTGTATGCGGTAGACGGCTTGTCCATAGGGTTTCTCCTTAGATTTGCTCGGGATTAATTCCAGGCGTCACTGCCCGCCGAGAACGCTCATCAGGCTGTCCTTGGCGCCGGGGAAGGTTCCGGGCTGGATGGACGGCGGCGTGCTGATCCCCAGGATTTGCAGCTTCTCGGCTGGACTCGCACGGAGATACGATTCCGTGGTCTTGATGTCTGCATGACCGAGCCAGAGCGAGACCTTCCGGATGTCCCCTGTAGCATGCAGGATCATCATTGCCGTCGAGTGACGAAGGACATGCGGTGTTACCCGCTTGCCCTCGATCGTCGGAACCGTGCGCGCTGCGGTAGCGACATGCTTGTCGAGAATGTAGGCAAAGCCGTCCGTGCCCATCGCTCTTCCTCGTGCGTTGAGGAACAGGTAGCGGTTGTTGACCGGCGGCCGGACGTCGAGCCACTCGTTGAGAACGGTCTTCGTTTCCTTCCACAGCGGCAGTTCGCGATCACGCCGTCCCTTGCCCAGGATGTGGATAGTCTCGAGTTGAGGCCCCGACAGGCTGTCGAGGGTCAATCCGGTCAGTTCCGACACCCGCAGCCCGGCGGCGTAGCACAGGTGCAGCATTGCGCGGTCGCGCAGGCCCGCCACCGTCGCCGTATCCGGGGCATCCAGGATTGCCTGCACCTCGTTCCGGTCGAGCCAGTCGATCAGAGGCTTGTCCGCGCGCTTGTGTGGGATAGCACGGACTTGCAGTGCGTGCTCGAGACAGCTTGGGGCGCGGTATTCCAGGTATCGGAAGAAGGACTTGATGGCGGCGAGGCGGATATTGCGGGTGCCGATACTGTTGTTACGGTCCCGCTCCAGGGACTCGAGGAAGGCCAGCAGGAGTTCCACCGTGATGTGCTCGATCTTCAGGGCACAGGGACGGATGTTGGTCCGTTTGGCCGTGTAGAGCACGAGCAGTCGGAAGCAATCGGTATAGCCCTTCACGGTGTGTTGGCTAAATCGGCGTTCGGCGGGCAGATACTCCCGGAGGAACGTGGTGAGGTGAGGGGCAAGATCAGTCATTGGAACCTCCATTCACGTGAGCCTGTTCCGCTGCTTCGGCGATACCGCGCAGGAGGACTAAGGTCGATTCCAGGTACCAATAGGTATGCGAGACTTCGGAGTGGCCGAGATACGTAGCGAGCGCCAGCATGTGACGGTTCGGATCGACGCCGGGACCCAAGTTCTCAAGTGACCGGACGGCGAAGGAGTGGCGCAGCGAGTGCAGTGTCGGTCCGCGGGTTGCGCCAGGTTCCCGGATCCCTGTTTGTTCTGCAAGTTTGCGGAAGGCTTTTCGCGCCCAGTCGTCGCTTGGGGGACCTCCCGTGGCGATCACGAACAGGTGTTGGTCCGGGGTTTTCTCCTTGCGCCGCACCGCCATGTAGCGGTTCAGCGCATCCCGGGCGGTAGGATGCAGCGCCACCACCCGCGACTTCCGGAACTTGGTGTCGCGGATGACGAGGCCATCCGGGGTGACATCATTCAGGGCCAGTGCGAGAGCCTCGCCGCTACGCAGTCCAGTCACGGCGATGAGGCCAAACAGGTAATGCCAGGTCAGCGGCGTGATAGTATCGACGGGCCCCATGGTGAGCGCGGCCGTCAGAAGTTCCCGGATGTCCGTAGTCGATATCAGATATGGCCGCGGCCGCCGTCTGGAGAGATGACCCAGGGCGTCACGAGGCGGTATGTCATGGCGGGCATCCTCGGCGTGCAGCCAGCACGCAAAGGCATGCACCGTGTGCAGCTTTCTGATCCGCTCGGGCTGCGCCGCTGGTGACTCCGACGCCCATTCGATGGCGGTGTCGGAACGAATGAATGTCTCATTGCGCTCTTGGGCGAATCGCGCAAATTTCCGTAGTGGCCCGGCGTCCCGTGTGAACCGGTAGCCCAGATTCCGCTTCATCGCCACGAAGCGCTCGACATCGTCGATGATGGTGGCTTTGTTCGTCATTCTTCCGATTCTCCTATCCAGGGTTGGGCGACCTCCTGCAACATGGGCGCGTCGGTCTTGGCATAGATCACGGTGGTCTTGAGGGAGACATGCCGGAGCAGCGATTGGATGACTTCAAGCGTTGCACCTGACCTGAGCAGCTCCGTCGCGCGGGAGTGACGGAACAAGTGCGCACCGCGACCGCGGTTGGCGGGCGTGACGACCCCGGCGCGGTTCAGTGCGCTCCGTGCTACGTAACTGACGTTGTGTGAACCCGGGAATGGGCGCCAGGGTGCGTTGATGCAGAGAAAGACTTTCTCCTCGTCCACCTTCGGCCGCGCCGTTGCGATATAGGCATGGAGCGCATCGCCAACATCCTGGGGCAGAGGCAGTGCCGACTGTCGTCGTGACTTGCCCGCAACACGGATTTCGGCCCGATCCCAGTCGATATCTCCGAGGCGCAGTCCAGCGACATCCCCTGCCCTTAGCGCCAGCCGCGCCAGGAGCAGCAGGATCGCCCGGTTGCGCACACCCATCGGGCCGTCACCGCAGGACGCAATGGCGCGCTCGACATCGTCGGTCGGGATGTGCTTTGGCAACGCCGACAACCGCCACTCAGGCACTGTCGGCAACGCCTCGACCAGCGCGGCCGTGACGCTGCCTTCGGATGCCAGGAACCGTAGATACATGCGCATCGCGGTTGTCAGTCTCTTGGCACCGCTTATCGAACAGTGTTCGATTTGTTCGGACAACACCCGCCGGATCAGTGCAGCGTCATAAGCCTCGGGATCGTCTCCAAGACCAGGCAGGGCGGCTGCGATCAAGCGAACATACTGCTCTATGGCCCGCGGGCCGATGCCGCGATGGCGTTCGAGCCACAGAGAGAACCGCTTCAGGATCCCGGACGGGGCCTCGTTGGGCGCCGAGTTCAGCGGTGCAATACGGCCGATTGCAACGAGATACCCGAGGAACTTGCGGATCTCCCTTTCGTAATAGCCGCCCGGAACGCGCTTCCGCTGTCCGTAAAACACCCCAGGGATCGAGCAGATGAACTCTCTGTTTCGGAATCGTGCAATTGCATCCGGGTCCAGATCGCACAGCCGGACCCGTGCAAAGTGGAGCCAGGCAATGAGATTGGCACATGCGTGGCGATACGCGTTTACCGTTCCAGACGGATAGCCATCGGCGCGCATGCGCCCGAGGAACGCGTCGAGAAGCTGGAGATTTTCGTCCAGCTCACCGGGGGTTTCGATCCTCCCTGTCCGCTCAAGGAAGCGGACGAACGTCATCAGCGGAGGACAGGATCGGCGCTTGCTCCAAGGGCGGGGCAAGGAATACGCCGGCACTCGGGTACCGCACTCGCAATCGTGCTGGAGAAAACGCTCGATCGTTTCGCAGTCGACTGTTTCGAGCGCAATCCCGCTCACTCCCAGCCATACCAGGAAGTGACGGGCAGTGCCCCGATGGCGGCTGACCGCCGTTTCGACAATTCCTTCGCGAACGCGGAGATCGTCGATGAACGCAACGATGATTGCGTCGAAGCCGGCCAGTGCCGCGGTCCCCAGCAGGGGCCGGCGTTTGGGTATTGAAGCCATTGTCGTCCTCCATTTCGTTGAAAGGGAGAGCGACTGTATCAAGCGATGACGCCTGGAATTAATCCCGAGCAAATCTAAGGAGAAACCCTATGGACAAGCCGTCTACCGCATACAAGTCGGGATTAACCACCTCTCGGGATAATAGGCGAAATCCCGAGCACGGGATTTCGTCGCTGGGCAATCTCCTGCTCGCACATGGGATGTCTCCTTGCCGAGGATTGGGAACCAGTCGAACAGCGCCCGGCCGACGATGGGCCGGCCGGACGTCCATCAGCCGCGCTGCTTGCGGTCGCAGAAGAATCCCAGGGCCACCGAACCCCAAGCCTGCCGGCCGCCGCAGGTCTTGAGCCCCGTGCAGATGATGATCTCGGTGCGGCCGGGACGCATGGCCTCGGCCTCCTTGCGCGAGACGACTGTGTGCTTGACCTTGTGCCCGCCCTTCGCGCCGGTCGTCTCGGCGGGGGCGGGAACAATATCGCCGCAGGCCAGGGCGCGGAACCGCTCAACCACGAAACGGTCGTCGCCTTCGAGGCCGCCGCCGAAGAAGTGAACCAGAAATGTGTCCGCCGTGTTGCCGGGCATCGCCATCGCTGCCGTCATGATGTCGCCTCCGTCTCGCTTGATGATGGTGAACGGCGGCCGGACGTCCTTCCCCGGACATCCGACCGCTGCCCCGCTCACGGCCAAGCTCGCCCTCTCGGCGACGAAGCGGGACGGGCGGGGCGACGATTGTTTTATCGGTTCTGGAAAGCGTTATCGAGAGGATCACGGATCGCACCGGGCGGTACGGTATGCGACCCTTATTTTGTGGCTCCTGCTGAGGCTGCTCCAATGAAGCGAGTCTTGGGGAGAAGAGAAAGGGCAATTCCGCCTGATCTGCTCTACAAACGAAGGAAAATGTCGATGCACCTCAATCCAATGCATTTGACAATTTCGGGCCTGTTGGCCGGTCGTCTCTTCCGCATACCCTCTTAGTCCTGCAGGCCGAGGCCGGGAAAGCGCATTAAACCGAGTCGATCCGAAATCACGAATTTCTGTCTACATTTTAAGGAATCGTATCAAAGCGAACATAAAACTCCTTGTCCCCGTCGGTAATCATGAACGCTGGTTCAACGGGCTTGGGTACGGGGATGTAGACCCGTTTCTTTGTTACAATTGTCGTAGTTGGGAACATCGAACCGCCAGTCTGATCGGTATCAAGGGGCGCTTTAAGCTCAATGTCGTAGTATAGGCTGAGTTCCCCCGTGGCATCTGCGAAGATATAAATGATCCGGTGCGCCCCCCAGATTAGCTTTGTCGTGTGTGGCCAGCGCAAAAATTCACCCTCTCTCTTTACCATCCGGTCTGAAAG
The DNA here is from genome assembly GCA_965221855.1 of Rhodospirillales bacterium. GTDB lineage: Bacteria > Pseudomonadota > Alphaproteobacteria > Rhodospirillales > UBA2165 > JAJDXO01. The sequence goes on along the minus strand of CBDCSV010000001.1, from coordinate 59,298 downwards.
AGCGAGGAACATCTGAAAGTTATTCAGTCGCTGGTGTTCGGCAGAAACCGTAAGAACCTTTTTGTCACTTTCAAGATCATCACGCATAAGGGGGGGGACCGCTTCAAATTCACTTGGTGGGGTCGAAGCCCCAGACGATTCTATGATATCGGGGAATTCTTCTTCTACGCTGCCAACTTGCTCCCTGCTGAACTGTTGACGCTGAACGGTCGCGCGGGTGCTAGAGGTTTTGAGCACTTCAGAAAATTCCGCTTTACCTGCCAAATAGTCTGCCAAGAGTGATTCAATTGCGCCGTAGTCACCTTCTTGAAGACGGAACAGTTCTTTGTTTTCTTTCAAGCGCTTGTACAGGGCATCACGGCCCTGCTTTGTTGATGACGGAATCTGATCCATGATATGGGGATATATGTGCTCACGCACAAAATCCTTCATGAAGCCATCAAACACATCGCGAGCGCTCGTGTAACATTCGATGACCATCGCAACGGGGGCGATACCGCGTGCAATGGACAGTAGGAGTGTGCTGTCTTTCTTTTTGGCGTAAATACTGACGCCGTGGCTTATGGTGGCAAACGCTGCATCGACATCAGGCATAAGGTAATCATCCAGCAAAATGCTTCGCAACCTCACGAGGAACATGGCTTCTTCGAAGGTCAGTTCTGATGCAGGAATTCTGTCAACAATCGTGTCCTCGGGCACCTGCTCCATCTTCGCAATTTCGGTCAGAAATCGAAGTTGGAGATTGCGGCGCGGATTTGCCTGGCTGACATGGAAAAGGTTGGCATGGTCGCTTGAGAAGCGTTTAAGAACCGTGCTGTCCTTACCAGCGTAATAGTGCTTTCCCTTGGCCGTCTGATATGAGCGGACATCACCAAGAGGGATCATTGTTTCAGCGGGGAGTACGGAGATATTCACTTTGCGCGCAAGATCTGTAAGTCCGTGAGCGAGAATGTACTGCTGGAACTGCTGATTTCCGTCGGCCGCGCTGGTCTTGGCAATATCAAATGACGATTCCGCCTCGATAAGTTCAATAAGATTGGCGACGTGTTGAATGCTTTCACGGCTAAGGGCCTCTCGCCCCGCCGTGGGATGGAGAATGTCGAGATTAACGAAACCGCCGAGCCCGTAGTGGCCAGCAACCGGGATCGGCGCAAGGCCGAAAAGATTTCGGAAACCGTGGGTAGGACCACTTTGTTGCACAAAAAACGCTTCACCCTCTATCAGAGTACCATTGAGTGATATGTCAGTGAGCCGCGCGAGAAGGCGGTTCTGTGCACTAATTGAGACATGAAGGGTGCCTGCAAATTCGCCGCGCGAGACCGTTCGTGATGAGATTTGCCTAAAGCCTTCGGTTCTGCCGGCAAGCGTACTTTGGAAGCTCTCCTGGCTAATAGTACGTCCGTTAACAATGACCGGAACGGGCAGGAACCTGACATACTGGCTGAGATACTGGCAAGCAGCCCACTACTGTCCGGTTTAATTTTCACGTCCATTGGATGGCCATTTGGTTTGGATTTTCGGGCGGCGGTATTTTGGGTATGAGGAGCCTGTCGATGCGCTTTCGATGCATGAGGTTGACGCGCACGAGACGGGCGAAGATGAGCGGGCTGTTGATGGCCTTCTGGGTGGCTTGAGCGAGCCTGAGCAGCAGATAGGCGATCATCGCGACGGCGATCTGGATGCGCACGGCGTTCTCGCTGTTGCCGATGAAGTGTTTGATCTTGAGGGTCTGTTTGACCCAGCGGAAGAACAGCTCGATGGCCCATCGCCGCTTGTAGAGCTCGGCGATCTCCTCGGCCGGGGCGTCGAGGTCGTTGGAGAGGATGCGCAGCACCTTGCCGGTGTCGGTCTTGATCCGCACCTCGCGCACCGGCTCGGAGAACGGGTTCTTGCGGTTTTTGGCCTGGCGTTTGGGCAGCAAGCCGATGCGGTCGGACAGGATGCCGCCGTTCTCGGCCACATCGAGTTCGGCGATGAGGTCGAGCGGCGTGCTGGACTTGAAGCGGGTGACGATGCGGCATCCGGCGGCGTCCAGCTTGGCCCACCAGGCATAATCGTAGTAGCCGAGGTCGTAGACGTAGGTGGCGCCGGCCTCGATGGGCATCTCCTTCGCCGCCGTGATGTCGTTGACCCGGGCCGCCGTCATCGCCGAATAAACCGGCTGATCGGCATCCGCGTCGTAGATCACGTGGACCTTGGCGCCGCACACCTTGGCCGAGAAGCGCGCCCACTCGGACCCGGCCCCGCTCAGGCGGAGCCCGGTGGAATCGATCAGATAGGTGGCATCGCCGAGCTTGCGCCGCAGCCCCCGCTGGGCGCGGCCGGCCATCTCGGCGAACAGGCCCGAGAACACCGCCGCCGGACGGCGCGCGTTGGCGTCGGCGAAGGTCGAGCGTGACACCGTGCGGCCGCCGACATGGTACAAACGCGCCGAATGGCTCTCCAGGCCGCCGGCGATCTCCCGCAGGCTGGACGCGCCGGAGAACTGTCCATACAGCAGGGCGATGAACTGGCTCTTCGTCGGCAACCGGCGAATGTGCTTGTCCGCGCCGTGCTCGGCAACCAAACGCTCAAAAGCGTCCCAAGGAATATGCTTCAACAGATCGTGGAAAACGCTATTGTGGTGATGCATGGCATTGAGCCTCCTTCGTGTCCAAAACGTTCGCAAACGCTTGGACCCCAGTAGAATCAATGCCATGCAACCCGTCCACAAAAATAAACCGGACAGCAGTGCAAGCAGCCGTCTCATCGATTGGATAGGCCGGATCGAGATCGGCGACAATCAGCGTACCCGGCTCTCGATCATCGGCAACACGCTCAAGATCAATGCAATCTTGCGCGATCTTAAGATCATCGCGCCTAGCATGGCTTACGAGAATCAAATCGGTCTCAATGTGCCGGGTTTCGACGCGCAGCGCAGTGCATACCCCGAAATTTGCCATCGCACCGATGCCAAACGTCCCGATTACACCTGAGCGTTGTGCTAGATCTGATTTTTTCCCGCTGGAACCTGCTTTCCAAAAATTATTTTTGAGCACGTCTTCTGTCATGCCGATGCCATCATCGCACACGCTTAGACGACTCGGCTCGACTATGATCTCAATCTTACGCTCTGCTACGGGGAGCCCCTGTGCTGTGCAGCGCATGAGGATCGCGTCATAGGCATTCTGGACATTCTCACGCAGGAACGCTTTAGGCGAGTCATAGATTTCGGATGAGAGAATCTGGAGAATTCTGCTCGTCTCGACGTCGAAAGCAATCCGTTCTTTAGCCGGCTCAGTCATTTCCTCAACCTCACCATATATTTTTTCCGAATTTCCGAAACCGATGGGTCGGAGGATGCAGCGATGACCTCAAGCTTGAGAACTTGTGCGAGTTGCTCTCGCTCACCTTGCGCCCACAAGGCATCCATTAGGGCAATCGCCTCGACCGTACTTTGAGGGGGATCATACGATGCGATTAGAGTAGGGTGGTCATTCAGCCGGATCAGGGATTCAAGGTATAGGCGCCGAGCCAAAGGATCAGAAGAAACAAGCGGTGAAAACGAGTCAGCCGCTGCACGATAATCGCCGCTGTCATAGGCTGCCTGGGCCTTGCCGAGCATGATCGTAGTGCCATCAGGTTCTGCGAAAGGCTCTGGTGGCGCTTCAAAGGCGAAGTCGAAATAGCTCGTATGATTGGGGGGTAGGGAACGGGCACCCCATATGGGCATTCGAAGATTGTCATTTTGCATTTCCCTTAGATGCAGCCTTCCAGCCCTATTCTTTACGTCAATTTCGACAATGTTGTAGGCGCGACCATGACGAAAGGCGGCGCCACCGCAAAGGGTGCCTGCGCTGATGACCGTAATGCGGCGGTCTGGACCGTGGCGGAACCGCGTATCCAAAAACTGCGGTCTATGCTGATGCCCGTGAAAGCCAAGACTGAAACCGCCGTCAATGAAGTTCTGTACGGGGTAACGTCAAGAGTTATGTGTCAGGGAGACTGGGGTACTGATTCCCTGAGACTTGTTTTCGTGAATGAAGACCGCGAAGAGGATGCGGTCCATTGAGGTTTTATCCTTGAAGGTTCCCATGGGCCGGGTTCGTCTGCGAACCTCGCGGAACCTCCGTTCGATGGCATTGGTGGTCCTGACCTGCTTTCGCTCGGCGAGGTCCTTGTAGCGGAAGCAGGTGAGCAGGTCGTCGAGGTCGTTGCGCAGGCAGGCGACGGCCTTGGGGTAGGTATCTTCCCAGGCGTCGGCGAAGCGGCGGGCGGCGGTCTCGGCCTTGCGGCGGTTGGGGGCATTCATGACGGCGTGGACGTCGGCCTTGACGGCCTGCTGGTCGGCTACGCGGACCTTGTTGAGGATGTTCCTGATTTTGTGCGCCCAGCACCTCTGAACGGGGATGCCGTGATAGACGATCGGCAAGGCGGCGAGCAGGCCTTGGCCGCCATCAACGCAGATCATCTCAAGGCCCTCGCCGGTGAGGCCGCGGCGGTGCAACGCGGTGAGGAAGCGCTCCCACTCCGCGGCGCTCTCGCTGGCGGCGAGTTGGAAGTCGATAATCTCCTTCTTGCCGTCGTGCCGTATGCCCAGCGCCACCAGGACCGGCCTCCTGAGCGCGCCGGCGCCGGTCTTGCAGGCCAGCACCACGCCGTCGAGCATCAGCGCCTTGTAGGCGTTCTTCAGCGGCCGGCGGTGGAATGCGGCGACCGACAGATCGAGGGTCTTGGCGACCCGGCTCACCGTCGCGGCCGAGACCGGACGCCCGAGCAGGGCAAGCAGGACCTCGCCGACCTTGCGGGTCGAGAGCCCCAGCACGAAGCCGGCCAGGATGGCGCGGTCGATCTCTGGAGCGCGCCTTGCGTAGCTCTTCAGAACCTCGGTCGGGCAGAAGTGCCGGGTGCGCGGCACGTTGAGCTCGATGTCGCCGAGCTCGCTGAGCAGGCGGCGCCGGTAGGTGCCGTTGCGCCGGTCGCGCATAGCGCTGCCATCGAGGCCGTCGAGCCAGCGATCCACCGCCTCGGCCATCCGGCCCTCGATGATCTCGGCCAGCGCCTGGCGGCCAAGCGGGCGATAACCCTCGCCCCAGTCCAATCCGCCTGCTTGCATCTCCTTCACCACCTCAAAGGCTTGTGGTAGGTTCTCAATCGTTACAGCTTGCTGTGGCATCGGGGTGATCCTTCTTGCGGTTGTCGTAAACCACAGGGAGTACCCCATTCCCAACTGACACATAAATTTTTACGTCACCCTGTACGGTATCCGGGTCCATATAGTCGCTTTCTACTGGCGACCCTTCTGTGTTGTGGTGCCAAACCGCAACGCGTAGGGGATTATGTGACAAACAAATTTCGCGGAGTTGGCTGCCCGCCAATGCGATACAGTCGGGATGGATTGCACCACGCCTGTTTAGGAGATCATTATTGTAGCAACTGCAAAATCCGACGATAGTGATTCCAAGATCAGGATAGTCAAAAACATCGGTTTGCTTGTTCGGGGTGGTCGGGAAAGAACGCTTTTGGCCGTAAAATTTGCCATAGAAATCACTATAGGCCGCAAAGCGCTGATGGTACGCTGACCAATCGGCGATTTCATACAGTGCAAACTCTTCCCATGACCATCGCAAGGGTGAGTCCGGCTGGAAGAGTTGGGCGATTATCTCCTTCTTTTTGTCCGGAGCTATAGCGATTGGTGTTAGGCTTTCACGGAATTGATGGTCGCTGACATCATGGTTTCCGGGCACGATGACAATGCGCCGTTTGTCCCCATCAACAAACCTGTCGGTCAAGTCGTTCAGGAAAGCCAGAGCCTGATCGTATTGTTGTGCTAGAATTGCCTCTGCATCTTTAGAGCCGTGAATCACGCCCTGAACGATATCCCCGCTTACTATGATGAGGTTTGGCGGGGCTATTCGCGGATTTTCCTTGGACGTGTACCGGTCCCGATCCCTTTCCAGAGAATCGAGCAGGACTTGATTGCTGATCGGATTAGCAGGATCACGGTGCAAGTCGGAAACATGAAGAATAGACAAATTCATTCAGCTACCCCACCTCTCACCGAGAAACCGGCGAGGAATTCCGACGCAGGCTCGACCCCTGAGACCAAGAGCCAATCTCTTGCGCGGGTGCACGGACGTAGAATAGGTGATGTTCTGCGTCGTACACTTCATCAAGCCCAGTTTCATCGGTGGCTGTTTCGATGCGGTCTTGCAAAGGCAGAACCTATCGTCGCAGGCCAATAAAACCACGGCCTTGCATTCAAGTATTTTAGCGAAGTGCATCGTGCCGATGAAACAGCGCGAGACTGCGGCAGTTGTTCCGCGCTGCGAACGAAGACGCCGAAAGACCGGCCAATTGGAACTACTCGCTCGCCATCGTCCTGGTTGATCGAGAATACTAGCGAATGACCGGTCGGAAGACCCTCGTGTGCGCCAGCAACCTCCGGGTCGATGTTGAATTCGGGAAGTTCACGTTGGCCTTGGTAGTGTCCGACTATCCAGTCCCCGTATGTGGGAATAAAGCTCGTGATACCGTCTTCAGCCGTGATGTCAAAACGACAAGCATAAACAAGGCTGGCCATGAATCATCCACCACACGAAACGTTTGGCACACCCTTTTGTGGCGCGTAGCACCGAGGGCTGCACAGGCACGTGGGGATGGATGTCGCCCGGATCATGTGCGGCGTGACAGGCTGATTTTTCGAGTCTGGCGCACCTCGTCGGTTCGGCGGATCACCATGTTGGTGAATGCCGCACTGAACTGGCCAAGCGGCGTTCGATTTTCGAGCACATAAGATGCCTCCAAAATGTCGACGTTCAACTCGTCGACCATGATCCAAAGAGGCATGATCGTGTCGAGCCTCGCACGACGGGCTTCTGTCTCCGGGATTGGGACACCGATGCGGCCTTTACGGGGTGGCTTGCTTGTGATTGGAGCAATGAAAAGCACATGCTGGCCCTTGGCATTTGTGGCAACGACCACCACACAACAGGGCCGTGATTTTCGACCTTCGGTCTCGCCACGCTGTTCCTGCCAATGCCAGAGGTAATAATACTCGAAGACCTGTCCTGGTTCGGGGATTTCAACTGCCACTGAAATGATTCTTCACGCCCGTATCGAACAGTGCGCCGAGTTCTTCGGGCATATTTGCGACATCGACGGAAACTTGAGATGTTGCTCCACTCACAAGAGCCTCATAACGCTCAACGGACATGACAACGAAACGTGCCTTGCGATGCTTTGTGATCGTCACGGGCGCAAGCGTCGCAGCGGTCCACAGATCGGTTGTGTTGCGAGCGATATCTTTCGCCTGGAACTGCTTCATGAGTCGCTCCCTATCCGAGAAAACATACAGAACATAAAGATATTCCGTATAATCCGCAAATCTTATCCGGAGTTTCGGTAGTCCTGCGCAGCAGGGTAACGTGAAATATTTTGTCGGGATGTCACAGCGCCTATTGTGTTTATGTTCTCAAGTAGTTCTGTATCAATCAAATTTCTAAATTTAAGATCAAAAAGTTAAGCTGCGCACTATGTCGACATCGTGTAACAGATGCTTCCGGTTACAGTTGTCACGACGCGCCTTCAATGTGCGATGGGCCGCCATCGGGCAGGGGCTATGCGGGTATGGAAAATTTGTATGGAAGACATACTGATGGTGGGAACGGCGACGGTCGCATTGCTGACGGACAAGAATGTCGCATCCGACTCGTTGGCAGAGTCCTTTTCGGGATTGCCAACCCGTCGATCTGGAGATCATTCAACGCAATGGATACGCCACGTTCATGACCAATCCCGAGCGTCAAATTGAAGAGTCGCTCATAGCGAAACTAAGTGACCTCAAGTACGGCTACCGCTCCGACATTCGCGACCGGGCCGCACTCGAAGCCAATTTCAGGGAAAAGTTCGAAGTCCTGAACCGTGTCACGCTTACGGATGGGGAGTTCGAACGGCTCCTCGACGAAACCGTCACCCCCGACGTCTACAAGGCCGCCCGGGCGCTCCGCAACCGCGAGACGTTCACCCGCGACGACGGCACGCCGCTCAACTACACCCTCGTCAACATCCGGGACTGGTGCAAGAACACCTTCGAGGTCGTCAATCAGCTTCGCATCAATACGGACTACAGCCATCACCGATACGACGTGATGCTCCTGATCAACGGCCTGCCCGTCGTTCAGGTCGAGTTGAAGTCCTTTGGAATCAGCCCCCGGCGGGCCATGGAGCAGATCGTCGAATACAAGAACGACCCGGGCAACGGATACACCCGGACTCTCCTTTGTTTCGTGCAGTTGTTCATCGTCAGCAACCGCGCGGACACATGGTACTTCGCCAACAACAACGCGCGGCATTTCTCTTTCGACGCGGACGAGCGGTTTCTTCCGGTCTATCAGTTCGCGGGCGAGGACAACGCCAGGATCACGCATCTCGACGACTTCGCCGACCGGTTTCTGGCCAAATGCGCACTCGGCGAGACGATCAGCAAATACATGGTCCTGGTCGCGAGCGAGCAGAAGCTCCTGATGATGCGCCCGTATCAGGTCTACGCGGTCAAGGCCATCGTCGGCTGCATCGATCAGAACTGCGGCAACGGCTATATTTGGCACACCACCGGGTCGGGCAAGACCCTCACCTCGTTCAAGGCCTCTACGCTGCTCAAGGCCAATGAGAGCATCCATAAATGCCTCTTCGTCGTCGACCGCAAGGACCTCGACCGCCAGACCCGGGAGGAATTCAACCGGTTCCAGGAGAACTGCGTCGAGGAAAACACCAACACCGAGACGCTCGTCCGCCGTCTCCTGTCCGAAGACCATGCGGACAAGGTCATCGTCACGACCATCCAGAAGCTGGGGCTCGCACTAGACGAATACGGCAGCCGGAACCGGCGCCGGGGGCGCTCGGCATTCAGGGAGCGGCTCGGCCGGCTTCGCGACAAGCGGATGGTCTTCATCTTCGACGAGTGCCACCGCTCGCAGTTCGGCGAGAACCACCGGGCCATCAAGGAGTTCTTCCCGAACTCCCAACTCTTCGGCTTCACCGGCACGCCGATTTTCGAGGACAACGCGACCGTCAGGCAGGTTGAAGAAGATATTGCCAGCCTTCGAACCACCGAGGATCTGTTCGAGAAAGAGCTTCACGCCTACACCATCACCCACGCGATCGAGGATCGGAACGTCCTTCGCTTCCATGTCGACTACTACAAGCCCAAGGACGCCCCCGCCTTCAAGCCTGGTGGGGATCCCCTCCCCAAGCGTGCGGTCGCGGAAGCCATCCTGGACAAGCACGACGCCGCGACCGGAGGCCGACGCTTCAACGCGCTGTTGGCCACCGCCTCGATCAACGACGCCATTGAGTACCACGAAATCTTCAAACAGCTCCAGGCCGAGCTTCAGGCCGCCGACCCGGACTTCGTCCCGCTCAAGGTCGCCGCCGTCTTCTCGCCGCCAGCGGAGGGCGACAGGGACATCCGTCAGATTCAGGAGGACCTTCCCCAGGAGAAGGCGGACAACCGGCACGACCCCGAGGGCAAGAAGGCCGCGCTTCAGGCCATCATCGCGGACTACAACAAGCGGTACGGCACGAACCACGACATCGGCAATTTCGATCTCTACTATCAGGATGTCCAACAGCGCATAAAGGATCAGCGGTTCCCCAACCGCGACCTGCCGGACAAGGGCGCGGAAAAGATCGACATCGCAATCGTCGTCGACATGCTTCTGACCGGCTTCGATGCTCAGTACCTGAACACGCTCTATGTCGACAAGAACCTCAGGCACCACGGTCTGATCCAGGCTTTCTCCCGCACCAACCGTGTTCTCAACGCCGCCAAGCCCTACGGCCATATCCTCGACTTCCGCCAGCAGCAGGACAGGGTCGACGACGCCATTGCTCTCTTCTCCGGCGCGCAACCCGAACGGGCCCGCGAGATCTGGCTGGTCGACAAGGCGCCCGTCGTCATCGACCACTTCAAGCAGGCCGTCGCCGATCTCGGCGTGTTCATGCGCTCGCAGGGTCTCGAAGCCAGGCCCGAGCAGGCAAGCAACCTGATGGGCGACGATGCCCGTATCCAGTTCATCAATCGGTTCAAGGAAGTCCAGCGCCTCCGGACCGAGCTCGATCAGTATACCGACCTTAGCGACGAACAGCGCGAGGAGATCGGGCAGGCCCTTGACGGAAACGACCTCCGCGCCTTCCGCGGCGCCTACCTCGAAACGGCCCAGCGGCTTAAGGAGCAGCAGCGCACGCCGGGAAGGGACGGTGCGCCGGCCGATTCCCAAATCGATCAGCTCGACTTCGAGTTTGTCCTCTTCGCTTCCGCCGACATCGACTACGATTACATCATGAAGCTAATCGCCCGGTACACGGGTCAGGACCCCAAGAAAATCCAGATCAGCCGCGAGCAACTCATCGGCCTGATCCAGTCCGACGCCAAGTTCCTCGACGAGCGGGAGGTGATCGCCGAGTACGTCCGCTCGCTGAAGGAAGGCAAGGGCCTCGACGAGGTCGCCATCCGCGCCGGTTACGAGCGCTTCAAGGCCGGGAAGCAGGCCGGGCAGATCGCCGATCTCGCCCGGACCCACGGGCTGACCACCGAGTCGTTGACGACCTTCGTCAATACCATCCTCCAGCGAATGGTCTTCGACGGCGAGGAGCTCACCGACCTGATGGAGCCACTCGGCCTCGGCTGGCGCGCGCGCCGGGAGCGGGAGCTCGCCCTCATGGCCGATCTCGTCCCGCTCCTGAACAAGCGAGCAGACGGCCGAGAAATCTCGGGCCTCAACGCCTACGAGGACGGGGGCGCGGGGTGATGGCCGACAAGCCACCGCGCCTTGTACCGAAGCTGCGGTTTCCGGCGTTTCGGGATGATCCAAGTTGGTCGTTTCCGAGATTCTCCGACCTGTATGACTTCAAACGTACTAACACGCTGTCGAGAGACAAACTCAACTACGAAACCGGAAAGATCAGGAACATTCATTACGGTGATATTCACACAAAATTCAAGCCTCTCTTCCGCGTGGGCAACGAGCATGTGCCGTATGTCAATCCAGACGCCCTAACTAATGGATTTGACGATGACGCATTTTGTGAAGAGGGCGACATCGTACTTGCCGACGCATCTGAAGATATCGACGACGTAGGAAAAGCAATCGAAGTTGTTTCGCTAGACGGCGAACGCGTCGTCGCTGGTACGCACTCCATTCTAGCGACCCGACGAGGAAACACTCCTGTCGTTGGCTTTGGCGGGCACCTGTTTCAGTCCGCTGCTGTTCGCACCGGCATCAAAAAGGAAGCCCAGGGCACCAAGGTCCATGGTATATCGGCGACTCGAATTTCGACCGTTCGGATCCCGATTCCGGCGACAACGGCCGAACAGCAGAAGATCGCCGACTGTCTGGGCTCGCTGGACGGCCTGATCGCGGCTGAGGCCCGGAAGCTCGACGCCCTGCGTCGGCACAAGCGGGGGCTGATGCAGCAGCTCTTTCCCCAGCCTGGGGAAAGTGTGCCGAAGCTGCGGTTTCCGGAGTTTCGGAATGCCGGAGATTGGAAACGTGATCAAATTGGCAATGTCGCGAGCATCACCAAAGGAAAAGGAATCTCAAAAGCGGACATCACTAGGGGCGGGGCGGTTCCCTGTATCAGATATGCGGAACTTTACACTCGCTACCACGAGGTCATTCGCGAGGTGGTGTCCCACACGAATGTACCGCACGAAGATCTCATGCTCAGCTGTGCTGAGGACGTCATTGTCCCCGCTTCAGGAGAGACCCGGGCGGAGATCGCAAGGGCCGCCTGTGTCTTGCCCACAGGCGTAGCACTGGGGAGCGACCTAAATATTCTCCGCTCCGATCTATATGGCCCGTTTTTCAGCTATCTGCTGAATAGCCCGCTTCGCCATTCAATTTCAAGAATGGCTCAAGGCGATACGGTCGCTCATCTTTATCCGATGCAGCTATCGCAAGTGTCGCTGGCTTACCCGGCTCCTCTCGAACAACAGAAAATCGCCAACTGTCTCAGCGCGTTGGACGACCTGATCGCGGCGCAGTGTCGGAAGCTCGACGCCTTGCACCAACATAAACAAGGGCTGATGCAACAACTCTTTCCCAGTTTGGAGACGATATGACGACTATCGAAGACATTGCGTTCGAACTACGCGACGACGACGCTACTGCCGTCCAATTGCTTTACGCTTTCAACTCGGTCGGAAAAACTCGACTGTCAGTCGCGTACAAGAATGTGACCAAAGAGGCGGACGGGACGCACACGGGCATTTACTACAACGCATACAGCGAGGACCTGTTCGTCTGGGACAATGACATTGAGAACGCTGAGGCAAACATCCGACTCACCGTCCTTCCGAGCAGTCTCAGCAGGCTTCACGCCGAACTTAACGAGCTCAACATACACACGAAATTGAAACCGTACAGACCGAGCTTCGACTTCCGGTTTACCATGCACGAGGATGCAGAGAAGGGAATTGAGTCGATCTCTTTTTTTCCCGCCGATACGCAGCCGGGCGATGCTCCAGCGAGGAAGATCTCCCGTGGGGAGGAACGAGTGTTTGTCTGGTGCTTCTTTCTGGCGATGATGGAAATGGAAGGTTGGGCGGAAATTCAGACTCGCCACATATTTATTGACGATCCGGTCTCAAGCCTCGACGACCACAATATCTTCGTGACCGCATCGACGTTGTATGACCTGATCGAAACGCACTTCGGCAAACGCCAAATCATCATTGCCACCCATCATGTCGGGTTGTTCTCCATCCTGTTCGATTGGTTGAAGAAGGGCGAGAAGAGCGATAGGTACGAGCCAAGCACAAAGGCAAGTATCCTGAGCGCTAAACACGGCGAAGTCTCGCTGGAGCCCCACCGGAGCGACGTGTTCCTTTATCACCTCCGAGTACTTCAACTCCTTGAACAAGCTCGGCAAGAGAACGATGTCCGTGCCTATCACTTAGCCCTTCTCCGCCAAGTGCTGGAGAGTGTTTCATCGTTTCTCGGTGTCGGTAGGATCGGCTATGCACTTGAATGCATCGGCTTCGAAAATGCGGAGGAGATTGCGCGAATTGTAAACGCGCTCGCCCACAAAAACGTCTATTACTACGAATCTGATCTTCTTGTACCGGATAGTTTGGAACTGTTTGACAATATCCTAGAGAAGCTGAACACGCGGTACGAGTTTGTTACCCGCGCTGGTTAAGCATGACAGAGAACCAACAGAAACAGCTTGGCGCAACGCTCTGGTCTATCGCGAACGACCTCCGTGGTGCGATGAACGCGGATGATTTTCGCGACTACATGCTCGCTTTCCTGTTTCTCCGCTATCTCTCGGACAATTACGAGCAGGCCGCCAGGAAGGAACTTGGGCGCGACTACCCGGACCCCAACGCCATCGACAACGGCGGGCGGTCCCCTTTGTCCGTCTGGTACGATCAGAACCCGGGCGACGTGCCGGCCTTCGAGAAGCAGATGCGGCTCAAAGCGCATTACGTCATCCACCCCGAGCATCTCTGGGCGAGCATCGCCCACATGGCCCGCACCCAGAACGGCTTGTTGCTTAACACGCTCCAGGCCGGCTTCAAATACATCGAAAACGACTCGTTTCAGAGTACGTTCTCGGGTCTGTTCTCGGAGATCAATCTCGGCTCAGACAAGCTCGGCAAGACCTATGGGGACCGGAACGTGAAACTCTGCACGATCATAACTAAGATCGCCGAGGGCCTCGCGGAGTTCTCCACGGACAGTGACACTCTCGGTGACGCCTACGAGTATCTGATCGGACAATTCGCCGCGGGCTCGGGCAAGAAGGCCGGCGAGTTCTACACGCCGCAACGCATATCAGATATCCTCTCCGAGATCGTCACGCTCGACAGCCAGGAACCAAAGACCGGCAGGCGGGCGCATCTCGCCAGCGTGATGGACTTCGCCTGTGGCTCGGGCTCGCTGCTGCTCAACGTCCGCAGGCGCATGGGGCCGCACGGTATCGGCAAGATTCACGGGCAGGAGAAGAACATCACCACCTACAATCTCGCGCGGATGAACATGCTGCTGCACGGGGTGAAAGACTCGGAGTTCGAGATTTATCACGGCGATACGCTGACCAACGACTGGGACGTGCTCCGCGAGACGAACCCGGCGAAGAAGCCCTATTTCGACGCTGTGATAGCCAACCCGCCCTTCAGCTACCGCTGGGACCCGAAGGAGGCGTTGGGTGAGGACGTGCGTTTCAAGAAATACGGGCTGGCCCCGAAGTCGGCGGCCGATTTCGCGTTCCTGCTGCACGGGTTTCACTACCTCAAGGAGGATGGCGTGATGGCGATCATCCTGCCGCATGGCGTGCTATTCCGTGGCGGGGCGGAGGCAAGAATCCGCCGCAAGCTCCTCGACGACGGGCACATCGACTCCGTCATCGGCCTGCCGGCGAACCTGTTCTACTCGACCGGCATTCCGGTTTGCATTCTTGTCCTGAAGAAGTGCAAGAAGCCCGACGACGTTCTGTTCATCAACGCATCTGAGCATTTCGAGAAGGACAAGCGGCAGAACCATCTGACGGACGCGCATCTCGGAAAGATCGTCGACACCTACCGGCAGCGCCCGGAGAGCGTCGAGCGTTACGCCCGACGCGTGGCGATGGACGAGATCGAGGCTAACGACTTCAATCTGAACATCTCGCGTTATGTCAGCACGGCCGAGCCGGAAGAGGAGATAGACCTTCAGGAAAAACACCGAGAACTGGTCCAGAGCGAGACCAGGGTCCGGGATGCAATGGCGCGGCACAATGCGTTTCTGAATGAATTAGGAATATCGCCATTGCCTGCACCCGATAAGTAATCGAAGCGTTGCCTCCGGACGCATCGAGGATCTGCTGAGAAGCCAGAGCGCAGCCAATAGCATCCCGACTCTAACGCGAGTGGAGCATACACATGACCCAAAACTGAGGGGGCCTCACTTGTTTGGACAGTCTGACAGCCTCGCTAAGGTATATTCCGCTTTCTGATCATGCCGCCAGAATCCTGTTTATCATATCTGATTGCTGTTGCTACGCCTGTGGGGATGTGGGCAATGCGTCAGCCTTGTCCACCATATCTACGGGCTGCCCCGCCGTGTAGGCTTCCGCTGGTGTTTTGCCTCCGAGCGACGAATGGGGCCGCTCGGTGTTGTAGAACCCGATCCATTCGCTAATGACCCTCTCGGCGTGGAAGCCGTCGGTCAACTCGTGCAGGTGAACCGCCTCGTACTTGAGAGAGCGCCAAAGCCGCTCAATGAAGATGTTGTCCATGCACCGGTCCCGCGCCCTCGGCGAACCCGTCCGGCCCCAGTCCAGCGAAATACCCGGCCGCCACGATGCGGCGGTGGATGTCCGCCATGCCCGTCTCGATGAAACGTCTCGGCTGGAACCGGCTCCCGTCCTTGGCGATCTCGACTGTGCGGACCTCGCCCGCCCAGGCGTAGACGTCCTGGAACAGGTGGCGGTGGATCGCCTTCAGGTGGGCAAGATCGAAGTCGCCCGCCGGGACGGGCTCAAGAAGGCGCTGGGCGACCAACTCGCGCTCGGCCGCCTCCAGCGCCGGGGCGTCCCGGATGTCCAGCCTGTTGCGGAGAACGGTGTAGTCGGGCGGATAGCAGTAGTCACGGTCGCTCATTCCGCCGCGGCGGTGCGGTCGCGGTCCTTGATCCGGCTCAGGATATGGGCGCGGCGCCGCTCGGGCGGCCATCCCTCGCGCTCGAACATGGCGATCTCCTCCGCTGTCAGCGGACTGCCCTCGATCGCCTGCAAATGCGCGGCTTCCGCGAGCCGGCCGTTCGCGGCGGCCGTCGCGGTGGAACCCGGTTTATGCAGTACCTTGGTCATGTTCGAACCCTATCATGCTCCTTTGGTGCGGGCTACAGGCGCGATGGTCCCACGCTGGCGGACTGGGCGTTGGGAGATGCGGATAGGTGACAGGTTGGACATGCGGTTTAGGGCTACCGCCGAATCAAGGAGCGACGGGGAGCCGGCAAGGCAAGGAGTCACGGCCGCTACAC
Organism: Rhodospirillales bacterium; assembly: GCA_965221855.1. Lineage (GTDB taxonomy): Bacteria > Pseudomonadota > Alphaproteobacteria > Rhodospirillales > UBA2165 > JAJDXO01. Next base: position 43,291 of record CBDCSV010000001.1, on the reverse strand, counting down.
AATGTCCATGGCGATGCTGACAGCAATCCGTTCCGCCGCCTCATGGATCGAATCCTGCGCGAGATGCGCAAATCTTGCCGTCGTCCCGATAGCGAGCTTGCCGATCACCGGCGAGGACTCGCTGTAGCTGCCACGGGTGGGACGGTTCCGGCATCGACGGCTTCGTTCAGCACCCGCCTGAGCCGGGCGAACACGGAGTCGTTCAGGAAGCGTTCACGACCGCGCGCGGGATACTTCCCGTAGCATTTGTTAGATCGCGGACCTGACCGTTTCAGGCCCCGATTTGCAGCGTCCAAGCCCGGTGCTGGATGTAGGGGCCGGAAGGACCACACTGTGTGAATTCGAAATCGGGACGGGCCCGACGAGCATCGTCGTCGAACCCTGTACAGACGCCGAGGTTCGAGCCCATGTGGCCGAACTTCTGATGTTCGTAGATGATCCTCTGCTTTGCCTTTGCCGGTTCATAGGGGCGTAGTCAACAGAGACAGGCTCGACCACGGGCGATCGTGAATCAACGGTAGGGCACCGACCGTGGTTTGGTGTAGACCATCCGTCCCACGTGGCTCCAATTCCCGGACGCAGCGGGGCAACTCCGCCGCGCCGCCCGGTCGGCGCTTCACTACAGCAACAGGATCAGTTCGCTGTCCACACCATTCATCCTGCTACTGGATAGGTCGCGAACGGATTTGGTGAAGGAGCCTGTCGAGGCCTTGCGGCGTTACCTCGCATTCCCAAATCAGCAACACGGTCCATCCCGCCTGACGCAATTCCGCCTGAGCCTTGGCATCCCGCTCTACAGTCGTGTCGAACTTCTCGCGCCAAAACTCCACCCGACTGGCTGGCATCGTCGTCTTGCGGCATCCCAGGTGACGATGCCAGAAACAGCCATGGACGAACACCGCAACACGCCGAGATGAGAAAACCAGATCTGGACAGCCTGGAAGGTCACGCTTGTGTAGGCGATACCTGAGGCCATGATTGTGTAGGTAGCGGCGCACGGCCATCTCGGGATTTGTGTCTTTCGACCGCACACGGGCCATGATTTCGCTACGCTTTTCCGGCGAGAGGGTGTCCATCTTCGTAGCCTATAGCGTCGCTGCGGCGCTCAACAACTCCCTTTAAGGGCTTAAATTTGTCTTCCACCAACCAGTCGATCATGAAATGCTGTTTTCATGAAGGGGGCACGATATGCCGGCACGACGAAGCGACGCAACTGTTGAGGTCCCACTACAAGTGACCGTTCCACGGCGTGTAAAGCGCGAGCTGGATGTGCGAGCGGCCCAGACAGGCCGAACCAAGCGGACGATCGTTCTGGAAGCGTTGCGCTCCATCGGGTTTGACATGACGGATGAGGAGGTGGCTGGTCGCCGCAGGAGAGGACAGGAATGACGGGGGAGAATACGACCGCAGAGACGGGATCGAGTGGTGAGCGCGGCAAGTACCGTATGACCATCTCAAGAATGACCGTCGATAAGCTAGGCGTGAAATTGTACGACAAGGTCTCCGCAGTCATCGCTGAGCTCGTGGCCAATGGCTACGACGCAGACGCTGAAGAGGTCACGGTAGAGGCGCCCATGGGCGTTACCTTGGCGTCGCTGTCTAAGGGGGTCGTTTCTGATAGCGGATATTCCATCACGGTGCACGACAAGGGGCATGGGATGCAGCCTGATGTCGTGAATCCGTTCTATCTGACGGTCGGGAGTGAGCGTCGAAAGGATCCAAAGCGGGGCGACAGGACCTCGAGGTTCAAAAGGCGTGTGATGGGACGCAAGGGGGTGGGGAAGCTCGCGCCGTTTGGTATCTGCGAGGAGCTGGAAATCATCTCCTCGGGAGGCGATGAGATCGACGGCGAGGACGAAAACGGCAAGCCGGCACGCGGCTACAAAACCGCTCACTTCACTATGCGGCGCAGCGAAATCCTGACGGACGAGGACGGAAGTTATGAGCCGGAGGTCGGTGCACTTGACGAGACTGTCCAGCCGGAAGCCGGCACAAGAATAGTTTTGCGTGAATTCAACCGGCGGCAAGTGCCGGACATGGAGACCTTCTCCCGCCAGCTTGCGCAGCGCTTCGGGGTCGCTTCGGTTGACTGGAAGATCAGGTTAGTGGACACGACCAAAGCACCTGGTAGCGACGGTCGCGAGCGGGTTGTTGGTGACTTTGCTATCGCCACCATGCCCAATACCAAGATCATTCTCAATGGCCCCACAACGGAAGCCGTGGATCCTTCACGCCAAGGCGAGTTCACGGCGAAGGATGAGGCGGGAAACAACGTACCCGGTGCTACCGCCGGGTTCATCTCGGCAAATGGAAATTTCTATCCGGTCAAGGGCTGGGTCGCCTATGCGAGAGAGTCCTACAGAGACGACCTAATGGCGGGGATCCGAATCTACTGCCGCGGAAAAATTGCTGCCCAGTCTGCGGTTTTCAACCGCAAGTCCGGGTTCACAGGTGAGCACAGCGTGCGCACTTATCTTGTTGGCGAGCTTCACGCGGACTGGCTGGACGAAGACGAGGACTTAATCCAAACGGACCGCCGGGACATCCTCTGGTCAGACGAACTCGGCAGCGAGTTCGAGTTTTGGGGTCAAGGCATCGTCGCCTTGGTCGGAACGCGGTCGCGCGAGCCGGAGAAGAAGAGAGTCTGGGAAGAATTCCTTGAAACGGGCCAAGTTCTGAAAAAGGTCGAGGAAGCCTACCCTGGAGACCGTTGGAAGGAGATCCGCGAGAAAACGATGGAGTTGGCGCGTTTGATGGGCGAGCGTCTCCGTCCCGCAGAGGCTAAGGATAAGGCGTACGTCAACTCGCTCGTCCAGTACAGCCTCGCCCTCGGTCCTCACGTCATTCTGGACGACGCGCTGAAACGCGCGGCCAGCGAGGAAGAGGCCGCAATAGCGGTAATGGCGACGATCCTTCGAACTGCGAGAGTCGCTGAACTATCGTCCTACGGCATGATTGCTGAAAAGCGCGTGAAGGTCATCGAGCGGATAATTGAACTCAAGGACAAGGGGGAGACCCTCGAACAGGCGCTCCAAGACTCTATTGAGGAAGCGCCTTGGTTGGTAAATCCGCTTTGGTCGCCCATTACGTCAAACCAGCAACTCTCTACACTCAAGTCGGAATTTGAGAAGTTCTTCGAAGAGCAGACCGGAATTCAGATACGATTGGAGCCGTTTGAGAAGGATGCCGAGCGCAAGCGGCCCGATTTCGTTCTATCCGCCGACGACTTCGGGCTTCAGATCATTGAGATCAAGCGTCCCAAACACAAACTGGAAAATGACGAATGGGAACGCATCCAGCTTTACATCGACCAGATGGACCGTTTCCTCAATCTCCAGGGGCATGAGGAATTCAAGGAAATTTTTAAGACTTTCACGGTCACATTGGTGTGCGACAAAATTGGACTGAGCGGATCACAGTTGCGAGCCTTCACCACCTACAAGACCGATAGGACTGTTGAGCACATCACTTGGAGGGGGTTCCTCCGAAGAACAGAACACATGCATCAGGAGTTCCTAGCCGAGGCAAAGAGGCAAAAGCAACTGGCGGTGAGCAAATGAGTGGAGGTCGGCATACCGCTGTAGAGATTTTCGCGGGCGGGGGCGGTCTCGCGGTGGGGCTGAAAGAGGCGGGATTTAACACCGTGGCCGCCGTGGAGGTGGAGCCGCATGCCGCTGCGACTTTCAAGGCCAACCATCCAACAGTGCAGATCTTTCGCCAGGATGTTCGAACGGTCACCGGAGCCATGCTGATTCCTTTGACCGGAGGGAAGGTCGATGTCCTTGCGGCCTGCCCGCCTTGTCAAGGATTTTCAAGCCTCACGTCCAAGTGGCGCAAAGAGGATGAGCGAAACAGCTTGGTCAATGAGGTTGGAAGACTTGCCGGTGAGCTCCGCCCGCGGGCGATAATGATGGAGAATGTCCCAGGTTTGGCGAAAAAAGGTCGGCCACTGTTCAACGCTCTGTTGGAGCAGCTAGAGACCTTGGGCTATGAGATCAATTGGTCGGTTTTGCAGGTTGCCGACTATGGGGTTCCGCAGCGCCGCCGTAGGCTTGTTATGCTTGCGGGCCTGGGCTTCTCCATAGCAATGCCCGAAGCGACGCACTCCAGGACCGGCGACGATGGTAAGCCCAAGTGGCGAACCGTGCGCGACACCATCGCGGGTATGGAGGAACCTTTTACCTTTTCGGAGGCGAAAAAGCGAGGGGGAGCACAGGCGCTAGATTGGCATGTCGTTCGACAGCTTTCTCCAGCAAACATCGAACGCCTAAAGCTTTCTCGACCGGGCGGAAATTGGGAAGATTTCCCGGAGGATCTACGCGTTCCGTGCCATCGCAACGGCTACAAGGGCTTTTCGAATGTATACGGTAGAATGGTTTGGGACGAACCGTCGGGAACGATTACGGCAGGTTGCACGACTCTTAGCAAGGGCAGGTTCGGTCACCCCGAAAAAGACCGGACCATATCTCTTAGGGAGGCAGCGTTGTTGCAGACGTTTCCTCCGGACTATCGTTTCGATACGCCTCATTTCGAGCGGGCCTGCGAGATCGTGGGAAATGCGCTTCCCTGCGTGTTTGCAGAAGTCATAGCTCGTCAGGTTCGGTTAGCGATAATTTCAAATCAGGACAAATTTGACGCTTAGCGCACGGCCATGCGCCCTCTTCAACCGCAATGGAACAGTTTTCGAGCGAGCGGCGAGCGGGCTACCCGTAATTTGCTCGGCGGGCGAATTCGCCGAGTGCTGCGCAACGTCGAGAGGTTAGCCTGCGTGAGTCTCAGTGTTCGGAAAATTTGTCGAAATCAAGATTGGAAGACAGGTTCTCGCCGATGCTACCAGTGATCCGCGCCTCGACGTTTTGGACCGAATCCTGAGCAGGACTTGAACCTGCGACTTTCAGGTTATAAGCGATCGACGCCTCTGCGACATGCGGCGCCTCAGGTAGGCAAGCAGATGCCGCTGGCTCGGCAGCGGCAGAGACACGGCTGCACCGGCAGGCGAGTAAGTCGCGGCGGGTAAGGCGACGCCGGTCGATCTGGTCGCCACGAACTCGATACGCGTCGGTGCAAGTCCCAGGGCTTTACAGCCTACGGCGGACGTCCGTCCGATCTTCGATGCGTGGTCGGATGAGCGGCGGTCCAAGTGTCACTGGTCTGCTCCCCGATGCGGGCTACGAACACGGGTCGGGCGACCGCCTCAACGGGGAAGCCCGTGGACAAAATCCATTTAGACCTCACGGCCAGACGCGGCAGATTCGGGATCGACCCGACTGCAGCGGTGAAGCCAGTCGCGCAGGAAGCGCCCCGAGCAAAATTGGCATTCCGGGCTGTGAGTTCGCATCTTCGTGGGACGCGGTGTTGAGTGCTGACGGAAGCTGCGGGTGGCCTCTTCAAGGTTGACGAAGCCGGGGGCGTCCGCTTAATGGGCGGATGTTTTGGGAGATGGCAACGGAGTGGGTCGAACGCAATGCGGTTGTCATCGCAATGGTCGAATTTGCGGCTCTTGTTGTCGGAGGGCTGGCAAGCACGATCGGGTATTTGTTCAATCGCGGGCGTCTTCGAAATATGCAGGAGGAGGCGGAAAAGGCTGAGGTGCTGGCGAAGGACCGTCAAAAGGTATTGGTTTCGTTGATAAAGGGGATCGCGGACAAACCGGAAGCGAAACGGTACAAGGAAGCGTGGCTCCGTTCGCCTGGTGCAGGCAGAAATGCCGCCAAAGCAATAATCGCGGCCCCGACTTTGGAAGAGGTACGTGAAATATGGGGGGCTTTCTTCGCCGCACAGCGCCGCACGGATACGAACTGGGCTTTTTGGGCTTACGCTATTCGCCTCGAAGAGGCCGGACTCGGCGATGAGATCACCGACCTGACTTTCGAGCTGTACAGCGGCGATGAGGATATAGACCCGACCGAGGAAGTCGAGGCTACCATCAAGGAATGGAGAGATGCGCGCTAATGGGCTCAACCGAATGCTGTTAATGGTTGCTCTTGCGGTCGTTTCGGCGCCTATAAGCGCACCCGCAAAAGCGGCGACGTTCCATTGCGGCAAGGTGTTCATCACCTTCGAGGGAATCAAAGACGGGTGCCGAACCGTCCTCACCATTCGGAGGGCGGCGATTGTGAGCATGGAAGATATTGGCCGGGGGCAATTTGCCCTTAGCGCCCGTAGCCCGTCCGGAAAGACTTTCCGGCCTCGACCGGATTCGTGATGCGCGGGCTGTGGAAGCCCGCTTCCGGGCCGCCCGACACGACAGGGCCGAAGCGCTCAACCTTCCCGTCGCCAGTTCGCACGGCGAACTGGATCGGACGGCGGTCGCGAGGAAAGCCGCCGAAGAATGCCGTCTATCCGGTTCTCATCAGCAAAGACATGCAGGCCCGGCTGATCGCGTGCCTGAATTGAGAAAGCGCCAAGACCAGAGGAAGCCCGGTGCTTGTCCCAGAGCGGAACTTGAAGGGCGCGACCCCGGAGACGCTGGTTGCGGCACTGTTGCGCCTTTTTAAGCCGTTACGCCCTGCTGCCCGACTTCGCTGTATCGCGGGATCGCGTCAATCACCGCGCAGGCGGCACTCGACAGCCGGACCGTGCGCGGCCCGGATTTCGAATCTGGAAGGAAGATGCGTTTCCCCCTGATCCAGTCCCATTAGAGAGAGGCGATTTCGCTGAAGCTGTAGCCGGTCAGCATCAACAGCCGGACGATGGCGACGATGTGCGGGCACCAGAACTCATCGCGGGTCAGCACGGCGTTGAGCCGGGCCATCTCGTCGGTCGTCAGGAACCGCTCCTTCGCTTGCGTCTTGTAGCGCCTTGTGTTCTTGCAGGGGTTGGAGTTGTGGGAGCGGTATCCCCACAGTTCGGCCATGCGCATCATGACCGACAGTGTGGGCATGGCGCGGTTGGCGCTGCCGGGCTTGTCGGCCATGGACGCGAACCAGTCCCTGACATGTTCGACGGCGATGGCGTCCACCGTCATATGCCCGAAGGCGGGCAGGATATCCTTGCGGACAATGCGGGCGTTGGTCTCCCTGGTGTTGGGTTTCCAGTGCCGGGCGTAGCGTTCGAGGAACTCCCCGGCGACGAGACCGAGCTCGACGAGGCTACAACACCGAGCGCCACCTGTTTTATGTCGCCTGCACCCGGGCGCGGGAGCATCTGCTGATCACCGGCGTGTCGCCCGGGTCGGAGTACATCCAGGATTTAGAGAGGAATGCCTCTTGATTGTTTATCGGCAGTAAACGGGATAGTGGACGTCCTGCGGACGCAGTCAGTGTTCCCGCACTTAGTGCCCGGACGTTTCATCAGATAGATACGTGCGGCCACAACGCTAAACCGGTGTAGGCTACTGATCTAGAGCGACCCGGTGACTAACATATTTCGTCAATGATTCAATCTCATCTTCGACAAGTTTGAAATCGGAGGAAGTTGGCATTGCGACTTCAGCCCTTGCATCATATCTGGCCGGAGAACGAGTTTTTGATACAAGATTAAATAGATGCACGAATTCTTCACTGATATTGCCCCAGCGTCCCCAAGCGTTGATTGCGGTTTTGACGGGCCCGTGGGATTTCGCCCTGCTGGCGGGATTACGGTGGAGGATGAGGTGGGCTTTGGACACAAGCTCGCAAGCACTAAACAGATTGTCCACGCTTGGCCGAGTGTGCCCGTGAGTTGACGCAAGTTTTGAGGTTTCCAAGAATTCTTTAGCTTGATCAAGCATAGCGGAAACTTTGGCTCGGCCTGCCCGAAAATCAAAAGTAGCAAACCAGCCTTTTCCTGTCCAAAACAGAGTAAAGTGACCTGAATCTAATTCCTCCTCATCAAGATCGAAGCTCACAAAATTCTGCATGTCTGAAACGAATACTGGTTCCCCTTTTTGTATGACTCGATTCGTGCGTATGAGTGCAGTTCCACGAACCTCACCGTTAAGGCGAATGGTCCGATCGCCATTTTCTGGCTGAATCAATTGAGCGGCGGTAAGAAAGAAGGTCTCGTCGAGCATTCCGGCATCAATGCGTCGTCTTATTTCTGGAGCGAATGCAACTTGAAACATATGGATGACTGTCAAATTCCCTCCTTCAATTTCAGATGGGATTTCGTCAGTTTCAGCAACATCGATCCAATTGCCGGGGCGTTGGCGCTCATTTAGCCAATCGCTAGATGTAGGTATTTGCGACATTTCGCAATCACTCCAAATCTGTTCTACGAGTCAAGTAGAATTTCTGGGTGAGCGCCAAAGATTATGGCCTCCGCAATGATGTAACCTATGCTTTCCGCCGCCTCGACCAGATGCTCGTCAGCGATGGTCGGCTATCGGAAAGTTACTCCTCGCTAAATGACCTGACCCGCCCCATCAGCTTTGGGTGGACTGAAACCTCATCGCCTTGGCAATCATTGCTCCCACCTTCTCCGCCGCCTCGACAAGGTGCGCATCGTCAAGGTGGGCGTAGCCGGCGGTGGTCCGGTGCCGCCGGTGCCCGAGCAACTTGCCGACCAGCGGCAGGTTCTCCCCCGCCATGACGGCCTGGCTCGCTGCGGTATGGCGCAGGTCGTGCAGGCGGGGCCTGCCGAGTTCGGCATCGGCGCAGACTGTGCGCCAGCACGCGATGAGGCTGGATTGGCCTCGCGCCTCGGCGTAGCGCGGAAACAGGAAAGCGTCTTTCTCGCGGGGTCCGGGCAGCGCGTCGATGAAGGCCCGCGCGGCCTCGCCGAGCGGCACCGCGCGCGGTCCGGTTTTCGAGTCTTCGAGATTCAACGCATTCGCGCCGATGTTCCGCCAGCGCAGATCGAGCACCTCGCTTCGCCGGCATCCGGTGAGCGCCAGCAGCCGGATCGCCGCGACGGCCTCGGGCCAGCGGTCCTCATGGGCGTCGAGCGCGCGCCCGAGCCGCGCCAGTTCATCGGTGTCGAGGAACCGGGCGACCTTCTTCCTCGGGTTCTTCGCGATTCCGAGACAGGGGTTGGTGTCCCGCTCGCGCATTCCCCACTCCTCGGCCCGGAACATCATCGCGCGCAGGATCTCCAGCGCGCGGTTGGCCGCGCCGGGTTTGTCCCCGCTCGCCGCGTCGAACCACGCGGCCACATCCTCGGGTCCGATTTGGTCGAGCGGCATCCTGCCGAAGGCGGGCAGGATGCGGGCCTTCAGGTAGATGCGCACGGTCCTGCACCCCGAGGGCTTCCAGAGCGGTTCGCAGCGCCGCAGGTATTCGTCCGCGAACTCCCGCAGCGTCGGGGTTTGCTTGTCCTTCTGGATGTCGTCCGCGGGATTATCGCCCGCGCTGATGCGGGCGAGCATGCCGCGGGCGCGGCGGCGGGCCTCCGCAAGCTCCATCTCTCCATGCCGGGCGATGACGATGCGGCGGCTCCGCCCCTCAATGCGCGCCTGCACGATCCAGACCTTGCTGCCCGACGGGTGGATGCGAAGGCCGAAGCCGGGCAAAGCCTTGTCGAACAGGATGGTGTCTTTCGGGCCGGCCCGGCTCGCGCGGGCCAGTTTCGCGGTAAGATCAACCCTCGGCATGATCGCACTCTCCTTTGTCGTCCGCGCCGCCTCCGGCGAGGGCCGCGTGGATGCGGTTCGATACGCGGTCGGCGGCGTCGGTGACCGACTGGTCCGACAGATGGACGTATCGCTCGGTCGTCTCGACCAGCGAATGGCCCAGCAGCTTGGCGATGGTCACCATGTCCAAGCCGTTCATGGCCGCGACCGAAGCCCACGAGTGGCGCAGATCGTGCAGCCGCAGGCCGGGCAGTCCGGCCTCGGCGCGGATGCGGTTCCACTGCCGCTGTATCGTGTCGGTGGGCCGCGCCGGCGGACGGGCGGGAAAGAGATACGGGCAATCCTCGCTATAGCGCGGGATGGCATCGATGACGGCGCGCGCCGCGCTCGACAGCCAGACCGTGCGCGGACCCGACTTCGAGTCGGGAAGGAATATCCGCTTGCCCTTGATCCAGTCCCATTCGAGCGCGGCGATCTCGCCGAAGCGGCAGCCGGTCAGCATCAGCAGACGGATGACGGCGACGGCCTGGGGGCAATAGAACTCGTCGCGGGTGAGCACGGCGTTGAGCCGGGCCATCTCTTCGGCATCGAGAAACCGCTCCTTCGGCTCCATCCGGTATCGCTTGGCGTTCTTGCACGGATTGGAGTTGTGCCGGCGGTATCCCCAGAGCTCGGCCATGCGCATCATCATGGACAGCACCGGCATGGCGCGGTTGGCGACACCGGGCCGCTCGGCCAGGGACGCGAACCAGTCCTTGACGTGCTCGGCCGTGATGGCGTCCACGGTCAGATGGCCGAAGGCGGGCAGGATGTCCTTGCGGACCATGTAGGCGTTGGTCTCCAGCGTCCGGGGCTTCCAGTGCCGGGCCTGCCGGTCGAGGAACTCCTCCGCGAAGGCGTCCATCGGGTGCCCCGGCGTCCTGGGGCCGCCGTCGTTCTTCACCGTTTCGGTGAAGGCGGCAATCAGCCTGCGGGCTTCGGCGCGCGCCTCGGGGATCGTCATGGTCTCGGCATTGCCCACGGTGGCGTAGCGCCTGCGCCCGCGCAACGTGGTCTCCAGCGCGAAGCTGCGCGCGCCGCTCGGCGAGACCCGGAGCATCAGGCCGGGCACCACGTCGTCGCGGACCTTAAGGCGCCTGTCGCGGGGACTGGCGGCGCGGACGCGCCGGGCGAAAGTGGATTTAGTTCGGTCGCTCATGGTCGCGGCTCCTCGTTCGAGCCGCGCGGCTGGGCCGTAGCACAGGAAGCAGCCGCGGCGGCGTTTCGTCGTGGAAGCCGCGCGGCGGCGCGGGACGGGACAGGCCGTAAGTCGCTGTAATCGCGGGGATTTTCACCCAAACAAGGGGCGGCGGGCGCTGGCGGGATTTGCACCATCGGTGCGTCAGGTGTGAGACGGAAACTAACCGCAGATACGTCCGTTGACAAGAACAAACAAGGAACATATGTTGGGGGACATCAGGCGGGACCGCCTGAAAATGGGGATGTGAAGCGCTTCCGCGGGAAGCGGCCGCCAGTGGCGATCGGCGGAGCCGGAGCCCGGCGAGCGGAGCGAGGCCGCGAGCGTGGCGCGAAGCGCCCGCGAGGATGACGGTGCCGCCATAACACCGCCATCGGGGATGAAAACGGACCGCGCCGCCGTCCCGCTACGGGGATGACGGCGCGGCCCGTGGAGGCGCGGCCTAGGCCGCGCGGCACACCGGGATGCCGAGGGACTTGGCCTTGTCCACCAGGTTGTCGGTGATGCCGGACCCGGGGAAGGCGATCACGCCCTTCGGCAGGAGGTTGAGCAGTTCGTCGTTGCGCCGGAACGGGGCGGCGCGCCCATGGCGCTCCCAGTCCGGCTTACAGACGACCTGGTCGATGCCGTTGGTCTCCGCCCAGCGTGCGGCGATCTTCTCGACGCCGGGGCCGCCGCCGTGGACCAGCACCATGTCGCCGTGCTTGGCCCGCGCCTTGTCGAGCATGCGGGTCACGGCGCCCGCGTCGGCGACGTCCCTGCCGCCGGCGACGGCGACCAGGGTGCCCCGGGGCAGGTGGGCCTGGGTCTTGTGGTCCTTGCGGGCGCGCATGAAGTCACGGGCGTCGATGGCCGCCGAAGTCAGCTTGCCGGTCTGGGATGTGTGGCTGCCGTGGCGGGGCCGCCAGACCTCTCCGGTCTCGATGCGGTACTGTTCGGCGGCCGCGTCGCGCATGGTCTCGAAGGCGTCGCGTCGGCCGGTGAGGTTCCGGACCCGGTCGGTGACCAGTTCCAGTTCCCGGGACCTGATCTCGGTGCCGTCCTGGCCCTTCTGGAGGTCTCGCAGTTCCGGGGCGAGCCTGTCGGCGGCGCGGTCGAGGCGGCGGACCTGGGCGTCGAGCATGTTGACGAACCCCCAGAGCAGGTTCTCGCGTTCGTCGGCGATCTGGAAGCCGTCGGGTGCGACGGCGTTAGCGAGGAGGCTGAAGGCTTCCTCTACGGCAACCGTGGCTTCGTCTTGGTCCCAGACCTCACGGGGGTCGAACTCGTCCCGCTCTGGGGTTGCGCCGTAGAGGGCGGCGTTCTCGCAGATGGTGGCGGTGACGGATTGTTCAGCGGTTTCAATGGTGTCGATATGAAAAGTCATGACGATCTCCTTGATGATCGGGTTGCGGTGATCGGAGCGTTGCGCCCCGAAGTGATGTCCTGTTGGGAGCCGCGCGCGCAGGGGAAGCACCTGGCCTTGGATGCTCTTGGGGCGGAGTGGTGCGGAAGGCCGCCGATCTTGGTGCGGAAGATCGCTTGCGATCTTCACGGTCGGCGGCTTTCACGGTCCGCCCCTAGAGCTTCCCGGCCAGGCCGCAGGGCGCCCCTGCGCCCGGAGGACCCCGGAGGGGTTGCTGGACCGAGCACGTGGATCACAATGGGACAGCACGCACGCAGGCGTATTCTCTCACCTGTACCGCCCCCTCAATCCGCTTGCTCGACTGACCCGACATCACGCCACGTCCCGGGCGGGCTTGAGATGATCGAAGTCGTCGGAGTCGGCGATGACGCGCCGCCGGGACCCGGAGATGTCGAAGATGAACACAAGGTCGTCGGTGGATGCCGCGACAGCGTCGTGGAAGGCGGTCCAGGCGTCGTCCTTCTCCTTGTGCTCCGACAGCACCGCGACGGGGAAGCCGGCATCGTCGATGGCATGGACGAAGGTCCTGTCGGCGGTGACGACCTGGTAGCGGGGCGGGATATCCGGATCGCTCTGCCAGAGGATGGCGCCGGTATCGCGGTTCAGGACGACGGTCTTCAGGTCGGGATCGGCGATGACGCGGCGTTTGGCCTCGGCCCATGCGGCGTGGCGGTCGTCGAGCTGTGCGGGTTCGTCGGCAAGGTCGATCCAGTCCTCGTCGACGGTACGGATGATGTAGCGGGTGGTCATGATCTGCTTCCTCTTTATTTCGTCGGCTCGCCCGACCCTCCGCCTTCCTTTTCCTCCAGCAGGCCGGGGTCGATCCGGAACGGGTCGTCCCGGGCCGTCGGCGGCCGATCGGCATGGCCGTGTTATGAACCGGATTGCGAGAGGGGGGCGCTGCGGAACAGCGGCGCGAACCGGGCGTGGAGCGCCGTCGGGCCCAATTCGACCAGGTCGTCGTTGAAGTCGTTGCCGGCGGGCACGATCACCGTCGCGGCAACGCCCGCCCGCGCGCAGCGCCGGGCGAGGCGTTCGGCCGCAAGGGCGCCGTCCTCGTCGTTGTCCCGCGCGATCACCAGCCGCGCGAGGCCGGGCGGAGGCGCGAAGGCGCCGAGGCTGCCGGCCGACAGCGCGGCGGCGGCCGTGATCTCTGGCACGGCGGCCACCAGCGAGAGCACCGTCTCGATGCCCTCCCCGACGATGAGCGGAGCGTCGCCGGAGGGAACCCCGAAACGCACCGCGAGGCCATAGATGCGGCCGAGCGCCTTGCGCGGATCGGCGACGCCCGCCTTGGCGGACCGGCGGGGATCGAGCCAGGTGCGCTGCACCCCGGTAATCCGGCCGTCGCCGCCGGTGACGGCGGCGACCAGCGCCGGGAAGCGGCGCACCGACGCACCTTCGCGGTAGCGAAGCCCGGGATGGAAGCGGAGCGCCGCGAAGCGGCAGCGCGTGAGACCCCGCGCCTGGAGATAACGTTCGGCATGGGTGCCGCCGACGGCGCGGCAGCGCCGCCACAGGCGGCGCGCCGCCTCGGTGGCGTCGTAGGGCTCGTCCGATCTTCCCGGAACGCGATACGCTTGTCCCGGCCCCCGTTCCGGGGAGCCGGACGGCAGGGCGAGGAAGGCCCGGGCCTCGTCCAGCGCCGCGCGCAGCGTCGGCGCGTTGGTGCGGTGGCGGATCAGGTCGAGCAGGTCGCCGTACTGCCCCGTCGCCGCGTCGGTCCAGCCCCCGCGCTTGCCGGCCCCGGAAAGGCGGACGAAGAGCGAGCGGCCGCGGGCGCCGTCGAGATCGCCGCAGATCCAGTAGCGGCCCTGCCGGCGGCCGTTGGGGAGATACCGCCGGCAGACCTCCTCGGCGCGCTGGGCGAGCGCGGCGGCGATGGCGGCGGCGTTCACGGCCGGCTCCCGGCGGGACGGCGGTGGTGGAACGGGTCATGGGGCATGGCGGGACTCCTCGATCGGGACGGAAGGCCCGATACCGGCCGGCCTCTACCTCCGGCCGGCGGCCCCGGATCGCATCGGGGCATGGACGGGCCGGCGGCGCGAGGCCCGGATGGGCCGGCTCCGGTCCGACAGCAAAAAGAACGGGGGCCGGCTGAAGCGCCGGCCCCCGAGGCGGGTGGAGGAAAGGAACGGTCCACTCAGAAAGGAATCTCTTCGTCCAGGTCCGACGGCTCCGGCGCGGCGCCGGTATCGCCCGCCGCGTCCGGGCCGGACTGCATCCGGCCGTTGCCGTTCGGCTTGTCCAAAAACTGTATCCTGCCGCCCGGGACCAGCAGGATCTCGGTCGAGAACCGGTCAGAGTCCTCGCCGTCCTTCTTCCACCGGCGGGTCTGGAGCTTGCCGTCGATGTAGACCAGGCGGCCCTTCCGGGCGTGCTTTTCGAACATTTCGATCAGCCCGTCCTGGAAGGTCACGACCCGGTGCCACTCGGTCTTGTCGACCTTGTCGCCGGTCTGCTTGTTGATGTACGACTCGTCGGTGGCGATGCTCAGGTTGGCCACGCGGCCCCCCGAGGCGAGGTGATTGACGGTGACGTCGGCGCCGAGGCGGCCGATCAGTTCCACGCGGTTCAATCCGAAACTCATAATCGTGCTCCTTCATGCTCTGGTTGATGACGATGGGTTCCGAACGGCCGGAGGCCGGGACACTCTCCCGAACCCCCGTCCGCTCACTTCCTCGAAGCCCTTCTCTGCCTCTATTCCGCCGCCGGGTCCGGGACGAGGCCCGCGAACCCGTGTGCGGGGAAGACCGCGCCCCGCTCGGGACAGCGGATGGCGCGCTCGTCCTCGGCGATCTCGCGGACGGTGTGACGGTCGATCCCAAGTTCGGCGATCAAATCGCAGTCGATGGGAAGGTCGAGGGAATGGTCGAACTGAAACATGGCGGGGAACTCCTTACCGTTGCCAGGCCCGGCATCGGCGCGGAAGTTCCTCTTCCTCCACCCTGCCGGACACTCGCCCGGCGGGCGCTCCCCTTTCACTCTCCCGGAGACGGATGCGGCCCGACGGAGTTCCCGAGGCCGCTCGGGCGCGGCCCATCTCGACAGGTGTCCCGGCGTCGGCACCGGGATGCAGCGGCGCCCAACATGCGTTCCGACTGCTTGAATGCCGCCCCGGCTTGATGCATTCCTACCGCATGGCAAAACGCGGATGGATAGAGCGCCACGGGTTCTGGCCGCTGGCGCTTCTCTGGCTGCCGTCAGGGGTGGTGGCGCAAACGGTGGTGCGGTTCGGCCCGGATGCGCTCGCGGCGGAGACGTTCGGGCCGTGGCTGGGAGCGATGGCGATGGAGGGGATGTCGCTGGCGGCTCTCGTACCCTGCGGCCTGCCGCTCGCGCTCGGATGCCGGAGGCTCTGGCGGCTCGGCTACCGCCGCGGCGCCTGGACCGCGGGCGCCGGGCTGGGCGCCGTGACAATCCCGGTGGCGGTGATCGCGGGCCTGCTCGGCCCCCTCGCCATAGCGGCCGGGGCCGTGGCGCTCAGCCTGCCGGTGTGGACCGCCTGGTGGTGGCTCGCGCGCCACGGCTGACCGTGAACCTGTCGTGGAAGGCCCGGGCGCGTTCGTCGATGCGCCCCCCCAGGCGTGTCAATGCACGGCGCTGCCGTCCGGGGCGATCGGCCCCGCCCGCATGGAGGCGGTCGCCATCGCGGTCCACTCCTTGCGCGAGAGGCCGAGGCGGGCGTTGAGCCGGTCGCACAGGCGCTCCGCGTCGTCCATGGTGAGCGCTGCCAGGGCGGTGGGCACGTAACCGGCCATGTTCTCGAAGACGATGCGGATCTGCTGCACCTCGTCTTCGAGGTCGTAGGCGGGCACGAAGGCGTAGTTCGGGTTGTCCGGCAGGGTCTGCGCGGTCATGGCGATGCTCCCTTGATACATGGCCTTGATACATGGCCTTGATACATGGAGTGCGGGCGGCGGGCCGGCGGTACGTACTCACGCGGCCAGCGGCCAGCGGTCGATGATGCGTTCGACGGCCTCCGCGTTGGGTGCGAATATCCGGGCGCGGAACGAGACGATCTCGACGATGCATCCCATGCGCTTCAGCGCGTCCATGTCGGTGTCGGCCGGTCCCTCGATCTCGATCCGGTCGGCGCCCATCAGGCGGCGGCGGGCGAGCCGCCAACCATTGGCGAGCGCGAGCGCGTTGCCGCGCTCCATGACGGCGTCGAAGGCTTCCGCGCCGGTCATGGCGGGGCCGCCGTCGAGGCCGAAGCCGGCTCGGACGGCACGCACCTGCTCGGCGTCGAGCACGCGCCCGATGAGGGCGATGCCGTCATCGGAGGTCAGCCGCCGGACCCGCATGTTCTCGGCCGGCAGCCGTTCCCAGACGGGCAGCAGGAGACCGGTGGCGAGCCAGAAGCGGGAGGCCCGGTGGGACGGCAGCCCGGCGACCTCGGCATTCCAGACCCGGCGCCATTCGGCCTCGCCGGCGGGGCGCCAGTTGGAGGCGTCGAGTTCGGCTCTCGCCATGGCCTCGCGGGCGGCGGGCCTGATCAGCCGCACCCGCTCTCGAACCCCGCCGTCGTCGAGCATGCGCGATGGCGCGGAGAGGATGACGGCGGCGCGTTTGGAGCGGGCGTTGACGGCCAACCGGGGTCTTCCATCCGGTCCCGGATCGCGTTCGCCGATCTTCAGCGCATCTTCGGCGGAGAGCGGCACGAGCCTGTCGCGGCGGACGATCTCGACCAGTTCGGTGGCCGCCCCGGCGCCCGAATGCTCGTAGAGGGTCTCCCGGCAGGCGACGGTGAGCGAGTCGGCGGTGACGGTCTCGACGCCCACCTCGTAGCTGCCGGCCTCGATCGCTGCCTCGATGTTGCTGGCGATGCGGCTTTCGAGTTCGGCGAAGAGCTGGTTCTGCTCGGCGATGGGAAGGGCCAATAGCCGGTTGAGGAACCTGGGCATGGGCGGAAGCTCGTCCTTGAGCCCGCCCTCGTGGACGATCCGGAGGCCGGTCGAGTCCTGGAAGCGCTCAATGTTCCAGCCCTCGATGGAGCCGCGCCAGAGGGCGCCGTAGAACTGGCGGAGCGCGGCCCGGGCATGGATGCTCTCCAGATTGTCGCTCTCGCGGAACAGCGCCGCATCGCCGCTGCCCATGGCGGTCTGGGAATCCCGCTGTCCCCTAGTAATGGCGCCGAGACTGTCGAGCCTCCGGGCGATGGTGGCGATGAACCTCCGTTCTCCCTTCACGTCGGTGGTGACGGGGCGGAAGAGCGGGGCCGAGGCCTGGTGCGTCCGGTGGGTGCGGCCCAGCCCCTGGATCGCCTGATCGGCGCGCCAGCCCGGCTCCAGCAGGTAGTGGATGCGCCGCTCCGTGTTCCCGCGGGAGAGGTCGGCGTGGTAGCTCCGCCCCGTGCCGCCCGCCATGGAGAACACCAGGATGCGCTTGCTCCCCTCCATGAACGCCGCGGTCTCGGCGAGATTGGCCGAGGCCGGCCGGGAGCGCAGGGCCAGCCGCTCGCCCCTGGCGTCGGTGATGCGCAGGACCCGGCGCGAGCGTCCCGTGACCTCGGCCACGGCCTCGTGGCCGAAGTGCTGCACGATCTGGTCCAGAGCGGTCGGGACGGGCGGCAGCGCCGCCAGCTTCTCGACCAGCGCGTCGCGCCGCTCCTCGGCCTCCGTGCAGATGACCGGGTTGCCCTCCGCGTCGGTCGCGGGGCGGCTCAGCAGGTTGCCGCCGTCGTCGGTGAAGGGTTCCTGCAACTGCACCGGGAAGGCGTGCATCAGGTAGGAGAGGATGGCGTCCCGGGGCGTGAGGTCGATGTTGAGGTCGTCCCACTCGGAGGCCGGAACCTCGGCGATGCGGCGTTCCATCAGGGCTTCGCCGGTGGAGACCAATTGGACCACCGCCGAGCGGCCGGCTTCGAGGTCGGCCTCGATGGCGCGGATGGTGGAGGGGCACTTCATGCCGGTCAGCAGATGGCCGAAGAAGCGCTGCTTGGTGCTTTCGAAGGCGCTGAGGGCGGCGGATTTGGCGTTCCTGTTGAGGGTATCCTCGCCCTGGACGATGCCGGTGGCCTTCAATGCCTCCTCGATGTTGGCGTGGATCACCTTGAAGGCACCCGCATAGGCATCGTAGATGCGCCGCTGCTCCGGCGTGAGGGGATGTTCGAGGATATGGACCTCGATCCCGTCATAGGCCAAGGCCCTGGCCTGGTAGAGGCCCAGCGCCTTGAGGTCCCTCGCGACCACCTCCATCGCAGCGACGCCGCCCGCCTCCATGGCGGAGACGAACTCCGTCCGCCTCTCGAAGGGCGTCTCGCCGGCGGCCCACAAGCCCAGACGGCCGGCATAAGCGAGACCCGGCAACGTGGTGGCGCCGGTGGCCGACACATAGGCGATGCGGGCGTCGGGCAGGGCGTTCTGCAACCGCAATCCGGCCCGTCCCTGCTGGGACGGCTTGGTCTCGCCGCGTTCGGACTTGGAGCCCGCCGCGTTGGCCATGGCGTGGGCCTCGTCGAAGACGATCACCCCATCGAAGGCGTGGCGGTCCTCCTCGTCCAATGAGCCCGCCAGCCACTGGACGATCTGGTCGAGCCGCGAGGGCTTCCCCTGGCGGGACGGCGAGCGCAGAGTGGCGTAGGTGGCGAACAGGATGCCGGCATCGAGGGATATCTCCATTCCCTGGCGGAAATTGCCGAGGGGGATGACGTCGCTCTCGAGCCCGCCGAGCGCCGTCCAATCGCGGCGTGCGTCCTCCAGCAGCTTGTCGGACTGCGACAGCCAGAGGGCGCGCTTCCTGCCGCGCAGGCGGTTGTCGAGGATGATGGCGGCGACCTGCCTGCCCTTGCCGCAGCCGGTGCCGTCGCCCAGCATCCAGCCCCGGCGGAAGCGAACCGGCTCCGACAGGGTCTCGCCTTCCCGAGTGACGAAGGACGTGTCGGTCTCTTCCTCGTTGCCGTCATCGCCCAGCTTGCGGCGGTGGACGGTCTCCCATTGGGAGCCGATGCGGTATTCGGCGGAAAGGTGCCGGGCATGGGCTTCCCCCGCCAGGACGACGCTCTCGAGCTGGGCGTCCGACAGCAGGCCGTCGGTGACGACGCGCCCCGGCAGCATGGGCCGGTACGCCGGCGCCGGGTGCGGCACGGCGGCCATGGCGGCGGACTGGACCAGGGGCGTCGGATGCTCGACCGCGCCAGGCACCCTGACGGCGCCCGGCCGCCAGGGCGCATAGGGGCCGGTGTCGGCGGGAGGGGAATCGGTATCGGAGGAGGTCTCGACCGGGCCGGTCTCGACGACCAGTTCCGAAACCGGCCCCCAGTCATGGGTTTGGCGCGCCTCGGACGTCGTTGCGGGCCCGGGCCTCCGGCGCGGCGCGGTCTTCGGGGCGACCGGCTTGCCGAACAGGTCGCGGGCGGGACCGGACGGTGCCGGCGCAGGCGCGATCGGCTGCCTCTGCGGTACCTGCGTGATGACGGCGTCGAGCAGCTCGGCGGCGTTGGCGGCGCGGGCAGTGCCGTCCAGTTCGACGGCCGGCCCGTCGCCTCGCTCCAGCACGGTGAGGCGGGTGTCGAACCCGGTGCCGCGCCGTGCGTAGGCGCTTCCGTCGATGGTCATGGTAAAGATGCAGCGCGCCGGGGGATCGAGGCGGCCGACGGCGTCGCCCGGGACGCAATGGGCCGAGGTGATGGTCACCAGCCGTCCGCCGGTCGGCAGCATGGAGGCGGCGGAGCGGACATGACGGAGGTCGGCGTCGCGGCGGCCGCGGTCGACGCCTGGCGTTGCCGAGAAGGGCGGGTTCATCAGCACCACGGTCGGGCGGGCGCCGCGCAGCCGGTCGGCGATGGACTCGGCGTTGAAAGCGGTAACCGCGGCCTGCGGGAACAGCCGGGTGAGGAGCCGCGCCCGCGTCCGGGCGATCTCGTTGAGATGAAGCGCGCCCGATACCCGATCGCCCAGCGCGCATTCCGACATGACCGCCAGCATGCCGGTGCCGGCCGAGGGCTCCAGCACGATATCGCCCGGCCGGATGGCGGCGGCCTGGAGAGCGGCATAGGCGAGGGGCAGCGGGGTGGAGAACTGCTGGAGCCGGACCTGCTCCTCGGAGCGCCTGGTGTGGGAGGGTTCCAGCGCCGCGATGGCCTCCAGCATGGCCAGCATGCGGCGGGGGCCGTCCGCTTCGGCGCCGCAGGCGCGGCGCATGCCCCTTCCGTAGCGCTGCAGGAACAGCACACAGGCGGCTTCGGCAGCCTCGTAGGCGTCCTTCCAGACCCAGCCGCCCACGGCGTCGGATGCACCGAAGGCCTCCGTCATGGCGTCCCGCAGCGTCGCGGCGTCAAGCGACCTGCCCGCCTCCAGCACCGGCAGCAGGGTCTGGGCGGCGGCGAACAGGGCATCGCCCGCCACCGGGCGGTCGGACGATGCGGTCGGATCGGCGGCAAGCGTGGGAAGGGGCGCGCGCGCGAGGGCGTCGGTTGCCGGATGGGCGTCGAGCATGGGTTGGTCTCCTTACTGGAGTGACGTCGGCAGGCGGCGGACGGCGGCGGCCTCGTGGGTCGGCACGCCGGCGATGGCGGGATCGAATGGGGTGGCGTTGACGGGTTCGGACATGGCCGGGTTCCTCGTTGGACTAGAGTGGGAGACGGTTCGGGCCCGGCCTACGATGAGGCCTCCTCGCCGGCGCCGAGGGTGACGGTCACGTCGGGCCGGCGGATGCGGATATCGATGGCGCGGCCGGGAGGCGCGAGCCACATGAGTTCGCGCCGCACCGCCTCGGCAATGGATTGCCGGCAGGCCTCGTCGTCGGACAGCAACAGCCGTGTGGCGATGTGGAGCGCTTCTTCGTCGAAGCGCTGCCTCTGGGTCTCCCAGCTGTCCGCATCGGCATCGTCGGAGGGCGAGAAGAACGCGGCCGCGAGCAGTTGGGCGAGTTGGTGCGGCTGGAGGGCGCTCTTCCGCGTGACCAGCGGCAGGGCGTCGCCGGCATAGGCCCAGGCCTCGCCGGCGAAGACGAGGTCGGCGTCGAGGCCGATGATGCGCCCGGCCCCCTTTCCGGACCGCACGGCGAGGCTGAGACGGATCCCATCGGGCCGTTGCGCCAATGGCGCCTCGGGCGCGCCGGTGCGCTCCGGGACGGGATAGTTGTCGAGCGCATACGGGCGGCGCCCGACGGTGGCCTCGGCATCAAGGCGGACGGCCCTCTCGATGGCGTCGTACCAGCTATAGCCTTCCAGCCTGCGGTCGGCCTCGAACAGGCGCGGCGCGGCGCCGTTACGTTGGGCGGCCCGCCAGAGCGCCTGGGCTTCCGGCGGTTCCGGGTCGAAGTCCATGACCAGGGCTTTGGAGCCGGCGGGAGCGGGCTTGTCGGGTTCGCGCCAGTCGTTGCAGTCGGCGATGGCGGGCCGCCAGGGGAGGAGCATTGCGGGCGGCGGCGCGATGTGGATACCGGCGTTCCGCGCCCGGGTCCAATCTTCGAAGGCGGGGCGGGGCGAGGGATGGTTGGCCATGGCGCGGTAGATTGCGAGCCGGGCGGCTTCCCGCATCTCCTCGAGGAAGGCGTTCTCGACCGCCTCCTTGCGGGCCGGCAGGACCAGTTCGAGATCGGGACAGTCGTCCACGTCGGCCGATACGGTCCAGGCCGGACCGTGGACGGTCTCGATGTCCGGCAGCCTCACCGGCAGGGTGAGGCCGAAGAAGTTGAGGTCGGGGTTGTTGTAGCCGCTCCGGCGGTCCTTGAAGACGCCGAAGACGATGCCGCGCCAGGGCTCGGCATGGACCGCGCCGTCGAGGAAGGCGCGGCGCGGCAGTTCTTCGGCGGCGGCGT
The DNA here is from genome assembly GCA_965221855.1 of Rhodospirillales bacterium. Taxonomy (GTDB): domain Bacteria; phylum Pseudomonadota; class Alphaproteobacteria; order Rhodospirillales; family UBA2165; genus JAJDXO01. The sequence continues at coordinate 21,394 of CBDCSV010000001.1, read as the reverse complement.
TTGCGTCCGTGCGGTCGTCGAACACGACCGGCAGGGGATAATGGCGGGCGGCATTCCCGGCCGCGTTGCGGATGGCGTCCATGGCTTCCGCCGCCTCGAACGAGACCGACGTCCCATGGGGATGGGGGGCAGTGTCGTCCGCATGCACCTGGGCGTCCGCCTCGCCTAGAAAATGCGCCGGTTCCAGTTCGACGCGCCAGCCGGACACAATCTTCCCGTCCGGCGAGCGCGGCCTGGACGAGACGGCGCAGTTGCGCCGCGCCAGGCTGGCGAAGCCGAACCCGGCGGCGTCCTCGCGCCGGACCGTCGCGCCGTTCCAGCCGTTCTCGCCGAAGCTGAGAAGTACGGACGCATCGGCAATGCCCGCGCCATCGTCGGAAACGGTGACGGTATGGGGGGTTTGGCCGGCCGCGGAGTTGGAGGCGGTAACGTGTTCCTCTGTTGCGCAAACCGAAACCCGCACCCCCGTGGCGCCGGCGCGGCGGCTGTTCTGCAGGGTCTCGGCGAAGATGTCGGCGAGGGTTGCGGCATAGATGCGGGTAACCCGCTTCACGGCGCTCTCGTGGATGCGGGCGCGGATGGTGCGGGACCCGGGGTCGCTCCGATGGCTCATGGCGATGTCCTCCATGGAGTTGGGGATCCGGAAACACCCCGCCGGGCGGCGAACCCGGCGGGGCGCTCGTGCGGCGGCTACTGGATGCGTTGGAGGAACCCGGGGATCTCTTCCGGGTCCGGATGGGCGCCGTGCCCGTTGACCGGACCGGCCGCCCCGATGCCGTCAGACGCCGCCTCCGCGGTCGCGGTCCCGGAGCCGGCGGCCGGTTCCGCGGGTTCCGAGACCTCAGCGTCCCCGGTTGAATCGTTCCAGGCGGCTTCCGCCTCGGTGTCCCCGGCATCGCCGTCTTCGACCGTCCGGCCGGTGTCGAACGCCGCGAACCCGGGCGGGACCCAGGCAAGGGCCCTGGCGTGCATGGAGGCGCTGACGCCCGTCGGCGGGTTGCCGGCGGCGAAGGCGGCTTCCATGGCGTCCGCCAGCGCGGGCTTCTTGTACTTGGACCGGGCCGACGCCCAGGCCAGCCCGAACACGGTGCGGGCGATGTCGAGGACTTGGGCTTTGTTGATCCGCGACCACAGCATGCTGGCGGTCGGACGCACATGGGCGGCGAAGTCGATGTCGAGCCGGGCCACGGTGGCTTCGAACTCGGGCCGGGCCTGGGGCTCGAAGGCGAGTTGACCCTTCACCGTGCGTGCGACAGAGGCCGCGAACAGCGCCTCCTTCTCGGCCCGGGGCAGCGCCCTGAGCGCCGCGAAGGCCTCGCCGTCATCCTCCATCTCCATCCAGTCGAAGGACAGGTGCGAGCGGTCCTCCAGCATGGCCTCGCCCGGCGACCAGCCCGTGAACTCCGCATCGTTCATCCGGGTCACGGGGCGGTCCGGGGTCTCCCTGACCGCGATGTCGAGGGCTTCGCTGTGATAGCCCGTCGCGAACACCGCGCGGCCCATCTGGAACAGCGCGAGGTCGAAGGCGGCCTCGAAGTCGCCCGAGAGCTTCGCCTTGACCAGCGCGGTGCGGATGGCGCGGAGATCGTCGGCGAGCCCGATGCCGACGCCGGCCTCCTTGCGCGCCTCGGCCGCGCGGTCCCTGGGCTCCGCAATGGGCTGGGAGACAGCCGAACCGGCGGCATGGTCCCCGGCGTCCGGGCCGTGGCCGTCGGCGTCCCCCGTTGCCCCGTCGCCGATCTGATCCGGCTTCGGCATGTCCTCGGGCTTGACCAGCCCGGCGATGACATGGAGTGAGCCGTCGCGGCCGATGGTGGCGATGCAGCCCGCCATGGAGAAGTCCTCCCGCCGCCACATGGCGCGGGCCTCGACGGCGCCCTCGATCTCGTCGAGGCGGGCCTCAATCGCCTCGGCCTCCCGGACAATGTCATCGGTCCATTCGTCTTCGCCGAGGCCGTTGATCTCGCCGTAACGGGTCTCCAGCTTCCGGGTCTCCGCCCGCTCCTCGTCGGTGGGCGTGCCCGGCTGGGGCTCGATACGGCCGAACGAGGCTGTGTCGTCCCAGGCAACCTCGACCATGGGGACGGCCCATTTCCAGCGCGCCGCCAGTTCGTCGGCGGCGGCACGGAGCTTCTCCATGGCGAGCTTCTCCAGCAGCACCGGGTCCTCGAACCAGACGCCGTGCTCGTGCTCGTCGGCGAACAGGTCGCGCAGCACCTGGCCGCCGGCGGCCTCGTAAGAGTCCACGCCGACGAAACGGGCAACGGCGGCAGTTCCCGGCACCCGCTCCTCGGTCAAGAGCCGCTTCACCTGCCAGGCCGACGGGCGGTGGTCCTGGCCGGAGACCTGTTCCCAGACCGCCATCTGGCGCTCCCGGTCGGCGGTGACGGCGAAGGCCTTCAGCACTTCGAGGTCGATCTCGTCCGCCCGGTAGGCGTCCAGCAGTTCGGGCGCGGCGTTGCCGAGGCGCAGGCGCTGCTCGACGATGCGCTCGGACGCGCCGAACCGCGCCGCGATCGCCGAAACCGGCTGGCCGGCCGCGGCCAGTTCCGCGAAGGCCGTCACCTGGTCCGCCGGATGCATGGGGATGCGCATGACGTTCTCGGCCAGCGAGAGTTCGGCGGTCCCGGCATCCCCGGTCCTGACCTGACAGGGCACGGGATGGTGGGCGTCCAGCACGCCGTCCTCGGCGAGCGCCCGCATGGCCTTGAGGCGGCGCCCGCCGGCGACGACCGCGAAGCGTTCGGCACCGCCCTCGGCGGGCTCGTCCGGTCGGACGACCAGGTTCTCCAGCAGCCCGAGGGCGGCGATGGAGGCCTTGAGCGCGGCGTCGTCGCAGCCGTCGGGCGGGGTCTTTCGGACGTTCTCCGGCGCGGGCGCGAGTCGGGAGAGCGGAATCTCCCGGATGGCGGGTTCGGACCCGGGGGCGATGAAGTTCATGCGAACCTCCCTCTTTGGTGTGTGGATAAGGAGAAAGCGGTATCGGGGATCGGCTCCCGCCGGCCCGCCCGCTTCGACCGGACCGCCGCCCGGCTCCGCCTCCCGGCGGTGCACCGCGAGGCGCCGGCGGCCGGGACGGGCTGGCGGTGTTGCGTATGGATCGGTTGCGGTGGGAGGAAGCGGCGGGCGGGCGTCGCGTGGCCTGCCCGGTGATCAATTGCGCCGGCCGTTTTCGGGGACGCAGGCCCTTATGGGACGGCGGAGACCGCGGCCCCACAGGCGATTCTGCCGGTCACAGGCCGAGTTGGCTGTGGGAGCCGAGGCGCACCAGATCGAGGTGTTCGGCGTCGGGCTTGCGGTAGATCAGGACGAGGTCGGGCCGGACATGACAGTCCCGGTGATCCTTCCATTGGCCGCCAAGAGCGTGGTCGCGGTGGCGTGGCGCGAGCGGCCGGTCTTCCGCCAGTTCGGCCACGACACGGGCCAACTCTGCATCTATGGTCCTGGCGAAGCGGCCTTTCCTTTCGCGCCTGTAGTCCCTTTTGAAGGCCGCGGTCCGCCTAATCGTCCGCATGGAGGTCGGCCATCAGGCCGTCGACGTCGCCGACCGTGACCACCTCGCCCCGCCGCGCGGCCTCCATCGCCGCGACGGTCTCCGAGTTCGGCACCAGCGGCTCGAAGGGCAGGCGCTTCTCGGCCGCGATCCGCACCATCATCAGGCGGAAGGCGTCGGAGACGGTGAGGCCAATCGCGTCGAGCACGGCGGCGGCCTCCAGCTTGGTCTTCTCGTCGATGCGAGCACGAACCACGGTGCGCATGTGTCGATCCTCCGAGTTGTGCTACAATGTAGCTCAATTGCATGATAGATGTCCATGCCGCCAGTTGTGCGGTAACGTAAGGATTTATGTGTCAGGCGGGAGTGGGGTACTCCCTGTGGTTCACGACAACCGCAAGAAGGAGTACCCCGATGCCACAGCGAGCTGTGACGATTGAGAGCCTACCACAGGCCTTTGAGGTGGTGAAGGAGATGCAGGCAGACGGACTGGACTGGGGCGAGGGCTACCGCCCGCTCGGCCGCCAGGCGCTGGCCGGGATCATCGAAGGCCGGATGGCCGAGGCGGTGGATCGCTGGCTCGACGGCCTCGATGGCAGCGCTATGCGCGACCGGCGCAACGGCACCTACCGGCGCCGCCTGCTCAGCGAGCTCGGCGACATCGAGCTCAACGTGCCGCGCACCCGGCACTTCTGCCCGACCGAGGTTCTGAAGAGCTACGCAAGGCGCGCTCCAGAGATCGACCGCGCCATCCTGGCCGGCTTCGTGCTGGGGCTCTCGACCCGCAAGGTCGGCGAGGTCCTGCTTGCCCTGCTCGGGCGTCCGGTCTCGGCCGCGACGGTGAGCCGGGTCGCCAAGACCCTCGATCTGTCGGTCGCCGCATTCCACCGCCGGCCGCTGAAGAACGCCTACAAGGCGCTGATGCTCGACGGCGTGGTGCTGGCCTGCAAGACCGGCGCCGGCGCGCTCAGGAGGCCGGTCCTGGTGGCGCTGGGCATACGGCACGACGGCAAGAAGGAGATTATCGACTTCCAACTCGCCGCCAGCGAGAGCGCCGCGGAGTGGGAGCGCTTCCTCACCGCGTTGCACCGCCGCGGCCTCACCGGCGAGGGCCTTGAGATGATCTGCGTTGATGGCGGCCAAGGCCTGCTCGCCGCCTTGCCGGTCGTCTATCACGGCATCCCGGTCCAGAGATGCTGGGCGCACAAGATGCGCAACATCCTCGACAAGGTCCGCAAGACCGACCAGGAGGCCGTCAAGGCCGACGTCCACGACGTCATGAACGCAGACACTCGGCCAAAGGCGCTCAGCGCCGCCCGCCGCTTCGCCGACGCCTGGGAGCAGACCTACCCCAAGGCCGTCGCCTGCCTGCGCAACGACCTCGACGACTTGCTCACCTGCTTCCGCTACAAGACCCTTGCCGAACGAAAGCAGGTCAGGACCACCAACGCCATCGAACGACGGTTCCGGGAGGTCCGGAGACGAACCCGGCCCATGGGAACCTTCCAGGACAAGACCTCAATGGACCGCATCCTCTTCGCGGTCTTCATTCACGAAAACAAGTCTCAGGGAATCAGTACCCCTCTCTCCCTGACACACAACTCTTGACGTTACCAGTTGTGCGGTGACACCGTCGCGATATCAATGCGCTCACCCCAGGGTGGGGGTGTGTCGGGGTCCTCGGCCCCGGGCCGCCAATCGCACCACAGCACCGGGTAGCCGGGCTCGGCGTCGGGGTAGCGGTTGCACTCCATGTCCGTGAAATAAAGGCAGACGGCGGGCCGGACGTCCTGCTCGTCGAGCCATTCGAAGCCCGGCCGGAAGTCCGTGCCGCCCCGGCCCTTGACGACGATCTCGCCGGGAAGGTCGTCGGGGGCGTATTCGGCGGCGTCCTGCACCGCGGCATCGACCTGGAGGACGACGACCCGCTCGGGCCGGATCTCGGCGGCGGCCCCGCGCACCTCGGACCAGAAGGCGGTGAGCGCCTCGGTATCGACCGAGCCCGACGTGTCGAAGATGACGGCGATGGCGTCCATGCCCTCGGAGCGGATGGAGGGCAGGTAGAGGCCGGAATCGATGAAGCGCCGGTTGGGCACGCTCCAGGAATAGTCGCTCTTCGCCGCGTCGGTCATGAAGCGGCGCAGCAGGGAACGCCAGTCCAATGTGCTCGCATGGGCGCCGCGGACCGTCTCCTCGATCCCGCCCGGCGCCTTGCCCTGGGCCTTGGCGAGACTGAGCGCCTGGTGCATTGCCTCGTCCCAGTCCTGTTCCTCGGCGGCGACGCCGCCCGGCGACGGGCCGGACTCGTCGTCGTTCCCGCCGCCCGCGGGGGTATCCATCACCTCGCCGGTGCCGGACGGGTCGCAGCTCGGCGGCGTGCCGGAACCGTCCCGGTCCGGGGAACCGCCGTCCAGGCCGGACGGCGGACCGCCGTCATTGCCGGGCGCATCCGGCTCGGGCTCCGGCAGGCGGTCGTAGGCCTGCTCGACGCTGATCCCGTCCCACGCTCCCGCATCGGGCGGGAGCGTGAAGCCGGCGTCCCGCAGTAGGCCGTGGGTGACCAACTGGGAGGCGCGCTGCCAGCGTTCCGGGTCGCGCTCCCCCCGCCGGGTGTGGTGCTTGAGGGCGCAGGCCAGCACCACCCGGGCGATGGCGGTCTCGATGATGTGCGCGTCGGTCTCCGCGATCCATTGCGGCGAATAGCGGATCTCCCGCCCGTCGCTCGCCACGGTCTCGCGGGCCCCATCGGGGCGGACCGGCAGGCGGAGGGCGAGACTGCCGAAGAAGGGCTGCTCGCGCAGCAGCGCGGTGACGCAGCCGCTGACCCGCTGGGCCGATTCCGAGCGCACGCGGGCGGCCATCAGGCGGCCTCCCGCGGCTGCTCGGCCGCTCCACTATCATCCCCCTCCCCGAAATACCCCGCGAACTTCTCGGCGAGGGCATCGGCGTCGCGCTTGACCCGGGCGCGGGCGGCGGGATCGAAGGTCTTGGACGGCCTGAGCGCGTCGGGCTCGACGCCGGCGATCCTGTCCTTCACTTGGCTGCAGAGCCGGGCAAGGGTCTCGTCGCCGAAGATGTTGAGACGGGGCACCACGTCCACCAGGTCGCGTATATTGCCGATCATGGAGTCCCGGAACACCAGGGGCTTGCCCTCGTCGTCTTCCCGGAGACGCTCGGAGACCCGTTCCACGGCCTCGCCCAGGCGCCGGTAGAGGTCGCCCACCGCGTCGTGCAGGCGCTCCTCGATCTGGCTTTCGATATCGCGCTTGACCCGGTCGGTATCGTCGGAGGCGAGCTTCGCCATGAAGTGGTCGGCGTCCGGCACCGGAATAATCCGGTAGCGGAGGCCGAACTTGCCCTGGAGCGCCTCTTTCGAGGGATAGTCCTTGATGCGGAACAGCTTGCCGAGGTCGAGCCGGGCCTTGTCGATATTGTCGTCGTAATCCTCGATGAAGCGGGCCCGCTCGCGGACCATGCGCTCCCTGAGCTCGTCCATGAGCTCGGTATAGCGCTCGTAGTTGGCGACGGTGAGCAGCCGGCTCCCCTGGTCGTCCCAGGGGAGCGTATTGGCGTAGTGGGTGCCGCGCGCCGCGCTCATGGTGGCGGTCAGCGCCGCGAAGGCGGCCCTGGGCAGCAGGCACTTGTTATAGCGCCCGGCGCTGACGCTCGCCTCGTGATGGACGGCGACATGGGTGCTGGCCTTGCGGTCATAGAGCCGGCCGGACCAGGCGGTGATCCTGAGGCCGACCAGCATGGCGTCGTGGGTGAGGTTCATGGGGTTGTTCTCCCTGGAGGATAGCTACTGGGTGCGGGCGGCGGCCCAGCGGATGAAGGCGGGCGAGCGCTGAAGGTCCGGATCGCGGCGGATGCAGGACCCGACCAGGAACTCGCCGACCTCCGGGCGCAGGCGCCGGGCGTAGGTGACGATGGACTCGAGGGTGATGTCGTCGGCCATGCGGTAGAGGGAGCCGCAGAGGGCGATCAGCGCGCTCGCGTTGTCCGGCACGATGGCGTTCCCGGGATCGTCGAGGACCGCCTTCGGATGGGGCAACTCTCGCCACACCTTGAGGAAAGCCGAGAACTCCACCGCCGCTGCCTCTCCGACCGTGCCCCGGAACAGGGCCCGCTCCACCGCCGGATCGGGATTGCCCCTCTGGTTGACGACGTTGGAGACCATCTCCCAGGTCCGGGGACAGCAGAACGCCTTTTCCTTCGCCTGGGGATCGAAGCTGTGCAGCAGGTCGGGGCGCATCTGGATGTAGAACAGCACTTCCGGCGCGATGCCGTTGGCCGCGCCCCAGGCGAGCCAGTCCTCCGCGTCCACACGGATCTCGAGATGGACGAAACGGGACGCCAGCGGCGTCGGCATGCGGTGGACCACGCCTCGGTCGGTCTCGCGGTTGCCGCAGGCGATCAGCGAGGCGCCCTCGGGCAGTTCGTACTCGCCCACCTTGCGGTCGAGCACCAGTTGGTAGAGGGCGGCCTGCACCATGGGCACCGCCGAGGGCAGTTCCTCCAGGTTGACGAGCCAGCGGCCGGGATCGCCGGCGGGGGGCAGGAAGGCCGGCGGGGCCCAGCGGGTGCGGCCGTCCGTATCGCGCCACGGGATGCCGCGCAGGTCCACGGGGTCGAGGAGCAATGCCCGCACATCGAGATACCGGCGGTTCGCTTCGTCCGCGACCTGTTGGGCGAGCGCGCTCTTGGCGCACCCCGGAGCGCCCCACAGGATCGTGGGCTGGCGGGCTTCCACGAGCAGGGCCAGGGTCTCGGCAAGTTCGCTCGGGCGGAGCGTATAGTCGGCGGAAACGGTGTCTGGATCGGTCATGGGCGGCCTCCGGTTCGGCGGGACGGGGGCGCGGGCTCCCTCCGGGCGCCCGGCCTTCGCCACCCCAAAGCCGGCCGCTCCACTCCGGGTGGCTGGATGGCTTCGGGCCGGTCGGATGACGGTTTGGGGGGTGACGACGAACGCGTGACCGTCGAAGGCCCCAGCGCACGGCAGCGGGCCGGACACACCGGGAGTGGACCCGAGATGGTAAGGTAGGCCTACATCGATTTGCACGAGAGCTTGCCGGTCTCGACGATCTGCAGGGCGTTCAGGTCCTTTGGGGTCGCTGACGGGGCAACGCGGGCGACCAGTCGAGATTCATATCAGGCTCTCTCAGCCCACGAGGCTCCAGAATGAAGTCTTGCGGCCATGCTCTTGGCGGAGGCGGGCCTCGTAGATGTCGTGCGTCTCGAAGGGGCCGAAGTCCGTGACGGCCGACGTCAAGCTGGAACATTCCAGCAGATGGCGGGCGGCGTGCCTGTAGCGGCTCGACCGCGCCCGTCCCAGACAGAAGTCGATCATGGCCCGCAGCACCAGCGTGGCCGCCAGCGGGTGCCGGGCCGCCAGGGCATCCGCAGCCGGCGTCAGAATTCCGTAGTGGTCCCCGTCCAGGTCGTCGGCATGATCGATCACCAGCCGGGCCGCCCGATCCAGGGCGGGCCATGAAACAAGAAACCACAAGGCGCCGAGGCGTTCGGGATATCCTTGCGCGTGGTCGAGGGCCTTCTCCTCCGCCTCCACGTCATCAAAATCGGGCAGCTCCTTCAGATATGCCCTCAAATGGTCGGACGACAGCGAGCGCTCGAAGCAATGCCACCGGACCTGCTGAGCCTCGTCGGAGCGTCCCAGGGCATTGAGCGCATCGATCCGGGCATCCTCCCAGTCGAAGTCCGGCCAGATCCAGTTGTCCGATGGCCGACGCTCGGCCCCATCGATGATTGCCAGCGCTTCCTCCGCCCTTTCCGCGCCGAGTAGCCTGCGGGCAATCCCGGCGGCGATCCTCGGCGCCTTCCGGGCCTTCTCGTCATACTGTGCGATGAAGGCATCGACATCCCCTTGGGCGTCGGCGATATCCTCCAACGCCGAACGCACCGTGCGGAGCCGTGACCGCTCCTCCAACTCGTCGGCATAAATCGGACCGGACGACGACCAGCCGATCGTCACCCGCTCCTTGTCGTCCGGCCGCTCCACCGGCTGATCGGACAAGTCGAGCATGCGCCGTTTCAGATGCTCCAGTCCGTCCTTTCCGAGCGCTGGCGCCGCGACGGCGATCAGGTCGTCGTATTGGCCATGGCCATTCACGATCAGGGCGTCGTATACCCGCTCAGCGAGATCGATGGGATCGGCCTCGGCCTGTCCGGCGAGGGCGCCGATGGCGCCACAGGCATTTTGGAAGACACCGATGATCCGGCCGTTGCCATCGTCGCAACGGCCGAAAACGGATTGCGCCAGAGCCATGAACCGCCAAAGCAGCTCGAGAGCCTCCCCGGCATTCGCTTGCGCCACCTGCTCGACGATGGCCTTGCTCTGGGTTTCGAGGTCATTCGCGAGAGCGCGGACGCCGTGCCCTTCGACAAACGATCGGGCGCGGGCAATGGAGGTCAGACGCTTGCGGATTTCCCGGGCCAAGTGATCCGGTCCCGCCGCGTCGGCCAGTTCCATGCGAAGGCGACGCTTGATCGCCGCATCTCCCGTGCAGACCTCGATCAGCAGGTCGGCCAGACGCTCGGCCCCGAGGGCTCGCAGGTTGTCCGCATTGAGGGTCGTTTTCGTGGCCATGAGGTTCCCATCGGTATGTCAGCAAACAGATTTGCGGATACCATCGCCCCTTGAGCACCAACCTCAAAAAAGCCGATACCGTCCGTATCGCAACCTAACAGACACAACACGCCCTCAAAACCCGCTGCTCGCAGCGCAACATCGCACCGGCATGCTCGCGTTTCCCCTGAGAATCGACGCGGGTTTCGTTTCTCGGCAGTTTTGTTTCTCGGCAATGGACCGGGCGAGCCGACTCGTGCTAGGAGGCCTGCATGGATTACCGCATCGCGGATAGCGGGTTTGTTCATCGGCCGGGCGATGGCGTGGCGGGCAATCCGCCGAACGCTGCGCTGGAAGCGTTGCGGGAGGTCTTCGGCTTCGAAGGTTTCCGTCCTGGGCAGGAGGCGGTAATCCAGGCGCTCCTCGACGGCCGCCATGCGCTCACGGTGATGCCGACCGGATCGGGCAAGTCGCTCTGCTTCCAGATCCCCGCCCTGGTGATGGACGGGCTCACGGTGGTGGTGTCGCCCCTGATCGCGCTGATGCGGGACCAGGTGTCCGCGCTCGGGCTGGCGGGCGTTGCGGCGGATTGCATCAATTCCGCGAACGACCGGGGCGCCAACGTCGCGGCCTGGCGGCGGGCGGCGGAGGGCCGGACGCGGCTCCTGTACATGGCCCCCGAACGGCTGATGACGGAACGCATGCTGGCGGCGCTCGCACGGCTTCCGGTCAGGCTGTTCGCCATCGACGAGGCGCACTGCATCTCGCAGTGGGGCCCGGCCTTCAGACCGGAATACGAGGACCTCCGCCGGCTGCGCGATCTGTTCCCCGGCGTCCCCATCGCGGCGCTGACGGCGACCGCGGACGAGGTGACGCGGAACGACATCGTGGACAAGCTGTTCGGCGGACGGGCCGAGCAGTTCGTGCTCGGCTTCGACCGCCCCAACATCAGGCTCGCGGTGGAGATGAAGCGCGACTGGAAGCGCCAACTCGGCGGCTTCATCGCCCGGCACGAAGGCGAGAGCGGCATCGTCTACTGCCTGTCGCGCCGCAAGACCGAGGAGACCGCCGCCATGCTGGCGGCGGACGGGGTGCGCGCGCTCCCCTACCACGCCGGCATGGAGAAGGAGGAGCGTGAGGCGCACCAGAACATATTCATGACCGAGCCGGGCGTGGTTATCGTCGCCACCATCGCCTTCGGCATGGGTATCGACAAGGCCGACGTGCGCTACGTCTTCCATACGGATCTTCCTGGCAGCGTGGAGGCGTACTACCAGGAGATCGGCCGTGCGGGCCGTGACGGCGCCCCGGCAGAGGCGCACATGCTCTACGGCCTCGAGGACATCAGGATGCGGCGCCGGTTCATCGAGGACGAGGATGCCGGTCCGGAGCGCAAGCGCCGGGAGCACAAGCGCTTGGATGCGCTGCTGGGCTACTGCGAGACGCCGGCCTGCCGGCGGGTGGCGCTGCTGGAGTATTTCGGGGAGGGGATCGAGCCGTGCGGCAACTGCGACGTCTGCCTCGATCCCTCGGAACGCGTCGACGGGACCGAGGATGCGCGGAAGATTCTCTCTGCCGCGTACCGGTCGGGCCAGCGCTTCGGGGCCGCGCACCTGATCGACATTCTGCGAGGGACCGGGACGGACAAGATCGCGCGCTTCGGCCATGACCGGATTCCGACCTTCGGGGTGGGCGCGGAGCGCGGCAAGAACGAGTGGCGTTCGCTGATCCGCCAGATGGTGGCGACGGGGTTCCTGCGGATCGACATCGGGGGCTATGGGGGGATCGGGATCACGGAAAAGGGGCTGGACCTGCTGCGCGGCGACGGCGAGTTCCTTTACCGCGAGGACACGGTCATCGTGCGCACGCCCGCGAAGGCCCGGGACTCCGGCGCGGGCCGCGGCGATGCAGGGGAACCGGCCCTGCCCGGCGGGGATACCACGCTGCTGGACGCCCTCAAGGCGCTGCGCCTCGAGATTGCCAAGGCGCGCGGTGTGCCGGCCTATATCGTGTTCCCCGACCGGACACTGATCGACATGGTGCGGAGGCGGCCGCGCACGGAGGCGGAGTTCGCCGAGGTCAACGGCGTGGGCGCGGCCAAGCTGAAGGAGTTCGCCGTGCCGTTCCTGGCCGCCATCGCGGCCGCGCCGGCACCGGGGGACGGCCGCGGGGCCTCGCATGAGGTCTCGCCGTGACGCGCCAGATCGTCATTACGGAGAAAGCGAGCCAGGCGAAGGATGTGCGGGCCGCCGTGGGTTCCCGCTACGGGGAGGTCCTCGCGGCGGAGGGCCACCTGCTGGACCTGTGTGAACCCGAGGACGTCAACCCGGCCTGGAAACGCTGGTCGACGGCCCTGCTGAAGCCGGACGGGCTCTACGGCACCAAACCCGCCACCGGCGGCAACAAGGCGGCGAAGCTGAAGGCGATCCGGGCCGCGCTGAAGACGGCGGACCGGGTGTGGCTCGCCACCGACTGCGACCGCGAGGGGCAGTTGATCGGCCAGGAGATCCTGGAGCACTGCCGCTACCGGGGGGATGTGATGCGGGTGATGTTCACGGCGCAGGACGCGGAGACCATCCGCGGGGCGTTCCGGCGCGCCCGTCCCAACGGCGAACACATCAGGCTCTACGAGGCGGCGGTGGCCCGCCGGCAGGCGGACCAGATCTACAACCTGTCGCTGACGCGGACGGCAACGGTCACGCTGGGCCGGGACTCGCGGGGCGTGATCGGGATCGGGCGGGTGAAGACGCCGACGCTGGCGATCGCGTGCCGCCGCGAGTTGGAGATCCGGGCGTTCGTACCGAAGGCATACTTCGAGGTGGTGACGACGGCGCACGCCGAAGGCGGCGCCTTCAGGATGCGGCACGCGCCGAAGGAGCGCATCGTGAAACGCGCCAAGGCGGAGGCGGTCGTCGAGGCCGTGCGGGACTTCGAGGGGCCGCTCGGCGTGCGCGTCGAGGACAAGCGCCAGCGTCCCCCGCGGCTGCACGACCTGCCGTCGCTGCAGAAGCTGTGCAGCTCGCGTTTCGGCTGGACGGCGTCGAAGACGCTGGAGGTGGCGCAGGAACTCTACGACGGGGAAGGCAAGAAGATCCTGACCTACCCCCGTGCCGAGGTGCGCCACCTGCCGGAGAGCGCCGCCGGGGACGCGCCGAAGATCGTCGCGGGGCTGCGGGCGGGGCGGGCCTACGCGGCCATTCCGGTGCCGTCGCCGCCGATGGTCCGCAAGGGCCGGGACGGGGCCTTCCACGACAAGGGGCTGGAGGGCGCGAGCCATCACGCGATCATCCCCAACGTGAACAAGATCGGCGATCTCCGCGAGGTCTGGCCGCGGCTCACGGCGGACGAGAAGAAGCTGTTCGATGCGGTGGCGCGGTCCTACCTGGCCTCGGTCATGCCGGACTACCGCTACCGTCAGACCACGGTGACGCTGGACGTACGGGGGTTCGGGTTCCGGGCCACCGGGCGCCAGCCCATTGAAGCCGGCTGGCGCGACGCTTTTCCGGACTGGAAGCCGGACGAGGAGAAGGGCGAGGCGGCGCAGGCGCTGCCGCCGTTGCGGGACGGGGAGGCCGTGCGTCTCCGCGATACGAAGATCGAGGACAAGGAGACCCGTCCTCCGCCCCGCTACCGGGAGGGCACGCTGATCGAGGCGATGCAGAACGCCTGGCGCTTCGTCGAGGACGAGGCGCTCCGCGAGCGGCTGCGGGAGGCGAAGGGGATCGGTACGCCGGCGACGCGGGCGGAGATCATCGCGGGCCTGAAGAAGCAGGGGTTCCTGACGGCCAAGGGGAAGAACATCGTGCCCACCGACCGGGGGCTCGCGCTGTTCGGCGTACTGAAGCACGCCGACCCCGCGCTGGTCGATCCTGGCGTTACGGCGGAGTTCGAATGCCTGCTCGACGATGTGCTGACGGGCCGGCAGCAGATGACGGGGGCGATCGACGCGGTGTGCGACTCGGCCCGGCGCATTATCGGCCGGCTGGGGGAGCGCGGCGCGGATGCAGGGGCAGCGTTGCCCGGCGAAGCCCATGGCGGCGGGGACAGGCCGCCGACGGCGAAGATGCGGAAGTTCGCGGCCTTGATCGCGAAGCGCAAGGGGATCAAGCCGCCTGCCGGGTACACGAAGTCGGCGGCGCTCTGCCGGGCGTTCCTCGACGAACATGCCCCGAGGCGAAAACCGAGTTAGCCTTATCTTCGACAGTTTGTGCTTTGATTTGGTGATCGGCGGCTGAAGAGACCGCGGAGTTCCGTGCTTTATTGTCTTGTTCCGGTGTGCGAGCAGCAAATATGTGGTGCCACATATGGGGAGGAAGTTACGGTAGGTTTTGCTATTTTTTTATTTGTATTCGGGCAGTTTAGGGGCACAATATGTAGTGTCTTGATGGAGGCGCCCCATGTTCTGCCGCGCCAAGGTCAGCGGGCCCAACACCTACATCCAGATCGTCGAGAACCACCGAGACGGCAAGAAGGTCCGCCAGCGCGTCATCGCAACCCTCGGCCGCCTCGACCATCTCCAGGAAACCGGCACCCTCGACCGGCTGGTGCAATCCGCCTGCCGCTTCTCCGAGCAGATCATGGTGCTCGCCGCCCAGCCGGGGAGCGACGACGGCGAGGACGGCGTCGAGGTGCGCCATATCGGCCCCGCCCTGGTGTTCGAGGAGCTTTGGCAGAGCAGCGGCTGCCAAGGGATCGTGCACGCGCTTGTTGCCGGGCGGCGCTTCCGGTTCGATGTCGAGCGCGCGATCTTCGCCAGCGTGCTCCACCGCATCATGGTCTCGGGCTCCGACCGCGCGGCCTGCGGCTGGATGCGCGACCAGGTCATCGACGGGGCATCCGAGTTGGAGCTTCAGCACCTGTACCGGGCGATGGCGTGGCTGGGTGAGCCGCTGCCGGAGGCCGACCAGCACCACGCCACCCACGCGCCGCGCTGCGTCAAGGATCAGGTCGAGGAGGCGCTGTTCGCGCGCCATCGGGATCTGTTCACTGAGCTCGACCTGGTGTTCTTCGACACCACCTCGCTCTACTTCACCGGCCGAGGCGGCCGGACCATCGGGCGCCACGGGCGCTCCAAGGACCGCCGTCCGGACTGCCGCCAGATGGTGCTGGGCCTGGTGCTGACCCAGGACGGACGACCGGTGTGTTCGGAGATGTGGCCGGGGAACGTCGCCGACGTGACGGCGCTGGAGGCAGTTGCCCAGCGTCTTCAGCACCGCTTCGGGATCCGCTCGGTGTGCCTGGTGGCGGACCGGGGGATGATCAGCAAGGGCACCATGGCGGCGATTGAGGCGCGCGGCTGGCAATACATCCTGGGCGCTCGCCCGCGCGCCAGCAAGGAGGTTCGCGAAGAGGTGCTGAGCGATGGCGGCGCGATGACCGCGTTCATCCGCGGCCACGTGTTCTGCTCGTTCCTCGCCCTTCTGATGCAGAAGGAGTTGTTCCTGAGCATGGCCGAAGCCGGGATCAAGGCGGAATGGGCCGACATCCTGTGCGACCTCGACGCGCTGACCGAGGTCGAGATCGACAACGGAGGCAGGCGCTTCCTGGTGCGCTCCCGGGCCAAGGGCTCAGCGCGGCGTGGCCGGACGATTACCGCGTGGTGAAGGGCTGGTCGGCGGGAACGGCGGTCCTTCAGCAGGCGATGGATGAATCCGGCGAGGCGGACCGGCTGAGGGCCCGGTTCTTCGCCCGTCTGGAGCCGCGTCGCGAGGACTGGGCGCTTCGGATGCTGCGCAGCGCCCATGTGCTGAAGGGCGCCGGGAACATGGATTGGAAAACCTACGCCGCGACCGCGAAGGCCCTCCTCGATGGCTAGGCGCTGGAGACCGTTCCAATCATGGAATATGTCTGGCAGCGGACGAACCGGGAACTGGTGAACGAGGAACTGCAAGGCGGACAAGGGTAAGGTTGCGGGGTAAGGTTGCGGAGGTGGCGAATTGGGGGCGTGTGGCGAGATCCCGGCAGAGGCGCCCGAAGCATGGGCGCGGCCTTGGTAGGCGGAAGATTGATTCAAAATGGTACCTATACGGTACCTGAACGATGTTGCGCTGTTGAGGAAAAATAAAATCCCCTCTATCATATTGAAAAGAGGGGATTTTTTGGTTGCGGGGGCAGGATTCGAACCTGCGACCTTCAGGTTATGAGTTTGCATAGGTATCGAAACGACAATTGCCATTATGTATGCGCAGAGAAGCGCTCAACTATGATAATTGGCGGTTTAACAGGGGTTTTGGGCGATAGAAGAGCTGATCATCACGACAATCGTGCGCACAGATACGCGGAGTTTGTAATCCTAGTGATTCCCATGTGATTCCCAATGTGATATGGTCCTCCCCCTGTTCGACTTGCCAGGAAACTGCCATGCCTGCTCAGATCAAAATCACAAAGCGAACCGTAGACAGAATAACCGGGGACGGAACCGACAAGTTCTACTGGGACAACGATCTTCCGGGGTTCGGGCTCCGTGTTCGCGCCTCGGGACGCAAGTACTATGTCGTCCAATTCCGCGCCAACGGGCGGCTGCGCCGCATGACGCTGGGCCGCCACGGCGCGGTGGCTCCAGATACGGCCCGGCGACGCGCCATGGCGCTGATCTCCGATGCCAAGGGCGGTAAGGATCCGGCCGCCCTTCGGGACGAGGGCCGCAAGGCGGCGACGATGAAGGTTTTGGGCCAGCGGTTTCTGGAAGAGTACGTCCCGGTCCATTGCAAACCGAGCACAGCGTACGAATACAATCGGTCTGTGAAGTTCTTTATCGACCCCAAGATCGGAACCCGCAAGGTGGAGGATATCCAGAGGAGCGACATATTCAAACTGCACCACAGCATGCGTGAGACACCGTATCAGGCCAACCGGACCCTGGGAGTACTTTCGAAGATGTTCAATTTGGCGGAGATTTGGGGCCTGCGCACCGACGGCTCGAACCCCTGCCTGCATGTCAAACGCTACAAGGAGGAGAAGCGTGAACGCTTCCTGAGCGCGGACGAGTTCAACCGGCTCGGCCGGGTTCTTGACGAGATCCTGGAGGACGGGTCGGAGAGCCGCTCGGCGATGGTCGCGATCCGTCTCCTGATGCTGACCGGCTGCCGGCTGTCGGAGATCCAAAAGCTGCGCTGGGAGCATGTCGACCTCGACGCAGGCGAACTGCGGCTTCCCGACACCAAGACCGGCGGAAGGGCAGTACCATTGGCGCCTTCGGCGGTGCGGCTGCTAGCCTCCCTGCCCCGCGACGACGACAATCCCTGGGTGATAGCGGGTAAGAAGCCGGGCAGTCATCTGACTGACCTGCAGCATCCTTGGCGACGCATCCGGGAGCGCGCCAAGCTCGACGACGTGCGGATCCACGATCTCCGGCACTCGTTCGCTTCCCGCGCGCTGGCACTTGGCGAGGGCCTGCCGATGATTGGCAAGTTGTTGGGCCATACGCAGGTCCAGACGACGGCCCGCTACGCCCATCTCGCCCGCGACACCGTCAAGGCGTCCGCAGCGCGCATCGGAGACAGCATCGAACGGGATCTCGATGCAGCCGAATAGCGGTGCATCGCCGAACCACACGGGAAAGGAATTGGCACGACACCTGCTCAATGAGTCTGACCTCCAGAGAGCCGGCTCTTCTCGTCGATCAGGTCCACGTGGACCGGTCTGTTGGAGTTCCATTTCCACATCCCGAGATTGAGGTCACCGGCGCTGATTCCGGCGGCGAAGCTTTGGACGCGCATGCCTACAAGGGCTCGGGTTCGGGTTCGCCGATGAGCATGGGTATGCCGGACCAGAAGGGCGAGCGCCATGCCTCCACCCCGGGATTCTCCCAGGCCAACAGCGCCCACTCGGCCTCCGCCAGGAGGTCGGCCTCGGTCTGCAACCGGATGGGAATATCCCCATCCTCGAAGCGGGGCGGGGCGGCATGGGCCGCCCAGCCCCGCAGTCGCCCTGTAGATCATCGTGGACGGCGAGAAGCCGGGGGAGAGCGCGATGGCCGAATCGTCCGCCGCATTGGTGAGCGCAAGCCCGCTCAGGGTGGCGTCCGAGGAGCCCCGGCGCGTCACCGTCAGGTTGTAGGTCAGCCTCGTGGTGCCGTTCCCGGCCGTCACCCGCATCCGGATCGGGTTCGCGCCCACCGTCGGGAGATCGACCTGGAAGCCGTCCTTGTTCGTGTCCGCGTCCGTGAGCGGGCTGTTGGAGGCGTTCAGCCAGGCGACGGTCGCGCCGATATGCTCGGTCGCCGGCGCCACGGTCACCCGCGTCACCTCCTTCGCGACGGTCGCCGCGTAGCTCGTCCTGGACGCCAGGAAGCGCGGTGAGAACGCGATGGCCGAATCGTCCGCCGCATTGCTGAGCGCAAGCCCGCTCAGCCGCGCATTCGAGGAGACCCTCCCGTCGATGCGGATAAGGAGCGCTTGGGCGCGGCTCCCCCAGCTATCCGAGTCATTCTGCTTCTGGTTTCTGTTGTTGGCGATCGACCAACCGTCCCCCTTTGCGTCGGTTTGCCCGTTCCCGGCGGTCCATCTCAAGCTGTAGGGCGCTATTGTCCCCGTTCCGTCCGCGGCGGTGACGACGACATGGTAGGTCGTAGTCCCTGAAAGTTCCGTGCCCCGCGGCGCGCGGAATATGTTGCCGCCGCTGTTTTCGGCGATCGGCGTCGGACCGGTCAGCGAGATGACCTCCGCCGGATCGCTCAGGTCGGGTTGGCCGTTCAGGTCCGGGGCAATGCGGACGAGGATGCCGTCGTCGTCCTCGGAGCCGGTCGGCCCGAAAAAGAGCCGGACGCTGTAGAGCTCGTAGGCGCGCGCGCTGCCCGTGGTGAACGCCTGCGCAACTATCGTATCGGCGGTGTTGACCGAGCTGTGTAGCTGGCCGAAATTCCTCACCAGTTGCTCCATGCCCTGCGCCTGGGCGCTGGCGGCGGCCGCCGCCAGCAGGCAGAGGCC
Organism: Rhodospirillales bacterium; assembly: GCA_965221855.1. Classification (GTDB taxonomy): domain Bacteria; phylum Pseudomonadota; class Alphaproteobacteria; order Rhodospirillales; family UBA2165; genus JAJDXO01. Next base: position 2,391 of record CBDCSV010000001.1, on the reverse strand, counting down.
CAGAAGCAGTCGGGCCGCGAAACGCCGCGTGAGGCGGCCATTTGTTTCACTGTGCATGGAAGTTCCCGGTGAAAACAGAAAATCCGAAGAACCGGGCAGGGCTCGCAGCATGTTCATAGCTGCCGGGCGACGTTGCGGAGACGCCGAAATCCCTTATTGCGACAAGCCAATGTCTGCCCCAACTCGTAACTGCTATGTCCTGGGCCGCAGCCCAGGGAACGAACCTCACGAGGCCCGCGCCGGACAGCGCCAGGGTGCGCGAACCCGAGCGGGGCCGGGGGGGGGCATGGGGGGGCATGGGAGCGGCGCCGGGTGCTCTCTACCGTTTCAAGACGCGGGACGCCGCTGCTGCAGGGTCGCAAGCACCCGGTAAAACGATGTACAGTAATGTCAAAATTCCCATACCCAATCTCTCTTCCGGGGTTACGGATTACTCGCGATAACTGTCGTTATCGGGAGTAATCTGCGGGCTCTCGATTGGACGGACCGGAGGCGCGCATATGTATCTCGAACCCCCGTTCGACCCCTGCGAGAAGACGGGACAGGAACTCGCACCGGCGCTCGCGACGCGGCTCCAACGGTTCCTGCAGGCAACAAACGGCGCGTTCTCGAGCAATACCGAACGGGCGCTCAGGTCCGATCTCGCCATCTATGCCGAGTGGTGCAACCAACGCGGAGAGAGGGTCTTGCCGGCGGCGCCCGAGACGGTCGCCGCCTTCGTCGACGCGATGGCGGAGGTGAAGTCCCCGGCCACGGTGCGCCGCTACGCCGCCAGCATCGCCAAGGTCCACCGGGAGACCGGATGCGGCAAGATCCTCAAGAGCCCGGCCGTGCGGCTCGCGCTCAGGCGCATGCACCGCGTCAAGGGGCGGCGTCAGGATCAGGCGCACGGCATGACCGGGCCGCTGCGCCGGCGTTTGCTGGAGGCCGCGGGGGACAGGCTGATCGACGACCGCAACCGGGCGCTGCTTGCCGTCGCCTACGACACCATGCTGCGGCGCACCGAACTCACGTCTCTGGAAGTATCTGATTTTCTTGAGGAAATCGGCGGCGACGGGACGCTGCTGGTGCGCCGCTCCAAGACAGACGGCGAGGGGCGCGGCGAACGCCTCTACCTCGCGCGCGATACCGTCCGGCTGGTGCGCAAGTGGCTCGACAGGGCCGGAATCGTAGATGGAAAACTATTCCGTTCGGTCGCCAAGGGCGGCGAGCTCGGCGAGGGGCTCGACCCGAGCCAGGTGCCGCGCATCTTCAAGGCGATGGCGCGGGAGGCGGGCCTGCCGGACACAGTGGTTGGAGGCCTCTCGGGGCACAGCGCCCGCGTCGGCGCGGCCCAGGACATGATCGCCGCCGGCATCGAGCTTCCGGCGATCCTCCAGGCCGGGCGGTGGAAGTCGCCCTCCATGGTGAACCGCTACGGCAAGCGGCTATTGGCGCGGCGCAGCGGCGCGGCGCAACTGGCGCGGATGCAGGGACGGGCCTGAGCCGCGCCGGAGTGGACGGACGGGGCCGCCGGGTTACGGTGTTCCGGCGGTCATGGCGGCGCGTGGGCGGCGTGTGGGCAACCGAATCCGGCCCTAGCGCGCCTCACGGGCGTGAATCCGGAAAATGTTATCAGGAGTAATAATCGGCGCGGGCAACGGGCACGGCGTCCCAGCGGCATGCCCGCGGGCCGCAGGTAAATCCCAAAAAAATGAAGGCAGTTCAATGGGTTGTGGAAATTTGAGACGGGATTCCCTACCCTGAAGCGGGTGCGGCGCTCCTCCGACGCGAAGGTAACGTAAGGATTTATGTGTCAGGCGGGAGTGGGGTACTCCCTGTGGTTCACGACAACCGCAAGAAGGAGCACCCCGATGCCACAGCAAGCTGTAACGATTGAGAACCTACCACAAGCCTTTGAGGTGGTGAAGGAGATGCAAGCAGGCGGATTGGACTGGGGCGAGGGTTATCGCCCGCTTGGCCGCCAGGCGCTGGCCGAGATCATCGAGGGCCGGATGGCCGAGGCGGTGGATCGCTGGCTCGACGGCCTCGATGGCAGCGCTATGCGCGACCGGCGCAACGGCACCTACCGGCGCCGCCTGCTCAGCGAGCTCGGCGACATCGAGCTCAACGTGCCGCGCACCCGGCACTTCTGCCCGACCGAGGTTCTGAAGAGCTACGCAAGGCGCGCTCCAGAGATCGACCGCGCCATCCTGGCCGGCTTCGTGCTGGGGCTCTCGACCCGCAAGGTCGGCGAGGTCCTGCTTGCCCTGCTCGGGCGTCCGGTCTCGGCCGCGACGGTGAGCCGGGTCGCCAAGACCCTCGATCTGTCGGTCGCCGCATTCCACCGCCGGCCGCTGAAGAACGCCTACAAGGCGCTGATGCTCGACGGCGTGGTGCTGGCCTGCAAGA